>JAJQED010000009.1 GCA_021201825.1 Alistipes sp.
AACCCGGCCCCCGAACCCCGAAACCCGACACCCGAAACAGCCGCCCCCAACCAGTCACTATGAACCGCAACCACCTACCCCAACCGAAAACTCCCATAACCGCGAAATCCGATCACCATTTTCAGTACCAGTGTCCCGCTTCACAGCACAAATTGCGAGCTGATATCCACCCGGTTCAGTACGTTTTCGTCGGGGTCGTATTCCGGGTACAGGTCGGCATTCTCTTCAATATGGTCCACCGCTCTCTTTATCAGCGTCAGGCCGTTGGCCCGGGCCGTGCGGCAGAGCAGCCGCAAAGCTTTGCCGTCGCAGGGTTCCAGGTTTGCGTTCTTGACACTCGATATTCCCGCTATCCCGACCGAGTAGGCCAACTGGGGCAGCATCAGCATCCGCACGTACTGGGCAAGCGGAGCCTTGATATATCCGGATGCCAGTTCCGGGTATTCCCCGTCCAGCAGTGGCCCGTACAGTCCGTTCAGAACGGGCTTTATGAATTTCTCCTGCGCCGTCAGGATGGTCTCGTCCGTGACCGACACGGCCGTCACTCCCGTGTGCGGAGGGAATGCCATCCCGACAACTTCCTCTCCCGTTACCAGTAATTTATATTCCGCCATCGTCAATCTATGTTCTTCATTCCGTATTTGGTGATCTGCGCCACGAACAGGTTTTGCCTCTCGTCGTCCGGATCGTAATCCAATCCGTCAGCTTTGCGCGCTTCCCACACTTTCATATAGAGCGGCTTTGAGCGGGTAGGGGGCGTGTTCACGATCTGGAGCGTGGCGCAGTCTATTCCCGTAACCGAGGTGATTATCCTGCGCAGGGGTTCCATCAGCTCTTCCTGCGCCGATATTATCACCGTGTTCAGGGCGACTTCATACTCGTGCAGTATCCTTTCCGAACTGAATCCCGCGGCGTAATCCAGTCCACTCAGGGAACGGAACCAGGAGTGGGCTACCACAATGTCGGCCGTAGCCTGGTCATGCAGGTCACGCCAGTCTCCTTCGTTGGAGGAGTTGATCGGCACGAACCGCGAGTTGTCGCCCTCGGAGCTCTCTTTGATCATGAACATCACCTGTCCCGGCTTGCCTGCGAATTTTTGCTGCGCCGTGCGCATGATCTCTTCGGCTTCCCTCTCGCTGTCCACCGCCCCGTCCAGGATCATCACTCCGGAGAGTTGGAACGAATTCTCCAGGCGGCTGATGTTCCATTGGTCCGTTTTGTATGCGATGGCCGATACGTTCATCCCCGCGATGTATGGCGGTACCCCGTAATGTTCGAACATCGGTTCGTAATCCTTGTAATGGAGCGCCGCCCTTAACGTTCCGTCCGCGAACGCCGCCGTCTGCGGATAGAGCGGCAGGCTTACTGCGTCTTTCTCCGTATAGCCGGTCCAGTCGTGGTGCATTATCACGGCCTGCGCGTTTTTGGCCAACCTGCATTTGGAGGCGTCATGGTGGTAAAGCGACAGGAACGAGCCGGCCGGGTCCGTAACCACTTCCACGAACGCATTCCCGAACAGGCACTTGTCGAACGCTATCTTTTTCAGCAGTTGCCGAAGCGATTCCCCCTGCCCGTTCACCGCTTCGACCAGTTGTCCGAGATCCTGCTGCTCGGGATCATACGAAAATCCCTTTCCCGAGATGTAGTCCGCCTTGTCGTTGATAATGCGGCGGTGTGTGGTACTGCGCCGCGACATTTGCGCCAGGGCTTCCGGGAACAGGTTATCGTCTCCCCAGCGCCAGTACCGCTTGTCCTGCAGTACCGTAGCCGGCATCCCCATAAAACCGTCCGAGGAGTCGACCACTTTCAGCACTTTTGCTCCGCCTTTAACTTTCTTTTCCATCGGCCGATATCGCTGTAATGGATGCCGCGCCCCCTGCCGCCGCCGGGAATTCCCCGGTGTAGACGGGTGCTTTCTCCGCATCCTCGTTATAGAAAATTACCGTTTCACATGCCGCGTCCTGCGGGGCATATCCCGTGTCCGCAACGGCCGAGCGGATCTGCATCGGGAAGCTGTCCCCCAGTTTGCGGCTGTGCCCCAGCAGTAAGACCGTACCGCATCCGTTCATCGCCAGTACCACAAAACCCCGTCCCGTTGCCTTTACCAGACGCGCCACGGTCTGCCTCTCATTCTCGTCCAAACGTTCGAGCTGAAAGGATAGTTCCCGCCGTACAATGGGGAAATAGGCGGTCGTCTCCACCGTTTCCACCAACCGGGCCGTATCTTCCCTGAACTCGAAGAGGGCGAATGTTTCGCCCTCCGTCAGGGTCAGGCCGGTAGCGTTTCCGGTCATGAAGTCAAACACGACGTTTTCCACCGCGTCAGCCTCCGCTACGGCGATCCGGACGATGCCGCCGTCCCGCCTGCCGGCCTGCCTTTTATAACCCTGTAATGCCATCTCCTTAATCTACAAAACCGATCGACAACAGTTCCGGAAGCAGGTAGTCGCAACCGGCCATGAATACCGCCCTCTGCCGGTTCTCCATAAGGTCCGGGTTGTACCACATCTTCACTTCCGATCCAGGGAAGTGCGTGGTGTTCACTGCCAGCGCAAGATTCCTCCTGTCCGTAAGGATGGCGAACGTAGCGGGCATGGTCGGGAAGTCGCTCAGGTAGGTGCCGATCTGCATATCGACCACCGGTATACCCCTGTATGACAACCTTTCACGACCGGTTTGCTTGGCCTGGTAGGCACTGTCGAGTATCACGCTGTCCAGGGCATCTTCGTAGGCCATGTATATATCCGAGGTCACCAGGTAAACCAGGTTCCCGTCCGCCTTGCAGGCCCGCAGCAGTTCGGAAGCGTTTTCCCAAAGCTGTTTCAGCATGGTTTCCGCGTCTTCTGGGGCTTTGATAGCGTTGAACGTAACGCTGGCGATATCTTTTTCCCCCGTTCCACGGTCCTCCAGAATGCGTTTTATAAATCCGTCGAACGTATTGTAACTTCCCGTTCTGGTAGTGTCTCCGACCCACATGGTGGCACGGATGCTCTCCGCAATGGCTTCCTTGAACAGCGCTGTCTCCGCCGCTTCGAGTGCCGTTCCGGTCAGGTCGTCCAGATGGCCGTCCGCATGGCTGAGCACTTTTTCGTATATCAGGTCGAAATATTTGTCGGCGCTGTAGCCCACTTCCGCCTTGACCCTTTTCAGTTCTATGGATTTCTGGAATTTATCCGCCCCGTCGCTGCCGTTCCAGCCGCCGGCGAATTTTTGCAGTATATCCCCGGAACGTTTCCAGAAATGAAGGTGCGTGGGCACCGGCATGTTGTACATCACTTTGACTCCCAGCGCCAGTGCGTTGGGTCCCATCATCATCGGGCGGAAGAAGATGGTTTCCATATCCGTTCCCGTGTAAGTTTTCGCTTGTTCTATCTTGCTCATTTTCCCGTTATTTTTGCCGCCACGGCGGCAGTGTTCACTTTTAATTTTTTTCCGACAGCCGGCCGACTCCCCGGTCAGCCAACCCCGTAACCAGTCCCTAACGATACCCCATCAATATCACTACAACCTATATCCAGCCCTTATTATATAAAACCTTTTTTCTTCCCACCGGCACCCACCGGCACCCAGGCTTCCGCCTGCACCGCTTACTACTCTTATCTCTCATCCACCCATATATCGACCCTGGACTAAAGCCGTCATTTTGACTAACTCTTATTATTCCGATCCCAATTCAACCGATCCCTCAAAACCTGTCACTCCATCCCCGCCGCTCCTGGAGAAAACACGGTACGGTCAAACCAATCCTATTCCCGCCAATGGCCGACCCTCACTAACCCTCGAACTTGGCTTCCCGAATCCCGCGATTTTCAACCAATCATCCGGAGATTAAACCGTTTTAATCCTTTTCAGGTCTTCGATATAGGCTTGTTGGTTCGGCGAGAGTTTTTTGCCATTCATTCCGGGGTCTTCTTTGGGTTTGGTCTGCGACGGCAGAATATTCTTCCGTATATCTTCTTTCTCCTTCTCCGCTTTGTTTTTCACATCCGACAAAGTTGCTTCGCCGACTGTTCCTGCATTTCCCGTAACCGCACTGATTTTTCTTTCAGCCCCTTTACTTTCTCCGGTCAGCTTTTTCTTAATCGCCCGTTTATGTTCCTCTCCGCCGATCTTACCCGCCGATTCTCTGCTTTTCCCCGATTTCGAATTTTTTCGCATACCGGATTCTATTTTCTCCGGTTGCGCATCTTTTGCCGTAACGGAGTCTTTTTTTCCCGTCTTCCCCGTTTGCGTATCTTTTCTCGCAACGGATTCCGTTTTCCCGGCATTCCCCGTTTTCATTTCTTTCCCGGCGTTGGTATCCGTTTCCCCCGATTCCAAAGGATGGCTGACTTCTTCTCCGGGCTTTTCGAACTGCCCGCTTATGCTTTTCCCGCCGATTACCTGGGCTCCTTTCTTCCCGCTCCGATTCACTTTCTCCCCACAGCCGTTTACCTGCTGTTCGCCGGAACAGGCCAGTTTGCCTTTTCCCGGTTCTTCCCGTGGCTTTGTGCCCTTAGGGTATGATCTTTTATCCTGCACTTGACCCTTTGATTTTACACCGGCCCCGGTTTCCCGGCCATTATTGTCTTTTTTTTCCGTACCTCCCGCTCCATGCCGTTCTTTAATATGCGACCCCTGGTCTCTGTTTTTACTTTTCGAAGCAGACCCACTTTCACACCGGCCGTGCCCCGCTTCGAAATTCCCCGTATCGGCTATCGTTCTTTCACTGTTTACTTCCTCCGGCACAATAGAATTTCTGTCCCCGTTCGCGGTTCCGGCTCCGGCTTCGGGTTTGACTCCGGCCCCGCTTTTTGCTTCGTACACTTTCTCGATCCCCGCAACTTTCCCCGCATCGGTTTGTACCGCCTTAGCTTTCCGCGCTTTAGGTTTCCCGGTCTCCCCGGCTATTTCTTCTTTCACCCTGCCGCTCTTTCTTGCGGCGCAACCGGAAATACTTCCGGCTTTCCCGTCTTCTTCCCTTAGCCTATTATGGGTACGTTTTTTCTTTGTAATGTCTATGTCCAACCCAAGGGTCCCTCCGTCAGCCACATTCCCGATTACGGTTTCGGTCTCTCTCCCGCCCCCGCAATTATCTTCCATACCCATTTCACTTCCCGATTCACTGTCTTCCCTTTGGCCGTATCCAGCCCCGGCTTCCCGGATACAATCCCTTTCGTTCTCAGAGATTTCGACCGGCCTTAACCCGGCCGGCACAACCCCGGCTGAAAATCCTACATCCTTATGACCGTCCTCCCTAACAGATTCCCCACCAGCCGGATCAAAGGTATCCCGTACGTCCCCTTTGAGATATTCCCGTATCCGATCTGCGACCGTCCGCACGGCTCCCGCCAGCCCGCTACGTACGGGCAGGTCCGGAAGGCCGAGATTTTTCACCAGGCGCCGTTCCCGCCGGCCCGGCGAATTTCCAGCGATCACCTTGTCCGCAAGCCCGTATCCTAATACCTCCTGTGGCGAGAGCCAACGCCCGCGTCCCCCGTTCTCCGCCATCAGGGCCGCATACTGTGCCGCATTCCGCCCCGAGCTTCGGGCATATATTCCCGCGATCCGTTCGTCGGTCTTCTTCAGCATTTCCCCGGCCGATTCCATTTCCATGCTGTTGCCTTCGGTCTCACAGGAGCTGTTGTGAACCAGGTACAGACAGGTTTCCGACACTTCCCTTTTGCCCGGCGAGGCGGCCTGGGCGATTATGGTCGCGGCCGATGCCACATAGCCGTAACAACGTGTAGTCACTTCGGCCCCGCTCTCCCGCAGGGTGTCATAGATAAATAGTGCGTCTCCGACACTACCACCCGTCGAGCGGATATCGACCAGTATCTCCCCCGCTCCGGTCGCCGCCACCCGTTCCATAAGCCCTTTCAGCGTCCCGTAGGTCGATACCCTGTTGCCTGTCTCCTGGAACTGCATCTCTTCCGGCAGTCCGATTATGCCCTCTATGTCTATCTTTACCCGGCCAAGCCCGGCGTCGTTCTTTATGTTTATGCGTCCTTTCATTGCAGTGGTTTTTGGTTGCGAATTTATTTCCCGGCCACACCGGATTTGTTACACAAGTTCCGTCCGCCCGCCTCAGTCGAGGCTAACGTCGTTATAGTAGTACACACATTTACGTACATATTCGTACGTACAGCTGAATTTCTCGGTCGCCATCCACATGGCGTCCACTTTCTTCTCCCCCCGGCGCATCAGTGCTTCTACTTCTTGCCTCACCGCAAGAACTTTACACAGCGTCGGGTCCAGCAGTCCCATCTGCGCCAGTTTACCGGCCAACTCTCCGCCCGAGAGATTCCCGTACCGGGCTTCTATATGCGAGAGTACCGCCGTCAGGTATACCGTCATGTTCTCAGCCATCCCTCTCCCGATTCAGAATTCCGCCAGTTCCACCATGGCACGCGCGTTTTCCTGCGCCGCCGTTATCTCCGATTCCGCGATATAGATTTTCAGCGTTCCGAGTTTCTCGTTTACCAGCTCTTCCACCTGCGCCCGCGTCAGGTGATCACTCCCCGTGTCCGTAATTTTTTCTCCGGCCATTTCCTTGTTTTTAAGTATTTTAAGTGTTGGTTATTTTATGCCGTGAGCGGGTATTCCAGAAGGAATACGCATTTTACCGGCCCGTTTCCCGAGGGCGTGTAGCCCGATACTTCTTCGAGCCTGCAGAGGGCCGTTTCCCCGCCGATCTCCAGCCGGAACAGTCCCCGGAAGTCCCGCCTGTAACCGTCGGGCCTTATCAGCGGTTCGATATCTTCCGGTCCGAGGTTCATGTATATCTCGATCCTTTTGCCGCTTTTCAGTTGTGCGACTTCCGCGTCACGGTAACGGTGCAGTCCCTCTATCCCGTCACGGTCTTCGAAACAGAGCGTGAAAACACCTGCGTCCCCGGTACCCGTATTGTCCTGCTGCGTATGGTGAAATGCAAGGTAGGGGTAGGCCGAACCGTTCGAGGGCCAGCCCCAGCGCTGCCCGCCGGGCAGGTCCCGCATCCCCTCGTATACTACTATCTTGGGCAGGAAATTCAGGTCTTCCAGATCGTCCGACAGGGTCGCGTCCCGGTCCCCCGCTTGCAGAAGCGAGGCGTCCGGCGCGTCCGGGTAGTCCCCGGTGCGGTTCACCGATGCGGTAAACATCCCGTTCTCCACCGTACTCTCGCCCGTTCGGGCCAGGCGGTTCCCGATCACCGCCGTCCATTTACCCAGCGTCTCCCCGGCCGACAGGTTCCTGCGGGTAACCGCTCCGTCACCGCTTTGGTAGCAGTAGGTTATCTCCCGGGCCGTATTGGCAGCCGGTTCTTTTATGATTACCGGACGGGGCAGGTCCGCTTTCCTCGACCAGTCTATCACCGGACCGTCCGCATAAAATCCGTCGGGCGGTTCGGCAATGACCCGCTTGGAGAGTTCGTCCGTGTAAAATTTCAGGTTGAACAGGTGCTTGACGCTCTTTATCAGATCGAGGCAGTTCACCCCGTGGGCCGCTATGTCTTCGAAAGTCACACTCGAGCCTAAGGTTGGGTATTGTGTAAATAAGGGCCGAACGGTGGTTTTACTTCCCAGGATGAAATTCATTCCCTGCTGCGCCCCACCGAAAAACAGCGAGTCGAAATATTTCGGCGTGGATGGGAGGAGCCGTTCCCCGGCGCTCCGGATCTTCAGTTCCACTTCCGTAGTGCCCGTCTCCTGTACATATCCGTCATAAACGGCCCAGTCCCCGGTATATGCAGCAAAATTCCCCGACTGGTCCCGGCAGTAAAGTTTGGGTGCCGTCACTTCGTACGACGAATTGACGCTCACCGCAAAGGAACGGTCCTCATACTGTCCCGCCACCGCTTCCACCGCCGTATCTCCCCGCAGTTCGTCATAGGTCAGGCGGTATACGTTTCCCTCCTCGTGCCCGAACACGATAACCGTGTAAGTTTTCCGGTTTTCGAACTCTTCACGGCGGTCCGCATTGCGGTTGGCCAGTTCGAACGTGCGCAGCTGCCCGTCGTCGAGGTTTACCGTGTCGAATCCCGCCAGGCGTTCACGGGTCAGTATGTAATAGTCCGTCGTATAGTAAATACGGTATTCGAACGCCGCAACCACTTCGAACAGCGGCACGAACGCTATCCGGTCCCCGTCATACCGGAAGCAGCCCCCGTTGTCATACACCCCGCTCACTTTGCTTCCGCTTCGCTCCTCGTCCGGGTCGGCCGTTTCCACCAGGTTTCCCAACGTACTGAACGACAGGTAAGGGTTCGCGTACACCCGTCCCATCGAGTCCGCCGCCGCCGCCGCTACCCCGAACCGCCCGGCGCGGAAATCCATCCTTGCCCGTATCGCGTCGGCGTTGGTCGACGGGTAATTGCCGCTTATATGCAGTTTGCCGAAGAATTCGGTCTCCATGAACTTCGAGCTCAACCGGTAACCCGCTTCTTCGAATATCCTCTCCAGCAGCGACTTGAGATGTAGAAACGGGTGGTAGTCTTCGAACGTGAGTACCTTTACAGGACTTACCAGGTTCATCGAATAGTTCTGCACTTCGAACCCGTCCCTTTGTACGGGCAGGAACCTGACGGGTCTTTCCCACGTCCAGCTTTCAAGCACGAGCCCGGCCGTTAGGGTCTCCTCGAACGGGATGCCCAGCGCCCTCAGCGGCAGGGCGGCGGCATGATCGGCCCATATCTTGGCCCCGCCTATCAGCCCCACCCGGTAATACCGCCCCGTCGTACACCGCCGGTCCCAGGCCGTGCACGATAGCAATACGGCCGTTCCCTCCATCACCACACAGCCGTCTTTTTCAACCCGTGCCGTGTGGCGCTCATGGTTGAAGACGGTAGCGGAATGTACCTGGTCACAGCTTCCCATCACCCGCCTGTTACCGGCCGTTACCGGCAGTAATACCGGACTCGAATAGCCTGTCCGGTTCTTTTCGGGGTCCGACACCGTGCCGATGGCCAGGTTAAGCGATACGGCGGTCCTGCCGTCCGTATCCATACGGACATCATCGATATATATTTCCATTACATAAGAATTTTTGCCGGCGGCCGGACGGCCCGCGGCGGTTACCGGTTAACTTTAGCAGTACCTGAATTCGATCTCCATCGTCCCGGGCCGGGTGAAATCGATCGCGGCCTTTTCCGTCAGTATATCGACCTCCGTCCGCACCCCTTCCACGACGTGCCATACTTTGCGTGAGCCCAGTATCCCGGACAGCCGCACGAGGTTCTCCGCCGACATGGGCGGCGATTCTACCCTAACCGTATCCAGCCTTTCGACCGCCGGCACCGTGTGCCCGCCACTGCCGTCGGCACGGGTCTTGGTCAGCGATGCCGCCGCCCCCACAACGGGCGAGAACGTGAAATAGTCAATCGTTCCGTATTTGTTTACCCAGCATAGCCGTATCCCCGTGCGGGCCATATCACGCACCGTTATTTTTTTCCTGAACCTTATATCCCCGACCGAGGTCCCGCACCGGGCTTCCATATAAAAGCTCTCGTCCATAACGAACTCCAGGATAGTCTGCAGATACGGCGGGTTTATGTAATATGTAAACATTCTGTCCATATTCCCATCCTTGTCCGAACTCAGGGTTACCGGTATCTCCTGTTCTCCCCATACCAGCATCAGGACCGACCATAGTTTGGTTTCATTCAGCAGCAACGGAATCTCTATGGTCTCGTCCCTGCAAATTTCAAGGTCTCCGTCCATTTCCATCAGCGGTTGCCAGTATTCGCATTTTTCGGAACCCGCAGTGTAGGGAATTTCTTCGGTTTCGGTCCATACCGCGCCGTCCGGAGGCCCGTCCAGCGCCGGGTCGTATTCGGTAAAGCGCAGGATAAAGCGGCCCAGCCATCCCGGCATCTCCCAGTAGCCGTGTCCTACGTCTTTGTAGTAAGGTTCCGGTTCGAGTGTCCCCTCCAGGTAACACGATGCGTTCACCATGTAGCCCGTCTCTCCCCGGAACCTCTTTACTCCGAGGGTCTCCTCTCCGGCCATTATATGCACTTCCACTATCATATCCGGGTCACAGTTCTCCAGCGGTATAATTATCCCTGCCCCTGCCGCCTGTACCCCCTCCGGTATCCTTGCCTGTGCCATATCAGTATCTCGTTAATATTTTCATTACCGCCTTGACCGACACGTCTCCCCGGTTGGTCAAGGTATCCTCTTCGGTATCATATTCCAGCGGTCCGATCTTCACTATATCGTCATGCTCGACAAGCAATGCCGCTATTCCGTCCAGATCCGCTTCAAGTTTATCCAGCGTGTCTTCCGTATCCTGTTCGCCACGTCCGGCAGGGGCGTCGATCAGCCGGAGAATCACTTCATATTCTTTAGTTCCCTCCGCGCGTCCGGTCTTCGCGGCCAACCGGGGTGGGTCCGCCCATACCATCGGCACTGCTTGCATTCCGGTATTGATCCGGTACGCATCCCCGATTCCGAACGTATAACCGTTCTCTGCAACAGCCCGACCCAGCTCCGCCAGCAATTCTTTCCTCGTCATATCCTGATTGATTTTTTATTTGCAAAGATGTTTCTTCCCCGTCACTGCGAATGTTTCCTCGTCATTGCGAACGCCAGTGAAGCAATCTTTTTCTATTCCTCGTCATTACGAACTTTCCCCCGTCATTGCGAACGCAGTGAATCAATCTCTTTCTCTACAACCCGTCATTGCGAGGGTTGAAAGCCCGAAGCAATCTCGGTCCTTGCGTTTCCAATTAAAATAACCGCCTCGCTTTGCTTCTCGCCTTGCGCATTTTCTGTCATTTCCTTTTCCACTTTTGCTTGTCCAAAAGTGGAGCAAAAGACCCCGCCTCGCCGGGATCAGGAGTCGCTCCCGGGAGCTTCCCTCACTACATGGTAGTTCGGGTGATCTCCCTCTTGCGACTTTAATCCTGCCTCGGCGAAAATGGCGGATAGCTCCCGGCTTTGCCGGGACAGGAGATTCCTTACTTGATTTAGGTAAGACAATTGTGTTTCGCTTTTGCCGAAAGACAGTTTATCTTTTTCATTATTTCGAACATCTTTCCGTCATTGCGAACGTCAGTGAAGCAATCTCTTAATTAAGAACACCCTCCGTTTTCCACTCGTTGAACCTACATCCTCCTGTCCCTCCCGCTTCTACTCCCCGAATCTTCCTCCGG
>JAJQED010000031.1:0-7718 GCA_021201825.1 Alistipes sp.
CCGGCGAGGCGGTGTCTTTTGCTCCACTTTTGGACAAGCAAAAGTGGAAAAGAAATCAAAGGAAAATATGTAAGGCATTAATAACTGTCATTGCGAGAAGCACCTCACGTCATTGCGAGGAGCGAAGCGACGCGGCAATCTCACTGGCGCAAGGACAGAGATTGCTTCGGGCTTTCATCCTCCCGATGACCAAGAGAAAGAGATTGCTTCACTGCGTTCGCAATGACGGGGAAGTGCGGATTTGCCGTTATGATAGTGACTTGTAATGTATTAATCCCCGGCAGAGAAGATAGCAGGGTAAAAAAACGGAGAGTGTTGATAATCAATCTAGTCTGGTTTTCACACCATTGAGATCTTTAAAGTAAGAACGTTTAACCGCAGACGACAGCCCGGAAGGGAAGAGTGAACCTGCGAGAAAAAAAATGCGTACCTTGATACCGCTATTATATTTATTTCATCGACCCGGAAATTATGAAAAAAACACCGATCATCGCATTTTTGCTTACACTTTTTGCTACCGTAACGCTCGCGCAGGGTCCCGGCGGGGAGAACTCCGTCAGCTCCAGGGCACAGCTTACCGAGGCTACGATCTTCCCGACAGGTGCGGAGCTTATCCACACTGCTTCGGCAAGCCTCACGCAGGGGGTAAACACACTCGAGATTACCGGTCTAAGCCCGGTAGTCGACCGCTCGTCCGTGCGTATCAAGGCGCCGGACGGTATCGTTATTTCGTCTTACGACTTCAAGGTGGAGATCCTGCCGGCGGAGCGGATAGACGAGCGGGGCCTCCAGGCTATAAAGGATTCCACGGAGGCTATGAGGCGGCAGGTAGAGCTTCTGGATATAGATATCAGGATAACCGACCAGTCCCTTTCCATCCTAAGGGACGGGGTCAACAAGATAACCACCGATAACGAGACCCCGGCTTCTATACAGGAGCTTCGGGAGACCCTCGAATATTACCGGGAGGAGATGACCCGGCTCGAGAACTCGAAACTAACATTGCGCGAGCAGCGGCAACGGCTGGTTACGGCGGTGGCCGAGCTGGAAGAGAAGTACCGACAGGAGAGCATAAAGAATAACCGGACGGAGGGAGTACTTACCGTCAACCTTACCGCCCCGTCTTCCCGCACGTCGGAATTTACGGTAACTTACTTCACCCGTCAGGCGGCATGGTACCCCCATTACGATATTAACGTAGAGGATATAGACACTCCGGTGCAGATCGGCCTGAAATCCAAAGTTTCACAGACTACGGGTCTCGATTGGGACAATATCAGGCTTACCCTGTCCACCTCTACCCCGGGCACGGGGATGGCGGCCCCGATGTTCGGGGTATGGTTCCTCGAGCCTTACGTTCCCAAAGCCCCCGCCGCGCGCAGCTCGTATCAGAAAAGTATGGTCCAGAACACTTTATCGTATTCGGTGCCTGAGCAGGAAATGGTTGCCGAGGCCGATCACTACCCCTCTTCGGAGCCGGTTTATATTATAAACGGGGTTGCGGCCACTGCGGAGGAATATGCCGCGCTTGACCCGAATATGATAGCCGATGTGCAGGTAATGAAAGCGGGGAGCGAAAGTGTTTACGGGTCCCGGGCGGCGAACGGCGTTGTGGTTATCACCACCAAGTCGGGGCTCGATTCCTTTATCGACATCGAGGACAATACCACCGGTATGGTCTACAATATAGACCTGCCTTATACAATACCCGGCAACGGGCGCGAGCAGACCATCGACCTGGAGACCAAATATACGGAGGCCGAGTTCAAATACTATGTAGCCCCGAAGCTCGACCCGCAGACTTTCCTGGTAGCCGAGATCAGCGACTGGAGTAAACTGGGGCTCATGACCGGCAAAGCTAACGTAACTTTCAACGGCACTTACCTGGGCGAAACCCTGATAGACGCGGCGTCCACCAGCGAGAAGCTGAGCCTGACGCTCGGTACGGACAAACGCGTGGTGGTAACGCGGGTAAAGACCTCCGATTACAGCGCCAACCGCACGGTGGGCAACGACGTGCAGCAAACGTTCTCGTATCGTATCACGGTCCGAAACAATATCAACCGTGCCATCGACATCGTGGTCAAGGACCAGTATCCGCGGTCCACCCGCAAGGAGATAGCCGTAACGCTCAATACAAAAGAGGTCACCCCGTGGTCTTACAACAACGAGGAGGTAGGGGTGCTGACCTGGGAAGAGAGGATCGGGGCGGGCGAGAGCCGCAGTTTCGACAACAGCTATACTGTCAGGTATCCTAAAAGCATGTCGCTTAATTTTTAAGTTATGCGCCGGGCGGTATTATGGCTTTTATTATCTGCCGGCATGGTCCCGGCCCGGGTCTCGATCTTTACGAATTTTTCCCAACGATAAGCGCCGGGATAACCCCCGTAAATTAAAATCGGCAAATGAAACATTTAACAAAGACAATTCTGGTGCTGGCCTTTCTGGCCGGCAGTTCGATGGTCAACGGGCAGAAGCTTGTTTTCCAGGATCTTAACCAGGAGCTGGTAGGTTTGGTCGGCAGTGTGGCGAGCGATTACGACGTTCGCAGCAACAACTTCCCGATAAGGTTCTACGAGCGCTACTGCGACCTTTACGACGAGTTGAGCGCCCTGGTGGAGAACTCCCCGGCGGTCGGCATCCTGCGTCCGTTGCTTCGCGGCGACGGGGAGATCGACATGCACGAGGTTCACCGGCTGGCGATAATAAGCCAAGAGGGATTCACCGGCTTCAAAGACGAATACGAGCTGCCGCCCTACCTGGCCGACCCGTCGCACGAACTCTACGGGCAGATAACAGCCCTGCTGGAGAACATGCGCGAACTGTACGGATACGGTCCTCTCCGTGAATATTTCACCACGCGATACAGGGAAGATTACCAGGAGGTTATGGACGGTTCCGGAGTCATCTTCCAAGAGACCGACCGGATATTGGGGTACGTTGGGGAGATACTCTCTATCTCCCCGCCGGAAAACTACGTCAATTATTTCTGCCTGCTGAGCATGCCCAACCAGAACTTCGGGAGCGTACAGCAGATGACCGACGGGACCCGGCTGGCTTTTGGCGTGACGGGCATCACCTATAGCGAGCCGGATAAATACCCGGAATTCAATATCTCCCCGGAACTGGTGTTCAACATGTACGGCTTCAGCGTGATAGACAACGCCCGCAGGCTTTATCCCGGCTATGCCGCAGGGCTGACCCGGCTGGATACCCCGGCCGTCCGCGAATTCCCGATGTACGAAGATTATTTCGACAGTATCGAAGAGTATATTATGGGTAACGCCGTACCGGCCCTCACGGCCTATATGTTCGAGAGTATCGGCAACGACGACTACGGCGATTACCTGGTGATGGCCTACGGCGAACTGTATATCTATATGGAGCAAATGATCGGGATACTGCGCGAGCGCTTTAGCGGCTCGGGACAAAGTTTTTACGACTTCTTCCCTGCATGGTTCGACGCCCTGGTCCCGGTGCAGTAGCGCTTCCCGGATTCGGTGTAAATAATAAAGCCACGGCCCGAGAGGGCCGTGGCTTTGTTACGATCGGCGGACGGTGCTATTCGTCCTTATCCTCGTCGGCGTAAGCCTTGAGCAGTTTGTCCTGTACGTCTGCCGGAACCTGTTCGTAAGAAGCGAACTTCATCGAATAGGTAGCCCGGCCGCTGGTAAGCGAACTGAGCGTGGTAGAGTAACGGTACATCTCCGAGAGGGGCACCCGCGCGGTGAGGCGGTCGAACCCGCTGTCCGAGGTCATCCCCTCGATCATGGCCCGGCGGTTCTGCAGATCGCTCATAACATCGCCCATCTTGTCCGACGGCACGAGCACCTCCACGGTGTATATAGGTTCCATGATCTTCGGACCCGCGTTGCGGAAAGCTTCCTTGAACGCGTTGCGCCCGGCCAGCTTGAACGAAATTTCGTTCGAATCCACCGGGTGCATCTTGCCGTCGTAGACGATAACCCGGATATCACGGGCGTAGGACCCCGTCAGCGGACCTTCCTCCATCTTCTCCATGATACCCTTGAGGATAGCCGGGAGGAAACGGGCATCGATAGCCCCGCCGACGATGGAGCTGTAGAAAAGCAGCTTGCCGCCCCAGTCGAGGTTTATCTCCTCCTTGCCTTTGACGTTAACCGCGATCTCCTTGCCGGCAACCTTATATTTGGTCGGTTCGGGCATTCCCTCGGTAAAAGGCTCGATAACAAGGTGTACCTCGCCGAACTGGCCCGCGCCGCCCGACTGCTTCTTGTGCCGGTAGTCCGCCGCCGCGACCTTGGTGATCGTCTCGCGGTAGGAGATGCGCGGAGCGAAAAACTCCACGTCGATCTTATATACGTTGGCCAGGGTCCACTTCATGATATTGAGGTGGTGTTCGCCCTGCCCCTGAACTATGGTCTGTTTCAACTCCTTGGAATATTCCACGAGGATGGTCGGGTCTTCGAAAGCCAGCTTGTTGAGAAGTTCGCCCAGTTTCTCGTCGTCGCTCGAATTGACGGCCTTGATGGCGGCGCGGTAGCGCGGCTCGGGGAACGTCATGGGGGCAAGCTGGACGATATCGCCCGGGCCGCAGAGGGTGTCGTTGGTCTTGGTGCCTTTGAGCTTGACCGTACACCCGATATCCCCGGCATACATCTCGGTGACCTTGACGCGGTTCTTGCCCGCCACGGCGAAGATCTGCGCGATCTTTTCCTTGTTACCCGTGCGGGCGTTTATAAGCTCCATGCCCTCGGTGATCTTGCCGCGTACCAGCCTGAAATAACTTATCTCGCCGATATGCTGCTCCACACTGCTCTTGAATACGAACAGCACGGGCGAGCTGTTCTCGTCGGCCGGGATCTCATGGCCGTCCACCGTAGCGAGGCTCGGGGCCTCCTTAGGCCCGGGAGCTACGTTTATTACGAACTCCATCAGGCGCTTGGTGCCGATATCCTTTTTGCCCGAAGTGCAGAACACGGGCATCAGGTCCCGCTTGGCAAGGCCCAGCTTAAGGCCGCTGCGCATCTCGTCCTGGGTGAGGGTGCCCTTTTCGAAATAGAGCTCCATCAGGTTCTCGTCGTTCTCGGCCGCCGCCTCCACCAGTATGTTGTTCAGCTCCAGTGCCCTGTCCATCTCCGACTCGGGGATGTCGAGCTCCTCGCGGGTACCGTTGTCGTCCTTGAAACGGTACATCTTCATCATCAGCACGTCGATGAACGCATTGAAATCCGGCCCCGTCGTGACGGGATACTGCACGATGACCGGTTTTACCCGCGAACTGGCGTTCAGCGAATCGATGGTGGCCTCCCAATTTGCCTTTTCATTGTCCAGTTGACTCACCACGGCTATGATAGGCTTGCCCATCTGGCGGGCGTAGCGGGCCTGTATCTCGGTGCCGGCCTCGAACCCGTTCTGGGCGTTGAACAGCATCAGCCCCACGTCCGCTACCTTGAACGCCGAGAACAAGCCCCCGCAGAAGTCGTCCGACCCCGGGGTATCTATGATGTTGAGCTTCTTTTCCTTGAATTCGGTGAAAAGGATCGTCGGGTAGATGGACCTCTTGTAGAGGTGTTCCAGCTCGGTATTGTCCGACAGGGTGTTGTCGTTCTCGATGCTGCCGCGCCGGTCGATTACCTTGCCCTCGAAAGCCATGGCTTCGGCAAGCGTGGTTTTACCCGACCCGGGAGCACCCAGGAGAACGACGTTTTTAATGTCGCCAGTCTTATAAGTTTTCATAAGGTGTAGTTTTATATATTTTAGGTTATTTACAAGCGCGAAGCCAAGTTTCGAAATATACAAAAAATTGCCAACAACACTCCATCCCCGCCCGTATATTTAACCGCCCGCCCGATGTTTGTCATTAGCAGGGTTTGTTGCGGTGCCCTGGCGGCGGCTGTTAGGAAATCGGATAAAAAGAATTAAATTTGAATTCGTTATTGACCTGAACCCTATGGTGCGCCGCCTTTTCTCGATCGTTATCGCCCTGCCGTTGCTCACGGGTTGCCCGGAGGGCGGGTACATACGTGAGAACGAAACGGTCAACCGGTGGATATATTCGACCATGGAGGAAAACTACCTCTGGTCCGCCGAAATGCCCGGGGACTGGGAGATGCACGTAGAGTCGCACCCCGAGACGTTCTTCCAGCGCCTGCTCTACACCGTGGAGGGCCAGATCGATTACAGCGATTTTTATTCCACCCTTTATTATACCGGCGACAGCGAGTATTTTCCCGCTTACGACGAAGACACCGAGTACGGCATCGAGGCCGTGACCTACGACTTCGGCATGGGCTTTTATACGGTGTCGGTGGGGGGGCTGGTCCATTTCCAGGTAGCCATCGTGGCTTCCGGGTCCCCGGCCTACAACGCGGGAGTAAGGCGGGGAGACTGTTTCCATACGGTGGACGGCCGCCGGTTGGCGGGAGACTCCGAGCTGATCTCCATCATGGAGAACCAGGCCACCGTGGAGATCGATTTCTTTTACCCCGAACAGAAGACCGTTACCCTGCGCAAGGCCTATTACTCGGAGAACCCCATACAATACCATACCGTTTTCGAACTTGCCCCCGTTACGGGATACCTTTCATACAGCAACTTCTCCGACGGCAACAACGACAGTTACTATACACAACTTCGCAGCGTCTTTGCCGGGTTCGTAGCCGCCGGGGTGGAGAACATAATTCTCGACCTGCGGTGCAACGGCGGGGGCGAACTGACGGCCGCCCGCAAGCTCTGCAGCCTGCTGGCCCCCCCGGCCGATCTGGGCGGCATATATCTGTATAAGGAGCGCAACAGCTCTTTCGGTGTTCCCGGTCAGTTCGAAAGCGAGACCCTCTACGGTGCCTCGCAGATGAACGGGTACAACTGCGGGGACATTTCACTTTATATCCTTACGAACAAGGGGACCGCCTCGGCCAGCGAACTGGTGATACATTGCCTGCGGCCCCTGTACGACAATTCGGGGTTGAAATTCATGCACCTCGGGGACGAGACGGAGGGTAAGAACGTTGGGGGCATGATGTTCGCCAATTCCCGTTACGAGTGGGAGTTCTATGCCATTACCCTCAGGGTACATAATATAGACAGGGTGTCGGGATACGAGGCGGGGCTGGTACCGGACCGCAAGGTGGCCGAGATGGACACCGAGAACCCGTTGCTTACCGAGGGGGGCGAATATGTCTGCCCGGTGGGGGATTGGGGCGACCTGACCGGTGACCGTATCCTGCAGGCTACCCTGGACGAGATTTACGGTTACGGCGGATGGGCCTCCCTGGTGCCGGTAGAGGATGCCGGCGACGGTACCACGCGGGCGTTGGCCGCGCCGGTGAGCGGTGTCACGGCTACTGAGAAACTGACCGTCAAATCCCGCCCCCTGACCGAGAAAAGTATCCGGACCGGGTGGTAGTTTTCTCTGTTTGGTTTCCCCGCCTTTTGGGTCGGAGCAAACGGTCCGTCGAGGTACGCTGAATGCACGGGTCTATGCCTTATTTGGTCTCCCCGCTGTGCCCGACTATCCGCCGGTAGAGGAGTTATCGCCCAAAAATTCAGCCTTTTAGGGTAATGTGGAGTTACGCGGGTATCTTTGCTTTATTTTCCGATGCTTTCCTGCGACGCCGGGAAGTTGTCAGGTCGATAGGATAACGCGGTGTTATACAGGTTTTAGAGCTTTATTTATTTTCCTTTCCGACTATCCGCCGGGCTTTGCGGTAGATTTCCTCCAGCCCGGGCCGCTCGAG
>JAJQED010000031.1:7818-10917 GCA_021201825.1 Alistipes sp.
ATCCGCCGGGCTTTGCGGTAGATTTCCTCCAGCCCGGGCCGCTCGAGCGGGGTTCCGGCGAAAAGGGCTTTGAACTCCTGCAAACTTGTGCGCTCCCAATACGCCCGGTCCATGGCGGTAGGGTCGATCCGAGGGGCGAACGAAGTATTGTCGTGGAGGGGTTTACCCGAATTGTGCGGACAGCAGATCTGGCAGGCGTCGCACCCGAAAATCCAGTTGTGCAGGCTTACGGCACCGCCCGGCGGGTCCGGTTCCACGGTGAGGCGTGAGATACACCGGTTGGTGTCGATGGTGCGGTCCGGGCCGATGGCCCCGTTCGGGCAGTGGTCCACGCACCGGTTGCAGTTCCCGCAACCGTCCCTCTCCATGGGCCGGTCATAACGGTCCACGGGCATATCGACCAACAACTCCCCGAGCAGGACCGATGAGCCGTACTGAGGGGTTACCAGCAGTGAATTCCTGCTGATCCATCCCAACCCGGCCTCCACGGCCCAGGCCTTTTCGAATATCGGCGCCGAATCGGTGAGCCGCCGACCCGTAAGGCCGGGATATTTCTCCTGTAATTTGGCCAGTACCCCTGCCAGCATCCGCTTTATGGTGGCGTGGTAATCCTCCGTAAAAGCGTAGGAGGCAATTTTGGGCCGGTCGTCCGGGGGTGTGTCCCAGGCACTGTTGCGGTAGTTGACGGCACAGACTATAACGCTGCGCGTACCTGGCATCAGGCCCCGGGGATCAGCCCGTTTTTCCCTGTTACGCTCCATATAGCCGAGCCCTGTATGCCTGCCGTCGCCCAGCCATCGCTCCAGCCGCTCCAGGTGTTCGGGCATCCTGCGGTACGGCGCCACCCCGCAAAGCGAGAATCCCGCCCTGTGAGCCGCCTGCCGTATATCGTCCAGTTCCAACATGCCCGGATATAAACCGATGCCACAATCTGTGATGTGCAAAGATACGAAAATTGTAAATCGGCTGCGGGTCATGCGCGGTGTAGGGTTTTGGAGTGGTTGTGGTACGTCAGGGTTGCGGAATCCGGGTTGCGCCCGCTCATTTTTTGGGCACCGGCGGATGGTTTTCAGAATAAATGGGTTTAAATTTGCGGGGTATCGGGATGAAAGGCATGGAAACGGAATACAGGACATTAAAGGAGCTTTACCGGCGGAGCGTCGGGCTTTATGCCGACAGGAGGTGTTCCTGCCTATACCAGGGGGAATGCCTGACCTACCGCGAGTTCGCCGCCCGGGTGGACCGGGTGGCTTTTATGTTCCATTCCGCCGGGCTTCGCAAAGGGGACAAGGTGGCCCTACTGAGCAACAACATGCCCAACTGGGCGGTGTGCTACTTCGCCGCCGTAACCACGGGGCTGGTCATCGTGCCGATCCTGCCCGATTTCAGCTCCGAGGAGCTGGGGATGATAATCTCCCACAGCGATGCGCGCGCCCTGTGCGTATCGGACAGGCTCTATTCGAAGATCCCCAAAGAAACGGTCGAAAAGCTCGACGTGGTTATCCGTACCATGAACCTGGGGATAATCACCGGCGGCGGGGACAAGACGGCCGAGCCGTGCCATGTGGAGACGGAAGTGGCCCCGGATGACCTGGCGGCCATAATCTATACGTCGGAGACGACTTCGGCGCCCAAGGGGGTGATGTTATCGCACGGTAACCTGGCCAGCCAGATACTTATGGAGACGGCTTTGTTCCCGGTCGGGAAAGAGGATGTCTTCCTGTCGATCCTCCCCCTGTCGCATACGTACGAATGCTCGGTCGGGATGCTCTATCCGTTCAGCCGGGGCTCCGAGGTGGTCTACCTGGACAAGCTCCCCACGGCTTCGACCCTGATGCCCGCGCTCAAGGCCGTGCGGCCGACCGTGATGCTGAGCGTTCCGCTCATTATCGAGAAAATATACAAGAGCCAGGTGGCTTCGAAGTTCCGCAAAGGCCGCGTGAGGCAGTACCTCTATTCCCGGCCGTGGTTCCGTAAACTGGTGCATAAGCTTGCGGGCCATAAGCTTCGGGAGATATTCGGGGGCAGGCTGCGGTTCTTCGGGATCGGAGGTGCCAAGCTGGACGCCCCTACCGAGGAGTTCCTGCGGGAGGCCGGGTTCCCGTTCGCCATCGGATACGGCCTTACGGAGACCGCACCGCTTATAGCGGGGGCCGTTCCGGGTAACGTACGGCCGAGATCCACAGGACCGGTCCTGAACTCGATACAGGCCCGGCTGGAGAATGTAAACCCCGTTACCGGCGAGGGAGAGATCGTAGTGCTCAGCCCCAGCACCATGCAGGGCTATTACAAGAACCCGGTGGCGACGCGTAACGTCTTTACCCCCGACGGGTGGTTCCGCACCAAGGACCTCGGGTATTTCGATAAGGACGGACACCTCTATATCAAGGGGCGGCTGGACAATATGATAGTGGGTGCCGGGGGCGAGAATATCTACCCGGAGGAGATCGAGTCCGTGATAAATAGCCATTTTCTGGTGACCGACTCCATCGTCAAGGAGGAACGCGGCAGGCTCGTTGCCATGGTCCACTTCAACCGCGACGAGCTGGAACGGCGATACCACGACCTGCGAGAGGAGTTCAACCACCGCATGGGGGATATCAAAAAGGATATCCTGAACTATGTCAATTCCAAGGTGGGCAAATCGGCCCGGATAGCCGATGTCGAGGAGCATGAGGCCGGTTTCGAAAAGACCCCTACACAGAAAATCAAGCGCTTCAAATACAGCCGCACCCGCAAACCGAAGCAGGAGGCCGGCGGCGAACAGAACCCCTGACCCGTGCGGCCCGGCCGTCATTGCGAATAAGAAGAAACATCATTGCGAGGAGCGATGCGACGCGGCAATCTTAATTGGAAATGCAATGACCGAGATTGCTTCGGGCTTTCTGCCCTCGCAATGACGAGTGAGGGAGAAGAGATTCACTGGCGTTCGCAATGACGGGGAATCGTTCGCAACGATTAAAAAGATAAACTGTCTTGAGGCAAAAGCGAAACTGTCTTTCCGAACGGACTATACTCTATTGTCCTACCGGTAGGAAGTAAGCAATCTCCTGTCCCGGCAAAGCCGGGATTTATCCGCCATTTTCGCCGGGTCAGGAT
>JAJQED010000004.1 GCA_021201825.1 Alistipes sp.
TCGAACCCAGGACCCCAACATTAAAAGTGTTGTGCTCTACCAGCTGAGCTACGGATTCCTTTTTATCTTCCGGACCTTGTCTTAGGCATGCCGTGGCAGGGTTTCCGAAAAACGTGGTGCAAAGATAAGCCTCTTTTTTTATTCTGCAAAATATATGCGTTTTTTGTTCGGGGACTGTCCTGAGCGGGCGGCAGGTCTGTTTTTTGTATGATTTCACCACAGGTTGTTTTGCCGCGGTGACCGTTGCCGGCGAATTAAAAAATCGTAAATTTGCAACTTTGCGGGCGTATGGCCGGCGCGAATGTAACCCTAAAAGTTTTGCCGATGAGACTAATGATAATCGGGGCGGGCGGTGTTGGAACCGTAGTAGCCCACAAAGCCGCTAAGAACAGTGCTTTCAGCGATATAGTCCTCGCCTCGAGGACGCAGTCCAAGGCGGACGAGATAGCTGCCGCCGTCGGTGGCGGACGCATAAAGACAGACCGGGTGGATGCCGACAGCGTGGAAGAGCTCGAAACGCTTTTCGAACGGTATAAGCCGGAGATAGTTATAAATGTCGCCCTGCCGTACCAGGACCTTACTATTATGGAAGCCTGCCTCAAGTGCGGGGTTAATTACCTGGACACTGCCAACTACGAACCGAAAGACGAAGCGAAATTCGAATACTCGTGGCAATGGGCATATGACGACCGCTTCAAGGCTGCCGGTCTTACGGCGATCCTCGGTTGCGGATTCGACCCGGGTGTATCGGCAATATATGTAGCCTATGCGGCCAAGCATTATTTCGACGAGATACATTACCTCGATATCGTGGACTGCAATGCCGGGAACCACGGGATGGCGTTCGCAACGAACTTCAATCCGGAGATCAATATCCGGGAGGTGACCCAGAAAGGGCGTTACTGGGAGAACGGCCGTTGGGTGGAAACCGAGCCGCACGAGATCCATAAACCGCTGACATACCCGGAAATAGGCGAACGCGAATCCTACGTGATCTACCATGAGGAGTTGGAATCGCTCGTCAAGCATTTCCCGACCATCAAACGGGCGCGCTTCTGGATGACGTTCGGGCAGGAGTATCTGACCCACCTTCGTGTCATACAGAATATCGGGATGGCCCGCATCGACCCCGTACAGTATAACGGCTGTGAGATCGTTCCCATCCAGTTCCTGAAAGCCGTGCTGCCCGACCCGAAATCGCTCGGGGAGAATTATACGGGCCAGACATCGATCGGGTGTCGGATTAGAGGGATCAAAGACGGCAAAGAACGCACCTATTATATTTATAACAACTGCGACCATGAACAGGCATACAAGGAGACCGGTACCCAGGCCGTGAGCTATACGACCGGTGTCCCGGCCGCCCTCGGTGCGGCAATGTTCGCCCGGGGACTGTGGACAGGCCCGGGGGTGCTTAATGTCGAGCAGTTCGACCCGGACCCGTTCATGGCCGAGATCGGCGAGCAGGGATTGCCGTTTGTTGAGCTTTTCGATATCGATCTCCAGGTCTGACCCTTTTACCACGTAGTTTTGCAGTACCCGAACATACCGTCGCCATGTTACGTGATCGAGGAGAGGCTCCTCCGGGACAACCTTGCCGTTATTAAGGATGTGGCGGAGCGGTCGGGGGCGGAAATAATCGTAGCCCTGAAAGCTAACGCGACATGGAAGATATTTCCCGTTATGCGGGAATACGTCGATGGTGCTACGGCAAGCTCATTGGCAGAGGCACGGCTGGTCCACGAACAGTTCGGAACCCAGTGTCATACCTACGCGCCGGTTTATACCGACGGGGATATCGAGGAAATACTGCAATACAGCAGCCATATCACATTCAATTCCCTGGAGCAATTCCGGCGGTTCGGACCGATGGCTATCCTGCGGGGTATTTCATGCGGGTTGCGGGTCAACCCGGGATACTCGCCGGTGGAAACGTGCCTGTATAATCCGTGCAGTCCAGGTTCGCGTCTGGGTATTCCGCACGATGAGCTTTCCGGCCTGCCGGACGGTGTGGAGGGTTTGCACTTCCACAACCTTTGTGAATCGGGTGCAGGGGAGTTAAGCAAGACACTCGAATATTTCGAAAGATATTTCGGCCACCTGCTGCCGGGATTGAAATGGGTCAATATGGGCGGCGGCCACTTAATGACCCGGGAGGTGTATGACCGTGAGCTGCTTGTGCAGACGATACGGGGATTCCGGGACCGCTATCCCCACCTGCGGGTGATTCTCGAGCCGGGAAGTGCTTTCACATGGCATACCGGTTTCCTGCTGGCGACGGTGGAGGATATCGTTACCAGCGGGGGAATAACCACCCTGATGGTCAACGTGTCGTTCGCCTGCCACATGCCCGATTGCCTGGAAATGCCATATAAGCCGGCCGTAAGGGATGCCCACGAACCCGGGCCGGGCGAAACGCGGTACCGTATCGGCGGCAACAGCTGCCTGGCGGGAGACTATATCGGCGATTGGGCTTTCGACCGGCAACCGCGCATCGGAGACCGTATCGTATTCGAAGACATGATACATTACACGATGGTGAAGACCACGATGTTCAACGGCGTGTCACATCCGTCCATCGGGATAATCCGCACGGACGGAACTTTCGAGTTGTTCCGCCGGTTCGGTTACGAGGATTACCGCGACAGGATGGACTGAACCCGGAAGAATATCCGCCTTGCAAACAAGGCGATTTAATATAACCTGCTTAAGTAGATGAAAGGATTCCAACCTACCCGTTATTATCTCGAGAACGTACTGACCGGAACGCAGTTCCCCGACAGGGGATGGATGCTGGACGATCCCGGCTGCAGCGACCCGGCACTCGTGCGGGCCGTATACTCTGCAAAACAGATAGAGGTGAAAGACGAGAGCCTCGGGCTTTATAAATTCTCGGACTGGCTTCCGGTAAGCCGGGCGCTGAAAGGTTCGGCATCCCCGGTTACATATCACAGCAAGGGCCTTGGCGGGTATCTCGGTCTGAAGAACCTTTATATAACATTCAGCGGATGGTTTCCCGAGATCGGGGCGTCCATGACGACCTGTTCTTTCAAAGAGACGGAGGCCTACTCGGTGTGCGGGCGGATGGAGGCGGATGAACGGCGGGTGCTGGTCGTGGCTTCCGCCGGGAATACCGCAAGGGCGTTTGCCAAGGTTTGCTCGGAGAATAACATACCGCTATTGATAAGCGTGCCCCGCGACAATATCAATGCCCTGTGGTTCGAAAAGCCGTTGAACGATTGCGTCAAACTCATCTGCCCCGAAGCGGGCGGAGATTATTTCGACGCCATTCATTTGAGCAACCTCGTGCTGATGTCGGACCGGTATGTAGCTGAGGGAGGGTGCAAGAATATTGCGCGGCGCGACGGCATGGGAACGACCGTTCTCTCGGCCGTGACATTCCTCGGTATGATCCCCGACTATTATTTCCAGGCGGTAGGGAGCGGCACGGGGGCCATCGCGGCCTGGGAAGCCAACCTGCGGTTCCTGGCCGACGGACGGTACGGGGATACGAAGATGAAACTTATAGTTTCGCAGAACGCACCTTTTCTGCCCATTTACGATGCATGGAAAGCGGGCTCACGTGCCATGCTTCCATACAGCGACGAGCAGGCCCGCAAGGATGCGGAAGCCATTGACGCCAAAGTTCTGTCCAACCGCAAACCGCCTTACGGCATTGCAGGAGGGCTTTTCGACGCACTTACGGAAACCGGGGGCGATGTCGACGCCGTTAGCAACGACCGGCTCCGGGAGGCGGCCCGTATCTTTGCCGAAACGGAGGGAATCGATATCCATCCCGCCGCCGCTACGGCAACGGCATCCCTTATCGAGCGTGTTCTTTCGGGAAGCGTCGAACCGGACAAAACGATAATGCTCAATATCACCGGTGGCGGAGAGGAGCGGTTCAAGGCGGACTTTACCGAACAAACCGGCCGGGAACTATTCTATCTCCAGCCGGAGCATGTTTTCCCGCTGGGCGCCACCAGCTGTGAAGTACTGGAAGTGGTGGATAAACTTTTCTTTTGACAGTTCGGGGAATGGTGCGGTAATTTAGCCGGGATGCAAATATAAAATTGATCAAGCTATGGGGTTCAGGCCGTTGGTCCGGAAATTAAGGCCCGGGAATTACGTAAGGGAATTGTCGGTGGTGATACTCGGTATATTTATCACCCTTACGGCAACGAACTATCTCTCCAACCGTTCCAAAAACAAGGAGTACCGGCAGATGATCTCGATGGTCCATGCCGAGTTGGTGGAAAACAAAACCAAGATCGACAATACCATCCGCATGATGGAATTTGAGCGGGGGATCGAGAAATACTTCTATGAGCATAGGGAGGAGATCGACCGGATGCCGTTGGATACCCTGTATAAATATCAGTATGTCCATCACCAGGTGGAATATTCCGTCTTCACGAACCACTCCCTGGAAGTACTTAAATTTTCATCGTCCGTATACTCCAACAACGATCCGATGACCATCCGGGCCATTATGGAAGCATACGATAATGCCGGGATATGCGTGAAGTATATCGACCTGTTCTATTCCGACAAAGAGGAATTTATAAATTCGCTGGCGGACGAAGTAGGGGTTAACTTCAACGGAGTAAGGGACCAGCTGTCACAACAATACCATAGCTCCGCTATGAAACGGTATGTACTGATGTTACTCCCTGAGGAGCTGATCCGGGAAACCAAAGTGGCCAGTGACAATATCGGGCTGGCCATACGCCGGCTCGAACAGAAATTCCGGTTCCGCGATGTTCACCGTTTCGAATTTTACGATCCGGCACGGGATCAATAATAAGTAGAAAAGCCCCGTTTGGACGGGGCTTTTTATTTCTGTATTGCGATTCAATTTACTGTGCGTAATATTTATAGAACGCGATGATCGTTTCGATCCCCCGGAAGAAATTATCCAGCCCGTAGCTCTCGTTGGGAGAATGTATCGCGTCCCTGTCCAGTCCGAAGCCCATTAGCAGGGATTTGGTGCCGAGTATTTTTTCGAAACCGCTAATGATCGGGATACTGCCGCCTGAATAATAGGGCAGGGGTCTTTTGCCGAACGTCTCCTCGATGGCTTTGGATGCCGCGCCGTATGCGGGCAGGTCGGTCGGGGTTACATAAGGCTGTCCGCCGTGCATCGGTGTTACCTTGACGCGTACCCCGGCGGGAGCGATCGACAGGAAATAGTCTTCGAATAACCGGGCTATTTCATGGTGGTCCTGGTCCGGCACAAGGCGCATCGATATCTTGGCCGAAGCTTTGGCCGGAATTATCGTTTTGGAACCCTCGCCCATGTAACCGCCCCAGATTCCGTTCACGTCCAGGCTCGGGCGAACCCCCGTTCGCTCCATGGTGGTATAGCCCGTTTCCCCGGCGATATCCGGTATGCCGATACTTTGCTTGAACTCCTCGACATCGAACGGAGCCTTGTTAAAGTCTTCCCTCTCCTGCGGGGTGAGATCCCGAACCTTATCATAGAAACCGGGGATGGTGATGCGGCCGTTGTCGTCGGTCAACCGTGCGATCATTTTAGCCAGCACGTTGGCCGGATTGGCTACCGCACCCCCGAACAGTCCGGAATGCAGGTCCTTATCGGGCCCGCTCACTTCCACTTCCATATAGGCAAGCCCGCGAAGGCCGCATGTTATGGACGGGACGTCCCACGCTATCAGGCTCGTATCCGAAACAAGGATGATGTCTGCCGAGAGCATCTCCCGGTTATCCTCACACCATTTATAAAGACTGCCGGAGCCGATCTCCTCTTCGCCCTCGAGCATGAATTTCACATTACACGGCAGTGTGCCGGTCGCGACCATGGTTTCTAAAGCCTTTGCGTGCATATAGAGTTGGCCCTTGTCGTCGTTGGCCCCGCGGCACCAGATTCGGTTGTCATGGATCACCGGTTCGAACGGGTCTGTCTTCCACTCATCGAGCGGTTCGGGGGGCATCACATCGTAATGCCCGTAGACCAGCACGGTCGGTTTGGCCGGGTCGATCTTCTTCTCGGCATAGACGACCGGGTTGCCCTCGGTCGGCATCACCTCGGCACGGTCGGCCCCGGCTTTAAGCAACGACCCCGCAAGCCATTGCGCGCATTTCACCATGTCGGGCTTGTGTTCGCTCTTTGCGCTCACCGACGGTATCCGAAGAAGTTCGAAAAGTTCTTCGAGGAACCGGTCCCTGTTCTGTTCGATATAATTCGCCATAAAGGTATTGTTTTGAAGTTCAAGGTACGAAAATTTCCGCCACACCGGCCACGATACTCATGGCTTATCCTGCTGTCCGTTCCGGGCTGCGAGCCGTTTTTTACGCAGGTATTTAATGGGCATCACCACTACGAGCATGATCGCAAGCCCGGCCAGGAAGATATACAGTAAACGCCAACCCATCGGGGTGAACAATCCCAGTGCGGTGAAGACCACGATATGGATAGCCATTATTACGATAAAGGACCCGGTAAGGATTTTTAAAACTTTGTTTTTGAAGCGGTTGTTATCCCCTGTCTCAGCCATAACTTTATATTCCTGCTATCTGTTCTATCTTCCGGATAACTGTCCGGGCCAGTTCTTCAGCCGTGCCGGCATCCTTTGCTTCGCTGTAAATACGGATAATGGGCTCCGTGTTGGATTTGCGCAGGTGTACCCATTTGTCCGGGAAGTCTATTTTGACCCCGTCGATATCGGTCACCTGCTCTGCGGCAAACTCCTCTTTGATCCGTTCCAATATGGCGTCCACGTCTATGCCGGGGGTAAGTTCGATCTTGTTTTTGGAAATATGGTAGGACGGGTAAGTGGCTCGCAGCTGCGATGCGGTTAGCCCGGATTGTGCCAGATGGGTCAAAAACAGTGCGACACCCACCAGCGCATCCCGGCCGTAATGCAGGCCGGGGTAGATAACCCCTCCGTTGCCCTCCCCCCCGATAACGGCGCCGGTTTCTTTCATCTTTGTGACCACGTTGACCTCGCCAACCGCGGCGGCCGAATATTTGCCGCCCCGCGCCCGGGTTACATCCCGCAGGGCCCGGGTGGAACTGAGGTTCGAGACCGTGTTGCCCGGTGTTTTTGACAATACGTAATCGGCTACCGCGACAAGGGTATATTCCTCGCCGAACATCGAGCCGTCCTCGCAAACGAGTGCCAACCGGTCCACATCCGGGTCTACCGCTATACCGAGGTCGGCTTTCTCCCGCACGACCGTTTCCGAAAGTTCCCGAAGATTCTCCGGCAGGGGCTCCGGATTGTGGGGGAACTCACCGTTGGGAGTTGTAAAAATCTCGACCACTTCTACGCCCATTTGTCTTAGCAACCGTGGGATAGAAATACCACCTACGGAATTAACCGCATCGACGACCACCTTAAAACCTTTACTCTTTACAAGCCCTGTATCCACCAGCGGCAAAGCAAGCACGGCGGCTATATGTTCGTCGTCGTAAGGTTCGCACCCGAGGACTTTTCCTTTATGGTCCACTTCCGGGTAGAGAGTGTCGGTGCGTTCTGCCAGTTGCAGTATCTTTTTGCCGTCCGCGTCGTTCAGGAATTCGCCCCGTCCGTTCAGGAGTTTGAGGGCGTTCCATTGCCGTGGGTTATGGCTGGCGGTGATGATTATGCCCCCGTCGGCACCCTTGGCGATCACGGCCATCTCCACGCCCGGGGTCGTCGCCAGACCGGGATTGATTACATCGATACCGCATCCGAGCACCGTTCCCTCCACCAGGTCGTTGACCATTTCGCCGGATATCCTTGCGTCACGGCCTATGACGACCGAGAGCCTTTTTCCGGGATTGGCTTCCCGGAGCCACCGGCAGTAGGCGGTAGTGAATTTAACGATATCTATCGGGGTAAGGTTGTCGCCGGGCATTCCCCCGATGGTTCCCCTGATGCCGGATATGGATTTTATAAGCGTCATGTGCGATTGTTTTTATTTCGGTCAGGTTGGTGAAAATTCGACGCAAAATAGCTACTTTTATGGCAATCGGCAATTTTTTCGGGACGTTTTAATATGGCGTTCCGGCAAAATTCAAAACGTCAAACCGCTATGAGAAAGATCGAATCTTCGGAACTTATAATCAACGGGGACGGCTCGGTGTTCCACCTGCACCTTATGCCCGAACAGCTGGCCGACACGGTTATACTGGTCGGGGACCCGGGACGTGTGGACCTTGTGGCTTCCTATTTCGACGACAAGGAGTTCCGGACAGCCAGCCGCGAGTTCGTCACCATTACCGGCCGGTACAAGGGCAAACGTATGACGGTGATCTCGACCGGCATCGGCACGGACAATATCGACATCGTGGTGACCGAACTGGACGCCCTGGCAAATATAGATTTCGAGAGCCGTACCGAGAAACAGTGCAAGAAACAGCTCACGCTTTTGCGGCTGGGCACTTCCGGTGCCTTGCAGCCGGACATCGAACTCGGGGCTTTCCTTTTCTCGCGCACTTCCATAGGGTTCGACGGGCTTTTGAACTTTTATGCCGGGAGGAACCGGGTGTGCGACTTGCCGATAGAGCAGGCATTTATCGAGCATACGGGCTGGAGCGACCTGCTGCCCAAACCCTATTTTATAGATGCGGACAGCGGGCTCAGGGAGTTGTTTGCCGATGTGACGACGGAGGGAATGACAGTATCGGCGCCCGGCTTCTATGCCCCGCAGGGACGGTGGGTGAGGCTAATGCCGGCCGACCCGGAGCTGAATACCAAAATAGAGTCGTTCCGTTACGGGGACAGGCGCATCACCAATTTCGAAATGGAAGGTTCGGCCCTTGCAGGACTTGCCGCACTGATGGGGCATCGCGCCGCCACCATCTGTACCATTATCGCCCAGCGGGTGGCCCACGAAACCAATACGGACTACCGGCCCTTTGTTGATAAAATGATCATAATGGCCCTGGACAAGCTGTCGACCATTTAAAATATAATGGCTATCTTTGACAATTCCGGCCGCCGCCGGATATGTAACCGGATTAAAAACATTCAGATATGAAGTTCATAGTTTCAAGTTCAGCCCTGCTTTCGGTATTACAGACCACCGGCAAGGTAGTCAGCAGCAAGAACACCCTGCCCATCCTCGACTATTTCCTGCTCGATCTGCGGGGCAAAGAGTTGAAAGTTACCGCCTCGGACCTGGAGACTACCCTGGTAGGCAAGCTGGAAGTGGAAAGCGTGGAAAAGGAGGGAGTGATCGCCGCCCCGGTCAAGCTGATGCTCGATCTGCTCAAGGAGTTCTCGGAACAGCCGCTGACCATCGAGGCCAATGAAACCACTTGGGAGATCACGGTCAGCTGGAAGAGCGGTTCGCTGAATATCCCCGGCACTTCGGGGTTGAGCTATCCGTCGCTTCCCGAGCTTGGCGAGGAGAAAAAGGAGATCACCCTCAAAGTGGACACCCTCCTGGGCGGTATCAACAGGACCATATTCGCCACTGCGGACGACGAGCTTCGCCCCGTAATGAACGGGGTTTATATCAATATAACCCCGGAAGATACTACATTCGTCGCCACGGATGCCCATAAGCTGGTCAAGTTCGTTGCCGGCGGTCTCGACGGAGCGGAACCGGCTTCGTTTATCCTGCCCAAGAAACCGGTGAACCTGCTCAAAAACGTCCTGCTTAAAGAGGACGAACCGATAAAGGTGGAATTCGACGCGAAGAACGTAGTGTTTCATTTGAAAAACAATACGCTGATTTGTCGGCAGATAGAGGGCAATTACCCGAACTATAACGCAGTGATCCCGGCGGCCAACCCCAACAAAGTTATCGTGGACAGGGTGGAACTTTTGAACGCTATCAAGAGGGTGGCCGTGTGTTCCAACCAGGCCACTAACCTGATAAAGTTCGATATTACCGGCAATACTGTCAACCTTACCGCGCAGGACCTCGATTTTTCGGTTTCGGCCAACGAAAGCCTGCCGTGCAGCTACGAGGGGGATAATATTACCATCGGGTTCAAATCCACGTTCCTTGTGGAGATACTATCGAACCTGGAGACCCCGAGTGTAGTGGTGGAGCTTGCCGATTCCACAAGGGCGGGGGTTTTCAAACCCATCTATGACGACGACCAGGGCAGTTCGACGCTGATGCTGTTGATGCCGATGATGATAAACGGGTAAACGGTACCCGCCTGAAATAACCGACCTACTCCCGGATGAAACTGAACCTGAAGAATCCCCTTATATGCCTCGATCTCGAAACTACCGGGGTCGACCCGGCCAAAGACCGTATAGTCGAGATTTCTATGGTGAAAGTTTTCCCAGACGGAAAGAGGGAGGTAAAAACAAGGCGCCTCAATCCCGGGATCCCCATTCCGCCGCAGGCTACGGCCGTGCATAAGATCACGGACGAGGACGTGAAAGACTGCCCGGGTTTCAAAGAGATTGCACGGTCCTTGGCCAGTTATATCGAGGGGTGCGACCTGGCAGGATACAATTCCAACAAATTCGACATTCCGGTGCTTGCGGAGGAGTTCCTGCGGGCCGGGGTGGACGTGGACCTCAAGAAACGCAAATTCGTAGACGTGCAGAACATCTTCCACAAGATGGAGCAGCGTACGCTGGTGGCCGCCTATAAATTCTACTGCAAAAAAGAGTTGGACGGCGCCCATTCCGCCGAAGCGGATACTTTGGCTACCCTCGAGGTGCTGGAGGCCCAGTTGGACATGTATACCGAGTTGCAGAACGACGTGGAGTTCCTTGCCGATTTTTCGTCCCGGAGCAAATTCGCGGACTATGCCGGCAGGATATGTTACGACGACAACGGGGTGGAGATATTCAGTTTCGGCAAACATAAGGGCCGTTGTGTCGCCGACGTTTTCCGGGAGGAACCAAGTTACTATTCATGGATGATGAACGGGGATTTCCCGCAGTATACGAAGAAAGTCATAACGGAAATACGCCTCCGCGAGGCGGCTTCCAAAACCAAATAGCCACCGCTTTAGCCATACTGCCGATGAGACGTATTATAATAATATTGTTGTTATCGCTTTTACCCGTCCCCTTAATCACCATTCCCGGCGCCGCCCAGCAGATCGAGAAATCTACGAGCCTGGTCACGATAGACGGCGAGAGTTTTTATGTGCATACCGTCCGGAAAGGTGAAACCCTTTATTCCCTGTCCCGGCTTTATTCGGTCTCCCAGCAGGAGATCATTGCCAATAATCCCCTCGCAGCCCCGGGGTTGCAGGAGGGTGCGGTGCTTAAAATACCTGCCCATCTGGAGGAATCCGCCCCAAAATTGTCGGCACGAAAACAACAGAGAACGTTCGATATACATTATGTGAATAAAGGTGAGACCCTCTATTCCATATCGAGGCGGTATGAGATACCGGTTAATACGCTACTGGAAGACAACCCGGGCCTGGACCCGTCGCAACTGTCGGTAGGGCAGGGCCTCAATATCCGCAAGAAGAGTAAGGGCGATGCTACGCCGGAAGAGATAGAGGAGCAGATATCGGATTACCGTGACGCGATCAACAGCCTGCCGACCGGGTTCATTTACCATATCGTGGAGCGGGGCGAGACGATATTCGGCATCAGTATGATGTACGATGTCACGGAGCAGGATATCCTTTCGAACAACAACCTGCCGGACGGACTAAAGGCCGGCGATATGATAAAGATACCGTCACGTGAAGGCCAGCAGCCGATCGTGGATATCGCCGTGGCGGAAGAAGTGCCGCCGGCGGACCCCGACGAGCCGGAATGGATGCGGGAGGGATTCTCGGGCCAGTTTTCCGGCAGTTCGTTAAGAGAGTTTTCGGGTAAGCCGCGTGTAGCCGTGATGCTCCCGCTTAAGAACGACGAGGGGGCGGCATCGAACTTTATAGAGTTCTACCAAGGCTTCCTGCTCGGATTGGAAGACCTTAAGAGCGAGGGGGTTTCGGCCGATGTCTCGTTGTATAACACTTCGCGGTCATCATCGGTGGTGTACGGGATAACGGGGTCCGAGGATTTCCAGGGTACCAACCTTATAATAGGTCCGGTGTACGAGGATAATATGCCCCCCGTGCTGCAATATGCGCATGATAACGGTACACCTGTGGTTTCGCCGCTCGCGGCAATGAACCGCGTGGGTAGTCCATTGCTTTATCAAATGGCTCCCGGACGCGATAATAAATACGATAAGCTCCGGGAACTTTTGAGTCAGGGCCATAACGTGATCTTTATCTCCAGCACTTATCCGGACGAGGAGATGGAGAACGAGATAAAACCCCTGTTGCCACAGGGATACCATAATATTGACCTTAGCGGCAACCTTACCACTGCTCAAGTTACCGGGGTGCTGGACCGATCGAGGGATAACCTGATCTTTATCTCCTGTACGAACGCTTATACGGCCGACCTTATACTTGCTACAATCAGTTCGGTGCAGAATAACCTTGTCGCCCGCAGCATCACGGGAGGGGGGATATCGGTAGTAGTCACCCCACGGTGGGCGAGGTTCGACACTTCGGTCGAGAGGAACCTTTATTTCAAACTTAACCTTTGCTATGTAACTAACTACCATGCCGACCGGGGGAGCCAAATAATCCGTCTGTTCGACAGCAGGTTCATTTCCGAATACGGGACTATACCTTCCCTGTATGCTTACCGTGGGTATGACGCCGCCAAACTGTTTGTCGGAGCAGCGGCAAAGGGCGGTGGTTTCGACCGCAACCTTAATTCCAGAGATAACGGGTTATTGCAGATGTCATACCGTTTCGACCGCAGCGGGCAATACGGCACGATGGTTAACCGGGAATGGGCATTGGTTTGCTATAAAAGCGATTACACGATCGAAGTAAAGTAAAGCATCAATTATATCTAAAACGAATAGAGGGTCCCACCGGGACCCTCTATTCGTTTATTAAGACATAAACTTATTTAGATTGCCTGAACAGCCAGTCGCGAACTTCCGTCAGTTTATAAGCATAATCGAAAGAATACATATGCTCGTTTCCCTGCCCGTTCTCGGGCATTACACTGCCACGGGTGAAGATAATGAAATTCTTGTCGTATCCCTCCGCAAGAAGTTTCCGGACATTGGCTTCCTGCTCCGTATCGGGCAGTTTGGCACTCCATTCGGCTTCGCCGAACCCGGAGCCCACGTTCCGGAGGACAGTCTTAAGTTCTGCCATTCCGATCGGTGCTTTGGCATCCCCCTCGGCGACGATATAGAAGAACTTGTCATCCTTGAACCCGGCCATTTTAGAAGTGTCCCACTGACAGCCCACGAACAGGGATGCGGCGAACAGGTCCGGATGCTCGATATTGAAATAGAGAGACATCATGCCGCCCATTGACTGGCCCGTGGTATAGAGACGGTTGCGGTCGATATTATACCGGTCGACGATGCTTTCAAGCAACCGGATCGTCATTTCGACTTCGTATGAGGTCGAAAAACTATCCCCGACCGTGGTAGTGACATATTGCGGGACGAGTATAAAAGACGGGTGCTTGGCCTGGTCCTCATCCGAAGCCCAGATAACGCCGCCGTATCCTTGTGTTAGGGGGACGGTTACTCCTTTGTTGACCGTACTTGCGTCGGCCATGAACAGCAACAGGGGGTAAGAATTCGACCCGTCATAGTCTTTCGGGATGAACAGGTTATACTCCATTGTTTTGCCCGTTTCCCCATCCCGGTATTCCAGTTGGTCGAATTTGTCGAGGGTTTGTGCCAGGAGGGCCTGCAATTCGGCGTCGTTACTTTTGTCGATATTTCCCCCGCCTCCGCCCCTTTGACCACCGGGTTGGCCGGAAACCGGCAGGGTGTTGACGGCACACAGGAATAAGGCTGTGATAAAGGTGTTTTTCATATAATTTGAATTTTTATGTACGGGATGCAAAAACTGTGCTCGGTTAATACCAGTAATGCTTCCTTTTCCTGGTTTCGGATGCCCAAAGGCGTATCCATTTACCCTCGTGCCTTTTAAACAGGTATAAATTGGCTCTATTGGCAGAAGAATGATAGAAGCGATCTACACCAATAATGGCATATTCATAATTATAGTCGAAGATCGGGAAGCTCAGCCGGAAACTTTTCCTCTCACCTATATCGGAAATGGCGGCTTGGTATCCCTGCATCCATATTTCTTTTTGTTTGGGTTTTAGATCATCCGGCGGGAAGGCATAGGGCGAAACCTCGAAAACCGCTCTTGGTGTAGTGACAAAGAGAAGAGTATCGTTGATGCGGCTGCCGTCCCACAGCTCGATCCCGGGATCATAAACCTCGAGGTTTTTATAATTGCTCAACAGCTCCCTCATATTTTGGAACGGTATATAATCATTGTAATTGTAAACCACTTGGGTCCGTGCAATGAGATCGGATATATGAAAGTCCGGTATTTCTTCCCGGTCGATATAATCAATGTAAACATTCATAAGCGAATCCCGGGTAGGGCGGTCGATCACTTCCGGCAGAAGGTTTTCAACTTCCCACATCACTTTCCAGAACTCATGGTCTTTCAGCATACTGACATAAAACAGATGCCGTTCCGGGTGGAACTGGCGGCTTTCGAACCAATAGTCACCCAATGATCGCAGGTCAGGCATTACTGCTTCTCGTTCCCGGTTGTAATAAACATCGACCCGGTTGTGGATATAAATAGGAGAAAAGCAGTCGAATTCCTCCGGGGAATCTTCCCACGGCGCAGCAAGTATCTGGTGGATCGCTCCGTTCAGGAAAGAATAGACCGAATCGATATGCGGCGGTGAAACTTCTTCGTCCAGAATATCCCACAAGGACGCTACAATCTTTTGGCACGGTGCCGTATAGACCGAAAAGATCAGCGCGAAAGTCAGCAAAAGTTCTCTCATGGAATTCCGTCCGCAGCCAGCCATGTAAATGATGATTCGATTCCCAGAATATACAGTTTCTTCCAAACACCGTCTTCCCGGTGGAAAATATATGTATATTTCGAGGGATATATTATATCGCCGGTTTTTCTAAAGAAAACATCCGTGGATACGACTGCATAATTATAATCGTCGTCGAATACGGGGTGGGTGATCAGGTAACCGTAAGGCCTTGTGCCTCGCCCGCATTCATATCCCCGCCGCCAGATCGCCCGTTCTTTCTTCGAAAGGTTTTCGGGAATACGGGGCTGACTGAAGACCTCGTGCGATACCCGTTCGACAGGGGCGAAAATAAGCGTATCGTTGATCGCGGCACCGTTCCATGCCTTAATCCCCGAAGAATATCCGGCATAATCGGCCATATTGGCCGCCAACTGGTCCAGTATCTCTTTCGGGATAATGTTCCCATAAACGGTATGCATTCTCGAAAGGCTTTGGTCTATACTGGATTTATCCCGTTTGTCGGGTGCCCACGGACGGTTGACTATATACAGGCTGGATCTCCAGTCGAAATCCACGAGCCCTACGTAAGGCACCATCAAAATTTCACGTATGGTCCGGTTCAAAAAGACATATACCGAATCAATGTTGACCCGGGGTTCCTGCTGAGTTACCTTTGGCAGCAAGTCCGGCTCCGTTTCCGTTTCCATTTCTTCTTTGGGAAATGATTTCGGGATACAATTCACGACCTCAATGGTAACCACATCGACTTCCCCTTCCAATGGCTTGGTAGTACACAAGGTTTTGAAATTTTCTTCCCTTATCCCGGTGTCGGTAATGATCTTGGATTTAACCCGGTTTGCTCTGGTTTTTGCCAGGATTAAGCTCTCCGCGTGGGTAGACCCGGAAGAGCAGGTGCTGGTTATATAAATTACATTTTCCGGAGGCCACTCGAATGTCGGGTCCGAATCGTTACATTCGAAATAGTAAAAATGGCCGAACGTCTTTCCGTTGCCATATCGGTTGAGCACTAGGTCATCCTTTCCGGCTTCGAAATAAAGATTATAGCAAAACCGTATTTCATCGGGCGGGTCGCCGATATTGGCAAATAACGATGATAGGATGAAAAAAGCGGTCGAAATCATACAAATAAATATAAGCGGGTAGGGGTGGCTCGTGGCAGTAAAGGTATAAATTTAATTATCTTTATCCCGTTGCGGAACTAAAAAAATGTGCCGAATGAAGAAAACCCGCTCCCGGATCAGGGTGCTTATGTTCCTCTGGTTACTCGTTATGCTCGCGTGTACCGCTTTGCTTCTATGGTTGTTTTTCCGGCTTTTACTTTTGATCCCGCAAGGGATCTCCGGATCCGCCCTCATTTCGGTGGTCATTCTGGTTTTTGTCATTGCCGGAGTTCTTACGGTGGTGGGTCAATTTAAATATATTACCATTGGCAACGGACGGATGAAAACATATTCCATACTGCATCCGTGGGGTAAAACCGTAGACCTGACCCGTTGCAGGGGAATCCTTACAGGCAGGGAGACGGGAGTGTGGGGTTCTTTCCCGACGGTTCATTTCGTGGACCAGGACGGGTATACCGGCAATAAGATCCACGGAGCTTTTTACCGCAATTTCGACCAGTTGGTCGCGGCAACCGGGCTCAGGGAGGTCGGGGGGTATGAATTTACCACCGGGAAGTTGATCAAACTGTTATTTACCGGCCGGATAAAACTCTGATTCTCGTATATCCCGCAAGTTATACAGATGACCTTGAAACAATTCCCAAACATTGCGCTTTAGAGCCGCTATAAAGTTTTATCTATAGGCTCATCGCACTGTTATGAAAGACATCAACCCGTAGTTCCATCCATTCCTGGCAGTTTAAAATCCGGCCCCCTCTGCGGCCGGATTATTATTTACGGAAAGTATATATTAACGGGTCAATTCACAAGTTAATTCCATCCTCCGTTCGAACCAGCTGGGCGGATCGGTTCGTAATGGCATAATTGCAGTGAATTTGTCTCCTTTGCGGGCTTTGCCGTGTCGTTGGGTGACAACCCCGTAACTTTATAAGAGAGCCGGCCTCCGGGTGAATCGATGAGTATGGGTCTTTCCCTGTTGGTCATATATCGCTAACAGGTAAACCCGTTAAGTCCCGGTTCCTTATATTGGCTGAACTTAATCCATCCGGCCGTCCGGAGTGGAAATCCCTTAATTAATATCTCAACTTTTCGCTATTCCGGAAGCCGGAGCCTCCGTTCGGAAACTATATTTTATTACTAAATATCCTATTGCTTTATTTGAAATGTTAAATAATGACAATCAGGTGTTTGGCCATTCGGAGGATAGAATATTGCATTTATCTCCATGCGCTCGACATTAATTTTACCCATATCCCTTTGATTTATGGAATCAATTCGCCCTACTGACCCCGCCTCCGAAACACGCTTCTTTTTCGTCCGTGACAAAAGCGGCTTCAAGATGATCACGGAACCGGAGATAATCTATCTCGAAGCGTCCCGCAGTTACTGCAACATACATCTGCGGGGTGATAAGGTAATACTTGTATCGGTCCCTATGGCCAAAGTTTCCGAACACCTCTCGACCGACAAGTTCATCCGCATCCACAGGACTTTTATAATAAACATCCCCTATATAGTAAGCCTGATAGGCAACACCCTGAAATTACAGAACGGGGTTGAACTGACCATCGGAAGAGAATACCGGCAGACGGTATTCTCACGGTTCGTTTTCATCGGGTCCAAAAACAGTAAGTATGAAGCCCGATAAAAACGGCGGGAATATGCCGGTGGCGAGATTATCGGCCCTTACCGTAGGGTTGACACTGATTTTGGCCGGCTTGGTTTGGATGTTTATAACTGGTGAGCCGCATAAAACAGCCGACATACCCGCTCCGGTGCAAAACGATATTTTGAACGGGTTGTTCCCCGGCGGCAAACCCGTAGGCCAACCTTACAGTCGTTATGAGCCTGAAATACGGGTAATGCCTGCAGGTTCTTACGATGAAGCACTTTGTTGGTTTTACGGGGTATTCGATACCGTCCGGCAGGAACGACATCCGGTTTCCGGGCAAATCTACCATATATTTTTTTGCGGCGACGGCTTTCTGCTCTTTACAGGTACAACCCGGAATTCCGACAGGGAAATGGCCGTCATGTATGTTTTTTCCGAGTCCCTGGCCGAAGTGGGAATCCGCGAGATCCGGTTCATCGAAACTGTAAAGATCGGGAGAAATTACCGTTCGGAATGATAACCCCCAGATTCGGAAAACAAGTTTCCGGGTGCTCCAGAGCCGATATACCTTAGCCGATGGATTATTCCGGAAAAATTCCGAGGTAAAATTAAAACATTAAAGAACATGAATCCAATGACAATCGACACGACCCCGTCGCAGGTAGCCACGAATGCCCTGGCAGGCCTCCCTTTCAGCCAGATCATCGGCTCACCTCTGAAAGCCTGTATCGAGGCACAGGCGATGGCCGCCCAGACAACCTGGCAATTCATCCAGGAAGTCGGGCTCAATACCGATCCCGATACGGGCGAGAAAAAGGCGGTGAACGTCTCTTTCGATTTTTACCAGAACGGTAAGGAGGCACGCCTGAACGTTCCGCTTCTCACCATCGTCCCGATACCCTATATCGCCATCAATTCGATAGATATAGATTTCAAGGCCAAGATCAATGCCGAATCCAGCAGCCACAACGAAACTTCCGAGAGCAGTAAAACCTCGGCCAGCGGCAGCATGGAGGCCAAAATAGGCTGGGGTCCTTTTAGTGCGAAGCTGAACGCCTCTGCATCCTATTCGAGCAAAAAAGACTCGAAAGCGACGCAGGACTCCAAGTACAGTGTCGAGTATACCCTCGATATCGCCGTCAAAGCGGGACAGGACAGTATGCCCGCCGGACTGGCCAAGGTTCTGGATATACTGAACAACTGTGTTTCAGTCAATTCGCCGAACGGGGAACTGGGTGCAAACCTGTCGGAAACCGAAGACGGTAAAGTGCAGGTAATCGCCACATATCTCAACAGCGAAGGCATTTACAAGCCCGAAGCGATCCTGATCGGTGGCCAGACAGGCAAAGTATCGGAAGACGGCCGAAGTGCCATTTTCGATGCCGAATCATCACGCGGGAAAGAACTGGAGGTGACGGCCGAGAACGCTCCCGCGAGAACGGTCGCCATACCGGAAAAGACCGCCAAGAAATCGAACACTTCTACGGCCAAGGAATAGCCCGGCCGGATGATCGACGTATTCGATGAACCTCCTGCGGCCGGATCTCATACCCCCCGGCCGCAGGAATTTCCCCAAGACAATGGCAAAATTCAGGAATTTACTGGGCTCGATCCTCAATGAGTTCACCCAGGCACAACACCAGGCCAACGATTATGCCTCCAGGCTCGGTAAGCAATATGCCGAGAACGACCTGCTCCGGTATTTTAAAATACCTAACGCATATGTCGACGGATTGAGGTTCGACCTGCGGTTCGCGGTCAACCCGGGCGCAGAGGCGGAGAAGATCACTGAAGTGAACTACCGGCAGCTTATGCAGTTCTTTACCCAGCTGGCTGTCTCGATCACCGAAACGGCAATTACATCCGTCTTATATGCATCCGAAGAGAGCGTTGTAAGCGGCTTTGAGAATTACCGTAAACTCCGGGAGAAAGAACAGGTCCTTAAAACCGACTTCCGGGATTACCTCTCCGGCATACTACGCAAGGCATTGGTCGAAAAGGCCATCAACGAAGTCGATCCGGACGGGAATCCCGACCCGGACAAGATCTTCGAAATTGCAATGGAGGTGCTGCACCGGAAGTTTTTCCAACATCCCGAGCTAAACCTGTCGGGCAACATGCCTGGGCAGGGGTTATCACAAGAGGTGATCGAGAACTGCAGTTCTTTCGTCTCCACCCTGATCCGCCACTCTTGCAAAAGCGTCAACTTCCTCGAGACCCGCGAATCCGAGGTGATCGACGTTTCCATCGATGCGGACTCACTCTCTAAGGTTGCCCCCGAAAATATCCAGAGGATAGCGTTCGACGTCAACCTGCGCAATTACCAGGTCAGCAAGATGGATACGGAACAGGGGAGTGCCGATTGTATCATACCTGCAGAACACTGATTAAACGATCGAAATGGCAGAAAAAGAAAAACCGCAGCGGCTTAACAGCCAGGTAATGGACCTCGAGCAGCTGATAGCGGCTCCGCTCGTAGCCACATTAAAGGCCGATACGATGATGACCGCCAGTTATGTCGAATTTCTGAGGGAAGTGGCTTTCGAGAGCGACGGCAGCGGAAATCTCGGCAAACTTCGTACGTTCAGTTTCAAGTACGAACAAAACGACAGGGACGGGAAAGGGTTCAAGTCCGTACAGGTACCCGTTATTTCCCTGATCCCGATCCCGTTGCTCCAGATCAAGGAAGCTAAGTTCGACTTCGATATCCGGATATTGGACAGCGTAACCGAAACGACGGAAAGGGAATTTTCTTTCGAAAGAGAAAATCACTCCCCGGCAGAAAATGACGACAGGATGTCTGTCCGGGCAACTCTCTCCCCGCAATCGGGCAAGGCTTCCAAAACAAAGGACGCGAGCATGTCGGCCAATATGAAAGTCAACGTGGTCATGAAACAGGCCGATATGCCTGCCGGGCTTGCAAACCTGCTCTCCCTGTCCGCCCATAACATGACGGTGGAGAATGGCGAAGAGGACATTGCGGATAGTCCCCGGCCCTTGCCGGAAAATTGACATGCGCGATGGCCGAATCGAAAGTACAACAAAAACCAACGGGATTCGAATGCCCGTCATGTAAAGGATTCATTCCGGTAGCGATGCATCAGTTATTGAGCTCCGGGGAAATACAGTGCCCTAATTGTTCGCTCACCCTGCGGGTGAACCGACAGCAGTCAAAAAAAGCCGTGGCGGCACTGGAAAAAGTTAACGAGGCCGAACGCAGGCTCGAGAAAGCTTCGGTCTTTAAAGGTTAAAAATCTCTGAAATGGAATTACTTAAAAAAGGATGTGCCGGGAGCCAGGTTTCCCGGCTTCAGGAACTATTGAAAAAGAAAGGCTACCCGGTAGGCGTGGACGGCCTGTTCGGGGAACAGACGCGCATTGCCGTGAAAATGTTTCAGGAGAAAAGCGGCTTGTCCCAGGACGGGATAGTCGGCAGGGGTACATGGAGTGCCCTGACCGGTGAAAGACCCGCCGAACATAACCAAAAACAATCATCCCAACCTGCATCTCTCGATTTTGCCGGCACGGCAAAACTGCTCGAGGTGGATGAGGCCGCCGTAAGGGCCGTATGCGAAGTGGAATCCGGGGGGCGCACCGGTTTTCAAAAGGACGGCCGTCCGATGATCCTCTTCGAGGGGCATATCTTCTGGAAAGAACTTTCCAAACGCGGTATCGATCCACAGAAATACCAGGGAGAATACGCAGACGTGTTGTTCCGTAAATGGGACCGCAGCAAATATCTCGGCGGTGAGAAAGAGCATGACCGTTTGAACCGGGCGATGCTGATAAACGAAGACGCCGCTTTGTGCTCTGCCTCCTGGGGAATGTTCCAGATCATGGGTTTCAACCATAAACTTTGCGGGTACGAGACCGTGAAAGATTATGTCGAAGCCATAAAGGCAGGTCCCAACAACCATCTGGTCAGCTTTGCCCGCTTCCTGAAAAGCACCGGTCTGGATAAACCGCTCAGGGAGTTGAACTGGAGGGCATTTGCTTCGGGCTATAACGGCCCGGGCTATGAACAGAACAATTACCACACGAAGCTGCAGCAGGCTTACGAAAAATATAAACTTAAAAACGATCAGAAATGAAAGCATTAAATTTAAACTTCTGGAAAACACTGCTCATCACGGCATTATTTCTTCTTCCTGCAGTATTCGCCTGGTGCACCCCGGCAGCTTCTTATCATGAAAAAGAACCGGCAACCGAAACCACCTCTGCGACCGGCGATAATTCCCCTTGCGCCAATCTTGCCGCTTTCCTTGAAAAGGAGTTCTTCCCGGTTACCAAGCCACTCTCTCCGAACTCGACCGTAAGGATCTACGGCACCCAGGAAAACGATGCCATGAAAAGGCTTTTAGCCGTATGCGCGCGGTTAAAAGCAAAAATTTGGGGCGAAGAGGAGGGCAAGACTGTATTTATACTGCCGGACGGTACAGGTAAGATTCTAGTAGATGATAACGCAGGGGAAGATGAATTCCTCCGGATGGTAATCGTTTCCGGCTGTGATCTGCCGGTAACCGAAGTGCGATTTGTCAGCTTGGATCACTATAACCGACACAGACCTTAACCCTCCGGGAAATGAAACGCGGTATTGTCCTTTTAATATTCTCCGCCGCCATACCATTTCTCTATGGGTTTGAAGGGAATGACGACAATATTACCCGGGATTATTATGTGCAATTATACCAGTCCCAGGAATATGTGCCCGATTTTAAAACCACTTTCCGTACGGAGGCGGACAGGCGGGATTATAAGAAAGTGCGGGAATATCTCAATAACAAGGAGGAGATATTACGGCTACTGCGAATGGCCGGTGATGAATTCTATTACGGCTTGTCTTTCAGTAAGCTTTATGAAACGGACTATATACAGAGCCTCAAGGACGAACTTAAAGTTCGCGATCCGGGTGAGAAGATACTGGTGCGGATAAATTCCGTAAGGCCGTATTTCAGCTATCACGGGGAATATACGGTCGAATATATCGAGGCGGAAATATTGCCGGCGATCATCAGGCGCTACGAAGAGGCCGAAGAACTGGACAGGCAGAACGAGATATACTACAAGCAGATACAAAAGAACATCGAATCACTGCAACAGGATATCTTCCAAGCCGAACAGGCTATCTTCGGATCCCTTTCACCGGAGTTCCGGGACCAGGATTTCCGGATATGGATCAGCCTTACTTTCTCCGGACTTATAGCCGTATTGCTGCTGGCTTTCTTTTGGATCATTTACCGCCGCTCGGATATCTCTTTGCCGTCACTCATGCTCGGAAGTTCCGGCCTGCAGTTCATAACGGTCTTTATCCTTATAATTGCCATCATCCTTTTCGGCATACTGAAAGTCCTGGGCGGGAGCGAACTTGCGGCGATACTTTCCGGTATTTCCGGCTATATCCTCGGCAAAGGCAACACTGCCGGCAAAGAACCTCAAACCTCGGCCGTAGGGAGTATGCAGGAGCACACCGAAGATGACCCGGGACACTTCCTGCCGGGAGAATATTCTTAATAAAACGAACTTTTAAAACAAAGACCATGATCACATATTTGAACGAACAGTTAGCCAAGGCATTGGTTACCATCATCACACTCGGCTTCATGAAAGAACAATACATAACGGAGGACGAAAACCGTCGCACCCGTTTCCAGTACGACGAACCCGAAATGCCCCCCGAATATTTCCAGGTCGAACAGATACTGCATGACCTCGGTATCGTTATCGATTTCACGAGGTCGGAAAGTTCAGCCGACTTCCCGTTGATATTGGGTAAACCGCCCCGATCCCCCGAAGACCCCGCCCTTGCCGTTGCAAGGAGTTTTCCCATGGTCAGGGAGTATTTCGACGAATTGGACGCTTTGTCGAACCAGCTGGGCGGTGAGGCTCCCGTAGGGGCCTATATCGGGGGGACTCTCGAATGTTTAGAGCGAGAGGGGGATCCCACATACAGGTACCGTATCATAGGGCCTACGAATATGGTGACCTACGACCCGCGATATGCTTTCCGCATGTTCGACGAATTTAACCGCACGGCACTGGAAGTCGGCAAGGCCCTCTCGGTCGTTCAGGAGGGTTGGACGCGGATTCAACCGAACCGGAACGAAGTCGAATATTTGATCAATGACGAGATAATCGACCTGGGTCCCCGCCGGCCGACCCTGTTCGGCTGCATTCACGGGATGATCGTTGCCATGCTTCGGTTTCCCGGGAACGAAGAAACCCCGATCCATTTCGAGTTTTCGATGGGTCCGAACACTACTAAAGTCTCTTCCTGCGTACCATGCAGTATGTTCATGTCGGCAAACGGCCGCCCGGCCACATCCACCCATCTCGGCCGTGGAGACTTTTGGAATTTCCCGAACCAGCACACCGACCCCGTTACCCATGAGTTTCTGTATCCCAACCTGGATGAACAAAAAGCGGCCTGGGCCCAGAAAATTCTCGAATGGTATTATGAGGGTTTGGACATTATCGTCGACCACGGCTTTATGAACAACCATGCGGGTATATTCCCCAGATTTGCCGAGCCTATCACGAATGACGTTACAGAGATTCCGCAAATGTTTCTGGAGGCACTCACGTTCCCGGGGCAATTTACCTATAAGATCATCGATACGTTCGCCCCGTATTTAGGACGGTAATGTCCGCAAGTGTTTCGGTAATGCACCGGATGTTAATGGATACGGATGTTCGGTCGTCCGTATCCTTTTTTAATCCGTAAACTCATTTAATATTGCGGTTCATTCTGATATTTACATGCCTTTACGGCATTATTCCCCGCACCTTTGCCATATCTTCACCCGGACCGGATGGGCTAAGGGTAGGTGTATTCATTAGCCCGCCTTTTGTTATGGAGCGGCAAATGAACGGCTATTACGGGATAGCAGTAGACCTTTGGGAGTTGGCGGCCCAAGAGATCGGGATACCGTACCGGTATATCGAATTCAGTTCCTATGAAACCTTGATCAACGGTTTGAAATCGGAAGAGATCGACTTTATCGTAACCAACCTCACGGTAAAGCACGAGCGGGCTATGTATATGAAATTCTCATATCCCTGGTATGACGGCGGGCTGAGGGTAATGGTTAAAACAGACAATAAAGTTTCACTTTGGGAAGAATTGAAAAATAACGGACAGGTACGTTCCTACGGGTTGATCGTCTTGCTAATGTTCGTTCTGGCCCTGATTATGACAATTTATTACCGCCGTCATGACCCCGAGTTTCCCCGTAAATGGAGAGCCGGTTTCGCGATGAGCCTATACCACCTGGTTGTCGCCATAAAGGCGGGAACTTACGAGGGGAAAATTTACGGCTGGTTGGGCCATCTATTTATCATCGCCTGGATGGTTTCCGGTATCGCTTTGATAGCTTACATCACATCAACGGTTACGGCCGGCATGACCAAGCTGTCGATCCAAAATGAGATCACTTCGATAAACGAGCTGCACGGCAAACTAATAGGTGTCGAGAGGGGTGGGGTGGAGGAAAAATATCTAAGGGCTTCAGGTATAAGGATGAACCTCTATGACAATATTATGCACGCTTACGAGGGATTGCTTGCAGACGACGTCGATGCCGTGATCGGAGATGCCCCTGTACTGGAATACTGGGCAGGGATATGTGACGATAAGAATGTCAGGGTCATCGGAGCACTACTAAATCCCGATAAATATGCCTTTGCATGCAACAAGCGCCATGCAGACATAATGGAAGAAATATCCCTTAAACTTTTGGAACTGCACGACAAAGGTATTATCCGTGACCTGAAAGATAATTACCTCGGAGGTGTCGGTTAAATCCTTTTCTATTGGTACAGAACTATCCATCTCTAATAGAAAGTTTGACGAGTTTGGGACAAATACAAACAATTTTGTTTCCCTCCCGGGTTTGGCTAACTTTGCCTTACAGATAACCCTTTATGCCCCGATTCAAAGCTACATATAACTTCCTCTTATTATTTGTATTGTCCGCATCTTTCGGGCTGTCGGCCCACGGACAAACCTCCCCGGAAAAACCTGCATACCGCAATACCTTATCACCGGAACGGCAAGAAGCTTACCGGCAGGCCGAGGCCCGGTATTTATCGGAGCCGCCAGCGAGTATCCCAGTCACCTCGAACCGTCGCCTGGCCGATACCTATGCGGGAGTTCTGGCAATACCGGAAACCGATACCGCAGAGGTAGCGGACAAGATAGCCGCGTTTCAAAAGCTCTCGGCCGAGGCCGCCCGCAAAAAGGAAACTTACCTCGAAATGGAGTGCCTCTACCGGGCGTTTATGCTGGCGTTCTGGTCGGAACACCGGGATTATTCCAAGGGGTTCGAACTGGCGTTGGTTCTTGAAGAAAAACTGTCGGCCGTCACCGAACGGCAATATCCCGACTGTCGAAACGTATGGTTCCGTATCAGTGAAGCCTACTATCTTTTCAAGGATTTCAATAAGAGTATCGAACTGGCCCTGAATGCCATTACGGATGAGCCGCCGCGCTCCTTTACGGACCTGGCCAACCTCGAAGGGCGCAAGATATTGGCTATGGCTTACGGTATGGTCGGCGACTTCGACCGGTCGGACGTATATATCCGTTCTACATGGAAGAGCTGGGATATGGTCGAGGGCCGTCCGGTCTTCGATGCAATGGCTCTGGCCCACATGGCCTGCAACGAAATGGATCGCGGCAACTGGCATAAGGCATTGGCATTGAATAATGAAGTACTGGAATACCTGAAAACCACGGGCGATCCCGGCCACGTTGCCGGTATGTATGCCTGCCAATCTTTCTGCTATTACGGCCTTGGCGAACCAGAGAAGATCGGCGCTATCGCCGACAGTATGCTACACTATGCCTCGCTCGATACCTACAACCGCAATAAACGGCTCAAACAGGCATACGCCAACCTCTCGCGTTATAATGGGGTTATCGGCAATGTCCCTGTTATGCAGCAGTATCAGGATTCACTGGTAGCAATTTACAAACAAGAGGAAGATTTAGCCGCATCGCGATATATATCGTAGGCAAGGTTTCTGTTCGCCCAGAACAAGATACATGCACGGGAGGAAAACCTTTCGAGACAGCGCCGGGTCATCGATGTAATGCTATCCGCCCTGGCCTTGTCCATAGTTTCCTTACAATTATTTTCCGGCTTTACCGCCGCCAGCAGTCCGCCTACAAGGCACTCGTTACCAAAGCCGAGCAATGGGCCTATTATAACCCGGGTAAAGCCGGGCCTTCTACGGACTCTAAAAACGTGTCCGACAATAGCCTGTCCGCCGAGGAATTACAGTTGGCGGACAAATTGAGGGCGTTTATGTCGACCCACAGCCCATATACGGACCCCGGTCTGAGTCTCGATTCCCTTGCCGGTATGACAGGGATCAACCGTAACCGTAATCGGTTATCACGTGTAATAAACAGGTCGTTCGGGGTCAATTTCAATCAGTTCGTCAACGATCATCGTATTAAATACGCCGTGCGTTTATTGTCCGAACCTGCCTCGGAGAACATATCCACCGAACAGTTAATGGAACGCGCGGGATTCAGCAACCGCAACTCTTTTTATACGACTTTCAAACAGGCCACGGGCCTCACCCCCGCCCAATACCGTAAGGCTCGTACGGACCTGCGGCACGCGCCTTTTGCCGGCACGGACGACCACGAGGGTAGGGTGTCGAAGTAAAATGGTAAGGCTCAGTTTCTTCGAGGATGTTGGTTAGTTCCTCGAAAGTATGAGGAATAAAACCGTAATCTATGGTACCATATGGATATTCGGCGATGATTCTGCATCCATCAATACCGTCCTGATTGTCCTGCATATGTTTATAAGAGTCTCGAAGAAATTCTCTTTTTAAATGCCTGTAGAGGTAATCTTCATCAGCACGGTATGTTATTCTTTCCCCATTTTGCGGATAACTCGGTATTCCTGTATTGGTACCTGTGTGCAGATAATGGAGAATGAAGTTCTCAACAGTCGGTATAAGATAAATTGTTTTGGGGTTCTCCGCCTTGAACGGAATATCAACTTTAAAAGATGGTAGGTTATCATCTATATAAAGTACAAGTTTAAGGTCAACACCATCCCTGACCATTTGACGGAAAAATTTATATAATCTTTGATTATCGGAGAATTGAAGGTCAAAATAGGTTATTGGATTAAATTCACCCTCTAATGGAGGATAATCCTCTATGGTCTTGTGCTTTTTTGATTCCATAATCACAGGGAATCCAGTTTGGCAACCAATTCTTCTAAACTGTAAGGCAACTTACCATAATTTATGGTGCCATGTGGATAAACGGCTTTGTATTCCCCTGTGGCTTTGTTATATCTGGTGGCCCCCTGCGCTCGGTCGTATTTTATAAGATGTAAAACGTAATTGTCATTAGCATTACGGTGGATGTTGAAGGCATCGTTTACTGTACGGCTTTTAACACCGCGCGCAATCCAGTTCAAAACATCATGTATTATCTCTTTATTTAGATATATCGTAGCATATCTATCATCAGGTAATGCAATCTTGTAATATGGCATCCCATCACGGATACCAAAATTTATATCGAGATGCTTGTTTTCGATAACTAAATCAAGAAAAATATCATAATTTCTGGCATTATCGGAGGTGACTAAATCGGCCATTGTCAGGTTTTTCATCGGAACATTAGCGTCAAGCATCATATCCTGAAAATCATCGTCGGTAAAAAATTCGTCAACCATAATATAGGAATTTAAGCTGGGTAATATTTTGACAAGCAATATAATAAAAAAAGGAACCACCTGTTTTGGGGCGGTTCCCTTAGTAGTGACAAATTTTTCAGGGGAGTATAAAAATGACTTTTCAGAATATTATGTCATTCACACCAAATTCTTCATCGCCTCGTCAATCTGCGAGTTCTCGAAACTATCGAGGTAGATTTGCGTAACTTTTTCTGAGCTGTGACCGAGTGATTCACAGATTATCGAGGTCGATACTCCTGCACGTTTCAGTACCGTGGCGTATGAGTGTCGCGCCACATAGGTGGTAAGGTCGATTGGAACACCCAACTCTTTCCCTATTTCCTTTAACCGACCATTTACTTTAGTTATCACTTTGTGGATGCGGTTGCGTCTTTTCTGCTCGGTGTCATGGTAAGTATCGAGAATCGGAAAGAGGTACGGATTATTCGGATTGGAATAAATCTCTATTATATGCTGGGCTTGCGGTTGTAGTGGTAGGCGAATAAGTTTGCCCGTTTTCTTACGGGTATAAACCAAACGACCGTCCACGATATTATTTGCGGTAAGCATCGAAATATCCACGAAGTTTATTCCGCCAGCATAATAGGTGAACGAAAACAAATCAACCGAGAACCGAGTATAGAAATCCCTGTCCGAGCAATCATAATCCATTATCGCTTTTATATGGTCTTTATGTATTGCCCTTTTCGCGGTCGCTTTATGCAGTTTGGATACCTTATATGATTTGAAAGGGTAATGTACGGAAACGTTTTCCTATCGTATTCTCGGCGGAACCCTGCGAACGCAACCATTCCTCGTACCGTTTCAACCATGTTATATCTATATCGGAAAAATAGATATTCAGGTGGCCGTTGAACTTAATTAAGGAGTTATATACTTCCAGAAAAGTCATTGCATAGCCTGTACGCTTTTGGCTTTTTAATCGGCATATCTGCTCCTTTAAAAATTTATCGACCGTGCGGACTACGGAACCACCAGTGACTTTCTCGAATAGGGTGGTAGCGGTAAAATCCTTATTCTCTGTTTTCAGTTCGATAATCTGCTCCTGATACGCCCTGCGTTTTTCGGTAATCAGGCGTTCAATTTGCGGTTTATTTGGACAATTACGCTTAGGCTTGTTCTTCGTGAAATCCCAAAATTCAGGATTGAGGGAGATTCCGAGAGAGGAATACTTGCATTTGCGGTCTTTGGTGATTCGTAACATTAACGGTGATTCGTTGTTTGCCAGCACTTTAGATTTATAGCAAACTACTTCGATTGTAACGCTCATGGTTTACACAGCGGTTTACACAACCTGAACAAACCAACGTGAGAACGCTCAAAAAGGGCACAAAAAAAGACAGCTACATTTCTGTAACTGTCTCATTTTCTGTGGTGCCACCAAGAATCGAACCTTGATTATAACACCCTAATAAACAGTTGTTTAATTAATCACTTATATCAAAAGCAACCGAATTTGCATGCTTATAATGCTTCGTAATGCTCCGTATTAATTAATACAAATATACTATATTATATATTGATAACCAAACCTATACGCCTATTTCGTAAAAAAAATTAATAGGCCCATAATGGGCCCCATGATCCCCAATAATGTCACGTCCATATTTGCATCATCAAATCAATTCAAAGATGGATGCAAATACAATCTTTAAGGAATTTTTCGAGGTTACATCCGAACGGATACAAACTATTTACGAGGACGTAAAAATGATTAAGTGTTCGTTCGTAATGGGTGAAGATCTTGTCCTCGACATTTACGATGTTGCCCAAGCATTAAAATGTACAGACCGGTATGTACATATGCTGATAAAGCGAGGTGAGATTAAGGGCTTCAAAATGGGAAGCAGGCGATTATTCCTAAAATCAGAAATTCAGGCATTCATTGATGAAAAGGTAAATAAGTCTAACTTAAAATCTTTAGATCATGAAAAATGAATCAGAATTTCAGTTAATCAACAAAGAAACGTTGGCAGACCTTATGCGCAGGGCTTATAGGGCTAATTACATGGTTATAATGTTAACCTATATCTGCCAGCGTGAAAATGTCAAATTATATTTGAGTCTAACTGAAGTATGTAAACTTTTTAACATACGGCCTGCCGTTCTAAAGCAGCACACTAAAAAGAAATGGATAAAATCCAATATAGTGGAGGGTGTACACTTTTATAGCGCTTATGACATTTGCTTATATGCGGAAAAGGTAAAGAGGCGGTTCAGGGTGAACCAGCTCAAAAAGGTTCCTGTAATGCCACAATTTCAATCACAACAAACAAACGGTTAAACAATAGGCCGTCCGACCGACGGTCTTTAAATAATATATGGCTGTTGATTTACAGCCGTAACCGAAGTCCTGGCCTGATCGCCGGGACTTTGCTTTTAATAACCTTCAAATTAAAATTTATGAAAACTTCAAAATTAAACAACAAGTCACCAAAAGCATTAAAGAGTAGCAATGTAACCGCTCTTATGGTAATTAAAAATAATAATACAGCAGAAGCGGATGCAAAGAATAATTCGAAGAAAGAGGGTGATACTCCAATGCAGCAATGCACCGACAACCAGGTGCACGATGCGGTCATAATTGAAACGGCCCAGACAAAAGATGAGTCAACCGAGAAGATGGAAATCGTTAAGATATATAATATTCCGTTGGAACTTATCGAGCCGAGCCCAATGAATGACCGTACAGACTGGAACGAGAAAGAATTGCAGGAATTGTCGCAAAGTATTAAGGATGTGGGCGTACAGTCTCCTATTCTTGTGAGACCGATACCGGGAAATAAAGGTCTTCATCAAATAATTTTTGGAGAGCGTCGGTATAGAGCAAGCAAGATGGCCGAAAAGCAGGCAATTCCCTGTCTGGTACAAGATTGTGACGATGATGAGGCATTGAAGCTGACAATTATCGAGAACCTTCACCGGAAAGAACTGTCCGACTTCGAGCAGGGAAAAGTTTTTCTCCGTTATATCCAAAACCAGTATACGGTAGAACAGATAGCCTTAACGCTCGGAGTAAGTGAATTCTTTATACAGACTCGACTACGGCTGTTGGCATTGATTCCGGAATTCATCCAACAGTACGAAGACGGGAAATTGACAATAGCGAAAGCCATTGAATTGGCCAAATACGATGAGAAAATTCAAAAGGATGCCTACCAGAACCATTTTAATAATTGGATGGGAGGTTGGGGAAATCTGACGGCAAAACAACTTGCCAAAGAATTGAACGAAAAATATGGAAAGGAACTCGACAGATATTCTTTCGATAAAACCGAGTGTAAAACCTGCGCAGATAATACTGGCGTTGCCGTACTGTTTAGCGAATGTAGTTTAAATCCCTCCTGTAAGAATTGGGATTGTTTACGGGCTAAAAATAACAGCCATATAATTGCCTCGGTCGATGAGCAGTTGAAAAAATATCCTCTAACAGTTATCGTCTTAACTTCTCCTAATGAAGTTGTCCGAGAATACCTTGAAGAAAATGGGATCCAAATCAAAGAAGATTTCATATGGCAGAATTACCTTAGAATTTCCCAGCCGGAACGCCCAGTCAAGAATAAATATCCAAAACTCAAAAATTTCAAACAAGCCACGGCAGACTATGAGGCGGAATTGAAAACAAACCTTGCTGAAATTGAAAAGCAGGAAAGGCAGGTAGCACAAGGTCGTAAAACCCGCTATTGTGTCATTAATTATTATGGAGTGGAGATATACTATGATAAAGAAGTTAAAGAAAATACAAAAAAGTCAGCAAAGAGTAAATCGGTGGCTGATGAAATAATTCAGGATAATAAAAACCTGAAGGAAGAAATCATTGTGCAGGAAAGCAAAGACAAAAGGAATTTTGAAATATGTCAGCGAAATATTGTTAAAGATTCCATTAAGATGCTCGGTGAAAAGTTGTTCTCATCCGGTAATTTGACGAAAGAGGAACGGGTAATGGAGTATTTCTACAAACTCAAATCACTGCGGATTGTCAGCTATGAAATATTCCCGGAGTTGAAAGATGGTTATCAAAAACACCATGGTTCTTATAAGGGTATTGGTGGCTATTTTCCAACTTATCGCCCCGCAGACGAACTACTGATGCAGATAAGTCGGAATCTATCACCGGAACAAAAGAATATAATAGACCGTGACTGGATTTTTGCCCACCTGAAACAAACAAGGGAGAGGGAGTTGGTTCCATCGGAAATGCTTTGCATATTCGGGTTGAAGCAAGACCCTATTGAGCAAAGGAAATTAATGGCCGCTCCCACTGACTTGTACAATAAACGTAAAGGGAAAATTGAGCAGAAAGTCACCGCTCTTTTAAGCAACTTTATAAATCCTGAAGATCTATTAAATCCGGTCCCATCGTGGGGAGCAGATGATGATTATGAACCGAATTTGCCTGTCGAAATTGAAGAGTACGATCCGGATAATAATAATGTTATATATATTCCCGATGAGCAGTTGTACCCTGATGATGAGCAATTCATGTTTCAGGCACCGGCAGTAAGTTTCCAGGTTAGCGCCTAATTACCAATATGCGTAAAGGGCTATAAACAACTGGGATAGTTGCTAATAATTAAGAGCAGCACAGAATGAATTCTGTGCTGCTCTTTACTTACCCGGTTACCAACATTTACACAAACTACTTTCATTAAAATTAAAAATTATGAATAATCAGAATGCTTTAATAAACGGAAACATGAAAACCTTCATGTTCGACGCAAAAACCAGGATAGCAGAACTCGACCTGCCGACACTTCGACGCACGAGTGATGCCAATAATCCATATGGAAAGCCTTTAAGGGGAGTTTATCATTACAAGGCTATTGAAAATATAGAGGATATGTGCCGGAAGTTAAATCTTTCATATGAGATCGAAGAAATATTCGCCGCACAAAACAACAACAAAAATTTGCCGGGTGTAATAGTATTGCCCGAACTGGAGGAGAAATACGGAAAAGATGCTGTCGAAGCCCATATTCTTAACCGTATATATACAACTTTCCGAATCGATGACGGTCAGGATAATGAAACCACAACAACACTGGCTCTGGCCTACCATCAGGATGGAATACAGGCAGCAATAGGTCCGTGTGTAAAGATATGTCATAACCAATGTATCCTTTCGCCAGAAAGAATGGTTTCGGATTATGGTAAAAATAAGGTACCATTCGAACATCTGTTTGTTATCATCGAAAGTTGGCTTAATAACTTTTCGAATCATCGAGCAGAGGATCTCACTAAAATTAGGGCGCTTAAATCTGCCGTCCTCTCTAAAAAGGATGTGATCCGGTTCATTGGATTGCTTACTTCAATTAGAGTAGCACAGGACAGCAAGGATAAAGGAATTTCGTTTAACCTTGAAAATTATCCTCTAAACCAAAGTCAAATTACCATCGTTGCGGAATCCCTACTCATAAAAATGAAAGATAGAGAGGAAATAACAGCGTGGGAGGTATACAATGCCGCTACGGAATTGTATAAACCAGGTCGCTGTGAAATACCAAACCTGTTCTTACAAAACATATCCATGGTAGAAACACTTATAGGATTTTGTTCCGGGAGGTTGTAAATGTATCTCAAGCGGCTCCCGTGCAAAACTTCCTAATACCATTTTTTGAATCTCAATCATTATGGAAATAGACATTCATTCTTACGATTACTACATTATTAATTATAGCGGTGGAAAGGATTCCACCGCTATCTTTTTATGGTTGCTTGAACAAGGAATAGATCCGCGATGCATAGAATTATGGCATCAATGCGTAGATGGAAAGGGTGAAACGTTCTTTGATTGGGAGGTGACGCCGGATTACTGCCGTCAATTCGCAAAAGCATTTAATGTTAAAGTATATTTCCAATGGAAGAAGGGCGGTTTCTACCGTGAAATGATGAGGAAAAATTGTCGTACTGCCCCTACATGTTTCGAAACTGAAAATGGCTGCATTGAAACAGTCGGAGGAAAGCGAGGGAATATTTCCACACGGCTAAAATTCCCCCAATGTTCCTCAAATCTGGCAGTACGTTGGTGTAGCTCGTACCTTAAAATTGGTGTGGCTTCCACTGCCATTGTCAATCAGCGCCGCTTCCTTAATAAGCGTACACTTGTGTTGTCAGGTGAGCGGGGAGAAGAGTCTGCGCAACGAGCGAAGTACGCAATTTTTGAGCCGGATAAGGCTGACTGTCGTGATGGAGAAAGAATGAAGCGTCATGTCGACCGGATACGTCCCATACGCGATTGGAAAGAGCAACAAGTTTGGGAAATCATCGAGCGTTACCGTATCAGGGTTCATCCATGTTACTACATGGGTTGGAATAGATGTTCATGCAAGATGTGTGTTTTTGGTAACAAGGATCAATTTGCGAGCGCTGCATATATCAGCCCGGAGATTATGTGCGGATTAATAAGCATTGAAAAGCAAAACGGTTACACAATGAAAAGAAACATTGACCTGACAACACTTATATCAAAAGGAACCCCATTCCCTGGCATCACAAATAACATAATGAAAACAGCAACGGGGATTCAATACAAACTCTCGATCATTATTCCCGATAATCAAAAATGGTTATTACCGGCAGGGGCGTATAAACGAGGCGGAGGTCCTAACTGATTGTATAACTCAATAACTATCTATACTTTACTTAAACTAATCCTGAATTGACTAATATAAAACTTACTCGGGATCCCAATTCATAACTTAAAAAAAACAATATGGCAACAAGAAGCATGATAGGAATTATGAACCATCGACAGGAAATAAAAGCAATATATTGTCATTATGATGGTTATCCGGAAAATAATGGTGCAATTTTACTTCAGCACTATCAGGACATAAATAAAATCAACACCTTACTTTCACTCGGAGACATAAAATGTCTTCCCAAAAATATTGAGATAGACAATACACGTAATCAACTGTCCAAAGGAAGTCACAACGAAAATAATATAAACTATTACTCATCCAGATGCGAATATTATCGTGAATCCATAATAAGATTTGACTCGGAATTTTCTTATCTGTGGATTAATGGCAAATGGTACTGTAACGGCTTATTGTTAACCCGAGAAGCTTGCGGTTTACCGCAAGTGTAATCCCATATTAATTCATTTTCATATCAAATGCATCGAATCAACATAACGAAGTGCCAGGTGCCCGATGGTAACATTAGCAGCCCACAGAGATTAATGATGATACCCGGAGTATCGGATTTACTAATCGTGATAGCTTTTTTGCATGAACTCAACACAGTATACCATTGGTCTACTTATTTCGATTTTAACGGTTATTTAAACGAGTTTACCATACGGATATATGATAAGTTCGTGAGTCTCGATCCCCCGCTTGTAGATTTTACATATAAATGGGAAGATGGAAAATGGATCCATATGGGAACTAACCGACAATTCAATAGGGAAAGATTAATTAAATATTGTGCAAAACTCAAAACCACAGGTTGGGTTAATAAACCCCTAATCATCGACCGGCTAATTAAAACCGGTCTTTAATCTAAATCTAAAAATTATGGTTCTAACAGGGTATAATGGCGAATATGCCATAGGCAGACTAACCAAACAGGAAATCGAATTAATTTTTTCACTCTTAATTTCAACAAACCTCTCTTTGGTAGAGAATGGTCCGGGCTTTAGTTTAGATTTGTTTGTACGATCTCTTAGCACGGAATCTAAAGAAATACTTAAAAAAATGAGTGGTGAAGCCGAATTACTACAAAAATAATAAGAAAAGTTATGACGGTAGAAATATTAAGATACGGTAGCGGTGCTAAAATGAACGAGATTGTACCGGTGAAAAAAACGTTAACTCCAATAAACGACTGTGTATACACTTACTTACATAGTAAAAGTGGTGAACGCGAATATTATGGTGTCGTGTTGAGAATTAAAGAGGTCTATTTTCAAGAGGGTGTTTATGACAAAGAACGGTTAATCAATCATCCCGATGTGGGAGGGCGTGGCTTAGAGATTATCAATAATTACATCCCTTATGTCAAGGAAAAAGCCATGCAACATAAACATATATCTAATATGGAAATTGAAGTATTCATCCGACTTAAAGAAGAGATTTCTCTGCTGACTGAAAGTCGTTATATATCAAGCAACATGGCTAAAGAAAAAAAGATGGAAGATGCACAGACGAAACAATTAAGCAGGCTAAAAGCGGAGAAAGATGAAGAGATAAGGTTGCAGAGGGTGCATGATGAACTTATGAGCGGAAAACCTATTCCGCAAGTTGACTTTTTATCTCTTTGTAAAAAACGGAAAATACCCATTCATTGCAGAACCGCTGGTGTTCTTCGTTCCGAGGTGCTTTATGTTGCCAAAGCTGGGATTTCATTTATCAGGCGATCCGGTAAACGCAAACCCAATTTTAATGGAATACAGAAACTTTTACAGACCTACTTAAAAGATGTAGGCAACAATGTAAATTAAAAATTTAGTTTATAATCTATAATAAGTAACAGATATATACAGCCCTCGCAGTAATGCGGGGGCTTTTTCATTATGGCAGTGAAACTATTATATGTAGATCTGTTCTGTGGAGCAGATTGCAAAAGTTACTTTCATAGTAAAAGTGGAGAACAATAATATTATGGTGTAGTCTTACTTTTTATAACTTAGTTGCTAACAGTCGTAGTTTTCAAGCAATAATTATGGAATTTCAGTAGGTAGGAACAATATATAACAAAAGGAGAATGTAATAATCAATCTTTACAGTTAAATAATTATATCAAAAAATCCAAATATGATATTTTATTAAAAAGAATGAGTATTTTACATCGGAACTGTATTAAGTATCGCTTTAAGTAAATAACCTACCCATCTCAAAGCGCTTCAAACCAATACTACTAACTCGACTTAATATTATGAAAAAACTCCACCTGTACTGCGCGGTATTATTCGTTTTGGTTTTTCTTTCTGCCAAAGCACAAACTGCCCACGAATCTAACAATCCGGATATAGTGCCGGTAACACCCCAATCGGCTATTTATCAAAAATACCTAAACCATCAAGTCAGCGAGCATACCGGAATACCGGAAATAACTATTCCGTTGTACGAATTGGAACTTAAGGGTATGAAAATTCCGATCTTACTATCTTACCATGCATCAGGGGTAAAAGCTATCCAATATGACGGTGATTTAGGAGCGGGTTGGAGTATAAATGTGGGTGGCTTCAAAGTGATGAGAACTATTTACGGTCTCGAAGACGAAAAATACCAACATTATAGTTACAGTAATTGGCAGAGTAATTATGCAGGAATAAATGACTTGAGTTCCAATCGGGACCGCAATGAAAAGGATCGTCAGTTGGATCAATTTACATATGCCTGGGACACGGAATACGACCGATTTTCCTATATTCTACCTTCATCTTCGGGAAACTTTATAGTGCTGAACGGATCTGATTCCGATCAAATCACAGCCTTAATAGCAGAATCGCAGCAAGATAAAATTGCCTTCACAAATGGCAATGGAGTCTACTCATTTCGTGATTTAGTAATAACTGATGAGCAGGGAGTGGTATATTACCTGGGGGATAATGATAACCGGGAATACGCACCGATGCCTTTGTTCCAAACTATAGGATGGCCCCTTCTTAAAATGATCACTACCTATAATGAAGAAGTAAAATTTGAATATAAGGGTTATGAATCTATGTTAAACATGTCGAGAATAAATAGTTTAATCTACCAAGAAGCCCCTTTTTATACTAACTATACTGGACTTATGGAGAATCCCCTTCAATCTTTTGTTCCAGGAGCCGAATTTCCTACAGTGAATTTTACGGATTATGAGTACACAGGATCCCAGCTTATAAGCAAAATCACCACACCTTATTGCAAAGTTCTTTTCGTGCGAAAGGGAAACCCAAGTGAGAATGTATATAGCGATGAAATCCGTTACAGATGGAATCAACTTATTACCGCAGTTGAAGTTTATAACAATAATAACGAACTGGTCAAGTCAATTAATTTTGAATACGAGCTCGCTCAAAAAAACAATTCCAATACACACAACCTTTTGAAATCCATGACCGTCTCCGGTATCGGCCAAACATCTGCAAAAGAGGTATTTCAATTTTCCTATTATCCCCGAAATAATTACTCATATTCCGACATGTGGGGATACGGGGGTAATAGTAATTATATAGATGAGTTTTTTAAAACATATCCTCCACTTCTGTACAAAAAATATGTTGTGGCCGCACCGGATGAATTCAAATACATTAATCAATTCAGTTTACCAAACGGGCTGTCCTTCGGCGACCGTTCGGTTAAAAATGAACCTGCGGCGGAATATTCTTTGAAAAGGATTACTTTTCCAACCGGAGGTTTTACAGAATATGACTACGAGCCACATGTAGACGACAATCAAATAAAAATCGGGGGGTTGAGGGTAAAGAGGATTATTTCCAAAACCTCGGAAACAAGCAATCCTATAATTACCGAATTCCAATACTCGAAAGCAAGGTTTGAAGTTCTATTGGGAAACATTGATTTTCTTGAAGATATATATACCCTATATTTCTGGACCAATTATCAAGCAAGTACAGTCGGCCATCCTGCCACGGCTTACCGGGGTACAAGGACCACGAATTTTCATATCAATCCAGTTTTGGGAGAGATATTAAGTTACAGGCCAATTTACGAGAAGGTGACCACTTTGCAATATGACGAGGGTCAAAGGAAATATAACGGCAAAACGGTATCCGTTTATGGAAATATAAATTTCTACGAAAAAAGGGAGATGTCCGGACAAGCCCGAATACTTCCCTTTATGGGAGATAATTCTATCGGTCAAATTATTGAGGGAACTTTTAGTAGAAACTTCTGGACAAATCCTTATTTAGGCTATTCCCCTACACTGATGAGCCGTACCTATTATGATAATGAAGACCGGATAAAGAGAACTGAAACCTACAATTATTCTAATGTACAAAAAGGAACTTTTGATGAATTAAGGGTTAAAGAGAGGATTAAAATAAACAACACTGCCGAATTAGGGGTGTACGGGGAATATGACTTCATTAATTTTCGCTATGATTATATACACTATCCCCTGAAGTTGGGTTTTTACAGGCTTGATGGTAAAGTTACGACAGACTACACCGATAACGGAGAAGTAAGGCTTGCCGAGTCATACCAATATAACCAGAATCACCAGCTTATAAAAAAAACAATAGGTAACCTTCTTTCAGAATCCTACAAATATCCGGTTGATTTTACAGAAACCGTTTATAAGAATATGGTTTCGGCAAACATACTTTCTCCCGTAATTGAATCGGTAAAATACCCAGACTATCCTTTTAACACGGAATCAAGCAGGAATAAAACAACATACGAACATCGTAACGGTATGTATTTGCCTTCTTCGATTCTTTCCAAAACCCCTAATGTTGATTACCGGAACGAGATAACGTTCGACAGGCACGACGCAAAAGGAAATATCCTTCAGTGCACCGTGTTAGATGGGATAAGTATAGTTTACCTGTGGTCATATTCCGGCCAGTATCCGATAGCGGAGATAAAGAACGCAACGTATAGCCAGGTCACCAATATTATAAACGAAACGACACTGAATTTAATATCCAATCGTGTAGAGCCGACAGCTTCTGATTGGTTATTGGTAGAGGGACTACGAACAAATCCTTCACTGGCCGACGCCCAGGTTACTACCTATCGGTATAAGCCACTTGTCGGGGTACTCTCCATAACGGGACCTTCCGGACTCAAAAACTCTTTTGAGTATGATGCATTGGGACGCCTTATATGCATCAAAGATCATTATGGAAATGTAATTGAGGATTACCAGTATTATCTACAAAACCAATAAATCCACGACAATGAAAACGATAAATAAATCCATACTGGTAATGGTGATTTTTCTTTTCACCTCTGTTTCTACCGGACATAGCCAACAAGTTTATACACCGCAATTCGGCGTACCGGATTATTGGAATAGGCTTACATTTACCACAGAAGCAACTGGGGTTAATTGTGAAGAAGAGTTTATTTGTTCAGGACTGACCCATGTTGAGGATATTACAGAAATTAATTCAGTTTTTCGGTACTGGGTCAATTCTCCTTTACATATTAATATTAATATGTCTTACAGCGGAGAAGGGTATCCTCGTTTTGCTATATGGGAACCCGGGGCCATTTTGACGACTGTACTTTTTGCACCGGATTCCAAAGGGCATTTTTACTTTGATATTGAAAGTTTTTTTGAACAGTGGAAACATCTCATCCCCAACACTCCACATAATTTTGAATTTATCTTCTTCGTGGTAGGAGAAGAAAACCGGTTTGTCGAACAACTTTCCCGGCATCCTTCCACAATCTCGATTCCAATGACCGGCGATTTTGCTTTCAGCATATTGGCAACATTCAACCAAACTTCCGTCATCCCCGAGTTGCCTATAGAGTTCCCAAAGGTTTTCGACCCTGAACCTGATCCGGGACCTTTGACAACGAATCAGAGTTATATTCGTACACGTACTATGATAAACGATACGGGAAGTATCTATTTCGATACTTACGATTACTACGACGGATTGGGACGTCCAGTCCAAACGGTTCAGGCCGGAATGTCCCCCACGGGAGGTGACATCGTAACAGTGCAGCAGTACGACGGTGTGGGACGTGAGCACCGAAGTTGGCTTCCAACGGTAATAAGCGGTAATAACGGCAGATATGTAAATCCCAATACCGTGATGTCAAGTGCCAGGACACAGTACGATAACGATCTGAAGCCTTATTCATTTCCGGTCTATGAGCAATCTCCTTTGTCGCCGTTAAAGGAACAGTTTATGCCGGGAATGATAATGACCGATCTCTATAAGGCAGTGCAAATAACTCATTTTACCAATAGTTGGGCCGATTCTCTAATTTGCATAAATTACAGATTTACGGAAAATTCCGTTATCGATACAAATCTTTCTGTAACCCATTTTGGAGAGTACAAAATGGGAGACTTACACGTTACACGAACTGAAAATGAAGACGGCCACAGGACATTCGAATTTATTAATAACCTCGGTCAATTATTACTGTCAAGACAGGTTTACCAGGAGTGGGCGGATAAATTATATGCAGACACATACTACATTTATGATCATTCAGGAAACCTAAGGGTCGTACTTCCGCCTATGGCCTCGGACCAAATGCGGGTAAGTGGATACTGGAGTAGCGACTCGGACATTATCAAACAGTATGCTTACCTTTATAAGTATGATGCACGTAACAGGTGTATTGCCAAAAAACTTCCGGGAGCGGATTGGATTTATTATGTTTACGATAAGGGCGATAGAGTCGTTGCAGAGCAGGACGGGTATTTTAGGGAGCAGGGGTCGTGGAAGTGGATCCTTTACGATGTATTCGGGAGGGTTATAGGGGTTAGAAGGTATATTAAGGATTATACCAGGGAGCAGATGCAGGGCCATGCCGACGCACCGACGGTTGAGCCTCCGTTTTATTTTCCTGCGCAGGAGAGCGATTTCAGGATTCTGGAAGCTATGCGTTACGATGATCCGGAAGGCACCGGTCTTCACGAGTCATTAAAGTTCGAGGCGGTTTCAGGAGTTGTGTCGGCAAGCGATGTCTATCCTCTTAAAGGGGTGCTCAACTACGAACGTAAGGCAGTAGCGAACGGAACGGACTTCAATGTGTTTCCCTACACGATGCATAGCTACTACTACGATTACAAAGGCCGTCTCGTACAAAAGGTTGATATGAACCATCTGGGCGGTATAAGCCGCACGAGCTTTAGGTACGATTTCGTAGGTAATGTATTGAGCCGGCATGAGAGCCATGAAATGTCTAACAATGCATTACCCGACATACTACAGGTTGAATACGCCTACGACCACAGGGGACGTCTCTTATCCGAGACTACGACCCTAAACGCAGGAATACCTGCGTTAATCACCTATACATACGACGAACTGGGACGGTTGGCAGCGACCAACATGGGGACAGGGACTAACGCGGCGGCGACGACCTACGATTATAATATCCAGGGGTGGATGACAAAGCAGGAGAATCCGCACTTCGATATGGAATTACGGTACTACGATCCCAATAAAGCCGGCACCGAGCCAAGCTATACGGGTAATATCACGGAGTGGGAGTGGAGACATAAAGGAGCCGATGCAACGACGATGACCGGCAATACATACGGCTTTACTTACGACGGGCTGGGCCGGTTAACCGATACACGCCATTACGAGGGCGGGTCCATGCAACCGGTCGATAACTTTGCGGAGCGTAACCTGACCTACGATTATAACGGTAACACTCTTTCACTGGACAGGTATGAGGAAGGTAGACTTGAAAACAGTCTGGCCTACCAGTCTTATAACGGCAACCAGTTGACGGTACTTAGGGATAACGGGCCGGCCAATACCCTCTATACCTACAGCTACGATTCCAACGGCAATATGACTTACGACGGCAGACAGGAGGTAAACCTCTCTTATAACTATCTTGACCTTGTAGCACATGTATCGGGGTCCGGGGAGAGTACACAGTATAAATGGTTGGCGGACGGGACAAAGGTATCGGTCATCAATAGCGAAAATAACGGATATGAGTACCTGGGTTCGTTGGTGTACGAAAGACGCGATAATAAACTAACTTTGGAAAGCGCTGGGTTTTCAGGGGGAAGAATAATTGCAACGACAACGAGCAACGGCACCAGCTACGAGCCACATTACTTTATAACCGATCATCTTGGCAGCGTCCGTGTAGTGGTAGACAATAGCGGGAATGCAATAACAAGGAACGATTACCATTCATTCGGCAAAAGGTGGGAGGGAGCAGGCATCCAGGCCACCACCAACCGCTGGCAGTACAACGGCAAGGAACTGCAAGAGATGGCCGGACTGAGCTTGCTGGATTACGGGTGGAGAAACTACGACCCGTTTAGGGGAGGGTGGAATGGAATGGATAAGATGTTGGAGAGTTATTTCGAGCTCACTCCATACGGTTATGCGGGTAATAATCCGGTAAGGCATATAGATGTGGCAGGATTATTTATAAGTCCTTATTACGATTGGAATGGGAATTTTCTTGGAACCGACGAAAAAGGTTTTACAGGGGATATATACATAACAAGCAAAGAGGCCTTTGAATATTTTTCCTATGCAGATGGGCTGGTTTCATCCCACCATATACAGAATTACTCGTCCGACACAAGGAAATTAAGTAATATAGCTGTTGGTAATTTAACACCAGAAGCCGAATCAAAAATATATACACATGTATTGAATCAAATGAATGATATTGATTTTTCCAACCTTTATAATGGAATGGTTTCAATAAATGCTCCAGGGAAAGATAACTACAATAATGGCAACCCACAAACGGGTAGGTTCGGACACTTTAAAATGGAAGACGGCAGTTCAAGGGTAACGGTAATGAGAGGAAAATATTTTAACGAACTGAATACGGTTGAAAGTATACAAAACTTCTTAGGTGTCCATGAATATTATGGGCATGGTATTAAAGGATATAGTGGCGAAAACCCTATAGTTTATGGTGGTACTCATTATAAAGCTTATGAAGCCCAAAGAAATCACCCTACATACAATCATTTAAATTCAGAGCAGAAACAGGAAATTGATATTAGGATTAAAACACATATGATGATTGAAAATCCATCTTTATATATTAAACGTTATAAATAGTAGCCATGAAAAAAATTGTGTTGTTAATTTTGATATCTGTGCTTATATCTTGCACTTCTAATCAGACAAAGGAACCTGTTTCAATTATATTGAAAACTATAATAATTGAATGTAATGCACATGAAACCGAAGAAGGTGTTTTCTTTCAAGCTGGAGAAATGTATTTAGATTTTCTCGTAGAGAATACCGGAGATGAAGCCATTAACTTTAGTACATATAACAGTAAGTACAGCGATTCTGGGCCTAAATACGGTATATTTTCGGTACACCTAAATGATACTATATTTAACTTAAACTCAAATTATCCTAATAGCCAAAAGTTTCTTCCAAATGAATCCATGAAATATATATGTGATTACGAGGGAGACTTCGTTAGTAATTTTGGAATTTCGACTTGTGAAGTTAAAAATAATGAGAGATTATTAGATATTTTGAACAACTGGGAAATTCTCTTCACTTCTTTATATGAAGGTTTTGAGGAAAGTTCATATCCCCAACATGAAATCAAAGTTAATGTAGATTCTTTCGTTTTAGGCTACGGTTCTTGGGATGAAAAATATAGTCTTTTGATATTATATGATAAGAACGGTATAAATGGCACAAATGATTACCTCATTGATATTGATAGCTTAGACGAGGAAGAGAAACTAAAACTTATCGAAAATGGATATGAGATATAAGTCTCTACTTATTCTTTTATTACCGTCATGGAACAGAATCATATAAAGTCCAAAAGGAAAACCGAATGATAATCCCACTGTTAAACGTTTTGTTGCGACAACCCCGACAGGTATTCTATTTGCTACGAAAAACATTAGTAAATCAATTCCGATTTAATTATGGAAGCTAAAAAAGAAGTATCTTTGGAATATAAACATTTAGATATGAAAGCAGTTGAAATAGAAGCAAGAAAAGCAAATCTGATAACGCGAATACTTACTGGGGTTTACTCCGAGCAAGCTTTAGACGAATTGGATAAACTCGTAAATAACCTTGCTTCTTTCCCGTGTACGGCAACAGAAGAGCAGATCCACGAAAGGTTCGAAAATGGAGTTAAAGACTACGAAGCAGGTAAAACCATTCCGTTATCATCCATAAGTCGAAAATGATGGAGCTTCTTTTAACCGAGGATGCCCGGCAAGACCTGGAGGATATATTTGCATACTACAATGATAAAAGCCCAAAGGTTGCTGTTAGCATATTTAACTCCATCATTGACGAAATAAATCTTCTTGCTAAATACCCGCATGCAGCTCCGGTAGAATTCCTGTCAAAGAGCAGGAAATATGAGGCGCGTTCGCTAACCGTAATATCGGGCCTTTTTAAAGCAATCTACTTTATTGATGAACCCAAAAATATGGTTATTATTACCCAGATATTCCCATGCCGCCAATCACCGGATAAAATGAAGTAAATCATCACCCATGTTTCTGTCTTCATGTCGATGGGCAACGACTAACTGGCCTACGATCTCTTCCGTTACGGGTACTTATTGGACGACCGTATCAGAGGCGAGCAATTATTTCTTTTATAAAACATATACAAAATAAGGAAAGAGAGCCCGAATGTCTTTCTCTCGCGTGGTTTCATATCGGTAAGCTTTTTAAAAAGGCCCGGCCACCCCAAATTCCTGTCCACCTTAACAGGTTACCCCTATTTGAAACCGGGCCTCCGATCAGTTTTCAGCTATACAATTATGTCTTAATCGTGCTGGTGAAACTCCAAAAGCTTTCTTGATAACAAATCCGAAGTGCTGGACAGAGTGGAATCCATACCTTTGAGATAAATCTTTTAGAGGAATCCTTGTAGTAGTGATGTCATAATAAACAGTGTCATTTCTCCTGTCCATAAGATATTTATAGGGAGATTTCCCGAGATATTTCATAAAGAACTTTGACATACCGCTAACCGTGAGACCGATTACTTTAGAGATTTGATCCAACTTATTCATCTGTATGAATGAATGCTCAAAAACTTTCATGATATATAGAGGTTTAACCAACAACGGCCGTAAGAGGTTTTCTATCTGCTCGGATGTGTAATTTAGTTTCAGGAAATAATACAACTCTTCCATCCTTGTATTGAGATTTAGCCTGCAACCATTCATCCGAACGGATGATCGGTCGAATTCACTGACGAATTCTTTGAGAGCCGGGCTATCCGGACATTTCACAAAAGATGTCTTATGCTTGTATTTGAATGATTCCTCTCTGTAATTCAAGCGGTTTAAAAGCACCAAAAGCACCTGCCATCCAATCAAGTACATTGTAATCTTTTTCTCTGTCTTTATAGTGACGGCAGAGCTGCTAAAAACAAAAAATATATTTTTACCGCTTACCAATTTTGTACTATTATTAACCTCTATTTCCCCTTTCCCACTAACAATTATAAGGCAGAAAGGAAGCCGCTCTGCAAATGAATTACTTTCTTTCGCAGGTATCTCGATCCGTTTGCAACCCTGGATGCAATGCAAGGAGTATCGGCACGCCGGTTCGTTAATGGGACAAGGGGGTAACATCCGAGTTAATTTGTTGTTGCGATTTGATAGGTCGAACGGTAAAATCCAACAAGAGCGGGTACAATAGTGTCAGTATAGCGGTTCAAATCGAATAACCGCATTGGAGGAAGCGTTCGCATTTGATTTGACCGTTCCGCTCTATCGATTATAAACAGGATTTTTTGGAATTCAAGGAACTTTGCCTGAAACGTTTCAGTTCTTCTAAAATCTCCGCCAGTGTAGTACCTGCTATAAATATGAGTGAAAATGCAAATTTTATCTTGATCCCCGGAAAGGTCGTAGAAATTCTCATACGAACAATCGAGGCCCTGATGTAAAAAGCCAAAGTGAATTGCTGGAACTACAAATCCTCTCCTTTGGTCTGCGGGAAAATAGTTGATCCTTAAATCAGGATTTGTTTCTATTAATCGAAGTGAATCCTGAAAAGTCTTCAAGAACCGCCGGATTGAATCATTATCCTCCGTACCAGTCGGTTTGATGATCGTATCGGTTAGGGTTTTCATTTAATTAGGGGTATGAATTAAATAAAGGGCACCCGCGTTCCGGATCACTAACCCTGCTTCTCCCTCCTGTGATGCATAGGTTCGCGGATGCCTGAAAAGAGAACGGTAGATGCGGGACTTACCGAACTCCGAAAATGAGAGATGATGTCACCCATCCTGGTATAAAGTAGTTGTGCTTACAAAATTTTTTGGGATTGGCATCGGGATATATGCAGATGTCCAAAAAAAACAGCATGGACGCAGTCTGCATACTACCGTCGATTAAGGCTTTGCAGGGCCCTGAAACCGATAGATGCACTTACGTCCATGCCTTATGCGCCCCATGCAGAAGCATAGGGCAAGACAAGAACTGCATCGTTTCGCGTTTCGGAGAAAACTGCAAATTTTAATCGAGCGAAATCGAGCTAATCCTTACCGTATTTTACTACGGCGAAATCTTCTCTGTTGAGAACAAAAATAGTAATTTAATCATAAACTATTTTGTTGCCCTATGCTAATGTTAGGGAAGGTGAATAATCAAAAAAGGACGCAGTTTACAATACCGACACCTTAGGGCCTTGCGAGCGCCTTTGAAACCGATAATGCACTTACGTCCCATCCTGGCCACCGTCCATAAAAGCACGGGGCAAGACAAGGAACAGGCACCTTTCGTCATTTCAAAGTAATTATACTCCGAGAAGTATAAAGTTCGCAAGTTTTAAGGTATGACTACTTGTTGCTTTTCCTGCCGTAGATATACTACGATCTTATTTTCTGAATCTGCTAAACAAATATAGCATTAAATCCATAAAAAAAAGTTTGCCCCGTGCTCGTAAGCCGGGAGTTGAAATTAAATTATAGGTAAGATTAATTGTGTATGACATGCAAGCCAATTAAATCTTCCTGGGCAAACAATGTTTAAATTGCTTGCATAAGTATTGGTTGCATGAATATTCGCCAAAATAGGGCGCAACCAATACTCACATCGGCGATAGGCTTTTGGCTTGCCCAAGATTGAAATGAGCGTGAAGCTACGCCCATAAAACAGGCGTAACTCCATTGTCCTTCAATCTTTGTTGTTGTTAATCGTAAAAATTCGCCAAAATTCATCGCCGATAACAACGGAGCATTTTGTATGTAATACAAAACACTATCTAAATAAGAACTGATACAAAGATAGTGCATTAAAATTGATTTAGGCAATAGAGAAGATGCCGCCGGATTGAAATAAGTCTTTTCGGAATATAATAGGCAGCGTTTTGTTGCAGGTTTATTTGGCCAGTTATAAGGCATTTTTTATTAATCTTCAAAAAATGCACGGACCGCTCTTTTATACGCTAAGCCCACCACAGGCTGGAACACAATAAAAGAGCAGGTCCATGCAAATACATGAACTGCCCTGATACCTGTGTTCCTTGCGAATGTGGTGTATTAGCGTTGTAACAGGCCAATATTTAAAAAGGCACGGAAATCCCTTGCAATCCACCGGCTCTCGACAAGCCAAAACAGCACAAGGGGGAATCCGTGCCAATGCACGAACCCTCCCTGTTCACTGTTTTTTCTTTCAACGGTCGAGATTGGTGGATAAAACAGGATGGCTTTCGCCTATATTTTAAAAAGCAAGGGGGCTTACAACTCCCTGGGAATTTTCCACAACACCCAACATAGTATAAGCCTTACCTTGCTGTAACTATACAACAAAATCAGGCCCATGACTACTATGTAATTGTTGTGGTTTTGGGGAGTAGGTCACGGTATTTCCGATCACAACCGTTTTAAGCGGTTTGTGCCAAAGGTATCAAAAAGTTCGTTAAACGTAAAGTTTGCATAAAAGGGATACGGGAGATTTTGTAGGTTTTATTAATTTACCTACCTTGAAATACATCCAGGAATTATCCGGTATTTTTTTACAACTCCACATTATTTTAAATCAAACACATGAAAAATATATCACCAAAAACTAAAACTTTCTGTGTAATCATTTCTATTGGTTCAGATATTCATGAAATTATTCGTACAACAAACTACCAACTTGCTAAGGCAAAATATAATGAAGAGTTAGTCAGTATTAAAAAAACCTATACAGCTTTATCCGAATTAGGCTACGAACCCAGCGACGATGAGTTTAATAAAAAATCCGTCTATTGCGAAATCGTGGAAGCCCAATTTGACGATGATGATGAGTTCGTTGGTTATCAGTCAATCGATGATGGACAAAGTGAATATTACTGGACAGAATGAAATATAGCAGGATTGTAGGTATCGTACTATGGTAGGTTATTTCGGAACCGAATAAAATTTAACCGCATTACTTAATTATTACTATAATTTTCAGCGTATTCTTCTGGATATTCTTCCTGCATTATCTCTATGCATGTATGGGTTGTTATAGTTTTATCCGTATCTCGGTCGTAACCCTTCCTTAATAATTGCGAAACTTCTTTTTGGTACCGGTTGAAAAGTGAATAAAATTGCGTGGATTTTTCCAATTCCCGGCGAATAGTTTTACCGCTGGTGGATGATATGTAAAGAGCGTATTCTTTTCCGGTCCGCCAAATGATAAATACGTTACACGAAGTCTTGCGCCCCGGTTTGGTAAGAACATCCCGGAACAGCACCTCGTTTTTCGGCGGTTTGGGAGGTTCTCCCCGTTGGGCGGTTAGATATTGCTCGACCTGCCCGGTTCCAGCATCGTGCTCATCGGCGTTCTTATCTTCGCGCAGCCGTATGAACACAGGAGTATAGGTACGGTAGCCGGGCACTATTCCTTCCATACGGTAGCTATCTCCGTCGAAGGAAAGCACGTAATTTGTCTTTTCACCCGAAGCAAGTTCCGTTACCACCTCCTCGACGGCCACCTCGATAACGAGTTCGGGGTGTACAAACACCAAGTCATTCCATTTTGGATTTACCCCCATTACTGGGTTCGGGACTTCTTTGCCCCGAAAGAACTGGAAAAGCTCTTTGCGTAGTTTCTCGTTCAATCCCGAACCCACACGAGACATGATCAGATATTGGTGCGGTCCCGGCATAAACGAAAAGAGCAGGCGGCGCACCTGTCCGACCTCGACTCCTGAACCCTCACCGTAAGCGATTACTACGGCATCGAAATAATGACGCGGTTTAATTTTGTAAGACATCAGGGTGCGGGTATGGACTATCAACCCTTCGGAGTTTTCCCGGTCAACCCAGTTACGCCAGATGTCGAGTATATCCCCGCCATTTCGTGCCTGACGGAAATCCACCTCCCGGCAGAGCTTTCCACCCCCAAAAATATCGTGAAGTCGGTTCCACGTTTGGGCGTAATCTCCCTGCCGGTAAGGTTGGTTGTCGATCTCCAGTATATCGAATACAGCAAGACGGAGAGTATTTATCTTTTCCTCATGGGCCAGTGCACTAATAAGGTCGTTGACACGGGTTTTATATTCGGCCTCAACCCAGATTTCCGCAGGGAAGATTCCCTGCCGTATTCCTGTCGCGGCGATAAGCCGCCCGGCTTCTTCGATGCAGGGAATACCGCGCCGGGTACGCCCGGAACGATTGACTGTAACGGTTTGCCCGTCCTGGTAGAAAATGATAGCGTATTCGCCATCGTATTTGCGGGTGACGAAATACTCACCGTCCCGGAACCGGTCGGTGATCTGCGTCTGGTCGATGGCCGTAAAATTCTTTAAGACATTCTTTTTGTAATCGGCCGCCACTCCCAGCGATGCCGCGTCGAGAACGTCCCGCCCCTCCTCGTAACCGTGTATCTTTTTAAATTTACTGTTATCGAACTGCATAAACCGCTAAGAGCAATATCAATGCCCGTTCGATGAATAACGATACCGTTTTCTTTGTATATTTGTGGCCTGTTAATCTGCAAGACGGCCGTATTTATATCTCCCGCCTGACGCAATTTCCTTGCAATGTCGAAATTATCTAACTACAAAGGCCACATAGCAATATTGGCTGCAAACCTGTTTTTGGGTATCCATATACCCGTCAGCAAAGCCCTGCTTGCCGACTGGATGACACCAACCGGATATATGCTGGTAAGGATTCTGTTTGCAACGGTTATCTTCTGGGGTGTCGGCCTGTTCATGCCAAAAGAAAAAGTTACTGCAAAAGACCTTATGCTTATTGCCCTGGGCGGGTTGTTCGGCTTTACTCTCGGACAATACTCCTTCGCGCTGGCTCTGAAATATACCTCGCCGGTGAACGTATCGCTCATGGTAGCACTGTCTCCTGTTGTGGTAATGCTGCTGGCGGCTCTCTTCCTGAAAGAAAAGATAACCAGGAATAAAGTTGTGGGGGTGACTCTTGCCATCGCAGGCGCGGCGTTGCTTATACTTCGCGCAGGCCAAGCCGGTTCGGGAAGTAACGATATGTTGGGCATACTCATCATGGCATTCAACATAACAAGTTATTCCCTATATATCATTATTACCGGTATGGTGTCCGGCAGATATTCGGGTGTTACGCTGATGAAATGGATGTATCTGACCAACCTCGTTTTTGTTGTTCCGATGGGACTGGGAGGATTATCGTCTCAACCCGTTTTTACAACCGGTGGATTTACAACCGGATGGTGGCTGCTAATCTATGTCCTGATATTCTCTACCACGCTTGCCTATTTCCTTATGCCGGTAGGCTTGAAAACGGTTAAGGCTACTACCGTCAGCGTTTATATGAATCTCCAGCCGATAGTCGCTTCCGTCGTAGCTATCATTGCCAAACAGGACACTTTCACATGGGATAAACCTGTCGCTTTGGCGCTTGTTATAGCAGGCGCCTATATAGTATCAAAACACGGATCGGGAAAATAATGATGCCGATTAGAGTTCCTGCGGGTATCCGACGGCGTTATTAAGCAACAGTTCCTGCGTGTTGGAAAGTTTGAGTATCTTCCTTAACGCACCCTTATCCATAAAGGCCCGTGTTATAGTGGCAAGTCCGTTACCCGCGCAGAACAGGTTTATGTTTTGGGTGACGATACCTGCATCCATAGCCGACCATCCGGCAATCATTGGTGTTATGTCAAAACCGGGATAGTTCTTTGCCTTTTCGTTGAATAGTTCCGAGTCTGAAACAAGCACCAGTACAACAGGTACGGTGTTCACAAAATCTTGTCCTCCTGCGGCGGCCGGTCTGTGGTCACCTTCGGCAATTAATTCGAGGGAGTGAACCGCCGGATTGTATTTATACGCGCCCTGCGGCATAATGGCGTATATCTCGATGTCCTTACCGCCTATGGCCGAGGCGGCGGTACGGCCCCCGTCCTCACGGTTCACGCCATTGGCCGACCATAATAGATCGGACAGGGTCTGGGCGGGAAGCTCACGGTCGGAGATACCGCCACGGTAAGATTTGCGGTTAGTGAACGCCTCTTGTATTGTCAGGCCCCCGGAACGGGACGGCTCTTGAAGTTTTATATTCTTTTCCATAGTTAAAGTATTTGTGTCAGCTAAAGTACAAATTTCTTATTCCAAGTCGAGGAAAGTTTGATCGGCATCGGGTTCTTCCCGAATTATCCGCTTATCATAGGGGTCGAGGTCTTTGAACTGTTTATATACGGGCCTTGCAGCCATACCGAAGGCCGGGTACACTTTCAACAGGCTTTTTATTTCCTCGTCCGAGAGGTCGGGGTCGAGCCAACGCTGTTCGTCCTCCGGTTGCAGGATAAGGGGCATTCGGTACGGGTTCTGACCTCCGTTGTGGATTTTACGGGTGAAAGAGTTGGCGGCGGTAGTAATCTGCACGAACGTCTGTAACCGCTCACCGGTTTCCGGGTTCTCCCATTCATCCCATAGGCCGCCCATCGAGAAAACCTCCCGGTCGGTTAGCTGTATGAAATAGGGTTGCGTTTTCTTGTCGGGACCGTAATGATATTCGTAATATCCGGTCGAGGGAATTATACACCGCTTCGAGCGGATAAGGAATCTCCACGGCCAGGTGGTGAAAATATCTTCGGCCCGGGCGTTCTTATGCCAATTCTTTTTATTGTACTGTTCCCGCTTTTCCGGCTTGGTTCCGCGAGGTATCAGTCCCCAATCCATTACCTGGAGCTCGTCGCTACCGCTGACGATAATACAGTGCGGCTGTTCATAGGCGGGTATGTTATACATTCCCTCGGCCAACCGATGTTGGTATAACGTTTTGAGTTTGTCTATTTTTCTCGGTTCCCCTTCCGCCATGATCTGTTTCCACGCCTCAACCGCATCGAACTTTCGACGGTAGCGACGCGCAACCTGCTGGGCGGAAAGGGAAAGGGCATTGAAAAAGCACATAAATACACGATTTTCAGTATATTTATGCAATTTTTATGCTGAAAACTATGAGAGAGTTTAGTGATTTAGAAAAACAATTATTAAGATATTTAGTACAGGAAAGGCCTGAAAAAATAGAAATTTCAGAAAAAGCATATGCGTCAAATCAAGGCTATCTGATATTACATGATTTACTAAATATCAAACACATATGTTTAACTGACCCAACTTATAATCTCATTATTGGGTATGAAGAATCTTCAGACCGACCGAACATAAATATATGGGATAATATTCATAATGTCATTCTTATACTAAAATATCTCGAAAAAAATTTTCTAATAAGTATTTCTACATTTAGTGATGGAGATATAGACTTGAAGTATCCTGGTTTAGAGAAAGATGAGAAGTTGGGATGGTTAAAGGACACAACAAAGGAGAATGAAATGCCCGCTGGTACAACTATGTTCCGTTCAATTCCGATTAAGACTGCGAAGATGAAATCCAATCTTTCTTCAGAAATCGGTAGATATTGCAATTCACTTTACTATGTTACTGAAGAACTGAAACAATATGTAAAGAGAGATTTTAAAACACAAATGCAGTTGGACGTGGAAAGACAGTTGCTTTATGCAAAAATACAAATGTGGGTAGGAGTTATCGCTATTATAGTTGCAGTTGTAATTAGCTTATGGCGGGGCTAATTTTATTTTCACTTAATTATCTTTAAATATTTCCCGGAACACTTTATTATAACCGCCGTGCCGTATTTTAAGCGGGAAGGCGGTGTAATATAGGTCATGCTTTAAAATTATCCGGAGTATGTCGTTGCTCTTGGCTCCGCTGGCAACTATCATCTCGGCATACTGCCTCCTGCGGATCGGGCCGTCCTCCAGGGCGGACAATACCAACCGTTCCAGTGCACGGTTAAGTTTGATTTTCTTAATATCTGCGATGGTGTGCCGACCGTCGGTAACCAACAATCCGAAACCCATCTTGGTGCAAAAGTCGATCAATCCCTCGGTCTTGCATTGCACCTTATCCTCCAGCATCCCGTGGAGGTCTTTGACTTCGACAATTACGAACTCACCCGTAGTGAGGTAAACCCCGAAGTCGGGCGTATATCTCAGCCGCTTTCTCCCACGCCAGTAAGGTATCCGTACAGGCTGCTCGAAGTAGAACCGTACCCGTTTACAAGATTCCAGTAACAGGATAAACTCATACTCCAGCTTCGATTCATACTGAATAAAACGGGCACACTTTTCCGAATAGAATACACCGCTTCGATAACGGGGATCGGATGATACCTTGCGTTTGGGTAACAGTACGTCAAAATAATCAATATCGAACTTTTCCCGCCGGTCGAACCACGTGACCCGGCGGAAAATGTTTGGGTTAGCGGTCATTTATGCGCTCTTTGACGTTTCGTAAAAAAAGGTTCCCTTGCGCTCGGCCATAACCGGCCCGGATCCAGGCGAGGGATAATCGACCGCGCGGGGATAATCGTCGGTGCGGGTTGTCCAGAACTTCGGCAGGTTCTTCTGCCGTATCTTCCATTGTACCTTGTCGGACACCAGCAATCCGGGTTTAAGAATATCGCGACCATACTTACCGACCAGGAAATCGAGTGCTTTCATTAACCTGTCCTCTTTTGCGCGGTTCCGTAAGTCCATAAGGTTAAGCTGTACGCCGTCCTCATCGCAGAACTCGCTAACGAATAACCCACACCTTTTGTAATGAACACCGTCGAGCAACATGGCATCGACGGCTACCATCCCGTACTCATTCAGTTCGAGGCTGGAACTGGTTTCGACAGGCATCTTTACCTGAACTCCGGTATAGTCTTCGCCCAGGTCGGGGCGGTAGCGGTTCGATTCGAGGAAGAACGCCACTCGTTTCGTTTTAGACCCCTGCGCCCGGAGTTTTGCAGCAGCCATGTAAACGAATGTTGTCATGGCCATTTTTATCTGCTCCTTGTCGGCTACATTGTAACCGAAGCTCCGCGACACGACGATGGACTCTTTATCGTCCTTTATATCTTTGGGAAGTATGCAGGGATGTCCCAAGAGTTCCATCCGGGTTCGTTCGAGAACCACGTTGAAATTTTTACGGATGCCGGCCGAGGTAACGTTGGGGTGGCTGGTAAAATCATAGGCGGTTTCCATGCCGGGATAGAGCCTTTTGAGTTTCGGTTCGATGCGTCGGCCGATACCCCATACGTCTTTCAGAGGAATAAGTTTAAGTGCCTTTCCCCGCTGCTTCTCGGTAGATATGGCGCATATTCCTTTATAGCCGTGGTATTTCTTTGCAAACTCGATTGCGAGTTTCGCCAGCGTATAGGTCGGGGCGATACCGATACTTAGCGGCAGGTGAAGCCCGCGTAGCATCAGGTGGCGCACTTCCTCGCAGCGGGCCTTAACAACCTCCAGCGGTGCGTCGATCTCGCAAAACACCTCGTCGCAAGAATATTCGATGATGTTGTCGAAATATTGCTCCATGATGGATTTTGCCCGTTTCGAGATGTCGCCGATCAGCGTGAAGTTGACACTATAATCAATAACCTTATACTTGCGAACCTGGTCGTCGAGAACGGTAATGTCCGAAAACATCTTCATCCCGACCCGTTTACATTCCCTCGAAAGGCAGATGGCTGGGCCGTCGTTGTTGGAACGCACCATCATCATCTGTTTCTCGAACCACGGTTCGAACATCCGTATCACCGACACATAGAAGCTGTCGAAGTCCAGTAGTATCTTCCACTTCATATAAATAGCCGACACAAATACCGTACTTTGTAAGCACGGCTGATGTAAAACATTACTTTTGATTAAGTTAAATTTTGGCGGTCTGCCGGAGAAATTTTACTCCTCCTCACAAATCATCCTGCACAAACGCAAAAATAATGATTTATCTTTAACAAGAAAATAATCGATACTCCTATGATGGATCATCCGAAAACGAAGAAAATTATAACTCGGCCGGATTTAAAACGGTATGAAACTACTGAAGAGTTTAGAAAGCATTTTCAAAGTTTCTTTCCTGCCTTCCGCGTACAGCAAGATGACCCTTTGTATATTGAAAAGATGGGATATGTCGGCCAGTTGATTCATCTAAACATACCGCCCAGGTTATTCAAATACCGGCACGTTGAAGAATATACTATTAATAATTTTGAAAATGATGAATTTATATGCAGTAAACCTGTAAGTTTCAATGATCCTTTCGACTGTCTTTTATATTTCGCGATAGATGGATTGGATAATGATATCGAAAAGCATTGTGAAAATCCTTATCCTATACTATCAAAATGGATGAGTATTAGACAACAGGTAAAAGACAAAAATATACCCTGGGATGACTTAGATGATCAAACTCGATTTTTAGTTTCTATACCGGATCAGGAATTTTTAGATTTTGATATATCTAAATACAGAAATGCTATAAGAAAAATACACGCGGTTGCTAAAGAACGATTAATTTCTAAAATTGATTACTTTCACCAATATTCTTTTATTGGTTGCTTAACGGAAAATAACGACTGCCCTCTAATGTGGGGTCATTATGCTGATGCGCATAAGGGTTTTTGTTTAGAATATGATTTATCGAACAATACATTTGTTTTTGATAATAATAAGCCGGGAGTCAAATACTTTAAAAACTTATTTCCTGTCATATATTCAGAGGAAAGGTATTGTGCCACTGAGTTTGCTTTATGGGATAGTAGTCAAATGATGGGTTTTAATGATAACCTGCTAAAAGACGCTCTATTTTGGAATAAGGCCCTCACTCATAAATCAGATAAATGGCAATATGAAAATGAGTGGAGAATAGTTATAAATCCCGTGCATTCCGAATATGGAAAAATGGAGCGTTATCATTTACCGCTTAAACCTACTGCGATTTATTATGGGTATAAGTTTGAGCAGCAGCCAGAGGAATACAAAATGAAAATACGCAATTTAGCGAAAGCTAAAGGCTTACGACAATTTAGAATGGATATTGAGTATGATGAAAAACTCTATGTTTTAACTTCGATTCCAATATAATGATGTCTATATATATTTCTTCACTACTGCCGTCAGCACCCCCCAACGGCCTAACTCATCCCCTTTTTTAATCTCGATGGGTGGTATCGCGGGGTTGGAAGATACCAGCCATGTCTTGTAACCATGATATTCGATCCGCTTTAACGTGTACTGCCGGTCAACCACGAACAAACAGATCGAGTCCGGGTGCGGTTCCTCCATGCTATCAACTATTAGAAGGTCACCAGTGTCTATATTATCCCCCGTCATGCTCACCCCGTTGGCCCAGAAGTAAAAGGTAAACTGCCATCGGTTCACCAGGTACTTTACATAGTCTATTCCTTTTTCGAGGTAAGTTCCCGCATTTTCAGGCAGGCCCGCGTAATTGTTGTTATATACCGAATACTTCTTGACTGCATGAGTAAGCACTCCCTGACACTCCACCACCTCGTCCTCCCCGACATTGATCGGCTTTACCTCTGGATTCGGACTGACCAGTTCCAGACCGCCTTCGGTGGGTACCGCCCGGCGTAGGGTGAACTCGTCTTCATACCAATATAGTCCGATACGGTCTTTAGTCGGCTTCAGCGAGATGTCGAACACGAGCAAATCGCCGATGTCGATGCCCGCGCCTGTCATCCCACTATGCACGGCCCATGTGCAGCGGTTGTTCCTTTTCCCTTTGCCGACCAGATATTCGTTGAGGTCGAGGCCCGGTTCGAGATAGTTGTACGCCTCGGCAGGATAACCCGCCGGGATAGTGGTTCCGCCCTTTATCTTCCTTCGGGAAAGACTCCGGGCGGGGTTTATGAGTATACTTTTTATCGGACTTTTCATTTTATCTGCTACCTTGATTGATAAGCAGATTAATTGCAAAGTCCCGACCAGAATAAACTGGTTAGAGAAATATAGCCGGAATGAAAATACCTGTGGGGTTAAGCCTTTCAAGGATTTTAAGGAGCAGGTAAAAAAAGGATAGTGACCTAACCAAAAAAATAAAAGCGGGGAAATATCTCCCCGCTTTCATTTTAGTTATGACAATAGTTAGTTATTCGGTTTCCTCGGGTTTTATAGCATTGAATTCAACTTCGAGATTCGATTCCTTGCCACTATAATCGCCGACAAAAAACCGTAGCCCAACCGATGACTTAAACCCGGCATCGTCATAAAAGAGTGTAAAAACCCATTTCGATGGGTCGGATTTGTCCAGCTCGGCAATCTGTTCCAGATCGATCTTCTCCCGGTCTATTAGCCGTTTGCCAGATTTGTCATGAACAATTCCGCTGCCATCGAGCTGAATGTAACCTATATAATACTTTGCATGTTCGAAATCCCCCTCCCGGTCAAGGTAAAGGCGTATCTCAACCGGCTCCCCTGGAGTTATGTCTTTTTGCATATACCAACTGGATAGAGTAAAGTCGTAGTCATTGCGAACATTCAATTTATCCTCGCAAGCTATCATAACAACAAGAGTGATTGTTATTAAAATTAATAGATATTTCATTGTGCTGTGGTTTTAATTAATGTTGACCCTCAAACCTAATCCCAAAAGAGTATTATAGAATTTGTGAGTTGAATTAAATGTGAATCGAGGTTTTACATATACGTATAACCCTAACTTTGGCGTTACAGGGTAATTCAGACTTGCCAATGCTGAAAAGCCCCATATGAATGAGTCCGGATGCAAAAGCGTTGCACCATCATCAAGTATAGTTTCTCTTCAGTTGGTTGTCTCATACCCCGCCAGTGCCGACGCATGGAGATTAAATCCCAAATCTTCTTTCCGGTCCTTGAATAAAGTCCTGCCGTAACCGCTCTCTACCGTAAATTGTGCAACCGGTATTCGGCGCATTCCATAAAGGAACTCTTTCTGCATATATCCTGCTGATACAGACCATATGCCGCGAGATTTATTTATTGTCGAATAACCGGCCTCTACGTGGAAATAATGCAGGTTATTATTGTTACGAAGTAAAAAGCCATTGACGGTTCCAGCATTTACGAATACATATTTCTGTCCGGGGATCTGCGCCGAAGCAATTTCTGCGGAGCACAGCAGCATCCAAAGGGTCCCGGTAAAAATTAATAGTTGTTTCATATTAGTTGAAGTTATAAGGGTATTGCATTTAAAATGTCCCGATTTTCAATACGAAATTGTTGATGCCGTCCGCCATTCTTTTCATATATATCCACGATAAAAATCTTATCATCCGGGATTGTGAATTTGTGAAAGGAGGTGACCATTCTTTCATTTGAAAGGTGTCCGACCACTTTAATTTCATTGAAAGTATTTGTAGGGGTGACATCATTTTCCTGTATAGGAGTTCTTTTGAGAACCTTTTTGTCTACTACCCGGTAAGTTATCCGGTCTATGTCGAATGGTACCCTGCTGTTATTGAATACACCTATGTGTAGATAGAGCATATTTTCACGGATGTATAGTCCTTTTAACAGGGTTTTAATGCCGTTCTTGGTGCACCCGATACTTTTGGTATCGCTTCGGTCTTCAGAATAGATCTGCTGCAATGTTTTCTCTACCATATACGGAGATATTTCTCCCAGTTCATTTAAAAGGACACTATTTTCCGTTGATGGATTTTGAATAACCATATTCAAAGTGAGAGGTGAGTCATTGTAAATCGCATCGAAAGTGTAGAAACTGCCGTCGGATGTTATCACAGAAAAGTTTGTTTCTGCTTCGAAATCCTTTGCAGAAGCTTTTATCCGCAGGACATTTTCAGAGCCGTCTGCTTTTGCCGCTATTATATCAGTCGATCCTAAATCTACATAGCGGACAGGCGAAGGGAAAATTATGTGCAATGTTTTGGAAAAAGGCACTTCGACCTTTAGGGGTCTTATTACGTCAAAACTCTGATCGTATGCTCGGAGTGCCAATGGCAAAATACAAAATGCCGCGGCGACTATAAAGGCTATCCTTTTCATTTATTTACTTGGTATTAGATAAAACTGTTGGCCTGCTTTGAGGTTGATTTTAAGTTGTCGAGTTCGCGTAGCTATATACTGGCTTGTACCCGATATACCTCCGCGAACAAGGTCAGCGGCGATTTGCTGTCCTGCACTATGGGATATTGTTAAACCCGATCCAACTGAATTTGTTGCGGAGTTTGCCGCGTCTTTAACGGCATCCCGCTCATTAGAGCCAGGTACATAAATACCCTTTTGGCCATCAGAATCATATGCAATCAAGCTTACCGGAATTATCATATCATTGCAATGGATTGAGCTAACCTCTATTTCCATACGGTTTGCAGTGACTTTTCCGGTAGCAATCAAAGGTGAATTGGCCGGAATAGTTACTCCCTCCGCATCGATCTCATCCAATAATCGAAGCTTAATTGGAGATCCTTCGGTTAGAGTCTGATCATGCTCCACACTTACGCGAATGGCATTGGGATTTGAGTGATTTTCCGTTTTACCAACTGCCGTATTAAATTGGTTTTGCCGTATTGCGGTATCATCTACCGAAAGTGTGGAAACTGTATTTACACCTGTTTTGACTACCCGCACAGTGGGTGTTTCGGCAATTTCGTCATTTAACCTCGTCGGGTTTGAGTTTATATCGCCGTTTAAGTATTGAGCCGCCATTTGATATGATTTTTCCATCATTTCTAAAGGGTCATAATGCGGTACGGTTTCGGATTGTTTCTCTGTAAGCCTTTCAGTTAATTGCTCAATCTGTCTACGCATATCCTCCACATGCGGATCGATAGTAGGCTGCTGGTAAAATGATTCAATTTGCCGAAAATTGTTGGTGTAGGCAGTATGTGAAGAAATCAAATAATCGTCTTTAGGGAATTCGTCCACATTTTCAGACAATGAAATAGAGGGAAGTTCTATGACGGTGCTATCCTGCGCTTCGTGTTGTATAGCATAGAACGGGTTGTCACCCAGAGATGTAATTTTGTTGCGCCCTCTAAATTCCATCGCATCTATAATTTCCTGTGCTTTGGTTTTTGAGCTTTCGATATGTCCATCCTTAGCATCCGGAACCGTATAATTAATACCTAATTCCGTATTTTCCGGTTCCGGTTGGGTGTCTGGTTTTAATACCATGTACATAAATATCGAAAAAAGTAGAAACAGTATGGCTCCGACTAAAAGTGTTTTTAGTTTCTGCTTCATCTGCTCATTGGGCACTTTTTTCTGTTTTTCGGTAACAGTCACCGGTTCATTCTCATGCATATTATTCGTCTCCATATCTATCCTCGATGAGTGTTTTATTTGTGGTAGTTTCCAAACTACCTTTATGAAGAATTCGGTAAACTGCGTAGGTATCTCCAACGGCAAAAATTATCAGTGCACTGACAATGATTACTTTTTTCCGCTTTTCAGATAGTCCGGACAGATAATTGTCAAGCCACCTTGTTAACCGGTTCTTTCCTCGTGGCTTATCGGTCATAGGTTGCAATGTCTTTATTGTCGATTATCAGCAGATTCTCAATCATAAACCCCTGCGGATTATTATCCGAACGCAGAGTATTGATAAGTTTACAGGTAGTTATAAGGTTTCTTTCGGTCACTGTGCTTTGTCGAAGTATCTTCTGCCGTGCATAAGTGGTGGCGGTATATGGATAGTGTTCGAGGTTGAGCGAAATGCTATCTACCGCTACGAGTTGATTAACATTTTCGGCAATTATGCGGTTGTAAAAACCTTTCTCCAGTAGAAGTTTATAATAGTTCATCGCTGACTGGTCAGCCATAATCAACGCCCTATTTATATTATCCTCGATGGCGCTTTTATCCGGTGAGCAGGCAAAAAATAATTGGTGAAAACGTCGCAAGTGTTCTTTTGCTTCGACGGGTCTGTTTTGATTTAGGTCCTGTGACAGCGCAACCATAAGAGATTTGCCTTCATCGAGGACGTATATTTTTTGTCTCTGTGACTCGGCAAAACTTAGAGCTTGCCACATACTCCAGCACGAAATTACTACCGCCGCACCGATTGCGATCCCTACGAATATTTTAAGTCCTTTAACGGTATCGGTAATGTTCTTTAAGCTTTTGAATTCCATAAATGAGTTAGTTAAGTTTGCGAATTACGTCCTCTGTTATTGGGCTGCCTTCGTTGACGTGAGTTATCCAATTTAGGCCGGGAACTGTTTACAGTATGACCGGCTGCCCGACCTGAATAACCGCCAAGATTTGCGGCAATCCTATTGCCGACAAAAAGAGTGGCCAAATTCATTCCTCTTGTATAATTACCCATACCACCCGTCTGTACTATCCAGGTCGATACAGTGGGGATCATAAATATTCCTATGGTTCCGATTATAAGGAATATCAAATAAATGAGACCAGATGAATTAAACACATAAAATCCGTAATCATACATTATATCCATCTCCTTTTGTAATGCCATTATCTCCAGGCGATTGATAAGGGCAGTAAAAATATTGCAAATGGGCAACCAGAGGAAGACCGATATATATTTAGATAACCATTGTATAAGGCTGTTTTGGAAGCCGTCATAGATGGAGATTGCGAAAGCGATTGGCCCGAGTATGGTTAATATGATAAGGAAGAAAGTTCGCAAGCAATCTATACCGATGGTTGCGGTCTTAAAGAACAAGTCAAATAACCACCGCATTATTTTTCTTAATGTAGCTTCCAACAGAGAATCGTTTGCGACCGCTTTTAACGTATAAGTGATCTGCTTTCCAGCATGACTGTACCATGGAATTTCCTCTAACTCGCTTTCCATCTCTTCGTCTTCTATGAATTCATAGCCATAACGTATTCCTGAATAGCCGGCCCGGAGTTGATCCTTCTTCTTTTGTAGGATTTTCTTGTTATAGTTCTGTGAATCGACCATTTGATTGGTACCATCTACAAGTGGATTGAGAATGCCATCGATGGAGCCTATTACAAGGGTATTAAACGTAAGAATACATATGCCGATGGCGAACGGCCGTAGAAGAGGAAAAACATCTATCGGTTCATTGCGGGCCAAAGACTGCCACACACGATAGGATATGTATAGCAAAGCACCAATCCCACCTATGGCCATCGAAATATCAATGAGATCTTTACCTATATCCATCATATCGGCACGCACCACCTCCAGCATTGAATGTATCGAACCTGTTGACATTGGTATAGTCATAAACCTAATCACCTAATGAGTCTATGGTCATACCAGTGAGATCCTCGAATAATTCAGACTCATATTTAACTGCTCGACGTTGCTGTGCGATGGCATTGTACTTATCCGAATAGTAGTTAATCAGTCTGTAATCCGTAGAAAGCTCCCGGTGTAAACGGCTTATCATGTCAAGTCTTTCCTTATCGGAAAGGGAGAGATCGGACGGGGATATGAGTTTTTTTAAGTCTCCCAACCGATCTCCGCTACGTTCGAGAATATATGTATACCCGTATCCAATCGTGGACAGTTCGTCGTACGAAAACTGATTGCTTGAAAGTATGGAGTTATAGCCGTTAATGTAAGTTCGCGAAATGTCATTTACAAGATGAATACACTGGGCAACCTGCCGGGAATTTTTTACCGAAGCTGTGACGTTTAGTAGGCGATCATAGTAGGCTTTTGACTGCTCATAGATCTTTACGGTTTCCTGGAAATTATTAAGCATATGCGAGGATGTGGTGGAAATCTGTAATATCTCCTTCGACGAATTAATAATATTCTGGGTGATATGCGTAGGATCGATAACGGCCATTTGTGCCCGAAGCTGCATGGTAGTGATCCCTGCCATCACCATGCAAACGATTAACATTTTTTTCATAACTAATTGAAAGGCAAATCAAGTTCCTGGTCTTGTCCAGCAATAGACTGAAGATGATATTCTTCGATTAACTGGGTGCATTCGGGTACGAACGCACCCATGTGTCCGAAATACAGAATGTCTTTAGCCTGGTCATATTCTGCGTACTCCCCGGTAGGTACACCGGCCGCATGAGTTAGGACCAATTTATTTTTGCGGAATTCGATACCGAGTGTTTTTTCTACCACCTTGTAATTTTTTGAAGTATTACACACAACGGCCTGAAACCCCTTACTACTTTTACGGATGAGTAAATTAATTTGCCCGTCTTCGGCTATCCAACTTCCGCATATACTGTCGAAGAAACTCTCTGAAATGTATTCACCAATCCCGTTCAGTGTGTTTGAAATAAGCTGGGCCGTTTCTTTTAAATTATTGAAATCGGCAATAGATTGGTTTTTTTGTGGCTTTTTCATTTTCTAAATTTTAGGTTTTTTGTTTATTCGAGTGAATGTGGCTCCTCCGGGAAGCATGGTCAATTTGTCCCCGTGGCGAACGAGCATTCGTAACTGACCATTATCGTCAAACATGAGACTGTAGTTACTCTTATGGCCTTCGAATCGTTCGGTGTTAGAACTTCCGTCTTTGGCGATTAACAACAGCGGTCGATTTTCATTGAATTGCACTGTTAAACGCTTCCCCGAGGAATCCTGCCAGGTTCCCGTATAGGGTTTTTCGCTAAAATCGAAAAGTGGGAAAAGCAGATACCTCATAAAAAGAAGCGTTGCAATGATTGAGATAAGTCCGCAAACGGTTGTTGCGATTATTTCTATTACTCTACTATTCATTATTTTTTGTTTTATTTGTGGTTATCTCTCTTAAAGCTCTTTCGATGTCTCCATCATGTTTTTCGATGGCATTCTGTACTTCCATCTTTTCGTTCTGTTCGGTAGTGTACATGCAGTATTCTTGCGGACTTACCTCGGTGGCGTACACCGCTGAATGGGTACCGCCTAATCCAATCCAAACCTCCTTGTAAATTCGATTGGGGTCGTTTGCCTGGTTGATCGACATTATTTGAGATTTTTGCTTATCGGTAATACCAAGCAAAGATTGGATTGCATCGAATTTATTCATATACTTTCTCTGGTCGAGCAGTATCTTACAGTCCGCATTGTTTATAATTGTCTCCTTTACTATGGGGCTATCAACAATATCATCAACTTCTTGTGTCACAATAACAGCCTCTCCGAAATGCTTACGGACGGTTTTATATAAGTACCGAATGAATTCACTCATCCCTGCACTGGTTATAGCTTTCCAACACTCCTCAATCAGTATCATTTTACGGACACCTTTAAGTGTATGTAGCTTTTCTATGAAAGTTTCCATGATAACCAGTGTAACAACAGGTAGCAGGATACTATGTTCACCTATCTCATCGAGTTCAAACACAATAAACCTTTTGTTAATAAGGTCTGTCTCTGACATGTTGTTTAGCAGATAGTCGTATTGACCGCCTTTGTAATATGGCTCCAGAACATTAATGAGAGTTTCAATATCGAAGTCTTTCTGTCTGACTTTTTTCCTCTTCAGAACGATACGGAAATCGTTAGATAAAAACTCATAAAATGTATTGAAACATGGATGAACCGAGCGGTCATTCTGAAGGTAGTTTAGATACATATTTACTGCATTTGCCAAGTTAACTTCCTCGGCTCGTGTTGGCGGTTCGTCCTCCCTCTTCCATAGTGTCATTAACAGAGCTACAATAGTTTCCCGTTTATTAATCGAATAGATCCGTTGGTCCGAATAGAATGGATTGAATGAGATGGGATTTTCTTCGGTATAAGTCATGTAAATTCCGTCTTTCCCCTTTGTACGACGGTTAATGAAATCGCAAAGGCCACGATAGGAATTTCCTCTGTCAACTATAAGGATGTGCGATCCCTGGTCATAATATTGTCGGGAGAGGTGATTTGTAAAAAAGGATTTACCAGATCCCGAAGGACCGAATATTACCTTATTTCTGTTTGTTGTAAGCCCCATTTTCATGGGTAAATCCGAAATGTCAAGATGCAAGGGAATACCGGTGATACGGTCAACCATTTTTATACCGAAAGGAGAGGGGGAACTACGATAATTCGTCTCTCCCGTAAAGAAACATGCTCCCTGTTCGAGAAAGGTGTAAAATGAATCTTCGTAAGGGTAGTCACCTGCATTGCCTGGTATTCCCGCCCAGAAATGAGTCGGCAAATCCACTGTGTTGTGGCGAGGGGTACAGCCCATAGCCGCCAGTTGTGACCCTACATCATTTTTTATTTTCTTAAGTTTTACCGGATCGTCCGACCATGCTAAAACTCCGAAATAACTACGCACGGACAATTTATTGCTTGTATGGGCTTCATCCAGATACAAGTCTATCCATTCGCGGTTTACGCTGTTGGCTCGGCTGTAATTGGAAAGCGAATTCATGTTCCGAGCCCTTTTTTCGAACATCTTGAGCGTTTGTTCATGGTCGTCGATGAATATGACCTGATTATAGATGTGATTGCATGAGAGCAGCAACCCCACCGGCGAGGCGAATGAAAGACGGCAATCGCTCCGATCCGTAGAAAGCTTTTCAAATCGACTGTCGGTATATACCACCTCCGGTAAATCATCGACGTCGGTGAGCGTGTGCAGAGATAGAATGTTGTCACCCACGCGCATACTTCCCGGATCGATACGAACATCCTTTAGGGTTCTATTTGTCTTACCAGAAAGAGAAAAATACTTATCTATAATACCTGTGCCTGGTTCGCCTATTATATCATTTTCATTCAAGCGATGGAGCTTCAAATGGCCACTATCGTTAAGTATTGATTCGAACTGGCCGACGGCATCCATGAATGCATCGATTATGTCTTGGTCCGGAAGACTTTTATGGAGTATGTAAGAGTGGCAAAGGGAATTATTTATACTCTTACCGCGTGACCGTTCTTTTGTAGTTTTAGTTACGAAAAGGTAGCACTCGTGACTTAAGAACGGTCGCTCGGAAAAATTTAACTCAAAAGACCGTGTTAGGTAATTCGCGTCCCCTTTAAGGTTAGGTTCATAGTTGTCTGCTGTAAACCAATCCTGTTTTGCCACGATTGTATAATGTGGCAATAGCCGTATAGCCTTACACCATACTGCGTGTAAGGCTTCAAAATCGTCATGGTCTTTGGTAAAGATCTCCGCAAGATCCACTTTAAATGCCACAGTTATTTCCCCCTGTTTACTTACAATGCATCCGTTTTCCACTGCCAGAAGAGGGAAATTCCTTTCCATTTTTACGGTCTTAAACTTACTTACCATCACCTATACTTTTCAGAAGTTTGTGAAAGGGTATACGGCTGGTGATCCGACGGGGTATTATCCGTCCGACAAACATTTTTCCCAAGCCTTTTGGTCCGTATTTATTATTGAGATAATATGTGCCATAAAGCATTACAAGGGCTACTATGCCAGCACTTGCCATACACGCTATATGCCCGAACCCGATAAGATACATTACCAGGTAGAGGAAAATCACGCAGGCAATACCGATTGCGAAAATGAATAGATATTGGGCCTTGAGACCCTTAAGTTCAATGTCTCTGCCTATCCCTTTATTTATTTCGTACTGTGCCATTTGATCATGATTTAGAAAAAGAATGATGAGAGTATAGTTGCAGCCACGATAAGGAATATACAAGCTCCCATCCAAGCGGCGGCTGTCTTAGCGGTTTCAGGGTCCCCGGAGGAAAATTTCTGATAGACTTTGATGCCGCCAATTAAGCCAATGACGGCTCCTACGCTGTATGTCAGGGTTTTAAGTGGCGCAAAGTAGCTTTTTACCATACTGGAGGCTTGAGTAATTCCTACGGTTCCATCGCTTTGTGCGTAGAGCGAATAGCCAGTAAGAAGTACCCCGATTATTATAAATGCGATCTTTTTTTTATTCATTATTGCTGTGATTTAAAAGAAATAAAAAGCCCTTGTGACCATACCAGGCACAAGGGCTTTAAACCGATATATTTTATTATAAGGGTTTATCCGTAATCATTGAAGACGGGCCATGCCATAGCAGAGATTTTTTAGTTTTGGTGATTAATTAATACTCATGGTTAGAAATACGCCTCTTCATCCGGGTATAAATCACTGCCCGTTGGTATATAATTTTCGTCAGTAGAACTCAATATTGCTCCCATCAACGAGGATACATTCTGCTTTGTAGCACTGTATTCTTCGAGGGGCATCCTCCCCGTGAATACTTCATCGACATTGATGTCGGTGCTGTGAGCTTTAGAGGAAATTGGTTCATTTACAATTTGTTCATATTCCTCTTTTTGGCGTAGATAACCACTATAAGAAAGTGTCGATTGAGCATTTTCCCGGTAGTTTCCCTCGGTCATTACTGATGGGCCGGGTTCTGCTTCGTTGGTAAAATTATCAGTTTGTATTTTCATTGATTCCACTATTTCCGCAAGTTCCTTTTTATTCACTTTTATTCCTTCACCATAGTGCTTTAGCGTTATAAGGCTATCATTCGGCATGGGCATATCAAAAGGTTGTGCAGTTGGTTTAGCGGTGGGTAAAAGAATATTGCTTGTTCCAAGTATTTGCTTCCAACCATCAACAAAAAGCCGTGGCAGTTGCCAGTCTAACAAATAATTAAGGGCGAGAAAATAAAATGTGGATACGGTCAAAACGCATAATAATTCCATGCTATTCGATTTTAGTATTAAGAATAAAAAGTTCGTTCAAACTCTCTTTATAGTTGTCAAGATGATGCTGTAATACATTCTCTATGAATTGGTTTACGGTCAACTCTTTTTCCGTGATTATTGGAATGTATTTGTCCAATTTCTTCTTGACTTTCTCACTGATATATACACACCTCCTGTTATTAATTTTTCCGCTTCTAAGAAATTTCTCTGTGTATGCTGCTGCGGCGGATTTCCTTGTTCGGTTTTCAGCAATTACGAGTACCCCGGGGTTTGGTTCAACTGACTGCAACTGATCCTTAACTGGTTGTTGCCGATTTGCAATAGAACCGTCGACATGAGAATTCACAGAAAACTCACGTAGCATATTCTCATCGATATTTGCTATTTTTCTATCTCGCGCCATTTTCAGATATTCATAATTTTCAGCATTTCTTCGACAAATTCATCAATACATGCATCTCTAAGGAACTTCTTTTCAGGTGGAAGAATAGTCGTGCGGTAAGCCGGTTCATCGCCTGTAAATACTTCTTTCGAGAATTTTATCCTTTGTGGAATGTGTACTTCCATTCGAGGGAGACCCAGTGCGTCCACAACTTTTTCGTACTGGTCATAAAGATGGGTACGTTCTCTTTTGTCTATCATATTCCAAAACATGTACAGGCCGCGTAGATAGACTCCCGTTTTGTTTAAAACATGCTCATTTATGGTACTTGCAAATGCCAGTGTACTTTCCATAAAGATCCTATCTGCTTTCATAGGGACAAATATGTAATCCAGACGGGCAAGAGTTTTATAGATTCCCTCACTTGAGGTAGTACCTGGCATATCGAAGAAAACTATATCGTATGCTATTCCCGATTTTTTAATGAAAGTATCGACATCCTTAATCGCATCTTTTATCGACGTTCGAATTATAGGGAATATACCGAACCCGGTCGTTGAATAATTCTGTGTTGCGCGGGCTTTTAGCTGATCGCTGCTTTTAAGCAGATTTAGTTCTCGTACACGGGTCTCATACGAACTGCATTGCGGATAGTCCATATCTGCAAAGAGTACCTTATACCCCAGAACATAGTTAAGGTAACTGGCAGCGATCAGACTAAGGGTTGATTTACCGGTTCCACCTTTTTGGTTTGCGATGGATACATAAACAGTTTTGTTTTCCATAGAGCTTCACTTAGTATTACAGTTTATTAAGGCATTCTTGTACTTGAGAACTACTTCATGAATGCATTAATGCATTATGTGGAGAGTAAATTAATGCATCGGAGATTTAATGAATGAATTCATTAAGTCATGCTTTCATTACGTCATTAATGCATTATTGCACTTATTCCTTATTGCATTTCTGCATCGATTCAGTCTGTCATTCAGATGCGAATATAGTTAGCGCAAGGGTCGGTATTACAGGACTTTAGTCGTGTTCCGCGCCTTTCCCTTCTATTCAGTCCCCGGGTCACTGCGCCCCTGTACCATCACAGGTATTTTGTCGTTAAACTTGCAACGGCTGTTCTTTTCGCAGCCCGACGCTACGGCGCCAGTGGCCAGCGCACAGTCCAACCCCGCACCTGGGTGCGGGGTTAATTCGCGCCCGCGAATAGCAAGCTGTACTTTCGTGTTACAAAAACTCACGTTTTTGCTCTACGAAAGTGCTTGCCCCGCATATGCGGGGAGTGGTCGAACTCCGAAGTCGTTCAACCTTTTTAGGTAATATTATGGGAAAACAGAAGACAGGCAGGCCAAAGGCTAAAGACGGAAAAAATTATCACTATCAGTTCCGAATGAATGAGAGAGAGAATATGGTTTTTATGGAGAAACTAAAGCAGGCTGGATACCAGAAAAACCGCTCAAAATTCATTGTAAAACTAATTCTTGACGGAGGGATCAGCGTAGTGAATTCAGAGAAAAGCGAGGGTAATTATCCGTCTGTTTTAAATGATTTTAGTTTGCAAATACGAAAGATAGGTGTGAATTATAATCAGGTTGTAAGAAAACTTCACAGCGAAACAAGAGATGATAAGATCATGAAATATCTTAGTGAGTTGATAAATCTTACCCGAAGGTTAAGTCATTTTTCAGGGATTATTCAACGGATTTTGGAGGGCGCAAGGAATGATAGCTAAGGTCACTTCCGGCTCGTCATTGTACGGAGTTATGGCTTACAATCAGATGAAGATTGACACGGGATGTGGAGAAATTATCCATTCCAATTCGGTTTATGGAACCGATGGAACCATAGAGTCGATAAGATTATCGGATATTCAAAATGCCTTTGATAAGCGTTTGGATTTAAATAAAAACACCCGGAAAAACTTTATTTTCCATGCGTCCATAAATCCCCATCCGCAGGATATAGTTTCCGATCTTGACATGGGATATATTGCCGATTATTATATGGACCAGATGGGATATGGAAACCAACCTTACGTGGTTTATAAACATACAGACATCGACCGTACCCATATACATATCATTGCGCCGAGGATCGATGAGAATGGTAATAAGATCGACCACAATAATGAGGGTAAACGTTCCAAACCAATAATGAGAGACCTTGAAAATAAATATAACCTTATACCTTATCAACCAGGGCAGGTATACGCTATTGATGGAAAACCGAGAATAATTAATTACGCCAATGGCAATCTGCGCCAACAACTCACTTCAGTTGTGCGCTATATAGTTGATAGGTATGATTTCCCATCATTAAGGGAGATGAATTCTCTACTAAAGCTGTTCAATATTGCTGGTGAAGATATAAAAGGGGAAGTAGACGGCAGGCAATATCGCGGTTTACTTTATCACGCACTTGACCAGGATGGTATTCGTGTCGGTCAGGCAGTGAAGTCGAGCAGGATAGGGAAAGACGTAGGTTTGAAAGCACTCGAAAAGAAATTCAATAAGACTGAAAAATTATTTAAAGGTGAAATAATTAAGCAAAATAAAGATTACACTTCAATCACACCAAGGATTGACCAAGCTATGGACAGCGCGAAAAGCTTTTATGAGTTTGAGAATCTATTGCGACAATCACAGATCTGGCCTATTTTCAAAATTAATGAGGATGGACGTATAACCGGAGCGGTATTCCTTGACCAAGAAAATCGTGTTGTTTTCAACGGTTCACGGATTGGAAAGAAATATAGTGCCAATGTCTTCCATGAAAAATTCGGGCTTCAGAATAAAGATAGTAACGAACCTATTCAACATGTTATTCGCTCTAACGAGAATACTAATAATGAATTGACACAGTACCTTGAACCTGCCGATGAAACGTTGGAAGATATATTAATGCCGCAAACTGATGATGTCCAAACCCGGGTGGAATATGAATTTGATGACATTCCTATTAGTTGGCTTGAATCAGTTTTGTGGGATGTATGGGACATTAATTATGAACAACAGCAGACAAAACCCTATTACATTTCAAAGTCTGCTAACCCAAGACTTTCTCGTGCACCTGAACCACAATTCGAGGTATACAAAAAGAAGAGGAGAAAAAGAAAACCCAAGTTTTAAAAGTGACACGTTCATTTAAATTACGTGATTATGCAATAGGTTAAACGCATTGCCGATAACATTTTCTGTAAAAAGAGAGAGGTGTGATTACTTGTTTAGATACTCCCTACGGACTGATAATGTCATATTTAGGTTTTTTTTTACGCAAGTCGATCACAGGTATTTAAAAAAATAATTAATGTCATATTTTTGCCTTTAATTAATTCGCTTAATAATCCAAATAAAACCTTATTACTAACATCGAATTAAACCTCATATGTAATTTATGTAGATCCAAGGGTAATTATATTTCTAAGATATTTTGAAATTTCTTTCATCCGGCAACGCCTTTGTTGCCGTTCTATATAATCCCTATATGATGAAAGGTTGTGTTTACCTAAAACTACATTACATGATCACTTCCTCTACAAAATTGTTCCGGACGCTGGCGACTGCCAAAACTCAAAAATTTTTTAAATTATCAGAGTCGTACATTGAGAGTGCATACAGCGAATTTGTCGATGAACTGGAACAGCTTGTAAGGCGAAAAGCCTATTATTTAGACACACTTAGAAATTTATACAACATTGATGTTGATTTAGATTATAATATAGAATTGATATGCAAAGACGTTATGCATGAGCACCGTTTATTGCAAGCCATTATTAAGAGGCTAAAAAGTAAGGTTCAGTATGAGATTCAGATCGCTAATTTGCGGATGAACAATCCCGAATTGGATGATTTTTCTTCCAAAGATTATCAGTCACCTTTACATTGGGACACAACAGAGTATACCCAATCTGATCTTATGGAATTGATTAGTGGATTTTACGAGTTGAAAGTATTGCGCTGCATAAATGGTAAGCCTGCGAGTTTGAATATGTTGGTTCAAGAATTCCAAAAGTTTGTAAATTTAAAAATCACTAACTCTGATGCAGCCCGCTGTTCTATACTGAACCGAAAAAAGGAGGTTGCCAAATTTACCGGTCGGATGGCTTCATGCCTTGTTGAACGGAGCCAACTTTGACGGAATGTAAATGAACTAACAGGAACACTTAATTATTATTAGTAAGGCAATTAGGTGAGCGAATATTTTTACCGAAATATTCATTCACCTAATTTTATATTATGCAATTTGAAGATGATGTAGCTGGTTTAGCCAGCACAATGCACTTTTTAAGGGCAATCAGCATCATAGTATTACTCACACACTTTTATTGGTACTGCTACCAGTGGTTTGTCGATATAAATTTAACTCTGGAATTCATTGACAAACTTTTTGTAAACCTTAACCAAAACGTTGGTTTTTTCAGGCATCCTGTTATCTCAAAATTTTTTTCCATCATTTTTCTATCCCTTTCACTGATAGGAACAAAGAGTGTAAAGACAGAAAGTATCACTAACAGGCAAATACTTTGGTCAGGACTTTTAGGATGCTTGTTTTACTTTCCCAATTCCTGGTTATTGTCTTTGTCCGGCTCTATAACATTTAACGCAGTTGCTTACATTACTGTAAATTCTTTCGGATATCTACTTTTAATATTAAGTGGAGTGTGGATCGGTCGTAAACTTAATTTTAAGTTGGCCGAAGATGTTTTTAACGATGAAAATGAAAGTTTTTTGCAAGAGGTACAGCCTGTTTACAACGAATATTCGGTTAATCTCCCAACCCAATTTTATTACAAGAAAAAGTGGAACAAAGGGACTATAAGTGTGGTTGCTCCGTTTCGCGGCTCAATCGTGATGGGCACACCTGGCTCCGGCAAAACTCATAGTGTTATAAATAACTATATAAAGCAACACATTGAGAAAGGTTTTGCCATGTACATTTACGACTTCAAATTTGATAACCTTAGTACCATCGCATACAACCATCTATTAAGGCATACAGACAAATATAAGGTAAAGCCGTCTTTTTATGTAATAAACTTCGACGATCCCCGTAAGAGTAACCGTTGTAATCCGCTTAATCCGGCACACATGACGGATATAACGGATGCCTATGAGTCGGCCTATACGATTATGCTCAACCTTAATAAATCCTGGGTGGAGAAAGCCGGTGACTTTTTTGTAGACAGTCCGATTATTCTTCTGGCAGCTATAATATGGTATCTTAAAATTTACAAAGAGGGGAAGTATTGCACTTTCCCTCATGCCATTGAATTTCTTAATAAAAAGTACGGAGACATATTCTCTATTCTTTCTGCTTATCCGGAACTTGAAAACTATATGAGTCCTTTCCGTGACGCTATGATTGCCGGTGCTAACGAGCAGTTACAAGGGCAAATTGCATCGGCAAAAATTCCTCTCTCGCGAATGATATCTCCACAGCTTTATTGGGTGATGAGCGGCGATGATTTCACTTTGGACCTTAATAATCCCGAAGAACCAAAAATACTCTGTGTGGGTAATAACCCTGATCGGCAGAGCATATATTCCGCCGCGTTAGGTTTATATAACTCAAGAATAGTAAGGATTATCAATAAAAAAGGAAGATTAAAGAGTTCTATTATTATCGATGAGTTGCCTACCATATATTTCAGGGGTCTGGATAATTTGATAGCGACCGCGAGAAGTAATAAAGTTTCTGTTTGTTTGGGTATTCAGGATTATTCACAGCTTAAAAGAGATTACGGCGAAAATGAAAGCAATGTGATAATGAACACCGTCGGAAATATCTTCAGTGGCCAGGTGGTGGGTGAGACTGCACGAATGCTATCTGACCGGTTTGGTAGAAATGTACAGAAGAGAGAATCCATATCAGTCGCTACCGATAGCACTACAACATCAATAAATACTCAAATGGACGTGCTTATACCACAATCGAAGATTAGCACTCTACCTCAAGGTATGTTCGTAGGAGCAGTTGCGGATAACTTCGGCGAAAATCTATCACAGAAGATGTTTCATTGCAAGATTTTAGTTGATAGTAAGGTTTTGAAAAATCAAACGGAAAAATATGTTCCAATACCACAAATGTCAACATTCTACAATGAAAATGGGGAGGATGTAATGGAACAAACAATACAGCTTAATTATATGCGTATCCGGGAAGAGGTGAATAATATAATTAAGGATGAAAAGGAGAGGATTTCAAAAAACCCGAAGTTATCACATTTGTTAAGCGTGAAGTAGTTGAAAATATGGTAAAAACCGGGGATAACGCCCGGTTTTTTTCATTTGAAATAGCAAACTTAGATACAGTTAACGGAATAGTTATGAATAGGGCGGAACAGGTTGAAAACCAATGATTGGAGTTAATATATTGCGGACGCATATGAGTCAACCATACTCAAAATCAATTTCAATTATGGCAAAAAAAACAGATGAAGTAAACAACGAAAAACAGCATCAAAAATTAAGTCCCGACAAAGAGGTTCTTCTTATGTATGATGAGTCGACAGGTGCAATTAATATGGTGTCGGATATCGATGTTAAAAAAGGTCGACCGACTACCGTAACGCCTCTGGCCGAAAATTCTCACTCTTTTTTCGAAGCTAAAGAAAGCAGCGTACTTGCGAATTTTCTTAGCGCATCCCGGCAGGGCTGGATGGAGACACAGAACAAAAACAAGTCCCTGCCCCGAGATCAACATCAAAAACACCAAAGTGAAGTTACCCATTATTTCCGTATTCCTGAATCGATGATGCCGGAAATGGTTGAAGCTGTGAATAAGGTTCATAAAAAAGTTGACGATCCGGATAGCAGGAACCTTATGAATAAATACCGGATAAGCGAGAAACAACTTAACCGTATTAAATTCGACATGAAAGATATTCCCTGGCCGGAGCTTGCCACGATGGGCATTACCAAAGCCGAAGTTATGGGTGACAAACCGACCCTTGACGGAATGCGTGAGGGACGCGAAATAGTATTGAACAGATCCATGAATCTCTCCCCGTCTAACAATATGAATATTGATATTCCCGCCAGCAGTCTACAACTTGCCCAAAATAGGGACGGGGATGTTGCGGTAAAACTTCGCGCAGCTTTACCAGTCGCGGAATTCCTTACACAAGAATTCGAAGAAAAGCATTCGCTATCCAATGATGAGAAGAAAGCTATGATAGCAGGCGAAACCCTCCAGCGCCAACTCAAGGAATATATCCCGGAGCTCCAGAGAGAAGAGTGGTGCTATGCCGGTTTCTCCAAAGAAACTAACAGAATGGTACTGGTACCCAGATGTGACGTAACAGTACCCCAGTACCTGATGGGTGGATTTGTAGCTCCTGAAAACAGCGAAGTTTTAAGTAAAGCCGGTCGTACAGAAATACAGAATTGTAAACTTAACGATCAGGAACGAACACCGTTTACCGGAACATTCCAATATAACGTGCACACCCAAAATTGGGACACCGTTGAAAGGAAATTTCAATCCGTCTATATATATCCTTCTCTTGCACGTCAACTGGATGAGGGACGACTGAAAGATCTCAAAGAAGGGCTTACAATTCCAGGCAATGGTCTTAAGGGCAGCAATGGTAAAGATTACGACCATTTATGCATAAAAATCAATAACCGTACAAACACCCCGGACTATATGTTAAAATCAAGAATGTCAGCGCATGATATTGCAAGTGTTGAAAGCCGATATCCGGGATCTTTTGATAAGACAGTGAAAATAAATATCGCCGATAAGCCGGCCGAAGAACAAAATAACAACAAAACCCAGGACATCGTTCAAATCCCCCAAGAAAATAACAATCAGAAGTCTCAAGGACCAAGGAGGTAGCAGGGTAAAATGTCTTTTAATATTAAGTATACCAAAGGTGTATCATACTTCGCAGAAAAACTTCGCTCATTTATAGCAGAGTTCCATCCAGAAAAAGTTACCCGCGTGAAGATGGTTGAGCGCAGAAGTTACGAGGCAGAACGCGTATATGAGCAGTCAATAAAAAAAGGGGATGGTGTAGCTAATGCCATTGAAAAGGCAGAAGCGGTTCTTTATCGGGATCTCATTTTCTCGAAGTATGATACCCTTAAAAGAATCCTTACCGACGAACTCCCGCGGCATGGAAGAAGTTCTATTAACACTCTCATAAAAGAACTGGGTCCCGTTTGTGAGCCTATTTTTCGGCAACATGTCCTTTCGGATGATTTTTATAACGAGCCCGAATATAACCGCATGATAACCGAACTTCATTTAGAAGTTCGGGAATTTCTCGACAGACATGGCATTTTTTAATTCCAAACAACACCTTTCAGATAATCTTGAAGCCATTGGCACAGCTTTCGAATTAAAAAATTCGGGTGCTGTGGCCAATGAGCGTCAACTTCATATCCTGTCTAAATACTCGGGTTTCGGTGGTCTGCCCTATATATTATACCCGGTGGATACCAACATGCAGAAAAAGGAATTTATCGACGATCCCAATCTGATTCCAATACTTGAAATTCTTTACAAAACTATTGAGGAAAATAGCTCCGATCACTTACAATACCGTAAGATTGTTGACAACCTTCGGGCATCAGTCCTCACATCCTTTTATACTCCAGGGCCAATAGTGTCGGCTATGATTGATGCTGTTAAATCAACCGGAATTCAGGTAAATGACTTTCTCGATCCTGCCGCCGGTACAGGCATCTTTTCAAAATATGTACAGACCATTTATCCGGCATCTACCCGCTTAAATATAGAGCAGGATATCTTAACTTCTCTAATCCTAAGCCACCTGCGACCTGATGATTTCAACCGAATGGGGATATATGAAAACCTGGAGCCGCAGTTTAATGATCATTTTGATTTTGTAGCCTCAAATATACCATTCGGCAATCATCGTGTATTCGATGGATCCTTTACAAATATTAAAGATAAAGCCAAAAACAAGTCTCTCGAACGGATACATAATTATTATTTTATCAAGGCGATTGATAGCGTAAGGGATGGAGGACTTATAGCATTCCTTACCACAAGGGCAGTGCTCGATACGCCGGGGAACGACCTAATAAGGAAGTACATTGCCGAGAAATGTAACTTTATAAGTGCCGTTCGTATGCCGGATAATTTGTTTACTGCTCATAGCGGTACATCAGCGGGTACGGACATAGTAATTCTACAAAAGAATTCTGGAAAGAAGTATAATGCCCAACGCGACAAAAAGATAACACAGCTCTTATCATACAAAAACCAGACTTATTACAATCGGCATTTTTGGGAATCACAAAACGTTATTTACACTTCCCGCCAAGAGGGGACGAATCAATATGGGAAACCAGCGATAAAATATTTACACGCGGGTACCTATGAAGAAATCGCATCCGAAACAAAACGAATGTTGGTGGCCGATCTGAATCAATACTTCGATAAGGAACTCTACACTTCCATACAAAAGGAACCAAATAGCCTGATTGCCGATTTTCATAAAGCTAAAGATCAAATTGTAGTCGAAGAAAAAGTTAGAATTTCAAAACAGAGTGATTCTTTTCTGGTGCGTATGGGTCTTGTCGATTCCCAAACGGATTCCGTCAATGAGTTGATACCATTCACTGGAGATTTACCGGTTTATCCCAAAGAGGGTATGATGGTAAATTATAATGGTGAAATCGGGGTTATCACAAACCTGAAATCATCTACTAAGCAATTTACACCGCTTAAATTATCCAATATGCAGAAGATTCAGGCCGAGATCTACCTGGATTTGAGGGATGCTTATCGTAACTTATTTTTCGATGAAGCCGATAATGAGAAAGAGAACGAGGGGCTGCGCAAAGAATTAAACAACAGCTACAATACATTTCACAAGCATTTCGGCAATCTCAATGACCGTGATAATGTTAAGATGATACTTTTCGATACGTGCGGACGTGAGGTTCTATCGCTTGAAAGATTCAAAGACGGAGAGAAAAAGCTTGCCGACATATTCCATCATCCAGTTAACTTTAAAGTAGAAGAAATCATCCATACGGATAATACAGTCGACGCATTTGCCCTTTGCCTGGACAAGTTCGCAGACTTTAACCTTTCCTACATCACTGATCTCACGGGAAAAAGCGAGGCTACTGTTATCGATGAGTTGCGGGGTAGAATCTTCTTCGACCCATCGAAAAATAAATGGGAAATATCGGAGCGATTCCTTGCAGGTAATATTTATGAAAAGATAGAACAGCTCAATGCGGTTAAGGACCAGTATACGGCGGATAGCCCTTTTGATGATTCAATGCAGGCATTGATAAATGCTATCCCTAAGCCTATTCCGTTCAATCAATTAGATATTAACTTCGGGGAAAGGTGGTTGCCCATGAGCATTTATAATGAATTTGCCTCCGAATTATTTCAGGTAACAACACGCATTGAATATAATCAGCTTACCGATCAATTTTACATACTCCCGGAAAAAGAAAACGCATTAATCAATGAGAAGTTGGCGGTTAAAGCTTCTTCTGGAACTATCGACGGTGTAGCAATTATGGGCTATGCTTTTAATGACACAATTCCAGACCTTACCAAAACCATTCTTATTGACGGTAAGCAGCAAAAGGTTACTGACTTTGAAAAAATGGATGCATGTCTGAATAAGGTCACCCAAATGCGGGAAGCTTTTGAGGCGTGGCATCTTAAAAGACCGGGAGAGGTTAAGCAAAATATAGTAGATATATACAACCGTAAATTCAATGCCCAGGCCATACCAGAATATGATGGCTCGCATCTAAGTCTTTCTGATCTTAATCTTGAAAATTTAGGATATGATGAAATACGACCGAATCAGAAAAATGCTGTTTGGATGTGTCTGCTCAATCAGGGAGGAATTATTGACCATAAAGTCGGCGGAGGGAAAACTTTAATCGGGTGTATCGCGGCTCATGAAATGAACCGGCTGAAATTGAGAAATAAAGTCGTCATGCTGTGCCTGAAAGCCAATGTAGATAAGGTAGCTACCGAATATATGCTTGCATATCCAAATGATAGACTGCTTTATCCCTCGGAGGATGATTTTAAACCGGAGAATCGCGAAAGGCTCTTCTACGATATGATGAATAATGACTGGTCTGCTATAATAATGACCCATGAACAGTTTGGTAAGATTCGTCAGCCATTAGATGTACAGTATGCCGTACTAATGGATGAACTGGACAGTGTTGATCGCAACCTTCAGCAGTGGGAAGAGGATAATCAGTCAGAAGCGTCTCCCAAAATGGTTAAAGGACTTCAGATAAGAAAGAAGAATCTTATATCAAAGATAGCCGATGTCAATTATCAAATGGAAAAGAGGAGAGATGATACAGTTGATTTTGACAAAATGGGAATAGACCATATAATAGTAGACGAATCACATATTTTTAAAAATTGCCCTTTTAATACACGCCACACTATGGTGTCCGGCTTGGGTAATCCCACCGGCAGCCAACGTGCTTTAAATATGCTTTACAGCATCCGATACTTGCAGGACAAATACGACTGCGATCTTCAGGCAACCTTCATGTCGGGTACGACCATATCAAACTCTCTTTCGGAGAAATATATACTTCATAAATATCTCCGTCCGCGAGCCCTTGAAAAACAAGGTCTAAAATCTTTCGATGCATGGATAGCAACTTATGCCCGTAAAAGCAGAGAATTTGAAGTGGACGTAACGGGCCGTATTGTTCTGAAGGAACGTTTTAGGTATTTCATTAAAGTACCAGAATTGTCTCGTTTTTACCGTGAAATCACCAATTATTTCGGGAACGAAAATAAAGAGATAGCAGAGCCGGATATCGAATATAAAGTCCACCTTCTGGAGCCTACACCGGAGCAGTTATCATTTCGAGATGATTTGATAAAGTTTGCTGTCACTGGCGATGCTAAGTATCTGGGACTGGATGAAATTTCAGACTCGCAGCATAAAGCAAAAATGCTAATAGCCACCAGTTACGCTAATAAGATGGCTGTTGATATGAGATTAATCGACGCCGGATTATACCATGATCATCCAAATAATAAAGCAACGGTGTGTGCTCAAAATATTGCAGAGAGTTACCATCGGCATCAAGGCAAAGCAAATCAACTCCTTTTTTGCGATTTAGGTACTTACAAAAAAGACGAGTGGAATGTATACTCGGAGATTAAACGTAAACTAATCCAAGACCACGGCTTTAAGCCAACTCAAATAAGATTCATTCAGGAGACAAGCGATGCGGTGTCTAAATCCAATATGGTCGATGCCTTCAATCAACGCCAGATACAAATCCTTATGGGTTCTACCAGCACCCTCGGAACGGGAGTAAATGGACAGGTACATACCTCTGATGTGCATAATCTTGATATACCATGGAGATTTACAGATCTCGAACAACGGGACGCACGGGGAGCCAGACCCGGAAATAAATTCGCGCCAATGTATTCTGACAATAAGGTGATTTCTCATATATACGCTTCTAAATTATCGCTCGATTCCTATAAATTCAATCTGGTCCACTTAAAAAAGATGTTGGTGCGTCAATTAAAAGACGGAACTATAACCGATAGGACTATTGATGAGGGAGCGATAAGTGGTGCGTACGGTGTGGATTTCGACCATTTCATTGGAGAACTTACGGAAAATCCGGATTTGATTGAAAAATCAAAGGTTGAAGCAAGGATAAAAAGACTACTCAACGAAAGGTCCACTTTCCACATGGATCGATATTCTGCCGAAATCAAACTTGAAGCTACCGTAGAAGACATAAATAGGAAAGAGGGATTAATTGGGGATATGAAATCAGACCTGGAGCTTTTTAGTAAAGAGACCCAAAGTGTGGTGCAAAACTTTGGTTTAAAAGTTAAGGATGAGAATTGTCAAAACCCACATCAACTCTCGAAAGAACTTAATCGCTTGTCTCGCGAAACAGATACCAAAGGCCAATACTTTGTTGTTGGTTCTGTCTATGGATTTGATGTTGTACTGCATACTCGGAGAAATATCGTAGACGATTCAAAACAAAACAGATTCTTTGTCCGTAGCAGGGGAAATTCAGGTTACATGTATTCATATAATCATGGCCAGATAGCGACCAGCGATCCGATACTAACTATATCAAATTTTCATAAAGCTTTAGAGACCATTCCACAACTTATTGATAACAATAAACGGAAACTTAATGATATGATTTCCGACCGAAAAATACTTCAGGCAATAGTTGACAACTCGGACTGGCTTAAAGAAGAGCAATATAAGCAAGAGAAAGAAAACTTGGCAGCTCTCGATAAACGCTTAAAAGAGGCGATTGAAAAAAGAGAAAAATCAATTCTAAAGGAGGAAAATACCGTAGGGAAAACAACTACGGAAACCAAACAAATATCATTAACCAGCCGGTGATCACCGGCTAAAATCAATTAATCATTATGAAATACTTTTTTATCTGCCTGTCGGCAGTAGGGCTACTTTTTGCCTGCGACAAAGCAACCGAAAGCAACCACTTACATGATGGCCTGCCTGTCTCGATCACATTCGATGATGCATCGGATGCTCCAGATACAAGGGCATTTTTCCAAACGAGCGCCAATGCGGAAACATGGGAAAAGAACCTAACCAGTCTTGTAGTGTATGTTTTCAATCCAACGGGAGGGATCGTGGTTGAACGTAATTTTACCAGCGCAGAAATTACAGCTAAAAAAGCTGATTTTTTTGTACCACGTTCGGCAGCAGGGTTAGCATGCGAATTTTACGCAGTGGCTAACATTCATCCCGGAAGCGTCACTACCAAAACAGAGTTATTGGCGAAAGTGGAAAATATTGCTCAACAGTATAACGGGACGTTTGATGACGTAAATACAAAATCGGTTCGAACTGCCGGATTTACAATGTCGGGTAATACTTCTAAGACAGTCGGTAACTCCGACACTAAAACCAGTGTGGCAATAACGCTAAAACGTACCGTGGCTAAAATTGCTATTCAAACTTCACTGCATTCTGATTTCTCATCCAAATACCCCGGTAACGTAAAAGTTAATTCCGTAGTGATTTCAAAAGGTGCCATGCAATCTTCCATAGTTAAAAAAGGCAGTAATGTTAGTACAGGAACTATGACCTTTAATCACACCCAGTCACCTGAAGAGCAAAGCGGTAAATTCAACAACCTGTTTTATGTTTATGAAAATGGAGAATTACCTGCCGGAGACCGTGTTTTTGTAACAATGGAAGCTATATATGACCATGATGGTGATTTTGCCACCACCACAGATCAGACTCCTATTACATACACATTCGAATTGGACGGCAGTAGCGGAGGTAAAATCGACCGTAATGGTTATTACCGTATAGCAGTTTCACTTAACGGTCTCACAGGTTCTGAAATATCTTCAGCCATAACAGTGGCCGAATGGGAAACACCCGCAACTCAAAATTTAACACTCGGCTCTTAATGAACTCATTAAGAAATATATTCATAAGCTGCGTTTTGATCTTGCTCTTTGGTTTATTTTCATGCCAAAGCGTGAGTCTAACGATGCCGGATGAGCTCATTCCTGTCAGATTCGAAATAAATCCATCGAGCGAGTTAATAATCACAAGGAGCACTAATGAGATGATGATTAGGGATGTTAACATTTTTTTCTTCGGCAGGAACAGTGGCGTTACTTACAGTTACTACCTTTTCAAGACCTCGTTTACCGCCAATCTGGTTCCCGATACATACGATGTATTCATCGTCGCCAACCACGGCCAGGAAATACCATCGATGAGCAAAGATCAGATAGAAGCTTTTGAGGTTAATTTTCGAAACTTTTCTGAAACTGATTATCTACCAATGTCTGTGTCGACTCGGTTGGAAATAACCCCTGAAAAGAATCAAAGTGTCTCAACGATATTTTTGGAAAGATGCGTGGCACGGTTGGACTATAATATAAATATCGATGCACAAGCATCGAATATCAAATTGCTCTCGGTCCAATTCAAAAATAATCCGTGTAAATCTACTCCGTTTGGAGATGCGTTAGTTTCTCCCGATAAAAATCACTACACAGATGGTTCTCTGAAAGACATATCATCAACTCCTTCTAATTTCTCCGGCAGGGTTTATCTGCTGGAGAATTTACAGGGAACGGTGAATTCGATTAAATCGGAAAAAGACAAGAATCTAAATTCTGCGCCTGGTCATGCCACGTATATGCAAATACGCGCAACCGACGGGCGTGAGGTGTATGATTATATGATTATGCTCGGGGAGAATACCATTAGCGATTTCAACGTTCGACGTAATACAGCCTTAACGCTAAATGTCTTAATTAAAGGGAAAGATGAACTGGACTCCCGAATTCATAATTATATAGTTGAGATCGTAGAGACAGAATTAAAATTGACCGACCTGAACAACATTCCAGACGTTAAACTGGAAGTTCTGGTCAACAGTAAAAGCGGTATATATGACTTAACCTGCCGTATCGAAGTCGATTGCATGGATAATAGTATGGTTATGATTGATGAGAATCGTACTAATAACCATCAATTCCCTCTGCCGGTTAACAATATCAGGGAGGTGAATATTTTTACTTCATACGATGTAATAACGTCGGTAAATAATAATCTCATATATAGGGTTATTATTGAGGATAATTTCGGCTTCAAACAGATACATACACAACAAGTTACTTTATATAACCATGTTGTTGTTACCTCGAATAATACCGATATATTTCCAGATGCGGGGGGTATAAGGAATATTATAGGCTGTGATTATGTAACGTTCCCAGAAAGTGTCTCAACAGGGACATATCTTGTCATGGTCCCACATGGTGGAGTCTTTAGTTGTGATATTCAAGTAAATCGAGGTTATAGGTTCAAAGGATGGTATGAACATTCTTTAAATGACGGTTACATAACCCAGATAAGTGATATAGATTGGGATGATGCCGGTACACGTTTACGGAGTATTTGCTATGATATTGAAAAAGCAGCAATATTTATTTCCGTCGATCTCTCGATGATTAATTTAACCACACAAAACGAATTCGAGATAATACCGGAAGAAAATCAGATACTAATTTATGGTACGGAGAAATGTAGTATCAGGTTTACCCGAACTGGCATTCCTTTTAATGCATGGCTTGACAAGGAGGGTAATATTCTTTCGACAAGCCAAATTTACTATTTTGAGCCGCAGGAGGATTTGCATCTAATAATGGACTATGAACAACCCCAAAGACTTGATGTAAACCAAACTGCAAACTGCTACATTATAGATATAAATAGCATTGATCCGGGTAAACCATATTGCTTCGACGGATCGGTAAAGGGAATAAATAAAACTGTCGGCGACTTAAAAGCAACACCACATGTTGTGCATAGTGCTACCAGACTATGGGAAGATTATTATTATACCGGAGACCTGGTCACCCGCTGTGGAGTTTACGGAAACGATGTTGAATTTACTTTAACGGGTACTGCGGGAAATGCACTTATCGGTGTACTGGATGAGAACCGTAATATCGTGTGGTCATACCATATCTGGATTGCCGACACCCAGCAAGTTGTAAACCCATCCAAGATGGTTGGACATAACGCAGAGTTTATGGCAGCCAATTTAGGTGCTCTAACCGTTACCTCTCCCGGACTATATTATCAGTGGGGCCGAAAAGATCCATTCCCTGAAGCCTCGGATTCTCCAAGAAAGGTATACTATTATATAGATTATTATAAACAGTTTGTTAGTGCAGCAGATTTCGGTACAATACAATACGCAATCGCTAATCCGACTCACTTTATTTTAGGACGTGCCCAAACAAAATATGGATGGATGTTGAACCATGACCCTACACTTTGGGGTAGTATTTATAATGGCAACGAATTTAATACCAAAACCATATATGATCCCTGTCCTCCCGGATACAGAGTTCCATACGGTCATATATTCGATTGCGTTACGATACCTTTTGAAAAAGTTATACATGAACAGGGCTACATTCACTATGACGCATCAGGTCCTTTGGGTCCTCCATCTTATGTTTATCTGCCTTTAGGTGGTTCTTATTCATATTTGTGGGGAGAACATAAGTTTGTAAATCTAAAAGGTTCAATTATTTCAGCTTACGCTCCCTTAAATACAGGTGCTACCGTCTCCTCACAAGGTCATAACATCGAAGTGCGAAATGATGGTTCCGTTGGAATGGATTTTAATACTGCGAATCTTACTTCGGCAGGTTCGAATGTAAGGTGTATAAAAGAATAAGGCCATGAAATATATAACATCATTCGCATTGCTTTTAATAATAGCGTTACCATTAAAAGCACAGTTTTACACGGTCAGGGCTGATGCCCTGACCGTTGCAACGGGAACCATTAAAACAGGTGTGGATATTTCAATAAACCAGAAATGGACCCTCGGAGCCGATATATCCTATAATCCACTCAAACTTAAAAACTTTTCAATCAACCATGCAGCTTTAACTCTTAATGCAAAAAGATGGTTTTATGAAAGTTTCGTAGGATGGTATTACGGTCCTCATATTTCTCTCTTCACTTACGACTTAAAACAAAAGGGTGATCATTACAAGGGAAATAGCATTGCGGCAGGTTGCACAGTGGGTTACCAGTGGGTGCTGTCTAACAGATGGAGCTTATATGCCGAAGCCGGATTAGGATTTATGTATTTGAAATATAACAGACGGCAAATTCATGTACCGGACGAAGAACATTTAACCTTTAAAAATGTCCGCAAAATAATATTATCTCCAACCATTGCAGGTGTCGGATTCTCTTATCTTTTCTAACTATGGGTAGTATACGCATTTTAAGGTTTATAATAACCTCTTGCATTGTATGTTTAATCTTGTCTTGCTCCGTAACAGGAGGTTTGGAAAGGAGGCAAAGCAAGGCATTTGCTTCACATCTGACAAAAGAGGACAACACGGTAATAAGACAAGAATTGTCGGAGCAACTTTGGAAGGTCGAAAGTGACAGCACGTCATTTTACCTGGTTCCTTCAACGGTCAACCAAGATGGAGCCCCTGTTGGAATTATCCAAATGGAAAAAATAACAGTGTATTCAAAATCCAAAATGATACCGGAAAGGGAGGGTAACATCAGAATCGATTTTGTTGTCGAAATCCCTAAAAATTTACAGGGCACTTGTCGCAGTGTCACTCTGCAACCCTGTATAATCCAGGGAGACGAATTCATTAGATTGCAGGAATTAGTGATACGTGGTGCATTATTCAATAAGGTACAAAACCGGAACTACTGGCAGTTCAACCACTTTGCAGCGACAAAAAGCGATAGTATTGCACTTGAAAAGGCTTTTAATCGATTCATTAAATATCCATATCCCGAGCATGTCCGCGTGGACAGCATAATTAACAATCCGGCTTCAATCACCTTTCATTATTCTCAACAAATACCCACCGATGGAATTTCCCCAAATGTAAAGATCGTCATGGAAGGAAGCGTCGCGGGCCTCGACGGAAGTTCGTATAAGATGCCAGTAACCGATACTTTGCAATACAATATTTCCTCAATGATAAATTTTATTGATACTACTGCACGTCATAAATTAAGAATCATTGACAAACATGTTGTAGCTACCGACCGGACATACCTCCAATTCTACGCGAACGATAGCCAACTTATCGACACCCTGGGAGATAATAAACTGGAATTGGATAAAATAAAGAGTTTACTGGAACGGGTAATCGAACTTGACGAATTCCACGTAGACAGTATAATCATCACTGCGGCTGCTTCACCCGAGGGACATTACCACATAAATGAAAGGATAGCTAAAGAAAGGGCATTGTCCGTTCGTAATTATATGGCGGAGCTTTATCCTGCATTGGAGGAGGGTTTGGTTGTTCAATGGATAGCCGAAGATTGGGATCACTTACGCCGACTTATTATCAATAGTGAGGCACTTTCCAATAAAGAGGCTATTATAACCATCATTGACACGGAAGAAGATGCCGATAAGCGGGAACGAAAAATACAAACAAACTACCCCATAGATTATAAATATCTCCGCAGTGAGTTTTATCCCTTTTTAAGAACTGTGGATATTAAATGTAGTTTGCGCCGAAAGGATATGGTAAAAGACACCATTGTGACACGGGAAGTTGACTTGAATTATGCCCGCGGGGTTGATTTTTTAAGAAAACGAAAATATGGAGATGCTATAAGCATACTTTATGAATATCGCGACCGTAACACTGTTATAGCTCTTATGTCCATGGGCAATAATGAGGCAGCTTTGGAGATACTGAATAAGATGGAGACCACTGCTATCCATGAATACTTGAAAGCTATATTAATGTTAAGGCTGGGGCGAAGAAAAGAGGGGTTTCAATGTTTTATCAATTCATGCAACCTCGACGAAAATATGCAGTTCAGGGCGAAGCTTGACCCGGAGATAAACGAATTAATTACAAATTAATCTTTACATAATGATAGAGGAAATGAATTTGATAGCCATAGTGCTAACACATGATCGCATATTAATAAACTATCATAGCCCAATCAGTTCAGGAAGATTCAGAATCGGTTCAGGGGAAAACTTTCGGATTTAAAAGGAGTAATCTTTATGGGAATCAGAATACCGAAAAAGGCCATCGCCGCTTATGATCCACAGGGATATGTAGTTGGGTTCGGAAGAGCGGCAAAAGAGTCAGAGTTAAAAGCGCAAAACGGTGATTTTATTATAGATCTTTGCCGTTCTACCGAAAACTTCTCAGATTTTCCAAACCTCGAAATTGGTGAGGTGGAATTTCCTGATGAACAAGTTGGCTGGAATGTAACAAAGGACAGGCTTTCTGAACTAATTGAATCTAATCCCAATAAGATTTCCTTACTTACAATGCCAGCCGCAGTATTGGAGGGAAATAAAAGTTCCATTTATAAGGAACAATATAAGCGGCCATATCTGTTTTCTATATATGATTTTGAGAATCCGAAAAACCGCTCTAAACTCCGGGATATGGGATTTAAAGATGCACGTGGGGATATTAAACCTAATGAACATGTAATAGCCAGGGGATGGCAGTTGGATGTTGTGCCAGCAGAAGCTTTTTTTGCGGAGTCGCGCAGGCTTCAAATCTTATATGGTATCAAAGAAATTCCTTGTCTTAGCGTGGAAAGACTACATCAACAATTTAATTATCAACAAGAGGCGGATATGGAAACTTATTATAGCGCCGGTTTACACGGGTCTATTAAGGAACTTCCTTATCATAGACGTACTGGTATCATATGCGAAAAAATGTTGCCGGATATGACCACCGAGCAGTTACAATACATCCCGGGTTCGGTGCTTAATGATAAATTAACGAGTAAAATTCTTAAAAATCATCCCGATGCCCTGGATTGGTTGGATAGAAGCTTGTTCACGGAAAAGCAAATACACACAGCTTTCTGTAATAGTAATTCACCACGGTCAGTCATAAAGTTTATGCATCCCAATATGCGTATCGATGAAAAAGAATGGAGCTCTGCCGTGAAAAAAGACCCTATTGTTCTCCTATATGTTCCCGCACATCTGAAGAATGAAAAAATGTGTAGAAACATTTTATCATCTAATGTACCCATCCCGTCTTTGGTACTTGAAAAAATACCTTACCCGCAAGTAATTGTCGACTCGGTAAAGCATAATTCAAATATCGGTTATACTTCTACAATTGATGGTCTTTCGCCAGTAATTAAACAAGAGGTGGACCAATTACTTATTAACGAAAGCAGGTTTCATAATGAACTTGATACTAACAAGAATAGGGGCATTACATTGTAGTCACACCTTTAAAACTTAATAAATATGAAAAGACCAATAGTTATTATATACATTATCGCGCTAATTGGAGGATTACTATTTACCGGTTGTAGTTTGTATGAGAATACAGAGTATAAGGTTATCGAGCGTCCAGCGTTAAATACAGATGCGGATCCAGAAGATTGGGATGGCCACCATCCCGATATACCACAAATCGGGAATTAATACGTCCTCCACGGTTTATAGTCGAAGCCGGGCATTTCTGCCCGGCTTCACTGTTCGAGGGAAAACCATTTTGTTATGGTAAACACTATTGCTTACCTCTATGGCAAAGATATAAATAAATAGCAACGACGGAATAGCACCGAATAGATAGGAACGATTGCAATTGTCCTAAAAATCGGATCCAGGAGGAGATATTTTCGCTGGGTAATATAAAAACTTAGCCCTGAATGAAAACATTAATTTTATTTACTGTCGTATTAATATTGGCAGGCTGTCAGAAAGTGAAGGTTCATGATACAAGTGAAAACCTTACACCTGTCAAATTTAAAGTGAGTGCATCCGCAAGTGTAGTGCAAAGCCGTAACACAGTGGAGTCCGACATCCAAATTATGTTGTTCGGAATAGACAATGTTGTAAACTATTGTATAAGTTCTGTAACCGGAGATATTTCTATTTCCGTAGTTCCGGGCAGGTATAACCTCTATGTTATTACCGGTGTTGAAACGCGGTTAAGTGGAATGAAAGAACATGAACTGAAAGATTTTGAGTTAACGGATGAATTGTTAGAGTTCCAGATACCGACCACCCATCACAGTGTAATTAATATACCGGACCAATCGGCCGTGTATATAATACCAGAGATATTAACGTCCCGAACAGCTGCAAGATTAAACTGGAACGTGCAGGTGTCAAGCGAGGGTATTGAATTAGAGTCGGTATCTTTATGCAGCGTACCAAACTCATTTAATCCATTTGCAGTACAAAGTAATCCTGTATTTTCGGATGGAAAACCAACTCGGTTATCGGGTCAATCTGCTAACGGTATTTTCTACCTGTTCGAGAATCTGGCCGGCATAAACACAAATATACTTAACCATCGGGACAAATCCCCTGAAAATGCTCCTGACAACGCAAGCTATTTACATATAAGAGCGACCGCCGATAATCGGATGATCGATTACTTTGTGTTCCTGGGAGGCAATAACACTACTGATTTTAACATTCATAGGAATACGACCTATACCTACCTGATAGATATTAAAGGTCCTGATGAAATCGATACCAGGATTTACGATTATGCTATACACATCGTGGAGTCAGGCACACTATTACCCGGGTATATTGCGGCCGGGGATTCGATAAACGGAAGAATAGATATTGAGGGAAGAAACGCGATCTACAATCATTCATATGAATTGGAATTTTACGGCAATATACCTTCTGGCATTACACTGAACGGTGCTGCCGTTACAACGGACCCGGTACCGATTTCGAATGAGTACATTATCGGGTTCAACCCTCACTCTGTCGTTGTAGATAACACTATGTTGTCCTACACTATATATGTCACAGATAATTATGGCTATAAATGGTCATTTGAACAAGATTATCTATGCATGAATCTACTTGAAATCGAGTATTCCGGGTTGGCTGAAAAGGAGAACGTTATAGTTTCTATTGATAAAGGATATGTAAAAAAACAATCGGGTTCTAAAGACCTGATACTTTGCCCCGGCAACATCCTGTTGAATTTTGAGACCGACGGGTATTCTATTTTAAAGGGGCTTTATACCGAACCGCTACGGCTAACATCCATAACCAGCGATAATACTTATAATTATCTTGCCACTAAACCGGCCGAGAAATATTATGCCGATTTCCATACTGGTTTCGTTGATATTAACACAGACCCGGACAGGGTTGCTGTGGAATCCGAAGTTGAAGTAATAAGACATGAGCATGGTTATACATTACCTCGTCACTCCGTTGTTAGACTAACTCCAATAACAAAGGGACAGAATTTCGAGAAATGGATTACTGACGAGAAATACAATCCGGTGAATGGAAATACAATACAATTAACCATTGAAGATAATATCGAAATTCAAGCCGTTTTCCAGGAACCTTTAAATCTATCAATCGCAACTACTTCAAATTCCTATGTTACTTCCAAACGTAACCATTCATATCGATTTAACGGTCTGATTAAAGGTAATGGGGTAACTAACGGTATCGACGTAAACCCTGCCAACGATTTTAAATATGCCGAAGTGCTTTGGGAAACAGGAAATACCCGAGGGGAGGTAATCAGCGAGGTGTTTTCTGATGGAAAGGATATAACGTTCACCACAGGTGACCTTATAGGAAATGCCGTAATTGCTGCGTTCAACGGTAATGATGAAATCGTATGGAGTTGGCATATATGGTCTATCGATGGTGAATTGACTTCTGTTCATCTGACGGACGGACATCAGATAATGGATCGCAATCTTGGTGCGTTGTCTCTGAAAGCTCCCGAAAGTTATGGGTTGTACTACCAATGGGGACGCAAGGACCCTTTTATGGGTCCCAATAATGCAGCTACAACAGTAAACCTTGATAATCACTACTGGACGCAAACTATTGGCACTGTTGTGTTATCTAAATCATTTGAAATGCCCATGAGGATCCTAAATGGCAATGGCAGCGGTAGTACGCATGATTGGCTTGAACCACAGGATTACCGGTTATGGGGTTTAAGGGAGGGTGCAACGGTTTCCTCCGAAGTAATTAAAACTTTGTTTGACCCTTGTCCGGTCGGGTGGAAAATTATGCATGTTCAGAGTTATTGGGAATCATTCTTTCTGGCGGCAAACAGATCTTATACTGCTAACTCCGTAAAATTCTCACACGGTGGTCAAACCCTTGAAATCCCATTCGGGGGTTTGTACGACACTTATGAACAAACATGGAACAATGTGGGAGAACATGCATATTTTTGGTTTGGTTCCACAAATTATAATTATACCATTTCGATGGGTTTCATGGATTACCTCGGTTGCTCGAATCAGATTTCATCTAACATATGGAGGGCAAATACAGCACCGGTACGATGTATTAAAGATAAATAGTATCTTTTTAGAAAGGCGTATCAATTCATCCGCGTTCACAATAATAATGAGTCCGGACCACAGGCAAGGCTTTCCCTGTCCGGTGCCAATAAAAAAGTTCTGCTTATATAGCAGAACTTTTTTTATCTGGCAAGCCTTGCCAAGTGTTCCTGGGACTCATTTTAGCGTTACCGCAGAATAAAATGATAAAGAGTTAAATCATAATTATTTTTTTTGGAATTATAGTAATTGATACCTGAAGCTTATGAGACGGTTTTTAAAAATTATGTTCGTCGCCATTTTAGTGGCGGTGATCTCAAGAGAAAACATAATTACGAACCTTGTTCTATTATGGTTCTTTAGCAATGTGCTTTACATCTTTCTAAGGTCACTTACAAAAGTGGCCTTCTTTGTTCTCAAAACAGTAGTAATATACGGTATAATCTTTCTTTAGCTCAAAATATAAAAACTTAATGTTAAGTGTGATCACGAAACCAAACAGCAATGTTAAAAAGCTCTAAAACGGCCATATCAATATAAACCTGAATGAAAAAATCGAAGTTAAATAGCTCATTATAAAAACTTAATGTCATGTGTGATCACGAAACCAAACAGCCGGTGTAAAACAGCTCTAAAATGGCCATATTAATATAAACCTGAATGAAAAAATCGAAGTTAAAAGCTCGTTATAAAAACTTAATGTCATGTATGATCACGAAACCAAAAAGCCGGTGTAAAACAGCTCTAAAACGGCCATATCAATATAAACCTGGATGAAAAAATCGAAGTTAAATATCTCATTATTAAATCTTAATGTTATGTGTGATCACGAAAACAAACAGGCTGTATTAAAACGAGCCGAAAACGGCTATACCAATATAACACTTATTGAAAAAGTCGGAGATAAATGGCTGGTAGAAATAAACGGAAGCGGCAACCAAACCGAAGTTTACGAAGATGAATTCATTGTCGAAGATTATGAACTACGTTAATTAAGCCAGAAATACCTAAAACACAAAAAGTAAAAAATAATCGGATACAGCGGCCATTTATGGCTGCTGTTTTCATTTAATAATATTTCAATATGAAAAGACAGAAACTTGCAATCGAGACAATCGCAGAGGAGCTTGCGATGATCGAACTGTGCAAACAGTACAGAAGTGAAAAGGGAATAGTAAGGATCGACGCTATTTACCGACACTTATTTCCACGGCCTGTGATGAAAAGTGAGCCGCAACAACTATTTGACAGCATATACCTGACGACTTTGGAACGACTAATGGACCAAGAGGGAATACCTGCCGTCACACTGCCGCACATCCCGGGGGACAATTACTACGAAACCCGGAATGACTATATAAATCATCTCGCAGCAGAAAACGGTGTTGATGCTTACACTGTTAAAATCTTCGCCGAGTTATATGGCCCTGACGAGGATTTCGGTGCGCTTCCGCTTGCAGTAAAACGTGAGAGCGCTATGCGTAAGTTTCCATCGGAATGTTGGCCGGGGGATATATAGCGATGAAGCGTAAAAAACTTGTTATATCGTTTTCAGGAGGTCTATCGTCGGCATATATGACAAAGCGCCTCTTGGAAATTACGAGCCGTGATGAATGGGAAATAGCCGTCGTGTTCGCTAATACCGGAAAAGAAAGGGAAGAGACATTACAATTTATTTCAGACTGCGATAACTATTTCGGATTCAATACGGCATGGGTCGAAGCAGTCATAAATCCGCAAGCCGGCAAAGGCACCCGCCACAAAATAGTCAACTATGATACGGCTTATCGTAACGGGGAACCTTTCGAGCAGATGATTCGCAAGTACGGACTGCCTAATATCAGGTGCAAACAATGTACACGAGAGTTAAAGGTAAATGCGATACGATCCTATGCGAAATATACACTCGGCTGGAAGAAGTTCTACACAGCTATCGGAATAAGAGCCGATGAAGCCCAAAGGATAAGTTCGAAACGTGATGAACTTCTCTACCTCTATCCGATGGTGCATGACTTCCCGACAATCAGGCAGGATGTAAATATTTTCTGGAGTGTTCAACCTTTCACCCTTAATCTTAAGAGTTATCAAGGAAACTGCGATCTATGTTTCGAAAAGTCAGAACGTAAACTTATAACTCTTTGCCATGAAAAACCGCATATGGCGAACTGGTGGCTGGAAATGGAACGTAGGTATTCACATTATATCTCACCGGGAAAGACAAAGCAACTTGAATTACCGCTTATGTTTTTCAGGCAAAAACGTAGTATAGCCTACTTCTTGGCAAAAGCAGAACGGGGTGATTTTATCCCTGCTGCCGACGAAAGTAAAATATTAAGCCATACAAGATCATTATAGAAGAGATTATTCAAGAGGATAGGTTATTTAGTTCACGGGCACCCGATAACGGGTGCTTTTTCATTTTAATTAAACTTCAAAATTATGTCATACGAATCGAGAAAAAACAGGGCGGAAAGGTTCCGCAACCTTGCTTACAAAGCAAAAGACAAATCAAATGCAGCTTATGAACAGTCCAATAAAGCGGTATCGGGGATTCCGATGGGCCAACCAATACTCGTGGGCCATCATTCGGAAAAGAGGCACAGGGCGGCCCTAAAACGCAGTCATAATGCAATGGACATATCTGTCGAAGAGGCAGGTAAGGCTGATTATTACGAAAGGAAGGCTCATGCCGCGGAAAACAATAAGGCAATTTACAATGATGATCCAGATGCAGTGAATAAGCTTAAAGAAAAACTTGCCAACCTGGAAACATTACAAGAGCACATGAAAGCGGCAAATAAGATATTTAAAAACAGGAAACTATCCCGTGAAGAGAAGATCGAAAAAGTTGCGGCGCTGAAAATTTCACGGCCAGAAGCAGAGTCAATGCTGGAGGGTGATTCTTGCGGAAGTATTGGATATGCCAGTTTTGAACTCGCGAACAACAACGCTAATATTCAAACAACCCGTAAACGGCTTGAAGAGGTTATGTCACTCGGGCAAAGGGAATACAAGGAGTATCAGATCAACGGATATAAAGTGTGCGAGGACCCAAAAGATGACCGGTTTAGAATTTTCTTCGGATTTAAACCGGATGAGGAGATCCGCAAACAACTCAAATCATCCGGGTATCGGTGGTCGCCATCAAATCAGGCATGGCAGGCAAGCCTCAAACCACTATATATTGACATGGGTAAGGCTATACTCGAATCTATGCCTACAAAAGAATAGTGAATAAAATAACGGGCTGCACTGTTCGTGCAGCCCTTAAATTTAAATTTATGGGGAGAATAAAGCAAATCGGAGACTTCGAACCCACAAATGAATTGGTGGCTCTGCATCGCAAGGCAATCGAAGCGATACGATTTCGCAAACTTATAGAGCCAATCGTGCGGCAGTACCAAACAACTGTACTGGCAAAAAACTGTTGGATGAATCACGGGGAAATTGAGCTGAGAAAAGAGTTTGGTGCAACCGTTAAACTCGAACCGGTATACGATCCCTTAGATATATTCAAACTATCTGATGAAGACCGTAATGAATATTTGCGGCAATGCAGACAGGAGATGGAAATACATTTTCCGGGCAAATTCTCGAAAGACGAAGTTTGTGCATTGACTTATGCCAAACACGAGGAATCGATGGCCATCAAAGAACTAACTGTAAAATTCTGTTCAGAGAGTTCAGAGTTTCAGTTCGTGAATTCGGATGTTTTGGAAGAAATGGACTTGATGGAATTTCAGGCACTCACCGATATAGTTTTTGATAAACTAAGATGCTGTTTTAAATATTACAAACCAGAATCGAATGGAAACTAAAAAAATTAGGCGGAATTCTTAAAGAGTTGCTCTATTTGTGTTTATCACTGAAAAAATCTTGTGGCATTTCAGATAACTTTGATTTTGTATGATCGTAAACAGGTGTCCCTATCTCTCTAAATTTTAATTCATTTTGTTCCAGTTTAGAAAGTCTATCCAAACCAATCTGCCGGTACTTTTCTATTTTCTCAATTCCCGTGACTCTTCTATCATTTTTTAAACTGGCTAACATTGTTGAACCCACACCAGCATATGGATCCAAAACCCAATCAAATTTATCAGTTAGGGCTAATACACATCTTTCAACCAGTTCAATGGGATACTGGCAAGGGTGCTCCGTCTTTTCTATGTGATTTGCTTTAACATTAGGTATATCCCAAATCTCTTTTTCCCAATCATGCAGTAATATATTCCAAATATCAGAGGGGTTTTTACCCTTCGGGTTGCCGGAATATTTGCCTTTATGAGGTCCTTTGAAATGTTTTTTCCCAGGATACTTTGATGGTATCCTTACAGAATCCAGATTAAATGTATAATCATCATTCTTCGTGAACCACAAAATAGTTTCATAACGACCAGAAAATTTTTTCGAAGAATGGAGACCGTGGCCAAACTGCCATATTATCCTGTTACGTAGTCGTAATCCTCTTTTTTTGAATATATTATAAAATATTATATCTAACGGAAAAACCTCGCTGTCATCCACGAAATTTCCAACTTGCCAACAAATACTCTCTTGTGGATGAAGCACCCGTATTAATTCGTCTATAACTTCTTCTTGAGTTTCCAAATAATGTTCAATCGACTCTTTTAACTCATATTCCTTACCGATATTGTAAGGCGGAGAAGTCATAATCAGTTTGTATGTATCTTTTTCGAATGTTTTGAGAATTTCCAAACAATCCCCTTCAAGATAACTGTGTTCTACCATTTATTATAAAGATTGATTTAATTAGGTTGAGTAATTCCTATGGGTTTTAACTTTTACCAGATAGCTATCAACGTGGTCCGTGGTAGTTTTTTTCAAGAACATTTTCAATCAAAGACAATGGATACAATATCTTACCGACAAGAATCGTATAGGGCAGTACGTTGTTATCGCGGTAGTTCTGTAAAGCTCTCGGGCTTATATGATAGCGATTCATAACCTGTTCCGCTGTTAAATATATCTCTCCTGCTATATGGTGTGGCAAATTAGATTCAATATTTAGCAACGAAGCTTCTGCCTTTTCGATCCTCTCGATTATATCCATATAGATAGGGGAGAACTTCCCTATAAAATCATCCATTACTATTTCGTTTTACGGTCAATTTATCAAGCCGAGCTTTAACGTCTTTTACTTTATATAATATCTTACCGTTTATATTTGAGAAAGGTATTACGCCTAACTCCCGATAATTTTGAAGAGTTCTCGGTGAGACATTAATTATCCGGCATATTGTTTTAGTATCGAGCCAACTATCCGGATCCAAATTGATTCTCTCTGCCAATTTTTGGCAACCATGTGAAAGTCGTACAACCCTAATGCATATATCATCTAAAACTTTCTCATCGATAAGAACATATCCCATTTCTGATAAATTAAATTTACGCTGCAAATAAACGATTTTAAATGGATGACAGAAAGGAACTTCCTATCTGTTCATATCTATTCATTAATAAGTCGGACCCGAAGGCCCGACTTATATAAAAATCATCTTAGATAGAATATGTGTAAGATATTAGGCAAAGAGTTTTTTAAGACTATCCATGTCCCGTTTGATCCCATTATCCATGACTTTAGCGTAATGCTGCGTCATCCTAATATCGGAGTGCCCCAACATTCGTGCAACATTTTCCACCGAAACGCCGTTATTCAGACACACAACAGTCGCGTAGGTATGTCTGGCAGTATGAGTGGTCAGCTTCTTATTTATCTCACAGAAATCAGCTATCTCTTTTAGATAAGAATTCATCTTTTGATTACTCGTAACAGGCAGAAGTTTATCGGTTCCGCATATTTTAGGGTGGTTACGGTATTTCTCAAGTATTCTTTGCGGAATCGGAAGCAGTGGAATGTCACACATATTTTTGGTTTTATCTCGGGTCTTCCTAATCCAAAGATCGCCTTGTCCGTCCTTAGTAATATGGTGGGCACGGAGGTTATCGACATCAGTGTAAGCTAAGCCAGTAAAGCAGCAGAAAATGAAGACATCCCTTACATATTCAAGCCGTTCGAGTTTCAAATCTTTATTGATAACTCTGTTTATTTCATCTATCGTTAAAACTTCCTTTATAACTTCATTCTGCTTAAATTTAATTCCGACAAAAGGATCTTTGCGCATCCAGTCATTTGCGAGTGCAAGATTGATTATCTTCTTGAAGCATTTCATATACCTGACAACGGTGTTTTGGGCGCACTTACGTTTAGTTTTCAGGAATAGTTCGAAATGCCTGACCAGTTCTCCATTTATTTCATTGAATGATATATCATCTTTCTTGTAATACTTGAGTATTACTTCCTGTAAATACTTACAAGTATTTCTGTATCTGCAAACTGTTATCTTAACATAATCCTGTCCGATTAGCTGCTCCATCTTTTCTATTTCAGCTTTGAAAGTTGCAATGAATAGCCTTTGTTCTGTAAGATTAAAAAGAGATTCGAGTATCAAGCGGGCAGAGTAGTGAGAGCCACTTAGCTGATATTCCTTTTGTATCGTGAGAGCACGAAGCCTAAGGTCATTTAGGTAATCATTAAGCTCTTTACTTTGTTTGTCTTTCCCTTTGGATTGCTGTAATCGTGGGTCCCAGAGTTTTTCCGGGATACTTCTTTTGATTTTAGCTTCTGCTCGTATACCACCCAAAGTTAGCCTGATTACAATGGGTGCTTCTCCGTTTTTCAGTAATCTTGCTTTAATAATCAAAAACAGCACATTAAAATCATGTCGATTCATACCGTTAATTTTAGAGGTTAAAGATACATTTACGGCACTATTCGAAGCGTTTGTAAAGCACTGCATTTCAGAGCAAAACCCTCGTAAAAGGTTGCTTTTTTTGGGCCTCAAAAAAAAGCAACCGAATTTGCATTCTTTTAATGCTTAAAAATGCATTATTTCACGGGTGGGGTAAAAAGAAAAATCCCTGAATTTGCTTGAAATTCAGGGACTTTTGCGTTAAGATGCTTAATTTATCATCTGTAAAAGTGGTGCCACCAAGAATCGAACTAGGGACACACGGATTTTCAGTCCGTTGCTCTACCAACTGAGCTATGGCACCTGTGGGTATCTGTGGGTGCTTTTAAAGTTGATTTGGTATGGGGTGGTTTAAACGGTGGTTTAAACAAGTTGAATGATTAATATTAGGTTATCTATTTGATAATTATGTGAATGGGTTAAAATCGCCACTCAAAAAATCGCGCCATAAATTCTCGGCCCCCTTTACTTTTAAGATAATATACTGTCTTAATTAATAAAAGAAAAAAGAAACCCCGCCCATTTCGGAGCGAGGTTAGTAAGTGATTGAATTTATTCATCTTGTGGTCTATAAGCCGTGGTATTATTAACACTCCAGTATCTACCGTAATATTTATCTATTTTATCTTCGTATATAAACATGTGCCCGATCTTTGTTGACACTTGCCGATAGATGCCAATTTCAAATTCTACATATTCACTTTCTGCTACTATTCCGTAATCCTTAAACGTATAACTGTGTTTGTAAATCAAATCCGTAATGGGTATTTGAAATGTATTGCCTAACCATGAAAGGATTAAAAAATCATCATCGTTTGTCAGAGTTATCGTAGTCTCAACACCCTCAATAATCTCTTTATTTACTGCTTCCCATATAGTTGCATCATACACGCCTAAAATGGCATATAAATTTTCCATTACGAGGTCTTTTTCTTCCTCCTGATTATCGCTATCATCTTTATTACACGATACGGCTAATATTGCTAATAGCAATACAATTAAATACTTTTTCATTTAGTTATTGATTTTGTTTGCCGTTCAGTCCCTATACGGCAGTTACCAAAAAGAAAGCGTGGGACTGAAAGCTACTTTAGTTGATAAGGCTCTGACAAAGCCCTTGGTAATAAAATAGCAACAGCCCACGCCAAAGATATGACGTGAGAGAGGTCGCTTCTTCTCTTACCGTTTTAGGAATTGTCAGATTCTATCAACGAGAATTAGCTTCACACTTTCGTGTTCTTCCAAAATGTCTGTGCCTTTCGACACATGGCAAATATAGGAATAATATACGAGTGTTCCTCTCCTTTAGGCTGTTGCTAAAGCAAAAGTAGTGCTATCTTTCCAAAATTAATCTATTTCATATTTAGTATGTTAATAGCAATTTTGGGGTATTGTCTTAATTGAATTTAGAGTGACACAATTTCTCAATATCTCATTCTATATACACCTCGTGAAATTATGTCACTCAAAAGAACGGACGATAAGCGACATTACCTCGTCCAGATATATAGCCTGTCCTGTGGACTGCCGTCCCCACCAAAAGCAACCGCAATTCTCGATGATAACTTCGCATTTATCTTTAAGTAGTCGGGCAAGATAGGGTGTGACGAGCCACCACTCCATAACTTCAAACCACTGGCCATACAGCGATTCGTCAGGGATGAACCCGATTTTAAGAGTTCAGAAACGACTGAACTTTGATTGTGCAAAACATAGTTCTCAACCAATTCACTTTCCTTTTTCATAAGACATCTTTGTTGTGGTTAATAAAAGCGAAAAGCCTCTCCGATTTGGAAAGGCTTTAGTTTTTAAGAAATGAGACTTTGATTTATAATCCTCAGATATTTTTATCTGTCTTTAGTTTGTATTTTCTGAACAAATTATACGTCATAGTATAAACTGTGATAGGCGAAATAAAAAATCCCCCCAGTAAATGGCGAGGGGGTAGGAAATACTTATATACCTTAATTTGTATGAGTATAATGATCCAGATAACTCTTGTGTCAAACCCGAAAATTAGAGTTAGGCTAATACCCGTTTGTGCGTAGTTAAGTATTAGGTTAAATAACGGTAGGGGAAGCTAAAGCAGATAAAGATTCTTGGAAATTGAGATTTTCTGAAAATACTAAAACTTCATCTCCTACACGATTGGAAGCGCACTGGGAAAGTTTATAAAGTAATTTATTTTCATCTGAATATAAATCGAGGATAAACTCATGATTGTCATAAGATATCATCCACTTTTTGCTTAGTTTTTTAACGTATTTTGATAATTCTTGATGATCTTTGTCTCGGTAGAAATTCATATATAGATCAGCACCTTTCCTATAATAAGGAGGGTCGAGATAAATGAATATGTCCTTTCGTTTCCGATCAATTTTATTTACGAAATTAACTCCATCCTCATTGGAGATGATAATTCTATCTCGAAAAGCATGGATTTTTCGAATTTTCCGTATTAACTCCTCTTTGTTAAATCGAGCATCTATTTTATATTTTCCTAATTGTTTCTGCCCTCCAATAACCCCTCCTTTTATAACGCCTGAAATGTTCGTTCTATTCAAAAAGAATGTGGATTTGGCCAATTCAAAAGTTCCAACAGCATTTATATCCATTTGGATTGCTTTGTACTTTTGCCAATTTTCAATAGATATTTCTACATTAGTAATCCAATCACACAATCTGTCCACGTCATTTAATACAGTATTCCAGAAAGCATATATTGATGGATCGAAGTCATTTATATAGATTTGATTGACATATTCCTCAAAAAGTAATCTTAGTGCAAGACCTGCTCCTCCCGCATAAGGTTCGGCATAGTTTATCCCCACTAAATTGTTCTCATAAAAGAATCTGGAAACAAAAGGGAAAATGCAATTTTTCCCTCCAGGATATCTTAATGGAGAATAATGTTTCATATCAATTTTTACCGTGTGTAATTTGGACCATTGCTCCTAATATTATTGATATTGCAATTGTCTGGTCATAATTTTTTGATGCTGTATAATTATGTGCTCCAATGTGCAAGTGTTGCAATAAAGACGATTCTGCAACATTATGAGAACTCAAATAAGTTTTAGCATCCTGATTTTCTTTTAACGTAGCTTTAGCTTTCTTAAAATTGGCCTTTATATATTTATCCATATCTCCTCCTGTCCTCTCTTGTGCCGCGGTTTCACAGAATAACCTCATAGACATCCTGATCAAACAAGGGAATGAATTGGATAGAGTTTTTTTGTTCGCTTCGTAATACGAATTTAAATCGAGAATATCTCTATATAAATTACTAACTTCTCCTGCCACTAAATATAACGGGCCACCAAATATAGTAAGTTTGTTCCCGCTTACTCGTTTAGTTTTCCTTTTTTTTACCTCTGGCTGAAATGTCTTTTCTGGAACCGATTTTAAATCAATAGGAACGAATTTATTTTTATAATTATCCTCGATGATACTTATTGTTGTTGGTTCTAAAGCTTTTTTTACTGTTCCGCGATTTTTTCGTGTGGTTATTTCTTTGTATTGAATTTTATGCGCTAAATCTGTCAATATTTCTGTTGCTTGTTCAGGAGTATATTTAGAATATAGTTGACCATCCTTAAATTCAAAGCCTAAATCGTGCAATATGTGTTCTGTAAGCACCTCCTCTTTAACAAACCTTTGATTTAAAAAAGAATTATTACTTATCATGCCTCCTGTATTTTCATCAAAGAGTAGAAAAGTACTTTTGCCTTGGGACATAAATTTATCCACAAACATATCTCTTTCTAATGCAGACCATGAGCCAGAATCTGCATGTTTACGATAAACATTTTTTAGTGCTATATCTTCAGAGCAAACGTTACATGGAATCTCTTTGGGAATATTGGGCAAAGTATCAATATCGCTATCTTCTGCAATATCTACATATCCATGTTGAATTTTACCCAAAATTATACGCCTGTTACCATCGTAGACCACAGGTTTTTTTCCGTGGTACACAACTGTTGGGAGTTCGCTAAAATCATAATAATCTCCCATCTCTTTAGCTAACTTCTTTAAAGTCCACTTGTCATTATGATCTCTTATTGCTTTATCAACAATTTGCTGGTCTGTGGCATTTGGATTTATCGGGTCTCGCGGATTTTCTGTCCACAAAACCAAATCTTTCAATCGAATCGTCCTTACTTCTTGGCTCATAAATTGGGTTTGTTTATGCAAACATAATGATTATAAGTTTAATAACCAGAGGTAGTATATTTTTTATTGGCAGGGAAAGTGATGTAATTTTGAGAGGTTTTATAAAGAGAGATATTTACAATTTATATCACTTTTGGAAATTTCTTACCCAATAGCACCCACTTCCCTGCTCCTGCTGTTCCTCGCTTAAAATGCCCATAAAAATACAAGAGAATATCTCCTGCCGTTCCCCTACGATCATAACTTATCTTATACTTATTAAGAATTGGCTCCAAATACTTTTGAACGTCTGCTGTGGTATATGTAGTATTCGGATTGAAAGCCTTATAGACATCCTTAATAACAGGCTTATTTCTTAGTTGGCTTAATCGTTTGGCTTTCTTCAATTCGGTCTTTACCGCTGAATCTTTAAACTCTAAATCTTTTATCTTAGCCAGTTTCAGATAAGGCATAGCCTCGATATATAATGAATATTCTTTTTTAAGTTCGGCTAAAAATTTGAGATCATATAAGTTACTAAATTCCTCTATCTTTAAGAGAATGTCATATAAGAGGGTAATTCGCTTGGCTTTAGAATTATTCTTATTTAATAGGTAATTTCTTTCCTGTTCTGTATAAACAGCATATTCTGAATCGGAATATACCATAAAAGCCTCAGAACGAATGTAAGATTTATAAAGAGTAGATGGGTATCTATAAATCATTTTCAACCGTTCATCCAGATAAGCATTGTTATATCGGAAATAGTTTATATCCCCATTTTTTTGATTTACATAACCCTCTTTCCAATATTCGGTATTCTCGATACCCTCTTTTATTATATCGCTCTCTCCTTGACTATCTGCCGCCTCATAGAGTTCAACCATTTTATGAAGTCCTGAATGTTGTTCTTTTAGATATTGCTCAAACTCTTCTCTTTCGTAATACTCCAGTTGTGGATTGGTGTCGGTTATATGTATTATTTTATCTATGCCGTTTCGGAATCTCCCTGCAATCTGTATGGCTTCTGTTTCTGGGTCTATAAGGGAATATGGTGTTTTGTCAGGTATGGTTTTATACACCCTCGAAATCATCATTACGGTAGGCTTATAATCTAATTCAATATCAACCGCAGAATAAAATCTGCTCGTAAAGAAATTATATTTATTTAAGACGGCTTTACCGTTTTCAATCGCAATAGTGTCGAAAACATTATACCCGTCTTTCTTTATATTCTTTTTCGCGTCGCTACTGCAATATATATGTGTTTTTTCTCCAATTTTAAGCGCATCAATCATTTCTATAATACCTGACGGAGAGTTATAGAACACACAAACAACCTCATCCTCATCTAATTGTTTAAGAGTTCTTTTAAACATTAGACTTACATTATTGGTGTGTTTTAGTTCCAATAACTGTATATGATCGTATAGAGGCTGTATCTTTATTACTTTAAAGCCCTGCTCCTCAAATCGAGAATCATTCACGACTATTGGAGTAGCCGAAACCATTGCCTTATTCTTAAACAGAAAGAAATCATCAATCGGCAGAATGATATTCTGACGAAAGTCAATATCCGATACTATCTTATCGCACTCATCGAATAATAGAAACCAATCAGTCAAGTAATGGAATCTAAGCGCGTCTAAGGCCTTTCTTACTTTTGTCTAGCTGTCTGGGGTGGTCATTATCTTTATGGTTCCCGTTTGCTCCGAAATTCGCTCGGCTATATCTTTAGCTGTTATCTTTTCTCCGTAAACGCCAATTAGATTTGGATGTTTTAGTTGCTTGCCAATTATAACAGGCACATTAGTCTCAATTATAATCGAATTGCGGTTTTTGTTGGTTATCTCTAAATAAGTGGCCCCACAACCGCATATTGTCTTATTGATTATTGTGTTAGTTGGAATTTCAGGTAATACAGAATCAAGATGTTTCCCCTCTTTTAGATATATAATTTCTGTCGGGAGTGTGTGGGTATCTAAAACTGGAATATCCTGCTCTGGGCATGGCGAGGAATATGCCTCTATGCTTTCAAGTAAGTTATTCAATTCATCCCATGAATAGGGAAAGAAACCGTAGTCTATGCTCCCATACGGATAGTTTGCAGTGAAACGGATGCCCTTTATATCGTTATGTATTTCTTCCTCATGTGTATACTTATCTCCGCCTCGCTTAATCTCTCTCTTTATATGCTTATATATATGATCTTCCTCTGCCCAATGGGGAATATCTTTATCTCCAATGTCAAACTTAGGCATGTCCTGAGTATTGCCCGTAAGCAAATAAGAGAATATAAACTTCTCAATGGCGGGTGTGAATAGTATTTCGTGATAACCGAAAAAATCGTCTCCTATAGTGCCTGTTCGCAAAATAGGAACTCCTTTCAGCATTCCAATTCTACCCTCTAACCTTATGCCGTCCCTTAGAAAGCTTTGAAATTTTCTGTTTCTGCCTGAATATTTAAGGTCTTAACGGTTCGCCTTTTTGGGTTGATTGTTTGCCATTTAAAGCAAGGAATTTAATTTGGCATCCAGTTCTTCGGTAGTATAGGGGAGTTTGCCGTAATTGATTGTAATACGATTATAGGTTGCCTTATATCCCGTTTCGGGGTCGTGGGTTAGTTTACTGTTTTGGCTGTCACGTTTCAGAAGATGAAAAAGATACGTTTCCTTTGCATTGGTTGCACCCACAAAATTACTCGGTATATGGGTATCTAAAATATAGTTTTCAAAATGGTTGTATATGTAATTTAGAATGTCTTTGTTAAGATGCAGGTTCTTGGTTTCCGATGCAGAAACGGAAAAGAATTTATAGTAAGGACAATTTTTATTTATTATAAATTCAGGGTCAATGGAAGTCCCCCATTCCATTTCCTCTTTTAACGTGTTAAATGCTCCCAGATTTTCAGTGCTTTTAAAATCCGAGAGAGATATTTTTGTCATATTACCCTGTGAAGCCATATAATCATCATGAAGTGCATCTGCATCGAATGGGGTATTTTCTTCTACCATTAGCGTATCCTGTTCGTGGTTATCATAGTTCATATTTAGTTGGATTTTAGATTATTAATTCGATAAATATATGAAAAAAGAGGCTGTCCGCATAATTGGACAACCTCTTTTAGTTTAGTGACATATTTTTGAACGGGTACATAAAAGAAGATTTGGCTGAATTGTGTCACTTGTCATTACTTTCTGAACATACGCCAGTCCTCGAATGAAGATGGCATAAAGCGGCCATACCCTCCTTTTGCCCATTTAATATATTCTTCATACTCAGCCTTGTCTCTTTCCAATTGTTGTGCTTCTGCTTGCCTCCTTTGTATTTCCTTTACTGCGGACTTTGTGATTTCTCTTGCTCTTATTTCATCTTTTCTTACCCTTTTACGCTCATTATAATTACCTATGATAAGGAGTGCAATAGCTGCTATTATAAGGATTAAAAGGAAAATCATATCATCATTATTAAGATTTATCAAATTTAATGTATTATCTTGATATGACAAAGTTTACAGCAGATTCTTCATCGCCTCGTCAATCTGCGAGTTTTCAAAGCTGTCGAGGTAATATTGGGTGACTTTCTCGGAACTGTGGCCTAATGATTCACATATTATAGAAGTCGATACACCTGACCTTTTCAAAACGGTCGCGTAAGAGTGGCGAGCAACATAGGTAGTTAAGTCAATCGGTATTCCCAACTCTTTCCCGACTTCTTTTAGATATTTATTCACTTTAGTAATGACTTTGTGAATGCGGTTTCGCTGCTGTATCTCCGTCTTGTGAAATGAAGAAAGTATAGGAAAGATATAATCCTCATCATCGTAAAAGGGGCTTATGTACCTTTCAATGATTTCTACTGCTCTAGGTTGCAACGGTAGGCGAATCAATTTACCAGTCTTTTGGCGAGGATAGACAAGTCGGTTATCCACGAGGTTTGCACCTCTCAAATGCGCCATATCCACGAAATTAATCCCTGCCATATAATAGGAGAAAGCAAACAGATCAATAGCAAGGCGAGTGTATTTATGTTCCGTTTCGTAGTTTACAATCTTTATAATATCATCTTTCGATACTGACCGCTTTGCTGTTGCTTGGCTCAATTTAGATACCTTGTAGGCCTTGAAAGGGTAGTATTCTGCTTTGACAATGTTTTGCTCGATAGCCAAATTGAAAACTGCTCGAAGTGTGCGAAATCTTTTGCCTGTGGTATTCTCGGCAGAGCCACCCGACCGCAACCAATTTTCATAGCGTTTTAGCCATGCTGTGTCAATATCGGAGAAATAAATATCCAGATGCCCGTTGAATTTTTTGAGTGAATTGTAGACCTCTAAATGCGACATTGCATATCCTGTCCGCTTTTGCTCTTTTAGGGATTTGATTTGAGCGAGAAATAAATCGCCGACGGTCTTTTTACGGACAGGGTTAATTAGTCGCTCATGCAGAGAAGTGGCGGTGAAATCCTTATTTTCGGCTTGCAATTCGATAATCTTTGACCGATACGCTTTGATTTTGTCGGCCATAATCCGTTCGATATTTACCCGATTCGGGCAGTTTCTACGGGTTTGTTCTTCTCGAAATCCCAGAATGCGGGATTAACGGAAACTCCGATACTTGAATACTTTAGCTTACGGTCTTTTGTGATTCGGAGCATTAATGGGGATTCATTGTTTGCCAATACTTTAGACTTGTAACAAACGACTTCGATAGTTACGCTCATGGTTTAAACAACTTGCATCGTCCACCATTAAAACCCACCCCACGCACACAAAAAAAGACAGATACATTTCTATAACTGTCTCATTTTTAGTGGTGCCACCAAGAATCGAACTAGGGACACACGGATTTTCAGTCCGTTGCTCTACCAACTGAGCTATGGCACCGTAGATAAGTCAAAATAAGGAGAACCGTAAATTTTGTCGCCAAAACATTACCTACACTCATTTTGACGGGTGCAAATGTATGTAAAAAATAATTAACCCGCAAAAATCGTCTTAAAAAATTATTAACTTATCTTTGTGTAAGGGGGAATCCAATAAGAACTGCGTTACTTTATATTTTATAATTTATCCGCTACAATACTCTATGATGAAAGTCGCTGTAGCCCAGCTAAATTATACGGTTGGGGCTTTAAAGAGCAACAAGTTCAAGATCATCGAAAGCATCTACCAGGCCAGGGAACAGGGTGCGGAATTGGTGGTTTTTGCAGAACATTCCATTAGCGGTACCAACTGCTACTACCTGACTAACAAGACCCAGTTCCTCGAGGCGTGCGAAGTGGCCCTGGTAGAGATCGCTTCACATTGCGAGGGTATAGCGGTCATTATCGGGTTGCCTATCCTGGACGGAAACCTGCGGGTCAGCGCTGCCGTGCTGATCCAGGATCGGAAGATCGTCAAATATATCGGTAAGAAGAATATTACGGCTTTCGACGAGTTGAATTTTTTCGACAGTTCCACCGGGTGCGAGTTCATAACGGTTAACGGGACCAAACTTGCAGTCGTTGTCGGGGAGGATATACTGACCGAGGAGCGGTTCGGGGACAATACGGACATAATCGTTTGCATCCATTCCAACCCCTATTTCAGGCGCCACATCGAGATGCGCTACGATTATCTCAAGACCCTCTCGTTCCTCAAAAATAAAACGGTTGTTTTTGCAAACCACCTTGGTGGCCAGGCGGAAATAGTCTATGACGGTTCTTCGTGCATCTTCCGCAAAGGCGAGGGTATTGCGTTCCTGAAGAGTTTCGAAGAGGATATGCAGGTTGTAGATACCGAGGCGGCGCCGGGCATTCCCGTACCAGTACAGCACCATACAGAGAATATATACAAGGCCATGAAGATGGGCCTGCATGACTTTTTCGTTAAAAGCGACCTTAAAAAGGCATGCCTCGGCTTGTCGGGTGGTATCGATTCTGCCGTTGTACTGGCGGTTGCCGTGGATGCCTTGGGGGCTGAGAACATCCGGGTGCTTATGATGCCCTCGCAATTCTCTACGGAAGATTCGCTGCACGATGCCGTGGAAATGGCCGAGAATCTCGGGGTAGCCTATGATGTGATTCCCATTACGGAATCCTACAACGCCATCCTGGACAGTATGAAGCCGGTGATAGGGGGTACACAGTTCGATAAGACGGAAGAGAACATTCAGTCCCGGATCCGATGCACGATGCTTATGGCGCTGTCCAACAAGTTCGGATATGTGCTGTTAAACACTTCCAATAAGAGCGAGGCATTGATGGGATACGGAACCTTATACGGTGATATCTCAGGGGCAATAAGCATTATGGGGGACCTCTACAAGACCGAGGTCTACTCCCTGGCCCGGCTGATCAACCGCCGTATACGCATTATCCCCGAAAGCATAATGACCAAAGAGCCGTCCGCCGAGCTGCGGCATAACCAAAAAGACACCGATACACTTCCGTCATACGACCTGCTGGATGCTATCCTTTATCGGCTTGTAGAGGAGAACCAAAGCATTTACGACATTGTCAATGCCGGGTTCGACGATGCGACCGTAACGTGGGTCGCCGAACGGATCAAGGCTTATGAGTTCAAACGGCGGCAGTTCTGCCCCATCCTGAGGCTTTCCGCCCGGCCCTGCGGTGCCGGGTACAACCTGCCGCTTATCAACAAGTATATCCTCTACCCGCACGAAGTATTGTCCCGGACGGAGGAATGACTTATATTATTCGACAAAATTAAGGCGGCACCTGAAAAAGTGTCGCCTTTTTCTTCAAAAAGGTAATAATTAGGAAATAGCATCTACGCTGAAATTTGTATATTTGCGCCGGACTCGCTGGCCTTACGAATGAAGAACGAAATCACACATACGGGGTTGGTTTTCGATATTGTCGGCAAACGTATCGACGTTGCCGTAACTCCCCAGACGGAGTGCGCTTCCTGCAAAGCGGCTTCCCTTTGTGTGGCGGGCCAGTCCGGCGAAAAGATCGTCTCGGCAATTACGGAACATCCGGAATTTTTCAGCGTCGGGGAACAGGTAAGGGTATCCGCACAACGGGGTATGGGCATTAAAGCCGTATTCCTGGCGTACATCCTGCCGTTCATAGTCCTCATGGCTGTTTTGATCATTCTTACGTCGGCCGGTTCCGATGAGGCCGTTGCGGGGCTTGCCGCTTTGGCGGCGGTGGCGGTATATTACATCTGTCTGTATTTTTTCCGCCACAGTATCGAAAGGGAAATAATCTTTAAAATAGATAAGGTCAATGACTGACATACTCTTATATACCGTCCTCACGCTATGCCTGTTGGGTATTGTTGCGGCGGTGGTGTTATATTTCGTGGCCAGGAAGTTCCATGTGTTCGAGGATCCTCGTATAGACGATGTGGAGGCGATGCTGCCTTTGGCGAACTGCGGCGGGTGCGGTTACCCCGGTTGCCGTGGCTTTGCCGATGCCCTGGTCAAAGCAGACGATATAACACCGATGTATTGTCCAGTGGGGGGTACGGATACCATGAACCGTGTGGCGTCGTTCTTGGGCAAGGCGGCTCCGGAAAAGGAGCCGCAGATCGCGGAGGTCCGTTGCGGGGGTACCTGCGAAAAGAGGCCTCGGGTCAGCATGTATGACGGTGCGTTGTCCTGCGCGGTCGAGAGTTCCCTGTACAGCGGGGAGACCGGATGCAACTACGGGTGTCTCGGCAAAGGGGACTGTGTTTTCGTATGTAATTTCGATGCGATAGAGGTAGATCCCGATACGGGTATCCCGGTGGTGGATGCGGAAAAATGTACTGCATGCGGAGCTTGCGTCAAGGCCTGCCCACGCAATATCATAGAGCTTCGAAAAAAAGGCCCGAAAAACAGGCGGGTATATGTCAGTTGCGTCAACAGGGACAAAGGAGCCGTTTCGAGGAAAGTTTGCACGGTTTCGTGCATCGCTTGCGGCAAATGCGCCAAGATATGCCCGTTCGAGGCTATAACGGTGGAGAACAACCTGGCTTACATAGACCCATATAAGTGTAAACTATGCCGCAAATGTGTTCCCGAATGCCCTACGTGCGCCATTGCCGAAGTCAATTTCCCACCCAAAAAAGAGGCTCCGGCCGGTGGGGATAAGGCAGGCGGCGGCATACCGGTTAAAGTAAGGGAGCAGACCGCTCCCGCCGCAACGTCGGTCACCGAGGGTATTCCGGTCGGCCCGGCTGACGGGAACGGCGATAAACCGGCCGAAACCCAGGCTTAAAACTTCAGAGCTATGTTAAGGACATTCAGAAAAGGGGGCGTTCATCCCCATGACAATAAAATAAGCAGATCCGCCGCTATCCAGGTCTTTCCTATGCCGGAAACCGTTGTAGTACCTTTGTCCCAGCATATCGGCGCACCTGCAACAGCACAGGTGGCCAAAGGGGACAAGGTCAAAACAGGCCAGTTGATAGCTGCCGCTTCGGGTTTCGTTTCGGCAAATATCCATTCGCCGGTAAGCGGCACGGTAGTATCGGTAGACAATGTGGCCGATGCCGGGTTCATGCGTCGTCCTGCAATCACAATCAAGGTGGAGGGCAACCAGTGGGAAGACGGCATAGACACGGACCCGACTTTCCGCAGGGCGGAAAAACTCGATCCTGCCGAGATCATAGCAAGGATATCTGCCGCCGGAATAGTGGGGATGGGCGGAGCGACTTTCCCGACCCAGGTTAAACTCTCCGTGCCCCCGAATAAAAAAGCACAGTACCTGGTTATCAACGGAGTGGAATGCGAGCCTTACCTTACGGCGGACCATAGGGTCATGCTCGAAAAAGGCGAGGAGCTTTTGGAGGGCATACGTCTGCTGGCCCGTGCCCTGGATGCGGAAAAATCATTAGTCGGTATAGAGAACAATAAGCCGGACGCGATAGGCCATTTGACCGCCCTGGCTTCCGGTGATGCCGATATAGAGATAGTACCGTTAAAGGTAAAATATCCACAGGGCGGGGAAAAACAGTTGATCGATGCCGTAACGAGGCGCCAGGTTCCTCCCGGTGGCCTACCGTTGGACGTAGGCGTTGTTGTCCAGAACGTAGGAACGGCGGTTGCGGTATATGAGGCGGTCGTTAAGCGCAAGCCCCTTATCGAGAGAGTGGTAACGGTCACAGGCAAAGGAATTTCCAGCCCGGCCAACCTTATGGTGAGGGTAGGGACCCCGGTCAGCTCCCTGATCGAATATTGCGGTGGTTTGCCCGAGTCGGCCGGCAAGGTTATCGGTGGCGGCCCGATGATGGGCCGGGCCATGGCCAATCTCGACAGCCCGGTTACCAAGGGGACATCGGGCATCATGGTCCTCGATGGCAAGGAAGCCACCAGGCAGAAGCCGGAAGCCTGTATCAAATGCGCCAAATGCGTAGAGGTTTGTCCGATGGGGTTAGAGCCTTACCTGCTTTATAAGCTGGCTTCGAGGAATATGTTCCCGGATATGGAAGAGTATTATGCGACCGATTGTATCGAATGCGGTTCATGCTCGTTCACCTGTCCGGCCCATCTTCCTCTTTTAGATTATATAAGGCTTGGTAAAGGCGAGATAATGAAGATCATACGCGCCAGGAAAAGTTAGAGAAAACAGACTTTATAAATGGAGAAGAAACTTATAGTATCACCGTCTCCGCATATCCACGGGAGCGACAGTACGTCCAGGCTTATGCGGGACGTACTCATCGCGTTGGTCCCGGCCCTTGCGGTCTCCACGGTGATTTACGGCACAGGAGTATTGGTAGTGACGCTGGTGAGCGTCGCCGCCTGCGTACTGTTCGAATACCTTATCCAGCGTTTTATGCTGGGCGGTCGAAGTACGGTCGGTGATCTGTCGGCAGTGGTGACGGGAGTCCTGCTGGCGTTCAACCTGCCGGTTTGCCTGCCGTTATGGATGGTGGTAGTAGGCGCTTTGGTCGCCATAGGTGTCGGCAAAATGACGTTTGGGGGGATCGGCCGCAACCCGTTCAATCCCGCCCTTGTGGGTAGGGTTTTCCTGCTGCTGTCGTTTCCCGCCGCTATGACGTCGTTTCCCGCGCCGGATGTTCCCGATGCGGTTTCCGGAGCGACTCCGCTGACCCTTATCAAGGAAGCTGTTAAGAACGGGCAGCCTTTGAGCGAAGTAATGCCCGGGATCGGTTACGATAACCTGCTCTACGGATTGCACGGCGGGTCCCTCGGGGAGATCGCGGCACTGGCCCTGCTGCTCGGCTTCGTATACCTGCTTCTCAGGAAAGTCATTACGTGGCATATTCCGGTTGCAATTCTCGGGGCGATGGCCGTTTTCAGCGCTCTTCTTTGGTGGGCGAATCCCGAAGTTTATACCGACCCGCTGTTCCAGATATTGACCGGTGGCGCGATATTGGGAGCGGTATATATGGCCACGGATTATGCCACAAGCCCAATGAGTAAAAGCGGAATGCTGGCCTATGGTATCGGGATCGGGGTAATTACGATCCTTATACGTACCTGGGGGTCATATCCGGAAGGCATATCTTTCGCTATCCTGATCATGAACGCAGTAGTTCCCATTATCAATAAATATATGAAGCCCAAGCGCTTCGGGGTTCCCGTTAAAGCCTGACGATCATGGAGAGTAGTCTAAAAAATATGGTCCTGACCCTCGCGGCGATAACCCTCATATCTGCCGGTGCCCTCAGCGTTGTCTACAGTATGACAGAGGAGGCCATACAGTTGTCCAAAGCGGCCAAAACGCTCGATGCCCTCGGGAATGTTCTCCCGGATTTCGATAACGACCCGTCCGTGGATACGGTTACGGTTATGGCAAATAACCTCCCGGCTAAGGTATACACGGCGATGAACGGGTCCCTGCCGGCCGGATACGCAGTCGAAACCGTTACCCGGTTGGGTTACAGCGGGGAAATACGGTTTATTGTAGGCTTCCTGCCCAACGGGGATATATATAATATTGAGGTGCTCGAGCATGCGGAAACCCCGGGCCTCGGCAGCAAGATCAAGGATGACGACAATCCGGTACTGCTTAGTTTTAAGGGCAAGAACCCTGCTGACCTGGTGATGAAAGTTACTAAGGACGGGGGTGATATCGATGTGATAACCGCTTCCACTATCTCTTCACGGGCCTATACGGACGCCGTGGAGCGGGCTTATATAGCATTCAGGGAAGTGGCCCTTGGTGAAGAACAAACCCGGCCGGAAGCCATTAATTTCGTTGCCGCCGTCCTGCCCGCAGAAGATAACGGAGAAGAACTGTCCATTACGGCTTACAACGGGACTCACGGCGGAATATTCGTTGCATATACCACATCCGGAGATTTAGCCGGGAGTGCAGTAGAAAGTACAACAGAGGGTTATGGAGGCCCGATAAGGTTACTCGTAGGTTTCTCCCCCGGCGGAACTGTTTACGATATAGCGGTCATTGAACAGATGGAGACCCCGGGCTTCGGCGCCGAGATCGAAGAGCATGACAATCCACTGGCCGTAAGTTTCCGGGGACACGACCCCGGGAAGATGAAGATAGCGTTCCGTAGCGAAAACGGGGATGTGGACGGCATCAGCGGTTCGTCCATTACCTCGCAGGCTTATATGGACGCCGTAGCGAACGCTTACAGGGAAATGGTAAAATTCAAAGAACTCAACGAAAGAGATGAATAAACTTGCCATATTTACAAGAGGTATAATAAAGGACAACCCGGTATTCGTCCTGCTGCTGGGAATGTGTCCTACGCTGGGTACGACCTCCTTGGCGGTGACGGGTTTCGGTATGGGAGCTGCGACGCTGTTCGTGCTGGTACTGTCGAATATCGTAGTGTCGTCGGTGAAGAACCTGATACCGGCCAAGGTGAGGATACCGGCTTATATCGTGATAATCGCTTCCCTGGTCACTATCCTCAAACTCTGCATGGAGGCATATATGACCGAGCTTTACGAAGCGCTCGGGGTGTTCATCCCGTTGATCGTTGTAAACTGCATAATCCTCGGGCGGGCCGAGGCGTTCGCTTCCAAAAACAATATGGTCGATTCGGCCCTCGATGGAATGGGGATCGGGATCGGTTTCACGATGGCCCTTACGCTTCTCGGGGCTGTGCGGGAGATACTGGGTACCGGGTCCGTTTTCGGCTATAACTTCGTTAAGGGCATCGGAGGCCTGCTCGAAAAGTGGGGCGCGAACGAAGCCGTCGTCAACAGTTTCATGCAATGGGACGGGGTATTGCTGTTCGTGCTGGCTCCCGGAGCTTTCATCGCTCTGGGATACCTGCTGGTGATTTTCAACAAGGTAGCCGCTAAAAGTAAATAGGATATGGAATATTTTATAATTATCATAGGGGCCGTATTCGTCAATAATATTATCCTCGCGCAGTTCCTGGGGATTTGCCCGTTCCTGGGGGTATCGAATAAAGTAGGGACGTCGCTGGGAATGGGGGCGGCCGTAACTTTCGTGATGGCCATAGCTTCACTGGCGGCATATCTTTTACAGTATTACGTACTGGTTCCACTGAACATAGAGTTCATGCAGACCATCGTGTTCATCCTTGTAATAGCGTCGCTGGTCCAGATGGTGGAGATCATCCTGAAGAAAGTCAGCCCGCCGCTGTATCAGGCCCTCGGGGTGTTCCTGCCCCTGATAACGACCAACTGCGCCGTTTTGGGTGTGGCAATACTGCTGGTGCAGAAAGAATATAATCTGCTCGAGTCGGTTGTTTTTTCGATCTCGAACGCAATAGGATTCACCCTTGCCATCGTTCTGTTTGCGGGACTGCGGGAGAAACTGGAACTGGAGGACCTGCCCGCCGCGATGCGGGGCGTTCCGGTGGCTTTGGTTGTGGCCGGGATACTCGCAATGGCCTTTATGGGATTCTCGGGATTGGTGTGAGGCCTTGCAAAACGGCAGGTGTTTTGCAAACCATATAACGGGCGGCCGGATATTTCGGCCGCCCGTTCGGTATCGCGATTGCGGGAAAAACGTATCTTTGGAGAGCATGGCATTGAAGTTTTATATAACCCTTGCAGTATTTATTTTCATCGCCGTCACCCTGAATGCCCAGAATGACCGGCATGTCAGGGAGAGGCCCATGCCGTCGGATACGAACGTTGTGAACGTTCTGGTGGAGGAGGACCTGCGGGACTCCGAACGTACCGAACGGTTCTATGACAGCCTGCGCTCAAAGACAGGGAGGACCGGCTTCTCGCGGATGCTGTACAGCAGTGTTTTTCGCCGTAAGCGCGACACTACGGCTACGGGACGCATAGTCGACGAGACCGAGCAACTCCGCCGGTACGAAGGCCGCACGATAAGGGACATTATTCTCGACCGCCACGATATCTATGACCAGACCGATACCCGGATCAAACGGCTGCTTAACAATACACATGTGCAGACGCGCCGCAAAGTCATAAATCGCGATCTGCTGTTCGGTTCAGGTGACCCGGTGGACCCGCAACAGCTCGTAACCAACAAGCAACTTCTTCTTTACAGGCCCTATATGGCCGAAGTATACTTTAATGTCGTTCCGGACGAGCTTGATTCTACTATCGTGGACATTGTTATTTACACGCGCGATAAGTGGAGTATCGGCGGCAAAGTAATATTCAAGAACAGGGGCCGGTCGATGCTCGAGCTCTATGACGACAACTTCCTGGGAACCGGTAACCATCTGGGAGTCAACACCAGCTTCGACCGCAAAGAAAAAAAATATGAGGGCAACGGGGTCGAATACAATATCCCCAACCTTCTGGGGAGTTTTTACACGGCCGATATATATGCCGGTAAATTCTTTTTCGACGAAGTCCTCCAAGCTTCCCTCTACAAGAATTTCATTAACCCGACCGATTACGAACTCGGTATGGCCTTAGGGTGGGACCGTTTCGATTACTATATGCTCTATGCCGATTCGACCGATCTGGTCAAACGCAAATCCGCAGATGTCTGGGGCGGCAAATCGTTCCACCTCAAAAAGATAAATTCGAGCATCTACCTTACCGGCCGTTACTCTTATGCCACCCATCCGGTCCGGCCGCATACTACGGCCGACTTTAATCCCGCATTCCAGAACTACAATATGATGCTTTACGGACTTGGGCTTTACCGGGAAAAATTCTACGCCGCAAATATGATATACGGCTACGGCTTCCAGGAGTACCTGGCGGCCGGGTACCGGGCCGAGCTGGTCGGAGGCTACCGGTGGGGGGAGTTCAAAGACGGCTATTATATCGGATTCAGCGCCCATAAGGGAGGCTTTCATAACCTGGGGTTCTTCCGTGGAGGGGTAGACGTCGGAACGTTCGTCGACCGACGGACCGGCAAGTTATGGCAAACGGCCATCGACGTAGAGTTCAAATGGTTCTCCAACCTGTTCCAGGTCGGCCGCAGCAATATGCGCCAGTTCATTACGCTCAACCATACCCGTGGCTGGCACCGGGGGCAGGGGAACAATGAAGTTATTAAGTTCACCCGTGAGAACGGTCCAAGGACCATAACCGAGTGGAATATCGGCACCGTGCGGTCAGTGTTGAATACCGAGACGGTTATCTTCACTCCCTTTAAACCTCTCGGGTTCCGTACGGCGATATTCGGGTGGGCCGACGTAGCCACACTCGGTACGGAGACAAATATTTTCCGCAATAGTTTCTACTCGACGTTCGGAGTCGGCCTTAGACTGAAGAACGAACGCCTTACGTTCAGTGCTATAGAGATAAGGATAGGTGCCGCTGTCGGCAAAGGCGGCTTCCTGAAGAACCAATGGTTCAAGGTCGGCACGGAGCAACGTGTGATGTCCGACAGGTTCCTTCCGACGGCTCCCACAGTCGTGGCGTTCGAATAATTTCTTTAAATATTATGGATTCCTTTTGCGGATGAGTTCCATCCCGGCCACAATGGCGGCTTCGTTGTCCGGCAGGGAGCGCCATGCCCGTTCGGGCAGGGATTTTTTGAGCCCCAGAAACGTATTTTCCATGGTAATGCCGGGTCTTACCTTAAGGTAGCCGCCTAACATCATGGTATTGAACAGGCGTGTATTGCCGCGCCGGGCGCATTCTTCGGTTGCATTCAGGGTATATATGTCTATATCCATGCGGACGGGGTGACGTATTATACCGTTGGTGTCGTAAATAAGCACTCCTCCGGGCTTGATCATCGGTTCGAACTTGTCCATGCTCTGCTGGTTGAGCAGGATGGCCGTGTCGAAATTGTGGGAAATGGGCGAACTGATCGGCCGGTCACTTAGTATCACGGTAACGTTTGCCGTACCCCCGCGCATTTCCGGGCCGTATGACGGCATCCAGCTAACTTCCAGGTCCTGCATAACGCCGGAATAGGCCAGGATCTTACCCATGGATAACACACCCTGTCCGCCGAACCCCGCAATGATTATCTCTTCTTTCATAGTCGCAGGCTGGTTTTAAACGTTCTTGATATCCCCCAGCGGATAGGCCGGGATCAGGTTTTCCTCCATCCACCTATTGGCATCCACCGGGGAGAGTTTCCACCCGCTGCTGCAGGTCGCAACGAACTCCACAAGGGAAAGGCCCTTGCGGTTCATCGAATTCTCGAATGCGGTCCTCACAGCTTTTTTAGCTTTGCGGACGTTGGCCGGCGAATTTACAGCCTGCCGCGTCACGTAGCAAACCCCGTCCAACATGGCGACCATATCACCTATTTTGTACGGGTAGCCGTGAAGATTGACATCCCGGCCTCTCGGGGAGGTCGCCGTGACCATCCCGGTCAGGGTAGTGGGGGACATCTGCCCTCCGGTCATACCGTAAATGGCATTGTTGACATATATTACCGTTATGTTCTCTCCACGGTTGCAGGCGTGAATCGTTTCGCCCGTGCCAATGGCGGCAAGGTCGCCGTCGCCCTGGTACGTGAAAACCATCTTATCCGGATAAACCCTCTTGATACCGGTTGCGACCGCACAGGCGCGGCCATGTGCGGACTCCGCCCAATCGATATCGAGGTAATTATAGGCGAGGACGGAACATCCTACCGGGGATACGCCGATACAATTGTCTTCGAGCCCCAATTCCGTAATAACCTCTCCGATTATCTTATGTATAGTGCCGTGGCTGCAACCCGGGCAATAGTGCATTACGTTGTCCGTAACCAGCCTGTTTTTAGCGTAAACGACCTGTTCGCCGGCCATACATTCCTGTGCCATATTACGCCTGTTTGTCGATTAATAAATTTTTCAAAGCCCCGTAAACCTCGTCCGGGGTAGGGATCATTCCCCCGTACCTGCCGAAATATTCTACCGGTGCCTGGCATCCGGCGCTTAAGCGCACATCCTCCACCATCTGGCCCGTACTCATCTCCACGGTCAGGATACCCCTGACACGGCCTGCGAGCCTGTGAATGCGTTCCGCCGGGAAAGGATAGAGCGTTATGGGCCGCAGCAGACCGACCTTATGGCCCTCCTCGCGCGCCATCTCCACGGCTTTCGACGATATCCTTGCCGATGAACCGTAGGCCACGATCACATAATCCGCGTCTTCGCAGTTATTTTCCTCGTAGCGCACCTCTTCGCGCTCCGCCCGGCGGTATTTTGCCTGCAGGGTATTGTTGACGCCCTCCTGAACATGGGGATCCAACTGGACGCTGGTCACTATATTGCGGTCCCGGTGTTTCCTCCCGGTCAGTGCCCAGGAGCCGTACCGCTCGATTATTTCCTGGTCCGTCAGCCGGCTCACGGCGGGCGACAGCACCACTTTTTCCATCATCTGCCCGATCACCCCGTCAGAAAGGATCATCACGGGATTACGGTATTTGAAAGCGAGTTCGAAAGCAAGGAATACATGGTCATACATCTCCTGCACCGAATTGGGCGCAAGCACCAACATCTTGAAGTCGCCGTGCCCCCCGGCTTTTACAGCCTGAAAATAATCGCTCTGGGACGGTTGGATGGTGCCCAGTCCCGGGCCGCCGCGCTGTACGTTCAATACTACGCAGGGCAATTCCGCCCCCGCCATATAGCTCAAACCCTCGCCCATAAGGCTGATGCCCGGGCTGGAAGAGGATGTCATCACTTTTTTACCGCAGGCCGCAGCCCCGTAAACCATATTTATGGAGGCGATCTCGCTCTCGGCCTGGAGGACTACCATGCCGGTGGTCTCCCACGGGGCCATCTCCATTAGCGTCTCGATCACCTCGGTCTGGGGGGTGATAGGGTAGCCGAAGTAAGCGTCGCACCCGGCTCTTACCGCTGCATGGGCAATCACCTCGTTGCCTTTCATCAACCTGATTTCCGACTCGTTCATTACGCCTCCTGTTTTTTAAGCTGCCTGAAGACCGTGATGCAACTGTCCGGACAGACCAGGGCACAACTGGCACACCCCGTACAATTCTCCGGCCGGGCCATAAACGAAAAATGGTATCCCTTGCCGTTGACCTCCCGGGCCATGGCAAGAACGTCGAAAGGACATGCGGCCACACATACGGCGCAACCTTTGCACCTCTCGATGTCAACCACGACCCTCCCTTTTACAGCAGCCATATTACAGTTTATGTTTTTTCGGTTCGATATTAATGGAAAAAGAGAACTTTCCGGTTACGAATTGTTAACCTTTCGGTGTTCTTCTGCTACAAATATAACATTTTTTGCCTTTTAAACTAACAAATTCAACATTATTTTTTTACGATATCCAAACCGTACCATCTGCGTCCATGCCTGCAATTAACGGTACGCTATTTGTTAGGTCCATGCTGAAATCGAACCTGGGAAATGAGATATTTTAAACTGGGAATCATAATCCTGCTGCCGCTCCTGTTTACAGGATGCGGCCAGGGCCGAACCGATAAAGGTACCGCTGAAAAGGCCACCCTGATCGGCTGTACAGGGACCTACCGGGGCATTATTCCCTGTGCCGATTGTGACGGCATAGAGGTTACCCTTACCCTGACAGACCTCAATACTTATTCCCTCAAGACCCGCCATATAGTGAGTAACGAATCCCTGGGAGATATCCATTCGGCTTACAGCGGCCGATTCGATTGGAATCACAATACGGGGCTCATCACCCTTCTCGATGCGGGTATGCAGCCTGACAAATACCTATGCACCGGAGACGGACTGGTTCAACTCGACTTAAATGGCAACCGTATCGCCGGTCCGCTGGCCGACAGGTATATCCTTAAAAAACAGTAAAGACACCAATCTTTTTATACATTATCGAATTATATGAATGTAGAAAGGCCCCGCCGTATGGCGGGGCCTTGATTTAAGTTCACTTAAGTATTCACTTCTTTTTCAAAGCGCAATGATTCTCATGGTCGTCGATAAATCCGGTTGCCTGTAAAAAGGAGTAGCATATCTTGGTGCCGCAGAACTTAAATCCCCTCTTTTTCATATCCTTGCTCATAGCATCCGACACGGCATCCCGGCAGGGGCCGCTCCAGCAATCCGGGATATCGTTCACTACGGGCACTTCCCCGTCGAAAAACGAGAGGACATATTCGCGGAACGACCCGAACTGTTTTTGAACTTCGAGAAACAGCGCGGCATTTTTAACGGCACTGTTAATTTTCAAACGGTTACGGACTATCCCAGGATCGGTAAGAAGCCGCTCGATATCTTCTTCCCCGAATTTGGCGACCTCTTCCGGCACGAAACCTTTAAACGCCTTGCGGTAGGCTTCCCGTTTACGCAGGATCGTTATCCAGCTAAGGCCCGCCTGGGCACCCTCGAGTATGAGGAATTCGAATAATGTCCGGTCGTCTGCGACGGGCCGCCCCCATTCTTTATCGTGGTAAGCCACATATAACGGGTCGTCGCCGCACCACCTGCACCTTTTTAAATTGTTTTCGGGACTGTTTCCCATACTGTTTATTTGGTAAATGACGGGCCGATATTACGATGCCCAAAAGTTACAAAAAATGAGGCGGGCAGGGTCGGCCCGCCCGCTTCCGTTATACTTACACTGAAGAGCTATTCGAAACTATGGATAACTACCCCCGAACGCAGTTTGGGTTCGAACCATGTGGTTTTCGGAGGCATTATGTTCCCGGTATCGGCAATGTCGATCAGTTGTTTCATCGAAACCGGATAGAGGGCGAACGCTACGGCCATCTCGCCGCTGTCGACCCTGCGCTCCAGTTCACTGAGCCCACGGATACCACCTACAAAATCGATACGCTTATCCCGGCGCAGGTCCTTAATGCCGAGAATTTCGTCCAGTACGAGATTCGACAGTATGGTTACGTCCAGCACACCGATAGGGTCGTTATCGTCATAGGTTCCTCCCTTGGCTTCGAGCGCATACCAGTTTCCATCCAGATACATCCCGAATGTATGAAGTTTATCCGGTTTGAAAGCACCCGGGCCTTTATTCTCTACCGTGAAGTTTTTCCCGAGTGCGGCAAGGAACTGCTCTTTCGTAAGACCGTTCAGGTCTTTCACCACACGGTTGTAATCTATAATATGCAGCTGGTCGTCCGGGAACACCACGGCCAGGAAATAGCAGTATTCTTCCTCCCCGGTATGAGCCGGGTTCTGCGTAGCCGATTCCTGGCCTACACGGGCGGCTGCGGCTGTCCGGTGGTGGCCGTCGGCAACGTAAAGGGCAGGGATGCCGGCGAAAATTTCCGTTATACGGGCGTTTATCCCCTCGTCGGCAATCTTCCAGAAAGTATGCCCGAACCCGTCTTCGGCGATAAAATCGAACTCCGGCGCCGCATTATTCACGATACCGCTTACGATAGCGTCTATATCCTTATGGGCCGGGTATGAAAAGAACACGGGTTCGATATTGGCTTTCTGGTTGCGGACATGGATCATCCGGTCCTCCTCCTTGTCCGGCCGTGTCAACTCGTGTTTCTTGATACGCCCGTCGAGGTAATCCTGGTAATGACAACAAACGGCAAGACCGTACTGCGTACGCCCGTCCATGGTCTGGGCATAGATATAGTACATCGGCTTTTCGTCCTGTGCCAGCCAACCGCGTTGTTTCCACAACTGGAAATTCTCCACTCCTTTGCGGTATACCTGCTCACTGTGTTCGTCGGCTATAGGGTCGAAATCGATCTCAGGCTTGATTATATGGAGTAGCGACTTTTCTCCGGCCTCCTTTTTGGCTTCCTCCGAATTCAGCACGTCGTAAGGACGGGAAGCTACTTCTTTGGCATATTTCGCCGGCGGGCAAATCCCCTGGAAAGGCTTGATCTTTACCATAACGGTGCGGTTTAGAATTTATTTACCTGGAACCGGGTGCATCCCGTAGCGAAAAATCCCACGATCTGGTTCGCGGCGGCAAGCCCGGCGTTTATATTGGCTTCGGCCGTTTCGGCGCCCATTTTCTTTGCAGTGCCGAACACCCTTTTGCCGAACTTCTCTTCCAGTTCGGCCTGATTACCGGCGGCAATATCGGTAGCGTATTTCAAATCGGGCCGCTCTTCAAGGGCTTGGGCCAGCCCCTGCTCGTCGATCACCTCCTTGCGGGCCGTATTTACAAGGGTTCCCCCTTTGGGCATACTGGTCAACAGGTCGTAACCGATGGAACCTTTGGTCTGCTCCGTAGCGGGAATATGCAGTGAAAGGTAGCGGCTCTTGGAATAGAGCTCCTCCACGGAGTCGACCGGGACGACCCCGTCGGCTTCGAATACGGCCTTGTCCGTTATGAACGGGTCGTAAGCGTAAACCTCCATTCCCATCGCCTTGCCGTAGCGGCCGACCAGCTTGCCGACGTTACCGTAGGCATGTATCCCGAGAGTCTTGCCGTGGATCTCGCTTCCGGTACCGGGCGAGAAACAGTTGCGGGCCATATAGATCATCATCCCGATAGCCAGCTCGGCCACTGCATTCGAGTTCTGCCCCGGAGTATTCATTACCACGATCCTGCGGGCTGAACAGGCGGCAAGGTCCACATTGTCGAAACCCGCCCCGGCGCGGACGACTATTTTAAGTTTCGGCGCGGCATCCACCACATCCTGCGTAACTTTATCGCTGCGCACGATAATAGCGTCAGCGTCCGCCACGGCTTCCAGCAACTGTGCCTTGTCCGTATATTTTTCCAGCAGGGCCATTTCGTGACCCGCATCCCGGATTATTTTACCGATCCCGTCCACGGCTTCCGCCGCGAAAGGTTTTTCGGTAGCTACCAATATTTTCATACCAAGATAATTTTATGGTTTTCAGTTTATTTGACGGTTGGTTTCTGTAACGGGATTCCATAACCGTTTGGCCTGCGGATCGTCGAACAACAGGAATAATTCCCCGTTCTCGACGGCAACTCCCCTCGACTTGCTTTCTTGACGGTTACGTGCATTATCAACATTTACATCGATGACCCGCCCGTCGAAAAAGGAACAGATTTCATCGAATATCGTGTGACCGACGAACAGCCTGTCTGCCGCGCAAATCGTAAGCACATCCGTTACCCCCTTTTCATCGATAGGTGTGTAATACTCATTTTCGCCCGGCCTGACCATCCCTCTGTACCATAAAGGCCCTTCCATCCCGAAAAGCAGATCAACTATCGGATAGTCTTTCCGGGTTTCCATATCGTAATACAGGCAATCACGCATTACTTTTTCAATCCGGGGGTGTCCAGCCATAATTCGGGAGGTAATATTTTTACGTTCAGGCCGGCATGTGTAAAAACGTTCCTGCCGATATGTTCAATAAAATTACGGGTGGAGAGCCATTCTCCCAACACCCAATCCGGCGTCCAAAGTTCCTGGTATTCGATCCCTAATTTTTCGGCCAGGGAAGTATATTTCGGGAACGTATAGCGCAAGTCTCCTGTCAGGACCATGCTCTCATGGTTACCCGGAAGGAAATGGACCATTCCGCCCGCTTGTTCCGCATCTGCCGAAAGTTTATATACCAGCCAGAAAATGGGCAGCACATCCGGGCCCCGGTCGAAAATATCGCCGAGCAATACGAAATGGCCGTCTCCGTATAGCCAGTTATAGTCATTATCCATTATCCCCGCTGAAAGCAGTATGGAAACAAAAGCATCCATATTGCCGTGAGGATCGGAGAGGACCGTGATCTTTTCTTGTTCCGGGTAAAAACAATCGGGGACGGTAACTTTACGGAGAGAAACCTCGAAACGGTGAATGCCGTCGGAAGAGGTGACCTCGAAAGGTTCGTCGGGTAAAAGCGGACCTATTTCCGGCTCCCCGTCCAGCACCCGAATAATAGCTAAACCGTCGTCGTCATAATGAATATATGGCCCGTCCGAATAAACGGGCGGTACCGCAGCCATGGCATGCCCGGTGAGCATCAAGGCCATAAAACAAAACGTCGACCGTATTTTCAGGGGAAAGGACATAATTACCGGTAGAGTAAAGCCCGGGTAACGTCACCCGGGCCGTTACATAAATGGTGGAGCTTATTTACGGTACAGAGACTCGAATTCCTGCATACAAGCTATAAGTGCCTCTACGCTTTCCTTCGGCAGCGCGTTATAGCAGGATGCACGGAAACCGCCCACAAGGCGATGCCCCTTGATGCCGACCATGCCCCGCGACTTGGCGAATTCGAGGAATTCGGGAGCCAGCTCTTCATACCCGTCGTTCATTACAAAACAGATATTCATCAGCGAACGGTCCTCGCTGGCGGCCGTCCCTTTGAACAACGGGTTGCGGTCTATTTCGCCGTACAGGATATCGGCCTTTTCATGCGCCCTGCGGTTCATTTCAGCTACCCCTCCCTGAGCCTTGACCCAGCGGAGCACTTCCCTTACCACATATATCGGGAAGACCGGCGGAGTATTGAACATCGAATCGTTAGCGATCTGGTTACGGTAGTCCACCATCGAGGGCAGCGGCCGCGACACCTTGCCCAGAATATCCTCACGTACTATAACGAACGTTACACCGGCAGGCCCCATATTCTTCTGTGCCCCCCCGTAAATCAGCCCGTATTTCGAAACGTCTACCGGGCGGCTGAGGATATCGGAGCTCATATCGGCCACAAGGGTAACCGGGCTGTCGATATCCGTATGGTACTCCGTACCGTAAATCGTATTGTTGGTAGTGATATGCAGGTAATCCAGATCGGACGGGATATCGTATCCTTTGGGAATATAACTGAAATTCCGGTCCTCGGAAGAAGCCAGGACCAACGTCTCTCCGAAATTCTTGGCCTCCTTGATGGCTTTTTTAGCCCAGACTCCCGTATTCACGTAACCGGCTTTATTTTCAAGCAGGTTATAGGGGATCTGGAAAAACTGCGTGCTGGCCCCACCGCCCACGAAAATGATCTTATGGGTGTCGGGAACGTTCAGCAGCTCCCGGAGCAGGGCATTGGCTTCGTCGTTAACCTTTTCGAAATCCTTGGTGCGGTGCGATATTTCGAGAAGCGACAAACCGATCCCGTCGAGTTCCAGTACGGCATTTGCCGAATTCTCGATAGCCTCGCGCGGAAGAATTGAAGGCCCGGCGTTGAAATTGTGAATCTTCATGATCTTAAAAAAGGTTAATTGTTATACTTGAAAGCCTTTTAGAGCAACACAAAGCTATCAATAAATTTCCGGATTATATCCCGGCGGCCGGATTTTTTTGTTAAATAAATAACAGTGCATTGCGGCACCTGCCGTTATGGTTTTTTAAGTAACTTTGCAAACCGCTCCGGCATGGTCCGGCTGCGGTCCTAACGCGACGACGATGATAAAATCCATGACCGGCTACGGTAAGGCCGAAAACGTTACCGGCAGTAAAAAGATCACGGTCGAAGTACGTTCACTTAACAGCAAGCAGTTCGACTTTTCTGTGAAATGCCCCTCCGTCTACCGGTCGGCAGACAATGAAATCAGGTCGATGGTTTCCCAGTCGCTCGCCCGGGGAAAGATAGACCTTTATATAAACTGCGAATCTGCCGCCGGTGCCGCGCCGGTGCGGATCGACCCGGGGGTTTTCGCCGACTATTACGGCCAGGTCAGCCGGATAGCCATCCAAAACGGGATCCCGTTGGATAACTGCGGAGAGATAGTCTCCGCGATCCTGAGGCTCCCCGAGGTTGTAGAGAATCACGCCGAGACCCTCGAGGATACCGAAAAAGCCGTGTTGCTCGAAACGGTCGGGACTGCCCTGCAGGCCATCGACAGTTTCCGGATATCCGAAGGGGCTATCCTGATCGCCGATATCCTGGAGAGAGTAGGGAATATAGAGTCTGCCGTCGCCCTGGTCGAGCCCTACGAACCCGAGAGGATCGATGCTGTTAAGACCCGCATCCGGGAAAACCTCGAAAAAGCCCAATTGAGTTGCGACGAGAACCGTTTGGAGCAGGAGATAATCTATTACCTCGAGAAATTCGACGTCACCGAAGAGAAAGTACGGCTGCGCAACCACTGCGCCTATTTCCGCGAAGTGGCGGACCGGGAGGACAACGCCGGAAAGAAGCTGGGTTTCATCGCCCAGGAAATGGGCCGTGAGATAAACACCCTCGGCTCCAAGGCCAACCATTCCGAGATACAGAAGATAGTGGTCGGCATGAAAGACGAGCTGGAAAAGATAAAAGAGCAACTGTTGAATATACTATAAACCGCGAACCCGCTACCCACCTGAACACATTTTTATGGACAGCGCATCCCATATCGCCCGATATCCGGCCGACTGCAAGGTCGTTATAATCTCTGCGCCTTCCGGTGCAGGCAAGACCACGATCGTAAAGCGGATAATGCAACGGTTCCCGAAGCTGGAATTTTCGGTTTCCGCTACCAGCCGCCTGCCCCGGCACACCGAGAAACACGGTGTGGACTATTATTTCGTGACGGGCGAAGAATTTATGCGGGACGTGGCCGCCGGCAAATTCGTGGAATGGGAAGAAGTTTATGCCGGGACCCGTTACGGCACCTTGCTGTCGGAAGTAGAACGCATTTGGCAGGCGGGCAATTCTATAATCTTCGACGTGGATGTCAAGGGCGGGATAAAGTTGAAAGATATTTTCCGGGAGAGGGCCCTTTCGATTTTCATAATGCCTCCCTCGGTGGAGGAACTCCGCCACCGCCTGGTAAAGAGGGGGACCGACTCACCCGAGGTTATCGAGAAGCGGGTCGCCAAAGCCGGGATCGAGATCATGGACGCGCCTGCTTTCGACCTAACGGTGATAAACGACGACCTGGACAAAGCCGTAGCGGAAGTTGCCGGAGCTATCGAATCTTTTCTGGAAGTTTGATATGGCCGAGATTATCATCTATCCGGGTTCGTTCAACCCTGTACATAAAGGACATATTGCCGTGGCCAACTATGTCGCCGGTTCGGGATTGTGCGATGAGCTGTGGCTAAGCGTATCGCCGCACAACCCGCTTAAACGAAACGAAATGCTGGCCCCCGAACAGGACCGGCTGGAAATGGTCCGTATTGCACTTAAAGAGGAGCCGGTAAACCGGAACATCTCTGTAACGGATATCGAAACGACACTGCCGACGCCATCCTATACGGTCGACACCCTATGCCATTTAGAGAAAACCTATCCCGGCAAGAAATTCTCCCTGCTCATAGGCACCGACATTCTTCCGGAAATGCACCGGTGGCGGGAAATAAATTACCTGCTCGACAATTACCGTATATATGTCTACCCGCGAAAGGGAAGCGATTTCGAACAGCTGGCCCCGGGCATGAAACTGCTCACCAACGCCCCCGTGATCGAAATATCAGCAACCGCTATACGGGAAACCCTCGAGCGGGGCGGTTATCTCGGCGATTTACTCTCTCCGGGAGTGATCGGCTATATATATGACCGGGGGCTCTGGGTCCCGGATGCGGCGGCCAGGCGCCTGGAGGTACTGGACCGGGAACTGGAAACCACAGTCGGAATTTCCCGGCAATATATGGAACGAGGGCGGCTTAACTATAAATTCGCGGAGTACGGACCCGCACTCAACGACTTCCTTAAGGTCCGCGAACTCGAGCCTGCTAACAAGGAAGCAGGTGGATACATAAAACTCTTGCAGGATATTTTCGAGTACAGGAACATGGATATTTACAATCCTTAATTAAAGCGACACTTCATATGCCCCGCAAAATAAATATAGCGCTGTTCGCCGGTGGGAATTCCTCGGAACGGGAAGTTTCCCTTAAAAGCGCGGCACAGGTCGGCGCCTCCCTCGACCGGGAAAAATACAATGTATTCACCATAGCCGTATCCGGGACAAACTGGTCTTACGACATGGATGGATGCCTCGTGGAGGTCGACAAGAACGATTTTAGCCTGCCGCTGCCGGACGGCAAAACAAAGCTCGACTATGCGCTTATTATGATACACGGCACCCCGGGTGAGGACGGTATGCTCCAGGGATATTTCGAATTGATAGGAGTCCCGTACTCATCCTGCGATCTGGTATCTACGGTCCTAACTTTCGACAAACTGGCCTGCAAACGGGCTGTGGGTGCCGCCGGGCTTCATATTGCGGACCAGGTAATGATTCACCAGGGGGACCATATCGACCCGGATGATATTGTCGGGAAATTGGGGTTGCCGCTCTTCGTTAAGCCGAACGCCAGCGGGAGCAGTTTCGGCGTTACAAAGGTAACACGGAAAGAAGATATTATACCGGCAATAGAGACCGCATTCCGGGAAAGCCCGGCCGTTATGGCGGAGCGTTTTATCGGCGGCAGGGAGATAGGGTGCGGGATACTCCTTACCCGGGATAACGAATATATACTGCCGGTTACGGAGATCAGGCCCAAAAAGGAATTTTTCGACTACGAAGCCAAATACACTCCCGGAATGTCCGAGGAGATAACCCCGGCCGAAATCGGCCCGGAAATCCTCTCGGAACTCAACCGGATGAGCCGGGCCGCTTACAAAGCCTGCGGCTGCCGGGGAATTGTGCGGATCGACTTTATCCTCACCGACGACGGCATTCCGTACTTTATCGAGATCAATTCCATTCCGGGTATGAGCCCGGGCAGTATTGTGCCCCAGCAGGCCGCCTGTGCCGGTTATACGCTCGGCGAGCTGTTCGATATAGTGATCCGGGACACTTACTTCGAGCGCAAATGATAGAGATAGACGGTAAGATAGTGAGCCTCGATATCCTGACGGAACGGTTCTGCTGCGATATCGGGCGGTGCAGGGGAATGTGTTGCGTGGAGGGTAATTCCGGGGCGCCCCTCGAACAGGAGGAGTGCGCGGTTCTCCGGGACGAATTCCAAAAATACCGTGATTACCTCAAACCCGAGGGCCTTGCCGCCATAGGCAAACACGGTTTTTATGTCGTGGACCAGGACGGGGACCTGACCACTCCGCTGATCGATGGCGCCGAATGTGCCTATGCCGTATCCGATAACGGGATAACTTTTTGCGCCATCGAAAAGGCATGGCGGGAGGGCAGGACTACATTCCGCAAACCCGTCTCCTGCCATTTATACCCGGTACGGGTCGCCAAATTCTCCGACGGCAGTTTCGGCCTGAATTACCACCGGTGGGACGTATGTTCTCCGGCAGTGAAACACGGGAAGAAAAACGGAGTGCCGGTTTACCGCTCCCTGCGCGAAGCGCTGGTAAGGCGGTTCGGGGATGAATTCTACACGGCCCTCGAAGAGGCCGAACGGCTTCTTGCCGATGAAACTGCCGGGAATGGAAAGTTTTTTTAAAAACTTTGTAAATTTGTGACCGAACCTAACCTTATCCGATTAAAATATTACTACCAGTGAAACAAATTTACGTCGCGGTTCTTTTGATCCTTATATCCGTATATGCCGCTCTCGGGCAGAAGATCCCGGCGGCTCCCGCCCTGGAGAACCTGCCCAAGATCGCAATCGACACCCTGCCTACGCAGGACGACGACACCAAGATCATAATATACAGCAACAATACCTGGAGCTATTACCGGCCCGGATTCGGGGACGACCTAAAAGACCTGCCGGTTTACAGCGAGAATTGGGTTACCGAAGAGGTTTTTGCCTACCGGAATATACAGATATCCGATCTGCCGCAGACCATCGACGTCAACCTTATCGCCTCGCTCGACGATTTCCATATACCCATCACGGGAAAGGTTTTCTCCAAGTACGGCCGTCGCGGCCGCCGCAACCATAACGGGGTGGACATCCCGCTGAAGATAGGGGAGCCGATTTATGCCACGTTCAGCGGACGGGTCCGCTATTCCAAATATAATACGGGCGGCTACGGCAACCTTATTATTCTCCGCCACGAAAACGGCCTGGAGACGTGGTACGCCCACCTGTCCAAATCCAACGTAGAACCGGGCGAGTTCGTAAAGGCCGGTCAAATAATCGGTTACGGCGGGAATACCGGCCGCAGCCGGGGGCCGCACCTGCATTTCGAGGTCCGTTACTGTGACCAGACATTCGATCCGGAACACCTTTTCGATTTCGAGCAGGGACAGATCAAGTACCGCACGTTCGCCCTCGAGAGGTCCTATTTCAATATCAATTCCCGCGCGTCGGATGAGCTGGAGGACCACGACTTCGAAGAATACGCCTCGCTGGTAAATTCGGACGGTGAGGAGATCAGTTCCGAAGACATCCTGAATTACATCGCCCAGGGCGGCAACGGCGGCTCGAAATCCGCCAGCCTGGACGAGGGCGATGCGGTCTATCATACGATCGTTTCCGGGGACATCCTGGGCAAGCTGGCCCAGCGTTACGGTGTGTCCATCGACCAGATCTGCCGGTTGAACAATATCCAGAGGACGACCATACTGCAACTGGGCCGCAGGTTGCGGATTAAGTAGCCGGAACTTCCATAATAAATTCATAAAGCGGCCCAATAGTGGGCCGCTTTATGAATTACTATAGATAAGATTCGCAATTACTTGGACGGGAAAAACCGCATGTATTGCACCCGTTGATAAAGTTCATTATTGCCGTTATCCTTGCGGCTCAGCAGTCCACGAAAATCCTCTATATTATTGAAGTTGTGGCGCTCCATCCAGCAGGCCATAAAGTCCTTAATGCCCTGTATGGCTTCAAAACCGTCCCGGGTGATGGCACTGCACACCTGCACCGCTTTTGCTCCGGCTAACAGGCATTTGACGGCATCCGCCCCGGAATAAACCCCGGTAGAGACCGAAATATCCAAAAGCGGGACTTCGGGTGAACACAGACTGACGGTGCGCAGGGAATTGCGCAGTTCCCCCGGGGAGCTGAGCGTATCTGCAGGGCGGGCAAGGGCTATATTCTCAATATCGAAGTCCGGCTCGAACATCCGGTTGAACATCACCACACCCCGTCCGCCACGGTAATAGATCTCCCGGCAGATATTCAGCACATTGGTAAACCGGTTATTAAGCTTCACCGAGACCGGTATCGAAACCTGCTGTGCCACTTCGCGCAGTACCATCAGGTAATGCTCTTCGATCTCATGCGACGGCACCCCGGCGTCGGTCGGCATCACATAGATATTTAGTTCCAGTGCGTCGGCCCCGGCCGCCTCCATGCTGCGGGCATAATCTACCCACGAACCCTGAGACTGGCAGTTGATGCTGGCTATCACCGGTATATCGACGGACTGTTTGACTTCCCGGATCATACATAGCTGCTCGTCCAGCCGTTCCCGGCCGAGATAATTGTTAAGGTAATCGGCCGCTTCCGGATAGTCGTTGAACACCTCCAGAAAGCCGGCTTCACCCCGTATTTGCTCCTCGAACACGGATTTGAGGACCACGGCCCCGGCCCCGGCTTCGGCACATTTTTTAACCGTTGCGGCGGTAGAGGTAAACGGGGAACTGGCTACGATAACCGGGTTGGCCAGCTTCAGCCCCATATAACTGACTTGCAGGTTCATATAATCACTATTAATTAATTTAATATTAGCTATTTCAAGTAATCCCTCTCCCCGAAGATCATACTTCCTATGCGGACCATATTCGAACCGCATTCTATTGCGATCCGGTAGTCGGAGGTCATGCCCATCGAAAGCATATCGAATTCCGGGCCGAAATACTCCTCTTTCATCCATCCGTGCAGACGGCTCAGGGCAGTGAATTCGCTATATATACGGTCCGTATCTTCCGTATTGGAAGCTATTCCCATCAGCCCCCGTATTCGGATGTTCGCCGCCTCGCGGAATTCTCCCGTGTCGAGCCATGATACCAGATGGTCTTCGTCCCAACCGTGCTTGGTGTCTTCCTGGGCGATACGGACCTCGAGCAGCACGTCTATTACCCTCCCGCACTTCTCGGCCTGGCTATCTATCACCTCGAAAAGCTTACAGCTGTCCACAGAATGGATAAGGTCCACGAAAGGCGCTATATATTTCACCTTGTTGGTTTGCAGGTGGCCGATCATGTGCCAGCGGATATCCCGGGGCAGTGCTTCGTATTTAGCCCTTAGCTCCTGCGGGCGGCTCTCCCCGAAAATACGCTGTCCGGCATCATATGCCTGCATTATCTCTGCCTCTCCATAAGTCTTGGATACGGCAACAAGTTCCACCCCTGCGGGAAGTTGCTCCTTTATGCCTTTAATATTACCAGCTATACCCATAGTCGAAAGAAAATCAAAAATAGCCATATTTTTTATTAAATTTGTTCCCGTACTGAATTATGCCCCCGCACGGCCGGGGGAGATATTATTTAAAATTTTATTCCCATAACGATGAAGAGACTGCTTACTACCCTGTTATTGGGCGTCGCGGGCACAGCCGGAGCTTTTGCCTGTACCAATTTCATTATCACCAAAGGCGCTTCTACCGACGGTTCTATCATGGTCAGCTATTCGGCCGATTCGCACCAGCTGTACGGCGCGCTCTATAAATACAATCCCCCGAAAAAACATAAACACGGCGAGACCGTAGCGGTTTACGAATGGGACACGGGCAGATACCTCGGGCGCATAAAACAGGCGGCCGTCACCTATTCGACCGTGGGTAATATGAACGAACACCAGTTGGTTATCGGTGAAACTACGTTCGGCGGAAGAAGGGAGCTGCGGGACCCAACGGGTATAATGGATTACGGAACGCTTATCTACACGACACTTCAAAGGGCTAAGACGGCCCGCGAGGCCATTCAAATAATCGCCGATCTTGCGAACGAATACGGGTATGCTTCCAGCGGCGAATCTTTTTCCATCGCTGATGCCAACGAAGTGTAGATAATGGAGCTTATCGGTAAGGGTTATAAAGAAGCCCCGCAGGGCGGCAACGTTTTCCAGGGTATCGTATGGGTGGCCCGCCGGGTGCCGGACGGATATATTTCCGCCCATGCCAACCAGGCCCGCATTTCGTCGTTCCCGCTGAACGACCCCGAGAACTGCCTTTATTCTTCAGACGTTATAGATTTCGCCCGCAAAAAAGGGTATTTTTCCGGACCGGACGATCAGTTCAGTTTCTGTGACGCTTACGCTCCGCTGGACTTCAGTGCCCTGCGTGCCTGCGAAGCCCGGGTTTGGAGCTTCTTCAATATGTTCGCCCCGAATATGGACCAATACCTCGACTACGCGATGGGGCACAATCCCCGAAACCGTATGCCGCTTTGGGTCAAGCCGTCCCGTAAGATATCCCCCAAAGAGGTTTTCGATGCTATGAGGGATCATTACGAGGGTACCCCGATGGATATGACGGTTGACATAGGTGCCGGCGGTGAAAGGTCGCCTTACAGGTGGAGGCCGATGAGCTTCGAGGTTGACGGCACCGAGTATGTCAACGAGCGGGCTATCGCAACGCAACAAACCGGCTTCTGGTTCGTAAGCCAGTCCCGCAGTTGGCTCCCCAACGAAGTAGGCGGCATACTGTGGTTCGGTGTGGATGATGCCGCAACATCGTCGCTTACCCCGATCTACTGCTCTGTTACCGAGGTTCCCGAATGTTTCCGTGAGGGTAACGGCCACATGACCGAATACTCCGAAACCGCCGCATTCTGGATATATAACCGGGTTGCCCAGTTCGCTTACCTGCGCTATGACCACGTAGGCAAAGAAGTCCGTAAGGCTTTGGACCGTTGGGAGAACGACGTACTGGAAGAAGTACAAAAGATTGACCAGGTAGCCGCCCGCAAGAGCCCGGCCAACCGGAAGAAATACCTGACGGAATATTCGGTTTACACGGCCCAGAAGATGTTCGACAAATGGGTGGACCTTGATAAATACCTGATGGTGAAATATATCGACGGCAATATAAAGAAAGAGGGTCCGGACGGCTTCCTCGATAATGGCCACGGCAAGAATATTCCCGCCTCTCCCGACCAGCCGGGATACAGCGAGAAGTGGAAAAGGGCCGTAGCCCGGGACCACGGGGATATCCTGCAAGTGACAGAGTTTTAAGAATCCCCAGACAGTAAATTACAGAGCCCGGTCATGCTGACCGGGCTCTGTAATTTATGGCTTCAAATGCGGTTAGACCAGCCTCCGGGAGCCATCCCCGATAACTACGTCTATTACACGCGGTTCTACCCCGTATTTCTCTTTGAATGCCGGTTTTAGGGCCGCGAGATAGGAGTCGTGTGCTTCCTCTTTAATGAAATGAATTACGCATCCCCCGAAACCGCCGCCCATCATACGGGCACCGATCACCCCGTCGAACTGGTGCGCGAACCCGGCGATAAAATCCAGCTCCGGGCAGCTTACCTCGTACTCCCGGCTCAGCCCTGTGTGCGAGCCGTTCATATTTCGGCCGAATGTCTCGATGTCGCCTTTTTTCAGTGCTTCACAACCGTCGCTCACCCGCTTGTTCTCGTCTATGACGAACCTGCATCGTTTCAGCGACACGGGGTCCATTTCACTGCCGTATTTATCGAGCATTTCATGGGTTACATCCCGAAGGGTCTTGACCCCGGGTTCATGGCGAGCCACTACGGCCACCCCCTCTTCACACTGGCGGCGGCGGACATTATACTCCGACGAAGCGAGGGAATGTTTGACCATCGAATCGACCAGCACTACCCGGTAACCCTTGGTATTGAACGGTACGGGCTCGAATTCGAGCGACCGGCAGTCGAGCTTTATCAGCGTATCCTCCTTTCCGAACAGCGAGGCGAACTGGTCCATTATCCCGCACATAACCCCGATGTAGTTATGCTCGGTAAGCTGGCCCGCCCGGGCGAGCTGCCGCCGGTCCAGGCTGCCGCCGAACTCTTCGTTTAGGGCGAACCCGAACACGCTCTCAAGCGCGGCCGAGGAAGATAACCCGGCACCGAGGGGCACATCGCCGCCGAAAACCGCATCGAAGCCGCCTACCCGGACTCCCATCCGGGAAATCTCGTTCGCCACGCCGTATACGAAACACGCCCACATCTGCTCCGGTTTAGGACCGTCCAGTGCGAACGTTACCGAAGCGTCGTAATCCACCGAATAGAGGTTCACGGTACCGTCCATTCCGTTCGGCTTTATGGCCGCATATATTGCCTTGTCGATGGCGGCAGGCAGCACGAAACCGTCGTTATAATCCGTATGGTCGCCGATAAGGTTCACCCGGCCCGGAGAAGAATAGAGCGACGGCTCGCCTTGAAATTTCTCCTTGAATAATGCACTGATCTTTTGCTGCATTTCTTAAAGTTTTAGGTTATTTATTTCTTCGGAATATATTCTCGGGATAGCGGACGTCGCTCAGGAACAACCCGGCCGCCGGTGCAGTAGGCCCGGCCAGCCGCAGGTCTTTGGCCGCCAGGGCGGATTCGAAATCCGACACTGTTATTTTGCCGCGACCGACATCCATCATGGTGCCTGTAAGCGACCTTACCATATTGCGCAGGAAGCGGTCCGAACGGATCGTGAAAACAAGTTCGCCGCCGGGCAACTCTTCCCATCGGGCATAGCTTACGTTACATATATTGGTCTTATTGTCGGAATGGAGTTTGCAGAAAGTCGTGAAATCGTCGTATTCCGGTAGTTTGGCGGCCGCCCGGTTCATCGCCTCGACATCGGGCCTACCCCTGAAATACCATGCCGTATCCTTGCGGAACGGGTCTTTATGTGAAATGACGTGATATTTATATTCCCGCAATACGGCATCAAACCGCGCATGGGCCTCTGCGCCGACAGCCGTCATAGTCCGCACGGCAATATCGTGCGGCAGGACTGCATTCAGGTGGTATACGAACGCTTCCTTTTCTGCCGGGTTCCCGGCCCGCAACCCCTCCGAATCGAAATGGGCAACGTAATAGGAAGCATGTACCCCGGTATCGGTGCGCCCGGCCCCGGTTACAGAGGTATCTTCCCGCAATATCCTGGAAAGGCAATCCTCGAGGGTTTGCTGCACCGAGGGCGCGTTCGCCTGCTTCTGCCACCCGTGATAGGCGGTGCCTTTGTAAGCTATTTCGAGAAAATACCTCATCGGTGCAGTCATAGGTTTTCACAAAAATATTAAATATTTTTAAAAACAGCTTTTGCCCGGGTAATTCTTTAAATTTAGCGGCAAACCGCTATCTTTGTACGAATTGTTCCGACGGGACGTAATCCGATACGATGAAAGCAGTGATTATTGGCTACGGCAAGATGGGTAAGCAGATCGAGGGTATCCTCCGGTCGAGGGGCCATGAGGTCGTTTTGATCGTAGACGAGGATAATACGGCCGACCTTAATCCCGGCAACCTGAGTCGGCTCGGTGCGGAAGTAGCAGTGGAATTTACCACCCCAGAAACCGCCTACGGTAATATAACGGCCTGCCTGAACGCCGGTATAGGAGTTGTCAGCGGGACTACCGGATGGTTGGACAAAATGCCGGAGGTGCGCAGACTGTGCAATGAAAAAGGCGGTGCGTTCTTCTACGCCTCCAATTACAGTATCGGGGTCAATATCTTTTTCCGCATCAACGAGGCGCTGGCCCGTATGATGGAACGGTTCGGGGATTACGACGTCACGGTGGAAGAAATTCACCATACCCAGAAAAAGGACGCCCCGAGCGGAACGGCGATAACCCTCGCCGAGGGCATCGTGGACAACCTGTCCCGCAAACAAAAGTGGGTAGGGCAGACTACAACTACTGTGGAAGAACTGGAGGTTCTTGCCATTAGGCGCAGTGTAGTGCCGGGAACCCATACGGTAACCTACGAATCGGAAGCCGACTCTATCGCCATTACCCATACGGCCAAAGGGCGCACGGGTTTTGCTACGGGTGCGGTAATGGCTGCGGAGTTCATTTGCGGCAGGCAGGGAATATTCACCATGGAAGATATGCTCGGGTTCTGACCCGGCTCCCATAATAAACGGTTGAAAGAATGAAATTCGATTTTTTACGGAACAGGTGGTTTAAATTCACTCTGGTTTCCGTTCTCTATATCCTGCTGTTTGTAGTTTGGACCGGCAACCTGTGGTTGCTTTTGGGAGTGCCGGTGATTTACGATATCTACATCTCTAAATATATGAACCGGTGGTTCTGGGGTAAGCACAAGAAGCTTAAAAGGAACAACCGCACGTATAAAAAAACGATGGAGTGGGTGGAAGCGATCGTTTTCGCAGTGGTGGTGACCTCCTTTATACGTTACTTTTTCTTCGCCCTCTACGTTATCCCCACGCCATCGATGGAAAAGACGCTGCTTGTCGGAGATTACTTATGGGTCAGTAAAATAGCTTACGGCCCCTCTGTCCCGAACACGCCGGTGTCTTTCCCGATGGTGCATAATATGATGCCCCTTTCGTCGACTAAAAAGTCCTATAAGGAATGGATACAATGGAAGTACCACCGTCTGCGGGGGTTCGGCCAGGTCGAACGGGGGGACGTTGTGGTCTTCAACTTCCCGGCCGGGGATACGGTGGTGTTGGAGCGGGCTTCGGAAACCTATTACGATATCCTGCGGGATTTCCAGGCGGAGTACGGCCCCGCCCGGGGCAGGGAAGTGCTTTATAGTAATTATACCATTATTACCCATCCGGTAGACAAGCGGGAGAATTATGTCAAAAGATGCGTCGGGATACCGGGCGATACGCTGGTAATGGAGAAGATGGAGCTGTTCGTGAACGGCAGCAAATTCCCGGAGATTCCGGGCCAGCAGCAGATGTACCTTATACAGACCGATGCGCCCCTTAGCACTACCGTCCTGGACAACCTGGGCATCTCCCAGCGTGACAGGCAGTTTATCCGCGATGCCGGCACGTATTACCTTCCGCTGACCGCCGAGAACCTGCAGCGGGTGCAGTCGTTAAAGAACGTGGTGGATATCAAGTCCATAATGGAAATACATCCCTCACCGGCCGTTTTCCCGCAGGATCCGGAGCATTTCGCCTGGAACAGGGACACGTTCGGGCCGTTATGGATCCCCAAGCGAGGCGCTACGGTAAAATTGACTACGGACAATATCGCGCTGTACGAACGTATAATAGACCTCTACGAGGGCAACGATTTCGACAGGCGTGACGGGAAGTTCTATATAAACGGTGAGCCGGCCGACACCTACACCTTTAAAATGGATTATTACTTCATGATGGGCGATAACCGCCACAATTCTCTGGATTCCAGGTATTGGGGTTTCGTGCCCGAAGACCATATAGTAGGCAAGGCGTCGGTGATCTGGCTTTCCACCGACGAGGACAAACGTTTCCCGGCCAACATCCGGTGGAACAGGATGTTCCGAAAGATAAAATAATGCGACCGTTTAACCGTGGCAAGTTCGGACAAAATAGCCGACCCGGACGTTTACCGGACGATAAGCAAAGAGGCTCAGGCCGGCTTCAGGGACAAAGGGAGTAAATTTATAGCATACGCCTACCCGGTCCGCAACGAAGAGGAAATAAAGGCTATCGTCGACAGGCTGAGGAAAGAATATTACGACGCCACCCATATATGTTACGCCTGGAGGTTGGGGCCCAACGGCGACCCATACCGTGCCAATGACGACGGTGAACCGTCGGGAACGGCCGGCCGGCCGATATTGGGGCAGTTATTGTCAAGGGAGATAAGCGATGCGTTCGTGGCCGTGGTCCGGTATTTCGGCGGCACCAAATTGGGCGTTCCGGGATTGATCAACGCCTACCGTGAGTCGGCTGCGCTGGTACTGGACAAATGCCCGTCCGTCGAAAGGGTAGTGGAGACGGATATTACGGCGGAATTTTCATACATGTCCATGAACGATGTAATGCGGGTGGTAAAGGAGATGCAGCCGACGGTCATATCCCAGCAGTTCGACAACATGTGCCGCATTGTCCTGCGGATACGTAAAAGCAGCGGGGAGGCCTTGCATAAGCGGCTTTCGAAAATCGAGGGCGTAAGCCTACCGGATAATTAAAGTAGTAGGAGCTACTCATGAAAAACCTAATTTCGATCACGGATTTCACCAAAGACGAAATCCTGAAAATTCTATCCCTTGCGGGGGAATTCGAACATAGGCCCTACCAGCCCATTCTCGAGGGCAAGGTTGTGGCCTCGCTTTTCTTCGAGCCGTCCACCCGGACGAGGCTTAGTTTCGAGAGCGCCATCAACCGTTTGGGAGCCAGGGTTATCGGCTTCTCCGATACGAGCAGTACGAGCGTAACCAAAGGGGAGTCGTTCCACGACACGATAATGACCATATCCAACTATTGCGACATGATCGTTATGCGGCATAGCCTGGAGGGGGCGCCGCGTTACGCGGGCGAGATCTCCCGGGTGCCGGTGGTCAATGCCGGGGACGGGGCAAACCAGCATCCCTCGCAAACCCTGCTCGACCTATATTCCATACTCAAGACCCAGGGCAGGATAGACGGACTGAATATCACGATGGTGGGGGATATGAAATACGGCCGGACGGTACACTCCCTGCTTCAGGCCCTTTCGCAGTTCGACACCCGCTTCACCTTTATCTCGCCGCCTGAACTGGCGCTTCCGGAGGAATACCGTATATACCTCAGGGAAAGGAATATCCCATTCGATGAGAAGACGGTAATCGAGGGTTCCGTCTCAGACTCCGACATAATCTATATGACACGGGTCCAGCGCGAGCGGTTCAACGACCCCATCGAATACGAAAGGGTCAAGAATGTCTATGTCCTCAAGAACGAGATGCTCGAGGGAACCAGGGATAACCTGCGGATTCTCCACCCGCTTCCCCGCGTGAACGAGATCGACTACGGGGTGGACAACAGTCCCAAAGCGTACTATTTCCCGCAGACCGAGAACGGGGTATATGTCCGCATGGCGATCATAAGCTACCTTTTCGGGGTCAAATAACTGTCACTCTAACAATTCAGGAAGATGGCACACGATAAGAGAATGGAGGTCAGGGCGATCGAGAACGGCACGGTTATAGACCATATACCGTCCGAGAGCCTGTTCAAGATAATCGACATCCTCAGGCTCGACAAGGAGAAGAACCGCATTACGATCGGGAACAACCTCGAAAGCAACCGGATGGGCACTAAGGCAATTATCAAGATCAATGAACGCTATTGCCTGCCCGACGAGATTAACCGCATTGCGCTCGTGGCGCCGATGGCCCGGGTAAATATTATTAAGGATTACGAGGTTACCGAGAAACTGAAAGTGGAGGTACCCCGGACAGTGGAGGGGTTCGTCAAGTGCGTGAACCCGCAGTGCATTACAAACCATGAACCGGTTCCAACGGCTTTCCAGGTGCTTAACGGGGAGGAAATATCGCTCAAATGCCGGTATTGCGAGAAAATCACGTTTCAGGGCCAGCTCGAGATAATAAAATAGCCGGCCCGGTAGTTTATATATAGTTTACCAGGCAGGTGCAAGGGATTATGTGCAGCAAGACAAGGGATTCGATCAGCATAAAGGGGGCCAGGGTCCACAACCTCAAAAATATAGACGTAGAGATACCACACGAGAAGTTCGTAGTGGTAACCGGCCTTTCCGGGTCCGGCAAATCTACTTTGGCATTCGACACAATTTTCGCCGAAGGCCAGCGGCGGTATGTGGAGAGCCTGTCGGCCTATGCCAGGCAGTTCCTCGGCCGTATCGACAAACCCGATGTGGACAGCATAGAGGGCATTGCCCCGGCCATAGCAATCGAACAGAAAGTCAATACGCGCAATCCGCGTTCCACCGTCGGTACCACTACCGAGATATACGATTACCTCAAACTCCTTTTCGCCCGTATCGGCCGGACCTATTCGCCCGTAACGGGCAAAGAGGTTCGTGTTCACCATGTGGTGGACGTGATCGATTACGTAATGTCGCTTCCCGCCGGTACGCGCGTGATGATTACCGCGCCGGTTCACCTGCGGCAGGGGCAGGGGATAATCGAGAAACTTACCCTGCTGGCCCGGGAGGGCCTGCACCGTGTCCGGGTGGACGGACATGTCGCTTTGATCGAGGATGTTTTGCCCACTATCGGGGAGGACCACGGCGCGGCAGGTATCGAAACAGTAATAGACCGGGCCAAAGCGGATCCGGACGGCGGAGAGGAATTGAAAAGCAGGCTCGGGGACTCTATCGGGAAAGCATTCGAATACGGCGACGGCAAATGCCTTGTCATTAGCAGTTGTGACGGCACGGAGACCACCGAGGAGTTTTCCTCGCGGTTCGAGGCCGACGGGATCACGTTCGAGGAGCCGAACGAACACCTGTTCAGTTTCAACAACCCGCTCGGGGCCTGTCCCCGGTGCGAGGGCTACGGCAAAGTGATCGGCATAGACGAGGACCTGGTGGTCCCGGACAAAACCAAATCCATCTACGAGGACGCAATAGCCTGCTGGCGCGGGCAGAGCATGGGTAAATGGAAAGAGGAATTGGTGGCCAACGCCCACCGGTTCGATTTCCCGATCCATAAACCCTATTACGACCTCACGCAGGAACAGAGGGACCTGCTATGGAGCGGCAACCGGTGGTTCCACGGGCTTGACGAATTTTTCCGGTTCCTTGAGAAAGAACGGTATAAGATACAGTACCGGGTAATGCTGTCGCGGTATTCGGGTAAAACCAAGTGTCCTGACTGCGGGGGCGGCCGCCTACGTCCGGAAGCCCTGTATGTCAAGGTCGGCGGGCTCACAATTGCGCAGATGGTAGCTATGCCGTCCGAGCAACTGCTGGCATTTTTCGAGAATCTCGAACTGGACGAACACGACCGGAAAACCGGCAACCGGATACTGATCGAGATAATCAACCGCCTGCGCTACCTGGTGCAGGTCGGACTGGGATACCTAACCCTCGACAGGCTGTCATCCACCCTCTCCGGCGGTGAAAGCCAGCGCATCAACCTGTCGGCTTCGCTCGGCAGCAACCTTACCGGGTCGCTCTATATACTCGACGAACCGAGCATTGGACTCCATCCGCGCGATACCAACCGGCTGGTTGACGTGCTGACCCAGTTACGGGATATCGGCAACACGGTCATCGTCGTGGAGCACGAAGAAGAGATCATACGTGCCGCCGACAGGATTATCGATATCGGTCCCCGTGCGGGATATCTCGGCGGGGAAATAGTTTATAACGGCAACATCGAGGGGTTGCTAAATGCAAAAAACAGCCTCACGGCCGACTACCTTACGGGCCGGCGGAAGATAGATATCCCTGCAAACCACCGGGGATGGACAAATTATATTAAGGTCAAAGGCGCCCGGGAACATAATCTGAAAGGGATCGATGTGCGGTTCCCCCTCGGGGCGATGACCTGCGTAACGGGGGTCAGCGGAAGCGGCAAATCATCCCTGGTCAAAGGCATTCTTTACCCCGCTCTGCGCAGGGAGCTGTACGAAACCGGCATGAAGCCCGGCAATTTCGAACGGCTGGAGGGGGACGTATCCCTGCTCAAATCGGTGGAGATGGTGGACCAGAACCCCATAGGCAAATCTTCCCGGTCCAACCCCGTCACCTACATCAAGGCTTACGATGAAATTCGCAAACTGCTTGCAGAACAGCCTTATGCAAAAAACAACAACCTCCAGCCGTCGCACTTCTCGTTCAACATTGCGGGCGGCCGTTGCGAAGAGTGTCAGGGGGAAGGGTTCATTAAGGTAGGTATGCAGTTCATGGCCGACGTGGAACTCAAATGCGACGCCTGCGGCGGCAAACGGTTCCGCGACGAGGTGCTGGAAGTAAGGTACGACGGCAAAAATATTTACGACATACTCGAAATGACGGTAGACGAGGCCGTGGAGTTCTTCGGGCATAAAAAGGACGCTACAAGCAAACGTGTCGTCGAGAAGCTGGAAGCTTTGAGGGACGTCGGCCTCGGGTACATTAAACTGGGCCAGTCGTCCTCCACTTTGTCCGGCGGCGAGAGCCAGCGCGTCAAACTGGCCGCTTTCCTGTTGAAAGAGAACACCGACGGCAGCACTATGTTCATTTTCGACGAACCTACCACGGGGCTTCACTTCCACGACATAAAAAAACTGCTCGACTCGTTCGCCGCCCTTATCGCCAAAGGCCACACGATCGTCATCGTCGAGCATAACATGGACGTGATCAAGTGCGCCGACTGGATCATCGACCTCGGCCCCGAGGCCGGGGACAAAGGCGGCAATCTCGTATACGAGGGCACACCTGACGGCCTGACGGCCGTAAAGGACAGCTACACGGGCCAGTTCCTTGCCCGGCGGCTTGACGGCGGGAAGTCCGCAGCGGCCCGGAAATCTAAAAAGAAAGCGCAATAAGTGGAATTCTACCGGTTTACCCTTTCGAACGGCATCAGGTGCATCTTCAAACAGGTGAAGTCACCCGTTGCATACTGCGCGCTTACGGTCAATGCCGGGAGCAGGGACGAACTGGCCCGCGAATCCGGCATCGCCCATTTTACGGAGCACATGCTTTTCAAAGGAACAGGCCGCCGTAAAGCCCACCATATCAACTGCCGCCTCGAAAAACTCGGCGGGGAACTCAACGCGTTCACCACCAAAGAGGAGACGGTGGTCCATTCTACGACCCTCGCCGGGGATCTGCCTAAGGCCGCAGAACTCATTTCCGATATAATTTTCAATTCGACGTTCCCGGCCCGGGAGATGGAAAAGGAGCGGGAAGTTATCCTGGACGAGATAAATTACTACAAGGACTCCCCGCCGGACAGGATTTACGACGAGTTCGAGGACCTGGTTTTCGCAGGCTCGAGACTCGGGCATAACATCCTCGGAAGCAGGACCACGGTCTCAAAATTCACAGGGGAAGACATAGCGGGATTCGTTTCTCGGTGCTATAATACGGACCAGATGGTACTGTCCGTTGCCGCCGACATACCACAGGCGGCGTTCCGAAAGCTGGCTGAAAAATATTTCGGCTCAATGGAGGAATCCCGCCGGGAATATACGCGGAAGCTGTCGCGGCCGGTGGAGCGGTTCGAAAAATCGGTCAACCGGGGAACTCACCAGGCGCATTGCATCATGGGCGGCAGGGCTTACGATATGCACCACCCGGACAGGAACACCCTTTCCCTGCTTACCAATATAATTGGCGGTCCTGCGGCCAATTCGATGCTGAACGTTCTTTTGCGGGAAAAATACGGCCTCACCTATAATATCGATGCGGGTTACACACCGTATTCGGATACCGGCATATTCACCATCTACTTCGGTACGGATAAGGGCCGCAGCGCCCGCTGCATCGAACTGATAGAAAAAGTGCTCAAGGACCTGCGGGACCGTAAAATGACAGGGCGGCAGATCGCATCGGCCCAGAAACAGTTTATCGGGCAGCTGTCCATAGCCATGGAGGCCAAGGAGGCCTATATGCTAAGTGCAGCCAAAAGCCAATTGGTTTATAACGAGATAGACAGCCCGGAGGCGATCTACAGCAAGATAATGTCCGTCACCCCGGACAACATCCTCGCAACGGCCAACGAGGTACTGGACGGGCTGTCGGTACTGGTCTATAACGGACACCGATAATCTATCCGTTACCCCGGAAAAAACTTTCGATATTCGGATATTTATAGCGGAATCCCGCCTCGATTAACTTTGCCGGCTTTACGCACTGGCCCGTAAGTACTGTAGCCGACGCCTGCCCGAGTGCAGCCCGGAATACCACTGGCGGTACCGGTAAACGCACCCACGACCGGTTTGCTGTTGATAAGGCCGAGAAAAATTCCCTGTTGGTGATTATTTCCGGCGCTACGAAATTGAACACCCCGGACAACTTCTCTTTACGGGCAATAAACCATAATGCGCCCGCGAGATCATCCAAAGCTATCCACGGGAATATCTGCCTGCCGTTACCGAATACCGGTGCGATCTTAAAAGCCGCCGGCAAACGGAATTTTTTCAAAACCCCGCCGTCCGGGGACATTACAAGGCCGAAACGCATTATTACGGTCCTTACTGTTCGATCTGCCCGCAATGCTTCGCTCTCCCATGCCATGCAAAGGTCGGACAGGAATCCCGTTCCCTTGACGCCGTCTCTTTCGTCGTGACACCCGGGGCCGGAATAGTATCCGACGGCGGATGCCGAAAAGAAGACACGGGGTTTCTTCCCGGCCACTTCTATGGCTTCGATCAGTTTCCGGGTGGTATTTATCCGACTGGAATATAGGCTTTGCTTATAATGTTTAGTCCACCGGTGATCGATCGGGGCACCGGCCAGGTTGACAACCACATCCGCCCGTTCGACAACCCGGACCAACCGCTCCATACCCGGTTCGGTAAAATAGTCGCGGTGCAAGGGGATAAAATCCACACCTTTAGCCGTTAAGAATTTACCGAGGTGCGAACCTATAAATCCACCCGCGCCGCTTACGGCTACACTCTTTATTTCGTTTTCTCCCATATCTCTACCGGTCCGCCCGTAACCTCGAAAAGGGGGTGGGGCAGTAGCGCTCCCGGCCCCATGGCACTTACCTTTAAACCCGCACCGTATCCCGCTTGGCGAGCTTGGCAAGCAAATGGCCGTACTCGAACTCCATTTGCCCGTCCGTTACCGTCATTCGGGGCAATTCCCGGGCTGGACCGAGCTTATCCTGCGCAAACGAGTATCCACGGGCCTCGGCTTCGTCGCAAACCGCATGCAAATAAGCTTCTATATATGCCAACGGATGGGACGTTTCGAGGAACCTGCGCAGCTGCGGATGGTTCCGGTAACCCCTGGTTTTACCCTCCAAGACTTTGCGGGCCAGCAATCCCTCCCTCCAACAGGCCGTAAGCCCCATCCTGTCCAGATGGCACGGATGTATCGACCATAATCTCATAATACCGGTTATTTGCGGCAAAGTTATACATTTACGCAGTAGGGTAACCATCTCGGGCGTCTCCCGGCTTACGGAATTATTTGGTTAGAAGAAATGACCGGCTATCGCATTGCAACCCCGGGGAATATTACGTTAATTTATACGCTCTGCCGCCCCCTTTCATTATCTTTGTTATCCAAAGATCAAACGTATGTTCACCGAAAAAGAGATCGACAGGTATATCGAAGACCATACATCCGCGGAGGACCCGCTTATGGCCGAATTAGAACGGGAAACAAACCTCCGGGTAATACAACCCAGGATGCTCTCGGGGCGGATCCAGGGCAGGTTCCTCGAAACCCTGATTCGGATGCTTCGGCCGGAAAGGGTGCTCGAGATCGGCACTTTCACAGGCTATTCGACCCTTTGGATGGCGTCCGGGCTAAGCGGGGAGGGAACGGTGGATACTATTGAAATAGACGATGAATTATATTCCCTCTCGTCCTCTTTTATCCGGAGAAGCCCGTGGGCCGGCCGGATTGTACAGCATACCGGTTCGGCGCTCGAGATAGTCCCCCGGCTGGGAAAAACGTTCGATCTGGTATTTATCGACGGCGACAAACGGGAGTATCCCGACTATTACCGGATGCTTATGGGCGACGCCCCATATTCTGTTCCATGTCTCGGACCGGGGTCCTATATAATAGCCGACAATATCTTGTGGTACGGCAAGGTGATATACGAGCATCCCAAAGGCGACCGCCATACCGCCGCACTTAAATCTTTCAACGATATGGTCGTGAACGACGACCGTGTGGAGAACTTTATCCTTCCTGTGCGGGACGGGCTTAATATTGTCCGGGTCAAATAAATTCGCCTAATTTTGCAACAAACGGTTTTTTCCTGCGTCATTATGATAGAAACGGCCCGATGAAAGGATACGGACAAATAATCGAAGATTGCAGGCGGTGCGACAGGGATGCACAGATGAAATTCTATTCCCTTTTCTGTAACCCGGTATTCAACAGCAGTATGCGCATCCTGGGAGACCGGATGCAGGCTGAAGAAGTGATGCAGGAGAGCATACTGAAAGTACTGATGCGCACCGAGTTGCTAAATGACGACAAAGGGATTATGGAAGCCGTGCTTAAACGGATCGCCATCAACCATTCCATAGATATCTGCCGCCGGAAAAAGCTGGAGCTTGTGGAATTGAGCGGCGGGGTCGAAAAAAAACTTTATGACGACCATGAGCCCGAACCGGCGGGGCTGACGATCGAAGAGGTCAAGCTGGCCATCGAAAAACTCCCCCGGGGAAGCAGGATGATAATCACCCTGAAACTTATCGAAGGGTTCGACAATGATGAGATAGCCGCGCTGCTCAAGGTTTCGGAAGCCGCCGTAAGGTCGCAGTATTCGCGGGCAAGGAAAAAACTCGGGGAAATATTAAAGAACAGGACGCAATATGAAATCGGAGCTTGAAAGACTTATTACGGAAAACCGGGCCTCTTTCGAAACGGAAAGCCTGCCGGAGGGGCACCTGGAAAGGTTCACCGCGCGACTGGAGCAAGGGGAGAAACTCCGCGGCAGAAAGACCGCATTGCGCAGGAGCCTGATGCGGGTCTCGGCCGTAGCCGCGTCGGTCATACTTATAATGATGGTAGTCACACCCCTCTCACGGATCAACCGGGAGGAACACTCCCAGCTGCTCGAGGCGCTGGATTACTTCTCCTATGAGCTGCACTCCAAAGCCGAGGGCATTAAAGCCCTGGCCGAACACATTGAACCCGCCCACCGCCGCGAGATCCTGGACGATATAGAAAAACTTTCCGAGATATCGATGGACCACCTGCCGGAGGGATCGGTATCGGAAGAGGAGCGCATCGGGTTGCTCTTCGAACACTATAACGCTAAGAGCACTTCGCTCGAAATGATCGGAAATTCCATAACCAACATACTCGGCCCAGCGGCCGAATAAATCGCAAAACTATGAAAAAAATACTCTTATTATGTTCGATCGCGGTAATGAGCGCAGTGGCAGCCACAGCCTCCGTAACCGAAAAAAAAGTCATTACACACCGGTTCCCTAACGAGCATGCCAACAGCAAACTGAGCATAAACTCTATCTACGGGAACGTAAATGTCACGCAGGCCAATCAGGATTACATAGATATCCGGGTGGAAGTAGAGGCCAAGGCCCGCAACAGTGAAAGTGCGCAAAGGATATTGGACCGCATCTCGGTGAACTTTTCCGGCAAAGGTACCGGTTGCTCCGCCAGGACCGAAATAGCCAAAAAAAATAACTCCAATAATGAAAGTTTCGAAATACGCTATATAGTAACGATCCCCGTGGGGGCCAAGCTGGATATTGTCAATAAATACGGCAACGTAATTCTCGGCAACCTGGACGGGACATTCACGACCGATCTCCAATACGGCAACCTCAATTCCGGTGAATTGAATGCAAGAGGTAACCGAATAAATATAAAGTACGGTAATGCAAATATCACCAATACGCCCGACCTGAACCTCTCGCTGGCTTACGGGAACCTCAAGGCCATCAATATTGCCGACCTTAAAATAAGCACCAGCTACTCGAACGTCACTGCGGACTACCTTGGCAATACGACCGTTAGTGCCAGCAAATACGACAATTACAAAATAGATAAGGTCCACACGTTCACTTCGTCGTCGTCCACTTCGGGGCTACAGATAGGCACCCTGATCAAAAGCCTCACCATCAAAGGGGGCAAATACGGCGACATTTCGATAGACAATGTACAGCCGGGCTTCGATGCCATAAACATTTCCGCCTCCTATTCGAACATTCGAATCCGGTTCACCGAACCCAAGTTCGGCTATGACCTCAAATCGAATTACGGGGACGTGAAGCTCACCGACCTGGATTACAAAAACCGGGTGGAAATACGAGGCTATACCGATGTTAAATTGGAGGGCAGCGCAGGCGGTTACAGCGGCGAACCGAACGTAAACATCTCGGCCAATTACGGCGCCATCAGCCTTAGGGGAAAATAAGAAATCAGTCTTATCTCAAATAAAAGAGAGAACAGCTCGGTTGTTCTCTCTTTTATTTAAGGGGATTGGGCGAAAAGTTTAAATCAACTTCATCTCCTTCTTTATCCGTTCGATCTTCTCATCCAGGCGGGTGTTTACCTCGTCGAACTTATCGACCGATTCCAACGGCTCCCGCACCCCGAAATAGAACTTTATCTTGGGCTCGGTCCCCGAGGGACGGACAGAAACGATAGTGCCGTCTGCGGTCAGGAACTGCAGCACGTTGGACTGTTCGATATCGATAGGGGTCTTATTCCCGGTCGCCGAATCGACAGCTTCGCCGGAGAGGTAGTCCTTGACCGTTACCACGGGCGAACCGCAAATTTCTTTCGGCGGGGCCTGGCGGTAATCGGTCATCATCCGGCGTATCTCCTCGGCCCCTTCCTTTCCTTTGCGGACAACGTTCACAAGTCCCTCCTTGTAAAAACCGTAATCGACATACATCTGTTTCAGCAAATCATAGAGCGACATACCCTGGGATTTGGCCCAAACCGCGCATTCACAGAACAGCGCGATGGAACTAACCGCATCCTTGTCACGGACGAAATCTTCGGGCAGGTAGCCGAAACTCTCCTCCCCGCCGCCGATATACTGCATCCCCCTGGGCTCGTTTTCCCGGATTATGGAAGCGATATATTTGAAGCCGGTCAGGCAATCGTAATGGCGGATGCCGAAACTCTCGGCAACGCGGTTCATCATTTCCGTAGTGACTATAGTCTTAACGATGAATTGGTTGCCGTCTATCCGGCCACGCTCGCTCCAGCGACGGCACAGGTAATAGGTCAACAGGACGCAGGTTTGATTACCGTTCAGAAGCACGATATTTCCCCGGCCGTCGGGCATGGCAATACCCAGCCTGTCCGCGTCGGGGTCGGTGGCCACAATGATCTCTGCATTTTCGGCGATACCCTGATCGATAGCCATTTTCATTGTAGTGCGCTCTTCCGGATTGGGGGATTCCACGGTAGGGAAGTTGCCGTCCACTACGCTTTGCTCCTTAACGAGCGATACGTTCGTGAAACCGAACGCCGCCAGAGCCTCGGGCACCAACCGAACACCCGTACCGTGGATCGGCGTGTAAACGATCTTCATGTCGTGATATTCTTTCACCGCTTCCGGTGAGAGCGACAGCGTCTTGATCCGGTCGATATAAACCTTGTCGAATTCCTCACCCAGTATCTTTATATTGCCCGGATTCTGCCCGGACCGTATCTGCGAAATATCGGTAATGAGGTTGACCTGCTCGATAATGTTCTTGTCATGGGGGGCGGTGACCTGCGCGCCGTCCTGCCAGTAGGCCTTGTAACCGTTGTATTCTTTAGGATTATGGGAGGCTGTAATTACCACCCCGCTGTGGCACCCGAGTTCACGGATCGCGAAGCTTAATTCCGGGGTAGGGCGCAGGTCGTCGAACAGGTATGCGATAAAGCCGTTCGAAGCGAAAATATCGGCGACGTGTTCGGCGAAAAGACGGCTGTTGTTACGGCAGTCATGCGCCACCGCGACCTTGATTTGCTCGCCCTCGAAATTCTTCTTAAGGTAATTCGCAAGACCTTGCGTAGCCATACCCACGGTGTAGATGTTCATGCGGTTGGTACCCACGCCCATGATGCCGCGCAGGCCCCCTGTTCCGAACTCGAGATCTTTATAAAAGGATTCGGTAAGCTCCTTTTGGTCGTTGTCCATCAACCACTTGACCTGCCGTTTGGTTTGCTCGTCGTAATTTCCCTCCAGCCATTTTTCGGCTTTTTCCTTTACAAGGTTTTCCAATTCGTTACTCATTACGATATAGTTTTTGCTTATATTAAAAGGTTTCCGACTTAAAAAAAATTATAAACAAATATATGTAAAAAAAACCTGATTTCTCACTTTCAGCCTCTTAAAACAAAGGCCGGTTTCGGGCCCCGGAAAGCCTTAGAAATTTATCTTAAATTAGCAACCGGGAACCATGTTTTTTTTAGAAAAATTATGTACATTTTTGTAATGCAAAATTAAACGAACACAACCCCCTAAATGTTAGTTTCAACGCAGACATATAGCGATATATGGCAGGATTGCTTGTCCCGTATCAAAGAGCAGACTTCCGAGGACGAGTTCGCCAAATGGTTCCAGCCGATCATACCGCTAAATTTTGACGGCACTACCCTTCAGCTGCGTGTACCCAACGAAAGTTATGTTTACCACATCGAGAAAAACTACCTGAGTTTCCTCCGCCCGATCCTGCACCAGCTCTTCGGCATGAAGACGCGCCTGCGCTATGTAATGCCCAAGGCCGAACAAAATCATGCCACGACCGTTCAGGGTGCGGACTCTACCGCCATCAACAAATTCATTGCACGGACCGACACCGCGAATATAAAAAATCCTTTTATCCTGCCGGGTATCAGGAAAGCTATCGTGGACCCGCAGTTGAATCCGGCATACACTTTCGATACCCATATCGAGGGTGAATGCAACAGGCTTGCCAGGTCGGCCGGGCTGGCGGTTGCGGTCAGTCCGGGCAGCACTCCCTTTAACCCGTTATATATTTACGGGGATTCCGGGCTGGGCAAGACCCACATCGTACAGGCCATCGGCAACGAGGTGCGCCAGCGCCACCCGCAGATGCAGGTGCTGTACGTCTCGATGAACAAATTTCAGGCACAGTACACCCACGCCATCCTTAACAAAGAATTCAACGATTTCATCCACTTCTACCAGATGATAGACGTGCTGATAATCGACGATATCCAGGAGTTGGCCGGCAAAGAGAAGACGCAGAATGCGTTCTTTACGATCTTCAACCACCTGCAGCTCGCGGGCAAACAGCTTATCATAACTTCGGACAAGCCTCCGGTGGAGTTGAAAGACATAGAGCAGCGGCTTATCACCCGTTTCAAATGGGGACTGTCCGCCCAGCTGTGCCAGCCCGACTACGAGACCAAAGTCAAGATAATCCGCAGTAAGGCGGCCCGCATCGGGGTGCAGATCCCCGAGGAGGTAGTGCATTACCTGGCCGAGAATATCAATGCCAATATCCGCGAAATAGAGGGTGCGTTGTCGTCGCTGGTGGCGAACGCTTCGTTCCTGAACAAAAAAATATCGACCTCTCTAGCGAAAGAGATACTTAAGGTCTATGTAAAATTCTCGCTGAAAGAGATAACTATAGAACAGATAAATAAAACCGTATGTGAGTACCTGAAGCTCGACCCGGAGAAGTTCAACTCCCCGAAGCGCACCAGGGAAATCGCACAGGCCCGGCAGATCGCCATGTACCTGAGCAAGAAGCATACGAAAGCTCCGCTCACGGCCATAGGGTCGGCTATCGGCGGCAAAAACCACGCTACGGTGCTACACGCATGCAAGGCCGTCTCTAACCTGATGGAAACCGACAAGGTGTTCCGCAGGCAGATAGAGGAGATCGAGCGCAAAGTTTTAGGAAAATAAGTTTATATCCATATAACTATCCAATAATTCTATTCTCCCCAGAGATTATTCGGGCCGCCTTTAAAGCGGCCCTTTTTTGTGTGGAACGAATGTTAGCGATTTTACGCCCGTAACGGGGCGGGGCGGGGGAATCTCTCGGCAAAAAAACTTATCTTTACCCGGTTATTAACAGTACTTACGGCATGGACACACTACGACCCGGGGACAAGGCTCCCGACTTCAGCTCCACCGACCAGGACGGCACGCCCGTCAGCCTGTCGCAGTTCAGGGGAAAGAAAGTCATCCTTTACTTTTATCCGAAAGACAACACTCCCGGGTGTACTGCCGAGGCGTGCAGCCTCCGCGATGGCAAGAGCGAGTTGGAGAGGTTGGGGTTCGTGATCCTGGGTGTCAGTCCCGACAGCGAAAAGTCGCACCGGAGTTTTATTGAGAAGCACTCCCTGAATTTCACGCTGCTTGCCGACACCGACAAAGCCATAGCAAGGGCGTACGGCGCATGGGGGCCAAAAAAATTCATGGGCCGGGAATACGAGGGCATCCTCCGCAAGACATTCATAATCGACGAACAGGGCAACATCGAAAAGGTGTTCGATAAGGTGGATACCAAGCGCCATTTCGAACAGATAGCCGACTCGTATAAATAACGGCGTCGGCATACCGGACCTGTAAATTACCACCAGCAAACAAGTAAAACGAAATAAGATGGCAGAGAGACAGCAGATTGATCCCGAAAAGTTGAAAGTTCTCAACGCGGTGATGAGCAAGATAGAAAAGGATTTCGGCAAGGGCGCTATTATGCGCATGAGCGTGGATAAGATCGAGGACGTGGCGGTCATCCCGTCCGGGTCGCTGACCCTGGATATTGCGCTCGGAGTGGGCGGGTATCCCAAAGGGCGTGTTGTGGAGATCTACGGCCCCGAGTCCTCCGGCAAGACGACCCTTGCAATCCACGCTATCGCCGAGGCCCAGAAAGCCGGCGGTATCGCCGCGTTTATCGATGCGGAACACGCATTCGACAGCTTTTATGCGCAAAAGTTAGGGGTCGATGTGGAAAACCTGCTGATATCGCAGCCCGACAACGGGGAGCAGGCGCTTGAGATCGCAGATAACCTTATCCGGTCCAGCGCGGTGGATATCGTGGTTATCGACTCCGTGGCCGCACTCACCCCCAAGGCCGAGATCGAGGGCGACATGGGCGAATCCAAGATGGGATTGCAGGCGCGGTTGATGTCCCAGGCCCTGCGTAAACTCACGGGCAGTATCAGCAAGACCAAAACGGTCTGTATTTTCATCAACCAGCTCAGGGATAAGATCGGCGTAGTTTATGGCAACCCCGAAACCACCACGGGCGGCAATGCGCTGAAATTTTACTCGAGCGTGCGGATCGACATCCGCAAATCGACCAGCATAAAGGACGGCGACACCCAGCTGGGGGTTCGAGCCAAAGTGAAAGTTGTCAAGAACAAAGTGGCCCCGCCGTTCCGCAGGGCCGAGTTCGACATCATGTACGGCGAGGGTATCTCCAAGATAGGCGAAATACTGGACCTTGCGGTCGAGAACGATATAATCAAAAAGAGCGGTTCGTGGTTCTCCTACGGGGAGAAAAAACTCGGGCAGGGCAGGGATGCGATCAAGGATATGCTTGCGGCGGACGAGGTATTCGCGGCCGAGATCGAAGCCAAGGTTCGGGAACTGCTAAGCCCCGACACCGCGAAAGCCACACAGGAATAACCGGTGCCGGCCGTAGAAGCTAAATTATGGATTTTGCCGGACCCGGCGGCTACCGGCGGCAGGAAATATGCATAACCAGGTTGGGCGGCGGCAATACCGGGCCGCCCATATCTAAGACAATATGGACTATACCCCTGAAGACGAGATACTGATAGGCAGGCAATTCGACAAACTGCTGGAGAGCTGTGCCAAGATCGTCACCAACGAGGAGGATTGGGAGATTATCCGCCGTGCCTTTTTCCTGGCGAAAGAGGCGCATAAGGGTGTGCGGCGGCGCTCCGGCGAGCCGTATATAACGCATCCCCTCGCTGTGGCGCAGATCGTAGTCGACGAGATCGGCCTCGGGGTTAAATCCGTTGTAGCGTCATTACTGCATGACGTGGTGGAAGACACCTCCTATACCGTGGAGGAGATAGAGGCGATGTTCGGCCCCAAGATAGCCTCGATGGTAGACGGGCTGACCAAAATGGCCGGGGTTTTCACCACAGACACTTCGGAGCAGGCCGAAAATTTCCGGAAGATGCTCCTTACGCTCTCGGACGATGTGAGGGTGATACTTATCAAGATCGCGGACCGGCTACACAATATGCGGACCCTGGGTTCGATGCCCCCGGCCAAGCAGATAAAGATAACGAGCGAAACCATATACCTGTTCGCCCCGCTGGCCTACCGCCTCGGCCTGTACAGTATAAAGACCGAGCTCGAAGACCTCAGCCTTAAATACCGCTTCCCCGAGCAATATGAAGATATTCGACAAAAGCTTCAGCATACGGAAGTTAGCCGCAGTCAATTCATCGAAACATTTAATCAGCCGATCGAGGAAAGGCTTCAGGAAAGCGATATAGATTTCGATATCTCGGGTAGGGTAAAGAGCATCTATTCGATCTGGTCCAAGATGCAGCGCAAGCAGATCCCGTTCGAGGAGGTATACGACCTGTTCGCCATCAGGATCATCTTCCGACCCTCGCCGATAATCCCCGAAAAATCGCAGTGCTGGCACATCTACTCCCTGATCACCGATATTTACAAACCCAAACCGGACCGGATACGTGACTGGGTAAATATCCCCAAGGCCAACGGCTACGAGGCACTGCACGCAACGGTAATGGGGCCGCAGGGAGTGTGGGTCGAAGTGCAGATTCGATCCGAAAGGATGGAAGAGATCGCCGAGAAAGGTTTCGCGGCCCACTGGAAATATAAGCAGGCCACCCTGTCGAGCGACGAGGACGAATTCGACAAGTGGCTGAAGAAAGTCCGCGAGGCCCTGAACAGCCCGACGGAGAGTGCCGTGGACTTCCTCGACAATTTCAAAACGACACTCTATACCACTGAAATAGTGGCATTCACCCCGAAAGGGGAGACCCGCAAAATGCCCATGGGCGCAACCGCCTTGGACTTCGCATACGATATTCATACCAACGTTGGCAATAAGGCGATAGGGGCCAAGATAAACCATAAGATCGAATCGATCTTCACCCCGATCATGAGCGGGGACCAGATCGAGATCATTACTTCCGAAAATTCCCGCCCCAAGGCTGCGTGGCTCGAACACGTCACCACGGCCAAAGCCCGCCAGTCCATAAAGAATTATCTTAAACGGTACCGCCAGAATAATATCGAAAGGGGCAAGGAGGTTCTCGAGGCCAAAATGAAAGAGTTCGGCATACCGATGAGCGCCAGGGTATTCCGGAAGCTATTGCCCGCATACGACAGCAAAACAAAGGACGAATTTTACAGCAAGCTCGGAGCAGGGCTGATAAACCTCGACGGAGTAGATAAAGTCCTACGAGAGAATGCCGCAAGCAAAACACTCAAGTTCTGGACAATACAACTTGCCAATCCACTTAAAATATTCGGAGGCGGAGACAGGCGTAGGGAGAAAAAGAACGTCCCGGCGGTAAGCGCCGAGGAGCCGGATTTCTCGATAGCACCGTGCTGCAGCCCGATCCCGGGCGACACGGTTATCGGGTACCGCAACCCGGAGACCGACAAGATAGATGTCCACAAAACCTCCTGTGACGAACTTACCCGACTGGCATCACAGCACGGGGACCGGATAACATCCGTGAAATGGTCGAGCCATAAGGCGGTTTCTTACCTGTCGGTTATCGAAGTGCGTGGCATTGACCGTATCGGTATATTGATGGAATTGACACAGGTCATTACCGGCGAACTTAATATAAATATACGCGAAATGCATATCCAAAGCCATGACGGGATATTCGAGGGCGAGATATCGGTTTACGTTAAAAGCATCGACGACCTTAAGATCGTTATCGCCAACGTGGCAAAAATCAAGGGTGTGGAGTTCGTGCGCAGGAGATTGAATTAAAATCGCTATATTTACACAAACCCGGCTGTAACAGGCGACAAAAACCGATTATCATGGACGCGGAATTGATCATCATACTGGTTGCGATAGGCCTTTCGATCGCTTCGGGAATTAACAAAAGTAGGAAAAAGACCGCCAAACCTACCGAGAAGCCGGACCTGCAGCCAGAAGCGGACGACCCGTGGTCCACAATCCGTAAATATATCGAGGATGTCCGCCATGAAAATATCCCCGGGGAAACCCACATGGAAGAAGCCCAGTTAACGGAGGTACGGGAAGAAGAAAATCCTTACACGGCAAAGCTTAACGAATATGCCCGCAACAAATCAGATGCAGGCCGCAGGAAGACCTCCCAAAAGAGTAGGGTAGTTACCCCTGTATCGGACGAACCGGCTGTCGAAGAGCAAAATGCCAAAGATATATTGGAAGACTTCGACCTGGAAAAGGCGGTTATCTACAGCGAAATATTAAGACCCAAATACGAAGAATTTTAGCCGTTGTTTCGTTATGGCAAGTATATTTACCAGGATAATCAACGGGGAGATTCCGTGTTATAAAGTGGCGGAGGACGAAAAGTTTTTCGCCTTTCTCGATATTAACCCCGTACAGCCCGGCCATACACTTATAGTCCCAAAGCAGGAAAAGGATTATATCTTCAGCCTGGATGACCAGCTTCTGGGTGAAATGATGGTCTTCGCAAAAAAAATAGCCTTACGAATAGAACAAGCCGTAGAGTGTAATAGGGTAGCAGTGGTCGTTATCGGACTCGAGGTTCCACACGCCCATATACACCTTATTCCTATTAACAAGGAATCGGATCTGGATTTCTCCAATAAAAAACAACTCTCCACGGAAGAATTTATTTCTTTACAAAAGAAAATAGTATCATAGATTACATCTGTAATCAATAAAATGATAAGCCCGCCCATCAAAGCGGGGCTTTTTTATACCTTTATACCTCATTGGATTTACAAAAGTAAATAACTTCGCTCATTTCAACTTGCCAGCTACACCTGCTTAGAAAATGTCGTCAATACTCATTAAAAACCAGTCTTTTATAGCAATTATCTAAAGTCGAAATATAAGATAATTCCATCTCATTCTACTGACAACCTGTCAATCTGTATTCAATCATTATTCCTATCGCAGTTAAGTGCAATAAAACCAGTGTTTTAAATAGTTGTAATAAAGTGATAATTTACATAAATTTATTTGCAAGATCAGAGAAATGGAGTTATATTAAACTTAATACATCCCCAATGGTTACGAATGTAACTTGCAATGTCAATTTAATTTTGTAACTTCAAACATGGAAAAGAGATTACAGTTGTTATTGCAGGAAATGGGGCTTACCCCGGCCAGATTTGCCGAGGCGATAGGTATACAACCGTCCGCTGTTTCACATCTTTTATCCGGGAGAAATAAGCCGAGCTTCGATCTATTATCAAAGATCCTTGTCCGCTTTCCTACGGTCAATCCCCGATGGTTGATATTGGGAGAAGAACCCATTTTCACCGGCAGCATTCCTGCAGACCATCTGCAAGATTTACCCGAAATAAATTTAACTGATGACCCGACCACTGGCAGTACTATCCCGTTAAGTGAAAAACTTATCTTTCCCGAAACCGAAATTCCGGTTCCGGATCCATATCCGATTGAGCCGCCGAAAAAGGAACCCGTAACTCATGACAAATTAGCGGATGGAATTGCAGCCGGGTTCGTTACTCACAAATCCCACGGGCTGATTAAATCCGTTATCATTTTCTTTGCCGACGGTACTTTCGAATCGTATCGACCCTCACGAGATTGATCTTTCCTGGTAAAATATAATTAGTATTATGTTAAATAATAATTCAAAGTTATCCCTACCGGGGTACCTTTAATTGATATCGGTTTTTTTCATGTCGGGTTCGGACACAGTTTCCCAACGGTAACAAGCAATCCGTAAAATGCCCTATCTTTGTATTAGACACGAACGGAAATGAAAAAAAATCGAAAAACACTTCTCTTAGCCGCTCTATTTATCATTATAGTTGTTGCGCTGGCCACCGTTTTTATTTTATACGGACAGCGAGCCTCCAGTTCCACTATAAATACCAACAGGGAGCTCACGGTCAGTATTCCGCCGATCAAATACCTGGTTGACCGCATCACGGGAGGCGAAATTCCTGTAAATGTGATACTTCCGGCCGGATCGAGCCCCGAAACTTATGAACCGACCCCGAAACAGCTTAAAGACCTCGAACGCTCCCCTGTTATTTTTGTTACGGGACTTATAGATTTCGAGAACAGCCTCGCAGGAAAAACCGCCACAGCGGGAACTTTGACCGTGCCGTTACATTCCGGGATTCTACTTATCGAGGGTGAATGCGGCACGCACCATCATCACGAGAACGGCCATACGCATTCCCATGGTGTTGATCCACATATATGGGCGTCACCGGCCTGCCTCAAATGGATGGCGGCCAATATTTACAATAACCTGCCGGTCGAATATCTCAAAAATGATTACATCGCTAATTACGAACGCCTTATATCTGATATAGAGATCCTCGACGATACTATCCGTAGTATCCTCACCGAATCCGGTGTCACGGCATTTTTGATCTACCACCCTGCCCTCACTTATTACGCCCGCGATTACGGGCTGGAACAAATACAGCTCGAACAGGACGGGAAAGAGCCGTCGGTCGACAAACTGATACGGACCATATCCGATGCGAAAACCGCCGGGCTAAATAAAATTCTTTATCAAAAAGAATTCAGTATCAAGGCCGTAGAGACGGCAGCTAAAGATATAGGTGCGGTGCCCGTGGTTATCGATCCGCTCGATGAGAATATCTTTGAAAACCTTTTGACTATCACCAATATTATCGCCGGGAATGAGTAAGCAGCCATTGATATCATTGTCCGGCCTATCCGTCAGCTACGGTACAAACCGGGTGTTGACCGGAGTAGATCTCGATATTTTCAGCGACGATTTCCTGGGTATAATCGGACCGAATGGCGGAGGCAAAACCACTTTGGTCAAAGCGATTCTCGGCACAATACCCTACTCCGGAACCATCATCTACGCGGAGCCGGTACGCGGCATACACGGCTCGATCGGCTACCTACCCCAGGTGAACGGCTTCGACCGTAACTTCCCGATCACCATACAGGAACTGGTACTGTCCGGCCTGCAGGGGCGCAAAGGACTGACTGGCAGCTACCGGAGCGAAGATAAAGAAAAGGCACTGCAACTTCTCCAGACCGTAGGAATAACCTGCATTGCGAAAAAACCGGTTAATGAAATTTCCGGCGGCCAGTTGCAGAGGGCTTTACTATGCAGGGCGTTGATCCCGGACCCCCGGTTGCTTATTTTGGACGAACCGGCCAATTTCGTTGACAACGATTTCGAACGGGAACTATATGACATCCTTCGCCTGCTTAACAAACGCATGGCCATCGTTATGGTCTCCCACGACCTGGGAACGATAAGTTCTGTGGTAAAAAATATCGTCTGCGTCAACCGGACGGTTCACCGTCATCCGTCGAACGAGATCACATACGAACAACTTGCCAACTATAATTGCCCGATGCAGATACTGCACCATGACGAAGTGCCGCATACGGTCTTGGGCAAACACTGACCTATTATGAAAATACTTACAGGAACCCAGATTCGGGAGGCCGACCTGGCCACCATGGAAAACGAGCCGGTCTCCTCGCTCGAATTGATGGAAAGGGCCGCCGAGGCAATGGCCGGTGAAATTTGCGGCATGGTCCCGCAGGATGCCCACCTGCTGATCGTTGCGGGTAAGGGGAACAACGGAGGTGACGGACTCGCTATCGCCCGTATCATGTCTAATGCCGGCTTCCGGTGTTCGGTGCTTCTTCCCTACCCTGTCAGGGAGATGGGTGAAGAGGACCGTATTAATTTCGAGAGGCTTCCCGAAGAAATTGATGTTTTTACCGATGTTGCCGCAACTCCGTGGGACCGGTACAAATTCATTATCGATGCGCTGCTTGGATCCGGCTTAAAAGGCGAGGTGGACAGGCATGCTTTAAAAGTAATAAATGCCGTTAACTATCAGTGTGCCAAAGTTATTTCAATAGACCTACCGTCGGGTATGCATACCGAACCGCCCAACGATCCGGCCAATATCATCCGAGCCGACATTACCCTCACGGTCCAGTTCCCTAAATTATCGATGCTGCTTCCCGAGGCCGGCGATTGCTGCGGGGATATAAAGATCGTAGATATCGACCTTGATTCCGACTTTATCGCCCGATCTGATTCCAATTACTTTCTTGTCGAAGAAGAACTTATAGCCGGCTTATTAAAGAAACGGTTGAAGTTTTCCAATAAAGGAACCTACGGCCATGCACTGGTCGTTGCCGGCTCATCCGATATGATGGGTGCGGCTATCCTCGCCGTTAACGGGGCTTTACGTTCCGGGTGTGGGCTAGTTACGGCCCATATCCCCGAGAAACAATCCATGGCGATCTATACCAGTGTTCCGTCGGCGATGGTCAGCGCCGACAAAGGACGGTTTTTCACTTCACTGCCGCAGGAACTCGACAAGTTGGCCGTATGCGGGATAGGCCCGGGCATCGGCCAACGGGACGAGACGGTCAAAGCCCTTACCCGTTTACTGCATGCCTATCGAAAACCGATGGTTTTAGATGCGGATGCTTTGAATATACTCTCAATCCATAAAGAGTTATTCGGGCTGGTTCCTCCGGGTTCAGTTCTTACCCCCCACCCCGGTGAGTTCCAGCGGCTCGTCGGTGAGTGGGACGGCGAGAGCCGAAAGCTCCAAAAACTCCGGGAACTTTCCAGAAATATTTCCTCGACGGTCGTCCTCAAAGGGGCCAATACTGCCGTTTGCCTGGCCGACGGGAGGATATTCTTCAACCCGACCGGCACGGCGGGTATGGCCAAGGGGGGCAGCGGCGATGTACTCACCGGATTCATCACAGGATTGATGGCCCGTGGCTATTGCGGTGAGCATGCCGCGTTGCTCGGGGTTTATCTACACGGACTGGGTGGGGAGAAAGCCGCAGAATATTACGGGACCGAGGCTATGAACAGTGCCGACCTGCCGGACTTTATCGCCGAGGCTTACCGGGAACTGGAAACATCAAAGGAATAGGAACCGACACATAAAGTGTAATCCATGCTTAGATATCTGAATTTATACCTGTTCTTGCTGCTAATTGGAGCTAATGCTCCCCTCAGCGGGCAGAAACTCATTGTAAATGAAACGCTGCGCACGAGCGGCGGGGATATCGGTGAGGTGTTGTCCCTTTGGGAGGGATATTTCGAGCATATGAGTGAGGGCGGTCAGAGTTTGGACAGCGAAGCCGCCCCGGCGGTTATTTTTGACGATCCGATCGCCTACACCATGACTCCGCTTGTGCCCGTCTATGCCCGTGGCAACAATTATACTTTCGATATCCGCAGGATCGACCAGAAGTATTTCGAGATAGATAATATCTTATACTTCGAAACCGGAGACGCCCCTGTCGTCTTTTTTATTTACCGTCACTGCGCTTTTTTGAACGATAGCGGCCGCTTTGAATTATGTAGTTACTTTCAAAGCATCAAGCCTATTCTCGGTAAATTCTCGACAGAATATATCGATTTTTATTACCCTTCTCATTACGGTTTCGATACGAAGAAAGCCCGTTCGACCGGGGAGTTTATCGAAAGGCTTATCCGGATGTATGAATTCGGCAGTGCGGAGAAAGCCGTGTATATAGTTTCGAACAATCTGGACGAATGCAACTCCATCCTGGGATTCAAATACTCCATACTTCAGAGCCACGATAAAAACGCCGGGGCTTACATATACCCCAACATAATTATTTCCCAGAGGGAAGACCATCTTCATGAGCTCGTTCACCTGGTATTTAAAAGAAATTATCCGGATGGTTCGGACTTTATCCATGAAAGAGTGGCTACTTATTACGGCGGCTCGGCAGGCAGGACTTTCGAAGAGCTTGGGCAGGAGTTGCGAGCCTTTATTAAGGATAACCCTGAAATGGATTTATTGGAAGTGGCGGAAAAAAGGTATTCGGGTGACCCTGTCGGAACTTTTCACAATACACTCGCCGCGATGGTAGTGGATTATACGATACAATACGGCGGGGAGCGATCGGTCAAAGAATTGTTTATGTACCGTGACATCAGCGATATACTATACATCTGTTTTGGTGTCGGCGAGCAAAATATTTCCGCTTTTTTGTGGAACCTTTGCAAATAAATTTACCGTTGCCCGGTAACTTTGATTATCTTTACCGGCAAAGTATGAATTTTAACACAGAATCAAGTTATGGCAAGTTTAAGAAAGTTAAAGCGCGATATTGACTTCCTGATCGAGGAGGTTGTGTCCGACAGTTACCTCACCATATATTTCCACCCTGACAAGAAAGAGCAGGGGGTAGATATAATACATAAAGCGGTAGGACTTCGTAACGATCTGTTTCAGCGGGCCAACAACCCGGTGGAGAAAAACAATCCGCACCTTGTCCGCAAGCATTACCGGCAGATTAGGCTCGACATGCTCAAAGGCATCGACGGACTTTTTAACGAGTTGAGCGAGGCGAATAAATAGCTGTCAACAACATCCGATTAGCAAGGGGGCGCAAATGCGCCCCCCTTGTTAATTTTGGGGAAGGAATGGTCCGCCCAGAACCGGCCCCTGACAACCTTACCCCGGGAGCTTAATCGACCGCACCCAATAATAAAGCCACATCCGATGGATGCGGCTTTATTATTGGGCAGACCCCTGTCTTATCAGGATCCGAAGTCGTCGAACATTATGTTTTCGGGCGGAACCCCGAGATCGTCGAGCATTTTCAATACGGCCGAGATCATCATCGGCGGACCGCAGAGGTAGTATTCGATATCTTCGGGCGCATCGTGGTCCTTTAGGTAATTATCGAAGATCACCTGGTGGATAAAGCCAGTCTTACCGGTCCAGTTGTCCTCCGGTTTGGGTTCCGACAGCCCGATGGTGAACTTGAAATTCGGGAACTCCTTTTCGATAGCTTCGAACTGGTCCTGGTAGAAAACTTCCCTCAGGCTTCTTGCCCCGTACCAGAACGTTACCGGAAGCTCAGTCTTCTCCGTATGGAACAGGTGGAAAATATGCGAGCGCATCGGGGCCATACCTGCCCCACCCCCAATGAACATTTTTTCATTCGGGGTATTCTTGATAAAGAACTCCCCGTAAGGTCCCGAAATGGTAACCTTGTCACCCGGCTTGCGGGAAAAAATGTAGGACGAGCAGATGCCCGGGTTAACGTTCATAAACGCTCCCGCATTGCGGTCCCACGGCGGAGTGGCGATACGGATATTGAGCATTATAATATTACCCTCGGCCGGGTGGTTGGCCATGGAGTATGCCCGGAATGTAGGCTCGGGATTTTTGGTGACCAAATCCCACATCTTCATGCTGTCCCAGTCTTCGTGGTACTCTTTCTCGATATCGAAATCGGCGAATTTTATTCCATCGTATTTCGGGATGTCCACCTGTATGTAACCGCCGGAACGGAAGTTCAGGTTCTCACCCTCGGGAAGCCTCACAACGAATTCCTTAATGAAAGTTGCCACGTTGTGGTTCGACACCACCTCGCATTCCCATTTCTTCACGCCCAGGACTTCTTCCGGAACATGTATCTTCATACTCTCCTTGACTTTCACCTGGCATCCGAGCCTCCATTTATCTTTCTGCTGCTTGCGGGTGAAGAAATTCACTTCCGTGGGCAGTATCTCACCGCCTCCCTCCAGCACCTGGCATTTGCACATTCCACACGAACCGCCGCCCCCGCAAGCGGACGGCAGGAAGATCCCGTTGTCCGAAAGGGTATTGAGCAGGGTCGAGCCGGACTCTACGGTCAGCACTTTTTCGCCGCCGTTGATATCCACAGTAACGGCACCCGAAGTGGTGAGTTTGGCCTTGGCATACAGGAGCAGGGCTACCAGCAGGAGCGTTACAACAAGGAAAGCCGCAATGGCCGCTATAATAGTTAGATTCATCGTCGTTATCTCTTATCGTTCTACAACTGGATACCGAGGAAAGTCATAAAGGCGATCCCCATAAGCCCCGTGATTATAAAAGTTATACCTACGCCTTTGAGCGGTTTGGGAATATCGGAATACGATATCTTCTCCCGGATTGCCGCCATCATCACAATGGCCAGCCACCATCCGATACCCGAACCGAAGCCGAACGCCGTCGCTTCGCCGATATTGACATAAGCCCTCTCTTGCATAAAGAGCGAACCTCCGAGGATAGCGCAGTTTACGGCGATAAGCGGCAGGAAGATACCCAGCTGGTTATACAGCGCGGGAGCGAACTTCTCTATCACCATCTCCACCAACTGCACGAACGAGGCGATAACCGCTATAAAGAGGATGAACGTAAGGAAACTCAGGTCCACATCCGCCATCGACGGACTGATCCAGCTCAGGGCACCCTCTTTCAGGATATATTCGTTTATAAGGTAGTTGAGCGGCACCGTGACGGTAAGCACGAAGACGACCGCTATACCGAGGCCCATCGCTGTCTTGACGCTCTTGCTTACGGCAATGTAGGAACACATACCGAAGAAGTAGGCGAAGACCATATTGTCGATAAAGATCGACTTTATGAAAATATTCAATGCACTTTCCATCTTACGGTACTATTTTTCGATTAGGTTTTTGTTCCAGCTGCGGTGTATCCAGATAATAAGGCCTACCAGTATGAGCGCCATGGGCGGCAGCAGCATAAGCCCGTTGTCCGAATAACCGGCCTCGTAGAAAGACTGCGGTATCACTTTGTATCCCCACAGGGTCCCGGCGCCGAACAGTTCGCGGAAGAAACCCACGATTATCAGGATGATCCCGTAACCCAACCCGTTGCCGATTCCGTCTATGAACGCCGGCCACGGCTTGTTGCCCAGAGCGAACGCTTCCACGCGCCCCATGATGATACAGTTGGTAATGATAAGGCCTACGAACACCGACAGCTGTTTGCTCACATCGTAAACGAACGCCTTAAGCACCTGGTCCACGAGGATCACCAGGAACGCTATCACAACCAGCTGTACGATTATCCTGATGCGCGGCGGTACGGTCTTGCGCAGCAGCGACATGATCACGTTCGCAAGTCCCATAACCGCTATCACCGAGAGGGCCATAACGAACGCCGGTTTGAGTTTGGCGGTCACGGCCAGCGCCGAACAAATCCCGAGTATCTGGACAATGATAGGATTGTCCTGGTTGAGCGGGTTTGTCAGCAGTTTCATATTCTTTGCCGAGAACAACGGCTCTTTCTCTTTACTCATTTTGATCGACAGTTAAGGGTTCGTCCTCTCCTACTAAATCCGGGGTGGATTCCCCGGTAAGGTGGATCGGGGTTTCTTCGACGTCGAGGTCCACTTCACCCGCTACGGGGCTGTGTCCGGTGGCCTCTTTGACGATGAAACCGGCATAATCGGATAGGTTTTCCTTGATCATATTTTCGACCCCACGGCTGGTTATCGTACCGCCGCTCACCGCATCCACGGCATTGTCGTTACCGGCGGAATTACCTTTCAGGACCGATATACCCACCAGCCTGTCGCCGGAGAATATGCTCTTGTTTTTGAACTGGTCCTCGAACTGGGGTGTAGCGATTTCGGCACCAAGGCCGGGAGTCTCGCTCTTATGGTCGAAAACTACGCCGTAGATAGTCCTCCAATCGTCGTTCAGCGCAAGATAGCCCCACACCGGACCCCACAGGCCTGCGCCGTAGAGGGGTATTATGTAGCGCATCGTGCCGTCGTCCGACCGGCTTACAAATATCGGAAGAAGCCTTTGGTCTTCCGGCTTGCCGTATTCCTTTTTCAGGTCGGCAAGCAGCGCGAACGCGTCCGCATCCTCTACCTTTTCTCCGTTGGGCCTTACCGCATAGCTGTCCACGATGTACTTTTCGTACTGCTCATTGATATAGGCAGTTTTGTCTTCCGCCTTGGCTGCCCCGGCTCCCTCGCCGATAGACTGCAGTATAGCGCTCTTCATTTCATTCTCGGCGTTCGCTTTTTGCAGCGGCTGGAGCTGCATGGCCGCGAAAGAGAGTATAAGGGCTACGACCACCACCATTATGGTGGAGTAAACGATAATGTATGTATTGCTGTTCTTATTCATGGCCACCTCCCTTAAACGTTAACTTTTTTGAGACGGGCGTTCCTACGGCGGACGTTAGCCTGCACCACGTAGTGGTCTACCAGCGGCGCCAGCGCATTAATAAAGAGAATAGCGAGCATCATCCCCTCGGGATAGCCGGGGTTTATCACCCTGGTCAGCACGGCGATAGCGCCGATCAGCAATCCGCAGATAACCTTACCCGTATTGGTTTGTGAAGCGGTTACCGGGTCGGTTGCCATAAACACGGCGCCGAATGCGAACCCGCCCATTATCAGGTGGTAATAAGCCGGCATCTGCATATAGGAGTCGGCACCTATCGCATTGAACAGAAGCCCCATGAGGTACCCCCCGGCAAACACGCTGAGCATTATGCGCCAGCTGGCCACTCCGGTGAACAAAAGCAATGCCGCCCCCAAGAGGATAGCGATGACCGAGGTCTCCCCTATCGACCCGGGAATAATCCCCACGAACATATCCCATGCACTGTACCCTCCAAGGTCGAGCGCTCCTCCGCCCAAGCCGCTTTCGGAAGCCGTCGTAAGGGGGGTCGCACCGGAAAAGCCGTCTACGGCTTCCCCTTTGAGCATTCCCGATATCCACACCTTGTCCCCGGAGATAAACGGGGTGTATGCGAAAAAGACGAACGCCCGGGCCAGCAGGGCCGGGTTGAAGATATTCATCCCCGTGCCGCCGAACACCTCTTTGCCGATGATAACGGCGAAAGCCACCGCAAGGGCAAGCATCCATAACGGAACGTCCACGGGCATTATAAGCGGAATGAGCATCCCCGATACGAGATACCCCTCGTTCACTTCATGTCCCCGTACCTGTGCAAATATGAATTCGATCCCCAGGCCCACTATATACGATACCAGTATCAGCGGAAGCACCCGCAGGAATCCGTACCAGAAGCACTCCCAGATCGAGTAGGCGGCCGCAACGTCCGCTACGGCGCGGAAATGCTGCAATCCGGTATTGTACATCCCGAACAGCATCGCGGGGATAAGCGCGGCCACGACCACGATCATCACCCTCTTGGTGTCGTTCACATCCCTGATATGGGAACCCCTGAGCGTCGTGTCCTTAGGCACGAACAGGAACGTTTCGAAAGCGTCGAAAGTCGAGTGAAGCCACCCGAATTTCGCCCCTTTTTCGAAATTGGGCTTTATCCTGTCTACAAAATTTCTTAGTCCACGCATATCAATTCAGTTCTTTGATCATGAGGTTAATACCGTCACGGACGGTCTTCTGTATTTCGTTCTTCGACGGGTCGGCGAACTCGCACAGGGCGAGGTCCTCCTCCACAACTTCGTAGATACCGAGGTTCTCCATCTTGTCGATGTCGCCCGCAAGGATAGCCTTAAGCAGGTATAGCGGGTAGATATCCATCGGCAGGTATTTCTCGAAGAGGCCCGTAAGTATATAAGGCCTGTGGCCACCGTGCATATTAGTGTCCAGCCTGTAACGCCTGTTGGGGAACAGCCATGAGAAATAAGCCCTCGATACGGAAAATTTATCGAACCGGGGCATGGCCCATCCGACGAACTCGTATTTATCGCCCTCGGGGATCACCGTAACCTGGTTGGCTGAGTAAGCCACGTAACCCTCTTCGGCGGTCTTTTTACCCGTGAGGACATTCCCGTTGATAATGCGGACCCTGTCCCCGTCCGCCTGCGGCTTGATATTATCTTTCAACAGCGACATTACCGGAGCACCGGCGATCGCCCTGACATAAGCGGGCCGTACGATCTCGGACCCTGTCACGGCATACACCCGCGTCATATCCACAATACCGTGGTTGAACAGGCGGCCGATTATGGCAACGTTCTGAATATCGACGGTCCAAACCACCTCACCCTTATTCACCGGGTCTACATGGTGAATCTGCACCCCGACGTTACCCGCCGGGTGCGGCCCCGAAAAAAAGTGCTGTTCCGCATTGGTGAGCATGGAAATAACCCCGTCGTCCTTAGCCCTGATCCCGATATGGACTTTCCCGGTGGTCAGTTTCTTCAGGGCGTCGATCCCTTTGCGCAGGTTGTCCGTCTGGTCTTTTAAGGCGAAGTTCATGTCCGGGGCCAGCGGAGCGCTGTCGAAACCCGAAATGAAGATCGACTTGGGCATATCCTCCGGATCAGCGATAATGCCGTAGGGGCGCTGAATGACAAACGGCCAGAGGCCGCTGCGCAGCAGGAGCGCGGTCACATCCTCCCGGGAGCATTTGTCCAGGGACTTAACGTCGAACTGCTCGTACTGCTGTTTCTGGTCCGCCTGCACGACGATAGCCAGAAGCTTCCTCTTGTCTCCGCGGACTACAGCCGAAACCTTGCCGCTTACCGGCGACGGAAAGAGAACCTCCGGGTTGTTCTTATCGAAGAACAGCGGGGAGCCGGCCTTGACCGCATCGCCCTCCCTTACCAGCAGCTTAGGCACCACCCCCTCGAAATCCGTAGGGGAAACGGCGTAAGTTTCTGCCTGGGGAGCCTGCGAAATATTACGTTCGGCTTCGCCCTGGAGCTTGATGTCGAGACCTCTCTTCAGTTTAATTGTTTTCGACATTCAGTTAATTATTTAAGATTGGTATTATCTGTTCACCATTCGGGTTACGGCGCCGGACGCCGTTTTCTGAAAAGCCGAGCAAATTTACTCTTTTATTTCCGGAATATATTAAACCTGTGTGATTTTTTTAACAGTAAGTTGCTAACAATCCGGCCTGCGGGCCGCGAAATGCTTGGAATCTCCCCACTCCCCGTAGCGGATGTTCTCTTCGGGTATACTGCTGTCCATAGAAAGGGGCTTATTATCGTACAGGAAATAATTCTCCCGGTACCTGGCCGGGGTAAGGTTGGGCATTATCACGTTGGCCCCCGACTGCAGGGCCCGGAGCCGGCCGCCGGGCCGTATGGCCTGCAAGGCCGTTGTTGCGGCGATATTGATATCGGGCATCGATAAGCGTAGTGCGGCCACCATTTTAAGGGCCAGGTCGAAGCGCTCGGATAAGGTGAGCCGCCCGTCCGCCGGGCAGTCGGCAAGCGGCGTCCCCGCGCTTTCGATATAGGGACCCATGCCGCACATATCTATATCGACCTCCCGCATGAACAGCAGGTCGGCGGCAAGGTCCGCGACCGTCTGGCCCGGCAGCCCGATCATTACACCGGTACCGACCTGGTAACCCTCCGCCCGCAGGTCGGCCAACGCCTCGAGGCGCGTCTCGAAGCGGTGCAGCCGGTCGTCCGGGTGGATACTTCGATACAACCGCCGGTCGGAACTCTCGATACGCAAAAGGTAGCGGTGCGCCCCGGCTTCGAACCAGCGACGGTAAACCTCCCTGCTTTGCTCTCCCAGCGATAAGGTAATCCCGAGCCTGCCGGAAGACAATTTCTTGATTTCGCGCACGAGCCGTGCTATTGTTTGCACATGCTGCGGGGACTGGTTCTCCCCGCCCTGGATCACGACCGACCCGTAGTTATTCTCATGGGCGAACCTGGCGCAGTCCAGCACTTCCGCCTCCGTAAGGGTATACCTCGGGGTATGATTGCTCCGCCTGATGCCGCAATAGAGGCAGTCCTTACGGCAAACGTTCGAATATTCGATAAGCCCGCGAAGATATGCCCCCTCTCCTACCCGCTCGTCCCTGACCTTTCCGGCCAGCTCCAGCAGCTTCGACATTTCCTCTCCCCGCAATGAAAGCATACCGATGAAATCCTGCTTGTCGAACGGTTCCCCGTTTATATATTTTTTATGGTAATTTTGCACCCGTATGGTTTAAAGTGGTCGCAAAGATAGTAATTTCTGCATCCCGCAGGTATGGAAGAACGAGAGTCGGAAAAGTATTTGCCCGACACGGTAAAAGAGTTTGCGGCCCGCCAACCGGGACGACATTCGGACCGGCACGAATTTTAAGGATATAATTTGCTCCACTGTAAATTTAACCGATGGGGATACCTTATATAAATATCCATACGCATACACGCACCCCGGACGCGCTTTGTGTGGTATCTTACGGCCTGGGGAGGGGTGCGATACCCGCCATGCCCGGCAACCCCTACTCGGCCGGCATACACCCGTGGGATGCAGGTTCGACAGACGATGGAAAATTAGCCGGATTTCTCGAATATTTGGAAACGGCCGACATCGCCGCCGTCGGGGAAGCGGGATTGGATAAGGTGAAAGGCGGGGACATGGAGCGGCAGCAGGAGGTGTTCCGTAAGCAGATAGAAATTGCGGCCCGGAGAAAATTACCGGTCATAGTCCATTGTGTCAAAGCGTACAACGAGCTTTTCGGTATCGTCAGGGATTATCCCGGAACACCTTTTATCCTGCACGGTTATACCGGTAGTCCGGAGCAAACGGCCCGCGCACTGGACTGCGGATGTTATATCTCCGCCGGATTGCGGTCGGTGCGATCCCCCAAAACCGTACAAGCCCTGCAAACGGTACCGGCGGATCGGATCTTTACGGAAACCGACGAAGCGGACATCCCGGTCCGGATAGTATACGAGCGGCTCGCGGAAATAAAGAATGTGCAAATCAATGAACTTTCGGATATTATAAACGATAATTTCAACCGGCTATTCAGGTAATGGAGATAAATATACCCGCTTGGCAGGAGCGTACCCACCTGCTCCTTGGAGACGAAAAACTGGTGCGGCTTCGGCAGGCCCATGTGCTGATCGTAGGACTTGGCGGGGTCGGCGCTTATGCCGCAGAAATGATATGCCGAAGCGGGGTTGGACGGCTGACGATCGTGGATGCCGACGTAGTTAATCCAAGCAATATTAACCGCCAGCTGGTAGCACTTCATTCCACGGTCGGGCAGGAAAAGGCCGAAGTGCTGGCCCGCCGCTTGCGGGACATAAACCCGGATGTGGAGTTGGTAATCCGGGCAGACTTCGTCAAGGACGAACTTACCGATACGATACTCGATTCGGCGCGGTTCGACTACGTGGTGGATGCTATCGATACCCTTTCGCCGAAAGTAAACCTGATAAAAGGGGCGCTCGAGCGGGGCATTCCACTGGTCAGCTCTATGGGTGCGGGTGCCAAAACCGATCCTACATTGATGGAGATCAAGGATATTTCAAAGACGCACCATTGCCCGCTGGCCCACATGCTGCGCAAACGGCTGCACAAGATCGGGATCCGAAAAGGGTTTTGGGCCGTATTCTCACCGGAACCGGTACGCGAGGGTGCGATGATACTGTGTGAGGAGACAAACAAGAAATCCAATGTCGGCACCATATCGTATATGCCCGCCGTATTCGGGTGCGGTTGCGCATCGGTAGTTATCCGGGGACTGGCCGGCGAAATTTAAAACTTTAGGATATGCCATACAGGATAGTTTTCATGGACGAATACACGGTCAATCGGTCCGACCTGTCCGAGCTTAAATCACTCGGGGAGTATACCGGTTATGCAACGACCGCTTCCGGGGAGATAATCGAAAGGGCGAAAGATGCCGATATCGTAATCACCAACAAGACGCCGTTCAAAGCGGATACCCTTGCACAGCTGCCCGGTCTTAAACTAATTTGCATGGCCGCGACGGGAATGAACAATGTCGACCTCGAGGCCGCCGCCGAACATGGCATCGAGGTGCGTAACGCCGTAGATTATTCCACTTATTCCGTAGCCGAACAGACCCTCGGCATGGCCCTGGCGCTGTTGAAACAATACCCGTATCTCGACGATTTCGTCAAGAGCGGCGGTTACGCCGGGTACGAGCGGCTCTTCAATTTCACGCGGCCAACTTACGAGCTCTACGGCAAACGCTGGGGTATCATCGGCCTGGGAAATATCGGCAGGCGGGTCGCCGCCCTCGCAAGTGCTTTCGGGTGCGAGGTAGCGTATTTCTCCACGTCCGGAAAAAACAATAACCCCGACTACGAACAGCTACCGCTCGACCGGCTTCTCGAAGTCTCGGATATTGTTTCGATCCATGCCCCTTTGAGCCGTAATACATGGCACCTTATCGGGGCGGAGCAGTTCCGTCTGATGAAACCTACCGCCATCATTATCAACGTGGCCCGGGGAAGTCTGATCGACGAACAGGCCCTTGCCGCCGCACTCGATAGCGGGCAGATCGCCGGTGCGGGAGTGGACGTTTACAGCGCGGAACCCATCGACCCGCACAACCCGGTGCTTTCGGTGAAAGACCGAAACAAACTGATCCTTACTCCCCACTCCGCCTGGGCCACCGAAGAGGCCCTGCAGCGGGTCGTCGATAAAGTAGCAGAAAATATCCGGGAATTCATTGCCGGCAACAACAAATAGTTATGGAAATCCGACAGGTAGAATTCACCCTCAGGCCACGCAAGCGCGGTTTCCATCTGGTAACGGATGAAATATTGAGCGAGCTTCCACCTTTGCCGGAAACGGGCCTGCTCCACCTGCTGATTAAGCACACCTCCGCCGGCCTGACCCTGAGTGAGAATGCCGACCCGGATGTCCGAAGTGACCTGGCCGCCATATTCGACAGGCTGGTCCGGGAACGCCAACCGTATTATGTTCACACCTATGAGGGTCCGGACGATATGCCGTCCCACGCTAAGAGTGTCCTTACGGGGTCGACCCTCACAATTCCCGTCACGGCCCGCCGCCTTAACCTCGGTACCTGGCAGGGAATCTACCTGTGCGAATTCCGAAACGACGGCGGACCGCGCCGGATTGTGGCATCCGTCTTGGGATAACAAACAGGCCCGGCTTTCTAAAGCCGGGCCTGTTTTGCATTATTGTGTAATTAAAGCTCCACGAGCGATTTACCTGTCATTTCGGCAGGCTGGTCCAGCCCCATCAGGTTAAGCACCGTCGGGGCAACATCCGCGAGAACCCCGTCCTTGACCGATTTCACCCTGTCCGAAACCACTATTATGGGCACCGGATTGAGTGAATGGGCCGTATTGGGAGAACCGTCCGGGTTTACCGCATTGTCGGCATTCCCGTGGTCTGCAATGATAACCACCTCATACCCGTTCGCTTTTGCCGCTTCCACCACCGCATGTACACATTCGTCCACTGCTTTGACCGCTTTATAAATAGCCTCATAAACACCGGTATGGCCAACCATATCACCGTTGGCGAAGTTGAGCGTAATAAAATCGAATTTACCCGTGTTCAAAGCTTCTACCAAAGCGTCCTTAACCTCGTAAGCGCTCATTTCCGGCTTGAGGTCATAGGTCGCGACCTTGGGCGAAGCGATCAGGATACGTTCCTCCCCCTCGAAAGTCTCTTCACGGCCACCGTTCAGGAAGAACGTCACATGGGCGTATTTTTCAGTTTCGGCGATACGGAGCTGGCTGAGGCCTTTGGACGAGACATACTCCCCGATGGTATTCTGCACATTGTCCTTGTCGAACAGGATATGCAGTCCCTCAAATTTTGCGTCGTACGGGGTCATCGTGCAGTAATAGAGCGGAATCGTCTTCATGCCGAACTCGGGCATATCCTGCTGGGTAAGCACGATGGTGAGTTCCTTGGCCCGGTCGTTCCGGTAATTGAAGAATATTACCATATCGCCCTCAGAGATCTTGCCGATCGGCCGGCCCTCCCCGTCCACGGCAACTATGGGCTTAATAAATTCGTCCGTAACACCCTCGTCGTAAGACCTTTGCACAGCCGCCACCATATCCGTGGCGGGCTCCCCCTCTCCGTTAACCAGCAGGTCATAGGCCACTTTGACCCGTTCCCACCTCTTGTCGCGGTCCATCGCGTAATAGCGGCCGATAACGGAGGCGATCCGTCCGGCTGAATTTTCCAAATGCTTTTCCAGCTGCCCGATAAATCCCTTGCCGCTTCGCGGGTCGGTATCGCGCCCGTCCATAAAACAATGGATAAACGTATCTTCGATGCCGTACTCCTTAGAAATGTCGCACAGTTTCAGCAGGTGGTCGAGCGAGCTGTGCACGCCGCCGTCCGACACCAGGCCCATAAAATGAACCTGTTTGCCGTTGTCACGGGCATATTCGAATGCCGCACGGACCTCCGGGTTCGACAATATACTGACGTCCGCGCAGGCCTTATTGATCTTAACCAGGTCCTGGTATACCACCCTCCCGGCGCCGATATTCAGGTGGCCCACCTCGGAATTGCCCATCTGCCCGTCCGGCAAACCGACATTCTCGCCGCTGGTAAGCAGCGTTGCATGGGGATATTTCTCCGACAATCCGTTGATATACTCCGGATCGGCGCTGTAAACAACGTCGCCCTGCGAATGGTCGCCTATGCCCCACCCGTCCAGGATCATCAATAAAACTTTTTTCTTATCCATATCTCGTTCAATCCATTAATAACGATCATCTAAATCGATGGTAAAGCCTATCGGTCCATTCCCAGTTTCTCCCTTATAAGCTCTTCGGCCACCCGCAGGGCGCTGTCCAATCCATCGGCATTCTTACCCCCTGCCGTAGCGAAGAACGGCTGGCCGCCGCCGCCGCCCTGTATCTCCCTGGCGGCCTGGCGCACTATTTCGGATGCGTTCACCCCCTGTGCAACAATATCGTCGCCGAGCATTATGCTGATAACGGGCTTGTCACTCGCTGCCGAGCCCATCACCAAGGCGATATTCTTTATCCTCTGACGTATAGCGAACGCCACATCCTTGACCATTTCCGGTGCTATATCCACCCTGCGCGCCATGATCAGGTAGCCGTCCTTACCCTCGATCTCACGGCTGATCTTCTCGACTATCTGATCGGTCTTCTCTTTGCGGAACGCTTCCATCTGGCGGCGCATATCTTCGTTCTCGTCGAATATTTTCCTGACCGCCTGTATAACCTGGGTATTGTTAACGAAACCCTGTACTTCTTTAAGGGTGTCTTCCAGCTGCATGACATAACGTTCCGCATTTTCGCCAGTCACCGCCTCGATCCTGCGTACCCCGGCCGATATGGCGCTCTCGGTCAGTATCTTGAACAGGCCGAGGTCCCCGGTGGCCGAAGCGTGCGTACCGCCGCAGAGTTCTACGGAACTCCCGAAGCGGACGACCCTCACCCGGTCGCCGTATTTTTCGCCGAACAGCATCATTGCCCCCATCTGCCGAGCCCTCTCGATCTCGCATTCGCGGTCTTCCTCGAGGAGATAGTTCCTGCGGATCCGGCTGTTGACTATTTTTTCCACCCTGCGAAGTTCTTCAGCAGTAACTTTCTGGAAATGTGAAAAGTCGAACCGCAGGTTCTCCGCCGCTACGAGCGAACCCTTTTGTTCCACATGGGCACCCAGCACCTCCCGAAGCGCTTCATGCAGCAGGTGCGTCGCGGTGTGGTTGGCCGCGATGGCCCTCCGCCGACCATAATCGACCACGGCCCTGAAACCGGCCTCGGGGTTATCCGGCAGTTGGTCTGTAATGGATATTATCAGGTTGTTCTCCTTGATGGTATCCCGCACTGCAGTCCGGTTGCCGGTGGCGGTATCTTCCAGGTAGCCCGAATCTCCGACCTGTCCGCCGGAATTCCCATAGAACGGTGTCTCGGTCAGCACTATCTGGTAATAGGTCTTCTTTTTGGCTTCCACCTTACGGTACCGTGCGATACGGACCTCCGGGGCGCCGTCCTCAGATATATCGTATCCGATAAAGCGGCCGGCCGCATCGGGCACCAGTTCTACCCAGTCCCCCGCTTCGACGGCCGCCGCGTTTCGCGAACGGTCTTTCTGCTTGCCCAGCTCTTTGGCGAAAGCCTCCTGATCTACTCTCATCCCCTCTTCCCGTGCGATAAGCTCGGTAAGGTCTATCGGGAAGCCGTAAGTGTCGTATAGCGTGAAAGCGTCCACCCCGGAGATAGTGTCCCGGCCCTCTACGCGAAGCCGCTTCATTATCTGGTCCAACAGGCTGATACCGGTTGAGAGGGTATGCAGGAAAGAAGCCTCCTCCTCCCGGATCACCTTTTCGATCAATTCCCGCTGTTTGACCAGCTCGGGATACTGCCCTCCCATCTTCTCACACAGGGTACCCACCAGCCTGCAAATGAACGGCTCGTTGAAACCGAGGTTCGTATAACCGTACCGCACCGCACGCCGCAATATACGGCGGATAACATAACCCGCCTTTACGTTCGAGGGAAGCTGTCCGTCGGCGATGGAGAAACTGATTGCCCGCAAGTGGTCCGCAATTACCCGCATCGCGATGTCAGTAGCCTCATCCTTGCCGTATTCCCGGCCGCTCATTTGGCCGAGTTTAGCGATTATCGGGGTGAAAAGGTCGGTGTCGTAATTGCTCTGTTTGCCCTGTAGGATCATGCACAGCCGCTCGAAGCCCATCCCCGTGTCCACATGGCGGGCGGGCAACAACTCAAGCGAACCGTTGGCACGCCGGTTGAACTGCATGAAAACAAGGTTCCATATCTCTATAACATGCGGGTGCCCGGCGTTGACCAGTTCCCGGCCGGGAACGGCCTGCCGTTCGGCCTCGCTCCGCAGGTCGAAATGTATCTCGCTGCAGGGGCCGCAGGGGCCCGTCTCCCCCATTTCCCAGAAGTTATCCTTTTTGTTGCCCAACAGTATACGGTCCTGCGGCAGGAAACGTTTCCACAACTCGAGAGCTTCCTGGTCACATCCCACCCCGTCTTCTTCGGATCCCTCGAAAACCGTCGCGTATATCCTCTCTTTCGGTAAACCGTAAACCTCCACCAGCATCTCCCAGGCCCACTCTATGGCCTCTTTTTTGAAATAATCGCCGAACGACCAGTTGCCCAGCATTTCGAACATCGTATGGTGGTACGTGTCGCGCCCGACCTCTTCCAGGTCGTTATGCTTGCCGGACACCCTCAGGCATTTCTGCGAATCGGCAACCCGGGGCGATTTGGCCGGGGAATTGCCCAGGAAAATATCCTTGAACTGGTTCATACCGGCATTGGTGAACATCAACGTCGGGTCGTCTTTAACGACCATCGGCGCGGAGGGGACCACGGTATGACCCTTGGAGCGGAAAAAATCGAGGAACGTATCGCGTATAACGTTAGAGTCGCCAAAGTCAGCTTTTACCATAATATAAGCAGGTATTCGTGCGTTTTAAACCCATTGTACCCGCCCCGGCCGACGGGCTGCGAAAAAAGCCGTGCGGGGCTGTACCGACCCCGTCCCGGACGGGACTTCAAAATTGGTTGTAAAATTAATCAATTAACTCTAATTTTGCCTGACGGCCAAATCATAAAAACCACGAATGGCTAAAAAAAAGTATAAGTTCAATCCCGAGACGCTTACTTATGAAGTTATAGTCACCCCTTTAAGATTGAGGTTCTATAGGTTCCTGCGTAAGCTCCTGATCGCATTTATACTCGCTTCGGTCGTCAATTTCCTCTTTTCCTACTTCTTCTATACCCCCAAGATGGCCGCTATAAACCGCGAGACAGGGGAGATACTGGTCAAATACGCCATCCTTAACGACAAAATAGAGGCCGCAACCAACAAGGTCAACGAGATAAAGCAGAGGGACCATAACGTCTACCGGCTGCTGTTCGCCGCCGACACCCTCGGCATCGACGGTATTTACGACCCCTACCCAGACACCCGGTACTCCCGGCTCCTGGCCGACGAGACCTACGGGGACCTTACTTACGGCACCTGGGCGGGCCTCGATGACCTGGCAAGGCTCATCTACCTCGAATCGCTGTCGATGGACGAACTGCAGGACATGTCGCTCGATAAGGAAAAGATGTCCTCCTCGATTCCCGCTATCTGGCCAATCGACAAACGCAAGCTAAAAGGCAATATAGGGGCGTTCGGCGGGCGGAACCACCCGATCCTGGGCCGTTATATGATGCACACGGGCATCGACCTCGGGGCAGACCGGGGCACCCCGGTTTACGCTACCGGCGACGGGGTCGTCATCCGGGACCCAGACCGTGGCACGGGTTACGGCCTGCAAGTGCTTATAAACCACGGATTCGGATACAAAACCCGGTATGCCCACCTCAGTAAGATCACGGTCGAACCCGGCCAGCACGTCAAGCGCGGCGAGGTGATCGGGGAAGTGGGCAGTACAGGCCGTTCCAACGGCAACCACCTCCATTACGAAGTAATTTATATGAACCAGCATGTCAATCCCATCAACTATTTCCGCCGGGATATGGACGAGGCTGAGTTCCAGAAGATAATCGAAATGGCCCAGGCCACCACATACGAATAAAACCTATGGCGCTGCGCAGAAAAGTAAAGAGGGAGACCCGTATCGCCCCGTGGGAAGAACCCCGGGTCAGGTTCCGCCAAAAGGCGGTCCGGCTGGTCATCCACCTCTTGGGGTGGATAGGGATAGCCGTACTTTTCTACGTCGGTTTCTCCCTGTTCTTCGACACCCCGCTGGAATACCGCATGAAAAATTCCACGGCGGCCCTCCGCCGGGAATACGAACGGCTGGACGCCCGTTACGACAGCCTCGAGGTGGTGCTCGCTAATGTCGTTGAAAGGGACAAGAACGTGTTCCGGCTGTTGTTCGAATCCGACCCGTACGACTTCGACAGCGAGGCTATCACGGCCCGGTGGGACAGTTATGAAAAACTGTTGTCTAAAACCAATAAGGAACTCAATGCTGAACTGGACACCCGCACCCGTTCCCTCGAGAAAAAGATACGGGAACTGGAATTCACCTATGCCGATATGGAGCAAAAACTCCATGCTGCCGGGGACAAGGTCCACAGCATTCCCTCCATCCAGCCGGTTATAAACAAGGACCTTACCCTCCTCACGGCTTCGTTCGGGCTCCGCATCCATCCGTTCTATAAGACACTGACGCCCCACATGGGCGTGGACTATACCGTACCGGAGGGTTCGCGGGTTTTCGCCACGGCGGACGGCAAGGTCAAGGATGTTTCGGCTCGGGCCACCACTTCCGGCATTACGGTCATACTGTCGCACGGCAACGGATATGAGACCCAGTATAACCATCTGAGCCAGCTTTATGTAAAGAAAGGTGACGAGGTCAGGCGCGGCGATATCATAGCCCTTTCAGGCAATACGGGCCTGTCGCTGGCGCCGCACCTTCATTACGAAGTCCGGCACAACGATATGCGTATCGACCCTATTCACTACTTCTTTATGGAGCTTTCCCCGTCGGACTACCGCCGCCTGATGAACATAGCCCGCTCGGGCATGCAGTCGTTCGACTGACATTATCATAGTACCGATACCGGCCCCTGTTGGGGCCGGTATCGTTTTGTACCCGTGAGGCCGGTTACTCGAACATCGAAAAGTCGATCTCGATGCTCTCCCCGTGGTCGCTGATCATCATGGTATTGCCGTTCACTCCGGCATCGATATATGTATGTATCCGGCCATGCTCCCCGGTCACCGTTATATCGAAACAATGGCCGAACGCGGTTATATTAAGCAGCTCCATCCGCTCCCAGCCGTCAGGCAGGCGCGGGGTAAGCCGCAGGGTCCGAAGCCCGGTAGGCCTCATCCCGAACAGTCCCTCAGTTATCGTTCGGCAATACAGCGCGCTTTCCGCCGACAGGTGGCGCTGGTCACCCTCGGGCCAGGCCTCTACCGCATACGGCACATGGTCCCCCAGCAATCGGCGGCGGGAGAAGTACTGCAGGTAAGGCAACCCCCGGTCCGTATCCCCGGCGGCAAAGGCTCCCCGAAGCCCGTAGAGGGTGGAGCGATCCCAGAAAGTATGGGAACCCTGCTCGGTAAGCAGGCCGTTTTCGGTCCATAAAAGCGGGGAGAACAGCGCGTCGAGCGTACTTTCCGCACGGTCCAGTATATCTACCGTGAGCGGTATACAAATCCATGACCGAAGTATGTCGTTATCCTCATAATAGCGGTAAGTATCGAACCCCTGCACCTTCGCACCGAAGAATCGTTCGATATTTTCCCGTATCTCTGCGGCCTGCAACTCATAGGAATTTATCAGGGCGTCGTCCTTGTCGAGGTCCCGTCCAAGGTAAACGGCCGACAGCAGGGCATCGTAATAGAGAGCCGAGGTACAAAGGTTGGCGTCTCCCGACGGGAAACGGTTCTCCAGTTCGTCGGAATCGGACGCCACCACCCCGTTCCCGTTTATTTGCCTGCGGCAATACTCCAGGCACCATTCTATGAGCGGCCAAATCCGTTCGGCCGCTTCCCGATCACCGAGTGCCAGCGCGAACCGCCCGGCACCGTAGGCGATCATGGCCATATCGCCCCTGTCGCCCGCACCGTTCCAATAGTCCGTCCCCTCCGCAATGATCGAACTGGGGATTGGTACATACTCCGGGTTCATATATTTCGCGAACCATTCCCATGAGGTCATGGCGCTTTCCACGGCCATATCGTATCCCGTAATGGCAAAGAACGGGTTGGCGTATTCGGCCTGGTCGTTGGCCCAGATCGCGGCGTAATAATTAGAGCCTCCCGGGCTGTGAACAAGTCCGTTCCTGGTCTCAAAGATGCTTTCCATAGCCCTTATTTTGGCAAAATCGAACATCCTGTCAAGTACCGGGTCGGGCGATACGAACCGTACCCTGTCGAACATCTCACTAATAAAATTCTCACGGTGGGCTAACTCCGTCGCCCAATCCAACTCTATGTCGGGATCGCCGAGCCGGCCACCGGAATATACCACGGCGAAACTTAGCTCCTCCCCAGCATCCAGCCTGACATCGCCGCTGAACGTGCCGCGAGCGGTCAAACGGTATATACCGTCAACCCCTTTTTCTTCCGGGGTCAGGATCGTATGCTCAAGTTCACCGATATGGATATCAGCTGCCGTCCCGGAACCGTTGTTTATAGTCACCAGTTCGATCACCGCCGGATGGTCCATCGACGGGAAAATTATTCTCGAAAGGTTCAGGCCGTTACCGATGGACCCGGAAGAGATAAGGGCTCCCCGGATCGAAAAATTATCTATCGACTCCTGAACCTCTTCACTGTTAACCGTGATCACGGGTTGTATCTCGGGGCCGAAATCATGGATGACGTTTCCCCGTGTGTCGTTCGGGATCGTGCGAAGCATCGGGAAGACCACCCTTTTATTAAATACCGGCATCCCGTGGTCCGATCCGTAGGTAACGATCACCGAAACCTGCCGCCCGCTCATTTCGATATGGTCGGTATGTTTCTCATTTTTGTCTACGATCCAGTTCTGCAGCCCTCCGGGAGACATTATCCACCGGGTTGTCTCCTGCGCCGATATCCCCTCGCATAAGCAAACCAGTAGGAATGCGGCAAAAAATTTCTTCATAACATTAAGATTAATTAGCCTGGCGGGCAGCAGAACAGGCCGGTTATCACTTTGCCCAAAGATAGCCAAACCTTTATCCGGAAGCAACGTTTTCCCGCCCCCGCTCATTACGATGTGACGGTTAATCCTGCAAAAAGCCCTTCCAAGGCAATTCCCGGCCCTCCCGTTCCTGTGCGGCAGTCAAAACCTGCCGGGGTCACTTTCAACGCTAAATTCCCAGTGGTCCATTTATGCGCATGAATTTTGCATTACCTGTACCGGAACGAATATAAATCTAAATTTTTACGATATGGAAAATTATGTCTCTGCGGTGGACCGCTACCGGAACTCTATTAAATACTGGTGGGTCGGCCTGTTGATAGGTGTGCTGATATTCATTATGGGTATCGTCGTGTTCATGCACCCGGGCGAGAGCTATGCTGCGCTCTCCATCGTCTTCGGCCTTTTGATACTCCTCTCGGGTATCGTCCAGCTTTTCCTGGGGCTCCGAATGCCTAAGAACACGGGGCGTGGCTGGTTGATAGCCAGCGGGATAATCGAAATAGTGCTCGGTATTATCCTTTCGTTCAATATCGCAATATCGGCAGTCGTGCTTCCGTTCTTCCTCGGTTTTTGGCTGCTTTTCAGGGGATTGACAGTAATAGGGACTGCGATCGAAATGCGTCACGAGGGTATCCGGGGATCCGGATGGGCCATATTCTGGGCCATCCTGCTTATTATTTGTGCGTTCATAGTACTCATATACCCGGCGATCGGTGTGGGGGCCGTCGTGATATGGCTGGGTTTGTCGTTCCTGTTCGCCGGGATCTCGATGGCCATGCTCTCCATACAGCTCTATAGCCTCCACAAACACCTCGACACAACCGTATAAAAATCCTGTGGGCGATGCCTCTATATTACCCTTATATCCTCGGCAACAGGAAATGGCTCAATCTCTCGCGCCTGTCTGACAGCCAGCTGGTCTGGCTCTACAACGAGACGGGCGAGAGGAGTTATTTCTCCGAACTGTTCATGCGTTACCTGCCGCTGATATACGGCACCGCCCTGAAATACGTCCCGGACGAGGAGCAGGCCAAAGCGGCCGTCAAAAGGTTTTACGATTCCCTATTCGAGACGTTCGACAAGACCGATTTCTACGCCAGCCTATTCCGTGACTGGCTTTATGTCCGTCTTACGGAATTCCTCGAGGAGTATGCCAAAGAGAACCGCATGGACGAAAGGCGCTACTTTTCCTCCGGGATCCGCAATACGCTCAGCGAAGAAGCTTTCCTGTGCGCGTCCATACTCGAGGAGGGAGGCCAGGAGGCGTCCGGAATGCTAAGCAAGGCTAAGGATGCGCTCACCAAAGCGGAATATACCTGTATCGATATGTTCTTTATCCGGCGCCGCTCGTTCAGGTCCATTTCCGCCTCCACGGGCTACCTTGCCGGCGCCGTCAAAAGACATATCGAATCGGGCCTGGAAAAAATGGCCGGGCTCGGCCTTGCCGAAACTTACCTCGAAACAGAGAGCGTCCGATGAAACTTCTGAATTACATAAAAGGGGACACGCGCGGGAACTCCTCGCGCGAGATCGAAAAACGTTCCCTTACCGACCCGTTCCTGTCGGATGCCATCGACGGATACGAATTCTGGGCTGGCAACGGCGCGGAGCATATCCGAAATATTGCGGAGCTAGAAAGGGACATATACCGGCGGCGGCTCGTTCCCGGCCGTCAATGGGCATTGTTCGTACTAATCGCCGTAATGCTCCTGATACTCTGTACGGCGATTATAATTTATTTTTCGATGTTAAGATAAAAGGCGGAAAGAAGTTTCCGCCTTTTATCTTACCGAACTATTTAAGGTTTAGCGTGAGCCGGTGTTCTCCGGCACCCAGCCGAACGTCCAATTCTCCCTCTGCATTTGCGGGCGGATAGAATGTAGCCGTACAGCCGGCGGGGACCTTAACCGTATAGGTGACTTTCGATCCCTGTTTCTTCCATGAGGAGACTATTTCCCCGTACAGGGAATTGTGCGAAGCGGTGAAACTATCGAGCCCCTCCACGAAATTTGGCCGCAGGACGATATGCCGGAAACCGGGACATTCCTCGTCCGGGAATATACCGCCCAGCCCCTTATATAGCCATGCGTTTACCTCCCCGTACATTATATGGTTGAGCGAGATATCGACCGGGGAGTCTATATCCCAGTTCTCATAGAACGTAGTGGCCCCGTTGACGATCCACCATCCCCACGACGGGTAGCTCTCACTTGAAGCTACACGGTAGGCCACATCTGCATACCCGTTCTCGCTCAACGCATTAAGCAGCGCTTTGCTGCCCAACAATCCTACGTCCAGTTTATAGTCGTTGTCGATCACTTTCTGCGCGAGATTGGCCGCGACTACCTCACGGATATCCTCCGGCACAACACCCCAATACAGCGGTGCCGCGAGTTCTGTTTGCGTCCCGGAACAATATATGCCCGTCTCCCGGTCGAGGAATTCGTTGTTTACCGCATCGCGTATCTTTTCTGCAAGGCCCGAGTAATACCGTTCGTCGTCCTCGTTACCCATAATGCCGGCGGCTTTACTCAGGATGACCGCATTACGGTAATAGAACAGCGATGAGGTAAGTTTCACATTGCTGACCGCCTCCACCGGTATCCAGTCCCCCAGACCCCATTCGGTAAGGTAACCCTCGCTTCGGGCCGTTGTTATGTAGTCCACGTATTTCCTGGCATACGGATAAATCCGTTTGAGGAGCGTCGGATCGCCGTAGAAGCGGTATATCTCCCACGGTATCACCGTTATGGTACTTGTCCAGTCCGGACCGTTGGCCCAGTGGTATCCCCATCCGGCCGTCGGTATAATGGCGGGAAGCACCCCGTCGGCCCGTTGTTCGTCGATATGGTCCTCGAGCCATTTTTCGTAAACCGTTATCGCATCGAAATTATAGAGCGCCGTCTCTATATTCAGGTGGGCGTCACCCGTCCATCCGTTCTTTTCCCGTTGCGGGCAGTCGGTCGGATAGCCATACAGGTTGGCCAGGTAGCTGCTGTTGGATGCCGACCATAATTTTTCCAGCAACTTATTCGAAGAGCCTATCTTACCGACCGGCTTTACGTCGCTGTGTATTTCGTAAGCCGTCAGGTTGCCGCGGTCCAGCCTTACGGGCTCGGAAGAGATCACTTCCACGTACTGGAACCCTTTGTAGTTAAACCGGGGTATGAATTCCGTAACCCCGTCCTTGAGTATCACTATATCGGTCTGGAACGGGTCGCTGTCGTCCGTCGGCCTGTAATGGCAGTCGATATTGGACATATCCACATGGCCGTCATCGTAAAGCCTCTCCCCATGTATGAGCCGTAATTCCGTACCTGCCGTACCGTTTACCCGCAGTTTGACCATCCCCGCAATATTCCTCCCGAAGTCGAAGACATGGCAGGTATCCGAAAAGGCCTCCACCGATACAGGCTGCAGTTCGTCCGTGATCCTTATCGGTTCCATCTGCTGCGATACGATCCTCTCGGTAGGCGACGGCACCGCCACCGCCTCTTGCCATCCCGAATCGTCATATCCCGGGCTGTTCCAGCCATCCATCTCCTTGCGGGCGTCGTAATGCTCCGCCGTATATATGCTGTTGAAGATCACGAGGCCGTCGTCGGTGGTCTTCCAGTCAGCCCCGGTAGTTATGGTTACCACGCCGCCGTCCGTATAGGTGATGCGCAGGTTCAACAGCGCCGCCGGGCGGCCGCGCCAGTAGGCGGTATGGAAATACCAGACGGCAGTGGATTGGTGGTTATACCACCCGTTGCCCAGAATTATGCCTACGGCGTTGTCGCCCTCCCGGATCAGGTCCGTGACGTCGTAGGTCGAGTAGAGTGTCTTTTTGTCGAATTTGGTAAAGCCCGGTTCAAGGAACCGGTCCCCTACTTTCTGTCCGTTTATCGACAACTCGTTATAACCGGCCGAAGTGATATAGGCCCGGGCGAAAGCCACTTCCCGGTCTACCGTGAAGTCCCTGCGGAAATAGGGTGCGGGTTTTTCCTCCACCGGTTTGCCGTCCGATATCCACTCGCCCTGCCAGTTATCCTGGGTGACCATTCCCGTCTCAAACCACGATACGGGCGAGATATATTCGTTCCCGTCCGTACAGGTGACTGTGACGCGCCACAGGTACCGGGTGAACGGTTTCAGTTCGATATCGAACAGGGCGGGCTGTGCCGGAGACTCGGCACGCAGGACATGGGTATTGGCCGGGAGGAACTCGGGGTCCCCGGACACTTCGAGAGTATAGGCGACCTGCGATACTGTGTCGCTCGGCAGGTTCTCCAGTTGCCATGTGAACCGGAGGGGGCGGCTGTCGATGCCGATGGGATTTTCCATATATTCGCATTTCATCTTTCCCACTCCCGTCTCGGGTACCGAGCAGGCCCATAATGCGAAAACAGCCAAAAGAAGCATTGCAACCTGGAAATAACTTACTTTCTTCATTTGATATAAGGTTTGGTTTTTTTTCTAAAATCCGGCCCGGAGGCCTAACAAAGTTATACTATTTCCGGTTCCGTTTTTATTATACAAATTCCGAAAAGTGCAAAAATTTACCCGCCACCCCTGCCCGGCCGCCCCCGGAAACGGCATATTATTACCCGCCTCTATACAATACCACCGATCCTATAAGCGTTTCTTATATACAAACCGAATAAGATACAAACTACCAAAACTATACTTACCCGTGGGGAGCCGAGGCTCCCCTTTTTTATTTTACCGAAAGTGGTACCCGGCTTCAATATACCGACCGGCCCGGCGATTGCGGCATTATCTGTGGATTTTCTTTAATTTTACGGTAAAATTTATTCCTATGTCCCTCAATGACGACCCCGCCGCAAGGATTTCAGCCCTGCGTGAGCAGTTGAACGAGCATAATTACAGGTATTATGTGCTGAACGCCCCCGCCGTCAGCGACCGCCAGTACGACAAACTGCTCAAAGAACTCGGCAAACTCGAGGAGAAATACCCGCAGTTTTTCGATCCCAATTCCCCGACCCAGCGCGTAGGCAGCGACCTTACGTCCGAATTCCAAAGCGTGGACCATCGGTATCCCATGTTGTCATTGTCCAACACCTATTCCATAGAGGAGGTCCGGGATTTCTACAACCGGGTCGAAAAGGAGACCGGCGGAGCTACTTACGTCTGCGAATTGAAGTTCGACGGTACGGCTATCAGCCTCACTTATGAAGACGGCGCCCTGTCACGCGCCGTAACCCGTGGGGACGGGGTAACGGGGGACGACGTGACCGCAAATGTCCGCACCATCCGCAGCATCCCGTTAAAGTTAAAGGGCGAGGACTGGCCCCCGTTCTTCGAGATAAGGGGCGAAATATTCATACCGCTGGAGGTTTTCAAACGGCTGAACCAGGAGCGGGAATGTTCCGGGGATACGCTGTTCGCCAATCCCCGCAATGCCGCCGCCGGCACCCTCAAACAGCAAAGTTCGGCTATCGTGGCCAAGCGGGGGCTGGACAGCTTCCTTTACGGACTGGCCGGCGACGACCTGCCGTTCGAGACCCATTGGCAGAACGTGAATAAGGCCCGCGAGTGGGGGTTCAAGGTCTCGGACCGTATGAGGCTCTGCTCCTCGTTCGAGGAGATAGAGCGGTATATAGCCGAGACGGATACCGCCCGGCATTCGCTTCCGTACGATACGGACGGGGTGGTCATCAAGGTGAACGAGTATACCGTCCAGCGGCAGATGGGAACCACTTCCAAAGCCCCGCGTTGGGCCGTGGCCTATAAATTCAAGGCGGAACATGCCCTCACGGAGTTGGAAAAAATAACGTTCCAGGTAGGCCGCACCGGCGCCGTCACACCCGTGGCCAACCTCAAACCGGTCCTGCTCGCCGGCACGACCGTCAAGAGGGCTTCTCTCCATAATGCAGACCAGATAGCCCTGCTCGACGTGCGCGAGGGGGACTGGGTATATGTGGAAAAAGGAGGCGAGATCATCCCGAAGATCACCGGGGTCGAATTCTCCAAACGTCCGCAGTGCAGCGTCCCGTTCGTTTATGCCGATATCTGCCCGCAATGCGGTACCCCGCTCGAAAAAATCGAGGGGGAGGCCCGGCATTACTGCCCTAACCAAACCCAATGCCCGCCGCAGATCATCGGGCGTATTGAACATTTTATCTCACGGAGAGCCATGGATATAGAGGGGCTGGGCGAGGAGACGGTCACCCTGCTTTACGAACAGGGACTTATCCGTGACCCGGCGGACCTCTATACCCTGCAGGCCGAACAGCTCTCCCCGCTGCCGAGGCTCGGTGAGAAATCGGCGGCCAATATTATCCGCAGCATAGACAAATCCCGATCCGTCCCGTTCCACAGGGTTCTGTATGCCATAGGGATACGGTTCGTCGGGGAGTCTACGGCCAAAAACCTGGCGGCCCACCTCGGGTCGATGGATGCTATTATAAAAGCTTCCCCCGAAGAATTGGAACAGGCAGAGGAGGTCGGCGGTAAGATAGCCGTGAGCATACGGGAATATTTCGCCGACCCGCGCAACCTGGAAATGTTGGGGCGGTTGCGGGAGGCGGGGCTTCAGTTCGAAGCGGCCCCGAAAGAGTTCGTGTCCGACCAGTTGGACGGTTACTCGTTCGTGATCTCCGGTACTTTCCAACGCCATTCCCGTGACGAACTCAAGCAACTCATCGAACTGCACGGCGGGAAAAACCTGGCTTCCGTATCCTCCAATACCGATTTCCTGTTGGCCGGGGAACGCATCGGTCCGTCAAAACTAGCCAAGGCGAAAAAACTGGGCGTCACGATCATAGACGAAGCGGAGTTCGACAGGATGATCTGCTCACCGGATACCGATACCATAGATTCGGACGGCCCGGATAAAAACCCAACAGCCGGCGCCGATAATGATCAAAATTTAACAGAGGTCCAAAAAGAGGAGCGGCAAGGTACGCTGTTCTGATAAATTGGATATCTTTGCGGTAAATTATACATTTTGTATGAAAAATAACATTTCAGGGGTCGGAGTAGCTCTCGTAACGCCGTTCGACGGTAGAGGGGAAGTGGACTACCAGGCGCTGGGCCGGCTCGTATCGAGCGTGGTCAACGGCGGCGTGGATTACCTCGTGGCCCTGGGAACCACGGCCGAAACCCCTACCCTTTCCTGGGAAGAGAGGGACCGGGTGGTAGCCCATATCAAAGAGGTCAATGCCGGTCGGGTACCCATCGTGGTTGGCCTCGGGGGGTATTCCACCCAGGAAGTGGTCGAGAAGATACACCGCTCCGATTTCAACGGTATAGCCGCCTTATTAAGCGTCACTCCATACTACAATAAACCTACACAGGAAGGCCTCTTCCGCCATTATGAAGTTATCGCCGGGGAGTCTCCCGTTCCGGTGCTGCTATATAACGTACCGTCGCGTACCGGGGTGAACATGCTCGCCTCCACAACGTTGCGAATCGCCAACGAAGTGCCTAACATACTGGGGATCAAAGAGGCCTGCGGGCTCATTCCTCAGATGTCCCACATATTGAAATACCGCCCCGAGGGGTTTAAGGTAATTTCCGGGGACGACTGCCTTGCCTTGCCGCTGGCCGCCATAGGGGGTGACGGGGTGATATCGGTGGCCGCAAACGCTTTCCCGGTAGATTTCTGTATGATGGCCGCCGCGGCATCCAAAGGCGATGTCGGCAAGGCTTCCGCCCTCTACCTGCAACTCTTCGAAGCTATGGAGGCACTGTTCGAGGAGGGCAACCCGGCCGGGGTGAAAGCCGCGCTCGCCATACGGGGCATCACCGGGCCGGCGGTCCGCCTGCCGCTCGTGGAAGCATCCGGTGCCCTCACGGCCAAACTCGAAAGGCTGATCGGCGAAAACGGCCTAAAATAACGGTCGGCGTCAGGCATCGAATTAAAAAAAGAGCCGGGCTTTGCGGTCCGGCTAATATTTTGCCTACTTTAGCGTTATAGCTATAAAATAAAGAGGTTTCCGATGATAAAAAAAATTGTTTTTCTCGCCCTGGCGATCGTTCCGGCAGCTCTCTGGGCTCAGGAAATGGTCCCGGTGGAAGACGATATAATCAGGGCTACGGTGGATTCCGGCTCTCCGTATTATTATCCGTCCCTGCTCATGCGCTATGAGGCGGGCGACACTACCCTTACCAACCGGGATTACCATTACCTTTATTACGGATACGCTTACCAGGATAGCTACAAGCCCCTCGATCCCGTCGTCGGCGAGGACAACGTACTGATGCTTTTAGAGCAATACCCTCTCCCCGACGCTGACCAGTCCCTGGAGATCATAGCAGCCGCGATGCGGGTGTTCCGCCAGGACCCGTTCAGCCCCAAGAACCTAAATTTCATGGCTTATTCCTATGCCATGGCCGGGGACACGGTAAATGCCCGGATCAATGCCGACCGGGTGGAAAAAATACTCTGGGTGATAGATAACTCCGGTACCGGCATAAAAGAGGGGTCGCCCAAGCATGTCCTGTGGTTCTCGCATGCCAACGACTACCTGGCATCGAGGGACCTTAATATTTATAGCCGCATGATCGTCAGCCGCAGTGTGGAGTATGTCCGCCTGACCAAAAAAGACGGCAACATCAAGGGTTATTATTTCGACTTCGGCCGAATGTACTGGAAGAAGCCCGAGAATCCCGAGAGGAACCGGCAGCGCGGCGGGTTCGAACTTAACGGCATAAAAGTGGGGCGTAACCGCAATACCACCACTCCGGCCCGGTAACCCGGCCGCACCGAAAAATAAAGAGGGCCGCACTGAAGCGGCCCTCTTTATTTTGGCATGATACGGATTATTTACCCTGTGGCTGAGCGGCCTGCGGGGCCGGCATGATCATGGATTTGTCCACGCGAATAGCCACGTTGTTGTCCACCTCGATCAGGATATAATTGTCTTTGACCTCTTTAACGGTCCCGTAAATACCACCTGCCGTTACTATCTTGTCGCCACGCTCCAAGGCGTTACGGAATTTGACCATCTCTTTCTGCTTCTTTTGCTGGGGACGAAGCATAAAAAGGTACATTATGCCGAATACCAGGACCATCATTACAAGCAGCTGCATACCGCCCCCTCGGGGAGCATCTGCCTGAAGTAAAATCGTAAGTAAATTCATTTGATCTGTTTATTTTACGCTCTTTTATCTTTTAATACACTTATTAACTCTATGAACGATTTAATTTGCATTTTCTTAATCTAATTGGTTACGAAACCAATTATACCCAGCATGGAATTTTTATTTCATTTTTTAATATTTAAATATAATCATTTCACACTTATATACCTTAATGTACCACATAGGTATATACATATCTAATGAATTAT
>JAJQED010000007.1 GCA_021201825.1 Alistipes sp.
GACAGGAGATTCCTCCGGGTTCGTCCAGTTCGGAATGACAGGTTCTCTTTCCCGTTCATTTTGAACCTTTCTCCGTCATTGCGAACATTCTGCGTCATTGCGACCGCCAGTGAAGCAATCTCTTCTTCTTCCTTTCGTCATTGCGAACGCAGTGAAGCAATCTATTTTCTTCTCTTCGTCATTGCGAGGGCTTGAAGCCCGAAGCAATCTCGGTCATTGCGTTTCCAATTAAGATTGCCGCGTCGCTCCGCTCCTCGCAAGGACGTTTCTTTTTGCTCGCAATGCTGGCAGGGGAACGCCTTACAATACTTTCACGTCTATTTCCATCATTGCTACATTCTTAGTAATTGCGAACGCAGTGAAGCAATCTCTTTCCTTTTCGTCATTGCGAGGGCGTAAAGCCCGAAGCAATCTAAGACATTGCACTTCCGATTAAGATTGCCACGTCGCTACACTCCTCGCAATGACGTGAGATGCATGCTTCTCGCAATCGTAGTTGTTAATGCCCTGCGCATTTTCTACTGTTTTCTTTTCCCCTTTTGCTTGTCCAAAAGTGGAGCAAAAGACACCGCCTCGCCGGGTTCAGGCGTCGCTTCCGGGAGCTTCCCTCACTACATGGTAGTTCGGGTGATCTCCCTCTTGCGACTTTAATCCTGACCCGGCGAAAATGGCGGATAGATCCCGGCTTTGCCGGGACAGGAGATTCCGTTTCCATTTCGATTGCTTCGTCGCTGCGCTCCTCGCAATGACGGCCGCGCTTCCAGTTAGATTGCCGCGTCGCTCCGCTCCTCGCAATGACGTTAGATGAGGGTTCCTGGCAATGAGGCTTTTTTGCTCGCAATGACGGGAGGGGGCCATATACATATCTTGTCATGGACCCGTAGGCCCGCGGTGGAACTACTGTCTGCACAAACCTGCATCCTTAGCCCGATTATTGCTTAGGGGCGGTTGCCGGGAGGTTTCCGGTAACGGGTAAATTAGTATCTTTGCAGACCGCAGAACGGGGATAGATGACAAGGCAGGAATATAAATACCTTAAATTGGTGAACTCACCCGACGAGTTGAAAACCCTGGACCGGGAGGAGCTTGTCGGCTATTGCCGGGAATTGCGGCAGTATATCGTCGACCAACTCTCGGAGAACCCGGGACACCTCGGTTCGAGTCTCGGTGTGGTGGAGCTGACCGTAGCGCTCCATTACGTATTCAATACCCCGTATGACAAGCTGGTCTGGGACGTCGGGCATCAGGCCTACGCCCACAAGATAATTACCGGGCGCCGGGACGTATTCCATACCAACCGCAAACTGGGCGGCATCAGCGGGTTCCCCAAAATGGAGGAGAGCCCCTACGACGCATTCGGGGCGGGCCACTCGTCGGTGTCCATCTCGGCTGCGCTGGGTATCGCTACGGCGGCCCGGCTCAAGGGGGAGAACCGCCATGCGGTGGCCATCATCGGGGACGGTGCGCTGACCGGGGGCCTCGCTTTCGAGGGGCTGAACAACGCCGGTGCGAGCAATACCGACCTGCTGGTGATCCTCAACGACAACAATATGTCCATCGACCCCAACGTGGGTGCGATGAAAGAATACCTGCTGAGCATTACGGCTTCGCGCCACTACAATAAACTGAAAGACAAGACCTGGAAGTTCCTCGGCCCGGTGCCGGGCCTGCGCCGGATGCTGGAGAAAGCCTCCACGGCGATGAAGTCGGCCCTGCTGCGCCAGAGTAATATGTTCGAGGGGTTCAACTTCCGGTATTTCGGCCCCGTGGACGGCCACGACCTGCCGACCCTTGTCAAGATACTCGGGCAGCTCAAGGATATTCCCGGCCCCAAACTACTGCATGTACTCACCCTTAAAGGCAAGGGTTACTCCCCGGCCGAAAGCGACCAGAGCAACTGGCACGCCCCGGGGCGGTTTGACCCGGAAACCGGGGTACGGATAGCCACCGAATCGGGGCTTGCTCCCCGCTACCAGGACGTATTCGGGGAGACCCTGTTGGAATTGGCGCGCGACGACGACCGGATCGTCGGGGTGACCCCGGCCATGCCCAAGGGGTGTTCGATGAACATAATGATGGCCGAGATGCCGGACCGATGCTTCGATGTGGGGATCGCCGAGGGCCATGCGGTAACGTTCTCCGCCGGGCTTGCTTCGGACGGGATATTGCCGTTCTGCAATATCTATTCGTCGTTCATGCAAAGGGCTTACGACAATGTGATCCATGATGTGGCCCTGCAAAACCTGCACGTCGTAATGTGCCTCGACAGGGCCGGCATAGTCGGTGAGGACGGGGCCACACACCAGGGGGTGTTCGACATCGCATATTTCCTGCCGGTACCCAACCTGGTTATCGCCTCCCCGCTAAATGAGGAGCAGCTGCGGCAGATGATGTACACGGCGTCAAAACATGACGGGCCGTTCGTTATACGCTATCCGCGCGGGCGTGGCGAGGGGGTGGATGCATCGGGAGAGCTGGTCGGCATGCCGGTCGCTAAGGCCGATATTTTACGTGACGGTACGGATGTGGCTTTGTTGACTTTCGGTCCGCTCGGCAACCGGGCGGCGGAGGCGGCCTCGCAAGCGGCGGCCGACGGCATAAGCGTGCTTCATGCCGACCTGCGGTTCGCCAAACCGCTGGATGAGGAATTGCTTCACCGTGTGGGCAGCAACTTCACCCGTGTGGTTACCGTGGAGGACGGGGTCAAAGCCGGCGGTGTAGGTTCCGAGATAGTCCGATTCTTCTCCGACAACGGCTACCACCCAGAAGTTACCGTGCTTGGTATCGACGACCGTTTCGTGGAACACGGCACCCCGGTGGAACTCTACGAGCAATGCGGTCTGGATATGCGGTCGATACTCCGGGCCCTCACGGGAAAATAACAGCAGGTTACGGCGTGGCCTTTTATGGACGTACCGGCGTCAGTCTAAGGTATTTGTCGGAAGATGTATTTGGAAATTTAAGATTTGTACCTTATATTTGTATCACCAAAACAGATTTACACAAAAGCACGAAGAGTACAAAAAGGGAAACTTTTAACTCTTTCTTCATTAAAAGGCCATTTTAATGGCCTTTTTTTATAGGTAAATCCGAAGCACACTACTGACGGCTACCATTTTTTTCCATGCTGTTTCGTGCTGTCTGTTTTGGTGAACTAAAGCACTTCCCTTTTTGGTGGTACTGACCCGGAAAGTAGTGTGTCTTCGGACCTTTCCAACGGTTGTCCGCAATTCTCATACCGGGTTGCCATATATACCGATAACGGTTAAAACAAAGAGACCGCCCATGTGGGGACGGTCTTTCTGTTATTTGTTGCCGTTGTTGGCCGGCTACCTTTGGGTATTACGGCGGTCGATCGTCGCAAGGGCGTAGGAATAGGCCCCGATGCTGATGGCGTTGCTGGCGCCGATCTTGGAAGTGACTATGCCGATACGTTTCTCCGGGTCGTAATTGACCACCCGGTCGGAACCGTAAACTTTCAACTCGCGCGATTCGCCGCGGGTGAACTGCTCGAACTGCTCATCGTCGTCCAGGTCGTAGACGTTCATCTGGACCCGGTTCAGAGTATCGCCGCTCAGGGTGTGCATCTTGCCGCGCATCTCGCGCAGCAGGGCGGGCATAATATATTTGTGGCCGCCGACGATACCGCCACCGATCACTATGAGCCCGTCGATAAGGGTCACGGCCGTAGCCATGGCATCGCCCGAAATCTCGCCGAACTCCTCGAACGCCTTGACGGCCGCCTCCCGGTCCCCGGGGATCATTCCCTCGGCGATCTTGAAAATATCGTACGGCTCCAGCTGGTGGTGAGTGTCGCCGGACAACTCGCCGTAAACCCGGCGAAGTGCCCGCGCGGCCACTCCGTCCTCCACGATAATGTCCGGGTATTTCTTATGGCGCAGGCAGAACGTTTCCACGCACGAGTTGTCCCCGATATGAAGTTTGCCGTCCGTAACTATACCGATACCGAAGCCAGTACCCCACGTATAACCCAATAGGTTGCGGTACTGCTTAACGCTCCCGGCCGCACGCAGCTTTGCATTGATCTCGGGAAGCGCCCCGGCGATAGCCTCGCCGTAGACATACAGGTCGGCGTCGTTGTTAATAAAGACCGGTATCCCGAACTTTTCCTCGAGGAACGGACCCAACGCCACCCCGTCACGGAACGAGGGAAAATTGGGCAGGTAACCGCCGATGATACCGTTGGGATAGTCCGCTGGGCCGGGGAACGCGAAACTAATCGCGGCCGGTTTTTCGTTGAACTTGGTCATTATCTCCGAGAAACCCTCGACCAGCGTGGCCAGGCAAAGGTCCAGGTTGTGGGCGTTTGACGGTTTGTCGATGGGCTGTACGATGAACTGGTTGCCCCTCATGGCCCCGAAAACGAAGTTGGTTCCCCCCGCATCGAGGGTGACCACTATCCTGCTGTCGTTACTGTACATTCCGGTATAGTGTTTAGGTTATTATTGGCAAAAAAACATATATACGAATAACAAATATAAAGGTTTTGTTCCCGGATAACAAATACCTTTTCAACCCTTTCCCGTCAAAACCGCGCCGCCGGGGCCCGCGCAGGGCCGTGGGCGGATGTAATTTACAGGGCCGTGGTGAATAACCTGGGGTCGGCCCGCAAACCTGAATAGGCGCAGCGGCCGGGGAAGCCCAAAATGAATTAACCGTTTTTTTTCCATGTTTTTTGAGATTGCTTCGTCGCGATGCTCCTCGCAATGACGTTTTCCCCTCGTCATTGCGAGGGCTGAAAGCCCGAAGCAATCTCGGTCATTATGTTTCCCATTTAGATTGCCGCTTCGCTTCGCTTCTCGCAATTACAAGTCATTAATGCCTTGCACATTTTTTATTATTTTCTTTTCCACTTTTGCTTGTCCAAAAGTGGAGCAAAAGACACCGCCTCGCCGGGGTCAGGCGTTGCTCCCGGGAACATCCCGTGCTATACGTTAGCCCGGGTGATTTCCCTCCCGCAACTTCTTTCCGTGTCGATGGTACAGCGGGTGTTATTCCCGGCTTTGCCGGGACAGGAGATTCCTCCGGGTTCCACCAGTTCGGAATTACAGGCTCTCCTCTTCGTCATTGGGAACGTTTCCCCGTCTTTGCACACTTCTGGCAAAACCGTCTCGTCTAATTCCCGTCATTGCGAGGGCTTAAAGCCCTCGCAATCTCGGTCCCATTTCTTTTTCAGTTAGATTGCCGCGTCGCTTCGCTCCTCGCAATGACGCTTTTTCCCGGCATTGCTACATTTCCCCGTCATTGCGAACGTCAGTGAAACAATCTCTCAATTTCATCCGGCCCTTGGCCGGAAAAACAAAAGCGCTAAAAAAATGCACGTAATGCGCAAGGGCGCTCCCCGGAAGCGACGCCTATCCCACCGGGGACTTAGCATAAAACAATGCCCGGCAGAACCACAGGTAACGGTTAAAATCCGGAAATTATAATATATTTGTAACTTACTGCCAGCACCCGGCCCGCTGCCGTGGGCGCAAAAACCGGAATTATCACCTTAAACTAAACTTAAATATGAAAAAGAACAATCTGATGCTCGGTCTTATACCGATCCTGTTCGGCTTCTTCGTAATGGGATTCGTGGACGTGGTCGGTATCGCGACGAGCTATGTACAAGCGGACTTCAACCTTTCGGAAAGCACCTCGGGCTTCCTGCCCTCGATGGTGTTCCTATGGTTCCTGCTGCTGTCGGTCCCCACGGCAATCGTGATGAACCGCGTGGGCAGGAAAAACACAGTGCTGGCCAGTATGGTTGTCACCTTTGTAGGAATGCTTATTCCGTTCGCGGGCTACAACCTGGTTACCTGCCTGCTGGCGTTCGGTCTGTTGGGGATCGGCAACACAATTCTCCAGGTGTCGCTCAACCCCCTTGTATCGAACGTAGTAAGCGGCAAAGCACTCACCAGCGCCCTAACCGGGGGACAGGTCGTAAAAGCCGTGTCGTCGTTCCTCGGCCCCTGGATCGCCACTTATGTCGGCCTGCAAATGTTCGGCGACTGGAAATATATATTCCTGATCTATGCCGCCGTTACGGCGATCTCGGGAGCGTGGCTGCTGGCCGCGCCTATCGAGCGGGAAAAAGCCGAAACCGCAGCCTCTTTCGGGCAGACTTTCGGCCTGCTTAAAGACAAGACCATCCTGCTGCTCTTCCTGGGCATAGTAGCCGTGGTAGGTGTCGATGTGGGCACCAACACCCTGGCACCCAAACTTCTTATGGAACGTATGGGACTCGATCCCACCAGCACCGAATCGGTCCAGGCCGTGAGCCAGGCCCCCATGTGGTACTTCGCATTCCGCACCATCGGTGCCTTTATCGGAACCTGGATGCTCCTGAAAATGAACGCCCTGAAATACTTCCGCATCCACATTATCGGCGCCCTTGCAGTAGTGGCCTGCCTCTATTTCCTCCAGGGCAAACTCCCCGTACTGCTCTTCTTGGGACTTATCGGCTATACCTGCTCGAGCATATTCTCCGTAATATTCGGCATGGCAATGCAGGCCCGCCCGGAAAAAGCGAACGAAATATCGGGCCTGATGATAACCGGCGTCTGCGGCGGAGCGATAGTACCCCCACTGATGACAATGTCAACGGACCTGGTAGCCGGAAACCAAAACGGAGCCCTCACAATAATCGGCCTTGCAGTATGCTACCTGATCTACTGCTCATTCGGTATAAAAACATCTAAAGCATAGATTTTCAGTTCTTTCTGATAAATAACGAAAGAGGGTAATTTTGGGAGATACAGCCGTATCTCATGATTTTCTCCAATTAAAAGGGAGGGAGGCAAGCCAACGGTTTGCCTCCCTCTCTTTTAATTGGACAGTAGCAGGAAACGAACACCATGACGGGAATAAGCATTATTGCGCGCAAAAAGAATCGTCATTGCGAGGAGCGGAGCGACGCGGCAATCTTAACCGGTAACGCAAGGACCGAGATTGCTTCGGGCTTTCAGCCCTCGCAATGACGAAAAAAGAAGAGATTGCTTCACTGCGTTCGCAATGACGAAGAAACGTTCGCAATGACGGAGAATGGCTGTCAGTGACGAAGAATCGTTCGCAATGACGAATAGTAGAAACAGTCCTACCGAAACTTAAGTAAAGAATCTCCTATCCCGGCAAAGCCGGGAGCTATCCGCCATTTTCGCCGGGTCAGGATTAAAGTCGCAAGAGGGAGATCACCCGAACTACCATGTAGTGAGGGAAGCTCCCGGGAGCGACGCCTGACCCCGGCGAGGCGGTGTCTTTTGCTCCACTTTTGGACAAGCAAAAGTGGAAAAGGAAATAGCTGAAAATGCGCAAGGCAGTACCAACTGTAATTGAGAGAAGTGAACGCGACGCGATCTATTGCAACCCCTATGGTCATTGCGAGGAGCGGAGCGACGTGGCAATCTTAATGGGCAAGGCGAGGACTGAGATTGCTTCAGGCTTTTAGCCCTCGCAACGACGAAGCGGGAGAAGAGATTGCTTCACTAACGTTCGCCATGACGGGAAACGTTCGCTTACATGCAGTCGTACCCTCGCTGCTCCGAAACCGGCTGGTTCCCTTTTAAATTCTTTTTCTTCCTCCGCATCTCTGCCATCCGGGAAAACCCAGGTGCCCTCGGTTTGTCGTCAGTTGCAAAAGAGGAGAAAAATAATTCAATGCTTTTTATATTTCTACCAATGAGTTTTTGATAGCGTAGACGACGAGGTTCGCGGTGTTTCGGCAGTTTGTTTTGTCGAGGATATTTGCGCGGTGCTTGTCCACGGTGCGTTTGGAGATGAAAAGTTTGTCGGCGATCTCGTGGTTGGACAGACCCTGGCATATCAGCAGTAGGATCTCCCGTTCCCGTTCGGAAAGGGTGTCCGTATCTTTTTCCGTTTCGGGGATCCGGGAGGTTTTGAGGCTTCCTACGAGGTTTTGCAGGAGTTCCTGGGAGAAGTAGCTCCCCCCGCGCGAGACGGTGTTTATGGCCGAGAGGACTTCGTCTATTTCGGAGTTCTTCAGCAGGAACCCTTTTACCCCGAGGCCTACCATGCGGAAGTAGTACTGGTCTTCGCCGTGCATGGAGAGGGTGATTATTTTCAGGTCGGGAATACGGGCCAGGGCCTGTTCGGCGGCTTGGATGCCGTTCAAGCGGGGCATATCGATATCCAGCAGGACCACGTCTGCGGGGGTATGGTCCAGCAGGTCGAGGAATTGTTGGCCGTCGGCCGCTTCGGCCACGATCGTGCATGTGCCGCTGGCCGTTAGCAGCCCTTTGAGGCCGCGTCGGAACAGCGAGTGGTCGTCGACAAGTATTACCCTATTTTGCGTTCGTTCCATTTTTACCGTGCAGGTTTATGCGTATTTCGGCGGTCATTCCCCGTCCTTTCTCACTGCGGATGTCGCAGGTGCCTTTGAGCGAGGAGATCCGCGAAGATATGTTCGAGAGGCCCATGCCCACATCCAGCATCGCCGCGTGGTTGAAGCCTTTGCCGTCGTCGCCGTAATCCACTCCCAGCACTCCGTCAAGCTGCCATAGGGAGAGGGTGATACGGCTTCCGGCCGAATGTTTGAGGCTGTTATTGATCAGTTCGCAGATCACGCGGTAGAGGATCACTTCGACGTCCGTATCGAACCTTTCGCCTTTGAGATTGGTCTGGAAGTCAATAGTTATGCCGTCTTTGGAGGGGAGTTTGTTTATGAAATTCTCCACCCCGCGGCCAAGGCCGAAGTCGTTCAGGATATGGGGACTGAGGTTGTTGGATATTTCCCGGAGCGAGCGTATGGCCTCTTCTATTACGTAGTTGGTATTGTCCAGCAGTTCGCGGTTTTGCTCGGTGATATTTCCCTTGTCCAGCGCCGAAAGTGACATTTTTGCGGAGGAGAGCAGCGGCCCCAGGCCGTCGTGCAGCTCTTTGGAGAAGCGGAGACGTTCTTTTTCCTCGGTACGCAGCACCGTATTAAGGATACGCTTTTCGCTGATGCGCTGTTGGTGGTTTATACGGTCTATCCAGTTGAATATCTTCTGCACCAGGAATATCCCCACGGCGAAACAGAACGAGGTTATGACCCCCATCCATACGAAAAAGTAGGGACCCACGTCGAACTGCTTGCCCCATACTACCTGCGCATATTCCGCCGCCCGGGTGAGCACCAGGGCCGTAAGGGCCACGGTGAAAAGTATCCACGAGAGGTTGTATTTTGTGCGGGTCATCAGGCGGATGGAGATAGTGGCGGCCACTATCTGCAGGATGACCGATATGACCAGAAGTATCTGAAGTACCATAGCGCGGTAATTTATTTCCTCACAGGCAAAGATAAAGAAAGCCCGGAGAAATCCGGAACTTACCCGCCCTTTTCGGTAACCGGCCGCCTGTTTCCCTCAACGAACGGCCCTTACGGCAGATCGGGATGACAAACGACTGTCGTTCCGAACGGTATAAACCTCCCGTCATTGCGAGTAGAAAAAAGCGTCCATGCGAGAATAAACAAATGTAATTGCGAGGAGCGGAGCGACGCGGCAATCTTAATAAGAAATGCAAGGACTGAGATAGCTTCAGGCTTGCCGCCCTCGCAATGACGAAAGGAAGAAAGAGATTGCTTCACTGACGTTCGCAATGACGAAGAATGTTCGCAATGGCGGGGAAAGGTTCAAAATGACGGGAAAGAGAACCAGTCATTCTGAACTGGTGGAACCCGGAGGAATCTCCTTTCCCGGCGAGGCGGTGTCTTTTGCTCCACTTTTGGACAAGCAAAAGTGGAAAAGAAAATAACAGAAAATGCGCAAGGCATTGACAACTATCATTGCGATCAAAAAGAACGTCATTGCGAGGAGCGGAGCGACGCGGCAATCTTAATTGGAAACTCAAAGACCGAGATTGCTTCGGGCTTTCAGCCCTCGCAATGAC
>JAJQED010000025.1 GCA_021201825.1 Alistipes sp.
TTTCTTTTCCACTTTTGCTTGTCCAAAAGTGGAGTAAAAAGACACCGCCTCTCCGGGATCAGGCGTCGCTCCCGGGAGCTTCCCTCACTACATGGTAGTTCGGGTGATCTCCCTCTTGCGACTTTAATCCTGACCCGGCGAAAATGGCGGATAATTCCCGGCTTTGCCGGGACAGGAGATTCCTCCGGGTTCGTCCAGTTCGGAATGACAGGTTCTCTTTCCCGTCATTGCGAACATTCCCAGTCATTGCGAACGCAGTGAAGCAATCTTTTATTTATTCCCCTCAGGATGACTACCCCAATAAAATAGATATGGCGCTGGAAACCAGCGCCATATCTATTTTCCGTGGAGAATACCGGGGTCGAACCGGTGACCTCTTGCATGCCATGCAAGCGCTCTAGCCAACTGAGCTAATCCCCCGAAAACAGATGCAAATATATGCAATAAACCATTTAAGCGCAACCCCGGCCGTGAAAATGTGCCCGAAATTTTGTTTTATGGCATTTTTTTGTTATATTGGGATACAGAAAGACATACGCCCGAGGGGATTTCCAAACAGATGGTTTTCAGAGGCGTATAGGGACAGTAAGGGGTAAATGTACGGGCCTGTGGAGACAGACGGACCGTACGAAAAGCCCGGCCCTGCAAGGTAAGTTCTGTGAAATAAAGGTGGACGACAAGAGGACCCCCGGGTCCGGACGAAATACAAACGTTAAAACCACCGGCCATGAAACACGACACCGAACACACCGAAAACGACAATTCGGTAATCAACGCGATCTTTATCGGACTTTATCTCGTGGCGCTGATAATCCTGCTGGTCGTCCTGGCGCGCCGTTTCCTCCCCGCCGTACACTCCCTGCTCGCTATGTGATTTGTATGATTTTTAACGTACGTAAGCAAATTTAAACTGCCTATGGCGAGAAAATAAACCCCCATCTTTTTTTTTTATTGAATCTTACATATATTTGTATGACTAATACCCCTCACCCTGAACCTTAAAGGGACCGTAAGTAAAAGAGCGGCGGAAAAAGGGATGCAAGCTTTCTGGAGAATTTCAAGTAGCAGGATACTCCCGGGAAAGGAAGATATGAGAGGAATGGCCTGCATATTGAAGGAAATAAAAAGTAACCGAAACATCGAAACCGTAAAATACATAAAGCTAAAACCATAGACCATGGAACTGAAGAAAACACCTAAAGCGGACCTGGAAAACAAAAGGGGGCTTTTTTATGAGATCGGCCTTGTAGTGACGCTCTTCCTGATGATCGGGATGTTCGCGTTCAGCCAGACCGAAAAACATATCGAAAAACCCGACCTCGGGCTGACCGTCGTGGAAGAGGACATCATCGAGATCACCCGCCAGGACCAGAAGCCGCCCGAACCGGTAGCGCAGACGATCGCCGTGGTATCGGACGTGCTCAACATCGTAAAGAACGACACCAAGATCGTTAACGAGATCTCGTTCACCGAGTTCGACGAAGATATCGTGATCGTGAAACAGGAGGCCAAGGCCGAAGAAGCCGCCGCCTCGGACGAGCCTTTCATTATCGTGGAGGATATGCCCATGTTCCAGGGCGGTGACCTTTCCACGTTCCGCACTTGGGTACAGAGCAACCTGGTTTACCCCAACATCGCACAGGAAAACGGCATCCAGGGCAGGGTCGTACTCACGTTCGTAATTGAAAAAGACGGTTCATTGACAAACATAGAGGTGCTTTCGTCACCCGACCGTTCGCTCTCGGAAGAGGCCGAAAGGGTGCTGAAACGTTCGCCGAAATGGACTCCCGGCAAACAGCGTAACTCACCGGTGCGTGTAAGGTTCAACCTGCCGGTAGAGTTCAAGCTCAACTAAGGGGACCCGAGAGGGGGCCGATCAGTTGGCCGAGACGGGAAACCCGTCCCGGCGGACGAGCGGCAAACCGGCTGCCCGTAATACGGGCCGTAAAGATAAGCGATGCGGGGATGCCAGTCATCCCCGTTGTTGTACACAGTAACCGGGCAGGCATTCGAGCCATTAAGCGATAAATGGGAGCAACACGATAAGAGTCAAGTTAACACCAGTATTAACTACTTAAAAACGTTGACCATGGAAGCTAAAAAATCACCGGGGGCAAACCTCGAGAACAAACGGGGACTGTTTTACCAGATCGGGCTTGCGGCATCGCTCCTTATCATGATAGGGGTTTTCGCATCGAGCCGTACCGAAAAAAGTATCGATTTCTCGCTCCGTGACACGGCTCCGGTCATCCCGGCGGACCTGCCGGAACTGGTCCGTGAGAAAGAGCCGGAAGCGGGTCCGGTAAAACCTGTCGTGGTCAATCCTCAGGATTTGAGGATCGTACCCAACGATTCCCGGATAAACGTGGAGATCGACTGGATCGACGACTTTCTGACGGATATCCCGATGCCGGTGGTAGAGTCTGTGCCGGAAGCGGGCTCGAGCGTAAACGAACCGCCTTTTATCATCGCGGAAGACATGCCCCAGTTCCAGGGGGGCGACCTGTCGACGTTCCGCAACTGGGTGCTAAGCAACCTGGCCTACCCGAATATTGCCCGGCAAAACGGCATAGAGGGCAAAGTTACCCTGACGTTCGTGATCGAGAAAGACGGCACCCTTAGTAATATCGAGGTGCTGACCTCTCCCGACCGTTCGCTCTCGGACGAGGCCGTCCGGGTGCTGGAGTCCTCCCCGCAATGGACCCCGGGCAAACAACGCAATACGCCCGTGCGTGTAAGGTTCACCCTGCCGTTGGAATTCAAACTGCAGTAGGGCTTCCCGCCGGGCCATCGACACCGGTACCGGCGCGTTAAGGGAAACTTTTTCCATATCTTACGGCTATCGGGGTTACGGCCCGTGGTAGCCGTAAGTATTTTTCCGGCCGGCCGGGTGCCGATAATAATCAGAGTTAAACCGACCCGGGAGCAAATTAGGGCGTGAATTATGCTCCGGGTATTAAAACAGACCGAATGACAGAACAGATAAATACAGAAGAAAGGGACTTGGACAAGGCCGTACTTGCGTCGGTGATCCGTGACCGGCAGGACGAGCGGCAGGTGGAGGAATACCTGGACGAGCTGGAGTTCCTTGCCACAACAGCCGGGATCACGACCGTGAAGCGGTTCACCCAAAAATTACCGACGCCCAATTCGCGGTTGTATATGGGTCCGGGGAAGATCGAGGAGATAGGCCTGTATGCCGAGCAGAACGGGATCGGGACGGTGATCTTCGACGACGAGCTCTCACCGTCTCAGACGCGCAATATCGAGAAGATGCTGCAATGCCGCATACTTGACCGCACGAACCTCATCCTGAATATATTCGTCCAGCGGGCACGGACGGCGTACGCCAAGACACAGGTACAGCTTGCACAATACGAGTATATGCTGCCGCGCCTGACGGGGTTGTGGACCCACCTCGAGAGACAGCGGGGCGGCACCGGGACCCGTGGCGGGGCCGGTGAACGCGAGATCGAGACCGACCGCCGCGTGATCCGCAACCGCATCAGCAAACTCAAGGAGGAGCTCAAGAAGATAGACCGCCAGATGGCCGTCCAGCGTGGCAACCGCGGCAATATGGTGCGGGTATCGCTGGTGGGGTATACCAACGTGGGCAAGTCCACGATAATGAACCTTATCAGCAAGAGCGACGTGTTTGCCGAGAACAAGCTGTTCGCGACGCTCGACACGACGGTCCGCAAAGTGGTGCTGGACAATATCCCGTTCCTGCTTTCGGATACCGTCGGGTTTATCCGCAAGCTTCCCACCCAGTTGGTGGAGTCTTTCAAATCTACTCTCGACGAGGTAAGGGAGGCGGACCTGCTGCTTCATGTGGTGGACATTTCGCATCCCAATTTCGAGGACCAGATCGAGGTGGTCAAGCAGACCCTGCAGGAGATCGGCGCCGGTGACAAGCCGGTATTCCTTATCTTCAACAAGATAGACGCCTACAACCACATCCGCAAGGAAGAAGACGACCTGACTCCGGCCACCCGGGAGAACATGACCCTCGAGGATATGAAACAGATGTGGATAGCCAAGGCCAACACCCCGTGCATCTTCATATCGGCCAGGGAGAAGATCAACATCGACAAACTTCGGAGCGACCTCTACCTGATGGTCCGCGAAATCCACAGCGGGCGTTACCCGTTCAACAATTACCTCTATTGAACGGACCGTCGACAGTCCTACGCCACCCGGCCGGCCGGGTGGCGTTTTTGTTTATTAAAAGCCGGGGCTTCGAGAAACGACACGATTTTTTACCTATCTTAGCGAATATTTACTTTCCCCCTAAATAGCGGTTATGGTCCATATCTTCGATAAACAGAACACGATCCTCAACAAATTCGTGATGCAGCTTCGCGACGTCAACGTCCAGGCGGACAGCATGCGTTTCCGGCGTAACCTCGAAAGGTGCGGGGAGATCATGGCTTACGAGATCAGCAAGACGCTGAACTACTCTGCCGCCACGGTGGAGACCCCACTGGGCGAGGCGGAGATCTCTGTACCGGACGACCAGGTGGTTTGCGCGACCATTCTTCGGGCCGGCATCCCGTTTCACCAGGGCTTCCTGAATTATTTCGACGACGCGCAGAACGCGTTCGTATCGGCCTACCGCAAATACAGCAAGGACGGGGAGTTCAACGTAAAAGTGGAATCCATCTCCAGCTGCGACCTGACGGACAAGATACTGATATTGGCGGACCCGATGCTCGCCACGGGGGTTTCGCTGGTCAAGACTTATAACGCGCTGGTCGAGGCGGCGGGTGTGCCGCGGCATACCCATGTGGCCTCGGTCATCGGGAGCGAGGAGGGGGTGCATTATACCCGTAAGCATATGCCCATGCAGCAAACCACGATATGGTGCGCCGCGGTGGACGCCGAACTGACCGTCAAATCCTATATCATCCCCGGGCTCGGCGACGCCGGGGACCTGGCATACGGCGATAAGCTTTAAAGGCCGGGACCTGCCCTTTCTTGTGCACAGACTGTTCCTCCGACCCCGCGGAGCGAAACGAATTACTGTCTTTATTATCCTGAGGCTTGTTAAACCTGTCATCCCGAGGGGAGTAATCAGAGATTGCTTCACTGACGTTCGCAATGACGGGAACATCGTCATTGCAAGTAGCATAGCGACAAAATGAACTATTGTCCCCTGCCGTCATTGCGAGGAGCAGAGCGACGAAGCAATCTAGATGGAAACCCCACCGTCATGTGAGAAGCATAGCGACGCGGCAATCTTACTTGGAAAGAAATAGGACCGAGATTGCTTCACTGGCGTTCGCAATGACGGGAAAGAGAACCTGTCATTCCGAACTGGACGAACCCGGAGGAATCTCCTGTCCCGGCAAAGCCGGGAATTATCCGCCATTTTCGCCGGGGCAGGATTAAAGTCGCAAGAGGGAGATCACCCGAACTACCGTGTAGTGAGGGAAGCTCCCGGGAGCGACGCCTGACCCCGGCGAGGCGGTGTCTTTTGCTCCACTTTTGGACAAGCAAAAGTGGAAAAGAAAATAACAGAAAATGCGCAAGGCATTAACAACTGTAATTGCGAGCAAAAAGAAATGTCATTGCGAGGAGCGTAGCGACGCGGCAATCTTAATTATAAACGCAAGGACCGAGATTGCTTCGGGCTTTCAGCCCTCGCAATGACGATGGAAGTGGGTTTGGGATATTATTCTCCCGCGGTTTAGGCCGGAGGGGTCATCTGCCGGGCGCTGGGCGGAACGGAAAATAATCGCTATCTTTCGTAGCCTCACCCGAAGATTATGAAAGAAAAGAGCTCTGCGGCATATTACCTTTTGATCATCCTGGTATCATTCTTTGCGTTCTTCGCCAACAACCATATAGTGCCGGCCGATCTGATGGAATCGCGCAACCTGGCCACGGCACAGGAAATGGTGCGTACGGGTAACTACCTGGTTCCCACAATGAACGGGGAGCTGCGGCTGGAAAAACCGCCCCTGCCCACTTGGATCGCGGCCGGGATACAGCACCTGTTTCCCGGGAACCTTGCCGCTCAGCGGTGCGGGTCCGCTCTGGCGGCGACGTTCATGGTGTTGTTCCTTTTCCTGCTGACCCTGAGGCTGTCCGGCAGCAGGAATATCGCCGTTACGGCGGCCCTGGTGCTGGCCACGTGTTATAATCCAGTAATGATGGGCCGGACCGCTTCGTGGGATATTTTCTGCCACAGTTTTATGATGGGGGCGGTCTATTTTCTGGTACGCGGGATAGAGGCCCGGTGCCGGGGTATCGGGTGGATGGTACTTTCGGGCCTTTTTATGGGCTGTTCGTTCCTCAGCAAAGGTCCTGTAGCATTCTATGCCCTGCTGTTGCCTTTCCTGGTGGCCTACTCGCTGGTTATACGGCCCCGGATGGCGGGTAAGGGGTTGCCGGTTTTGATACTGTTCCTAACCGCCGCCGCCACTTCGTTATGGTGGTACGTATGGCTTTATGCCGCCCACCCGGAAACGATGGCGGCCGTAGCCGGCAAGGAGTCGTCGGCATGGTTGTCGCACAACGTGAGGCCGTTCTGGTATTATTGGCAGTTCCCGGCCGAGGCGGGTATCTGGGCGTTGTTCTGGGTGACGGCCATCGTCGCATTCTTCATGCGGCGCCGTCCCGGAAAGCAACGGCGGCTGTACGCGTTCTCGATGATCTGGTTCATCACTTCGCTGCTGCTACTGTCGCTTATTCCCGAAAAAAAGACCCGCTACCTCTTGCCGCTGCTAATTCCCGGGGCGGTAACCATCGCGATGTATTTCTGGAACCTGGTCCGCAACCCGCGCACCCGGGGCGATATGGTCTTCTTCCGGCTCAACGCGGCGGTTATCGTGTTAATTTTACTGTCCGTACCGGTCCTTATATATTTGCAGTTCTTCCGGCCGGGGGTGATGAAACTTCCGTTGTTCCTTATTATAACGGTATGCTTCACCCTGCTGGGGCTGGCCGTGATACGGTCGATGATGCGCCGGCGCGGCAAGCCGGGGATACGGAGCGTATTCGCCTGCGTAGTGCTGGCCATGGCGGCGTTGGAAGCGTTCTGCCTACCTGCTGTGGGCAGTATGTTCATAAACGAGCACCGTAACAGTATACGCGAACTGGCCCACGACCCCCGCACCGAGGGACTGCAATTCTATTACGAAGCGGGCAAACCCCTGCGCATGGAGCTGGTATACGAACTGGACCGCACTATTTTACCTATAGAGCTGAATGACAGTATTTTAAGGCTGGGGGGGTCGCCTGCAGTCCTTATCAGCGAACGCAATGCCCGGGAATTGGTGGACGACACCGGCATTGTCGTAGAGCACCTGGGCACCTTTGACAACAACTGGCGCAAAGTCACCCATAAACGCCATAACAAAGACCTGGTACGCCACGCCGCAATCCTCCATTTCCCCGAAGCAGACCCGGAAAGCCCGCCCGAGGGATCGGAATAGGGCGCGGGTGACGGTTTCCCATTTTATTTTATTAAATTCGCCACGTTTTGTAACTTTATGGGTCAACCGCCCCCGGTGCGGGCGGTAAGGCCGAGAGCTTATCGATGAACAAGACCGCCGCTTACGAATTTACAGTCATCGTTCCCGTCTACGACGAGAAAGACAATATAGCACGGCTCGAGCAAGAGCTGGCCGCATTCCTGCAAACCGCCTCCATGAAGAGCTGTGTGATGTTCGTGGACGACGGTTCGCGCGACGGCAGCGGGGAGATGCTCCGCGGGGTTTGCAGCCGCAATCCCGATATGTTCTACCTCGCCCTGGGGAGTAACCGGGGCCTCAGCGCGGCCATGAAAGCCGGCATCGACCATACGTTCTCCGGCCTGCTGGGCTATATCGACGCCGACCTGCAGACCGACCCGCAGGATTTTAACCTCCTGCTGGAACACGTGGCGGACCACGTCATGGTGATGGGCATTCGCACGGGCCGCAAGGACAGTTTCGTCAAGAAAGCCTCCTCGAAGATAGCGAACGGCTTCCGCCGGATGATGACCAAAGACGGCATTACCGACACCGGATGCCCGCTCAAGGTGATGCGGACCGACTATGCCAAACGGATACCGTTCTTCACCGGGATGCACCGCTTCCTGCCCGCCCTGGTAATGCTCCAGGAGGGAGGGACCGTGCGGGAGATCCCCGTGCGGCACTATCCCCGTACCGCCGGGCAATCCAAATACCACCTGTGGAACCGGCTGGCAGGCCCGTTCAAGGATTGTTTTGCATACCGCTGGATGAAAAAACGGTATATCAACTATACCGTGAGTGACACCGACCTATGAGTCCCCTGCTGATCACCGTTATCGGGGCGGTAGCCCAGCTGCTGTTCTCGGCCCGTATCCTGGTCCAATGGATCGCCTCCGAAAAAGCGCACAAAATACTTTCGCCCGTGCTGTTCTGGCAGTTGAGCATGGTAGCTTCGTTCATGCTCTGCCTCTACGGCTGGCTGCGCAACGATTTTGCCATAGTGGCCGGCCAGCTCGTGGCTTTCTATATCTATATCTGGAACCTGAGAACAAAGGGGGCATGGAATAATATCCCCGCCGTATTGCGCTACCTTTTTGCCGGTATACCCGTCATTGCGGCCGTATGGTGCGTTTTCGACTGGGACCACACGATGGACCACCTCTTCCGCCAGGAAAATATACCCCCGTTACTGATAATTTTCGGCACCGTCGGCCAGACGATACTCACGTTCCGTTTTATATACCAGTGGTTATATTCCCGCAGGCGCGGGGAATCGCTGCTGCCGGTAAACTTCTGGATAATAAGCCTTACGGGGGCATCCATGATGGTGGTCTACTCCGTGATCCGACATGACCCGATCTACCTTATCGGGCAGGCATCCGGAGCCGTGGTCTACTCCCGCAATATAATGATCGGCCTCAAAAACCGCCGCAAAGGCCTCCCCGAAACAGCCTGACGGCCGGCCCGGGAGGTCGGGATAGTAGTGATCCGACACGACCCGATCTACCTTATCGGTCAGGCATCCGGGGCCGTGGTCTACTCCCGCAACA
>JAJQED010000023.1 GCA_021201825.1 Alistipes sp.
CCCCCTATATAATACCAATTCTTTCTGTAAAAGTTCATGATATGAAATACCACCGGAAGGCTTTTTACGGTCCTGCCGGAGCGCTGGCTTTAATATCCATTGCAGGGTTATTTCCATTCGGGTCCAATTTAATTACCCGGTTACTTGCTACAAATCTGACTGATTCTTATTACCACCCGGGTAAAATCCGTGCCGCGGCGGGTTTTGCATACTTATTGCTTAATGCGAGTTTGGTTTCAACTGATAAAAATCGCATTATGCGGACAAATATACTCTCCAACATTTTTAAATACGCAGGCTTATTTCTTGTGACGGCCACGGCCGTTTCCTGCGGCGGAAAAGGTAAAAAAACCGCACAGGAAATAGCTGCGGCCCCAGCGTCCTATCCCACGGAAGTGGTATCCCCGCAACGGGTAGTACTCGAAAATTCCTACCCTGTCACTCTCAAAGGCCAGGAAGACATTGAGATACGTCCCCGTATCGACGGTTTTATCAAAAATATCTATATCGACGAGGGGGCCGTGGTAAAGAAAGGTCAGCGTTTATTCGAAATAGATTCCCCGTCGGCCGTAGAAGGAGTGACATCGGCCAGGGCGGCGGTCACTTCCTCGCAGTCTGATTTGGCGACCGCCGAGCTCAACGTAGAAAGGATGCGGCCGCTTGCAGAGAAAAACATTATAAGCACCGTCCAGCTGGAGACCTATGAAAACCAATACCGGGCGGCCCAGGCTGCCGTAGCACAAGCTCAGTCTTCCCTGTCGCAAGCCCAGGCCACACTCGGGTGGACCACCGTAACCAGCCCGGTGGACGGGGTTGCGGGAACGATACCTTACCGTCAGGGAAGTCTTGTTAGCAGCAGTGACATCCTGACCACCGTGGCCAACACATCCAATATATTCGCCTATTTTTCGCTCAATGAAAAAGAGCTGCTCGAACTGCTCTCGTCCTATACCGGCACCACCCAGGCGGAGAAGATCGGGAATATGCCCGAAGTTACACTCACTCTTGCCGACGGAACGGTTTACGGCTTCAAAGGCCGTATCGAGACTATTTCCGGCGTGTTGGACACCTACACCGGTTCGGCCAGCCTTAGGGCGGAATTCCCCAACCCGGCAGGGATACTGCGCAGCGGCATGAGCGGGACCCTTGCCATACCCACCATACTTGAAAATACGATACTCGTTCCTCAGAAAGCTACTTTCGCCCAACAGGATAAGACCCTTATTTATAAAGTCCAGGCGGATTCGGTAGTACAGTCAGTTATCGAAGTCCTCCCTACTCCGGACGGCCAGTCTTTCGCCGTAACCCGCGGATTGCAGGACGGTGACCGTATAGTCACCGACGGTGTGGCCACCCTGTCCAACGGAAAAAAGATCGCCATCCAAAACTAACTACGGATGCTTAAACTTTTTATAGACAGGCCAGTTCTATCGACGGTGATCTCCATCCTTATCGTCGTGCTGGGGATTATCGGTCTGGTTTCCCTTCCGATCGAGCAATACCCGGATATCGCACCTCCTACCGTGAGTGTCTCTACCACTTACAGCGGAGCGAACGCGGATGCCGTTCTGAGCAGTGTCGTCATCCCACTGGAGGAACAGATAAACGGCGTGGAGGGAATGACCTATATGACTTCCACAGCGTCCAATTCCGGGAGCGCACAGATAACGGTCTATTTCCGACAGGGCATCGATCCCGACATAGCGGCGGTCAACGTACAGAACCTGGTCTCGCAGGCCTCGTCGCTGCTTCCCGCGGAAGTTGTACAGACGGGCGTCACCGTCCGCAAAAGCCAGAACAGCACCCTGCTTATGCTGTTCCTCTATTCGGATAATCCGGACTACGACGCGGAATTTATCCAGAATTACGCAAACATAAACCTTATCCCTCAGATCCAACGTGTAAACGGCGTGGGGCAAGCCACCGTTTACGGGGAGAAGTCCTATTCGATGCGCATATGGCTCAAACCGGACGTTATGGCGGTTTACGGGATAAACCCGTCGGAAGTGCTGGCGGCCCTCCAGGACCAGAATATCGAGGCGGCCCCGGGAGAACTGGGACAAAACAGCGGACAGACATTCCAGTATACCCTCAAATATACCGGACGGCTGAAAACGGAGCAACAGTTCGGGGATATTATAATCCGTTCGAGCGACGGTAATATACTGCGGGTGCGGGATATTGCCGACGTAGAACTCGGTTCGCTCAACTACACCGTAGAAACCACTGCCAACGGACGCCAGGCAGTGATGCTTGCTATTAGCCAGACGTCGGGCTCTAATGCCCAACAGGTCATCACCAATATCAAGAAAGAACTGGAAGAGGTATCGGGATCGTTCCCGCCGGGGATGCATTACGAATTTATGATCGACGCCAGCGAATTTCTCAATGCTTCCATACACAAAGTGTGGCACACCCTGCTGGAAGCTTTTATACTTGTCTTTCTGGTGGTTTTCATATTCCTGCAGGACATCCGATCTACACTTATTCCTGCCATTGCCGTTCCCGTGGCTGTGGTCGGCACTTTCTTTTTCCTGCTTATCCTCGGGTTCTCCATCAATCTACTGACGCTTTTCGCCCTTATCCTCGCTATCGGGATAGTTGTTGACGACGCTATCGTAGTAGTAGAGGCGGTACACGCCAAACTCGACGCCGGCGAAGAAGACCCACGCAAGGCCACGGTAGAGGCAATGGGCGAGATCGCACCTGCTATCGTTTCCATTACGCTTGTCATGGCTGCGGTTTTCATCCCGGTGAGCTTTATCGGAGGCACCAGCGGGATTTTCTTCCGGCAGTTCGGGTTGACCCTGGCCACCGCGATACTTATCTCCGCGGTTAACGCTCTCACCCTCAGTCCTGCCCTTTGTGCACTGTTCCTGCGGCCCAAGGATGAGGAAAAAGAGAAAAAAGGATTCCTTAAACGGTTCTATTACTATTTTAATATCGGATTCCAGGCGGTTACCAACCGATATACAGGGACATTGGACCGGTTGGCCCAGGGACGCAAAAAATGGATACCGGTAATAGCCGTTGCAATATTCGCGTTCCTGCTTTTCCTTCTGATGAACCGGATACCCGCGGGTTTCATCCCGCAGGAAGACAGCGGTGCGGCCATGGGTATGATAACCCTGCCGCCGGGTTCGTCGATGGAACGTACGGACACGGTACTGCAACAGGTAATGTCCCTGGCCGAAGACCTGCCGGACGTACAGTCGGTGGCCGGGATCAACGGGGTTAATTTCATGAGCGGACTCGGCAGCTCCTACGCATCGGTAGTCATAAAACTCAAACCGTGGGACGACCGTGACGTTACCGTCAATGACATCGTTACAGAGATGTTCCAAAAAACCGCGGCAATACAGGACGCCACTTTCCTGTTTTTCGGGACCCCGACCATCCAGGGGTTCGGTCTTAGCAACGGTGTATCGCTCGAGCTGGAAGACCGCACCGGAGGCGATATCGACACTTTCTATGGCGTCACGGCCCGTTTTCTCGGACTTCTTAACGGCCGCCCGGAGATACAGTATGCTACCACGACATTCAACCCTAATTTCCCCCAGAAAGAGATTTCGGTCGATATGGCCCGCGTAACGAACGCAGGGTTGACCCTAAGCGATATAATGACTACGCTCCAGGTTTATATCGGGAGTTATTACGTGTCGAATTTCAATCTGTTCGGCAAACAGTTCCGGGTGATGGCCCAGGCCCTCCCGCAATACAGGGCCAGCGAGCAGGACCTGGACGGCATATATGTCCTTACGGCTTCCGGGGCCACGGCTCCTATCACCGAGTTCATAACTGTTACCGATATCACCGGTCCCCAGTCCCTGACGCGGTTCAACCTCTACTCCTCCATGGACGTAACGATCATACCGGCCGCCACGGCAAGCACCGGGGATGTTATAAGGCTCGTCGACGACCTGGCCAAGGAGAATCTCCCGGACGGTTATTCGTATGAATATTCCGGCATAAGCCGGGAAGAGGACGAAAGCAGCAGCCAGACTTTCCTCATTTTTGCCCTGTGCCTGGTGTTCGTTTACCTGCTCCTGTCGGCCCTTTACGAGAGCTATATCCTGCCGTGGGCGGTAATCCTCTCGCTTCCGGTCGGGCTTTCGGGCGTCTATATATTTATCTGGCTCGGCCTGCTGTTCAAAAGCGGGATCGTCAATAATATTTATGTCCAGATCGCGCTCATAATGCTTATCGGCCTGTTGGCCAAGAATGCGATCCTGATCGTGGAATATGCCGTCCAACGGCGACAGGAGGGAATGGCCCTCGTGCAATCGGCCATTAGCGGGGCGCAGGCGCGTTTACGCCCTATCCTGATGACTTCGTTCGCGTTTATATTCGGTCTGCTTCCACTGGCTTTTTCTTCCGGCGCAGGGGCTATCGGGAATAGGTCCATAGGACTTTCCGCGGTGGGCGGCATGCTTATAGGTACCGTATTCGGGGTGTTCGTGATCCCGATACTGTACGTTATATTCCAGGGTCTGCAGGAGAGGATAAGCCGCCGGAGCGGGCGAAGAAAAACTGTCAACGACAATACCGATGGCGCATGAAAAAGTTCGCATTATATATGATCCTTATCGCGGCAACTGGCCTTAGCGCCATTTCCTGCCGCCATGGGCGGGTTTACAAGTCCCCCGCTTTCGATACCGACAGTCTTGTACGCGACTGGTATCCGACAGATACTTTCAGTATAGCGGATATACCCTGGCAGGAATTCTTCACGGACCCGGTTCTGCTCGGCCTTATCGATGAGGGGGTTAGGAATAATACTGACATTCAGGTCGCTTATGCCCGGATAGAGGCGGCAGAAGCCGAATTGCGCATGGCGCGGCAGGCCCTTTTTCCCAATGCATCCGTTGCGGCTGAGGTCAATGAAACACTCACGAGCGACGGTACAAGTGGCCGTAAAGTTCTTGGATATTCATCTCCGCAATACAGCCTCGGCATAACATCCACATGGGAAGCCGATATTTGGGGAAAGCTATCCGCTACCAAGCGTTCCCAGTATGCATCATTCCTAAATAGCCTCGAATACCGCAACCTTATATACTCGTCGCTGGTGGCCAATATCGCAACGACATACTATTCCCTGCTTGCCCTGGACCGGCAGCTGGAAATTACGGAGAATATGGCACAGGTACTGGACCAAACGGTCCGAACTATGGAAGCCCTTATGGAAGCGGGAATACAGAACGGGGCGTCCGTACAGCAGAGCCGGGCGGTATATTATGCTACCGTGGTAACGATCCCCGATATCGAGAGCAGTATCCGACAAACAGAAAACTCCCTAAGCGTTCTTATCGGCCGGGGGCCGGGGCCTATCGAACGCACCGGTTTGGACTCTCAAGACGTCGTTCCACTTATCCATACCGGGGTGCCTGCGCAGATGCTCGCACGAAGACCCGACGTCCGGCAAGCCGAGCTCACTTTCCGCTCCGCTTTCGAACTGACCTCCGCCGCCCGGGCGGCATTCTATCCCTCCGTAACGCTCGGATCGGGTTCGTTCCTGGGCTGGACCTCGACAAGTTTCACGGACTTTTTCAGGCCCGAAAAATTAATGGCCAATATTATCGGCCAGCTTACTATGCCCCTGTTCGCACAGGGTCAACTGCGCGGCAACCTGCGTGTGGCCGAAGCCACGCAGGAGGAAGCGTTTCTGAATTTCCGCCAGACCGTTCTTACCGCCGGACAGGAAGTATCGGATATTATCTATTCTTTCTCTTCCAGCGTTACTAAAAATCCGATCCGCACCCTCCAGATCGATGCCTTGGAAACTGCCGTTTATTTTACACAGGAATTACTGACAGCCGGTGAAGCCGATTATACCGAGGTTCTTACTGCCCAGCAGAGCCTGCTTTCGGCTCAACTGAACCGTGTCAGTGACCGGCTCGAGCAGCTGCAATACGGGGTACAGCTATATAAAGCGCTGGGAGGCGGATACCCGTTCCCGGACCGTCAGGAATAAATCTGCCTCCATGCGGCACCTATTTAGCGGAAGACTTTTTCGATGGACCGATGAAGAGTTTTATGCCGTTATTATCTCAAATAGAATTTAATCCCGTTTCATCCCCGCTATCTTTTCCTGCATTTCTTCCAGGTATTCCCGCTGCTTCTGGAAAAACTCGTAACGCTGTTCGGGGTCGCTTGCGCTGATAATGTTGGATGAGTGCATCCACAGGCTGAACCATTGCCTGAATGTATTGAAAGTATTGATTCCGGTACTGGTAATCGGATTATGATAATTGGCGTAAAGGTTGACAAGGTTCAGTTCGTCGCTCTCGATAATAATAACGTCGTTTGGCAGGAGAATTTTGGAAAAGAAAAAATAGACCTCCCTGTCCCTGCGCTCTATTATTCCCTTGTTGCATAACTTTTCACAATTATCGATCAATTTATACAGGTCCTCTGTTACCTGTCGTGCTTCGTCTTCAGATATAACGTGAATCTTATAGAAGAAGAGTAAATCCTCGGCAATGGTCCGGGTCATATCCACATGCAGAATATAGATAGTACGGCTGGAAGAGTGAATATAATCCCGGTATCTACGGTAAAAGTCGAGGCTTGTTTCGTTAAACTCCACTTCACTCACGCTCGTTGTATGCTCCACCCCTTTGGTAAAATAGACCCACTTCATATAACTGAACCTGGCGATCCACGGATAATCGGCAAAAACGATGTCGGGAACCGTATTGGCCGCGATGTAATACCGGCAGTTTTCAGACGAGGAAGCCAAACTGAAAGCATCCAGGGTTTGACGCATCAGTTCATCGTTCTCGCGCCCGTTCGAAAAATCCTGCATATATATCTCCATCGGATATTTGTCCGGATGCGCCGTTTCGTTGAATAGTTCACCGAACGGAACATCCAGTTTTTTGCCGATGGTATATAACTCCATCATGGAAAACTGCGTATCGCCGCGCAGTTTTTTATGTACCGTTTTTTCATGCACCCCTAAAATATCGGACAGCAGGGGCACATAATTGTAATTCCCGGGGAAACGTTCCTGCAACAGTCCCCGTATCCTTTTGGCAAGTTTGATGGCATCCATGGGGGCTTGGGTTTTTAAATCGTCTCGATTATTTCCAACTGCTTTTTAAAGAACTTGTTCCTTTGTGTATGGTTACTTCCCGAAAGTATTATCGCTCCGTTCATCAGCCTGTCGGCAATTATTTTCTGGGAACGCAGGTCCTGTTCGTTCTCGCTGCCGCAGAACGCGTGATGGTACAAAAAGAAATCGGTTCGGTTGACAGTCGAACTGCGAAGCGTATTACTATGGAAATTCATATCCACGGGCGACACCGCAAAAGTGAATGTTTGGTACGGTGCCGGATTATTGCATAACCGGTTAAGGTATCCGATCATCTCTATCATTTGCCCTTTTATCCCGTCAGCATCCTCCCGGGTGATCATATCCACATCCAGGAAGAACCGTACGTCCCGTACAACGTTTCTTATTATATCCGTTCCCCACAGGAACGTCAGGCTGTTGAACGAGTCTATAAGATTGAGGTAACTGTCCTTTAGTTCTTCGAATGCCGGCCAGCTGTCGACCAGCTGCCTGAAAGCGTCGGGTTCGATGGTTTCTTTTGTGAAATATCCGAGCTTGAGCAGCAGCAGCTGGCTGATGTTGTCATACCTTATATGCAACGCTTCCGGGAGTCTGTTACATATTATTGTATAAGAGCTTTGCGGGCAGTTGCTTGCCTGTTCTAATATGGTAAACAGGTTCGATATGTAACATTTGCTCAAGGATAACGGTTCAGGGAACTGGTAAACCCGGAGCGAGCTCACGCTTCCCGGATTCTTTTCCGCCAAAGATTCCAGGGATATGCCGAGTTCAGCGCAGATATTGAAAATTTCGTCCAAAGAGAATTTATATTCACCCCGGAGCCTCCGCTTTACCGATTTGGCATCCCTGCCCAATACGGCGGCGATTTTTTCAGTCATCTCTTTTTCGCTGCCGATGCGCATAGAGAGGATTTTTTTGAAGTTATCCAGTAACGTCCTATACTCCTGCATGGTTGTTAACTATTTATCATAAAAATATTAACCCCCGGCCAAATACCCTAATCCGTCCATAAAATAATTTTCGCGGCCTAAAACAGGTCACGGAATATTCCGGTCTGTGAATTTGTCAGTTTGGGTCTTGTTTCGATTTGTGAAAGTAACGAAAACATTCCCGATCGCTGACCTGTGGCACGAAAAAACCCCGAAACCCACCACGTCCGTTTTCCCCGGAACGTTTTTTCCCCACGCCTTAAAAATACGGCTGAAATTGGAACGAATTATTCCCGGCCACCGGCCTGTAAATTCCTCAAACGGAATTTAATTTCATAATGCGATAATTACGATACGGTTTTTTAAGAATAATGTCACTATGAAAAAAATACTCCTTTTATCGTCTCTTTTATGGATACCGGCCATTTGCTTTCCTCAAAAAATCGCCGTTAAAACTAACCTTGTCTACTGGGCGACCACCACTCCGAACCTGAGCGTAGAATGGGCACCCTCTTATAAGGTATCTCTTGACTTTCAGGGAAGCTATAACGGTTGGAAACATTTGGGCAGTGAAAAGGCCAACCGCAAACTGCGACACTGGCTGGTACAACCCGAAGTGCGGTTCTGGATATATGAAGCATTCGACGGCCATTTCTTAGGGATTCACCCTTTCTACGGTGATTATAACATCAGCAACCTGAAACTCCCGCTTCGCATATTCAAAGAGCCGGACGATCACAGGTATCAGGGATACGGAACCGGACTCGGATTCTCTTACGGTTACCAGTGGTATATGGGGCACCACTGGAACCTCGAATTCGAGTTCGGTTTTGGTTACGTATACCTCAATTACGACAAATACCGATCGGCAGAATGCAGCCCGTGCCTCGGGCATCACCATAAGCATTATTTCGGGCCCCTGAAACTTTCCCTTTCGGTGGTTTACTTATTTCGCAATAAAAACAGATAGTTATGAAAAAGGTTATTAAAAGTATAATACGGGACATAGCCCTGGTCGTCTTGCTGGGCATACTGATTTTCCTGATAAGGTCAGAGGCAAAAGCACAAACCCTGCACACGGGATTAACGGTTAAAGAGCGAATCGAAAATTACGGGCCGGCGGGAGTGGAAGGATCCGTCATGATAATGGGGATAAAATTGGTTGAATCCGGGGATTCCCTCCTGCTGGCCTTTAATGTCGAAGTGAACCGCCGGGCGATCAATAACCGCCAGAGTTGGCGCATCGTTCCGCAGTTAAATGGGCTTTTCGACGGAGAAGTGCAGGAATTCCCCACCCTACTGGTCACAGGGCGCCAAAAAGAAAGGCATTTCAAACGTAAAGAACGGTTTTCTAACCGATGGCTGAAAGATAACTATCCCGAATATAAAACAACCGTCCCCAAAGGCACCGACACCGTGATTTATTACCGGGTCGTCGTTCCGTACGAACACTGGATGGATAACGCACGGCTTTCTATTCACCAGTACCTGGGCTCTTCCAAAGAAAGAAGACAGTTATTTTCATCGGACGGGTACGGCATGGTAACTCCGCAGCCGTACGAACCGTACGAGATCAAACCTGTAGTTAATTATATCGTACCCGGGAAAGAGGCTAAAAAACGGTCAGCGGCTTATCAGGCATTGATAGATTTCCCGATGGGTGTTTCACGGTTGGTTCCGGATTTCCGCCGTAACCGGGAAGGACTGGAGAGGATCGACAAGGAGGTTCGGCTAATAAAAGACAATCCGTACATAGAAATCGAATCGGTTTATATGGAAGGTTATGCATCCCCGGAGGGCGGTATCGACCTTAACCGGCGGCTGGCAACCGAAAGGGTCCTGGCCCTCAAGGATTATTTTGTCTCCGTACACGGTATAAGGCCGGATATTATCCAAATTAATACCGTGACCGAAGACTGGGATGGCCTACGTCGGATTGTCGAAAACTGGGAAGACGGCCCGGATAAGGAAAGGATAATAGCCGTAATCGACGGACCCGTTGATCCGGATGCAAAAGAAAAAAGGCTGCGCGCATTGCCCCCACAATGGTTGAGGTTAGTTAATACGGCGTTCCCGCTCCTGAGAAGGACCGAGTACACTATAAATTTTACTGTTAGTGATTTTACGGTGGAGCAGTCGCGCAGCCTTATCTCCACAAACCCGGAACTGTTTTCCCACCACGAACTGTATCTTCTGGCTATGTCCTACGAAGACAAACCTGAAATGCAGTTACAAATACTTGAAACCATAATCCGCTATTTCCCCAACGACGATATTGCACTCAATAACTTTGCCGCCGCACTTATATGTTCCGGGGAAATATCGTCCGCGCGGCGTTATCTCGATAAAGTTTCAGATAAATCGCTCATTGCCAATAACCTGGGATTGATTCATCTTCTCGACGGTGAATACGGAGAAGCCGAACGATGGATGAAACTCTCTCAAACCCCTGAAGCGCAGGAAAATCTCAAGCAGCTCGAACGGAAAATCGAAGACAATATCAAAACGGAAAGAAAGGATTACCGATCCAACTATTTCCCCGATAAACCCCTACAGCAGGGAAGCCATGAATGATTATGTGATCAAAGTTTAAAATATATGAAAAGCGGAAAAACATATAAGCCACGGCCGCCTTAATGGCACCGTAAACCAAGACCCCATAAACGAAAAAAAGTACATCCACTATTTAAAACTTACGTTTATGAAAAAGTATCTATTATGGTCAGGAATATTTCTGGCGGCGGGCGCGGTCGCATGGTCGTGCAGCAAAGACAATGACGGTCCCGGGATACCGGAAGGTGAAGGAAACGTCCAACTCCGGATAAAGGATTACCAGATGGCCAGAACCCGGGCGGCCAGCGGCACGGAAACACCTACCGCAGGGGAGTCCGATCTCGCGAATCAACTTGACATACTTGTTCTGAACAACGACGGGCAGGTGGAATTCAACGGACGGGTACCGGTTAATCCTTCCACGGGACTTACTTCCGCCTTTATGGTGATGAACGGCCCTAAGACATTCTTTATCTACTCCAACCGACCCACTGCAGGCGTTACATGGCCGACCGTTGGTGTATCCACCCTGGCGACCATCGATGGGATAATCGCTGACGTCAGCTTTAACGGCAATGTGCCCGATATAGCTACTAACGGTCAATTTGCGATCCACCACCTTTGGGACGGCGACGGGGTTGTTATAGACGGCACGGGCACGGTCGACAATCCCCAGCGTGTCAACGTTAATGTCGGTCGTGCGGCAGCGAAGATAAACCTGCGTTCGGTAAGCCACCAGAGGGCCGGGGTCACCGCTCTTCCCGGCAGTTTCGATGTCGGCGAATACCAATACACCCTCAAAAGCGTGCCTACCAAATACTATTACAAAGGGCGCTATACCCTGCCTACGGGTGTTACCGGGGAAGTTCCCCCTTATGCAGGTATTACTTATGAAAGCGCCGTGCATAACGACGCCCAATCGGTTACGGGGAGCTATACCAACTACACGATGGGTAATCCGATTAATACGCCGTTCTACGCCGTCGAGAACACAACGGCTCCCGTCGGAGGGGATATATTCCACGGCAATACGACCTATATCTCCCTCAGGACGAAATACAATCCAGCGCCTACGGAAATATTCACCGCCGCCGATCCGGACAACGCTACCGGCAGCCTCGGGGCATCGGGTACGTTTTGGATCGCCGAACATAACGGTACTAAAAAGCTGTTTGCCGACAACCCGGGCCTGGCTTCATGGGCCGATCCTACTACGGTATCGGAATGTACGGACGGTTACATGTACTATTATATCCCTGTTAAAGACCCGGCGGAAGAGGGGCTTGCCGCCCAGTGCTGTGTGATCAGGAATCACAAATACGACATCTGCGTGTTGTCCATCAGCGGCTACGGCAGCGGTAACGAGACGGAAGATATCGACGTGCCTATAAAGGAACTCGAAAAAGAGAGCTGGATCGACGTGGAGGTAAATGTCCTCGACTGGTACCATGTCGAAGACGGTGTGGACTTGTAAACTCTAAATGCCCTGTGGCCGGGAGCTTCGGCTCCCAGCCGCTGCGGCAAATCCCCGGCGAAACTATTTTTTAACTTAACCACGGAGGACACTTTATGAAAAGTACACTATACCCTATGCTTATCGCCCTGGCGGCGATCGCGGTTGCCTCGTGCAGCATAAAGGAGGATATGGAAAGTTGTACAGACCCTCCGAGGTCGGGGATGGATACGTTATTTGTATACCTGGTATTCGAATGTATAGAGATATACGATGCCGGGGAACGGGAAATAGTATTCGACAAAGTTACCGACCAACTCGAATTGCTTTTTTACGATACGGACGGCAAACTTGCTTACGACCTTAAATATACGGCCGCCCGGCTCGAAGAATACGACTGGGAGGTACGGCTATACACCGATCTGGTAAAACCCGGCGATTATACTCTCCTTACCCTTGTAAATTATGATAACGACCATTATACCCTGACGGGAAAAGAAAGCCTGGAAACGCTTCTGGCCGGGCTGGAGCACGATAGTTCCGAGATCGACTTTCCCCTTACCGACACCTACTACGGGCGTTATGAACTCGAACTGCGCTATAGCCTGTTCTCAAACGAACACAAGGTGATGCTTTCCAAAAATACGAACCTGTTCAACCTTACGGTAACGTTCCGGGACGAGGAAAATTATAATAACGTAATATCCATGGAATCCCGCATAACAGGCAACAACACCCTCTACCGTTGGGACAATACGGCCGTCGATCTTCCCGCGGTCAGGTACATCCCTTTCCGGAGTTCCTACGGCGACCGCGATAAGACATTTAATGATTTTAACAAAACCATGCGTATATGGCACGCATCGGACTTGAAACTCGAAATAGAATTAACGACAACCCACGAGGTGTATAAACTCACCCAGGACATCCCGCAGTGGCTGGCCGAAATAGAAAAATACGATACCGACGAAAAACTCGAGCATTACGACGAGTTCGACATAAGGATAACCCTCGGCGGCGGTTTCGTCATCCTCGCCGTACAGGTGAACGGATGGTACGTCGTAAAAGATGAGGGGGATTTGTAAAAAGTTTTTGCCCCGGCATACCGCCGCCAGCATCGGCCGAACCTCAAAAAAGGCGCTATGAAAACGAGAAGTAAACATATAACCATTGCCGCCCTTACTGTATTGCTGACATGGTCGTGCATAAAGGACAATGCGGAATTAAGTCCGGACATTGACGGTTCCACCCAAGTTAGCATCGACGTCCTTGTGCCGGGAACCGATTACGGCAACCGGACCCGCGCCCTCACGGGTGCCGGGGAGAACCATGTGGATGATATAACCGTACTGGTTTTCGACGGCAATGGCGGTTTCCGGTACCGCGCGGATGCCCGAACGGTGCAACCAACCGGACAGGACAATATAAAAAGATTCAGCGTTACACTGAAAACGGGCCAGTGTGACATTTGGGTGCTGGCAAACTGCAAGGACCTGATAGATGCCTACTCCATACCGTCCAACGCCACAAAAGTATCCCTGCGGCAAAACCTTTTACTTGAAATAAACGGTAAATGGAATACCTCCCAGGCATCTTTCGACCCTCTTCCGATGTGGGGCGAACGAACGGGATTAAACGTTACCCCCGACTTATCCCTTACCGGAGCGGGCAACCGAATCCCGCTTATCCGCGCGGTAGCGAAAGTGGACGTCACAATAGATCGGGCCGTTGTTCCCACAGCCGATTTTTCCATGCAGGAGATTCGGTTTTACCACTGGTCGAACAAAGGACAAATAATTCCCGACGAAACAGTGCTGAGCAGCGATAAAACCAAAGTAACGGCAATCAGCGGCAATACTGCGAAAACCCCACAGGTACAGTTTCAAGCTTACGGCACGACAGAGCGGGATCCCGACGGATTTTTCACCAATACAATATATGTTCCCGAGACGGCTGCCGGTACGCAGGCAGGGTCGGATAATCCGTGCATTTTGATAAATGCGACGTACAAAGGTACGCCGGGATGGTATAAGGTGGAATTTATGGACAAGGACATTTCCGGCGATACGGACCGCTACCTGCCTCTTCTTCGAAACTACCGCTATAACCTGGAGATAGTTCGGGTCGGAGGCCGGGGTTACAGCTCTGCGGAGGAAGCCTATAAATCGAAAGCCCAGAACCTTATCGTGCGGATACACACCCATAGCGACGCATCCCTTACCAATGTGATGTACGATGGGCAATACTGGCTTGCGTGGGACCCGGACAGGTTCGAACTGGATAAGGAAGAACACGGCATGGCAGATGATTACCATAACCTGTTACAGATTGAAACGAATTGTGAAGACGGGTGGAAATTACAGGAAATAGAATACCCCGTCGGGCAGCAAACCGATTGGCTCTCTATCCCATCATCCGAACTGGCAGGCGGCAAAGGAATTCGAGGAAAGGTGCATTTTGTCGCCGAAGAGAATACCGGGTCACCCCGGAGTGCCGTCGTCCATTTCTCGGCCGGCCGGATGGATATGTCGGTGAAAGTGATCCAGAGCAATGAAAACGATATGGAAATACTCTTCTTCGATATCGATGACAAACCTATTGAAAATATATTTTGGGTCAATACCGTCGAGAAAAAGATACAGGAGCGGGTTCTGCGGGTTAAATGGACACCCGTCGAAGCCGACTTGTCCGTAACGTTTTCCGCAGCCACAGGCGACAGTAGGGACGTTTTGTACGAACCCGGCGGAGATATACCCGCCGGTACGGTAGACGGGGAAGGTATCCACGAGTACCAGCTTAAATTTTCGGAACTGTTTAACGAAGATGCCTTTGAAAATCCCTATGATTATTTTCATTACAAACCATACCGCACAAAGTATACGTTCGCCCTCGATTATCACGGTAAACGGATAGAGAAAGAACTTGTTATCGCTCATCATCTCCAACTCTTCGAACTCTATACATTTCAGCCGGAAGGATACCTGATGGGGTTGATTTACTGGGACCAATCATTGGGTTTCGGGGTGAGCACCTCTTTCGAATACGAACTAAGCAATAACAATACCGGCCTGTTCTCCTTTTATTCCGGGCCCCGCCCGAATTGGACACCCGGTTTTAACCCCATTTACAACGGAGATGTGCCGCAAGGACAATACATTGACGGGTATGAATGGGTGATTAACGTAAAAAATCCTACCGTTGAAAGGAGGTTCCAATACGAAACGCTCACTTTCCGATTCCCCGACAGTGAATTGCCCGACACGACACTCGTTTTCAAAACAATGAACCTCCTGCCCAATTGCTACATGGTGGCCCCCGGCAATTCGGTGCATGTGCCCGTACGTAACCCGTGGGACGCCCGATGGAATGGTGTAAAACCGTATCAGAGGCCGCAGCTTCCGGAACTTCCCCACACAGGCGATTTTACATGCGGACTGTTATGGGAGGATGTGGACGGGTTGATACAAGATGTAGTATTTACCCCCGCCAACACATTCGACCCGTACAGGACGGAAATGACCGTCAAAACCGATGGAAGCCGGGGCGAGGGCAATGCCGTTATTGCCCTGCGCCGCAACGGCACCATTATCTGGAGTTGGCATGTATGGGTAACTGTTTTCGACCCTGATGCTCCGGGGGCCAATATTTATACTTATAACGACGGTGAGCCGCTCTACTTTATGGACCGCAACCTCGGAGCCACAGCCAATGTTAACGATACGGAACAAAATAAGCTGAAATCTCTGGGGCTGTATTACCAGGGAGGCCGCAAAGATCCTTTCCCGCCGTTGGGACGTATACCCGGCAGTCTGGAGGAGGCTCCCGGGCTGACCAGCCACAGACCGGTCTATCCGGACAATAACATATTCAAAGTGGAACAGTTCATACCGGGAGATACCGAGCGAGCGATGCTACGGACCATTGAAAACCCTACCACCTTTATAACCGCCCCTCAATTACCGCATGACTGGTATGGGGATAATGCCGAAGACTTTCGATGGTACACGGCCCATAATGGCGACGGTTCTTTGGATCCGGTTTTAATTTATATGAAATACGTATACGATCCCTGTCCGAAAGGGTGGATGGTCCCTCATTCCGGCACCAAAACCTCCAGACGGGACTGGGAATGGGGCTCGTTGGACCCGGGGAATAACTTTATTCCCGAATTCGATCCCGGTAAAATCCCGCAGGATTTCGGAATAATTACCCGCTTTAACGACTTCTATCCGGCCTCCGGGTTCATAAACCATACAGACGGCACTTACCGCGAAGTGGGTTTCAACGTATTGGTGTCGGAAAATCAATTCGTTACCACAGAGGGGCACTTACAGCAAAGTGTCCTCGAGATCTCGGTAAATGAAAACCCGCAGTATGCCTCCCGTCCTTATGCCACCGGACGGAATATCCGCTGCATGAAGATAGATTATTTACCTGAAAACGATTAGCCATGTTAAAGCTTTACGACATATCGGATGCAATTGGCCGGTGGAGATTGCCGGGAATATTAATAATGGTTGGATTTATAGTCTTCTTGCTTACTTCGTGTATCCGCGACGATACGGAGACTCCCGTCCTCCCTGTCGGTGCACAGTTGACCCTCAGCGTACAGGTTCCCGGCGGGAACAGATCGAACGACGACAATGTATCGGATTCCGCCGGGGAGGGCAACTCCGCTCCCGGCACCCGCGCCATGCCGGCGGACGAAGTACGGATAGACGAGGTGTACGTGTTTCTCTTCCATCCCGGCGGAGTACTGGAGGGGGCCTACCCCGGTTCCACACCGCAAAGCCATCCGACCATTCCCGGTCGGCAATCTTTCACCGTAAAGCTACCCGAGGGCACTTTCGACGTTATGGTTCTGGCTAATTCGCAGGCTTTTATTGCTTCGGCCGGCCTTACCCCGGGCATGACCCATACCCAGGTCAGCGCGGCCCTTACCTTGCGCCAAACCGGTAAATGGAATGTGGCTGGAAGCGACCTTTTCCCTTTCTGGGGTGAGATGAAAAACGCGGTTTTGCAAAAGAACGGCACCCTTGGCGTGATCCCGCTTAACCGCGCGGTCGCTAAGATCGATATAGTATCGTCGGATGCCGTCAAGAACGACTTCACGCTTCAAACAATCGCTGTTTACCACTGGCAGGAGTATATGGCCCTTATCCCCGACGATGGGACCATGCAGGGCGATGAGGTGGTAAAGGCCACGCGGACAGGCACGGCCCTGAACCTTTATCCCGCATCGGGAAAGATGACCTATACCGGGGGCGATATTTCCGGCGGGGGAATCACCTCGAAAATTTACCTGAACGAGACCCCGAATCCAGGATCCGGGGATTTCCCGGTAATGCCCTGCATCGTAGTCGGCGGGCAGCTGAGCGGTCAGACGGGATTGCGCTATTACCGTTTAGACCTTTCGACTACGGCCGCGGACGGCACTCGGACTTACCGGGACCTGCTGCGCAATCACCATTATAACATTACCCTTACGGACGTCCTTACGAACGGCTCCGCCACCGAAGAAGAGGCATACGAGTCTGCCACGGTAGATATCGAAGCGGATATACAGGAATGGGAAGAGGGGCAGCTGAAGAATATAATTATCGACGGGGAGTATTGGCTCCGTGTCGACCCGGCCGAGTTCACCCTTGCACGCGAGGCCCACGCCGCGACACCCGGAACGCGCGCCGAACGGTTCGGCCTCGACGATTATTTCTTCGAGATAGAATCAAATACCGAATGGAAGATCGACCCCAATACCATCGTCTATACCCCGTCGGAAGAAAACGACTGGTTCAACCTTAACAACCGCGGGGTAAACACCGACTGGAGCGGAGCGGCCGATACCGTGGCCGATATGGAAATCGTGGTTACCGATAATTTGACAGGGGAGGACCGCAAAGCGACCTTTACCGTCGTGGCAGGAACGATCCGATTCCCCGTTACCGTAACACAGACCCCGGAGACAATGGTAACCATCACGATTACCGGCATTTCCCATCCCGATCCGTACATGTCCCAACATCTGAGTATGGAGCTCGAAGGCGAGCCACACATTATTGAATTCGATATAGAATGGACGCCAGCCGAACTGGACTGTGTAGTGGGGGTAAGTCCGTTCATGGGATCGAGAATTACCGAAGTCGAATCCGGCCTTTCGGACGGCGAGGTATTAAGGGGCGGCCGAAAACATATAAGGGCGGTTATAAAACCCGACGTCGAGCCTCTTCCGACGGAAGAGATGATGTCCGAACCCCTTAGGGGATTATTTTCATTTACCGTGGGGGATGTCACCGAAATGTTCATAGCGACCTGTTACAGATATATTATGGTGAATCACGCTAACCCGTCTCCATACCGGATGGATATGCCGGATCACCGCCTGCGCCTGCTTACCAATATGTGTTTCCGGGTCAAGTCGGTACGGGACGAGTACGGTATTCTAACCCCGGCTTGTAAGCAGCGGCTCGAAAATATGGAATCCCCTCCGGAGAACTATCTTATGGTAAATCAGATACGTTTTCATAATTGTGATCTTGAATTCGTTACTTCCGCACCTGAACTGGATGGAAAAAAAGCGATAGTCCAGATCGAATATAATCTAGGTTTTTCCGGCGAAATGAGAACTTTCGATATCGAGATCGAGGCCTACCACTTGCAGCCGAACAGTTATATGCTAAAACCGGGTGAGTCGGTGCATATTCCCGTTCGTAAGGCATTCCGGGCATGGTCGCAGTATCCCATGAACTCGCAAATCCCGCAAGGGACCTTAGGGTGCGAAATCGTGTGGGAAAGCGCCCCCGGATTGGTGATGGAACACCGGCTTACGCCGGTATATCCCGAGAAGAATATCGATAGTGAGATTTATATTCGTACCGACCCCTCCGCAGTGGAGGGCAATGCACTGGTCGCCTTAACTATGGACGGAAATATCGTCTGGAGTTGGCATATCTGGGTTACCGGTTACGATCCGGACCAAGATAACTACACTTACGTGAATATGACCGGGGATACATATACGACTTTTATGGACCGGAATCTGGGAGCCTTTTCGAATAACCCCGCTACCGACAATAACAAACGAAGAGCTCAGGGACTTATGTATCAATGGGGGCGCAAGGACCCGTTCCCTCCGGCAGCAGATATTAACGATCCGGCGAGACGCACCTTGCAGGGGAATCATGAAAATGTATATTATCCTTCGGGCCGTTCCGCGTTCGGGTCGGTTCCGGCCGGAAGTTGGTCCGAGCCTATTGAGGCTTATAAATATTCGGTGGAGAACCCCACCCTACATATCGGTAGCAACAGCTCATTATACCACTGGACGGTGGACGATACCCACCTGTGGTACCTTAATCCCGAGGGAGTCTATCATAAAACCGAATTCGATCCATGTCCCGAGGGATGGAGTGTAGCATTGGGCAGTAATCCGTGGGGAGGCGCTACTCCTTTGGAGGACAATTTCTTTTTCGTTCCTCTGCCCGAAGAGGTTGGTAACCAATTCGGTTACATACGGGTCGATGACTACTATATCCCGGCCTCAGGTTATATCGATGAAGAGGGCTATTATTATGATGTGGGCTACTGGGGAGGCAGCTACACTTCCCGGCGGGGGGTGGCTGACGGAATTGACCGAGGGGTCACGTTATCGGTCGATTATCCACAAGACCAATCTTTGATAGTTTTCGGCCAAAGGTTAGTCAATAAGTCTACAGCCAGGAATGTACGTTGCAGCCGTACCGATCGGTAACTGTAGATTTATTAATTTAAAAGGACAAAACTGTGCCGGATTATCCCTGAGCGATATTTTGGCCTGGACCACATCCGGTAAATTAAGGACCTTACAAGAGCCTATACCATACCGGAACGCTAAAATCGGGAGTGAAAACCGCAACCGCCGCAGGGGATTTATCCATCCGTAAAAAAGATTGTCTGACCCGTTATATTAAGTAGCAGAATATAAAAAAGAGTTACGACAAGCATCGCAACTCTTTCACTTTAAGTGAGCGGAAAACGGGACTCGAACCCGCGACCCTCAGCTTGGGAAGCTGATGCTCTACCAACTGAGCTACTTCCGCGTCGGTATTTCAAGATGCAAATATATAAATTTCCTTTTATTCGGAGCATATATTTTATCAATGTAAAATTATCTTTTTAATGGACTGCCCTATGTTTGCAGTCCATTTTTTTGACTATATTTACGATATTACAAACTCCATTAATGTTATTTTTATGATCGGTCTTATCTTTTTATCTATTCTTTTCCCCCTACTTGCGGTCGTCTTCATATTTATCGTCCCGATGTGGAAGATCTTCGTTAAAGCCGGGGAGCCGGGCTGGGGATGCATTATCCCTTCTATAACATATTTGTTCAGTTGAAGATCGTTAAGAAACCGATGTGGTGGTTCCTCCTGTTGCTGATCCCGGTCGTCAATATCGTGTTCGCCGTTATCCTTACCCACCGTTTGTCTGTTGCTTTCGGCAAGGATACGGCTTTTACGGTCGGCCTCATCTTCCTTTCGTTCATCTTTATCCCGATCCTGGGGTACGGTGACGCGAAATACCAGCCGGAACTTCTCGAAGACAAATAGGAAATCCGATACAACAGGAACAGCCGGTGGATCCCACCGGCTGTTCCTGTATCTGCGACCTGCACAGTCCTGCCGTTATTGGCCGTACCGGTAATGGCCGATGCGACGGCCTTAAAGCAAACGACTGCTGTGCAAAGCAAGCAGTCGTTAAGCACACTCAAGGCAAAGTTATCAGGAATATCCGCCTAATCGAAGCGGACAATATTACCTTACTGTCAATAAATCTCGTTCAGTATCCGCGCCAGTCGGTAGCCCGCTTTTTGGAGCTGAAGTTCCAGTACCGGGAAGTTGTAATACATATAGTCCCACGAGAGGTTCTCACCCTCTTCCACGTTGAGGTAAATATGTTTGCAGACGTTCACCGTCTCGTTCATCCAATCCAGCGGGGTCCCTGCGGCAAGCCTGGCTTTTTCCTCTTTGGAGAGGATGTCAAGGTTGTCGCGCCATTCGATATAGCTCCACTTACGGACCGATTTGATCAGGGCCGTATCCCATACCGAGTGGATATTGGTATCACTGCCGAACCATTTGACCTTTAGCTGGTTTCCTCCCAGGTCGGTCTTGCGCCCGGCATGCATCGGGCAGTGCATATCGCCCACCAAATGGATAAGAAAGCGCAGGTATTGGTTCTCGAGGCTGTCCGGGAGGTTTTTATGGTCTTTCAGTTTTTCGATAACGTCCGTCAATGCGGTATACACGTCCCCGGCCGGCTCTTTGGGCATGGTCTCGTAAGTGTATCCCTCGTCGACGTTGGCATAGTGCCAGGTGGAGGTATGGCGGTATTCGGGGAAACTGCGAATGTTGTCCATCCAGGAGGAGTAATACATCAGCGTATGCCCGTCCAGGGCGCGGATAACTTTCTTCTTGACCCCTTTTTTCAGGTTACACTGGGCGATATAGGCAACTATGTCGTGGCCTTTTTGCCCCCATCCGTACGAGTTGCCCGTGCCGACGAATATCATCAGCACGGCAAACACTGCCGCAAGTTTCTTCATGGTCTCAATTTATCGGGTTGGACCGGACTACCCTCCGGCCATGGGTCGCGGTTATTTATTCATCGTCACGAGCAGTTCCTCGTTGCTCGCCGTCGATTCCATATGCTTTTTGATCTCTTCCATCGCTTCAACGGAATTCATGTCCGAAAGGTAACGGCGCAGGATCCATGTTTTCTGAAGCACCTCTTTGCTCAGCAACAGGTCTTCGCGGCGGGTACCCGAAGCCACGACATCCACGGCCGGGTAAACCCTCTTGTTGGCCAGTTTGCGGTCGAGCTGTAGCTCCATGTTACCCGTACCTTTGAACTCCTCGAAGATAACTTCGTCCATCTTCGAGCCGGTATCTATAAGGGCCGTTGCGATGATCGTAAGCGAACCCCGTTCCTCCGTATTACGTGCGGCACCGAAGAACCGTTTGGGTTTATGCAGCGCGTTGGCGTCCACCCCACCCGACAGCACTTTGCCCGAGGCGGGCTGAACCGTATTGTAAGCACGGGCGAGCCTTGTTATCGAGTCGAGGAAAATCACCACGTCGTGCCCCGACTCCACCATCCTCTTGGCTTTTTCCAGCACCATCTCTGCCACTTTCACATGGCGCGCGGCCTGTTCGTCGAACGTGGAGGCGATCACCTCCGCCTTGACGTTGCGGGCCATCTCGGTCACCTCTTCCGGCCGCTCGTCGATAAGCAGTACGATCATATAAACCTCGGGATGGTTGTCCGCGATGGCATTGGCGATGGACTGCAGCAGGATGGTCTTACCCGTTTTGGGCTGGGCTACGATAAGCCCCCTCTGCCCCTTGCCGATAGGCGAGAAAAGGTCCACCACCCGGGTCGATAGGTTGTTGTGCCCGTTTCCGGTCAGCTGGAATTTCTCCGCCGGGAACAACGGGGTCATATATTCGAACTGCACCCTGTCCCTTATCGCATCCGGGCTAAGGCCGTTGATACGGTTCACTTTTACGAGCGGGAAATACTTCTCGCCCTCTTTCGGGGGACGTATTGCTCCCTGTACGGTGTCGCCCGGCTTGAGGCCGAGCAGCTTTATCTGCGACGGCGACACATATACGTCGTCCGGTGAATTCAGGTAATTATAGTCGGCCGAGCGGAGGAAACCGTACCCGTCGGGCATAATTTCCAATACCCCCTCGCTTTCAACCACGCCTACAAAGTCGTCCTTGGTAATATTCCGCAGAGGCTCGTGTTTATCGTGCGCCGGGTTCTGGTTTTCCTGTTTACGGCGTTTTGCCTGTGCGGCGGGTTGGGGTGACTGCGGGGTTTCCTGCTCCGTAGTACTCCCGGCGGGCTCGTCCGGATTGAGGGCCGTGGGGATATATACCTCCTCGGGAGTCGGGAAATCGTCGTTCTGTTCACCGGCAGGCGCAGACATCTCCTCCTCTACTTCCTTGCGGATATACATCTGCTCATGGTTCGAAGCGGGGGCGGGTTTTTCTTCCCGGGCCACCCTATATTTGCCGTTTCCCTGCGGGATGGCCGATACGCGGTTGATCCTGCTTCTGCGCCGGCGGGAACTCTCGTCCCCGTTATCAATAGCCGGGTCCGCATTATCGGGGCCGTCACCGGTCTCTGCCGCTTCCGTCTCAATAGGAAGCTCCTCGTCTTGTTTAGGACGCCTGCCGCGCCGTTTTGCCGGGGATACACCGGCAGGGTCGGCACCCGTCCCGGCCGCTTGCTCCTCGATTGCGGAGAGTTCTATGATTTGCTGTATAAGGTCGTTTTTCCGCATTTGGGTCCTGATACCGTAACGACGGCCTAATTCCCGAAGCTCGGCAAGGCTTTTGGATTTCAATGCATTATAATCTTGCATATATGTTGTTTAAAGAAATGTCATTGTGATTTTGCGCCCCCCGAAACGGGAGCGGTGAGATTTTCCGCCACAAATATATAAATATTATCTTACAAACAACCCGCCATCCGGGATTATTTGCGCTTTCAACCTGTTAATTAGCACCCTTTGCGGTAAATTCGGTTAACCTTTTCGAGGTCTTCAGGAGTATCCACCGCGAGCGTCTCCCCCGCGACCTGGGCAACCTTTATCCGGTATCCGTTCTCGAGCCACCGCAGCTGCTCCAGCGACTCGGCCTGCTCCAACCGTCCCGGGGGTAATCCGGTTATTTTTTCCAGCACCTCGGACCTGTAGGCATACAATCCTATATGTTTATAATAGGTTTCTTCCCCGGCCGGTCTCACCTCCCGGTCCCTAATATAGGGAATCGGCGCACGGCTGAAATAAAGGGCGAACCCACCGGTTGAAAGTACGACCTTGGGCGAATTCGGGTCGCCGATATCTTCCTGCGGCCCGAACCGGCGGACCAGTGTGCCTATCTCGGTTTCCCGGTCTTCAAACAATTCCTTTATAGCCGCCAGGTGCGACACCTCCAAAAACGGCTCGTCACCCTGGATATTGACCACCACGTCATATTTCTTACCCGTTATTTCCCGCGCTGTCCGCAAGGCTTCGGCACATCGGTCGGTACCGCTGCGGTGCCCGCTGTCCGTCATAATGCACCGGCCGCCGAAATCTTCCACGGCTCGTTGTATCCGCTCGTCATCGGTCGCCACGAAACAATCCGCAAAGACGGAAGATACCCTTTCATATACGTGCCTGACCATAGGCTTGCCGCCGATCACGGCAAGGGGTTTACCCGGGAACCGGGTAGATGCGTAACGCGCAGGTATGATGGCGAGGAATTCCATAAGGCAATAATAAGTCCGGCTAAGGTAATAATATTGCCCGTTATTTCCTCCGCCCGGACTGCCGTATGACTATGTTTTACTACTTTTGTACCATGACCGACAGGTATCCGATAACCGATGCGTTCGCCGGGCTGGGACCGGTGCTTGCAAATCTTCCGGAGGAGTTAGTTACCCGGGCGTGCCAGGATAACGGCTGGTTCACCTCTGCAGACATTCGCCGGTCGGCAAATGCCATTGCATCGGAATTTACCGACAGGGATAAACTCCGCAGCTGGGCAGACCGTTATCCGTTTGCGGCCACGCCGAAGAACGTTATGGTAGTAATGGCCGGTAATATCCCGATGGCCGGTTTTTTCGACCTGTTGTGCGTATCGATGTCCGGCCACAACTGCATCCCGAAATTCTCGTCCAAAGACACGGTCCTAATGGAATATCTCATGGCGGATTTGCTCGAAAGATGTCCCGGCATCGGTATTATTTTACCGCCCGACTCCCCGACTCCGGATGCCGTAATCGCCTCCGGAAGTGACAATACGGTCCGTCACCTCAAGTACCGGTTCGGGAGTCTGCCCGCCCTTTACCGGGGCAACCGGACTTCAGCCGCGATACTCTCGGGAAATGAAACGACGGAAGAACTTTCCGCCCTTGCCCGTGATATTTTTTCTTACAGCGGGTTAGGATGCCGTAATGTCAGCCACCTGTTTCTTCCGCCCGGGTACGATACGGATAAACTTTCCGGCCTATTGTCCGGATATCCCCTCCCGTCCGTCAATCCGAAATACCTTAACAATTACAGCCAGCGCAAAGCCGTACTGGAATTGTCCGGTGCCGGGTATACCGACGGACGGTTCTTCCTTTTGACCGCTTCACGGGATTTGCCGGCCGCCATCAGCGAAATAACTTACGAATTTTACATCTCCCCGGCCGAAGCCGGACGCCGTGTCGGCGAAATGGAAGACCAGTTGCAATGTATCGTTGCCGGACCGGCATGGAACGACTACCTGCCGTTCCCGTCCGTCCCGTTCGGCAAAGCCCAATCCCCCACCCTTTACGACTTCCCCGACCGTGTGGATACCATGCGGTTCCTGTCGGGGTTGTGATCGGATAAAAGATTTCACGGCCGCCCGAAAGATCTTCCTTTGCAGGAAATATTAGCTATATTTGTTTTCGTAAGCCACAAATCACGAGCGACATGGGAATGATATTTAAATTCAGGGCATTGAGTGACAGCGACGATACGTTCGCACGGGATTACGAACTGCGGTACGATTCCGCCCTGCTGGACTTCCATAACCTTATTTGCGCCGACCTTGGGTTCGACCCTGCCGAGATGGCCTCTTTCTTTATCTCGGATACGGAATGGGGCAAAGCAGGGGAGTTCACTTCCCTGCCCATAGGCCTCGATGAAGAGGACGGCCCGCAGCCAATGGAAAGTGCCCTGCTCGGGAATATCGTCCAAAAAGCCAGGCAAAGGCTTATCTATACGTTCGATCCGTTCTCCGGACGCTCGCTGTTTATCGAGCTTACCGGCACCTATAAGGAAGAAGCCGGTACGGAATACCCACGGGTCGGTTTCTCCGCAGGGCCGGCTCCGGTGCAGTTCGACATTTCGGGCCTTACCGAAGAGGGCTCCACTTTCGATGAGGCGCTCGGGGAGTTCGGCAGTTTCGAGGGAGACGATTCCTATGACGACGACTTCTGACAGGGCTAAAAATATTGTCCTGATCGCCGGCCCTACCGGTTCGGGCAAGACCGACCTTGCCGTAGCCCTCGCGCGGCATTACGGAACTTCCGTGGTCTCGGCTGATTCCCGGCAGATATACCGGGGAATGGCGGTCGGCACCGCCCAACCCGCCCCACTACAACTCGAACAAGTTAAACATTACTTTATTGCCAGCCACGACCCGCAGGACGAATTCACGGCCGGGCGGTATGAAACGGAAGCGCTCGCAGTTCTCGAAGAAATATTCGAGACGCAGGACCTGGCTATCGTTGCCGGCGGATCGGGAATGTATATAGATGCCCTGTGTTACGGCATGGACGAAATGCCGGATATAGAGCCGCAAATCCGCAGCCGGCTGAACAGTGAGTTCAACGAACATGGCCTTGAAAAACTTACGGCGGAACTTCGAGCCAGCGACCCCGATTATTATAACGTGGTGGACCTGAATAACCCTCAGCGGGTGATCCGCGCCCTGGAAGTTTACCGCCAGACCGGCAGGCCGTTCTCTGCGTTCCGCTCGGGCAGACGTAAACCGAGACCTTTCGGAATAGTAAAACTGGGCACCATTCTGCCCCGCCAGAGCCTGTATGCGCGTATCGATATGCGCGTGGACGAGATGCTTACTGCCGGGCTCGAAGAGGAGGCCCGAAAACTTTATCCCCTGCGGCATCTCAGCTCCCTGCAGACGGTAGGTTATAAGGAACTTTTCGATTATTTCGACGGCACCATTACCTTTGACCGAGCCGTGGAATTAATTAAACGCAACAGCCGGCGCTACGCCAAGAGGCAGCTGACATGGTTCGGTAGGGACCCCGGGATCAAATGGTTGTCTTCCTACGCCGTGGACGAGGCGGTGCGGCACATCGACAAGAACTTAACCCGGAACAATTAATCATAATCAACCTCAAAAAGTTATGAAAAGAATTATCACTTTTGCGGTATGCCTGGCCATTATTACGGGCCTCTATGCGCAGCCACAGGAAAAGATCGATCTTCCGGCAAGAAGTACCGAGCGGGGGCTTCCGCTTATGCAGGCGTTCGAACAACGCGCCTCTTACGGCGAATTCGGCCAGACGGCCCTCTCCATGCAGGACCTCGGCGATCTGCTTTGGGCGTCGGTCGGGTTCAACCGGCCCGACAAACGCACCAATGCGACGGCGATGAACGCCCAGGAGATAGACGTATATGTCTGCCTCGAAGAGGGGTCCTATTTATATAACCCCCGCGAACACGCTCTCGAGCTGGTCGGCACGGACGATATTCGTCCTGAAGTCGGACGCGGCGAGGATACCAGGAAGCCGCCCGTTTGCCTGATAATAGTTGCCGATATGTCCCGCTCTCCGCTGTTGAAACGCGAGCCCGAAGCCGCACACCGTATGGCCGCTTACGATGCCGGGATCGTCTCTCAGAATATTTACCTATTCTGCGCAGGCAACGGAATGGGCACACGGTGCCGCGCCGGAATGGAGAAAGAAACTCTGATGAAAGGCCTGGGGCTCACCGACAACCATGTAATCCATCTGAACCACCCGGTGGGTTATCTGCCCTAACCGACCCCATTCGGACCTTCAAAGGCTGTCCACGAAAGGGCGGCCTTTGTTTTTAGCCGCGCATGAGTCCCCGGAATTAAAAAATATGTTGTATTTTTGATGCCGCTACGCACGGATGGTGGAATCGGTAGACACGCGGGACTTAAAATCCCGTGGCCAGTGATGGCCGTGCGGGTTCGACCCCCGCTCCGTGTACAAAGTTTCCCCGCAAACGGCATGGACCGTTTGCGGGGAAATGCTTTTACTAACGGAAGTGAACTGCCGCCCTATTCCTCACTCGGCAGACTCGCCACCCCGATATAGCCCTGTTCAACCATGTCGCCGTTTTCATTCATAATGTACCCGAAGAATATCGCCGCTTTGATATAACTGCCCTCCAACTCCTTATTGGCAAAATTTCCCCGAAGTTGTTTCAGGTAGTATTCAGGAAATACTTGCCGTTTGGCTTTCCTTTTATTCCGGCTATTGGTTTCCTGTACTGGCGTATATCCGTTGTCCAGCAAAAAAATATGCAGCCGCAGGGTATCCGCTTCCCCGAACAGGTCCGGCGGCCCGATCTCGGCCAAAATCCATTCGGCCTCAGTCCCGTCCTCATTCAGTACTATCTCGACTATGCCCGAACTACAGCCGAATATCCGGACGGAGTCACTAAGGCTTTCCCCCTCCCTGTAGCCGCTGGACAATAACCACCTCTCCACCAATTTCAACGGCTGTCTTTTCAGGCTCTCAATCCAATCCAGCCTGTGCGCATCGTATCCCGATAATATTTGCTCACCTGCCTGAGTGAAAACGGACTGGTTTTCTCCTATGCTTACCATCACATTTTCGCTCAGGCTGTGGGGAAAATGCGAAAGGGACAATTGTTTATCACCCGCATTTTTTACGTAATCCATAGCATAGCTACTATGGGTTATCCTTTTCAATTCCCAGCCGCCGGCCACCATCACACTGTCGAACTGCCTATGGTCCTTAAAAAGTGGAGTAGTTAGGGTCATCGAAATATTCCCGGCATAGGAGTCCTGGGTCAGGCGGATCATTTCGCCCGTGTGGCTGTGACTGAATTCCCATGTGGGATTTTCCTCACGTTCCACAGGCGGTTTTTCCAGCCGGTAACCGAGCGATTCCAATACCTCTATTGCCCGTCCTGCATCACGACCTACGATTACCTCCTCCCAAAGGCCAACCGGTTGGGCACTTGCCGCAACGCCGACCAAAGCCATTGCCAATATTAATAATTTTTTCACAGGGGTTCCAATATTAAACAAGGGGCTGACATACAGCCCCCTAAATTACAACAATACCAACCGGTTATTTAACCGGTGCGGCGTCGTATATGGTTAGTACCGTTGGTGCGGATTCGAACTCGTCCGCGCGGGAGCCGGAGAGTTTGAAATGGTCGGTCGAGAAATGGAAGTCGATCGCTTCCTGTCCTTTCCACTCTTCGTAGAACATGAACTTGGTCGGGTCCGTCGGGTCCTGATACAGCGTATAGCTGATACAACCCTCTTCGGCACGGGACTTTTCGACGATAGGTTTCACGAATTCCACGAATTCGTCCACTTTTTCCGGCTTGATAAATTTATAGGCCGTAATGATCTTTATCATATTTTCACTGTTTTGGCAGCATTGCCCGGCGGCGGCTTCTGCCGTTTGTTCGTTCGAGGTTTTGTTGCCCCCGCAGCACGAGGAGAGCAGTAACGCCGCGCAAAGGGCTGCGGCAAAGATAATGTTGTTTTTCATAACCGATCTATTTAAGAAGTTAGTTGTAATATCTGCAAAACAGCGCGGTGATAAAACCGCATCCGTATCCACCGAGCTGTATGGCCGCCGCCGGAACGGAGAGTAATCCGACGTAAAAGCTCCGGCTGCGGATCGACGAATCTACTAAAACCGCCGCAAAATATACCGACGGCAAAAGCAGCATCCACGGCCAGAAAAAAGCCGTTACGACAACGGCCGCCATTCCCACTACAAACAAAGCGGGCAGCAGGTGCACCGGCTTCGTTATACCCGGGTGAAGCCTCGACAACACGACACGGGCTTTGCCGAATGCCGTAACCTGCCGACGGAATTGCCGGAAATTTGTCCGCCTCTTGTGGTAAACCCAGGCGCCGGGCATCAGCCGGACGGTATACCCTGCGGCAAATAGCCGCGCGCTAAGGTCTATATCCTCGCCGATCCTCATCGGAGAGAAACCTCCGATACTTTCGAACACTTTCCGGTTAACCCCCATATTAAAACTGCGGGCGTAAAATTTGTCCAGCCCTTTTTTCCTGCCTCGGATTCCACCCGTCGTAAGAAAAGAGGTCATCGAATAGTTTATCGCCTTTTGGACTGTGGTGAATGTCCCTGCCGCCCGGTCCGGTCCGCCCCAGGCGTCCACTGGAGCGCCGGCCAGTTCCATTTCGACCTCGGCAAAATAATCCGGCGGCACCATACAGTCGGAATCGAAAAAAACCAGGTAGTCGCCCGTCGCCCGGGCGGCACCGAAATTCCGCGTATCACCGGGACCGGTATTCTCTTTTGTAAAGTATTTAAGGTCCAGGCGGTCCGCGAATCTCTCCGCAATCTTCTCACACGTGACCTGCGATCCGTCCTCCACTACTATCACCTCCATCCCAGCCACCACCGCCTCCACAAGGCTGCCCAGAAGCTCTTCCACTTCGTCAGGACGGTTGTATACCGGGATTATCACGGAGAATCGCATAGGCGGGAGGTCTCGTACGGGATTCAAAGTTAAAACTTTTCACCGAACATTACGCCGGGCGGCCCGCCACCGTAATAAAATTCCGGCGCCCGACGTTTATTTTAAAGCGGCAGTTCGTAACTTTACCGACAACAACCCGCCCGGTGGAATGAATAAACCCCTACTGCTGATATCGGTTCTCCTTATGGCCGTCCCGTGCGTGCTGATGGCACAGCGGCGGGACCGGCAGGGTAACTACCTTGCCCGGCAGTCTGTCGAGAACGGCGACACCATACAGGTTGTCGACCTTCTGCCGGTCTATAAATTCACCCGGCCCATCGACGCCCGGCGCCACGCACGGCTCATACGCAACGTCCAGCTGGTTTATCCCATCGCCCGCGAAGCCCACCGGCGCCTGCAGGACATGGAGGACGAGATGCTGACTTTCGCGACCCAAAAGGAGCAGCGTGAGTATATGAAGCGGATGGAGAACGAAATTAAGAAAGAGTACGAACCGGTCCTGCGCAAAATGACCCTCGCCCAGGGAAAGATCCTGATCAAGCTTATCGACCGGGAAACCTCCAACACTTCCTACGAGCTGGTAAAGGAACTGCGGGGCGGCTTCCGGGCCGTTTTCTGGCAGGGCATCGCCCGTATCTTCGGCGCCAACCTCAAGGACTCGTACGACAAGGACGGCGAGGACCAGCTGATCGAACAGATAATCCTGCTTTACGAGGCCGGTTATTTTAACTGACCATAAAAAGATGGAGCCGGGCCTTATCGACCCGGCTCCTTTTTTTTCTTTGTCCCGTTATTTCGCCTGTGTCAATGAGAACGGCCAGTCCTGCGGCCGCGTTCCGCGTTTGCGGTTGGGTTGGGACGACATCTCGTATTTCAAAATGCCGCCCGAAACAAGTTCGTCATAAGTCAGGTAATTACGGGTAAACGGCACTCCGTTCAGCGACGCCGACTTAATGTAAAGGTTCTCGTCCGAGTTGCCGTTGGCCTCGATTACCAGCTGCCGTCCGTCCTCGAACGTAACCGTGGTTTTCGGGAACAGCGGGCTTCCCAGAACATATTGGTCCGTCCCCGGGCAAACACTGTATAATCCCAGAGCACTCAATACGTACCATGACGAAGTCTGCCCCTGGTCTTCATCCCCCGGGTAACCGTTCTCTGTCGCGTCGTACATCCGGCGCATCACGTTGCGGGCATGGTACTGCGCTTTCCACGGCTGGCGGGTATAACTGTACAGGTAAACCATGTGCTGGATGGGCTGGTTCCCGTGGGCGTACTGCCCCATATCCATCAGTTTCATTTCGGCCATTTCGTGAATCACCCGCCCGTATGTCCCCACTTTGAAGTCGTTGGTGGCCGTGAAGACCGAATCCAATTTCAACACGAAATCGTCGTCGCCTCCCAGTAAGCTCTTGAGGCCCTCCACATCATGGAACACCGACCACAGGTAATGCCAGGCGGCACCCTCCGTGTAGGGTCCGCCCCACTCTGTCGGGTCGAACTCCTGCGGGGTCCAGTTGCCGCTGCGGTCCCGTCCGCGCATAAAGCCGGTCGCCGGGTCGAACACATTGCGGTAGTTATACATCTGCCGGGCAAATACATCGGCATAGAAGTCGTTACCCGTCATTTTGGCCAACGCATAGCCGCAAAAATCGTCATAGGCATATTCCAGTGTCTTGGCCGTAGCCTCATGCACTTCCGGGTACGGCACATACCCCAGCAGGTAATAGTCGCGCCAGCCGTCCCTGCCGTTGGCAGGTCCCCACGGTCCCTTATTGGTAGCCTCATGGTAATAGGCTTCGAGGGCTTTTTCGGGGTCGAACGTCCGGATACCCTTGACCCATGCATCGGCGAACAGCGATATGGCATGATTGCCGATCATGCTCCCCGCCTCGTGCGGGAAAGACCATGAGGGAAGCCAGCCGCACTGGTCGTAAACGTCCAGCATGGCCTGCATGTACCGCCCCTGCATCGTGGGGTGAAGCAGGCAGCTCAGCGGAAATTGGGCCCTGAACGTATCCCAGAAACCGGTATCGGTATAGAAATACCCGTCGTGAACCTGGTAATCGTTGGGACTGAAATAGTAAGGTTTTCCATTCGGGTCCAGCTCGTAAAACTTGCGCGAGAAAAGGCTGGCACGGAAGAAGCACGAGTAGAACGTAGCCTTATCCTCTTCGCTTCCGCCCTCTACAAGTATACGGTTCAGGTGGTCGTTCCAAACCTGCCATGCCGCTTCTTTCGTTTCGTCCAGGTTTTGGTACGGACCGAGCTCCCTCTCGAGGTTCAGCTGCGCCTGCTCCGGGCTGATATAGGATGACGCGACTTTAGCCTCCACAGTCACTCCCGGTGAGAACCTGACGTAAGCCCCGCGGCCCCGGCCCTCATCTGAGGTATTCCGGGGCGAACGGATGTTCTCCCGGGCTTCCCAAGTCCCGTAATCGTAGAACGGGGTATCGAACTGGATAACGAAATAATTGCGGAAACCGGGCCTTAGGCCGGCCCCGTTTGTGACCCATCCCGTGATACGGTTTGCCCGGGTGTCGATCCTCACGGATGCCAACCCGTTATAACCGTCCAGTACTATATACGAATCGCCCGAATCCGGGAAAGTGAACCGAAGGTGCGCACCCCGCTCGGTGGGCGATATTTCGGTCCGTATCCCGTTATCCAGTTCGACACAGTAATAATGCGGCTTGGCGATTTCGTTGTCATGGCTGAACCGCGCGGCCCGTTCATGCTGCCCGGTAGCAAGTTCCCCGGTTACGGGCATAAGCGAAAAAACGCAGTAATCCCGCGTCCACGAACTGCACTGATGCGCCTGCTGGAAACCCCGTATGGAATCTTTGGCATACTGGTATTTCCATCCGCTTCCGTTCTCGCCGGTCTGCGGGCTCCAGGTGTGCATCCCGAACGGCAGGGCCGTAGTCGGATAGGTATTGCCACGGGTCAGGTCATGGTCAGAATTGGTCCCCTGCAGTGTATTGACATACTGCACCAGATCCGGTTGCCGGGCAGAAACTGCCGTCACCGCCGCCAAAAGGGTCAGGCTGAATAAAATTCTTTTCTTCATCGTTATATATTAAAGCAGGCGGGTAAGGCCCGTTCGGCCCTACCCGCAATGATAATTTTTTACCACTCGATGGCTACCCGTACCCCGTCGGGTTCATTCTCGAATTTAACGAGGCAGGTCTCGCTCACTTCGTCCCAATCCCACGAAGCACCGGCGGCTTGCTTACCGTCGGGCCCCGTAACGGCACAACTAACCGGTTTGGACGGCAGAAGTACCCGGGAAACATTATTGGTATTCACCGGGCTTTTGGCCGTGAAAGCATAACTGTTTGCCGTCCTTTGCTCGTCATAGACCCTGGAGGCTCCGGCCAGCACCTGCGGTGTGTTCCGGTCGGACACCCGGTCGATATTATATAGCAGTGCCTGCGTCCCGGGCTCTACAGTTTTTTCGGTGGTCACCGGTAGTTCCGGGTCGAACAGGTCGATATAAAGTCCCCGTGCGGTATATGCTCCCCCCGCTACGCTCTCGTCCATCACGGCAACTATATCGTAACAACCGCGCTCGAGGCTGAAATAGTTTTTATACTTCAATTCCTGCTTTGAGACCTTATCAAATAATCCCTTGACCCGGCCAACGAACTGTTCGTCCCCACCGGCCGCCAAAACGTACTCCTTGGGGTCCTGACGAACGATATATACCGTCCCTTTGCCGTATTTATATTCGCCCTGCCCGGGAGCGGCTCCGATCCCTAACAGTTCGAACAGGTGGTCTGCGGCACAGGCATAATTGTTGCCGTCCGTGTTCCACCACTCCCTCACCGTCTGGAACGGGTCGTTGTCCCGGCCGCTATAAACCAGCACACCGCCGTCCTTTACCCACCGGGCAAGCAGCTCATGCCCCTCGGGTTGCGGCGGCTTCATATTGGAATATGTCATCAAAAGCACTTTCGTGTCGCGAAGCGTCCCCTCATAACCGAGGTTCTCGAAATGTGCAATGTTTACCGGCACCCCGCGTTTGACGAATGGTAACGCCTGACCGTAAAAGTTGGCCAACTGCGGGTCCTCATACCCTTCATGGGTCGGGAACCGTTGGAACATCAGCGAATTGGCCATCAGAACGCTTATCCCGGCATTGCCGCTCACGCGGTTGTCCGACAACGGCATATCGTTCAGCGCATTTATCATTACCTGCATCTGAGTCGAATAATGCCGCGGTATCCTCTCCCGTTGGTCGCTGTCGGGACTGGTCCGGTACAGTCCCTCGTATATCCGTTCAGGCCACGGCATCACCTCGTAATCGGCGATCTGCGGGTATAGCAGTTGTGCGGTGAACGTAGCCTCGTAATTTTTCTTGTAATCCACCCAGTCCCGCGGCCAGTCCTCGATCGGGTCCGTCAGGAAGAACATTTTGCGGCCCGTAGGCGCGGTCATCGACTCCATCGAGCCGTATTCGAGGAACGCAGTCTCGAACACCCGTTCCCTCTCCCGGCCGTTATAGAAATTGGGTTCGCGCGACATACCGGTCCAAACCTGTGCGATATAACCGTCGATACAGGGCAGCGATGCCAGGCTCGCTTCGGGACTCACGATCATCCACTGCGAATAGTTCACAAGCGAGTGGGTCGGAACGTAGCATTTCACATCCATCCCCTTTGATGCCCCATACTCTTTGGCGAACGTACATACGTCTTCGAGGGCTTTATAATAGAGCTGGTATTTGAGTTTGCTCGACAGGTAGGTATTCTCGGGTGATTCGTGCTGTGACCGCCAATCGAAGCCGTAGTAGTCTTTCCACTCACGTTTGAAAGCCTCGCTGTATCCGGCTCGCGCCCAGAACTCGGGTTCTTCGAGGAATATGGCGTCTATTCCCGCATCGATCACCCTTTTGACATGCCTTTCTTTAAGGTAATTCAGGAAATTGGCCGACGGCACGATATAAGGAACCAACCGGCCGTGCCAGATAGTGTCGCCGTTGCGCTGCACCTGGCCCTCGTCCAAATGCCACTCTCCGTCCCACTTACCGGTAAAGTAATCCTGGTATTCGCCCCATGCGATACCGGTCATATAGTGTACCGTATATCCCCGGTCCCTCCATGACGCCACCCGTTCTTCAAATGGAATACTGCGGGTCCGGTCGGAGGGGTTACCCCCTACCCCGTAGACCATAACGGCATCCGCCCGGTTGTCTATCGTGGGCCTCCACTCGCGGGAACTCTGGAAAGTGGTTTTAACATCGCCGGCGGTTTGGGCGGCAAGCAAACCGGGCAATAGCAGCAGGTATGCCGCCAACATGATTTTTTTCATAATGAGCTTAATGGTTATAATAGGTTACGAAAGTTAGCGATAAATCGCGATAAATTTAAGGCCGGACCCGTGCAGGTCCGGCCTTAACCTTAAATTTCGGTCAAACCCGGGCCCTTACGGAATGATTATCTCCATAACGTCAGAGTAATTCCAGCGTTTGATCTCCGCCGTCGGGTAGTCTATGCGTGCGGCGGCACGGATAAATACCTTACGCCCGCTGGGAATGGTGCCCAATGACTTGATGGTCACGGGTTCGCCCAGCAACGGTTCGAATGCGCTTCCGGTGTATTCGATCTGGCTCGACCACCGTTCGTCCCTCGCCCGGTAACCCACCGTGGAGGAATAGCTCACGAAAAGCTGGATATCCGTAACGTTCAGGTAATCGTCCGTGTATGCACCGGGATTCATCGGTTCGATCTTATCCCTGAACGTCTGTTTGTCCACGCCACGGGTCACTTTGACCTTTGCCGTGATACGGCCGTTGCTCACGGTCGGTTCTGCGGCCCATTCCACATGCAGGAACGGCTCCACTTCGAACTTCACTTCCGTGACTCCTTTTATGTTCAGTTCCATGCTCTCGTCCGCGATCGGCACGCCGGTATCTTCAACCTCACGTATCAGCGGAATGAACGGACCGTCGACCGTTACGTGGTAATAGCCCTCGAATATTTTGGTATTCTGGAACGATCCGTCGGGCATACAATAGAAGTCGGGGTTATAGTCTGCGTTGTCGCCCCAGCTGAGTTCTTTCATCCTCACCCGGATGCCCTCGCTCCCCTGGTCGGTAAGTACCGGTTCTCCGGTAGCCTTGTCCACCACTACCCCGCGAATGGTCTCTTTGGGCTCGTCGTAGTTATCCAGCTCGAAGAGCGAGCACGAACCCAGGAAAAGCGGGGCGAACAGGAAAGAATATATCGCTATTTTTTTCATATCCTTTGTTTTTCGGTTGTTCATTATCGGTTGGGTTGCTGGTCGATCACACTGCTCTTGGTCACCTCGCCGCCCGGCACCGCGAAATAATAGTCTACCGTGTTATAGGAGAAAGTCTTCATCGAAACCGCCTGGAAGTGGGCGTCGAAGAAATATTTCCCCGTCTGGGCCGAAATGAACGGGTAGAGACCACGGAAACGGAAGTTGCGTTCGTTACTGAAGAAAGTCTTGTCCCTCTCTTCACCCCAGAAACCCTCGCGGTTTTCGTAATGCATTACACGCCAGCGCCTCAGGTCCCATTTGGTCTTATGCTCGAAAGCGAGTTCCTTACGGCGTTCCTTGCGTACGATGTTACGGCCGGTCTCGGTAGCGGTAAGTGTACCTGTCAGTTCCACCGCACCCGCACGGTTGCGGATATCGTTGATGGCGTCGGTTGCGACCTGAAGCAGGTTCGAACCGTCGGGCGAGGACTGCCCCTCCAGGGCGAGTTCCACGGCCGCTTCGGCGGCGTTCAATAACACGTCCGCATAACGGATCAGGATGTACGGCTGTTCCGACATGCCCTCGCCGATGGAGGCGGACGGGTCGGGATTTAGCCATTTACGGAACAGGAGTCCTGTCATTGCCGATTCACCTGTGTCGTAGAACGGACCGTTGGCACCTGCGGCGTAAATGGTCGTTCCGTCGGCCAGGGTAACCGTCTGCTGGGTTTCCGGGCCGGGACTGAGTACCAATTCGCCGTTTGCATAAGCGGTCGAGTGCTGGTATTGGGTGGTTGCGTTCGCATAGCTGTAATCGCTGAACAGCGGCTGTATCGGTTCGTTTCCGGTATATACACCCATCCTGATCTCGATCTCCTGGTTCTTGAACACGTCGCCCGGGAAGATAACGTAAGCCCTCAGGCGCGGTTCCGCATCGGCGAAGAAGTCCATCGGTTTGTCATACAGCAGGTACTCGCCCTGTGTATTGGTGTTACCCGTTGTCACTTTCACCGTTCCGTCACTGTAACGGTCGAAGCCGTCGAACAGTTCCAGGAAGTCGAGCGTAACGCATGTTCCGGAAGAGAGCGGTGCCCGGAAGATATACGGGCTGCTGTATGCGTCTATACCGTGGGTAAGGGTCGGGTACGTATATTCCCGAACGAGTATATTCTCCCTGTTTGCCGATGAGATATCGCTGAACATATCTACCATGTTCTGGTACTGCGCTTCCGCATCGCCCGCGATCCATTTGTTGCGGTACAGCTCATACTGGCCCGAATTCATAACCTCGCGCGCGGCCAGGTATGCTTCCCGGAAGTAGCGCAGGGAGGCCTCTTTGGCGGTTGCGGCATCGAAACCGATCACACGCACCCCGGTCTTGCGGCCGAAGCCCGTCAGGCGGCCCGAGACTACTTCGTTGTATTTGGCCACGCTGCCGGCATAGAGCATCGCTTCCGATTTGAACGCAAGGGCGGCATATTTATAAACATGTCCCTGCATAGTGACCGGTATCTCCGGCATCAGAAGTTCGATAGCCATATCGAAATCGGCGAGCACCTGGTCCCATGTCTGCTCCTCGGTCGACCGCGGTACCTCCAGTGCGTCGGCATCGTCCGGATACTGTATCTCCCACGTTACGAGTGGTATCCCACCGTAGCGCTGAGCCATTTTGTAGAAGATATAAGCCCGGATAAAGTAAGCCTCGCCCATATACTGGTTATAGAGCACCTCCGAGAAATTGTCCCGGTATTCGGGAAGAGTTTCCAGTAAGTGGTTGGTATAGCGCAGGGTACGGTACGCAGCCGACCAGTAAGCATCATCCTCACCGGTGTATGAGGTACAAATACCGTCGCGGTTAAGCGCTTCCCCGGTCCCTTCGATACCGAATGCGCCGAGCCATGAGTTGTAAGTTACGCCCCAGGACGCCATATACTTGAAATCTTCCCACGGCATTTCGCTGTAGAGCCTTGCAAGGTAAATATCCATACCCGACTCGTTGGTCAGCAAGTCGTCATCCGTTATCTGGTTCTTGGGCGCAATATTCAGATCGTAACACGCAGTGCAAAGCAGTACGCTGAGCAGTGCAATAATACTTATCTTTTTCATTTGCATACTGTTTTGTTTTATCAGAAAGTAAAGGACAGCCCGAGCGTGAATGTCTTGTTCAGCGGGTAGAGGCGGCCCAGTTCATCGTCCGGGTGTTCCGGGTCGACGAATTTCACTGCCGTAAAGGTCAGCAGGTTATATGCATTGGCAAAAACACGCAGGTTCAGCGAGGGCATCGACTGGAACTTGGGAAGCGTGTAACCCAACTCTATACTTTTAAGACGCAGGTAGGCCGTGCTTACCCGATTGAATTCGGAACTGGCTTCCGGATAATGGCCCGTGTAGGCATAGTAACCGCTTATCCATTGCAGCGACGGATCCCAGGGGTCCGCTGTCGGGTCCACCGGATGCCAGCGGTCCATATACTGTACGAGCGTACCGCCCCCGTTGCTACCCCAGATCGAGTACAGCGGCTCCTGATACTGCATCGAGCCGAGTGCCGAACCCTGGAACAGCACGTTCAGGTCGAAATTCTTATATTCCATCCCGAGGCTGAGGCTGAAGTTCATCCACGGGGTCTGGTCGTAGGCATACGGATGCATATCCAGGCTATTTATCTCGCCGTCGCCGTTCCAGTCTACATATTTGTAGTCACCCGGCAGCAGGTTGCGGTCCTTATAGATCTGGTAGGACCAGATATCTTCCCAGCTGGTATAGCGGCCGGCCGATTTGTAGCCGAACTGCACTCCCTGATAACGGTTGGTCAGGTTGTCATTGCGCCACCTGTCGTACGAGTTGGCATAGGGCCCCTGCTGTACGGCCGTCATATATTTCTGGCGCGTGATACTACCCATCGCCCGGACATTGTACGAGAAGTCACCTATTTTATTACGGTGAGTCAATTCCACTTCCAGACCGATATGTTTGTAGCTGTTGGCATTCTCCCTGGGTGCGGTCGCACCGACAACCGTCGGCAGGTCCGATGAAGCCCTGGCGAACACGCCTTTGACCCTGCGGTCGAAATAGTCCACCGAGAATCCGAACAGGCCGTTCCATCCCTCGAAGTCGATACCGATATCGAACGTGCGGGTCTCGTACCACGACACCCCGGTATTGGGTATGGCAAGCGGGTTCATGGCATATATCATCTGGCTGCCCAGTATGTAACCCGGTGCCCACTGGTTATAGTAACCCGAGCCCGAGTTGCTGTTCGTAGCCGGGTAAGTATAGCCCGTGATCCATTCGTATTCCCAGCTGTCCTGTAGGTCGTCGCCCATCGCACCGTAACTGGCGCGTAATTTCAGCTGGTTGACGAACGACAGTTCCGACACGTTCTTAAAGAACGGCTCTTCCGAGATACGCCATCCTACGGATGCCGAGGGGAAGAAACCCCACTGGTTGCCCTTATAGAATTTTGATGAGCCGTCGTAACGAAACTGCACTTCCGCGATATAGCGGTCGGCAAAGGTGTAGTTTACCCTCCCGATCAAGGCGTTATAGGCAAGTTCTGCGAAATCGTTCAGGTTGCCCACGTTCATATCCACTATGTTCTCTTCGTCGGTTCCGGCAAACAGGTAGTCGTTCGAGAAAGCGAGCGAACGCTGCGCATAGTAGTTGTCAACATAACGTTTCTGGATCTCCCACCCCACGAGGCCGCTTATCTTATGCCTGTTGATCGTACGGTCGTAGTTCACAAGGAACTGTGCCATGTTCTGCTGACGCGAATAGTGCCCGCGCCGCAGGCGGCTCGGCGAACTCTCGTCATACAGTTTGGAGATGTAAGAATCGGTCAGTTCGTCGTATGCGTACTGGTAATACTCTTTGCGGTAGGTCGTATTGTTATCCACCCGGTAATCGTAGCTATAGAGGGCTTTAGCCGTTAGGCCCTGAAGTACCGGGGCGATCGTACCGAAGTCGTATTCCAGCGACAGGGACGACTGGAAATACTTCTGTTGGTTCTTCCTGTATCCCGATACGTCGGAGGTCATCATCGCAACCGGGTTCTCTTCCAGTTCAAGACCCTCGTAATTAAGCATCGTATTGTCCGGGTCGGCATAGGCGGGATAGAGCGCACCCTGCCGCCACCAGCTTCGGATAATATCCACGGTCGAAGAGTACGGATTGTTCTGTTCTTCCATGATGCCGCTGAGGCTCAGGTTCAGTTTCAGTCCGTTAACGATCTGCGTGGTGATATTCGAGCGCAGGTTATACTTGTCGTAGTTAAGGTCGCCCGACCGGAAGAAACCCTCCTGGTACATATAGCCCATGCTGATAAAATACTGGGTCTTTTCGTTACCCCCGCTTATGCTCACGTCGTGCTGCGTTTGCGGCGACCAGTCGGAGAACATCAGCGAGTTCCAGTCGGTCGATTTGCGGGTCCCGTTACGGTAGGCTTCGAAATCCGCTTCACTGTATACAAGGCTTCCCCCGTTTACGTTATTCATCGCCTGCTCGTTATAGAGCGTCATTGCATCTACGGCGTTGGTCAGCTTGGGCATTCCAGAAGGTTTCTGGAAAGTGAACGAACCGGTGTAATTGACGGTAGTGGTACCGTCCCTGTTACCTTTCTTGGTGGTTACAAGCAGGGCACCGTTGGCTCCCCGGAAACCGTAAATGGCTGCCGAAGCATCTTTCAGCACCGAGAGGTCTTCGATATCTTGCGGATTGAGTCGCTGGAAATCTTCGATGGTACGGATAACACCGTCGATGACCACCAGCGGGGTCCCGAACCCACGGATGTCGAAATTGGCGCTGTAAGAACCCGGCTCTGCGGATTTCTGCCAAACGCGCACACCCGGCAGTTTACCCGACAGCATGTTCATCGGGTTCTCGTTGCGTGTCTTAAGCATTTCGTCGCCCTTGATGGCGGCGACGGAACCCGTCAGGGTAACCCTCCTCTGGGAGCCGTAACCCACGATGACCACATCGTCGATCACGTTCACGTCGCTCTCCATCACGATATTGATGCGGGTACGTCCGCCCACCGCTTCGTCAACGGGGGCATAACCGAGGTAGCGGAACAAAAGTACCGCGTCGCCCGGGGCCTGAATGGTATATTCCCCCTCGACATTGGTAGCCGTGCCGACAGTGGTGCCGTCCACGACCACACTTACACCCGGCAGGGGGTTGCTATCTTCATCCACGATGCGGCCCGTCACGGTCAGGTTCTGTGCAAGGAGCGTGGCCGGGGCCAGGACAAAAAACAGGAGCGCCATGATACGCGAACACAACCTCCCTTTATTCTCCGTATATCTGGTTTCGATCATAACATTTAAGTATTAGATGCAGATTAATTATCCAGCTCGTATTTGGCCAGTACCGCATATTCGGCAGCCAGTGCAAAGAGGTTGATGCACTCGGTGTCGTTCTTACCCGAGTCGCGGTTCCATCCAACGAGCAGGTTGGTCGGCAACAGGTTGTTGTAAACGAAGTTGTCGTAGCCGTAGTCGAGATTCTTCTGGAAGCTCTCGACGCCGGCGGCCGCGCCGCTGTAATACGGGGTAGCGTCCACAAAAGCCCGCATCAGAACGCCGTTATACCAGTTGCGGAAACCCGTTATGTCGTATATATAAATGTCGTTGTCCGCGTCATAGCTGGCGAAATAGGAGAAACTGGCGTCGGTAAGTTCACGCAGGTCGGTGAGGTACTCGCTCTCGCCGGTAACCCTGTAAAGGTCCGCAGCACCCGAAAGCATCGAGCCGCTGTTGTAAGAAATGGGCGGTCCGGCCTGGCTCTCCTCGCGGGTATAGGCCCGGTAAGTTACACCGTCGACTTCCTCGTATACTATACGGCCTGTGCCGCCTCCGAGCATATCGTTATAGACACCGTCGGCCGTCATCAGCTTCTCTTTCTGCCAGCCATAGATCTTCCGGGCGAATTCGAGGTAATAGTCGCTCTTCTTAACCGTGCGGGTCTTACGCCGGTTGTCGGTATCGATATAGCGGTAGGTTATCTCTTCGCTCGAATTTTTATAATGTTCATGGAGCCATACCAGCGGGCTCACCATCGGCCCGTTGCTGCAGGAGTGTTTGGTCGTGTAGCCGGGTCCCCACGGAATACCCCCGTGTTCATCGAAATTGCTGTCGAGCGTACAGTCCCAGCCGTCCAGGACATAATCCGTAAGGTATTCGGCCTGCTGCAGGTATTTCGAGTCGCCGGTAACATCATAGGCAACAAGGAATTCCCGCACCAGCCATTCCTGGTCGTCGTAAACGTTAAGGATACCCGTAACGTCCGCTCCGCCCACGCCGTCGCTGCGGTCGACCGCATAGACAGTCCAGCTCTTGGTCTGGGTGAAAGAGGTCAGTTCGAAAGTGCCTGTATAGAACAGAGCTCCGTCGTACATCTCGTCCAGAAGTGCTACGTAACGTGAGAAATGCTGGTCGTACAGTGACGAGCTTCCTTTGTCTTTCATGGCTACCAGTCCTTCCAGGATGGCATTCACCGCTTCTATCGAGGCGGTATACATCCAGATGCTGGCCACTTCAGAGGAAGCGGTGTCGGTAAACGGATTGTAATACCGCGACATTTTCATGGAGCCGTCCTCGCAGTATCCCTCGATAGCGGTATCCACCATCGCCATGGCGCGCAGCAGGTTCTGCTCGGCCCGCGAATCCCGGTATATTTTCTCCTCTTCGTCGTTGATTACGGGGTCGTCGTCGGAACAGGCGGCCGCGAACGCTACGAGGGAAAAAGCAAATAGTAATTTCAAATATTTATTCATATCGCTTTGGTTTTTATGATCCCGGCACCCGACCCGGAAAGATCCGGGTCAGGGCGGGATTAAAGGATTAGTTAACCGTTCGCTAATTCAGTTCGATATGTCTCATTACGAGTTTATTCTCTGTACCGTTCTGCTGACCGTTGTGTACACTGATCACCAGCAGCACTTCCTGTCCGTTGAACTTAGAGAGGTCATATTGGAAGAGGGCGTAATCGTCCAGGTTTGAGCCGCCACCGCTCTGGTGTACGAAAGACCAGCATCCGTCCGCTTCGTTAGTTGCTCCTGCCGGATAGGTATACGGATCGATCGCTTCGTACGAGCCGTCCATAGTTATGGCCAGCAGTTTGAAGTACGTGGGGTCGTTGCTGAAATTACGGGTACGGAAGTTCAGGTTGTTGCATCCCGGTTCGATATTGAATTTGGCATACAAATATGCTTCCGGGATCATCGTGTTGGGCAACTCGTTACTCCGGGTCTTTATCAGGTAACCTTCCGAGGGATGCGGTTCCGGGTCTTTGAGCAGGGGTACGAACGCCCATTCCAATGCGACGTGGTCGATCTCACGGTATTCACGGTAGGCCTGCCAGCTGCTTCCGCTGTCGAAACCGGTTATGGATCCGAGGCCGGTGAAAGATTTCTTGGTGTGCGGCATGGTAGAGCGGACGGCCTCGATCGGCAGCTGCATTCCGGAAATAACTTGGGTCCCGGGCAGCCAGCCGTAACCCTCCACTTTTTCATGGGCGAACCGGATGGCACGCAGGCAAAGCTGTTTCCAGTAATCACCGGTCTCGGCACGGTAGATACCGACGGCGATTATCACTTCCTTGCCAATATAGGCGCTCAGGTCGAAATCGTAGTCGGAATAGCTGTCCGATCCGTGGGTGTAAGTATTCAGCTTAACCATACTCGGATTGGCATCGCTCAGGTCGATAACCTGCACACCGAAATAAGCCGGGGAGGCGGCGTCGGCATTATGGGTACGTACGTTGAGCGACAACACGTAATTATCCGCCGTGATCAGCTTGCTTCCATATACGTACGAATCGAAGTTATCCATGTCCGCCGGGTTGTTCTGCTCACTGCCGTCGTTCCTTGTCCGCAAGGTAGTACCCTCGTTCTGTTCCTCCCAGTTGCCCCAGAAGTCCAGTGCGCACATGTAATCGACGGACCAGTCCCAATGCGGATATTCTTGTGCGTTGCGGCCGCCACGGTACTCGTTGTAATACCACTTGTCGGCATTCTGCAGTTCGTAGATCGTCTTGCCCGGGAGCAGGATGTCCTCCCCGAGGTTAACGTCCAGCACGGCTACGCCGTCCACGAAATCTGTCGCGTAGATCGTCCTCTCCACATCGTTGTAATTCTCTTTAGAGAACACCAGGTCGTAGTCGTCAATGGATAGGTATTCGAACTTGTAGGTACCGTCGCTTGCCGTCTGAGTGATCTCGTTACCAAGGGTCACAGTCACCCCGCTAAGCGGGGCGTAGTTGCTCCGGGCATCGTACACCGTACCGCTGATTACACCGTTGGCATAATCCATCGAAACGCTTATCATCGCGGTGCCGTTCACATACCTGTCGGCCGTAAGCGTAGCGCTTGTGGTCTGGTATTGGAGTTTGGTAAAAGTGATCACTCGGCTGTCCATCGGCACGTTCTGAATGGTATAGCTGCCGTCCGAGGCGGTCGTGGCCGTTGCATCCATATCCTGTACGGATACGGTCACCCCGTCGAGCGGCGTATCCTCGTAATCGGTAACAATACCCGTCACGGTACCGTAGCCCACGTTGCCGTTCTCGTCATCGTCGCTGCAGGATACCGTCGCAACTGCGAACAGTCCTATCAGCATTGAAAATGATAATAACTTTAAAAGTCCAGTTCCTTTCATATCATCTTTTCATTTAAGAATGAGATTAAAAGTCTTTAAATACTACAGCGGGGTCGGCTTTGGGCCTGCCCGTCTTTGAGTTTTTCCGGTTCGCCCCGATCGGTGGCGCAAATAAAGGCCGGCCGTATTGGAATTTTTTATACAAGACCGGATTCTTTTTTGCGGCCGTCCCTGGAGCGGCCCGGCTATCGTGAAAGTTTTATGTTCGTTTGATCAAGGTGTCAGGTTAGTACGGATTTCAAACCCCGGGATGGGTACCCGGCAGGTCCTTTTGTTTCATAGGCTATCGGTTTAGGTCAGGTTTTCAGGACGGTATTGCGGATCTGCTTTTAACTTTATCGGTATGCCGGCAACAGCAACAAGTACGGCCCCACCGCCTGCCGTACAGGGCGGGATAGTCAGACAAATGCACACCCGGGCCGGCATCCAGCGGATGCGGCCGGTCAGGCATTGGGAAACACGTTCGAATGGGGGAATAAAAATGAAAGCTGTTTTTATTCATTACGGCCGGTTTCAGGTTAGGCACCTCCCATGGGGAGACGCCACAAAAATGCCCGGCGAGGGTTAAGGGAGAGGTTAAAACAGGGTTAAAAAATCTTTGTTTAACCCGCTATTTTGTTAACCGCAGTAATTTTAACCCATAAAAATACCGGCCGGAATATTTCCGGCCGGAGATTGACCTGTGCAAATACGGTCAATGGTTGGAGATCAGGTCTTCAAAACCTAACTGGTATTCCTCGCCCATTTCGTCCCGGAATTCCGACAGGAACATCGAGAACCGTTTGCGTGCTTCGGCAGGCATTTTAAGATTCACGAGCGCGATAACCAGCGAGCGTATCGCATTGTCGTCGTAGGGATCTATGGCAAAGAGCGCTTCGGCAAGTATCACGGTGGTGCGGTATTTATGCCGGGCGACGCTCCGTAGCAATTCCCGTTGCAGCACCGGTTCGATAGACCGCTCCACAGCCTGTTTAAAACCGTCGAAGAAGGAGCTGTCAGTAAATCTTAGGAATTTGCCGCGCGCAACGATCAGGGCGAATTCCCTCGGCAGGCCGTCCGGGTCGTTGCTGCCGACCATCTCCATACAGCTGAGATAATCGCAATAGAAAGGTTCTGCGGTCTCGAGCCTGAATACCGATTTCTCATGCACCAGACTCACTCCGTCCAACTCCGTCAGTGTCTTGCGCAGGTGGTTGAGCGTCACCCCGCGAAGGTTCTTGAGTTTATTCTCCGGCTTGTCCGGCCAGACCAGTTCGCTCAGTTTACGCGAGGTTATCCCCTCTTTGGAGTGGGCCAACAGTAGCAGGAATATCTGCCTTAATTTGGTGCTGAACATGTAGCTTATATCCCTGTTATTACGGTCGCGGACCATGAATTCCCCGAACAGGTATACCGAATTGGGTCTCTCGGGAGGCAGGGTAAATACATCCTCCATTTGAAGTGGCGCATTCTGCCGCCGTTTGCCCAGGGTTACCCTTACGAGCAGGTAGAGGATGAAAACAAGTACGATCCCGCACAAGGAAGCATACATAAATCCCGCAACCTTGCGTTTCTGGGCCAGCCGCGCAACGGCGTTCAGCTCTGCAGTATCCACCGGCGGGAACGACAGGGTATATATCTTGATGGTCGAAGCAATATCGTCCGAGGCGAATTCCTGCACGACGGTTACCAGTTCGCCGTACTGCGGATTGAAAGAGATGTTGGCGTTGGTCTTTATCTTCTCGGAGTAAATCGGGATGGAGTCCCCGAATACCGTATGGCTGCCGTCCTCGATCGAGAACCGGTACAGGCGCAGGTACGAATTAGAATAATGTTCGGGATAGCAGAGCGTATAAAAACTCGTACCGTCGAGGACCATGCCCCGCACCGGCACGATATTCTCCTCGGTCCACGGAATCTCCCACAATTTTGTGACGCTCCGTGAGCGGAGGTCTATCCGGTGCAGGTCGTAATAATACCTGCGGCCCACGACCTGCTCGCCCGACTCGTTGCCCATCCCCCCGAATATATAAAGCGCCTCTTCCTGCGGGGAATATCCCGCAGACTGGAAATAACGCGGGTGTATCCTCTGGCCTGCCAGTGCGACCGTATCCCATTGCATCACACCGGTATCGAGCGAATAGAGGTTGCCGTTGTAGCGCATGTTCCCGAAACCGCCGAAGACCAGGTAACGCGATTCCCCGGTCATGTATAAACCGGAATGGTGGTGCAGCTGCATAGGCAGGGTGGCCGTATAACTATTCTCCCATTGGAGGGTGGGCAGGTCCAGCACCGCGATATTTGCTCCCGTATCCTCTTCCTCCTTGTACGCCTCGTAAATATAGAGCTTACTGGTCGACTTGTCGATAAATCCCGTTCCGAGTTCAATATTAACCGGACTGGTGTTCGCCAACGCATACCTGTTCGTTTCACCGGAACGTATGCCGAATACCGCCAGCGAATCCCGGTTGAAGATATAAACCTGCTGCCCGCGCGGGTCCACGATACTCCCGGCAACCTCCCTGCAGTCGAATACGGCCCGCAGATTCCAGTTATAAGCGTCGTTTATGAGCCATACGGGATTTGTCACGTGGCCTAAGACCCGCCCTTTCGGGTCATGCACCCGGTTGCCCGAACTCTCGTGGAGAGGGAAGCGGTAAATCTTTTTTGCGTCCTTTATTTCCAGCTCCTTTATGGCAAACGACGGTACGTCGATCAGGTGGTCGCTGCGTCCGAAATATATCTCGGGAGTCCATTTATCGTCCAGGTCCAGCCGTGCCGAAGCGTACCGGGTGCCGTCTATCAGGAATTCGACCGAATCGGTCTTCAGGTGGAACTTAATACCGATACGGTGCCATTTGTATTCGTCGAATACCGACGGCGGGGGTGCGGCGGTCATGATCGTACTGCGGCCCTCCTCGTTGAATTTGAATACGGCGCCATCCCCCAGACGGTCATAAGAAATATTATACGTAGCGTGTCTTCGGTGGTCCTTGATCCGCATTATGTAACCGATCCGGGACGCCTCGTACGCCTGCAGATCGAACGAGATCTCCACCCGGTCGATAAACACCGGGCTTCTTTCACTGAACACCCTGTAGGAAGTACGCTGGTCTATATAACACTCGTTCCCGTTGAACTTCAGCCCCCTTGCCACTTCGCCGCCGGCCGCAAGCGTATCCACGGCTATGCCGGGCGGCCCCGTAAGATCCTGTCCGGCAGCTATCGAGACCCAAGATACCAGTGCCGAAAATATTAACCCGGTTAACTTCATAAAACGCCTACCTTTGCGCGGGCCGGTGCCCGCACGTTACATTGTAATGTGATCTTTTTTGCATTTCCGCACCAAGTTAGGATATTAAAAAGAACCTGTCCTGCCATAATAACGGTCGCAGGACAGGTTCCCGGCAACCTGACTAACGGATGCTAATCGAACGCGGCATCTTCTGCAAGCATTTTAATGAAGTAGCCGCCCACCACGGACCTGGCCTTGAAACCCCGGTAATGCGGACTGTCGGTAAATATCCAGTCCGACATCGGGATTCGGTCCTTGGTCTCGTTCATGAAATCATATATGGGGTCTATGAATTTTTCGAAAGTTTCCAGCTCGTCGGCAAGGGTCGCCGTCCAGATCACCCAGTCAGTTTTCGTATAGGTCTCCCTGTTATCCAGCGGCAGGCCGTATCGGTTCTGTTTGGTGAGGTAGTAGGCTATCTCGGTGCGGGCCACGTCGGCCGGGAAAATACCCAGGTCCAGTATCTTGTCCCAAACCAGGTTGTATTTCTGGCTCCAGGTCCCGGGTTTGTCGAACGTCAGCCTGTAATGGTCGCCGTCGTTCGCCATCTGCACCCATTCGGCGGCCATCTCCCTGGCACGGTCGGTATACTTACTGGCGGTATCATCCATGCCAAGCACCCCGGCCATATAGCCGTAGCAGGCAACACCCATAATGGCTTTCACAGACAGGTTCACGTTATGGGCAAAATGGCCCGCGAAATCGTCCGTACAAAGCTGGTTCTCCGGGTCGAGCCCGTATTCGGAGAGGTAGTCCGTCCAGAGGGTGAGCATATCCCAGTGCCTTCGGGCATACTCCCCGTTTCCGTCCACCGCCGTTATGGCTGCGGACAGTATGACCATATTTCCCGCTTCCTCTATAGGCATATCCCCGCCGTAAGTCTGGCCGTTTGCCAGCGGGTAAGTGCCTATATCGTGCGCGGGGAACGGTTTGGTCCATTTACCGCTTTCGCTGTAGTAAAAGATATGGTTCAGCAGTCCTTTAGCAAGGTCGGTATTGTAATACAGGAAGAGCGGTGCGGACGGATATGTCACGTCCACCGTACCGATCGAACCGTTGCTGTTGTTCTCTTTGGAAAGGAATAACAGGTCACCGTTGGGAGCTTCCAGTAGTTTATGGGCCGATATTGCCTGGCGGTAAGCCAGTGCGCACAGTTCCGCATAATGCTTTCCGCCGGCCGCCGCAGCCGTCTCCATCAGCTTGCGGTCGAATTCATAACAGCGTTCTACCAGTTTGCCGTAATCCCTCTCGGCCGCTTCGAACTGGGAGAAAATATCCTTGTCACCCTTGCGGTTCCAATATGGGCGCAGGTCCTCGCCGAAATACTGGACGGAATACAGGTCGTCATAACCGATAAGCAGGTGGCCGTCGGCCGCCTTCACCTTGCCGAGGTCCTTTACCAGAGCCAGTTTCTCGTCCGTCTTTTCCCTACGGGCAACCTCACCCTGGGATAACTTACCGGTTGCGAACGAGTTACGCAGGTCGTCGCTCTCCCCTATCGCATATACCGCCTTATCCTTGCCGGCGGCCAAATAGAAATAACCCCAGTCGATCCGCAGGTCGTCCCCCTGTTTGCCGAGGATATTCTGGTCGTAGCTCCCGGCTTTCAGGTACACCAAACCGTTCTTTTCGAATCCCTCCAGTACCGACTCCTGCAACGGTTTGTCCAGAGCCCATTGTGCCGATGCTTCGAAATAAAGCTCCACGTCATGCTGTTTACCGTCCGTGGAACTCACCTTATAAGTAATATAATTGACTGGGCGCGAAACCAGCTCGAGGTTGTCCATAAGTAACGGGGCCGTGAAAGTGAGCGCCAGCTCCACATTGCCGCAGTCGAAAACGTAATGGGTCTGGGTAGCCTGAACATCCACCGACCGCTGTACCGGTGTACGGCGGAAAACCTCGTCGTGGGGTTTTTCGGCAACCAATCCGAAATCCAAAAGGGAATTCCCCACCCGGTTATAGCAGTATGCCGCGATCGTGTTCTCGCCCGGTTTAAGACTGCGAGCCACGTTTTCTGGCAGTTCGAGTATCAGGTTCTTATGGGCCCTGTTTCCGGTATTAACAACCTCCATGCCGTTTACGTAGATTATGGCGTCGTCGTCATGCGAATATTCGAGGAATATACGCCGGCCGTCCAGCCCCTCGGGGATTTCAACAGTTCGGCGCACCCAAATATAGTCGGTATACCACGGCGTCCGTGCCGTCGGTTCGTTATGCACCGTACCGAACGCGGCTTCACCCGTGCGCCAGGACGAATCGTCGAATCCCGGCTGGTACCATCCATCGGCAGGCTTCTGGTTCACATACCTGCCGGACCAACCGCCCTGCTCGCTGGTCGGTGCGATTACTTCCATCGGGATATTTTCGGTGCCCATAAAACGGAAGACCTGCCCGTCGACCTTAATGGCTCCTATAAGCGGGAAGTCTGCGCCGGTCCAGTGTTTGACACTACCGTCGAACAGATTGTCGGTCATCGACCAGGCACTCGTATACGGATCTATGGATACCAAAGGATAAGCCGGCGGGCGCAACCCGCTGGCTATTACTGTCCTGTCCCCGTTGGCGCCGGCACAACCGGCCACCACGCAACAGGCGGCTAAAAGGAATATGTTTCTGATCATTTGATTTTCCGGATTTAGTAATTAGCCAGATCCGCCTATACCGTCCGGAAATCTCAGGATCGTTACAAAAATAAAAAAATATACCGTAAGTACAAATTTCGAATCCCGGCCGGCCGTAATAATAAGCAGGGCAGCTGAATGAACAGCCGCCCCGCCCGATAGCTCGGTTAAAAAGCCTACTTTTTACCCTTGGGCTTTTTGGATTGCTGCGCCGCCTGTTGCTGCTGGGCCTTGAGCATCTCCTCGTACCGCTGCTGCCAATTGGATTTCTTCTTCGGCTTTTTGGCGTTCTCCGCCATGCGGTTACGCAGTTTCTCGTCGTTCACCAGGTAACGGATGCCGTATGTCTGACCGATCGTTATAATCGTCGACAGGGCATAGTAGTAACTAAGGCCGCTGGCATAATTGTTAAACCATAACAGGAACATCAACGGCATCATGTAGAGGGTGATGAACCGCATGGTACCCATCTGCGGGCCCGAGACGGCCTGCTGGCTCATGGACATCCGTCCGGAAAGATACAGCAATCCGGCCATCAACAGGGTGAACATGCTTACATGGTCTCCGTAGAACGGTATATTGAACGGCAGGTCGATTATGCTGTCGTAAGACGACAGGTCGGTAGCCCACAGGAACGACTGTCCGCGAAGCTCGATGGACGAGGGGAAGAAACGGAACAGTGCGATCAGGATCGGGAACTGCAAAAGCATCGGCAAACAGCCACCCATCGGGCTTACACCGGCTTTCTTATACATCTCCATCGTCGCCTGCTGTTTTTTCATCGCATCCTCCGGCTTGGGATAGCGGGCATTGATCTCCTCCATTTCCGGTTTCAGGAGCCTCATTTTGGCCTGCGACAGGTACGACCGGTAGGTTATCGGCAGGAGAACGATCTTAATCACCAGCGTCAACAACAGGATAATAAGGCCGTAGCTGGTAAAGAATTTGCCGAAGAAGTTGAACACCGGTATCACGACCCATAGGTTAACCCACCTCACCAGTTTACCGCCCAGGGCAACCAGCCGTTCGAATTCCTGGTCGTATTTTTTCAGGATCGAGAACTTATTGGGCCCGTAATAGAACTTAAAGCCGTACTGCTGCTGCTGCTTATTGAACGGGATGGCGATCGAGGCATTATAGCGTTTGAGCGGCACCTGGTCGACCTCGTAAGTCTCGTACCACATCGCCGCATTCTCGAAATAGGTGTCCGCTACGAAGATCGACGAAAAGAACTGCTGTTTGAATGCGACCCACTGTACACGGGTGCTTACGTTCTTGTCTTTTTTAGATTTGGACATCCCGAGCGACTCCACCGACTGCGCTCCCGGATAGCGGTAATAGATGCTCGAATAATTGCTCTGGTTCTCCGGCCCTTTTTCGTTCCTCGGCTCGATACTTCTCCAGTTGACCAGTATGTCGTACTGGTTGGAGAGGTGTTCCTCCATATTCACGAAATTGACCTTGAAATCAACCATATACTCATCCTGCGGAAGAGTATATATATACTCGACGTATGAAAGCGAGTCCACATACAGGCGGAATGCCTTTGAATTATCCGCTGCGGGTGCTTCGGAGAAATAATAAGTCCCGGTATTTATATACAGGTTCTTATAATTGCGCAGGATGTAGAATTTAAGATCGAACTCGGACGATCCCGGGGCTATAAGCGACACCGGATCCCCGTTATAACGGTTGTATTCTTTCAGTTCCACCCCGGTTACCTTTGCCCCGAGATTGGTCAGCGAAACCTTGATCAGTTCGTTTTCGAGAGTATAGATCTGTTCTTCCCCGCTCCACGCGCTACGGAGCACCTCTCCGTACGGGGTGCCCTGGACCGAGTCGGCTGCAACCGAATCGTGAGCCATGATCCCCGGGTCGAATTCGTCCGGGCGCAAACCCGGAATATCCTCCAGACGTTCCTGTACGAGGGCTATGGAATCCTGCCGCGCCTTTTCGCGTTGGTACTCTGCAGCCTGTTTGGAGTTATACCATGTGAATCCCAAAAGTATTACCCCGATCAGGAGTAATCCAGTTACTGTATTTCTATCCATCTTCTTCTTTCGGCCGGCCTGCGCCGTGCCCTATTATTTAAGTTACATGAATCCCCGGGCCACAGCCGGGAACATATGGGGTTAATTCTACTTTTATTCCTGCTTTCCCGAACAATAACCGATCGCGGCCTTGACGAAATCGACGAACAGCGGGTGCGGGGTCATCACCGTACTGCGGTATTCCGGATGGAACTGTACGCCGACGAACCACGGGTGACCCTCGATCTCTACCGCCTCCACCAGGCCCGTATCCGGATTGATCCCGGCCGGTTTCATCCCGGCGGCGGTGAACTGCTCGAGATACTGGTTGTTGAATTCGTAACGGTGGCGGTGGCGTTCCATTACCTGTTCCGTACCGTAAGCCTTGAATACATTTGTTCCCTTGACAAGCTGGCACGGGTAAGCACCCAGGCGCATAGTGCCCCCTTTTTCGGTCACTCCTTTCTGGTCTTCCATAAGGTCGATCACCGGATAGGACGTGCTGCCCATCTCCGTCGAATTGGCGTCGGTAAGGCCCAGGACATTGCGGGCGAATTCGACCACCGCACACTGCATCCCCAGGCATATACCGAAAAACGGAATACCGTTCTCCCGGGCATACTTCACGGCTTCGATCTTACCCTCGATACCGCGGTGGCCGAACCCCGGTGCTACCAGTATACCGCACATCCCTTTGAGGGACTTGGAGATGGTCTCCGCCGTCAGTTTCTCGGAATTAATATAATGCAGCTTTACCCTGACATTATTGGTCGCACCGGCATGAACGAACGACTCCACAATGCTCTTGTATGCATCGGGAAGTTCGGTGTATTTACCAACCAGGGCGATATTCACATTGTCTTTCGGGTTCTTCACCTTGTCCACGAACTCGGTCCATTTCACAAGGTCCGGCTCTTTGTCGCAGGGTAGGTTCAGTTTCTTGAGGGTTACCTCGTCGAACTTCTGCTCCCTCATTTTGAGCGGCACTTCGTAAATGGTCGGCACGTCTATGGACTGCACAACCGCATCCGCATCCACGTTACAGAACAGGGCCACCTTGCGCCGCAGGTCCTGCGACAGGTTCTTTTCGGTTCTCAGCACGAGTATATCGGGCTGCAACCCGTTCTCGAGCATCGTTTTGACCGAATGCTGGGTAGGTTTGGTCTTCAGCTCGCCCGAAGCCGAAAGGTAAGGTATAAGGGTAAGGTGGACGATGGCGGTCTCATGGTCCCCCAGTTCGTACCTCAGCTGGCGCACCGCCTCTATATACGGCAGAGACTCGATATCCCCAACCGTGCCCCCTATCTCGGTAATTATAACGTCGTACAGTTTTTTGGACCCGAGAAGTTTTATGCGCCTTTTGATCTCGTCGGTAATGTGCGGTATCACCTGTACGGTTTTGCCGAGGTATTCCCCGCGGCGTTCCTTGTTGATAACGCTCTGGTATATCTTGCCCGTGGTAACGTTGTTAGCTTTGGTGGTCTGTATGGAAGTGAACCTCTCGTAATGGCCGAGGTCGAGGTCCGTTTCGGCCCCGTCCTCAGTGACATAACACTCGCCGTGCTCATACGGGTTGAGCGTCCCCGGGTCCACGTTGATATAAGGGTCGAGCTTCTGGATGGTAACGCTGTACCCGCGCGCCTGCAGCAGTTTGGCCAGCGACGCGGAAATTATACCCTTGCCCAAAGAAGAGGCCACCCCACCCGTAACGAAGATATACTTGGGGCGGCTTTTAGTGTTGACTGACATATCCGGTTTGTTTTTGCTTTTGTTATTCCTGGCTGTCGATAAGGTTTATCTTCTCGATGGTCGCGGCCATCTCCTCACGGGTGCGGGCGATCTTCTGCTCCACGTCCCGGATCATGGACTCCGCATTCTTCGAATTGGAGAAAAACCCTATATTGTTTTCCAGCAATGCTATCTCCGACTCCATCTGTTTCACTTTGTTGTAGAGCCGGTCGCGTTCGAAGCGCAGGCGCTTGTCGCCGCTGGTCTTCATGTTGCGGACCTTTTCCCTGAACCTGTCGAACCTTACGTTCTGCCCGCTGTCCCTCAGGGTGGAGAACGCGGTATCCATCACGGCCTTATATTCTTTTTGCAGGGCGTCTTTCTGTTTGATGGGAACGTAGCCTATTTCGCTCCACCGGCGCTGGAACTCCTTGATCATGTCGAATCCTCCAGCCGCAATATCGGCGGCGGCGATCTCCTCCAGAAGCTTGCGCTTCATACGCAGGTTGTTCTCCTGCTCGGAATCCCGTGAACTGAAATGGGTGGATTTCCTCTCGAAGAAACGGTCGCAAGCGGCGCGGAAACGCTTCCATACGGCATCCGAATGCCGCCAGGCCACCGGCCCTATCTCTTTCCACCGCTTCTGCATGGCTATGAGTTCCTCGGTGGTTTTCTTCCAGTCTTCGCTCTCCTGCAGGGCTTCGGCCGCCTCGCATATCTCCTGCTTGAGTTGCAGGTTATGGTCCATTTCGGCCTTTATCTGCTGGTAAAAAGCCCGTTTTTGCTCGAAGAAGCGGTCGCAGGCGTTACGGAACTGTTCGTATATCCGGGCATTGTCTTTCCGGGGAGCGAACCCGATGGTTTTCCATACTTTCTGTATCTCCAGCAGTTTATCGGAGGCCTTGTTCCAGTCCTTGCGGGTAGTCCACATGCCCTCGGAGAGCTCCTCTGTCTTACGGCAGAGTTCGGTTTTCAGTTCCAGGTTGCGTTTCTGCTCCTCTTTCTGGGTGTCGAAATATTCCTGGTGCTGTTTATTTATACGCGAACTGGCCTCTTTGAAGCGCTCCCACACCGTCTCCTTGTATTCCCTCGCTACCGGGCCTATTTCGCGCCATTGCTCATGGAGCTTCTGGAGCCGGTGGAAGCTGTTCAGCACCGACGGTTCCAAAACCAGCGCCTCCGCCTCCTCGCACAGGGCCACTTTGGCTTCGTAGTTCTTTTTCAGGTCGAGGTCCCGCAGCTCCTTGTTTATCTTTATGTAGCTGTAGAAATTCTCGACATGGTGGTTATAGGTTTCCCACAGGTCCTTGACGTTGGCCTGCGGCACGGGACCCGCTTCCCGCCACCGCTGCTGCAGGTCACGGAATGCGTTGAACGTATTGCCGAGGGTCTCGCTGCTGTTCACCAGCTCTTTGAGGTCCTCGATTATCTTTAGTTTTATGCTGAGGTTCTCCTCTTTGCTCCTGTCCAGCTGGGCGATGAATTCGTCCCTGCGTTTGCGGTACTCCGAGAAAAGGTCCTTGAGCCTCTGTTCTTCGTTATCGACCGGGGGTGCGAAATCTTCCGGCTGGCCGCCCTCCTCGATGAACTTGCGGCGAAGCTCGTCGTGTTCGGCCCGCAGGAGTTTGTAAAAAGCCACTTTAACGGCTTCCACTTCCCGCCGGATGGTATGCACCGGCCTCTCGGCCAGCAGCACCGCGAACATATCCAGCAGCTGGGCCTTACTCTTCCCGGCCGTATCGAACACTTCGCTTCCGGCAGGTATTTCACCCGCCGCCAGTTCGCTGTCGTCTTCCTCCCCGAGGTCGTAATCGGGATGTTCCGCAGCGATTATATCGAGCTGTGCTTCCTCATCCGAGAAATCCACGGTTTCTTCCGTTTCTTCCGCTATCGCGGCCTCCGGTACGGATACCCGTTCCGTGGTTTGTTCCGCACTTTCGGGTTCCCTTACGGCATCGTCATTCACTTCGGCTGCAACCGTTTCCGGTTCGGTAGCCATAGTTCCTTCCAACGGTTCTTCGGCCGTTTGCACGGCTTCTTCCTTTTCTGCCTCTACCTCGGCCCGTTCAATCTGCACATCGTTGGCCGTAGATTCTTCGGCCGGCTGAGCCATGGCAGCCTCCGTAACTTCCGCCGGGGCGTCACCGGCTTGCGGACCGGGTGACGATCCGTCGGCATCGGGTTCCGGCACGTCCGGCTCTTCCGTCCGGGCGGACGGGTTAACTTCCGGGGCCTTGTCCGTTCCCCCGGGCATATCGGTTTGTTCACCGGCATCCACAGGAGTATCCTGCGGGACGGATTCGGGTAGTTCCTCCGCGGCGGTAACAGCGGCGGTCTCGTTCTGCGCATCACCGGCAAAGCCGGTTTGTTCCTCGGGAACAGCGGGGTTGGTTGTTTCGGTAGCCATCTTGCTCGATTTTATATGCCCGCACATTATACAGGCAATTTACAAATGTATTGCATTTTTCCTAAATCCCCTAACCCCCGTGCGGGATTTTGGCCCGAAAAAGAGGGTACCTGCACAGAGATAAAAACAAATAACGGGATGAATTAACGTTTTATTAAGGTAAATCTCATTATTTTGTAACAACTTTGCGGAAGTATTTCCTTAAAAACTGCCAAATTAATGAGTTACCGCATCTTATTGGTCGACGACGAACCGGATATCCTGGAATTCGTCGGGTATAATCTGAACAAAGAGGGCTACGAGGTTCACACCGCCTCCAACGGAAAGGAAGCCGTACAGAAAGCGCTCGAGGTGAAGCCCCACCTGATCCTGCTGGACGTGATGATGCCCGAGATGGACGGGAGGGAGACCTGCGAGCAGATACGTTCCATACCGGAACTATCCTCTACCCTTATAGCGTTCCTCACGGCACGAAGCGAAGATTACTCGCAGCTTGCCGGTTTCGACGCCGGTGCGGACGACTATATAACCAAACCCATTAAGGTCAAGATACTTGTCAGCCGTATAAAGGCCATGCTCAAAAGGATCGAGAGCAACCCCATCCCGGTAGCGGGCGGCGGTGAGGGCAAATCCCTCCAGATCGACAAGGAACGTTATATCGTGATCAAGGACGGCCACGAGATAACCATGCCGCGCAAGGAGTTCAACCTGCTTACGCTTCTGTATTCCAAGCCGCAAAAAGTATTCTCGCGGGATGAAATATTCACCACAGTGTGGGGTAACGACGTGGTCGTGGGCGACAGGACCATAGATGTCCATATCCGCAAACTGCGCGAGAAGATCGGCGACAGCCATATCGTCACGGTCAAGGGGGTCGGCTATAAATACGAGGACTGACAGTGGCTACCCCGGGGAAAATTCCCGGCGCCGGTGGCCAGAACGGCCGAAGAATTGTTAATTTTGCATCCGGCCGGGCCGAATACCCCCGGCCGGATTCTTTAATTGTACACGAACATTGCAGAACCTGGTACGCGATATCCTGCTTGTGGGCACCGGTGGATTTTTGGGAAGCACCTGCCGCTTCCTGGTGTCCCTGGCTTTTTCAGGTGTCTCAAGCACGGCAGGATTCCCACTGGCCACCTTTACGGTGAATGCCTTGGGATCGCTGATCATGGGGGCCGTGATGCCGCTGGCAGGAGCCGGGCCGTTGCATCTGCTTCTGGCGGTCGGGTTTTGCGGGGGATTCACTACGTTTTCCGCATTTTCGGCCGAGACGCTCGGTTTGCTTCGCAGCGGGCATGTCTGGGCAGGGTTAGCTTATGCAGCGGCAAGCATACTGGTATGCGTGCTGTTCGTAGGGATAGGCATCTATGCAGGTAGTAAATTGAAAGGAATATAAAAATTATACCGCAATGGAATTTATCGAAACAGTCAAGGCCCGGGCGCGGGAACGCCGGATGAAGATCGTCCTGCCGGAAGGGACCGAAGAGCGGACGCTAAAAGCGGCGGACAGGATAATCAGCGAGAGCATCGCGGACATTATCCTGCTGGGCAATCCGGACGAGATCATGCACCTGGCCTCGGAGTATTACCTGGAAAATATCGGCGGCGCGCAGATCATCGACCCTCTGGACAACCCCAAGGCCCCGCAATATGCCGAGCTGATGGTATCCCTGCGCTCCCACAAAGGTGTTACCACCCCCATAGCCCTCGAACTTTTGAAAGACCCGTTATACTTGGGGGCCATTATGGTCAAGGCCGGGGATGCCGACGGCGAAGTTGCCGGTGCGGACAACGCCACAAGCGACGTACTGAGGCCTGCACTGCAATACGTAAAGACCGCCCCCGGGGTAAGCGTTATTTCGGGCACGTTCATAATGAACATCCCCGACACCATGTTCGGAGACCACGGCATGATGCTTTTTGCCGACTGTGCCGTACATCCCGACCCCAGCGCTACGGAACTGGCCGAGATAGCCGTCTTCACGGGCCGTACCGCACGGGCCATTGCAGGCATTGAGCCCCGCATCGCCATGCTTAGCTTCTCGACCAAAGGCTCGGCAAAGCATGAACTTGTCGATAAGGTCGTGGAAGCTACGCGGCTGGCCCAGGAGATGGACCCCACCCTGCAGATCGACGGCGAGCTGCAGGCCGATGCGGCCATAGTTCCCGGGATCGGGGCTAAAAAGGCCCCCGGAAGCCCTATCGCCGGTAAAGCGAACGTACTTGTCTTCCCGTCACTGAACGTTGGCAATATCGCCTATAAACTGGTGCAGAGGATGGCAAAGGCTACCGCCGTCGGGCCTATCCTGCAGGGGATGGCCGCCCCGGTCAACGACCTGTCCAGGGGCTGCTCGGTAGAGGATATCGTCGGCCTTGTAGCCATCACTGCCTGCCAGGCGCAGGCGGCGGCCGCAAATAAAAAATAAACATCAAATCCACAAACCCGGCTTATGATAATATTAGTGCTCAACTGCGGCAGTTCGTCCGTAAAATACCAGGTCATCGACATGACCTCCGATGGCCATAGCCTGCTGGCCAAAGGCATAGTTGAACGTATCGGTCTGTCGGACAGCGTCCTGACACACAAGGCTGCCGGCAAACCGGTATATGAGATCGTCCGCAACATCCCGGACCATACTGCGGGAATAAATCTGCTGCTAACATGTATCACGGACGAGAAATACGGGGTCATCGGCAGTTTGGCCGAACTCAATGCCGTCGGCCACAGGGTCGCCCACGGGGGAGAATATTTCAGCGACAGCGCCATAGTAAACAATACCGTCATAAAACAGATCGAAAGTTGTTTCGAGCTGGCTCCGCTGCATAACCCGGCAAACCTGAAAGGGATACTTTCGATCGAGAACATCCTTCCCGGGATACCTCAGGTGGCTACTTTCGACACTTCTTTCCATCAGACCATCCCGGCCAAGAATTTTATGTATGCGCTGCCCTACCGCTACTATGAGGAAGATCGGGTCCGCAAATACGGTTTCCACGGTACGAGCCATAAGTTCGTGGCCGAGAAAGCCTGCCGGATGACGGGATGCTGTTATGACCGGGCAAAAATAATAACTTGCCACATTGGCAACGGAGCTTCCGTTACCGCCATCCTGCACGGGAAATCCTACGACACCTCGATGGGTTTCACCCCGGCCGACGGGCTTATTATGGGGACACGGACTGGAGAGATCGACCCGGGCGCTTTGATCTATATTGCCGAAAAGGAGGGACTGAGTTATTCCAAACTGAGCGACCTGATAAACAAACAATCGGGTGTGGCCGGCTTTACGGGCATATCCTCCGATATGCGCGATATCGACAAGGCGTCGGCGAACGGAGACCAGAGGGCGACGCTCCTGCTGGACATGTATGACGAACGGCTCAAGAAATTCATCGGGGCATATGCGGCGGCTATGGGCGGCGTGGACCTTATTGTGTTCACCGGCGGGGTGGCCGAAAACGGCCCCGAGCGGCGGCGGCGGGCTTGTTCGGGTCTTGAATTCATGGGCCTGGAATTCGATGAGCAAGCCAACGAGGGCGTACGTGGCGAAGACAAGATAATCTCCGGCCCCGGCTCCAAAGTCAAAGTGGTGGTTGCCACCACGGACGAAGAATACGTCATAGCTTCGGATACATTCCGCCTACTGAAAAAAAGGTCGGAATAATCCCCACTGACTAATTATCAAACAGGGCGGCCCCGTATAGGCCGCCCTGTTTCGTCCGGACCGCCGAACCGGAAATACCGTCCGATTTTATTACGGTTTCTGTAGCGAAAACCGTATTATTTTGCTATATTTAGATGAGCAATGGGTGGCCGGGAACGGTTCCCGATACTGGTTGCCGGCCCGGTGCCTCTAACCCTCTAAACCCGCCGACTATGAAAAAACTGATCTTCACCGTAATTTTACTGCCGCTATTCGCCTCTGCGGCAAACGCCCAGGCGACAGTTCCACCCTACCGGTTCGAGACGGCCAGCGATTATACTCGCTATAACGACGCTATTTTGGAGTGCTGCAACTGGATGATAAACACCCCGTTGGAAGAGTACCTACCGTATGTGGACGAGATGGTTGTATTCATTTACGAATGGAGCATGGGCAGTCCCGATGTAATGATCCTGCTCGACCCTTATTTTATGCCGTATTATGAGAATATCCCCCTGCTGATGGTATGGCACATGGCCGGGGCCACTAAATACCAGCTCGAACGGGGGATTTACGCGACCAAGGTCGAGGACATCCGGGCCAGTACCCTTGCGGGCGTCGAGGCCGCTTTGAACTGTTACGAACAGAACAGGGAGTTGTTCGTAACGGACAAGGCAACCGAAAAACTTCTGAAAGCCAGGCAAAAAGGGAAGATCGAGAAAGAACTGGTAAAAAGGATAAAGACCGACATTGCCGACGAGGAACTGGCCAAATCCAACCACGGCCATGTTTACGGTACCCCGGAAGAGGAATAAGCATCTCGGTTAAAAAGAAATAACGATAGGGAAAGCTTCGCTTTCCCTATCGTTATTTCTTTTTAAGTATCCCTTTCAGGAATTCGCCGGTATAGCTTTTTTTACTGCGGGCTACCTGTTCCGGCGTACCCGTCGCTACGATATGGCCTCCGGCCGCTCCGCCGTCCGGCCCGATATCTATAATATGGTCGGCGACCTTTATCACATCGAGGTTATGCTCGATCACTATGACCGTGTTTCCCCGGTCCACGAGTTTTTGCAGTACGTCGAGTAACTGCCTCACGTCCTCGAAATGCAGCCCGGTCGTCGGTTCGTCCAGGATATAGAGCGTATTCCCGGTATCCGTGCGGGCCAGTTCGCTGGAGAGTTTGATCCTCTGGCTCTCGCCCCCCGAGAGGGTCGTACAGGGCTGCCCGAGTTTCAGGTAACCGAGACCGACATCCTGGATGGCCTTGAGTTTCTGGTGTATCTTCGGGATGTTACCGAAAAATTCCACGGCCCTGTTGACCGTCTTATCCAGCACTTCGTTAATGCTCTTGCCCTTGTATTTTACTTCGAGGGTTTCCCGGTTGTAACGGTTGCCGCCGCAGACCTTGCACCTTACGTAAACATCGGGCAGGAAGTTCATTTCGATAGTCTGCACACCGGCACCCTTGCACTCCTCGCAACGGCCGCCCTTGACATTAAACGAGAACCTGCCCGCCTTGAAACCGCGTATCTGTGCGTCGGGGGTCATTTCATACAGCTTGCGTATATCCGAAAATACATTCGAATATGTCGCGGGATTACTGCGCGGGCTTCGGCCTATTGGCGACTGGTCCACTACGACCAGCTTATCGATATTCTCCATCCCTTCGATGGAGGCATGGGCCAGCGGCCGGTCGTACGACCGGTACAGATGCCTGCTCAAAGCAGGCCTAAGGGTATCGTTGACAAGGGTCGATTTGCCGCTGCCGCTCACCCCGGTAACGCATATAAGCTTACCCAGCGGGAATTCCGCCTTGACGTTCTTAAGGTTATTGCCTTTGGCTCCCTTTACGACCAGCGATTTACCCGAGCCCGGGCGCCGTTTGGCCGGGACTTCGATCTTCCGTTTGCCGTTCAGGTAGTCGGCAGTAACGGTGTCGGAAGCGGTTATCTCTTCCAGAGTTCCTTCGGCGACGATATACCCCCCTTTCATCCCCGCCCGGGGACCGACATCCACTATGTGGTCCGCACTGCGGATCATATCCTCATCGTGTTCCACCACAATAACCGAGTTGCCGGCATCCCGCAGCTCCATCAGGGAGTTTATCAGCTTTCGGTTGTCCCGCTGGTGCAGCCCGATGCTCGGCTCGTCGAGGATATAAAGGACATTTACCAGTTTGGAACCTATCTGGGTCGCAAGCCGTATTCGCTGGCTCTCCCCACCCGAAAGCGTCCGGCTGGCACGGCTCAACGACAGGTAACCCAACCCTACATCCACAAGGAACCCGAGTCGTTCCCGTATCTCTTTCAATATCTCCCGGGCGATACGGGCATCCCGTTCCGGCATCCGCTCCCCGAGACCCTCGCTCCAAGAGTAAAACTCCTCGATATCCATCGCCGATATCTCGGCAATGTTCTTCCCGTCGATGCGGAACTGGAGCGACTCGGACTTCAGGCGCGTACCCCCGCACAGTTCGCAGTCGCGCCGGAGCATGAACTGCTCCCGCCACTTGGAACCACGGGCCGAATCTTCCTCCTGCCGTTCGATATATTCGGCGATACCCTCCCAAACGACCATACGGGTACCCTCCGCGTAATTGAAAGCACGTGTATCGATAGCCATAGCTTCCGGATCGCCGTAAAGAATGGCATTTAAACCCTGTTCGGGAATATCCCTGACGGGTGTGTCGATCGTAAAACCGTACCGCCGTCCGAGTGCTTCTATCTGGGCGAACAGCATGCTGCCGCGATACTTGCCCAGGGGTTCTATTGCCCCCTCTTTTATCGTCTTGCGTTCGTTGGGAATTATCTTTTTAATGTCGAATACCGCTTCGTCCCCCAGCCCGTTACAACGGGGACAGGCCCCCTGGGGGGAGTTGAACGAGAACGTATGGGGCGCCGGGTCGTTGAACGACACACCGGTGGTGGGGCACATCAGGTGCCGGGAATAGTACCTGGCTTCATCGGCCTGGTAATCGTACAGCATCATCGTCCCCTTGCCCTGCCGCATGGCCTCTTTGAGGCTTTTGGCCAGCCGGTCGCGCGCCTCGGCGTTAACAACAAGGCGGTCAATTACAAGTTCGATATTGTGTATCTTGTACCGGTCGAGCCTCATGCCGCTCTTTATCTCCTTTACCTCCCCGTCGATCCGGGCATGCAGGTAACCCTTTTTCAGGAACGACTCGAACAGCTCCCGGTAGTGACCCTTACGGCCCTGTATGACAGGTGCCAGCAGGGCGACTTTTCGCCCGGTGAAACCCTCCAGGATCAGTTCGATGATCTGGTCGTCGGTATAATGCACCATCTCCTCGCCGGTCTGCGGGGAATAGGCTCGGGAAGCACGGGCGAAAAGCAGGCGAAGAAAGTCGTTAATCTCGGTTACCGTCCCTACGGTCGAGCGTGGGTTCTTATTGGTGGTCTTTTGTTCTATGGCGACGACAGGGCTAAGGCCGGTTATTTTGTCCACGTCCGGCCGCTCCATCGAGCCTACGAATTGCCGGGCATACGTAGACAGGGTCTCCATATACCTCCTCTGGCCCTCGGCATAAATGGTGTCGAATGCCAGCGAGGACTTCCCCGAGCCGGACAGCCCGGTCACAACGACCAGCTTGCGGCGGGGGATCTCCAGGTCTATATTTTTAAGGTTATGGACACGGGCGCCCAGTATCTTGATATCTTCTTTCACTTATGAAATTATTTCGGAGAGGGTTAGTGGCAGGGCAACCAGCCGGTCACGGCCTGCGGGTACGAAACCCGTCGCCGGGTATCTTTACTTTAAACGTTCTTCCCGATGGGTTATTGTATTCGTAATCCCTTATCCAATGGTTCAACTGCCTAAGCATCTTATAGGTAGTGCCGTTCTCATGCGCTACGTCAGACCATACGATCTTCTTGTCCGACACCTCGACGGTCGTATAGTCGTCGAGCGGGCGGTAATACTCGTTTTGGGTAATTATGTAACCGTAGGTGAATGGGCTCTCGGTCAGGAGCTTGAGCGACAGTATGCGGAATACGTACCGCTGGGTCTCCTCCGGCAGGAAAACGTCGTAATAGTCATCCTCTCCCTGCGCTTCGAGGCGGCGGTTGAGCCCTGCGTTCCCGAGGTTGTATGCGGCAGCCGCCAGGGTCCATGAGCCGTAACGCTTGTAGGATTCCAGTAAGTATTTGCAGGCAGCCTCGGTCGACTTCTCGATATCGAACCGTTCGTCCACCCAGTTATCCACCAACAGGCCGTATTGTTTGCCCGTCGCGGGCATTATCTGCCATAGCCCGGCCGCTCCGGCGGACGAGGTTATATTGGGGTTCAAGCCGCTCTCGGCCATACACAGGTACTTGAAATCGTCCGGGATACCGTACTTATCCATAATGGGTTCGATAACCAGGAAATAGCGCCGGGTATTGAGCAGAGTAAGCGTGGTCCGGGAGTGCATATAAAGGGTGACCATCATCTCCCTCTGCAGGCTCTCGTAAACGTCGAAATATTCCAGTGGGACATTTTCGCCGGCGAACTCGAGCCGGTCGGGTATCTCGGGGAGGGCCAACTTTGCGAACATTCCCTGCCCACTTACGTTCAGGGCAAATGTTATAACCGCGAAAACGGTAGCTGTAAGTTTCATAATATCCGGTCAAATTAAGCATGTAAAGTTAGCATACTTTGTTCCAAAACCACTGGTTTCACAACTAAATTGAGTAGCTTTGCCGGGAATTTGCATTGTATAATAGAAACGAACCAATTGATACTTAACGGAACATACCATACGCTGACCGTATCGAGGATCTCGGACTTCGGCCTTTACCTTACCGACGGGGAGTCGGAGGTGCTATTGCCGAACCGCTATGTCTCGCTCGAGGACAAAGTCGGGGACACCAAAGAGGTTTTCGTGTATAACGACTCCGAGGACCGGCCCGTCGCCACGACAGAGCGGCCCTATGCGGCCGTCGGGGAGGCCGATTATATGAAAGTCGTAGACAAGACCGTCCACGGGGCGTTCCTTGACTGGGGATTGACCGGCAAAGACCTGTTCCTTCCCAACCGTAACATGGTCGGCAAAGTCGAGCCGGGCCAGCGGTACGTGGTTTTCGTCTACCGGGACAAGCTCTCGGGCCGTGCAGTGGCCACTATGCTACTGCGGGAACATATTTCTAACGATACCGTCCCATATTCCAAAGGGGACAGGGTGAATATACTCGTAGCCCTGCGAACCGAGAAAGGCTACCGGGTTGTTATAGACAACCGGCACTGGGGAATGATTTACGACAACCAGCTGTTCTCTCCCCTCCGTTTGGGCGAACGCCGGGAAGCGTGGGTCCGTAAAATTACCGAGGATAACCGTATAGACCTCAGCCTCCAACAGGAGGGGTATGACGAGGTTCAAGCATCTGCGATGAGACTGGGCAAGTTGCTTCACCAGGCGGGCGGCTTCCTGCCCATTAACGACCGGAGCGAACCTGGGCTTGTGGCCGAGAAAACCGGGATGAGCAAAAAAGTCTTCAAACGTGCGGCGGGCTACCTGATGAAACGCGGTGCCGTGGCGATGGACGACCGGGGAATAAGCCTTACCGAAGAGTGATACCGGCAATGAAAAAGATCCAGAGCGCGGAAAGGGTGTCGCAGACGGACCTGTCTGATAATTTCGTCTACCAGCGTTCCCTGCTTGCATACCATGAGGCGGCTTCACGGATAGGCGGCCGGGTGCTGGAGATCGGCACGGGCAGCGGTTATGGCATATCGCTGGTTTCGCCCGGCTGCGAGTCTTACATCACTGTGGACAAGAACCGCCCAGCGATCGACCTCACGCCCTACCCCAACGTCGAATTCCGGCAGATGAGGGTCCCCCCGCTGGAGGGTTTCGAAACCGGTTCGTTCGATTTCGTTATCACGTTCCAGGTCATAGAACATATACGCCGGGACTTCCTGTTCCTGTCGGAAATCCACCGGGTATTAAGGCCGGGAGGGAAGCTTATTATTACTACCCCGAACAAAAGGATGTCCCTGACCCGCAACCCATGGCATGTCAGGGAATATACGGCAGACGAGTTCCAGAACCTGCTGTCATGTAATTTCAGTTCGGTTGAAGCCCTTGGGGTGTTCGGGCATGATAACGTTATGGAATATTACCGGCGCAATAAAGAGGCAGTCGAGAAGATAGCGCGGCTGGACCCGTTCGATCTGCAGCACCGGCTGCCCCGGTGGATGCTCCAGCTCCCTTACGACGTTATGAACCGGGTAAACCGCCGGCGCCTGCTGGTCCGCAACCGGGAGCTGACCACCCATATCAAGATGAACGATTATTTTATCGCCCCGGCCGCCGACGAGTGTTTCGACCTGTTCTATATCGCTGAAAAATAACTTCCCTGATTATTCCGGTCCGGTTTTCTCGAGGTGCTTCCTCTCTATCCCGTATATTTCCTCCTTGTGGCAGACCCCGGCAGGCTCCACGTGAACCACGATATCGTAAACGTTATCCACACTATTGCGTATGCTCTGTTCCACGTTTTCGGCTATGGCATGAGCCTGGTCGAGGGTAATGCTACCGTCGGCCTCGATATCGAGCGAGATCATATAGAGGTTGCCGATCTGCCGAGACCGTACCCGGTGCGGATTAGAGGCCCCATCCACCCGTTCCACGGCCTCGAATATCTTATCGTAAACTTTAATATCCCGTACCCCGTCCATAAGTTCGGTATTGGAGTCGATAAATATCTGGATGGAGGTGCGGATGATAAAGAAACTGATAAGCAGGCTGGTTACGGCATCCAGGATGGGAAGTCTCAGGATAAAGGTGAAGAAAAGGCCGAGCAATACGCCTGCCGAGATCAGCACGTCGCTGCGCATATTTTTGGCATTGGCGATGAGCAGGCTGCTTTTTGCCCTGTTCCCTTGCCGGTACTGGTACAGGGAAAGTAGCAGCTTCCCGCCGATAGAGAAAACCGTTACCCAAATGGCCAGCATACCGGGCATCTGTCTCGGGCCGTCGGAGAAGATGCGCGCCAGGGAAGCTACGAGCATCTGTATCCCGGCATAAAAGATCACCAGCGAGAGAACCATAGTGGCTATGCCCTCGGCTTTCTGGTAACTGTAAACATATTTGGGATTGGGCTTACGACGGATTATCCCGGCCGTGAACAGCATGACGACGGAGATGAGCACGTCCGTGGCCGAATCGATACCGTCCGAAAGGACGGCAAGGCTGCCCGAGAAGAATCCTGTAGCGATCTTCAGTCCCGACAATATGAAATTGCCGATAGTGCTGACCCATGAGGCCCTTACCAATATCTCGTTGCGTTTACCGTCCTGATCCATACTATGCGCCGTATCAGGCAAATTTACTCAAATTACCCCGAACCGTAAAAATAAAAAGTCCCACCGCGCCAGCGTATGGGACTTTTTGACCTATCCGGCACCTTAGTCGTGGCCCTCGGTCTTTACGATCTTGTTGTAGATACCCATGATCAACAGGGGTGCGGCCCACTGGCCGATGAACAGGGCCGTTTTGCCTTTTTTGAGGCAGTGCAGGGTAAGCGACCCGGCCATTGCGGCAAGCGCGGCCGAAAGATAAATTATCGATGGTACGTCAGCAGTGTGTTTTTCGATCTCTTTTGTCAGTTTACCCTCGCGGTGGTGCTTTTTCATAATAACATTATTTTAACCGGTTAATACTATTTTTCGATCTGCGCCGGACTATCCGTGCGCCTTTACCGGCTATTTAATGCAACTATAATACCAACCCCGTTACTGCGGAAACACTACGGGAAGGTCCGAACCGACGCTCGAGGCGGGAGAAATATTGATAATTTCGTCCACAATATAGCGCGAATAGCCGCGCCACGGCAGGGCTCCGAAGTATTCTTTATAGTGTAATTCCACGATCTGGCCACCGGCATGCATCAGTTTTTCGGCGACATCTTTTTTTGCCACCGAAAAAACGAACTGGTTGGATTGTATCCCCCCGGTCTGGTCCGACTGGAAGCCGCTCTGGATCAGTTTGCCCTCATAGGTTTTAAAGACAACTCCCTTGTAAACCACATAGTTGAGCTGACCGGTCTTAACACCCTCTCCGAAAGGATAATAAAACCGGACCGCAAAGAAAATCCCCATCAGCAATACGACTATCACAATAGAAATATTCCTCAGTCGGCGCCATTTACGTTTACGCTCGCCGCGCCGCTCGGCTTTGGCTTCTTCCCGGTTCCGTTCCGCTGTTTTCTTGTCGATTTCCGTCATATTTATAGTTTTACTGAATACCAGCAAACCCCGCGCCAGAGGGTTTCGGCCCGGGAATATCCTCTTTTCTCAGAAATGCGGCCGGCAGATTTCCGATGAGAGACATCCCGGTAATATTCGGTAAATACAAATAAAAGCACCGTATTCATGGAATACGGTGCTTTTTGTTTTGTGGATCCCGTGGGGTTCGAACCCACGACCCCAACATTAAGAGTGTCGTGCTCTACCAGCTGAGCTAGAGATCCGTTGGCGCATCCGCTTCCGCGGATGCAGGTGCAAAGATAATCCTTATGCGAAAAATTACAAAATTATCCCGCGGAATTAATTAACAGCTTCCTGCGGGCCGGATATATTATACCGGGTTAAACCGGAGAATACCGCTATTCGTATTGCCCGCTGTGCAGGGCGGCCACTTCGCGCGGGGTCAAAAAGCGCCATGCCCCCCGTTTGAGGTTCTTCTTGGTAAGGCCGGCGAAATAAACCCTGTCGAGTTTATGGACCTGGTATCCGAAATGTTCGAAAATACGCCGTACGATCCGGTTGCGGCCGGAATGTATCTCGATGCCGATCTCCCTCGGATCGTCGTTCACATAGTCTATATTATCGGCCCGTATAAACCCATCGTCGAGTTCTATTCCGGCCGCTATCGCGTCCCGGTCGGCCGGGGCCAGTCCCTTGTCGAGGGTAACCTGGTACACCTTTTTCTTTTCGTAGGACGGATGGGTCAGCTTGGTGGTCATTTCGCCGTCGTTGGTAATGAGCAGCACACCCATACTGTTTTTGTCGAGCCTGCCAACCGGGTACACCCGCTCCTTGACGGCATTCTTCAATATCTCCATTACCGTTTTTTCGGCATGGGGATCGTCGAGCGACGTAACATACCCTTTCGGTTTGTTCATCACGATATATACCTTGTTCTCGCCCCGCACGATCGCTCCGTCATAACGTACCTCGTCCCCGGGCTGCACTTTTGAACCCAGTTCGGTGACCACGGCCCCGTTTATCGTGACCAGCCCCGCGGTGATCAGCTCGTCCGCCTCCCGGCGCGAGCATATTCCCGACATCGAGAGGTAACGGTTCAACCTTATTTCGGTTTGCTGGCGCTCACGGGGATATTTAGGGTAATTCTCGGGTGTGAACCGGGGTTTGGCATTACGGCCCGGACCTTTGCCACCCTGTTTCTGGAAGCCGGGTTTTCCCTGCCCCTGATACCGGCCGCCGGGCCGGGGGGCGGCCCCGTAACTTTTATTTTTATTGTATCCTCCCTCACGGTTTCGGCTGTCGCCATACCCACCCTGTTTGGACTGGGGCCGGTTGGGATCCCGTTCGTAATTCGACGGGCGGTAAGGTTTACGCTCGCCTGTCTTAGCGCCGTAACGGTCATTCCCATACCGTTCGTTTCCGTAACGGTCTCCGCGATTGGCGGAAGAGCCATAGCTGTTATCCCGGCGGGTGGGCTGCCCCCCGGTCCTAAGTTTATTATCCGGTGTGAAGTTGGGATTGTACGAGCGCCTTTCACCCGTAGCAGGTGATCCGTACTCTTTTTTTTCGATACGCCCCGGTGCTTTTTCGACGCGAGTGATACGTTTTCGCTTATCTTTGCCGAACCTCGACAAGGCATCTTTTTTCCCGGAGTTCGTGTCTTCCCGACCGGAACCCTCAGCCGCCCCCTGGACGGTTTCCCCGCACCCTGCGGGATCGTTTTCTTTCATCGTACATTAAGTGTTTGACCTTGAACAAAGGTATGATTATTTATTATATTTGCGTCACGATTTAAGTTTGATAAATAGATTTAAAGGGCCGATGGAATTCGATTTCGACAAAGTGGTGGACAGGCAGCATACTTCCTGTTACAAGTGGGACAAAAGGACCGAGCTTTTCGGCCGCAGCGACGTGATCCCGATGTGGGTCGCCGATATGGATTTCGAGGTGGCTCCATGTATCACCCGTGCCATTAAAAACCGTGCCGAACAGGCCGTATACGGTTACGATTTCAGGGACGAGCGGTTTTTCGGTGCCGTGCGTAACTGGCTGGCGGCCCGCAGCGGCTGGCAAACCGAGGCCCAGTGGATGGTATATACTCCCGGCGTCGTTTCCGGCCTTGTTTTTTCCCAGCGGGCCTTTTCCAAAAAAGGGGAAAAAGTGGTGATCCAACCGCCCGTTTACCCTCCTTTCGCAGGCACGGTCCGTGAAAACGGCCGTGAGCTGGTGGAGAATCCCCTTGTGGTGCGGGACGGCAGATTCGAGATCGATTTCGACGACCTGGATGCCAAACTCGAGGGAGCCAGTATATTCCTGCTTTGTAACCCGCACAACCCCTCGGGCCGGGTATATACCCGTGCGGAACTGGAAAAGATCGCGGAACTGTGCATTAAGCACGACGTTGTGATCGTGGCCGACGAGATCCATTCGGACTTGGTATTCAACGACCACAAACATATCCATATCGCCTCGCTCTCCCCACAGGTCGCCGCCCGTACGGTCACTCTGCTGGCCCCGAGCAAAACGTTCAACATCACCGGGCTGTGCACATCGGTAGCGATAATTTCCGACGAAAAGATGCGCAACCGGTTTGCCGCGATACTTGCCGCTACACATACCATCGAAGGTAACACTTTCGGAAACGTGGCCCTTACGGCCGCCTATGAAGAGGGAGCCCCCTGGCTCGATGAGCTGCGCCCGTACATTTACGGCAATTACGAACTCGTACGGGATTTCATAGCGGAAAACATTCCCTCCATTGGCACCTACCCGCTCGAGGGGACCTACCTGATGTGGCTGGACTTCTCGGCCTGGAACATGACCGGGGAGCAACTCCAGGAATTCCTCTCCCTCCAAGCCGGCCTCGGGCTCAACGACGGCCGCACATTCGGCCGCCAGGGTCTCCATCACGCCCGGATGAACCTCGCTACCCGAAGACCCATGATCCGTCAGGCACTCGAACAACTCCACCGGGCATGTCTATCCCATAAACTGGTATAGGAAAGTTTAATTTCTTTCTTCTATCTCCGTGCGCGACCGTCCGGGTAAACCCGAAAGTTCGCGGTTGCTGTCCAAATCATACCGAGTTTTTGAGGACGGACCAGATTTTGTTTCGCAGTTGCGAATCAATAAGCCCGGTGTTCAGGCGTGTGGGGTGGACGCGGTTGCTGAGGAAGACCATGAATATATCTTTTCGGGGGTCTATCCATATCATTGTGCCGGTGTAGCCGGTATGGCCGAAACCGCCATGGAGGGATGAAGTGGAACCACGCTTGTCGAATCCCAGTCCACGGTAAATTCCCCGGGGTTCGAGCGGTGAGCTGGTAAAGAGTTTCACGGTTCGTTCCGATATTATGCGGCGGCCCCGGAACCTGCCGTCGTTCAGGAGCATTTCACAGAAAAGGGCCAGGTCATGGGCCGTGGAAAAGAGGCCGGCATTTCCCTCCACGTTGTCGTTCACGGCCGCCAGGTCGTCATGCACATATCCTACGATCTGCCCCCGGTCCATCAGGTAATCCATTTCCGTAGGTATGATCATTTCGGGTGAGGTCCAGCGCAGGGGGTTGTAGCCCGTGTTGTCCATGCCGAGTTCAGCGAAAAGGGCGTGGGTATACTCGTCGAACGGCTCCCCGGTCACGGCCTCCACGATCTGACGGAGGATAAGGAAATTGGTGTCGGAATAGTTGTACTTACCGCGCTGGTTTGCATTGTAAGACCGGATTATCCGGGCGATCACCAGCGAATCCACTTCGGGGTTTATGTAGGTCTGCTCCCCTGCCCTGCGGTAGCCCTCAACGGGCATCCGCGATACGTATTTGGGGTTCCCGACCGCTACGGCGCAACGGTAGGCGTTTTTGTCTACCGGATACGGGAACAGTTCCGCATTCTGTTTGTTGCTTATATATGAACCGCCGGCGGCATTGGAAAACAGGATGCTGTAAGCGGGGAAATAAGGCAGGCCCGAAGTATGTGTCAGCAATTGGCTAACGGTTATTCCCGCAACCGGCGAGCCGGCGTAAAACGGGATATAGTCGCCTACTGTACGGTTTGGGTCGATCGCCTGCTGGTCATACAGCCGCATAACGGCAAACGTTGTGGCCACCACTTTGGTAAGCGATGCTATATCGTATACATGCCCGGGGGTCACCTCGACGGTTTTACTGTCGTCCCGGTAACCGTAACAGCGTTGGAATACGATCCCGTCGCTCGTTCCGATTGCCACGCTGGCACCCGGGTAGTACCCCTCGGCCAGCCCTTCGTGCATCAGGGCATCGATACGGTCGATCGCGGACCGGGGAATATCGCGGGCATTGACGGAAATGCTTCCCGCCAAAAAGAGCATGCATATTACTATCTGTCTAATCCAGACCATTCGGTTTATGTTTCCTCGGTTTGATTTTAAGGTCCTGCAGGGCTACCGCCGCTTCGGAATTTCCGTCACGGTCGGATACGATACGCAGGGCTTTGATCTTCCCCTCGGGGTAGACCGTAGCTCCTCCATGATCGAGTTCGGCCACATCCGTAAAATCGATACCGTCATCACTTATCTGCACCCTGCCCGACAGCACATTATACCGGGGCATGTATGAAAGGCCGGTCAGCACCTCTATGCTCTCGGCATCGACCGGTTCGGTAAAGGTAAATAAAAACCAGTCACCCTCCTTACATGTAGACGCTGTACGGGTATACGTTGTGAAGTTGTAATCCTCAAGGTTACGGAACGGAAAATTCCGGCTGGCTTTGAGCGAACTGGTGAATTTAACTTCGGGCTGGATATAGGGTGATCTTGACAACTCCAGCACTATATCGGCCCCGAACGGACCGCTGTTGGTAACGGTTACCGTAGCTTTGCCGTCGAGGTTGTCCTCCGTTACATACCACCGCATAAGGTGCAGGTCGTTCACGTTCTGCCCCCGTGCTACCAGCGTCTGTACCTGTTGTTTGTCCGTACCGGCAAATTCGAGCTTGTTTATGCGGAAATTTATACCTGCGGACCTCGCCCGGATATACCACAGCCCCGTATCGGCAACCGAGGTGAACTCCCCGAGGGGTATCTCTACGGATTGCTGTTTTTTAGGCTCGACACGGAAAGTATAGACGGCTTTAGGAGTAACGGTAGTACTTTTAAGCCTCCCACGGAAAGCGGCGAAACGATAATCCCACGGCTCCTCGGTTTTGATAGCTCCCGTCCAAAGTTCCGAATCGGGCGTCGGCTCGCTGCCGTCGGCGGTATACCTGACCGTGCCGCCTGCATAAGCGCCTACCTGCCGGATATATCCGTCCTTATAGTCTACTACCGGCGGCTCTACCCGGTAATTCACCCCCATCGCATACAGCCTGTCCAGATGCGAACCGTTAAGTGAAGAATTGAACTCCTCCCAATTCCTGCGGGACTCTGACGTCCAACCCACTTCCGCCAAGGCTACCAAGCGCGGCCACAGCATATAATCGAAGTAGTCATGGTCCCGGCCGTGCGGCAGCAGAAGCTCCGAAAAGAAAGCCGCTTCCACGCCTTTGACGTTTGCCCTTTGGTCCTCGTCGAAACCGTTGCGTTCCAGTCCGAAGTTATATATGCGCTCCATGGGAACTACTCCGGCCCATGTCTGCCCCAACTCCTCAGGGGCCTGTTTCATGTCGATATAGAAGTACTGTCCGGGCATCATGACCGTATGGTAGCCGTCCTCGGTGGCTTTCAGCCCGGTATCTATATTGCTCCATGCATGGACTACAACGTCCGTGGCAAGGGTATCCCGTTTGATGGCTTCGTCCCACACCGCAGGAATTTTCCCGGCCGAGCGCAGTATGTCGCTCATGCGGTCGATGAAATAGTCCTCGAGCTGTGCGGCCTTCTTGTAGCCCTGCTCTTTCATCAGTTTCTTACATTCCGGACAGGCGTTCCATTGGCCGTGGTAAACCTCGTCGCCCCCGATATGGAAATACCTGGACGGAAATATTTCCGCAACCTCCCGGATTATCTTTCCGAGCATAATGTAATTCTGTTCCCGGGCCACACACCAGACATTGCGGCGGTCGTCCCCGGCCGTAATACCGGTATTGTAACGGTAATTGCACAAAATTTCCGGATGGACTTTAGCGGCCGCGCGGCTATGGCCCGGCAGGTCTATTTCCGGGATCACCTCGATGTTCCGGTCGGCGGCATACCTTACGATCTCGGCAAGTTCCGCTTTTGTATAATATCCCCCGTACTTTTCGTCCCATTTACCGTAGATGGGTTTAACGGGGGAATCCCCACCCCGGAAGCCGCCCGTATGGGCCAACTCGGGGTAGCAGTCCAGTTCTATGCGCCACCCCTCGTCGTCGGCAAGGTGGAAATGGAGTTTATTGAGTTTATGCGCCGCCATAAGGTCGAGCAGACGCAACACGTTCTCCTTGGGCTGGAACGTACGGGCCACATCGAGCATCACGCCCCGGTATTCGAAAGTCGGATAGTCCTCTATGGTCTGCGCCGGAAGCCGGTATTCATGCTCTATTTCGATACCCCGGTAAACCGACGGCGGAAGAAGCTGCAGGAACGTATGGACGCCGTAGAGCATCCCCGCCCGGTCCCGGGCCTCGATCCGCAGGGTATCGGGCGAGATGTCTATGCGGTAACCCTCCCTGTGCCGGATTTGCGGATTTATCCGCAACTGGATCGTGTTCAAGACCTTTGGCAGAGGCTTGATCCAGAGCTCCGGATAAGCCCGCCGAACCCGGGAGGTTACCATATAAAACAGGTCGAAATCGACCTCCCCGTCCGTAATTACGCTGGTTCCGTCCGACACCGTGAAATGGCCCTCGTCGGCATATACCACGGAAACCGGCTTAGGAAGTATTGCGGGGTAATTAAGGTTCGGCTCCCTTTCAACGTACCTTTCGGGGGCACCGAAAGCCGGGAAAAAGGGCACTAATAACAGGGCGTATAATATTGTATTTTTAATCTTCATATAACAGGTACGGCTTGCGCTGCTCTTTGAATAGCTCCACGTCTTCGGCCCACATGGCCCGTATCTCATCGGCCGTACAGCCGGCCACGATCATCTCCCTGACGTAGTCGACCCCCGCCAGCCTCTCAAGCGCATTGTTAAAGAAATTGGCCGGGCGCCCAAGGGCGTTATAGGCGTCGATAACGTAGGAAAGGTCAACTCCGCCCGCAATAACCTCATCATCCGACGGCCATGTGCGCAGGTCCACTCCATAGCAGAGTCTGCCGTTCAGCAGGGGGTCCTTGGCACCCTCCCGCGGACCGGGAGTGAAAGTAAAATCGTAACCTTTCATATCCGGATGGCCGTAAACCTGGAACGGGAAAGCGGTCCCGCGCCCGAGGCTTACCGGGGTGGGTTCGAAGAAACATATAGACGGATAAAGGTAAACCGAGCGCATATTGGGCAGGTTTGGGGACGGTTTCACCGGAAGTTCGTATCGGGTCGACCGGGTGTAATTCTTACAGGGTATCACCCTGAAATCATAATCCAGCCCCTCCCGGAACGCTCCCTCGCCGTAAAGGAACAGTGCCAGTTCACCAAGGGTCATCCCGTGGACCACCGGGATCGGGTGCATCCCGATGAACGACTTGTGTTTCATGTCGAGTGTAGGCCCGTCGACGTACATCCCGTTGGGATTGGGACGGTCCAGGATGATCAGCGGCACTCCAGCCTCGGCACAGCTTTCGATAAGGTAGTGCATCGAAGAAAGGTAGGTATAGAACCTCAGACCGACATCCTGGATATCGAACAGCATAACGTCTACAGCCGCAATCTCTTTAGGGTCCGGAATACGCGTAGATCCGTAGGCGGACAGGACCTTGATGCCGGTTGCAGGGTCGGTATATGTTTTGACATGTTCCCCGGCGTCGGCGTCCCCCCGGAACCCGTGTTCCGGCGCAATGATAAGACCTATATCTATACCGTGCGACAGCAGGGTATCCACCAGATGGGTGTCGCCTACCATAGCGGTATGGTTGCACATAATGCCCACCTTATATCCGCGCAGGACGGACAGGTAGTCGTTCATCAGCTCCGCAGCGGGAATGGGACGGGAGTCTTCTTCCATAACGTCTTCTTTCCCGGGTGATTCGGCCGGTTCCGCTACGGTTATATATTCTGCCGGGGCAGACCCTTTGGCCGCGATACATTTACCCGTATAGACCAATACAGCGATCAGGGCTAAAGTTATAAGTATGGATATCGTCTTTTTCATCTCGTTTTCGACATAATGCGGGGTAATCCGGGCAAATTTAATCAATTTGGCCCGAAAGCCGTAGTAATTCCGGACTTATGTTTGGCCGCCCGCTAAAGGTAAAACGGTCCTCAAGGGCGAATCTTATATAAAAAAAAGAAAAGGCGTCATTACGACGCCTTTTCCGGTAAATTTATACCGCTTAGAACAGGGAATAGGCGACGGTGAGCCCCGCCATCACTATCGAGACCATACTCATCAGTTTAATAAGGATATTCAGTGACGGCCCGGAAGTATCCTTGAACGGGTCTCCAACGGTATCGCCCACAACGGTTGCCTTGTGGTTCTCGGAACCCTTACCGCCGAAATTACCCTCTTCGATATATTTTTTGGCATTGTCCCACGCGCCACCGGAATTTGCCATAAAAATGGCCAGCACGAACCCTGCGCCCAATCCGCCGACAAGCAGGCCCATCACCCCGGCCACACCGAAGATAAGCCCCGTAATCACCGGGGCCAAGATAGCCAGGATGGACGGCAGCAGCATTTCACGCTGGGCCCCACGGGTCGAGATCTCGACACACCGGGCATAGTCCGGAGTTGCGTCACCCGTCAGGATTCCCTTGATCTCGCGGAACTGGCGGCGGACTTCATTCACCATGCTCTGGGCCGCCCTTCCCACGGCATTCATGGTAAGGCCGCAAAACAGGAATGCCATCATTGATCCGATAAATATGCCTACCAGCACTTTGGGATTCATAAGCGTTACCTGGTAATAATCCATGAAATCCAGTATCCCTGCCTCCGTGACCAGTTTCTGGGTCCCGTCCGAAAGTTCAATAAATTTCTGACCGATATGTTCCAGCCCTATCTTGATCTCCTCGATATAAGAAGCCAGCAGGGCGAGCGCCGTAAGGGCGGCCGAGCCGATAGCGAAACCTTTGCCGGTTGCGGCCGTAGTATTCCCGAGGGCGTCCAGGGCGTCCGTACGTTTACGGACCTCCGGGTCAAGGCCGCTGATCTCGGCATTGCCCCCCGCATTGTCGGCGATGGGTCCGTAGGCATCCGTAGCAAGGGTTATCCCGAGTGTGGAGAGCATCCCCACGGCGGCGATCCCGATACCGTATAACCCGAGGCTGAGGTTCGCCGGGGCCAGCATATTGGCAACGTCGAAATTAATGGCACACAGGAACGACAGTATAATAGCCAGCCCGATGGTGAGCACCGGTATTGCCGTGGACACCATGCCCAGGCCGATACCGGAAATGATCACCGTTGCCGGCCCGGTCTGGGAGCTCTCGGATACTTTCCGGGTCGGTTTATAGGAATGCGAAGTATAGTATTCGGTTGCCTGCCCGATAATCACCCCGGCAACGAGCCCGGTGATCACGGAAAACGAAATGCCGAGCCAGTTCTGGACCTGCAGCAGGTAAAGGATAAGTATGGCCGCCCCGGCAACGAGCACGGAACTTACATTGACACCCCGGCCCAACGACCCTAAAAGCTGTTTCATGTTGGCCCCCTCTTTGGTGCGAACCAGGAATATACCGATTATGGAGAGCAGTATCCCCACCGCCGCAATGAGCATCGGGGCGAACACCGCCTTTATCTGCATCTCTTCCTGCCCCGAAATGGCGAAAGCGGCGGCCCCCAAAGCTGCCGTGGCAAGTATCGACCCGCAATAGCTTTCATACAGGTCGGCACCCATACCCGCAACGTCACCGACATTGTCTCCCACGTTGTCGGCAATGGTAGCCGGGTTCCGGGGATCGTCCTCGGGGATACCTGCCTCTACCTTACCCACAAGGTCGGCCCCCACGTCTGCAGCCTTGGTATAAATACCGCCGCCTACCCTGGCGAACAGGGCCTGGGTGGATGCGCCCATACCGAAAGTAAGCATGGTAGTGGTCATTACTACCAGCTTCTGGGTCCCGGTAACATCGATGAAGTAATCGAGCAATATATACCACAAAGAGATATCGAGCAATCCGAGGCCCACAACCACAAGCCCCATCACGGCGCCGCTCCTGAAAGCGACTTTCAACCCCTTGTTCAGGGATTGCGCGGCGGCATTTGCGGTACGGGCCGAAGCGTAGGTAGCCGTTTTCATGCCGAAGAACCCGGCAAGCCCCGAGAAGAAACCGCCGGTAATAAAAGCGAACGGCACCCATTTGTTCTGCACGCCAAGCCCGTAGGCAAGCAGTGCGAAAAAGAGGGCAAGGACTATGAATACGATCGCAACTACCTTGTATTGCTGTTTTAGATAAGCCATCGCGCCCTTGCGGACATGCGAGGCGATCTCCTGCATTCGCGGGGTCCCCTCGCTCTCGGCTTTCATTTTTTTGTAGAAATACCATGCGAAAGCCAGCGCCACGACGGACGAGAAGGGCACCAGCCAGAAGATCAACGGTGTGTCGGCCATAATAGTTTTGAAGTTTATAGGTTTACATTCGGTTGGTTCATAGCAGTTTAAACGCCTCGCCCGCAATCCGGCCACCGCCGGGGACAAAACCCTACAAAGTTATCATTTAAAATAAATTTAGCTAATTTTGACGCCCCTGCCATAAGGCCATGAAAAAAAAATCATACGAAATACTCGCCCGGCCGACCCCGGAAGAATTCGCCGAAGCGGAAAAACTGCCCGTAACGGTTGTCCTGGACGGTATCAGGAGCCTCAATAACGTTGGGTCGGTGTTCCGCACCTGCGACGGCTTCGCCGTCGAGAAACTTTGTCTGTGCGGTATCACGGCAACCCCTCCCGACCGGGAGATACACAAAACGGCCCTCGGTGCGGAAGATACGGTCCGTTGGGAATATTATACGGCCACTACGGATGCCGTGGTGCAACTACGGGCAAAAGGCTTCACGGTCATTGCGGTCGAGCAGGCGCAGGGGTCGGTCATGCTGAATGAATTCGGGATCGACCCGGACCGCAGGTATGCATTGGTCCTGGGCAACGAGGTCTTCGGAGTCTCGGACGAATGCCTTGCGTTATGCGACGGAGCGGTCGAGATACCCCAGGCCGGTACTAAACACTCCCTCAATATCTCCGTTGCCGCCGGAGTCGTCCTTTGGCATTTTTTCCAGTCGCTCTACCTGCGCCGTTAGCCGTCACAGGCCGGATTGGCCCGTGGTTTGGATATTTTGGAAATCTGGCTACCTTTAGCGCCCGAACCTTATTATACGGACCGAAAATGTCGACACAAACATCAAACCTGCGGCCGGTAACCACCTACCGCCTATACGAAATGAAACAGCACGGCGAAAAGATCGCCATGCTGACCGCATACGATTACTCCACGGCCCGCATCCTCGATGCGGCAGGTATAGACGTGATCCTTGTCGGGGACTCGGCGGCCAACGTGATGGCCGGCTATGAGACCACGGTGCCCATTACCCTCGACAATATGATATACCATGCCAAATCGGTTACCCGCGCGGTTAAACGGGCGCTGGTGGTCGTGGACCTTCCGTTCGGCACCTACCAGGGCAATTCCAAGGAGGCACTGGCTTCGGCAATCCGGATCATGAAAGAGACCGAAGCGGACGCCGTAAAGATGGAGGGGGGCGAAGAGATACTCGAGTCGGTGAACCGGATTCTGTCTGCCGGCATTCCCGTAATGGGCCACCTGGGCCTCACACCGCAATCCATCCATAAATTCGGCACTTACACCGTTCGGGCAAAAGAGGAGGAAGAAGCCGAAAAATTACTCCGGGACGCCCTGCTGCTCGAAAAGGCCGGGGTGTTCGGGATAGTTTTGGAAAAGATACCGGCTTCGCTCGGGGCAAGGGTTTCGAAAAGCCTCCGCATACCGACCATCGGCATCGGCGGCGGGAGCGGTACGGACGGCCAGGTACTGGTCATTCACGACATGCTGGGGGTAACCAACGAATTCTCTCCCCGGTTCCTGCGCCGCTATGCCGATCTGCATGCGGTAATGACCGGTGCGTTCGAGAATTATATCTCCGACGTGAAAAGCGGGAATTTCCCCAACGAGAAAGAGCAGTATTAACCCGGACAATAAACCGTCTGAACGGCCGGCGTAATGCCGGCCGTTTCGGTATATTGCTGTCAGTGAACAATTTTTGATTTTATCCGGATCCGACTTGTTTAAATTTATTCCAATATTGAAATTTTGGTTTATTTTTTGTATATTGGGATAGAAACCAATACAAGCGATCATGAGCGGAGTGGGTTCTACAATGAATATAGTGTCGCGGTTCCGGCAGAACCGGGGGCAAATAGATAAAAGGCAGGATAAACGCCGTGGCCTGCGCGGTAAAATGATGACCGGAGGCAACTCCGGGAAAAGAGAAAACTACAAAGCCAACCTTTCGCCGGACCTTATGGCCGCGACCATCTCGGAAATAAGTGAAAAGTATAAAAAGGATAGTAAGCGGAATGTTATGATCTCGGTTATTTCATTCCTGCTGGCAGGGGGAGCGGTGCTTTTGCTCTGGAAAAATTTTACGGCGATCCTGTTCGGATGGCTGTTCGGTATCCATTGATCAGCGTTCCATAAGCTGTTTTAGGATTTCCCGTTCCCGCTCCGACTTCGGGGTGTATGATATCACATATTTGCGGCCGTCCCTCATCTCCAGGAATAGCATATTGCGCAGATGCCGGCTGTAAATACGGAACCGGCCGTGTTCCACCGTTTCGAACACGCCTCAGTAACCCCGCAGGCCGCCTTTGCCCAAGAGTTTGCTGTTACGGTCCAGTTCCTGCTTTTTTATACGGTGGATATACTTTATATCTTCATGGTTTATCACCTTATTGCCGCAAAGGCGGCGGATAAGGAACGTGCCGTCCCACATCAGTATTTTGATGGGATAAGTGAAAATAATAAAAACAAGCAGGCACAACAGCGCGAACAGCGTTGCCACAATGGCGATCTTCTCCCAATCCGGCAGCTTCGGCTGCCCCAGTTGAAGCCCCATGATCATAAAACCCGTTATGATGAGGAAACCCCCGATAACGGTTGCTAAAATTACCCCTTTACTCCTCATATTACTGACCTGGCTAACCTGCCCACGGCGCTAAATCTCACTTGCCGAGTTTTTTATAAACTACAGCCGTCCGGCTGACGTTGTAAATATATATATAATGCTTCAATTCCCCGTCTTTATTTTTCACCGGGAAACTGAAATGCGGGGTCTTGTCCTCAATCCTGTCATATCCGCCGTACCGGGCCGAATCGCTGGAAAGGAGCACCCGGTAGCGGCCCGGCTCGGGGACCGGCACCATGTAATCCGGGATGCTGCTGGTGGGGCTCCAGTTCAGTACGAATACCAGCTCCCCATGCGAATATACCATTGTCTGGTTGGCCGTGTCCATCAACAGGTTAAAGGGATAATTGTCCGCCAGGATGCCGTATTTACGGACCATTCGGACCATATCCCCGTCGAAATCGTTAAGGTACGAATACCGCAGGAACGGGTTGGACGACAGGCTCCATTGACGGCGGGCATACTGGTAGCTCCACCCGTTGCCCTCGCGCGGGAAATCGATCCATTCCGGATGTCCGAATTCGTTACCCATAAAGTTCAGGTAACCCTGTCCCCCCATAGAGATGGTGGCCAGCCGTATCATTTTATGCAGGGCCATCCCCCGGTCGATCACCAGGTTCTGTGCCGCCCGGTTCATATCGGTATACATCGCTTTATCCATCATTCTAAAAGCGATGGTCTGGTCGCCCACCATGGCCTGGTCGTGCGACTCGGCATAAGCGATGGTCTTAACGTAAGGCAAACGGTCCGTCATTATATTCCATATATCCCAGATATCCCATTTCTCGTCCGGTACGTCCTTGAGCATTTTGATCCAGAAGTCCGGTACGGCCATGCCGAGCCTGTAATCGAACCCGATGCCGCCATCTTCGACCGGGGAACACATGGTAGGCATCCCGCTAACGTCCTCGGCTATCGTAAGGGCCTTTGGCCGGAACTCATGGATAAGTGTATTGGCAAGGGTGAGGTACAATAAAGCATCCCTGTTCACTGTATCGTCGAAATACTTATGCCGGGCGTCGAACTCCGTATAGCCGTGATGTTTATATATCATCGAAGTCACCCCGTCGAAACGGTAACCGTCGAAATGGAACTCATCCAACCAGTATTTGGCGTTGGAGAGCAGGAAATGCGTCACTTCGTCTTTCCCGTAATCGAACAGTTTGGAGTCCCAGTAAGGCTGGTAACCTTCCTCGCCCGGACGGGAGTATTGGTGGTCAGTGCCGTCCAGCTCGTTCAACCCCTCATTGAGGTTCTTCACGAAGTGGGCATGTACAATGTCCATAATAACCGCCAATCCCAGGCTATGGGCTTTTTTAACGAGGTATTTAAGGTCCTCCGGAGTACCGAAACGGGAAGAGGGTGCGAAGAAATTGGAAACGTGGTATCCGAAGCTCCCGTAATACGGGTGTTCGGCTACTGCCATAAGCTGGACCGTATTATATCCCTGCTTCTTTATCCGGGGTAGGATGTCACGGGCGAACTCGCGGTAAGTCCCTACCCTCGCTTCCTCGGTCGCCATACCTACATGAGCCTCATAGATGACCGGGTTGCCGATAGCGGATATATCGAAATCGTCCCCCGTCCAGTCGAACGTCTTGGGAGGATTCCAGAACTGCCCCGTAAAATTCTTGGTGTCGGGATGCTGCACCGCGCGGGTTATATACGCCGGGATTCGCTCGTGCCACCCGTTATCCCCGTGGACCAGAATTTTGACCAGCGATCCGTGGACAAGTTTTTTTCCGTACATCGCATCCGGCAGGAAAACGCTCCACACCCCGTTCTCACCCCGAGTCAACGGTATCTCCTTTCGCTCCCATCCCGTAAGGTCCCCGAATAGGAACACCTCTTTGGCTCCCGGCAGCCACTCCCGGAACCACCACCCCTCGAGCAGCCCGTCCCGCTGGAAGCCGAAGTAACGGTAGCCGTTGGCATAGTCGGTGATCGAGCCGTTAAGCCGCCGTATCTCCGCCAGTTTTGCCCGGTACCTTTCATAGCGGGCCACGATTTCGGCCTCGCTCTCACGCAGCCACGCATCACGGGCGATTATGGGTAAAGTCTCAGCTTGAGGTTTCATAAACAATACGTTTTAGGCACGAAATAAAGGTAAATAAAATTACGGGGCCTGAAAAAAGTAATATGGAAAAATATCATATCTTTGTGTTCGTCAAAAAAATAATAACCCAAAAGGTTCGAATATGTTTAAAAATCATCCAAAGGGACTTTTCGTACTCGCGCTGGCCAATATGGGGGAACGCTTCGGCTACTATACCATGCTGGCCATTTTCGTTCTGTTCATGCAGGCGAAGTTCGGGTTCTCGTCCGACGCAACAAGTACGATCTTCGGGGGATTCCTCGCCATGGTTTATTTTCTGCCGCTCTTCGGGGGCCTGCTGGCCGACAAGGTGCTGGGCTACGGGAAGACCATTTTCGTCGGTATCGTGGTAATGTTCGCAGGGTACTTCCTGCTGGCCATTCCCACCGGCACCAGTTTAATGGCCAAGATCGGCATGTTCGGCGCCCTGGCACTGATCGCCCTGGGTACGGGGTGCTTCAAGGGTAACCTGCAGGCGCTCGTCGGCAACCTTTACGACGACCCCAAATACAGTGCGAAAAGGGACCTTGCGTTCAGCATATTCTATATGTGTATCAATATCGGCGCCTTTTTCGCACCTTCGGCGGCAGAGGCCGTATCAAACCATTTCCTGGCAAAGGACGGTTTCGAATACAACGCGCAGATACCGCCCCTCGCCTTGCAATATGTAAATAACGAGGTAATGACCGAGGACGGCTTTGTGACCCTGACCGGGCTGGCCGAATCGCAGGGATATGCCGCTACGGACCTTGCAGGCTTCAGTGCAAATTACCTGGAATCGCTCAGCCAGTCTTACCATTACGGTTTCGGTGTAGCTTGTATCTCGCTTATATTCTCCATGCTGATCTTCTTAGGCTTCCGCAAGCTCTATGCCTCCGCCGACAAGACCGAGAAAGAGAAAGCCCGGGAGGCAGCCGCTTCCGGCAAGCCGTCGGACCTCAAGGAACTCACCCCGGAACAAACCAAGGACCGGCTTATAGCCCTGGGCCTTGTGTTCACCGTGGTAATCTTCTTCTGGATGTCTTTCCACCAGAACGGCCTTACGATGACTTGGTTCGCCCGGGACTACACCGAATCCGCGGTGAGCGGCATTTCCCGGTTCTGGTTCTCACTGCTTACCCTACTTCCGTTCGTTGCCGTATTCTACGGCCTGCTGAACTTCATACAGGGTAATTCGGGTAAAACCAAACTGACTGGCCTTATCGTAGCCGCCGCAGGCGCGCTGCTGGTATGGGCGGCATACGCCAGCCTGCCGGAAACGATGCACATCACCCCGCAGATATTCCAGCAGTTCAACCCGTACTTTATAATCCTACTCACCCCGATCACGGTCGGCATATTCTCATGGCTTGCCAAACGCGGCAAGGAACCGCTCGCCCCGCGCAAGATCGGTATCGGTATGATCATAGCGGCCCTCGGGTTCGTGGTGCTTATGACCGGTTCTTTCGGACTGCCTACCCCGAAATCGCTCGAGGACGTGGGCGGTGTGAGTCCGACGCTCGTTTCGGCCAACTGGCTTATCAGCACTTATTTCGTTTTGACCATAGCCGAACTGTTCCTCTCGCCAATGGGTATTTCGTTCGTTTCGAAAGTGGCTCCGCCCAAATATAAGGGTATGGCACAGGGCGGATGGCTCGCGGCAACCGCCATCGGGAATTATCTTGTGGCGATCATAGGCTACCTCTGGGGCGGAATGCAGCTGTGGGTGCTTTGGGCAATCCTGGTCGGATGCTGCCTGTTGTCGGCAACGTTCCTGTTCTCGGTTATGAAACGCCTCGAAAAAACCACTTCCGAAGCCTGACGCTAACTGATAGATATAAGAAAGCCGCCTGTCCATGGCGGCTTTTTTATTACCTTTGGACGGTAAACCTATCCGATCGATATGGCATCCATCACATTCCTCGGAACCGGGACTTCACAAGGGGTACCGGTCATTTCCTGCCCGTGCCGGGTATGCGCGAGCGGGGACCCGCGGGACAAACGCCTGCGGTCTTCCGTGCTGGTCGAATCAGGCGGGGTTGTGATAGTGATCGACGCCGGTCCCGATTTCCGGCAGCAGATGCTCAGGGAGGACGTAAATCACCTCGACGCAATACTGCTGACCCACGAGCATAAGGACCATATCGGCGGGTTGGACGACGTGAGGGCCTACAACTATACCAGCCGCAAACCGGTGGATATTTACGCCGCTGTGCGAGTGCAGCAGATAATAATGAAAGATTTCGATTATGCGTTCGGGGAGAACCGCTATCCGGGGGTACCCGATATGAACCTGCACACCATAGGTCCCGGGCGGCCCTTTACGGTCAAAGGCATCGAGGTTATTCCCGTCGAGGGGAGGCATTACCGCCTGCCGGTGCTGGGATTCCGCATCGGTGCGATGGCTTACCTTACGGACTTCAATTATATTGGCCCGGAGGAATCGGAGAAAATAAAAGGGGTGGATATCCTGGTAATCAACGCCCTGCGCAAAGAGCCGCATCTGTCCCATTTTACCCTGGAACAGGCTATCGGCGTTGGCCGGGCCGCCGGGGCCAAACAGGTATATTTCACCCATATTTCCCATCAGATGGGATTATACCGCGAAGAAGAGCCACTGTTGCCCGAGGGTTATCATTTGGCTTACGACGGGCTAAAGATCGAATATCAATAAAACCAGAATATATGGATTTCAAAGGTAAAACGGTGGTCATCACCGGGGCTTCATCCGGGATAGGGCTTGCCCTGGCAAGGGAATTTTCGGCCGCCGGTGCCAATATAGCCGCCGGTGCCCGAAGTGCCGAGAAACTGTCGGCCCTGCGGGACGAGATCACTTCGCGCGGAGGTCGGATGGAATACCTTTCCACGGATGTCACCAAAATGGAGGATTGCAAGGCCCTCATAGAAATGGCAGCCCGTTCGTTCGGCGGCATAGACGTTATGATATGCAATGCCGGGATCTCGATGCGGGCGCTGTTCGACGACCTGGACGTTGCCGTGCTGCACCGGCTAATGGATGTCAATTTCTGGGGAACGGTCTACTGCGCCAAGTACGCCCTGCCCTACCTGCAGGCTTCGCACGGATCGCTGGTGGGCGTCTCGTCCGTAGCCGGCATACACGGTTTACCGGGCAGGACCGGGTATTCCGCGTCGAAGTATGCGATGACCGGGTTCCTCGAGACGGTGCGTATCGAGAACCTGAAGAAAGGGCTTCACGTAATGATCGCCTGCCCGGGATTCACCGCCTCCAACGTCCGGTTCTCCGCACTGACGGCCGACGGCACATCGCAGGGGGAAACCCCGCGGGACGAGGGAAAGATGATGACGGCCGAGGAGGCCGCGCGCCGCATCATGCGGGGCGTTGTAAAACGAAAGCGGTCGGTGCTGATGGATTTCAACGGGCGGGCCACTACCCTGCTCAAGAAATTCGCCCCCGGATTCCTCGACAAAATGTTCTATGACCATATGGCCAAAGAGCCGGATTCGCCGTTGAAATAAGACGGGAAATTCGTATCTTTCGCGGTATTTTAAAACCGGTTCAGGATGATCATTTCACATAAATGGCTTAGTAATTACATCAAAAGCGGGTTGACGCCCGAAGAGACGGCCGTAATACTCACGGATATAGGCCTGGAGGTCGATTCCATCGAGAAGCGGGAGTCGGTACGCGGGGGCTTGGCGGGGGTTGTAGTAGGCGAGGTTTTGACCTGCGACAAACACCCGGATGCGGACAAGCTCAAGGTAACCACGGTAGATACCGGCGGGGCGGAGCCTCTGCAGATAGTCTGCGGGGCGCCGAACGTTGCCGCCGGGCAAAAAGTGTTGGTCGCTACTGTGAACACGACGCTCTATCCCAAAGGCGAAACGGAGGGTTTCAGGATCAAGAAAAGCAAGATAAGGGGCGTGGAGTCCCTCGGGATGATATGCGCAGAGGACGAGTTGGGTATCGGCGAGAGCCACGACGGCATTATGGTACTGGATACCACTGCCGCGAACGGAACTCCCGCTTCGGCCGTACTCGAACTGAAAGACGACTATATAATCGAAATAGGCCTTACTCCCAACCGGGCCGACGCGGCTTCGCATTACGGGGTAGCCCGCGACCTTGGGGCCTACCTTAAGGCCCACGGGCATCCGTGCGAGCTGACGCTGCCGCCGGTGGACGGTTTCGCCGTGGGGGAACCCGGCCGCGAAATAACGGTAGAGGTGCAGGACACAGAGGGCGCCCCGCGATATACCGGGGTTATCGTTACCGGAGTGAAAATAGCTCCGTCCCCGGAATGGATGCAGAACTGCCTGCGGGCAATCGGCATAAATCCCAAGAACAATGTGGTCGATATTACTAATTTCGTTCTGCACGAGGTGGGTCAGCCCCTGCATGCTTTCGATGCGGATAAGATCAAAGGAGACCGGATCGTAGTGCGCACCACGCCGGAGGGTACCAAATTCGTTACGCTCGACGAGACGGAGCGGCAGTTGTCCGCAGAGGACCTGATGATCTGCAATGCCGAAGACCCGATGTGTATCGGGGGTGTTTTCGGGGGTCTGGATTCCGGGGTCAGCGACACGACCACGGATATTTTCCTCGAGAGCGCTTATTTCAATCCGAGGCGCGTGCGCAAGACTGCCCGCCGTCACGGGCTGAACACCGACAGTTCGTTCCGTTTCGAACGCGGGGCCGACCCCGAAATGGCAATATATGCCCTCAAAAGGGCGGCATTACTGATAAAGGAATACGCCGGCGGGAATATTTCGTCGGAAATAACCGACACGTATCCCAGCCCTGTAGAACCTTTCCGTTTCGGCCTGTCCCTGCCGTTCATGGAGAGGCTTATCGGCAAACAGATACCGGCCGACACCGTAAGGGCCATCCTGTCCGCTCTGGAAGTGAAGATCGAAAGCGAGCAGGGCGATACGTGGAACGTTGCCGTTCCGCCTTTCCGTGTGGACGTACAAAGGCCCGCCGACCTTATTGAAGATATCCTCCGGATTTACGGATACAACAATATCGAAATTCCCCTGCACGTCAATTCCACCGTTACCTACAGCCCGTCCCCGGACGTGGACAAGCTGACAAATATGGTGGCGGATATGCTGAGCGCGCAGGGATTTGCCGAGGCGATTAGCAATTCGCTTACAAGGCTCTCATACTATGAGGGCAACGAAACCCTGCCGGAATCTCACTGTGTCCGGATACTCAATCCGCTCAGCGCCGACCTGGGTGTTATGCGCCAGACGCTTCTATACGGTATGCTCGAGGCCATAGAGCTCAATATCAACAGGCGGAACCAGGACCTTAAACTGTATGAATTCGGCAACTGTTACCGTTACGACGCGGCAAAAAAGGACGAGGGAGGCCTGGCGCCTTATACCGAGACCAAGACCCTCGCGGTATGCGTTACCGGTGCCCGGCACCAGCCGACCTGGAACGAATCGACCCGCCAGAGCGATTTCTTCACCCTGCGGTCGACCGTCGAGACGATCCTGAAACGCTTCGGGCTGGACATTTACAAGCTGGAGAACACCACGCCCGGCAGCGGCCTGTTTGCCGATGCGATACAGGTGCACGTAAACGGGAAACCTCTGCTCACCATGGGTTCAGTCGACGGCGCCCTGCTCGAACGCTCCGGCATAGACCAACCGGTATATTATATGGAAATGGACTTCGGGTTGCTGCTCAAAGCCACCCGTAAACATACGGTGCGGGTCGCGGAGCTCTCGAAATATCCCGAAGTAAGGCGGGACCTCGCCCTGCTGGTCGACAAGGATACTACTTTCGCCCAGCTGCGTGACGCAGCCCTCTCGGCGGAAAAGAAACTGCTGACAAGCGTATCCCTGTTCGACGTATACGAGGGCGACAAGCTCCCGGCCGGCAAAAAATCCTACGCCCTGACGTTCATTATCGAAGATAAGACACGCACGCTCCAGGATAAGGATATAGACCGGATAATGAACAATATAATAGGCAAACTCGAAAGCATGTGCGGCGCACAGATAAGGTCATAGGCAGATGGAAGAAAAAATACTGATACTCGATTTCGGGTCGCAATACACACAGCTTATCGCCCGCAGGGTGAGGGAGTTGAACGTCTATTGCGAAATCCACCCGTTCAACCACTATCCCGAACCGGACGCCTCGGTAAAAGGGGTGATACTTTCGGGCAGTCCGTTTTCGGTTAGGGACGAGAACGCTCCCCGGGTAGACCTTTCGGCCATTAAAGGTAAACTGCCCCTGCTGGGAGTGTGTTACGGTGCGCAGTACCTGTCGCATTATTACGGCGGGGAAGTCGCCCCGAGCAATACACGTGAGTACGGCCGTGCCATGTTGACCGTCGCCTGCGCGGACCCGTTGCTCAGTGACCTTACAACCAGCTCCCAGGTATGGATGTCCCACGGGGATACCATCGCACGGGTGCCTGACAACTATAAGATAATCGCGAGTACCTCGGATGTCCGGGTCGCCGCTTACCGTGTCGAGGGCGAAGATAGTTGGGGCATACAGTTCCACCCGGAGGTTTACCACTCCACCGAGGGGGGCAAACTGCTGAAAAATTTCGTGGTGGATATCTGCGGTTGTTCCCAAAGCTGGACCCCGGCTTCCTTTATCGAGGAGACCGTACGGAACCTGCGGGAACAGCTCGGTAGCGACAAAGTGGTGCTGGGCCTCTCCGGAGGGGTGGATTCTTCGGTTGCCGCCGTATTGCTCAACAAGGCCGTAGGTGCGAACCTTACGTGTATATTCGTCAATAACGGGCTGTTGAGAAAAGACGAATTCCAAAACGTACTGGAATCCTACAAAGGCATGGGTCTTAACGTGATCGGGGTGGACGCCACGGACAAGTTCCTTTCCGCCCTTAAAGGCGTTACCGACCCGGAACAGAAACGCAAGATCATAGGCGGAAAATTCATCGAGGTTTTCGACGAACAGGCCCACATGATACAGGATGTACGGTGGCTCGCACAGGGGACCATCTACCCGGACGTGATAGAGTCCGTATCGGTCAACGGCCCGTCGGCGACCATCAAGTCGCACCATAACGTGGGCGGCCTGCCCGAGAAGATGAACCTGAAAGTTGTCGAACCGCTACGCCTGTTATTCAAGGACGAAGTGAGGCGGGTCGGCAAAGCACTCGGGATAAACCCGGACCTGCTTGGTCGTCACCCGTTCCCGGGTCCCGGCCTGGGTATAAGGGTGCTTGGCGAAGTGACGGCGGAAAAAGTGCGCATCCTGCAGGAAGCCGACAAGATCTATACCGACGCCCTGCGGCGGGATGGCCTGTACGACAAGGTATGGCAGGCCGGGGCGATACTGCTGCCGGTGCAGTCCGTAGGGGTGATGGGCGACGAGAGGACCTACGAAAACTGCGTTGCCCTGCGGGCCGTAATGTCCACGGACGGTATGACAGCCGACTGGGTACACCTGCCTTACGAATTCCTCGCCCAGGTATCGAACGACATCATCAATAAGGTCAAAGGCATTAACAGGGTGGTTTACGACATCAGCTCCAAACCGCCCGCGACCATTGAGTGGGAATAGATAGAGAACAGCACCCTGCAGGGTGCTGTTTCGTTTACGGGCGGATTATAAGGTCGTAAAGTATAGCCGCTTCTTCCCCGTTACCCTCCCCCTTTACGGTAAGCCGTATCTTATGTATCGGGCTTTCGGGTATAAAGGTACCCGTGTAGCCGAAATTTTCATCTACCAATACGTAACCATACCCATCGTAACTCACCTCAAGCCGGGCAGGGGCCACTACGAACCGTGGTATGGCATTGTAACCGGTCTTTATGGTTACCGAGCCGCACCTGAGTGGTTCGGCGAAACGGTATTCGAACCAGTCGCCGTCCAGCGGGGTGCGGACCGTGCGGGCGAAAGTCCGGTCGTTTCCGTCAGACGCATTACCGTAGGGGTTGGAGGCAGTGCATGGGACGCTTCCCGTCACCGTATAGCGGGCTTTGATCCTGTCGGAGGGAACTCCCGGCACGGTCTTTATCCCGTCACGGCCCCTGTATCCGATACCGAGGGCCGAAAGCCGCGGCAGGTGCCACTCTTCCAGCCTACGGTTGAAATCGCTCCATTGACATTGCTCCGCCGGCGTCCATGCCCTCTCGGCAAGGGCACAAATCCGGGGGAACAGCTGGTAGTCCATCCACCAATGGCCGTTCCACAGGTATGTCTCGGTCCAGAACGCCCCCTCGATCCCCAAAAGGTCGTCGCCCGCGTATCCTTTAGGTACGGGGTCATATGAGTATACTTTTTGCACGTCGAATATTCCACCCCATGCCAGCCCGTATTCGTTTGCGGACTGTTTCATGTCGAAATAACAGTATTGGGAGGGCATGGCCACCGTGCGGTACCCCCTATCCAGCGCATCTGCAACTGACGCTTCGGTTTCCCATGCATAAACAATAGCCGAACCGTCAAGCCGGCTACCGTACACCGCTTCATTCCATACCCCCTGGTCCCGGCCGCGGTTGTGGAGCATCCTGCCGACCCGGTTCTCGAACCATGTGTTCAGACCCTCCGTATCGGCTATTCCTTCCCGTTCCATCAACGCACGGCAGTGGGGACAGGCCTCCCATTGCTCGGGGGGCACTTCGTCGCCTCCGGTATGGATAATGGCACCGGGAAACAGGCCGCAAAGTTCGTCGATGATCTCTTCTATTATCCTGAAATTATTCTCTTTACCCGCACACCACACTTTCCGCATATCATAGCCCGCGACAGTGGAATCGACCGGGCCGTCACACAGTATTTCCGGATAGATACGCGCAAAAGTCCGGCTATGGCCCGGCAGGTCGAATTCCGGTATGACCTCGATGTTCAGGAACGAAGCGTAGGCAACTATATCCTTGATCTCCTCCCGAGTATAATAACCGCCGTAAGCGTGTCCCCATTCCCCGTAAATATTGCGGACGGGAGAACCACCGCCCCTGAAGCCCCCTTCGGCCGCAAGTCGCGGATAGGATTCAAGCTCGATACGCCATCCCTCGTCATCGGTCAGGTGCCAGTGCAGGCGGTTCATCTTATGCAAGGCCATCTGTTCCAGGAGCCTCTTCACCCCGTCCGCATCCGTAAAGGTACGGGCTACGTCGAACGAAAAGCCCCGGTACCCGAACCGTGGCCAGTCCTTGACCCGGACACCCGGCAATGTGAAAACGGGGGATATCTCGCCGGCCATAAGCTCGACCGGAGCCAGCTGCAGCAGGGTTTGGATACCGTAGAAAACGCCGGCGCGGTCCGGTCCGCAAATAACGACTGAATCGGCTGAAATATCCAGCATATATCCTTCCTGCGGGAGGCCGCATGCAGGATCTATACGTAAAACTACGGCATTCTCCCCATCCACAAAATTAACCGGATTTGCAAGGGAACCCGTGCCGGTTTTGGCGGCAAGGTACTCCGCGAGTTCTTTCTCCTCACAGGAGCCGTATTTTATAACGGTGCCGGGGCCGAAGCTAAAACGGTCATCCGTTGCGACCATCTCGACCGGACGGGGGATAACGCCCGGGACCTGGGCCACGGACATCCGGCAGGATAATGCCGTCAACAGGAGGAAACACAGGGAAGTTTTCATGACTGGTAAAAATACATATTTAAGGCCGGAAATATTAACTTTGCGGATGTTTAAAATCCCCCTGTTATGCCGGAAAGGAAAAAAGAAGCGTTCACAAGGTTACTCGATGTAATGGACGAACTGCGGGAAAAATGCCCGTGGGACCGTGAACAGACGATGGAATCCCTACGCAACTGCACTATCGAGGAGACCTATGAACTGGTCGATGCCATCATGGAAATGGACTATGACGGTATCAAACAGGAGTTGGGAGACCTATTGCTGCATGTAGTTTTCTATGCGAAGATCGCCGACGAACAAAAGCGGTTCGACATCGCCGACGTTATCGATTTCCTGTGCGAAAAACTTATATACCGCCATCCTCATGTTTTCGGCACGGTGAATGCCGATAATTCCGGAGAGGTGAAATACAACTGGGAGCAGCTCAAACTCAAGGAAAAAAAGCGCAAAAAAGGGATACTTGGCGGCGTACCTAAGAGCCTGCCGGCCATGGTCAAGGCTTACAGGGTCGGCGAAAAGGCGGCGTCGGCCGGGTTCGACTGGGAAAAGAAAGAGGACGTTTGGGATAAGGTCCGGGAAGAGTTCGGGGAGACAGAACAGGAGATCCGCCGCATTACTGATACGGAAAGCAATAAGGCCCGGCTCGAAGAAGAATTCGGGGACCTGTTCTTCTCGCTGGTAAATGCGGCCCGGTTGTACGGGGTCGACCCGGAGATGGCCCTCGAAAGTTGCAACAAAAAGTTCATCGGCCGGTTTAACCATGTGGAACGACAGGCCGAAAAGGGCGGCAAGTCAGTAAAGGAATATTCCCTCCAGCAGCTGGAAAGCTGGTGGCAGGAGGCCAAGCAAACGGAATAAGAAAAATAACGGATATGGCACTTATAAAAAAAGTAAACGGCGTAGGGCCCCGGATCGGGGAGCGGGTATTCCTGGCCGAAAACGCCTCGATAATCGGTGACGTGAAGATCGGTGACGACTGCACGGTTTGGTACAACGCGGTGATCCGTGGAGACGTTAACCCTATCGAGATCGGGGACCGGGTCAATATACAGGACGGAGCCGTACTTCATACGTTATATAAAAAGTCGGTAGTAAAGATCGGTAACGACGTTTCTATAGGACATAACGCCATTATCCACGGGGCTTGTATCGAGGACCGTTGCCTTATAGGCATGGGAGCTACTTTGTTGGACAATGTGTTGGTGCGCAGCGGGTGTATCGTCGCGGCCAATGCAATGGTGCTGGCGAACACTGAGCTTGAACCCAACAGTGTTTATGCCGGCATTCCCGCCCGAAAGGTAAAGGAGGTCACCCCGGAACAACGGACCGACATTATCGAACGCACGGCCCGGGATTATATAATGTATTCTTCCTGGATCGAGGAGTGAGCCTCCGGAGTCGGTTGACCCCCCAATTTTGCCGTTTCACCCGCCCTAACACCCAAACGCACAACAGTATGAGGTATATTTGCTCAGTTAAACCCTTTGCAAAGATGAACGGCATCAACAAATACCGGGCGGTGTTCATCAACCTGCTCACAGCTATCGGCATCAGCCTGATAGCCAATTTCAATTTCTTCCTGATACGGCTTATGCCCGAGCCTCCGGGTGGTTACAGGGGCTGGATGCGCCAGTTCATGGAATCGGATTTCATCCTTTGGATGAACTTCTTTTTCTACCTGCTGTTCGCCCTGATCATGCTCTCGATACTCACGAGCAGCATGCAGCGGAAAAAGATAAATTTTTTCTGGCGGGGGACCATTTGTATGGCCGTAGCGGTGGTTTTCTATTTCCTATCGCCGTCATTCCACCATAAGACCGGGGAGATATTCCTGCTTATTAACGGGCGCAACCTTTTCGACCCGTCGGTACTGACCAAACTCTCTTTTACACTGATAATCACCTTACTCTACGGCAAGATATTCCAGCTGATCTACCAGAAACAGAGCGTACAGCTGGAGAACGAACTTCTTAAGAACGAGAACCTGCAGGCAACTTACAACACTCTTATCAACCAGATAAACCCCCACTTCTTTTTCAATTCGCTCAACTCCCTGTCGATGCTGGTCCGTGAGAAATACAACGAACAGGCCCTGACATACATCGACAGGCTCTCGGAGACGTTCAGGTACATAATTCAAAACGGCCAGAGCGGAGGAACGACACTCGAAGAAGAATTGAAATTCGTGGACGCATACAAATATCTGCTGGAAGTCAGGTATGACGGTAAACTTTTCTTCGATATAGACGTCGCACCGGAATACCTCGGGTGGACTATGCCGTCCCTGACTATCCAACCTCTTATCGAAAATATTGTTAAGCACAATGTTATTACCCGCAAACAGCCCATGCGGGTCTCGATAAGTACCGACTCAGGATCGCTGTTGGTCAGAAATCCTGTATATCCCAAAATCCATGACGGGGACCCGACCGGGATCGGTCTGCAGAACCTTTCGCACCGTTATAAATTGTTGACCGGCCGGGATATAACCGTCACTAACGACGGGCAGAAGTTCACGGTAGAACTGCCGCTCACCGAACCGGAAAAAGAACTGGAACTGCAATGACGACAATATTACCGACTGGAAACAGGATGAGGGTGTTAGTGGTCGAGGACGAGACCGCCGCTACGGTCAACCTGCTGTCGATGCTGAACGAAGTTTGCCCTGATTGCAAGATAACGGGGACGCTTGAGAGTGTGTCGGAAACGGTTTGCTGGCTCGAGGGGAACGATCCGCCCGACCTTATCTTTATGGACATCCACCTTGCCGACGGGGATGCGTTCAGAATATTCGACAATATTGAAGTGACAGCTCCGGTAGTATTCACTACCGCCTACGACGAGTATGCCCTCGAGGCGTTCCGGGTAAACAGCATCGATTACCTGCTGAAACCGATCAAACCGTCCGACCTAAAACGGGCCATCGACAAATTCGGCAGGCTAACCGGCTCGGCACGAAAAAATTATACCGGGCGCCTGAATAATATGCGCGAATCCCGGCAACGGACGTTCCTGTTACAGCTCCGGGATAAGCTCGTGCCGGTTAAGGCCGAAGAGATAGCTTTTTTCCATACGGCGGACGAGAAAGTCAAAGTCCACACCCTCAAAGGCGAAGCTTTCCCCTACGATAAATCCCTCGACACGGTAATGGCCCAACTGCCGGAAGAGCTTTTTTTCAGGGCTAACCGGCAGTACATAATATCGCGAAATGCGGTACGGGATATCTCCGTATGGTTCGGAAGCAGGTTGAATTTAAACCTGAAAGTGGAAGTTCCCGAGCGCATTATCATCAGTAAGGCCCGTGTGCCGGTCTTTAAAAAGTGGATCGGCGAGGGGACGGGCATAGAATAACCGCGGTTTACCAATCCGCCCACCCCCGGCAGAGGCCGTTTCACCCCCCGGTTTTGCCGTTTCACCGGTTTTCGGGGAAAAACGCAGGCTAAAGGAGATTATATTTGCGTTAGTTAATCGACCGCAGTAAAATAACGGTCGAAAAAATTTTAGAAAATGAACAGGAAAATCAAATCTATGCTTGCTACGGCAGCAATAATGGCCGCAGTGATCACGGTCAACGCACAACCGCCGCACGAGGGGCAGCAAAGGCAGTCACCGGAAGAGAGGCAGCAGGCGATGGTCGAAAGGATGGCTGAAAAACTCGGACTTACCGAACAGCAACAGAAACTGATAATCGAACTGCACAAGGAAATGACTCCCGAACGCGGAGAAAGGCCACCGAGGCCCGAGGGTCCAAAAGCCGAAAAACCCGATCGTTCTTCCAGAGAGGAGATGGAAAAACGCAGGGAGGAGATAAAAGCCGAGATGGAAGCCCGCATGGCCGACTTCGAAGCCAAGATGAAGAACATCCTCACCCCCGAGCAGTTCGAGCAGTGGAAAGAAGACAGGGGAAAAATGCAGGAACGCAGGCCCGAGGCCCGTCGAAACGACCGCAGGGGACCGCACGGCGAACCGCGCAAAGCCGCTCCGCACGAAAAGAAAGATAACGAAGAATACAAAGGCTAACCGATGCCACAGAAATGAGTATTCACCGGTATTGCCAGTAACGTCTGCACGCGTTACCGGCAATACTTTTTTATACCAACCCTACTTAAACCACAGAAGTACCCGCAAACCTATTGTAGTAAATGAAAAAAATTATTCTAACCGCCTTTCTCGTGATCTGCACGGGAAGTTCCCTTTATGCACAAAAGGGAGCCATCCGGGCGACCCTGCTCGACAGGTCTACCGAAGAACCGATCGCCGGTGCGGTCGTATCCGTCCGCAGCCAGAGGGATACGACCCAGGTAAAATATTTCACATCGGTTTACCAGGGGGCCGTCACCATGGCCGACCTGGACTACGGGGACTATACCGTAACATTTACATTCCTTGGCTATAAGGACGAAGTTAAGAACGTCAAGGTAAACAAGGCGAGCGTCAATCTCGGGAAGATATACATGGCCGAGAATGCAACCCTGATAGATGCCGTGGTGACGGAGGCGCAGGCCATCCGTACGTCACAGCGCGGGGATACGGTCTCCTACAATGCGGACGCTTACAAAGTTGCCCGTGACGCTGATGCCGAGGCCCTCCTGTCGAAGATGCCGGGCATTACGGTGATCGACGGGGAGGTGGAAGCCCAGGGCGAGACCGTCGGGAAGATATTCGTGGACGGCCGTGAATTTTTCGGTCAGGACGTAAGTACGGCGATCAAGACCCTGCCGGCCGAGATGGTAGCCAAAGTCGAAGTATACAATAAACTGAGCGACATGGCCGAGTTCTCCGGCGTGGACGATGGGGAAGGATTCAAGGCGATCAATATCGTTACCCATGCCGACAAGCGCAGCGCCAAGTTCGGGAAGATGTACGGGACGTGGGGTATCACGGATAAATACGACGCCGGGGTCAATCTCAATATCTTCGGGGACCACAGGTTCACCATCCTCGGGATGGCAAACAATATAAACAAACAGAATTTCTCGGTGGAGGATATCCTGGGCGCGGTTTCGGGCGGTTCGGGCGGCATGTCCTCGCGCGGGGGCGGCAATATGCGGTTCGGCGGTAACGCCCGCAACTTTATGGTGGGCCAGCAGGACGGCGTATCGCAGGTGCAATCGCTCGGGTTGAACTACGGGGGTACATGGGCGAAAAAGATTGAGGTAGAGGGCAGCTACCTTTTCTCCAACTCGCGAAATAAATACTGGAGCGATACCGACCGGGAATATATAAACCAGTACGCGTGGCTCGACACATTGTCCTCGACCCGGTGGAGCAAGAACCAGGAACACCGGTTCAACCTGCGGATGGACTATAAGATCAGCGACAACCACCAGCTGATGATGCGTCCCTCGTTCAGCATACAAAGCTACCGCAACGAGAACCTTACCCATACCGACCGCTACGAACCCGACGGGGACGATTACGTACGGTACTATGACTATACCCTGTCCAACCTTGGAAAGAACTGGGGATATAACATCGGTAACTCGCTTACCTACCGTGTACGACTCGGGAAAGCCGGGAGGACCATCGTCACGGACCTTAGCGGGAATTATTCTAAAAACGACCGCGAAAGTTCCAGCATAAACAATACCCTCTATGCCGACGGCCAAAGGGAAATAGTCCGGGATACTACTCTGAACTACTCAAAGAGCTACACCCTGCGCGGCAGCATAATGTATACCGAGCCGATCACACAATTTTCCCAGCTTACGGCCCAATACCGCGCGGATTACCGCTATTCGGACGCTGACCGCCAGCGTTACAACTGGGACGATGCGCTGCAGGCGTACGAAGATTTTTACGACGTAGACTACTCCAATATTTACAACAGCGGTTACCTGACCCAGCGGGTAGGCCCCGGTTATAATTACCGGAAAGACAAAACGAGCGTCACCGTCAATGTGGAGTACCAGCGGTCGAACCTGCAAAGCGAGCAGGAATTCCCGGCCATCGGCGACCTGAAATACAACTTCGACAATATTGTCTATTTCTCACGGTTGGAGCACTCGTTCAACCAGGAGAATACCCTGCGGGTTTTCGCCCGGTCGTCCACCTCCAATCCGTCCATATCGCAACTGCAGAACGTCTTCGACATTTCCAATATCCAGAACGTGACCGAGGGAAACCCGGACTTAAAGCCGAGCTACCAACACAGCCTCATGGCAAACTACAACCGATCGGTGGTATCGAAAGGGAGTACGTTCATGGTGATGGGTCATTTCACGGTCACGGACAATTACATCGGCGAGAGGGTCACCGTTTCCGACGGCACCAACGTACTGCTCCCGGACAATACATATCTCCAAATGGGCAGCCAGTATAAGACGTATGGAAATATGAGCGGATACTGGAACGCCATGCTGGGGATGAACTACGGCTTCCCGATCAATGCCCTGCGCAGTAACTTCAATGTGAATGTAAACGGGCGCGTTCTACAGGAACCGAGTATCCAGGACGGCCATAAAAATACGCTGTTCAGCCAATATTACAACGCCGGGATCGTGATCGGCAGTAATATAAGCGAGAACCTGGACTTCACGCTAATGTACAACGGAGGATACAGTTTTGCCAAGAACTCGATCACTTCGAACAACGAGTCCGTTGTGCACTACGCTTCGATCCGTTTCAAATGGGTAACATGGGCCGATTTCACTTTCTCGGGCAACGGTTCGCTGTCGGTCAATAAAGGTATCACGCAGGATTATACGGACCGCAACTATATGCTCAACCTGGCCCTCGGCAAGAAGATATTCCGCAACCGCCGCGGCGAGATCACCCTCGGGATCAACGACGTTTTCAACCAGAAAACCGCATTCCGCCGCACGGTAACTACCAATTACATCGAGAATGTAAAGTATAACACCCTCGGCAGGTATTACGCGCTTCAGTTCGTATATAACCTGCGCGCATTCAAAGGCAGTCCCGGCAATGCCTCCGGCTCACCGGACAAGCTTCGCGGTCCCGGCGGACGGATGGGACCTCCCCCGGGAGGCGGCCCCCCTCCGGGAGGGTTTTAAATAACGAAAGAGGTGGGACCGTCGGTCCCACCTCTTTCGTTATTTACGGTTCATCGATTTAAAAGAGCCGAATCACCTGACGTCTTCCCGGTTCATAACGAGCCGGATACCGAGGCAGGCCAGGATAAGGTAAACGAAGCAGAGTATCCAAAGGGTAGTTACTTCGGGCCGGACCTCCGTCAGGCTGGCACCCATGGTCTGTACCCTAAGGAAACCCTCTACCCCGGAACTGCTGGGGAAGATCTTCCCGAAATTATAGAGCCAGCCGGGTATCGCCTCTTTCGGGACCGAAGCTCCGCTTATAAGCAGGAGCGGGATGGAGGTCCACAGGATATAGAGGATGGAACTCTCCCGAGAGCGGAACAACGTGGAAACGGCGATCCCCATGAAAATACAGGCCAATACATACGGGACCAGGAACGAAAGTACGTTTACCAGCGAACCGTTCATAGGAAGGTGGAACAGCTTATAGTGGAACGTAAAGATATAGGACAGGGTTACGGCATAGATGGACAAATAGGCCGTAGCTTTGCCAAGTACGATCGGAATGGTCGAGAGCCGCTTTTCGCCGGGTGTACGGAGCTTACGGTATATGCCGAACTCGCGCCAGGTTCCCCCTATCATCCCGATACCCATAAGCAGGGTCTGCTGTATGATCACGATCAGTATGGCCGGCATCAGGAACGTACCATAGCCCAGATAGGGATTGTAAAGGTTCCGCAGGGTAAATTGGACCGGTGAAACCACCGCCTCGGCTTGCGGGGCATTTATGCCCTGTGCCAGCAACCGCGAAAATTCCACCTCGGTCCCCGTACCGGTCAGCCCGGCCACTACGTCCGAGAATACCTGCCGGTACATCAAAAAATAACTGGCGTCTACATATACGCTCACTATGGCCGGAACCCCTTTTAACAGGTTGCGTTCGTAATCTTCCGGAATATAGACCACCCCGTATATCTTGCGGTCGAAGAACAGGTTCTCTGCCTCGGTCAGGTTTTCGGGATTATAGGTTACGTTAACGTTGGGGGCGGCATCGAACGTACGTATAAGCTGGCGGCTGGCCGGGGTCATGCTGTTGTCCACCACACCCACGGGAATGTCACGCAGTACCTCGTTCTTGTAAGCCAGCGAATAGACGGTCGCGTAAATGAGAATCGCGAATATCATTATCAGCACGACACCGGCATCGGTGAATATATGCCCGTATTCCGCCCTGATAACCGAACCGAATTCCCTGAGTTTTATACCCAACCTCGTTCTGCGCATCACAATTTCCCCCAATATTCGCTGTGTGTAGCGATCTTTTTAAGCCGAGGCAAACACAGCATCGGCAGTACGATGAACAGGCACAGCAGTCCCATATAGCGTATCGAATAGATGACCGGGGCTCCCCGCATGGCCTGGTCGATAAAAATATCGGTATAAAGCGTGAACGGGAAAATATAACTCAAGATGCGAAGCAGCGGGTCCATTGCCATACGGGGAAACGTGAGGCCGGAAAAAGTGAATGCCAGGACCGAATACCCGCCCCCGATCGAGAGGGACATACGCAGGTTGCTAAGCACGGTGATGATAAGTATCCCGATGGACTGGTAAGCAAGGATGAACAGGAACGCGGCAACGGTAAGCACTACTATGCTTCCGTTCAACGGCACACCTATCCATTTGTACATGATAGTGTTCATCAACAGCGCCATCCCGAACATTGCGGCGGTATACGGTAATAGTTTTCCGACAAGGGCGGCACCGGTGCTGCCTCCTGCCGTATTAAACCACTCCCCTGCCGAATAGTTCTTCAGCTCCGACCCGATGGAATAGACGGTAAGGACAAGTGAAAATATCATAAGCATCATCGGCAGGAAACTTGGCAGCAGGTAGTATCCGTAGTTTACGTACGGGTTGAACAGTATGTGCCGGTCGAAATAGACCGGCAGGACCTGCGCCATGGCCTGCTTCTCGGACAGGCCGTTTTTCATCAGGACCTGCAGCTGGATCCCGGAAGAAAAAGTAGTTACCGTGGTCTGTATATCCTTGCTGAGCAATCCGTTTGCCGTAATGTTCAAGCCGCTGAGGTATGCCGCCACCGAAGTGCGCGTATTGCTCATGATGTCTTTTTCGAAATCCGTCGGGATGTAGACCACTCCCAGAACTTTGCCCTCCCTAACCATACGCTCGCCCTCGGCCATATCGGGAACCTGGTAGGCGACAAGTGCCGACGGGGTTGCGTCGATCATGGAGATGACGGTCCGCGATGTAGGGGTCTTATCCATATCCACCACCGCGATGGGAATATCGGTAGCTACCCCAGCGGAGAACAACACCGCGAAGAATGCGAAAGAGACGGCCGGAAGTATCACCATAAGGGCGATATAGACCGGATACCTGCATATCCGGCCCCATTCCCTGCGGAGAACCCTTATAGTTGCGTCGAACATCCCGGCAGAATAACTTTAGAGGTCGTCCCAGTTGACCAGTGCCGACATTCCCGGGCGCAGGTCGGGTACATGGGATATCGGGCGCGCCTTTACGGCAAAGGTCTTTATGTCGAACCCGCCCTGGGTCCGCGTGGCCGACCATGTGGCAAAATCGGCCTGTGAGGCGATATGGTCCACATAGAATTCGACATCCCGGCCGAGAGCCGGCACATAAGCCAGGAACCTCATATCCTTTTTTATACGGGGCATCAGGGTCTCCTTGATATTATAGGTAACCCACATATCCTCCATGTCGATAACCGTCACCACCGGATACCCCTGCCCTACAAGTTCGCCCTGTTCGGCAATAATGCTGGAGACCTCGCCGTCCACGGGGGAATAAATACGGTTATCGGCCTGGAGCGACTGGGCCTCGGCGACTACGGCGGCGGCCTGCCGTGTGAGCGCCATGGCGGCCGACTGGTCCTCCGGACGAGCCCCCTCAAGGGCGAGGCTGTATTGCGCCTTGGCGGCGTCGGCCGAAGCCTGGCTGACTTTCAGGGCGGTTGTCGCCTCGTCGAACTTCTGGGCCGAGATAACCCCGTCCCTGTATAGGTTCTCAGCCCTCTCGTAATTCTTACGGGCCAGGGCCAGTGCGGCCTCCGCCTGGCTGTAAAGGTCCCGTGAAGCCTGTATCTCCTGTATACGGGCCCCGGCATAGGCCTTAAGCTCCTGCGCGGCGGCGGCGGCCTGAGCCGCTTCGGCCTGCGCAACCTTTGCATCCACCTCGGGCGTACTCAGGATATACAGCAGGTCGCCCTTGCGGACCCGCTGACCTTCCCTTACCGCGAGCGAGTCGATACGGCCCGCCACCTTGGAGGAAGCCTTGTAGCTCGTGGCGTCGGTCTCTCCCTGGAGGATCGTCGGCGTGGGCCCGATTATAAACCAGCTAAGGATGGATATCAGCACCGCTATCCCGAGCAGTGCGCCTACAAGCCCTATAATATTACTCCTTTTCATCCCTGTTATGTAGTTTTGTTCTTTTACACTAATAAACTATCTGGACCGCATTCCCGCTGCGGGCATATCTCATGAAGTCCCCGCTCAACCCTGCCGCCTCGAGCAGTTTGGCAAGGGCCAGGTCATACTGGTAGGCCGTTTGCAACTTCTCGATGCGGTTGGCAGCGAGATTAAGTTCGGCATCTATAATATCCACCGACGTGGACACTCCCTCGCGGAACGAGATATTCATAACGCGCAGGTACTCCGTTGCGAACTCGATGGACTTTTCGACCGCCGGCATACGCCCGGCATTATTCAGCAGTTCGTTATACAGCTTTTCGACCAGCAGGGCTATATCTTTCTCCGCCTTGACCTGCAGGGATTCAACGGACCGGACCGTATTTTTTGCAGAAGCCAGTTTGTGTTCCTTTTGAAGCCCGTCGAAGATCTTGAAGCTGACCCCGGCTCCCACTACCCAATTCGGCATCCGTTTCGAGAGGTTGTATTTATAAAGATTGCCCCCGGCGATACCGGCCACCTGGGGATAGAATTCCGACCGGGCCAGCGTAACTCCCTGCACGGCCAACTGACGGCCCAATTCTACCTGTTGCAGCTGCGGATTGTTCTCCAGCGCCCATTCCCTGAACCGGTCCACCGACGGGATGTCCCTCAGGATGAACATGGCAGACACCGGCCGGAACGCAAGGTCCGAATTGAGCGTATTGCTTAAAGCACTGCGGGTGGTCGCGGCCTGAGACAGGGCATCCGTAAGGTCCCTCTCCGCTTCGTACAGTTTCACTTCGACATAGAGCCGTTCGCTCCGGGCGATGACCCCGTTCTGTTCCAACGCCAGGGCATCGCTTAGGTGCTGCCGCATGGCATCAACTACCTGCTGCCTCACCTGTACGGCCTGTTCGGCGAGCAACAACCCGTAGTACCGCTCGACCAGCTCCGACATCAGTTCCCCTTCGATCTGTCTCCCTTTTTCGGAAACGTTCTCCTCGGCTATCCTTGCCGACCGGTTGGCAGCGTTTATTTTGCCGCCCGTAAAAACCGGGACGGTTATCGACGCGCCGACCGTAGCGAACTCCCTTGGGAGTATCGTAAAGCCGAACCTGTCGAGCAACCCGGTCGCCGCACCGGCTATATCGTCCGGAATGGTAACTCCCATATCGCCCAACTCGTCGAAAATGCCGCCCGCCAGGTCACCCCCGGTAACCTCCCATGTTTTCTGCGTACGTACATAAGCGGCCGTCAATCCTATGCTCGGCGAGCGCAGGCCCATAGCGGCACGGCGTTCGTTAAGCGCCGACTGCTGTTCCCACTTGAGCGCTTCGAGCCGCGGACTGCCGCCAACGGCGATATCGAGGGCCTGCTCGAAAGTGACAGGCACCCCGTCACCACCCGTCTGGGCCACGGACGAGCCTGACAGCGAAAGGAGGAGAAAAGCCGGCAATAACATCTTTTTCATAAACCTATTTTTATTCAGCAGGGCTTAATTTTAATACCATCAGTCTATATAGGAGTCTTTCAGGCCAAGGAAATAAAGTATCCCGTCCAGCCCTATGGTCGAAAGTGACTGCTTCGCATTCTCTTTGACCTTTGGCTTGGCATGGAAAGCGATCCCCAACCCGGCGATGCTGAGCATGGGCAGGTCGTTGGCCCCGTCTCCCACGGCGATGGTCTGGCGGATATCGACGTTCTCCACCTGGGCCAACAGCCGCAACAGCTCCGCCTTACGCTTGCCGTCCACGATATCCCCTACATAATTGCCCGTAAGCCTGCCGTCCTCTATCTCCAACTCGTTTGCATAGACGTAATCGAACCCGTATTTCTGTTTCAGGTAATTGCCGAAATATGTAAAGCCCCCGGATAGGATCGCGGTCTTAAGGCCGATACGCTTAAGCACGGTCATCAACCGGTCCAGCCCCTCGGTTATCGGCAGGTTCTCGGCTACCTCTTTCAGCTGGCTTTCCTCCAGCCCTTTTAGCCTCGAAACCCTGCGCCGGAAACTCTCGCTGAAATCTACCTCCCCACGCATGGCGGCCTCGGTTATGGCCCTGACCTCATCGCCCACGCCTGCGCGCTCGGCAAGCTCGTCAATTACCTCCGTCTCGATGAGGGTGGAATCCATATCGAAACATATCAACCTGCGGGCACGCCGGTAAACGTCGTCGGCCTGCAGGGAAATATCCAACCCGAGGTTATTGGACAGCTCTATGAAATGCTTCTGCATCTCGAGCCTGTCCGCCGGGGTACCCCTGACCGAGAGTTCGATGCAAGACTTGAGCGCCCGGTCCTCCTTTTGCAGGGGAACCCGGCCCGTGAGCCTTAGGATCGAATCGATGTTCAACCCCTGGTCGTAAACTATTTTGGTAACACTCGAAATTTGCTTTGCCGTGAGCTGGCGCCCGAGCAGGGTTATGATATGCCTGTTGCGTCCCTGGAGCCCCACCCATTCTTCATATTCCTGAGGGGTGATCGGCGTGAACCGGATATTTATATCCAGCTCGTAAGCCCGGAACAGGAGGTCCTTAAGAATATCCCCGGACCGGTCGGACGTGGTACGGAACAGGATACCCAGAGATAAAGTCTGGTGTATGTTGGCCTGCCCGATATCCAGAATAAAGGCGTCGTACTGGGCCAGGATATCTGTAAGAGCAGACGTTACACCCGGCTTGTCTGAGCCGGATATGTTTATCTGGATTACCTCTATCCCGGGACCGTGATGCATAGTCATGTGTCAAAATTATATACAAAGACTATCCCAAATTTTGAATGCCGTTAAAACTTATCAACAAACTACGACAAATTCCATTTCCGGAAATGCACCATTTTTGAGAACCGATAACGGACAATTAAAATATAAGAGATGCCGTTTTTGCAACTCCCCACAGTGGATACCGAGAAAATCCAGGACGCCGACAGCACCGTTCGGGCCAAGGTCGAGACCCAGATCGAGAACCTCTCGCACATGTCCCCGGAACAGATCGTCGAAAGCGTTACTAAATGGGTGATCGAAGTGGGACTGAAAATATTGCTCGCACTGGCGATCTGGTACGTGGGCCGGTGGCTTATACGCAAGGTACGCAAGCTAATGAACCGGGTATTCGAACGCAGGCATGTAGACCAGACCCTGCGCTCGTTCCTGGACAGCCTCGTATCAATAGTCCTGACCATCATACTTATCGTAATTACGATAGATATACTTGGCCTGAGCACAACCTCGTTCCTCGCACTGTTCGCTTCGGCCGGGTTGGCCCTGGGGGTTGCACTGAGTGGCACTTTGCAGAACTTCGCCGGCGGAGTGATGCTTTTACTGCTTAAGCCCTTTCGCATCGGGGACTATATCGATGCACAGGGCAAAGCCGGCACGGTAAAGAACATCCAACTGTTCAACACTGTCATCACCACCCCGGACAACCAGACGGTGATAATCCCAAACGGCCCCCTTTCCACCGGGATAATAAACAACGCCTCGCGCGAACCCTACAAGCAGAGCACATGGAACATCGGGATAAAGCCGGACGCCGATTTCGGAAAACTTAAGCCCCTAATTACGAGCATACTAGATGCGGACAGCCGGATCGTCAAGGAGCGGGGATACAATATCGAGATCACCAAGATCACGGGGATGTCGGTCAAGGTACTTGTGCAGGCATGGACCAAGGCCACGGACCAGCAGGCTGTGATCTGGAAAATAAACAGCGATATTTACAGCCGGCTGCCTCAGGAAGGTTTCGCCTTTACTGATCCGTGATATGGATCCGACGGCGAACGTTCCGGATGCCGGAAAGGATAATGTGCGGTCCGGAAAACTTACCCCGGGAGGTATCCTTTATTCGCCCGGCATTGCCTATCTTTGAACGGCAAAATGCGTTAACCGTTAAAAATGCGCGGCGATGATAGAGATACAGGCTAAAAAACACGACAAATTCTCGCTCGAGTTCAAAGCGGGCTATATAGCCGGAAGCCAGCAATCGACCGACCGGTTTTCGCTGAACATGTGGATTTTCGTTCCCAACAGCCTTGATATAAACGCGGAAACGTATCCCAAGAAGCAGTTCTACCGCGATATTAAATCTAAAGTACGACTGATCACCCCGGTGTTCCCGCTGGAGCGGATCGCCTCCCCCGACAGCGTTCCGATAACGAACCTCGGGAATTCCCTGCGCACTTTCGCCACGGACCCCTCCCGCACCAATGCAGCGGACTATGAGTACGAGGTGAAGATGTTCATGGCGATATACCAGAGCTCGCTTCGGGACACCACCCAGGAACTGATATACGGCAGGCTCAATCCCGGGTTCGAGGCACAGGCCCGCGAATACCTTAATAATATAGGCAACGTTACGGGGTCGTACCGGGCTTTGCGTACGTTGCTCGACGCCCCGGGCGTAAAACCAGAACGTTACAATTATTTCCTGTTCGGGGACGAGTTCATGAGCAATATCACCGAAGAGTACCTGCTCTTGCTCATGAAAAACCTGCTGCGGAACGAAGAACGGTTCAAAGGGTTGATAAAGGAGATAACTGCGGCCGTTAAAAAAGAAAGGGAATACAGCCGGGAGGCGGGCTATCCGGTGGTCCAGGCACATAGCCCGGACCGCAACCGGTCGCTGCTGTTCAGGCAGGGTGTCCTGCGGAAATATATAGAGAGCGACCTTTCGCTAAAGGAGAACAAGAAGCGGGACGGGGTGGCCATGGAGCAGTTCTACCTTAGCCTTGCGGCCGGGGTCTCTATGATATTCGCTACGGCCGTGGCATTCTCTTTCCAGCAGAAATACGGCAATTTCACCATGCCGCTGTTCGTGGCGCTGGTCGTCAGCTATATGCTCAAGGACCGCATAAAAGAAACCATGCGGTACTACTTCGCCCACCGGCTCAAGGCGAAGTATTTCGACAACAAAACCAGCATAAGTATAAAGGAGGACCGTCCGTTCGGCTGGATACGGGAGGGGGTGGATTTCATCAGCGACGGGCAGGCTCCCCCGGAAGTTATGGAGCTGCGCAACCGTTCGCCACTGCTGCAGGCCGAGAACCGGATAAACGACGAGAAGATTATACTTTACCGCAAGATGGTGCAGCTCGACCCGCAAAAACTCCACGAGGAGAACCGGTACAGGATAGAGGGTATAAACGACATCATGACGCTCTACCTGTCCACCTTTATCCGCAAGAGCCATACGGCCGAGGTGCCGATCTACACGCTCGATGAGAACGACAAGTTTAAAACGATCGTAGGGGAAAAAGTTTATTATCTTAATATAATACTGCAGTTGAAGCACGGGGAGCAGGAGGATTACAGACGGTACCGGGTAATATTTACCCGCAACGGCATCCGCACCATATTGCCCCTTTAAAATTTTGAAACGCTATGGATTACCAGAGTTATTTACCCCAGGTCATTGCTACGGTCGTAATCATAATCCTGTTATGGCTGTCCAAGACCGTAACCGGCAAGCTGGTCAACAAATACGGCTCCCTGCTCCAGAAATCCGAGATACGTCGCAAACAGACCAAACAGGTCATCGACATAATACTGAACATCGTTTGCATAATAGTGATCGCCGTAATATGGGGCGTGAAATCCAATAACCTGTGGGTGGCGATATCCTCGCTTCTGGCCATTCTCGGGGTGGCCCTTTTCGCCCAATGGTCCGTGCTGAGCAATGTAACGGCCGGGGTGATCATGTTCTTCGGGGCGCCTTACCGGATCGGCGACGAGATAACGATCATCGACAAGGATACCCCGATAGATGCTACCATCGAACACATCCACGCTTTCTATACCCACATACGAACATCCGACCACCGGTTGATAGTAATACCTAACAACCTGTTCCTGCAGAAGATAGTATCGATTAAAAATCAGTAGGCCCGCCCGCAGGTCAATACCCCTGCATAGCAAAGAAATTCTCGATCTGCCAGACCTGGTCCAGGTCTTTCAACAGGACTGTCTTGTCCCGGTCCAACAGGTAAAGCGAGGGTATTGCGCGCAAATCATAGGTCTGCTCGCGGCGGATTGACAACTCCTTATCGTAAGTCCGTATCCACTCGGACGGCATATCTTCATAGTGGCGGTGCCATGCGTCCAGGTCCTCGTCGGGATAGATGGCAAGTATCTTCAGTACACCCTGCCGTTGAAGTGGTATGAGCATATCGTTCGAGGCCTTTATATTAGTGGTTACCTCTTCGCAGTGTATACAGTCGGGGTTGTTAAAATAAAGCAGTATAAAATCCGCCTTAATATCGTGCAGCCGTAACCGGCGGCCGTTCGCTTCGGTCAGTACCAGGTCATTGGCCGTAGTTCCCATCCTGTTCTTATAGGCCGCGTTCAACCGTGCCTGCGGCCTTAACTTATCGAGCTCGTCTACCTTATCCGACGCTACGATACACTCCAAAACCAAAATATAAAGTTCTTCGCTCCGCATTGCCGAACCGTAGTCGTCGAGGTATTCTTCAAAAAGCCTTGTAAAGTAGTGGAATACCTGTGGAGTGGAAGCCGCTCTGTCGATGACCCCGGCAACGGACTCCCGGGCGGTCTGGGGCGGATTCATACCGACGATAGCAAGGTAATCGACGAATGCCTGTTCGGTGATCTCGGGTACCTCTACATAGAGCGTATCGGTAAAATCGAAGTTGTCCCAGTAATGCAGGGCGAGGTAACGCCCCACGTCTTCCGGGCTGGTCATCATGGCAGGAACGTCGGGGATCTTTATTTTTTCCGGTACCCTCACCGCCTGCTCCTGTATATTAACCGAAGAAGCCCTTTGGCCGCCAAGGCAACCGAAAAAAGAAAAAGCGGCCAATATTATAGCGTAATGGTATAAAATATTTTTCATGGCAGTAAAATATTTACCGGGACTTATCGTCTCTATTATTGGCAAATTTACCGATAAAAATTTTACCGGTGCAACAAACGGGCCTTTATCCGCGTCTGACACCCTTTGGGCCGATATGGACGGTACAGGACAGGAAAATTAAAGAGCGGTTGGCTTAAATTTCTGAAATATTATGACAATTGGTAGAAAACCCGCAAAACGTGAAAACTTTTTTGGTTTCGAAAGTTTTCAGGTTTACCTTTGAGCCGATTTTAAAAACCATGACTATGTCTTTACGGGAAAGGATAATCGCCGAGACCACCGATATGTTCGTTACGTACGGGATAAAATCCATACGGATGGACGATATCGCCACGAACCTCGGAATGTCCAAAAGGACCATTTACGAAATTTTCGGGGACAAGGAAAACCTGCTTCTGGAATGTATGCGGTTCCATTTTGTTCGGATAAGCGATAAGAAGAGGCACCTTACGGAGGGGGTGAGCAACATTATCGATGAGGTGCTGATAATGCTCGAGGACTGGGATGCGGATATGGAGAATAACCACAAGATGTTCTCCAACCTCAAGAAATTCTATCCCAAGGTATATGAGACCATATCGAACGAAGCCCATGAGCAGGGGTTTGCCGCACTGCGGGAGAAACTGAAAAAGGGTGTCGAGGACGGCTACCTGTTGGACAATATCAACTACGACCTTGCCATCTCCGTTTTTTCGAACTCGATTTACGGGATCATGAGCAAACAGGACATGATCCTGCCCAAGAACGTTTCGGAAAGGGATGCTTTCAGGTACGTAATAACCTATTTTTTCCGTGGCATAGCCAAAGAGAAAGGGATAAAGATGATAGACGACTATATAGAAAAAGAGAAGAGCCAACATTTAAAAAGTAAAAATGATGAGCAGAATGTTTAAACTGGCAGCTACTACCCTGATCATTTCGGCATCCGTAGCCACGGTTGCACTCGCCCAGGACCCTTATGTTTACGGGAGTCCCCGGACGCTGGAACTGACCCTGGACCAGGCGATAGAAATAGCGTTGGATGAAAACCCGACCATCCAAATAGCGGAACTGGAGATCGAAAAGCAAACATACGTACGAAAGGAAACCATAGGCAACCACCTGCCGCAACTGAGCGTAGCCGGGCAATACAGCCGGGCCATAAAGAAGAGCGATATGGGTGGCGGGGTCTCTTTCGACCCGGACAATACGGTAACTGTGGTGACGAGCCTGAACGTACCCCTGTTCGCACCGACCATATACAAGACCCTCAAACTCAACGAGGAGCAAATGAGGGCGGCTGTGGAAGACGCACGGGGTTCGCGAATCACGCTTGCCAACGCGGTCAAGAAAGCGTATTACAACATTTTGCTTGCCCAGGAATCGCTGGACGTTCTGCGCGTCAGCGAGGCCAACCTGCAGAGTACCGTGGACGAGACCAAACTGAAATTCGACAACGGGCTGGCCTCGGAGTACGATTATATTACCGCCGACGTACAGCTCAGCAACCTCAAACCGTCGATAATCCAGACCGAGACCTCTATTGAGATCGCGAAAAAACTGCTCAAAATGTATATGGGCATCCCATTGGATTTCGAAATTGTGGTTGTCGGGGACCTCAATACCCTGAGCGAAGAGGACCACACTATGGCCTATAACTATTACGGGGAGAATATTTCGGAGAACAGCGAATTGCGCTCGATGGATATCCAGGTAGAAGTGCTCAAGCGCCAGCTGGAGGTGTCCAAGATGTCCCGGATGCCGTCGCTGGCCGCATTCGGCACCTACAACCTCACCGGAAGGGACCCGGTCAGCCTGGGTAGTTTGACCGGTGGCACATCCTCGGGTTCGGACAATTTCTTCTGGAACCACCCGGTTTCGGTCGGGCTGACACTATCCATTCCGATCTTCTCCGGCCTGACCAATAAGAACAGGGAAAAACAGATAAAATACAGCATCTCCCAGACCCGCCTGCAGAGGGATTACCTGGAAGAAACTACCAAGGTCGAGGTGAGCACCGCCCTGAACGAGATCATAACCGCCGAGGCGACAATGATCGCCAATAAGGCCACGATCCAGCAGGCACAAAAAGGTTACGATATCAGCCGCACCCGGTACGACAACGGAGTGGGCACCATGCTCGAGGTCAATTCGGCGGAAGTAGCCCTTACCCAGGCCCGGTTGAACTACAACCAGGCGGTTTACGATTACCTCTCGGCACAGGCCGACTACGAGAGGATCATTGGCATAGATTACTAACGGATGGTAAAATAGATTAAGAAAAAAACGATGAAAAGAAAGTTATTTTTCGCCCCGGTTTTGTTTTTGGCCGCAGTAGCCACAACGGGCTGCATTGCAAAGAAAACGGTAGAGACCGTAGAAGAAGATCCCAAGGTCCTGGTGAAAACCCAAAGGACCACGTACGAAGTGATAGACAATACCCAGGAGTTCACGAGTACCATCCACGGATACAAGGAAAATAATATCGCACCGTCGCTCTCGATGGTGAGGATAGACAATATCTATGTGGACGTAGGCGACAATGTGCGCAGGGGGCAGCTGCTAGCCAAGATGGACCCTACCAATTACAACCAGAGCAATATCCAGCTGACCAACCTCGAAGCGGACTACAACAGGATCAAGGCCGTTTATGAAGCCGGCGGTATCTCCAAGCAGGAACTCGACCAGATCGAGACCTCGCTTGCGGTACAGCGTGAACAAACGGATAACCTCAAGGAGAACATAGAGCTTCGCAGCCCCATCGACGGGGTTGTTACGGCCCGCAATTTCGACCCGGGAGACCTTTATATGGGAACACCGATCCTGCAGGTAATGCAGATCAACACACTCAAAGTAACCGTAGCCATATCGGAGCAGTTCTTCCCGTACGTCAAAATGAACATGCCTGCAGATATCCGGGTTGATATGTACCCGGACAAGGTTTTCGAGGGCAAGGTATCGCTTATATACCCGGCGATCGACGCCGCGACCCGCACTTTCAACGTCGAGATCACGATCCCGAACCAGAACCGTGAACTGCGCCCGGGTATGTTCTCCCGGACTACGCTGCATTTCGGGACGATGGACGCCCTGATGGTAGAAGACATAGCAGTACAGAAACAGGTCGGATCGAACGATAAATACCTGTTCGTTGTAAAAGACGGAGTCGCCGAACGCCGGGAAGTAGTGACCGGGCGGCAACTCGGTAACAGGATACAGATAACCAGCGGTGTGAACGAGGGAGACGAAGTGATTATCGCCGGTATATCCAAACTGAACAACGGGACCGAAATTGAGATAGTAAACGATTAATCTACCGTTAGTATGAAAATTTACGAAGCGTCGGTCCGAAAACCGATCTCCACAATACTCATATTCGTCGGGGTAATGATATTCGGGTTATTCTCCCTGAATAACCTCGCCGTGGATATGTACCCCGACCTGGACTACCCGGCAATCTCCGTGATCACCTACTATGACGGGGCCAATGCCTCCGAGGTAGAAACGAACGTAACCCGTATCTTGGAGGATAACCTCAATACGGTAAATAACCTCAAAAAACTGACATCGACCTCGAGGGATAATATCTCGCTGATCACGGCAGAAATGGAATGGGGCTCCGACCTGAACGAGGCGGCTAACGATATCAGGGACGTGGTGGGACGTGTACAGTCCTACCTTCCCGACGATGTCGACACGCCGGTGATCTTCAAGTTCAGCAGCTCGATGATACCGGTACTTGTCCTTTCCGCCACGGCAGACGAGAGCTACTCGGGCCTCTATAAGATCCTGGACGACAGGCTGGTGAACGTACTTAACCGTGTTGACGGCGTAGGTGCCGTATCCCTTTCGGGAGAGCCTACCCGCGAAGTACAGGTAAATGTAGACCCGCAGAAGCTGGACGCCTATGGCCTCTCGGTGGAACAGATCGGAAGCGTAATAGCGGCCGAGAACAGCAACATTCCGAGCGGTACCCTCGACATAGGTACCAATACCTATAATATCAAGACGGATGTCGAATTCAAAGACAGCGAGGAAATAGGTAAGATAGTCCTCGGAAGTTATGAGGGCCGCACCATTCTGCTCGAAGACGTTGCCGAGGTAAAGGACACCCTGGAAAAGGCCACGATGGAAGTATTGATCAACGGCCGACGGGGGGTGATCGTCGTTGTGCAGAAACAGTCGGGGGCAAATACGGTAGCGATCGTAAACAAAGTAATGGATATGCTTCCCGGCATCGAGAGCAACCTGCCGCCCGATATCGATATCGACCTGATCATGGACGGTTCGGAGTCGATCGTGGACAGTATAAATTCGCTGTCCCAGACGGTCATGTACGCCTTTATTTTCGTGATAATTGTCGTCCTGTTCTTCCTCGGGCGATGGCGGGCCACGTTTATTATCGTACTTACGATCCCCGTCTCGCTCGTCGTCTCGTTCATCTACCTTTATGCTACGGGCAGTACACTGAACATCATTTCGCTTAGTTCGCTCTCCATTGCCATCGGGATGGTAGTCGACGACGCCATCGTGGTGCTCGAGAACATCACTACACATATCGAGCGAGGCAGCAGCCCGAAAGAAGCGGCCATTTACGCTACCAATGAAGTTTGGCTGGCGGTAATCGCCACGACACTCACGGTGGTAGCCGTGTTCCTGCCGCTGACGATGCTTTCAGGTATGGCAGGTATCCTTTTCAGGGAATTGGGTTGGATCGTAACGCTCGTTGTTTGCGTATCGACCATTGCCGCCATTACCCTTACCCCGATGCTCTCTTCGCTCATGCTTCGCAGCGACGGCGGTATCCACAACTACAAAGGACTCGGGATCATATTCAAACCTATCGACAAGTTCCTGAACAACCTCGATATCTGGTACGCCAATTTGCTTACCTGGGCCGTACGCCACCGCACGGTTGTAATCGTGGGGGCATTGGGTATCTTCCTGTCGAGCCTGCTGCTGCTCCGCACGGTGCCTACCGAATTCTTCCCGCCGTCGGATAACGCCATAATCAACGCGGAAGTGCAGCTGCAACAGAATATCGGTGTTGAATATACTACCCGCATCGGTGAACAGATACGGAAGATAATCAACGAGAAATACCCGGAGATCAGGCTCTTGTCCGCCCAGTCGGGTACAACCTCGAACAGCAACAACACGTTCGCCGCGATGCAGAATACGGGGTCTTATATAGTGAGTTTCCGTATGAGGCTTCCACGGGCGAGCCAGCGCGACCGCACCATATTCCAGATCAGCGAGTTGCTCAGGCAGGACCTGGAGCAGATCCCGGAGATCAGGGAATTCAAGGTCGAGCCGGGCGGTTCGACGGGCGGCAGCGCCTCGTCGGCGAGTTATATAGAACTCAAGGTCTTCGGGCACGACTTTGACGTAACGAACGACATCGCGAACGACCTCAAGGACAAACTTTGGGCAGTGGAGGGTACGCGTGACGTATATCTCTCCAGGGATGATATGCAGCCCGAATTCAACGTGGTCGTGGACCGTGACAAACTGGCCTTTTACGGCCTCAACAGTGCGACGGTCGGGCAGGCGGTAAGGAACCGCGTGAACGGGCTTACGGCGTCGCTGTTCCGTGAGGACGGCGAGGAGTACGATATCCGCGTGAGGTATGCCGAGGAACACCGTACCTCCATCGAGGATATCGAGAACATCACTATAATAAACTCCCTCGGCCAGGGCATCAAACTGAGGGATGTGGCTACCATACAGGAACAGTTCGCCCCCCCGGCCATCGAACGTGAGAACAGGCAGAGGAAAGTATCGGTCATGGCTTCACTGGCGGACGGCGTGCCGCTCGGTACGGTAGTGGAAGAGGTGAACCAGATCGTGGACGATTACCCGCTGCCCGATAACATATTCATAGAAGTCGGGGGTACGGTAGAGGACCAGGCCGAATCGTTCGGTGACCTCGGGACGCTGTTAATCCTTATCATTCTGCTGGTATACATTGTGATGGCAACACAGTTCGAATCGCTTCTGATGCCTTTCATCATAATGTTCTCGCTTCCGTTCGCGTTCACCGGGGTGTTCCTCGCCCTGTGGCTGACGGGTACGCCGCTGTCGCTTATCGCATTGATCGGGGCCATAATGCTCGTGGGTATCGTGGTGAAGAACGGTATCGTGCTTGTAGACTATATCAACCTGCTGCGGGAGAGGGGCGGCGCCATCAACCAATCGGTAATCGCAGCTGGGAAAAGCCGTTTACGTCCGGTACTTATGACCTCGATCACCACTATCCTGGGTATGTTCCCGATGGCCCTGGGAGCCGGTGAGGGATCCGAGATATGGCAGCCGATGGGTATTGCCGTTATCGGGGGTCTTACGTTCTCGACTTTCCTTACGCTGATCGTCGTCCCCGTAGTATACTCGATCTTCGGTGCGAGAAGCCTTAAAAAAGAGAAAAGGAACGTGGAAAGGCATATCGAGGAAGATAACGACAACCTGTTACAAACAGCCAACTGCTAAAACCATCCCCGCCGGGAGGGAGACCTCTTCCGGCGGGGAATAAATAAAGAGCGATGAAAGCGTTATTCATATCATACAACCAGGCGCTGAACGAGCGCATCAACCAAGTGCTGGATAAACACTTTATCCGGGGCTATACCAAATGGCCGCTTACGCACGGACGCGGCAGCGTTGACGGCGAACCCCACATGGGCACCCATGCCTGGCCCGCCATGAACGCAACGATACTGGCCGTTGTCGATGACCAGAAAGTAAAACCCGTGCTCGAAGAGCTGCGCAGGATCGACGACCAGGCCAAACAGCACGGACTGAGGGCATTTGTCTGGGATATCGTGGACCAGATGTGATCAATACCACACCGCTAATTCCGTTGCGGCAACCAGTGAATGAGATTTCCATTCCGAGCTTATCCCGACGGGCTTGATCCGATCCCGATCTTCATGATGAGAGAATCGACTTGATGGAATAATACAGTTACAGTTTTCCGGGAAGTAGTACGGAACTTAAAGGTATAACAACACGAAGAGCAACCCGCGGGTTGCTCTTCGTGTTATGTTCTGATAATTGTATTTACCACTGGCGGCGGTAATCGTCCTGCCGCTGATAATTGGTGTTTCGATTATCTTGCTGCCGTTGACGGTAATCATCCCGGTTCGTATTATTACGGTATCGCATCCATGTATCGTAGTCCATCATCCCCTCGGGCATCTGGTTATTATTGTAATAATTTCGGTTGGAGGGAATGGAAGAGAGGCCGTTGCGGCTGCTGTTATTATAAGTATTGCGGTAATTGCGGTTTTCCCGGTAATTTACGTCATCATAACCCGTGTAATTTTGACGGGTGGTATTATATCCGGCATTTTGATTGTTTCGGAATATACCGCGCTCGGTATTTTGCACACGCGAATCACTGTTTTGCCGATTACCGTAACGGTCTACGGAATTGTTAACATAACCATTGCGGGCCTGACGGCGCATATTTCGCGTGGTACGTTTGTCATAAGAGCCCCTATTATAAGATCCCCGATCGGAATAATCTCCGTAGGTATTGCGGCCGTTCTCATAAATATTGTTGATGTATTGGTCGTTATCCGTGTCGTAATAACGCTGTGAGCCGGTACGGGTGGTGTTGTAACGGCTGTCCCCGGCCCTATTGCTATAATTCTCGTTATAATACCGGGTATTTACAGTGCCGCCATAACCCGACCTGTTATTATAATAGTTGGTATTGCTGTACCCTTTACGGGCGTTTCGCCGCATCTGGCGTCGAGTACGCTTATCGTAACGGTAGTCGTCGTAACGGGCCGTATTATTTCGATAAGAGTTGTCGTAATTACTATTATAAGGCGTCTGGTAACGTTCAGCCTCGTAATCGTAACTGTTGGAACGGCTATTGTCATATCGGTTTTGCGCATATGCTCCCGTGGTCGCCATAATGCCAAGCATGACCAGTCCCGTTATTGCCTTTTTATTCATTTTTTTTTTTTTTTTGAAATTAATATTAATACAATAGTCCGTCCAAAAGCCGGGCCATAGATGCCATTTTGATGTCTTTTTGTATTACTACAATGGAATTACTAATAAATCAGCGCAATCATAAGGAATACGATAGCTCTTATTTACAAATAGTTATATACTATGCTTTTCGGCAACCAATCCAATAACAAAGGAAACGAAAATAAAGCAGGGGGATAAACCGCCGGCTTATCCCCCTGGTGTTTTCCCGTGCATAAGATCACATTGTTTCCTTGATGATCTTCAGTACGTTCTCGGTATCTTCGGTGATGCGGTAACGGTCGTCGATACGGCGGCCGGCTACCCATACGATATCTTCGCCGCTAAGGATGACGAACTGGCGGTTCTTTTCGGCCATGGGAACTTTACAGTCAACAAGATAGTCGCTCACCTTTTTGCGGCCGCTCATCCCGAACGGGATGAAACTGTCCCCGTCCCGCCACTTTCGCGCATGGAGCGGGAACTGCAATTTGTCAGCATCGAGTAGGGCGATATTGGCCGGGACGTCGAGGGTCTTTATATTGTCAATATCGGTGAACCGGAAAAAGAAAACCGAATTCCCGCAATAGGCCTTAATCATTTCCTTGGAAATATCCACTCCGCAGGTATCCTCATCCTTTACCGGTGCAAACATTATCCTACCCCTGTCGGTGTAAGCCACGTAATCCTTTGAATAAAACCGCTTACCGGTTTCTCCCTTTTCGAGTGCATGGCACAATCCGTCGACAACGTCGCCCTTGAATCCGTATTTGTTCAGCAACTCATAGACCACGAAGTTACGGGGAAAGGAGCCGTCGATATCGGCCGGGTCGATGACAATGAGGCCGTCCACATGCTGCTCCACCCTGTCCCTTATCAGTTCCACGGCCCTGTTTATAAACAACTGTGCGTCCGTCAAACGCTGGACGTTCGCCGCCATTAGCTCTGTGAACTGCGGGGTGATCTCCTTGATACGGGGTATCAGGCCCAGCCGTATCTTATTTCGCAGGTATTTTGTGGAGCGGTTCGACGAATCCTCCCTGTAGGGTATTTCTTTGAGGGCGGCATAATCGGCTATCTCCTTTCGTGACGCGAAGATCAGCGGGCGCACTACCCTGCCGTTAACAACACTGATCCCCGTAAGGCCTTTCAGTCCGGTACCGCGAATCAGGTTTATGAAGAACGTTTCGATCGAATCGTCGGCATGGTGTGCAATAGCTATAACCGTGTATCCGTGGTTTGTACACAACTGCGCGAACCAGTCATAGCGTAACCGGCGAGCGGCGATCTGGACCGATTCGCCGGTCCGCTCCATTTCACCGGCGGTGTCGAACCTGACATTATAATGCTCCAGACCGAGTTTTTCGGCCTGCCGGCATACCAGTTCCTCATCCTCGACGGCTTCTTCTCCCCGAAGCTGGAAATTGCAGTGTGCTACACCGCAATTATACCCGGCCTCCACCATAAGGGACATCAACACCATAGAGTCGACCCCGCCGCTAACGGCCAACAACACCTTATCCTGCCGGTCCATAAGCCCGTTTTCGGTGATGTATTTCCTGAACCTGTAAAGTAAATTCGATTCCACTCTCCCGGTATTTTAATAAACGTTGACTTCCGATTCCAGCCGGACCCCGAACCGGCCAAATACCGCTTCTTTCACGGCATCGGCAAGGGCAAGGATATCCCTGCCGGTGGCCCCGCCGAGGTTTACCAGCACGAGCGCCTGCCTGTCATGGACCGCCGCCGGCCCCAGGCTTCGGCCTTTCCAGCCGGCCTTGTCGATCAACCAGCCTGCGGCAAGTTTTACAAGGCCGGGCTCCGTGGAGGGATATACCGGCATTTCCGGATATTCCTTTTTGAGGGTGGCGGCGATCTTTTCATCAACCACGGGGTTTTTGAAAAAACTCCCGGCGTTGCCCAACTCCGCAGGCTCCGGAAGCTTACTCTTTCGGATAGCGGTGACCGCCTGCCGGATATTTACCAGTGTAGGGCCGCCGAGCGCTTCGACAGAATCCCGCAGGTCTCCGTAACCCAGCTTCGGGGAGGGAACGGTCGAAAGCCGGAAATTTACGGCCGTGATAATTGCCTTACCCCTAAGAGTCGTTTTGAAAATACTGCTCCGGTACCCGAAGCCGCAATGTTCCGCCGCAAGAACCATTCTGGAAGCATTACCCACGCAGAATAACTCTACCGACTCGATAATGTCCTTAGCCTCCGATCCGTAAGCACCTATATTCTGCACGGGGCTTGCGCCGACATACCCGGGAATGTACGACAGGTTCTCGGCACCCCAGTAACCGTTGTCCACACAATATTCTACGAACCGGTCCCACTCCACCCCGGCATCTGCCCGCACTAGCACCGTGTCACCCCCCTTACCTGAAACCTCGATATTGCCCGGGGCCGGGTGCAGCAGCACACCGTCGTAATCCCCGGTAAACAGGATATTGCTTCCCCCGGAAAGGACGTCCCACTTGCCGTCGAAGACCCCCTCCCGATGAAGCTGCTCGAGGTCTTCCCGGTTTTGGAACGTATAGAGACACCGGCAAGTGGCCTCGATGCCGAAAGTATTGTGATTTTTAAGGCGCGCGCCCTCTTTTTTCTCCACCATAACGTATGCAAAGATATCGTTTTCGCATGAGATTGGGCTTTTTTTCGTATAGTTTGGGCGCAACCAGTCAAAAACTATCCGGAGGAACTTCTAAGACGGGAGTTTTTGTAAATTTACAAAGGAAACTTTAAGGAAATTTTAATACTGAGCGGATTGGTAATTCCGGTTAAAACCCTTAACTTTATAAGGTTTTTGTCGAATTGACAAGTGGGTTAAAATCAAAGGAATAATGCGGGCAATGGAATTCAGCGAAAAGGACAGGCAGCAAATTTCGGAACACGGGCTGACCGTTGAAAAAATAAAAGAGCAGATACAGAACTTTACCAACGGCTTCGAGCCGCTGCCGGTAGAGAGTGCTGCGGGTGTCGGAAACGGCATTCTGGTTTTCAATGCAGACCAGGCCCGGGAATATGCCGCCCTATATGACAATGAGGCGCAGAGATTGTCCATCGTAAAGTTCGTCCCGGCATCCGGGGCGGCGACAAGGATGTTCAAGGACTTGTTTTCTTTTGTCAACGAGGGCAAGGAGAATGACGTCGCCCGCAAAACCGTGGAATCTATCAGGGATTTCGCGTTCTATCCTGCCTTACCCGACGGCACGGATAAACAGGACGCCAAAGGGATAGCCAGGGCCGTTCTCGACTACGGGGCCACCCTGCCCAAGGGGCTGATTTATTTCCACTCATATCCTGACGGGCCGCGTACTGCTTTCGAGGAACATTTTGCCGAGGGAGCCATGTATGCCCGCAGCGGCAATGTGGTTCGGCTCCATTTCACTATATCTGAGGAACACCGCAACGGTTTCGAAAAACTGGCCCGTGAAGCCGCCGCTAAGTTCGGCGAAATGTACGGGGTTACTTATGAAATCTCATTCTCGGTCCAGGACAGCGGCACGGACACAATTGCCGTGACCCCGGAAAACGAACCGTTCCGCAACGAGGACGGGACACTGCTTTTCCGTCCGGCGGGCCACGGGGCTTTGATCGGCAATCTGGACCGTATAGATGCGGATATCATTTTTATCAAGAATATCGATAACGTGGCGCCGGACAGGTTGAAAGGCGACACGGTGACCTATAAGAAACTTATAGCAGGGGTGCTCCTTGAATTAAGGAACAAAAGGGACGAACTGGCAGCGGCGATCGCCGCCGATTCGATAGACCTCGGCGAAGCGGCAGGTATAATCGAACGGGATTTTTTTGTGCGATTACCGAAGAATTTCGAAGATTCCGGCACGGACGATAAAAAAACATTCCTTTCCCGGGTTTTGGACCGCCCTATACGGGTTTGCGGCATGGTTCGCAACGAGGGGGAGCCGGGCGGCGGACCGTTCTGGGTGAGCAACCCGAACGGGAGTACATCTTTGCAGATCGCCGAACCATCGCAGGTGGCACCGGAAAAGGCGCATCTTTTAAAAGAGGGCACCCATTTCAATCCGGTGGATATCGTTTGTTATGTGCGAGATACGGCCGGAAATAAATACGACCTGACGCAGTTTGTCGACCCCTCTACCGGTTTTATATCGGAGAAATCCAAGGACGGCAAAAAACTTAAGGCACAGGAGTTGCCCGGCTTGTGGAACGGCGCCATGGCCGACTGGACGACGGTATTCGTCGAAGTCCCGGTTTCCACGTTCTCCCCGGTAAAGGAAGTTACGGACCTACTCCGGCCGCAACACCGTTGAGAGACCGGAGCTGGAAGCAAACCGCCAGATAAAGACTAAAACAAGAAAAATAAAATATATACCGATCATGGAAAACAAGCTGCAGGAACTGACACAGAAGCTCTATGACGAGGGGCTCGCTAAAGGGAGGGAGCAGGCCGAGAATATGCTTACGGAGGCCAAATCACAGGCGGAGAAGATAATTTCGGAGGCCAATTATGAAGCGGAACGAATCCGTAAAGAGGCCGAGCGCCAGGCCGAGGACCTGCATAAGAATACCCTTACCGAGCTGTCGCTTGCGGGCAAACAGGCCGTAGCCAAACTCAAGGACGCCATCACCGAGCTAATTATCGACAAATCGCTGGGCAATGACATCAAACAGGCCAACCTGGATGCGCAATTCGTACGCGAGATCCTAACTACGGTCGCTTCCAACTGGACAAGCGGTGCGGCAGACGTGTCGTTGGTAGCTTTGCTCCCGGAATCGGAGAAAGCAAAACTGGACCAGGCGCTTGGCAAATCGGCCAAAGAACTGATGGACAAAGGGCTGGAGATCAAATTCTCGGACGGGGTGGAAAGCGGATTTAAGATAGGTCCTAAAAACGGGGGGTATTATATCAGCTTCACGGACGAGAGTTACGAGGCGCTGCTTAAAGAGTACCTCCGCCCGAAAGCCAAAGAGATACTGTTCGCACCGGAGGAAAAGTAACCATGGCCAGGAACTATTATACGCTGGTCGCCGGGTTGCAGCAGTTCGCGCTCGATTCCGATAAAAAAGGATTCAGCGCCTGCGACATCATCGCCCAGATACGGCCCGAGCTTAACGAGCGGGACCGGGGCTACCTGGGCCTGTTCTATGATTTCTACGATATCGAGAATATCATAAACATCAAGGCCGGGCGCGGACAATACAACGAGTTGGGTAATTACACCCGGGCCGAGCTGGAGGAATTTATGCGGGACCCGTCCGGGCTGCCGGTCTTTATAGGCCGTGTGATAGCGGCTTATGCGGACCCGGATAATCCGGAATTCGACTGGATAGACCCCGAAGTGAGTTTCGAGAGGGCTCTGTTCATTTCGTATTATGACCAGTGCGCCCGCAGCGGCAACAGGTTCATCCGCGAATGGTACGAGTTCGACCGCAACCTGCGTAACGTGATCGCTGCCTATTCCGCCCGCAAGGCTTCGCTTCCGATCGGGGAGCAACTGGTAGGCACCGGCTATGTGAGGGATAACCTGGCGCGGAGTTCCGCCGCCGATTTCGGCCTGCGTGGCGAACTGGACTATATAGACGAGTTGATAGACGCCCTTTCGGACGAGGATAACCTGCTGGAAAAAGAGCGGAAGATCGATATGATCCGCTGGCGTGAGTCGGACCAGTTGACCCCGTTCGACTATTTCGACATGAACGCCATACTGGCCTACCTCGTTAAGATCAATATAGTACACCGCTGGGTGACGCTCGACGAGGGATACGGCCGAGAGATGTTCCAGAAACTCATGGCCGCGCTGGACGGCAAGCAGCTTATCGGGAGCCAGTCCTCCTGAGGGCATAAAGTAAAACCGGAATAAAAAGTAAAACTTAATAATATGAAGACTACGGGTCAAGTATCTGGTATAATTGCCAATATCGTGGTTGTCAAGGCGGACGGGCCGGTATCCCAGAATGAGATATGCTATGTCCACATGGGCGACGTGAAGATGATGGCCGAGGTGATAAAAGTGGTCGGGGACGACGCTTACGTTCAGGTGTTCGACTCGACACGGGGCCTTACGACGGGTAATAAAGTGGAATTCGAGGGGCATATGCTCGAGGTTACGCTCGCTCCCGGCATACTTTCACGCAGTTACGACGGGCTGCAGAACGACCTGGCTAAAATGGACGGGCTGTTCATCGAAAGGGGGACCCGAACCGAGCCTATGGATTTCGACCGGCAGTGGGAGTTCACCCCTATTGCCAAACCGGGCGATACGGTTACGGGCGGAGACTGGCTCGGCGAGGTCAAGGAGCAATGGATCGCACATAAGATCATGGTACCTTTCACTATGGAAGGCAGCTATACGGTAAAAAGCGTTGCGGAGGCAGGGAGTTATGTTATCACCGATACCGTCGCGGTCGTCACCGACCGAAACGGGAAAGACTACGAGATCACGATGGTCCAGAAATGGCCGGTTAAGATACCCATCCGCAATTACAGGGAGAAACCGCGCCCTTATAAGATAATGGAGACGGGTGTGAGGGCTATCGACACTTTCAACCCGCTGGCCGAGGGCGGTACCGGGTTTATCCCGGGACCTTTCGGGGCGGGAAAGACAGTACTTCAACATGCCATCTCGAAGCAAGCCGAGGCCGATATTATAATCTTCGTTGCCTGCGGCGAACGCGCCAACGAGGTGGTGGAAGTTTTCACCGAATTCCCGGAGTTGGAAGACCCGCGCACCGGTCATAAGCTGATGGAGCGGACCACTATCATCTGTAATACTTCCAACATGCCCGTAGCGGCACGTGAAGCGTCGGTTTATACGGGAATGACCATCGGTGAGTATTACAGGGCAATGGGCCTTAAGGTGCTGATCCTTGCAGATTCTACGTCGCGGTGGGCACAGGCGCTCCGTGAAATGAGTAATAGGCTCGAGGAGCTTCCGGGGCAGGATGCTTTCCCTATGGACCTTTCGTCTATCATTTCGAGCTTCTATGCCCGCGCGGGGCTGGTATACCTGAATAACGGACAGAGCGGCTCGGTAACTTTCCTGGGGACGGTGTCGCCGGCCGGGGGTAACCTTAAGGAACCGGTTACCGAATCGACCAAAAAGGCGGCACGGTGTTTCTACGCCCTTGCACAGAGCCGTGCGGACAGCAAACGTTACCCGGCTATCGACCCGGTGGACAGCTACTCCAAATACCTGGATTACGATGAGATCAGGCAGTACCTGGATGAACGGGTGGAGAAAGGCTGGACCGATATGGTCAACCATGCCAAGACGCTCGTACGGCGGGGTAAGGAAGCTTACGACCAGATCAATATCCTCGGGGACGACGGGGTGCCGGTGGAATACCACGACAGGTTCTGGAAAAGCGAGCTTATCGACTATGTGATCCTGCAGCAGGACGCCTTTGACGACATCGACGCCAACTGCCCTATCGAGAGGCAGAAATATATGTTCAAGATGGTACTCGACGTATGCGACAGGGAGTTCCGGTACGACAATTTCGAGGACTGTTCGGCATTTTTCAAAAACCTTATCAACCTGTTCCGCCAGATGAACTACAGCGAGTGGAAGAGCGAGAAATTCGAGCAGTACCAAAATGAGATCCTCACGGCCGTGGATGCCAAAGAGGCGCGCTAACGGGTAGGGAAAAAACGGATAACTCAAAGAGGACGACTATGCAAACCAAAGCATTCCAGAAAATATACACCCACATCGACAATATTACCAAGGCCACGGTGACGCTTAACGCCACCGGTGTGGGTAACGACGAACTCGCTACCGTAGGCAGCCGGCTGGCCCAGGTGGTGAAGATCAACGGAGAGCAAATAACGCTGCAAATTTTTGCAGGGACCGAGGGTATCGCAACCGATTCGGAGGTGGTTTTCCTCAGTGCACCGCCCAAACTGAACGTTAGCGATGATCTGGCCGGGCGGTTCTTCAACGCCTACGGGGAACCTATCGAGGGGGGAAACCAGCTCGACGGGGAGCCCCGCGAGATCGGCGGCCCGACCGTAAACCCGTTCCGGCGTATACAGCCGTCGGAGCTTATAGCTACGGGGATAGCCGGTATCGACCTGAACAATACGATCGTTACGGGCCAGAAGATACCGTTCTTCGCCGACCCCGACCAGCCCTACAACCAGGTGATGGCCATGGTAGCCTTGCGGGCCAAGGCGGACAAGATCATACTGGGCGGGATGGGTATGAGCAACGACGATTTCCTGTTCTTCAAAAACGTATTTGAGAATGCGGGGGCGCTGGACCGCATCGTCAGCTTTATTAACACAACGGAGAACCCGCCCGTGGAACGTCTGCTGATCCCGGACATGGCGCTCACGGCGGCGGAATATTTCGCGGTGGATAAAGGGGAAAAAGTGCTTGTACTGCTTACCGACATGACGCAGTATGCCGATGCCCTTGCCATCGTCGCGAACCGTATGGACCAGATACCGTCCAAGGATTCGATGCCCGGGTCGCTCTATTCCGACCTGGCGAAGATATACGAAAAAGCAGTACAGCTTCCCAACGGGGGGTCGATCACTCTTATAGCGGTGACCACGCTCTCGGGCGGGGACATTACCCACGCGGTACCCGACAATACGGGATACATTACCGAGGGGCAGTTGTACCTTCGCAACGACACGGATACGGGCAAGGTTATCATCGACCCGTTCCGGAGCCTTTCGAGGCTCAAACAGCTGGTTATCGGCAAGAAAACCCGGGAGGACCATCCGCAGGTTATGAACGCCGCCGTAAGGCTGTTCGCCGATGCCGCGAACGCCAAAACCAAACTCGAGAACGGTTTCGACCTTACGGACTACGACGAACGAACGCTTAAATTCGGTTTCGACTATTCGCTCGAACTGCTGTCCATCGACGTCAACATAGATATCGAAACGATGCTCGACACGGCATGGAGGCTGTTCGCCAAGTATTTCACAAATAGCGAAGTAGCCATCCGTGAAGATATTATGAATAAGTACTGGCCGCAGTAAAGGCAAGTGACATGGCAATCAAGTTCCAATATAACAAAACGTCGCTGAACGACCTGGACAAGCAGCTCAAGATGCGCCGGAACGCTCTTCCGACTTTGAAGAGCAAAGAGTCCGCACTTAGGGCCGAAGTTCAGAAAGCGAAAGAGGCCGCGCTCGACTACGAACAACGGCTCGCTTCGCTTACGGCGCAGTACGACTATATGACCGCGCTGTGGGGGGAGTTCGACCCGGACCTTTTGAAAATAAAGGATGTGGAGCTGGAGGTTAGCAAAATTGCCGGGGTACGCATCCCGGCGATAAAGGAGGTAGTTTTCGAGGAGAAGCCGTATGATCTGTTCAGCAGTCCGGCATGGTATGCCGACGGGGTGGCCCTGCTGCGCAACCTCTCGGAACTCAGCCTGCAGTATGAATTCTTCAGGCACAAAATGCGCCTTTTGGACTATGCACGACGCAAGACCACGCAGAAAGTAAACCTCTATGAAAAGGTACAGATCCCCGGCTATCAGGACGCTATACGAAAGATAAAACGATTCCTGGAGGACGAGGAGAACCTTTCGAAGAGTTCCCAGAAGATCGTCAAGAGCCGGCAGGCCCAGGCGGAGAAAAGAAAGGAGGTGGCCGTATGATCGTCAGGATGCAGAAATACGATTTCGTGCTTTTCGCCGGGCAGAAAGAGGACTTCCTTGAAAAGTTGCAGGACCTCGGACTGGTGGATATAACCGTACGGGGCTGGGAGCCGGACGAAAAGGAAAGGGAGCTGATGCTATCGATCGAACGCCACCGGGCCGCCGTATCGCGGCTCCGGGCGATGGCAAACGACGAGGCCGTTAAATCGGCAGTCCCTTATTCCACCGGCCGCGAAGCTTACGAGAACTATTCGAGGGCCTCAGCCGAGGAGGATAACCTTACGGCACTTATCGCACAGGAACGCAAAGAGGCTGAATACCTCGGGCATTGGGGCGAATTCGACCCCGGGGAATTTTCACAGTTGGAACAGCAGGGTGTAAAGCTCCGTTATTTCCACGCTTATACTAAAGAGTTCGAGAGCCGGCGCCGGGAATGGGAAGCCGAATATACCGTTTATCCGGTTAGCCAGGAGAACGGCATAACATATTTTGTGGTTATTACCGCTCCGGGGCAGGAGGTGCTGATAAATGCACAGGAGGACCGGGCTCCCGAGATGACCTACACCCAAAAACTCCGGGAGATAGAGCAGCTGGAAGCAAGGCGGGAAGCGCTCAAGGAGACCATCGAACGGGCGGCCGCTTCCGTGGACCTGATCGAACAGCACGGTTTCGAGGAGGAGGAAGAGTTGCATATCGAACAGGTGCTGGACACGGGAGTGGAGGCTGCGGACGGCACCCTTATATTGATGGAAGGATGGGCTACGGCCGAAACGGCCCGTAAGGTGGACGACATGCTGACCGCCTACCCCAACCTGTTCTATGTAAAATCCGAACCGACACCTGATGACGAACCGCCCGTGCTGTTGAGGAACAACCGCTTCAACAAGATGTTCGAAGTGATCGGCAGTTTCTATTCCCTGCCGAAATACGGTACGCTGGATCTTACCCCGTTCTTCGGGCCGTTCTACGTGCTGTTTTTCGGGCTGTGCCTCGCAGATGCCGGATACGGGTTGATTTTCCTTGTCGCCGGGCTTATTATGAGGAACAAGGTAAAAGCCGACTGGAAACCGGCGGCCAACCTTGTTACCCTTTGCGGACTTTCGACCGTAATATGCGGGATGTTTCTCGGCTCGTTCTTCGGAATACAGTTAACCGATATCGAGGCGTTCGGGAATTTCCGTAATTATATACTATCGCCGGACAATATGTTCGCACTGGCCCTGGGACTGGGTGTCGTACAGATCCTGTTCGGGATGTTTATAAAAGTGGCTAACCTGACCCGGCAATTCGGTTTCCGCTATGCCCTTGCGACACTGGGATGGATACTGGTCCTGTTGTCGGCCATCGGGGCCTATATTTTGGGGCAGGAGGGAGTGCCGGCTCAATTCGCTATGTCCGCCGTGCCGGTTTGGATATGGTGCGTAATGGGTCTGGGAGGTTTTATGATGTTTTTCCTCAATTCCCCGGGCAAGAATCCTTTCATGAACTTCGGGACGGGATTATGGAACACTTATAACCACCTGACCGGCATTATCGGGGATGTGCTCAGCTATATCCGCCTTTTCGCTATCGGGCTGTCAGGAGGTATCCTGGCCTCGGTATTCAATCAGCTGGCGCTGGGTCTCAGCCCCGACATACCGGTGGTAAGGCAAATTTGCATTATCCTGATCCTTTCTATCGGCCACGGTATAACGCTGTTCATGTCCACCTTGAGCGCGTTCGTTCATCCGATGAGGCTTACGTTCGTGGAATTCTACGGCAATGCGGGATTCGAGGCGTCGCAACGCAAGTTCAACCCGTTGAAGCGGTCGGCCGCCGATGCGGGATAACGACAGAAAAACGACAAACGAAAATAAATGTTTAATTAAAAATTCGAATTATGACACCAATCGTATTGGCATGGATAGGGATCGCATTTATGGTGGGGCTGAGCGGCGTCGCCAGCGCCATCGGCACCTCGATCGCCGGACAGGCTTCCGTAGGGGCGATGAAAAAGAACAGCGGCGCATTCGGTAGTTACCTGGTGCTTTCGGCCCTCCCGGGCAGCCAGGGGCTTTACGGCTTTGTGGGCTTCTTTATTATGCAGGGCCTTTTGACCGATTCCATTACCTGGGTGCAGGCCGGGGGCGTTTTGGCCGGTGGCCTTATCATGGGTTTCGTAGCCCTTGTCAGTTCATGGATGCAGGGCCGTACGTGCGCCAACGGTATAAACGCGATAGGTAACGGGCACAACGTTCTCGGGAATACCCTGATCCTGGCCGTTATCCCGGAACTTTATGCGATCCTCGGGGTAGCCATCATATTCCTTATCAACGGCCTTGTCGGCTGATAAGTCCTAAAAAATCGTCAAAACGGGGAACCGGCCGCACTGCGGGCCGGTTCCCCGTTTTTGGACCCGTATTGAACCGTTGGCAAATTTTCGTACATTTGCGGGTAATTACGGCCTGCGGGCCGCAAACGAGCGTCCAAGATAACCGAAAAGATAAGTGGCCAAGAGCAGTGTAAGTTTCCGGGACAGCATATCCGGCTTTACCGCGATCTCGAAAGATATCCGTAACGGTAAGTTTTCGCCGGTATACCTGTTGATGGGCGAGGAGGGTTACTTTATCGACCGTATCTCGGACCTGTTGGCCGAAAGTATCCTATCGGAGGAGGAGCGGGCATTTAACCAGATCGTCGTATACGGCAAGGACAGCGAATGCGGCGATATAATAAACTTCTGCAAGCAGATGCCAATGATGGGCGCCTATCAGGTAGTTATCCTCAAGGAAGCCCAGCAACTGCGTAAGATCGAACAGCTGTCGTTATACACCCAGTCTCCTTCAGCGACCACCGTACTGGTTATCTGCCATAAGGAGAAGAACCTCGATAAACGGTCGGCGCTTTATAAGCAGATTAACAAGATCGGGGTCGTTTTCGAGTCGGTTCGGCCGAGGGATTACGAAATCGGGGGGTGGCTCTCGGAATTCGTGCGTTCCAAAGGGCTGGGGATCGAACCCAAAGCGCTGACGATGCTGACCGACCACCTGGGTTCCGATATCGCCAAAATATCCAACGAGCTGGACAAACTGGTAACCTATCTGCCCGAGGGAACAGCTGCGATAACCCCGGACCATATCGAGCAAAATATAGGCATCAGTAAGGATTTCAATAATTTCGAGCTGACCAAAGCCATCAGCGAACGTAACACACAACGGGCACTGCTCATCGCCGAACATTTCTCGCGCAACCCGAAAGAACATCCGCTGCTGGTAACAATCAGCACACTGTTCTCCCATTTCCAGCGGATCTTTATCATAAATTACCAGAAGTGGCTCGCCCGCAACCGGGGTACGGCATTGCCGTCGGATGCCGAACTGGCCCGTATGCTGAAGATACCGTCGGCTTACTTTCTTAACGAATACAAACAGGCTTCAGCACTGTATCCCAACAAAAAAGTATTCGTGATCCTCGGGCTGCTGAGGGAGTACGATATGAAAAGCAAGGGCATGAACGCCGGAACGGCAACCGACGGCGAACTGCTCCGCGAACTGCTCCTTAAAATATTCCTGCTTTAAAATACTTATTTGAGTTTGCCGAGGAACTTTTCCCGGTCGACTATATAGCGGATATGGGTCCCCTCCCCGATCGGACCGGTACTGTCGCAAGCCGATACGCCGAATACGAGTTTGCGGCTTTCGACAGACAAAAGGCGTGCTGTGGCGGAGACTTTTTCACCCGGTCCTGTAGCTTTTATGTGCGATACGTCTATTGCGGTGCCGACAGTAGCGCTGCCGGACGGCAGGCAGTCCGCGACACATGTCATGGCCGCATTCTCCATAAGGGCGACCATAGCCGGGGTGGCGAATACATCCATATCGCCGGAACCCAGCGTTGAAGCCGTATTGGTTTTATCTACGGTAGTTTCGCTCGTGAACTCGAGGCCAGCTTTCAATTCGGGTGTAGCCATACTATTTATTTTCGAGTAATTTTTCAGCCATAGCCCGGGCAAGTTTGTCACAGGCGTCATACTTCTCTTCGGTGGCACAGCCTAACATTTCCACAGGGTCACAAATTATCTCCCAGCCAGATTTTTCAGCGAACAGGCGCAGATTACGCGCACCACCGCCATTCCAGCTGCACGTACCGAAAATACCCAACAACCGGTCTTTGACCCCGTAATGTAGGATTTCGGTACAAAGCTGTTCCATCAAAGGGAACATCTCCGTATTGTAAGCACAGCTACCCAGCATGACTCCACGGCATCTCCATATTTCGCTTATAAGGTACGATATATGGGTTTTCGACACGTCATATACACGGATGTCCCGCACTCCGAGGCGGGAAGTACGGTTGGCAATGTAATCGGCCATATGGGCACCGTTCCCGTACATGGAAGCATAAATGACCACCAACGCATCCTCAGTCTCGCATTTGCTCCATTTGTCGTATAACCCTACCACTTTGGAAACGTTCTGCTGCCATACCGGGCCGTGAAGCGAACATATGGTGTCGATCTGTACTCCATCTAATTTTGCCAGGGCTTTCTGTACCATATTGCCATACTTGCCGACAATATTGGAGTAGTAGCGGCGCATTTCGTTCTCGTAATATTCGAACTTCACATCCTTATCCAACACCCCGCCGTCGAGCGTGCCGAACGTCCCGAACGCATCCCCGGAAAAAAGGACCTTGTCCGTACGGTCATAGGTCATCATCGTTTCGGGCCAGTGGACCCACGGGGTCATCACGAACTTGAGTTTATGGTATCCCAGATCGATTTCGTCCCCGTCCTTTACTTCCATCAGCTTTTCCGGCAGGTCGGAAAAATAAGCCCGCAGGATATTGAAAGTCTTATTGTTGCCCACTATGGTCACCTGCGGAAAGCGGCGCACGATGGTCGCGATCTCACCCGAGTGGTCCGGCTCCATGTGGTTTATAATAAGGTAGTCGAGCGGTCGCGATTCGAGGATGGATTCCAACCGTGATAAATAGGAACCGTCGGTACCCATCTCGATGGTGTCCACCAAGGCCGTTTTTTCGTCCGCGATAACGTACGAGTTATAGGAGACCCCGAACGGCAGCGGCCACAGGTTTTCGAAACGGTGTTTGCGGCGGTCGTTAGTGCCTATCCAGTGAATTTTGCCCGTAATTTCGACATTGAAGAACATAGAGCTCGGTTTATGGGGTTATATAATGCGGTTATCCGTTGCGTAATATAGATCAGATCGTCCTGTCAGCGGTGTTTTTCACGACTTCTCCCACCTGCCTTACCGCTACTTTCGGGTTTGCAATAACGTTGCACCCGTTAACACATCCGCCCGCACAAGCCATCACTTCCACCATATTGGCGTTGCAGTTCTTCGGCAGGGCCTTAAGTTCCCTAATACGGGCCTTGTCGATGCCGTCGATCAGCAACGGGACGATCTCCACCCTGTCCGCAACCCGTGTTTTAACGGCCGTCATCACTCCCGAAGTTACCGGGTAACCACGGCTCGTAGAATCTATAGTGCGGTCCAGTTCGACTGCGCTGCTCTTTGCAACATCTATGCCTTTCGCGACGAACATCGACCCTATCTCGGCAAAACTTAACATAAAGTCCGCATTCGGGTCGCAGTAGGTCTCGTGCCGTTTGGCAAGGCATGGGCCGACGAACACCAGCACCGCATCCGGGAACTGTTCCCGGGCCAGCCGGGCAGTATATTGCATCGGGGTGAGCGTGTCGGAGACGAACGGGGCCAATTCCGGGATGTGTTTCTTGACGGCCGTAGTGTAGGACGGGCAACAGGAAGTGGTCATAAATTGCTGGCCATCTTCCATTTTATGGATGAATTCCCGGGCCTCGTTTTCGGTGGTAAGGTCAGCTCCTTTTGCCACCTCCACCACCTCGTCGAATCCCAATTGCTTAATAGCGCCGAGTATCGAAGCCAACGGAGCCTTGAACTGACCGGCAATGGCCGGGGCGACCATAGCAACCAGTTTGCGTCCTTGGCGCATGGCATTGAACACATCCATTATGTGGGACTTCTCCATGACGGCCCCGAACGGACAGGAAGCTACGCACTTACCACAATAGATACACTTATCGTAATCTATCTTTTCCGTACCGTCCTCCCGCTTGGAGATCGCACCGACCGGGCACGATTCCTCACATGGCACGGGTACGTAAATAATGGCGTGGAACGGGCAGCTTTTTTGGCAGATACCGCAGTTCACGCACTTCTCATGGCTTATCTGGGCCTGTCCGGCTTCGAAATATATGGCGTCTTTCGGGCAGTTGAGCATACACGGGCGGGCCATACATCCCCGGCACATATTGGTCACCACATAGTTGGTGCGCACACAGGCGCTGCAAACATCGTCGACTACCGTAAGCGGCTCGCACGGTATGCCGGTTCGCTGCCATGCCCTCCCGACATAATCCGCCAGGGGGGTCAGCTCATCATCCTCCTCCCGGATATCGAACCCGAGCAGGGCCATTATCTTGTAACGGAGCATCGCCCGGTCCTTGTAGATACAGCACCGTGAACTGTCCCCGTCTTTGGGCCGCATCTCGAGCGGGATACGGTCTATCTTCAGTTCGAGATTACCCTCGCTGAACAGTTTAGTTATCCTCGAGATGAGTTCCCGGTGGATCAGTACCGCGTTATTGACAGGCATCTCCTCTATTTCTTTTCGTCCAACTGTTCCCTGACGGCGGCCACAATCTTATTTATGCTCACCTGCGAAATAACCTTGCCGCCTACGGTCGCATAAGGGGCGCTTCCGGCCACTTTTTCGCAAAAATCCAGGCACGGCGAACCGCTGATATCCACGTGTGGCAGCAATTCCTGCGGGATATGTTCGTCGATAAGCTGAAGCTCGGCCCCGCCCATTACGTAGCAGAGCGTCCCGGTACATATTTTAACCTCTATTTTGCCCTCCATAAAGTCTTATATATTGTGCTTCTCGGGTTATACGATCCGCAAATTTACACATACTGCCGCATAAAACGCCACGTGCCGGTATCATAAATATGCGACGGTGACATTTTTACCGAACCCGGACCGGAGTATTTCGCAAATTTCGCGGACGATATCACCGCGTTTTTCGAGTTCCACGGGCAAGGACGGGTCACGGTGAACGGGATTTAAACGGGTGCCTACTATGAAACGAATATCGTCGCAGTCAATCAGGAGGTGTGCCAGCCGTCCGGCGGCGCTCTGTTCCGTAACTTTCGGCGGGGAGGCGAGCAGTTCCCTGGTCCGGCCCAGGGTAAGAACCCCCTCCGTGACAAGGTCAAAGCCGTCCATCCGGGAGAGGGGCGGCAATCCGCAATTATCCCTGCCCAATTCGACCTCTATTTGCAGTCCCAGTTCGCGGGCGATTATCCTCGAAGTCGTACCGCCGCAAACCGCTTTGCGTCCGGGAAATTCCTTTACCCGGGCAGCGAGTTTCCCGTCGTCGTTCCGGTCTGCAGGAGCGCCGGTGCATACCAGCAGGCTTGTGGATGCGGCCGTATCAGTGATAATATGGTGCGGATAATGATCGGTTGGGTTTTCCATAAATTTCGGGTTGGCGAACCGGGCGCAAAGATAACCCTTTGCCCGGGAATTTCTATCGTCCGGCATGATAATCGCCCCATTATCCCCATCTTTGTACAAAACGTCCATAAATGAAGAGCATGACAGGTTCGTGGCATATTATTGTTACCCTCACCGCATTACTACTTCAAGGGTGCCTATGCAAGGGCACTGTCGACACACGCGTTGACGCTGGGCCCGAAAAGGCCGCCCAAATGCCGACAGTAGAAGCGGAACCGGTAGAAATAACTCTATCCAAAACACCGACGGAATTGCGGTTAGAGGAGCTGGGGCTAATCGATATTTCAGAGACGGACGACCGCATTACGGTCTGTCTTGTATATGCTTCCCCGGATAATTTTGTCGGGGAGGTGCTATATGACGATATTACCCGCGCCTACCTGCTACCCGAAGCGGCCGCTAAACTGAGCAAAGCGCAGGACCTGCTGGACTCCCTCCGGCCGGGGTACCGGTTGCTCGTTTACGATGCGGCTCGCCCGATGTCCGTACAGCGCAAGATGCGCCGTATCGCGGAAGCGACCGGCAAACACTATTACGTAGCCGACCCGGCACGGGGCGGCGGGCTGCATAATTACGGAGCGGCAGTCGATTTGACCATCATCGATGACCGTGGCCGTGCGCTGCCGATGGGAACCGAATATGACCACCTGGGCCCCGAAGCGAATATCGACAGGGAAGACGAGCTGGTCCGCAAGGGGATCATTACTCCCGATGAACTTCACAACCGGCTGTTACTGCGCACGATAATGCGGCAGGCCGGGTTTACGACCGTGCAAAGCGAATGGTGGCATTTCAACCATACATCACGCCAAAACGCACGGGAGCGGTATCCCCTGATAGACTTCTAACCCCGGAGAATGGTTACCAGCCGTTGTAATGGACCTTATCCGGGTTGTACTTGTCTTTCGGGGTTTCGGGTCCTGCGGGATATCCGACCGGGATCACAGCCAGCGGCAGGATATTGTCAGGCAGGTTCAAAGCGTCGATAACCACACCCATACGCTCCTGGTAGGGATAGGCGGCAGTCCATACGGCACCTAACCCCTGGGCCTCTGCCGCGAGAAGCAGGTTCTGGGTAGCGGCCGAACAGTCCAGGTACCAGTAGGAAGAGCGGTCGGTATCGCCGCAAACTATGACAGCAAGGGGAGCCTGTTCCAGCATCCGGGCGGCAGCCAGTCCCTCGCACATTTTGTCGAGAACCGCACGGTCATCCACCACCACGATTTCCCACGGACGGCGGTCCATGCCGGTAGGGGCGGCCATGGCCGCGCGGACCATCAGGTCGATCTTCTCGGCTTCCACGGGCTGGTCGGTATAGGCTCGCACACTCTTTCGCTCGAATATCACATCGAGGGCGGAAGCGGCTGCAGGAGCATTTTCCCGGGAAGTCTTCGTGTTATTGTTACAGGAGAAAGACAAGGCGGCAAGGATTGCCGCGACGGCGAAAAAGAGAGTTCTTTTCATATTATTTCGGATTAAACTTTAACGGTCCGGTTTGCCATAAAGGTAATAATTTCATGCCGCAAATCGGAAAACCGTGATTATATTTGGAACGGTTTTAGACAAACGGGATATTATGGAAACCAATATCAGGATCGACCGTGCCACCTGCATAAAATGCCTGCGCTGTGCCACGGTATGCCCCTCCTCCGTATTCGACGTGGGAGCCGGTAAAGAAATTATCGTGAGCCGGCCGGAGAATTGTATCGTCTGCGGCCATTGTGTGGCGGCATGTCCCACTTTCTCTGTATTGCATGGTGACTTCCCGCCCGAAAAGGTGCACCCTGTCGACCCCGCCCTGCTCCCCACTCCTGAGCAGACCCTGCTGCTGATCCGTTCGCGTCGCTCCAACCGGGCGTTCACTAAACAGCCCGTTCCGTCGGACCAAATTGAACTGATATTGGAGGCCGCCCACCGTGCGCCCACGGCAAGCAACCAGCAACAGGTGAGCTTTACCGTTGTCACCGATCCCGATAAATTACAGGCCATATCTTCCCATACGGCAGAAATATTTTACGGCCTGGCCGCTAAAATCGAAAGCCCGCTGGTTAAACCTTTCGTAAAGAAATTCAAACCGGATGTATACCGGATGGCCACCCGGTTAAAGAAGATGAAACAACTGCTGGACAACGGCCGTGACATGATCCTGCGGGGAGCGACCGGCGTTATTTTTATCCATACACCGGCGGATAGCAGGTTCGGGTGCCAGGATGCGAACCTCGCCTACCAGAACGCCTCGCTGATGGCCGAAAGCCTGGGCGTAACTCAATTCTATACCGGGTTCGTCTGCAACGCCCTTATCCATGACAAGAAGCATCGGATAGAAAAAATGCTGGAAATCGACGGAAAGGTTCATGCTGGGATAGCCCTGGGCATACCTAAATTCCGTTTCCCGAACTATATCGACAAGAAGCCGATAGAGGTTGACCGGTTATAAGCCGGTTAGAGGCTGTCGATAATAGAAAGGGCTTGCCTTAAATACCCTCCGCCGAATAGGTTCAGATGGTTCAGGACATGGTAAAGCTGATATACCGGAATGCGGTCCCGCCAGCCTTTTTCTAAAGGCAATTCGTTGTCGTATGCCGTGTAGAATTCCGTTGGAAAACCACCGAAAAGCATCGTCATGGCTATATCTGCCTCCCTGTGACCGTAATAGACCGCAGGGTCGATAAGGTATGGGGTACCGGTAGTGGAACAAAGGAAGTTATCTGCCCAGAGGTCTCCGTGTAAAAGAGCCGGCGGCTCGGTAACGCCGCTCAACATCGAATAGACATTATCCCGTAATTTATTTGTACGGGCGTCGGTAAATTCCCTATTGTAACCGTTACGGCGGGCGAGACGCACCTGGAACGATATCCTGTGGCGGTAATAGAATTCCGCCCAGTCAACCGAGCCCTCCGGGATATTGGACTGCGGGTTGGCCCCGATGAAATTATCCTCATAAAAGCCGAACCTTTCCCCTCTTACCCGGTGCAACGAGGCGACCATGCGCCCTAAAGCCGTAAAGAACCCCGGGCAGGGCGACCCAGCCGGAATATATTCCGTCAAAATAAAATCTTTCCCGAAACCAATCACCTGCGGGACGTTCACTCCGGCCGCCTTACCCATTTCCCGCAACCCATGGGCTTCGCAACGATAAGCCTGGGAAACAGCTCCGGTTTTAAGATAATATCGTTTGCCCCCGGCCGTTTCGATCAATCCAGAACCTTGTGGCATAAAGGTAATATCTTCACCAAGGATTGTGCGGAGAGTGATTTCTTTATCCATCATACGGGAGTTTAAGATCCAAATTTAAAAATTAATTATCCATGCGGCTTCCCGATACACACCACACGGGATATTCCGCAAAGCCCGATATGAATTTAATCCGGACTAAACCGATACCATTGCCGGCTATGGCCGGTTTTCAGGCATACCGATTGTAATTAATCCGGCAAAAGAATAAAGATAAGTTAAAATACGAAACTATGAAATTCAGATTGACAGTTGCGGTGGCGGTGCTCGGTATGCTGTGCCTATCCTGCGGTAAGGATAAAGGAACGGATGGACCGGCAGAAGGCATCCCAACTTATGTGACTTTCGACATCAAACTTCCGGGAAGACTACTCTCACGAGCTTTGCCAGAAGATTACAATTCCGACGGGACATACGAGGGTAACGACGCCGTGAGCACCCTCGACATTTACATGCAATCCGGCGATGGAACCGTTGAGGCCAAACGATTTACCGGCTCAGACATATCGACCGACGGCACGACCGTGTCACCAAGCCAGCCTTTCCGGACGACCTCCGGAACCAAAGTCGTCTACATCGTCCTTAACGATCCACAGCCACTACGGACCCATATTATGTCGGAAACTGAGCTGGTAGATACAGACAATCTGGCACAGCTGATAACGGTCAACGGCGAAACCCGAGACCTGATAACAATGACGGGTAAGGCCTCCGGAGTTGCTATAGAGCCGGACATTCCCATTACCGGGGTTACCAACGGAGAAAACAAGTTCTCTATCTCTGTTGTCCGGGTCGCTTCCCGGGTGATCGTCACCATAAACCCCGATGCCTCACCGGAAATGGTTGACGATGACGGTAATCTCATTGGGACCGTCTCGAACGTTACATGGTCGATTGCACAAGGCACCAAAAAAGTATACTGGTTACAGCAAGACGATTATGTAACATACGGCTATGACTACGTTCCCGCACTGGGCGAATACTACGAAGGCGACGCCGTAACTTACTATGATTATTCGGACCTTTCTAATCCGGTAGCGGTACCGGCTCTGCCCACCGCAAGCGACGGTTACAAATCCCTGACCGGTAAGTTCTTGTTTGAAAACACACACGAGCAGGGCACTCTTGAAACCACAGATTACCGCAAAGGTAATACGGCTTATGTACTGGTGAGGGCGACATTCACCCCGGAAGCATCGGCCATAGCCGACGGCGGAACCCTAACCAACGGTACATTCTATTACGGGCATTCGGACGGTCTGATCTATTCCAGCAAAACGGCGGCACAGACTGCGGTACAAAACCAGAAAGTGGCCGTATACCAGAACGGTAAGATGTTGAATTATGCCTGGCTTAACCCGGACGATATAGAAAAACCGCTTAACTCTCCTGTAATCCGCAACAATATCTACCATATTAATATCACCGGTTTCCGCAGGCTCGGCTACAACTGGAACCCGCTTTATCCCGGCGAAGACCCGGATACCACAGATCCGCAGAACCCGGACCCCAAGCCGACCAATCCCGACGAGCCGGAAAACCCGATCGACCCCATCGACCCGCTTACGCCGGAACAAACTTTCATGACGGTAGACGTAACGGTTCAGGATTGGTATGTACACTCTTACGATATAGAATTCTAAGCGGCAAGGAAGAAAGCGACCCCGTATGGTGAAAAGGATAAAATACCTGCCCCTGGCGCTGTTGGCTCTACTGTCGGGCTCGGTAAGGTGTGTCAACCAGTCATATAACACGGACGACTGCCAGACGGAACAGGGCCTCGAGGTATCGTTCTTTTCGCAGTCCCGGTGCCAGGATGACGCTCTCTACCCTGAGGATATAAGTCAAATGTCGGTATTCGTTTTCGACGGGAACGGTTTATTGGCTTACCACCGCACCCTTTCGGACATAACCCTCGGGGAGGATTATACGCTCAGCATCCCGACCGATCCGGGGCTTTACTGGGTGGTTGCCTGGGCCGGACTGGACGGGGACTACCTCGATATTTCGGAACCGCAGGACGGGGTAACCCGAAAAGACGACCTTTTATTCGCCATAAAAAGAACAGACGGAACAGCCGGACAACTACCGGACGTTCCCGTATATTTCGGGGAATCTGCGGCGGTCTATGTCGATCCGGGAGAAAATAGCTCAGAAGAGGAATACCGAGCCGTTGGTATTAACCTGCTTGAAATTACGAACCGTATAACCGTATCGGTGGAGGGGTTGCCTACCGATTCCGTCGATTACGCCATAACCATCGAGGCTGACAACGGATCGATGGATTACGACGGTTCGATATTATACGACGACGTATTGGTTTACGAACCGTCACTGACCTACGGCGACGCCTCAGTGGAGGGGGAATTTACTCTGCTGAAACTGGAAACGGGATTCAACTATTATATCGTTGTCAGTAACATAATTTCCGGCACGGAACTATACCGTGGCAGCCTGCTCGGGACCCTTTTACTGAAGAATCCCGAGGTGGACCTCAATTGCGACCATGACTTCACTATCCGGTTCACGGCCGAGGATCAGTGCGATTGCGGCACCTACACCATCGTCGAGATATGGGTAAATAATTGGCTTGTGCATAGTTATGACACAGAATTTTAACTCCATTCACTGACGTACCTGTAATGAAGAAATGCAGGAATTACATACTTTACATACTGGCGCTCCCGGCACTGCTTGCTTTAATGAAATGCGGGAGGGACAATCCGGGCGGGGCCGACCCGGACTCGGCCGTGATCTATCTGTCGGTGCGGGCTGCGGCGAGCAGCATCAACCTCGACCAGCAGACCTGGGAAGACCGGGTAACGGAACTGCGGATGATCGTTGCCGAACCGGGAGACGGCACTGTGGTATTCAACCAGAAACTCTATTTCCCGGACGGATTTGACCAAAGCAGCAGGCCGGTTGAAATAACTCCGGGGAGTTACGACTTCTATTTCTTCGCGAATGAGACGGTCTATACCGGTGATTTCGTCCAGGCGCTTATGGATATCGGCAATGTGTCGGAATTCTCTACAGATAACAGGTTCACGGATATTGCGTACAGGCCCGAATTCACACCCGACGGTTCTTCTTCCGTCGGAAGATTCCTGATGTCGGCAATCTACGAGGATATAACGGTCGCCGGCGGAGGCACATTCGCCAACCCCGTTCCCCTCCCCTTGCCGACAGCCCGCGTAGAACTTATCAGGGCACTGGCCAAGGTGGAAGTAGTATTCCGTAAGCAGGTCTCCGGAGCTACAATACCGGAAAATACGATAACATCCGTAGAACTGGAGAACGTAGCATCGCATATCTCCGTACCGCCGCAGGACACTTATTACAGCGGAGCGGTCACCACTTCGGAATACGGTTCACTCGAAGGTTTCGATTACGGGTTAGACAGTATAGGATCGGTCGTGTTCTATATTCCCGAATTCCTTGTGCCGGTTTCGGGTACGACCTATACGGAACTGGTCATCAATAACACCGCATTCCCCATCGAGTCCGATGATGCGCGGGGCGGACTGACGGAGCAAAGACGCACCGTGGCCGAGCTGTCGGATTATAGTGTGATCCGCAATTATCATTACATCGTCAATGTTTATATCACCTCCGACGGCGGGCTGCAACTGTTGGTTTATGTGGAGCCGTGGCAGTCATCTTCATGGCTGTATATATTCCAGGGGGACCGTGCAATAGTGATACCGCCGGTGGAACCTACGGACTCGAGCATAATCTTCCCTACCGACTGCGGCACAATAGAACTCTTGTCCGCTAACGAATACCTGTCGACCGGACTGCAGGGAGCTTACAACGATGTGGTCAATTATTGGGACTCGGAGGTGCAGGGACCGGTTATTTACAGGGGCGACCCACCATATTACTGCGAGCAAAAATACGGATCGGGGTGGAGGCTGATAAATTCCTGTGAATTATTGACCCTGCTCTATTATTTCGACCAGGCATATAACATCTGGACTTCGAACACCTGGCAAGCCTCAAGTTACGATATGCCTTACTACTCGCTTGAGTTCCGGGAACAAGCCCAATACCTGCTCGAGAAACTGACCGGCCAGGATCTATCGGCTACCGTACTTCACGACTCCAATGACTGGAGCGACGAGATTTCGGACTGGAAGCTCGATTTTGTGGACGATTTTTTTACCCCTGGGGATATCATGGTCCGGGAGGAAGATTACCCGAACGGGTGGCCGTTCCCCTCGCCGCCGGGTACGACGGAAGCCGAGACCTGGTATTACAACGAAGTAGTGATACAGGTGATCCCTTACTGGTACGGAAGCGAATATATTAGTTATTCGGACAAAGCCAACTGGGACCGGATACTGTACCAGAGATTCGAGAGGTACGATTTCAGCAGCACAGTCTCGCGGTGCGTCAGGGAAGTGGACTGATAATATGACAAAGAAGCCGTATATATTTTTACTCATGCTGTTTAAGCTGGCAGTTTCGTGTTCCGAAACCGGTGAAAATGAACCGGATAATGGAACGGGCGGCACCGTCATACGGCTGGGAACAGGCCAATTCTCTACCCGGGTGGTGGACGACGATAACCTTGCCAGCGAACAGGTCGTGGACAACATTTCGGTTTTCTTTACCGACCCGTCCTCGGACGATATAGTTTACAGCTATGTCGATGTCGGTTTCAGCACTTCGGGGGATTACCGTGTGGTATCCGTCCCCCTCGAACCGGCAGACCTCGGGGAGAAAGATATATACGTGATCACCAACTACGACGATTTCTCCGTGTTGGAAGCGCTTACAACAATAACCGAAATGGAGCAGGTCCGCACACCGGAGATAGACAAGAGCAATAACCTCGAAGCCGGACAGGGATTCTGCATGTACGGGATGCTTGCAGGGTTCGATTTTACGGACACTTCGGCCGGGTCGCCCATCGTAAATGTCGAGAGGACCTGTGCCAAGCTCCGCATAACATTGTCGTTCCCGGGCAACCCCCGTCTGAGTGCCGATAACTCCTACCTGGTAGCTAAAGCCGCAACCTATACGTATGTAATGGAAGAGACCGGAAATACCCTCTCTCCCGTCGATTATTTCAATTTCGCCAGCGAGACGGAACTTACACTTTCTGGGACGGTATTCACCGGGATAGCCTATGTCTACGAAGCGGACGAACTGCCGCAACTCTATATCTACACCCATATGAACGGCTCCACCGAGGCGCAGGAATTCATGACGGACCTACCCCTGCCCGAGAGGAACTACCTCTATGATCTCGATGTACGGATATATGAAGATATCGGAACCACCCGTTCCGGATCGGACACGGGTTATAGGATGGAGGCCACGGTTACCGCATTCGACGGTAACGGTAACCTCCAGTACATCAATGAGTATTAAAACGAAATGCGCCTTACGGCTACCTGGGTGGTATCGGCGTTCATTCCGGTAAAAACCCCGTATCCGTTCTCCACGTTGGCATGTATCTCGATAAGGGATTGGCTGTCCGCATCCTGGTTCTCATACAACAGCACATATTCCGGCTGCATACGTATCAAGATAACGTTATGCCTGCCCAGATATGAGAAATCGGTTTGGGAGATCGTAGTCGACGAAGCCCTAACGGGTTCCTTGCGGAACGAGAAAGAGGGGCGTTCATCGTCGTCGTCGAAATCGTCGATCGAATTGGGATTGGACTCGGTGGATTCCACCAAAACCATATAGTAAGCATCGTCCGGGTTGTCCCAGCTCACCTCGACCTGCATGGGATACAGGTCCTCATAATCTTCATCGTCATCGTCGTCATCGTCGGAGCGGACCCCGGGCATTCCCCCTCCCATCGACCGCACATACAGGGTGACGTTGGAGAGCTCCAGCCCTGTGGGCTTTGCCGGCACCTGTGTGTCGGCCGTTATATGGTATTCGCCGTAAGCGAACTGTAAGCTGTAAGAATGCCCCTCTTCGGCGATGAATGACGGGTTAATATATATCCCGTCCCCAGCGGCCGAGAAACCGTAATACTCCCCGGAAGTAACGTCAGCAACCACGATATCGAGCGCATCGATAACGACGTTCTGGTACTGCACGTCGTCCCGGAACGCGATCAGCCGGGATATCTTAATTTCCGGTGAATTGCCCGCATAAAGATATCCCTCCACTACCGGCTTATCCTGGAACTCAGCGATCAAAGTAGGCTCGCATGCCTGCGAAATGAGCAGCAGCGGCAGAAGAAATATCGGCAAAAACTTTTTCATGGCGCTAAAAATTGAACGAAAGGGTGACATTAGGTGTGATGCTTAAATAATTCACGTTGCTTTCGAGGATCACGTCGTCCACGATCTGGAATTTTTTCGAACTGACGTTCTTCCTGTCGTAGGCATTGAATACCGAGACGCTGATCGCCTGTTTTTTGCCTTTCGTACCGAACATATCGAAGCGGAACGAAGCGGCAAAGTCCAGCCGGTGGTAATTCGGAAGCCTGAAAGTGTTCTTGTCGCTTACGGCATAATAGCTCTCCTGTGACCCGTCCACCAGCGTCATCACATACCCGCCGAGAGGCGCCGTATAGGGACGGCCGGTAGAATAAATCCAGGTGGCCGAAAAATCGAAGTTCCCGAATTTATAAACCGCTACGGCCTTGAGTTCATGGGTCACATCCTGCGAGGCGTAATAATACTTGTCGGACTGTTCGGGGAACCTGTTCTTCACCTCCCCGATCGTATAACTGACCCATCCGCTGAACTTACCGGCTTTTTTCTGGGCGAGGAATTCGATCCCGGTCGCATAACCGTTGCCGGTGAAGAATTGTTCGGTGGCCTCCGTGATGCCGTTTTGCGAACCGCCCCCAGGTCCGCCGCCCATCAGGGAACCAACGGACCGCTGGAACCTAAGGGTATATTCGGAAATATTATTGTTCTTTTTATAATACGCATCGATGCTGAACAGGTAGTCCGGTAGGTCGTAATTAATGCCGAGATTGAAATGCAGCGACCGGCTGACCGGGATATCCTTGCCGTCCGACAAGATCCAGAAGTCGGTATTGCCCGACATGACGTCCTCGCGGATCACACGGTTGGCGAACTGGTAATACAGCCCCGTAGCGCCGTTTAGCGTAATGTTCGGGGCAAGGGTATAGCTCGAAGAGAGGCGCGGCTCGAAATACACCTTTGAAGTATTGGAGAAATAGGTAGCACGCACCCCAGGGGTCACGATCCATTTGGCCCCGTCCAGCCGTATCTTATCCTGCAGGTACAACCCGGCGATGACCGACTTGTCGCTATTATCGATTATCTTTATGGTATCGCTTTGGGCATACGAATACTCGATGTCGTAATAGGTGCCGAACACTCCGGCTTCGAACAGGTGGCGGTCGTTCAGTGAATAACGCCATGAATTATGCACCGATATGTCCTTGAGATCGTTCTCTTCGATAATCCCGCTGCGAATATCCTGCTGGTTCCCGTCGTCGTCGGTATAGGTTACCGCCCGGCTCTCGTCGCGGTCACTGTAAAAATTGGAGTAACTGGCCACCAGGGTCGACGTCAGTTTATCGTTCACCTTGCGCGACCAGCGGGTACTCACCCCTATATTGCCATACTTGGTATAGTCGGAATTCTGCATGCTCAACGACCCGAACGGGCCGCCGCCGGGACCGCCGCCGGCAAACCCGAACGAGGGAGTTTTATCCAGGTAATCCGTCGCGTTGAATACGCTGAACGAAAGGATATCCTTGCGCGAAACGTTCCATGTTACCTTGGCGTTGATATCGTAAAAATAGCTCGCCGGGTCTTCAGCTCCCCTGCCCCCGACGCCCATCGGCCCGGACGAAGTGGTTATTTCACCCTCTTCCGTACCGCTTTTGTTCTGGCCCGATATGCGGTTGTAGAGCCATCCCTGATAGGACTGCCTGAAAGCCACCATGGTAGTTACCTTATCGGCAATGGGGAGCTCCCCGTACAAATTGACACTCAGCAGGCTGACCTCGCCCCCGACGGCCCATTTCTTTGAATTACCGTCCTTACCCGTTATCTCGGTCACGCTCGAGAGCCTGCCTCCGAACTTGGATTCGAAGCCACCTTTGTAAAGCTGTACATCCTTTATGGCGTTTGAATTGAAAGCGCTGTAAAACCCGTAGAGATGGTCTACGTAATAGACCGTGAACCCGTCGTAAACTATCAGGTTCTGGTCCGGCGTACCTCCCCGGACATACATCCCCGAACTGTTCTCGTTCGAGGCGCTTACTCCCGGCATCAACTGGAAACTGCGCAGTATATCCTTTTCGCCGATATTAGGGAGGAATTTCAGCGCGGCGGGAGACATTTTGATCTTATGCTCACCTACCGACTGTTCGAGAGCCTTATCCTCCTTACGCCCGTAAACGAATACCTCGGCTATCTCGTGCTTTTGTTGCTCCAGTTCGATATAATACGTACCGTTTTCGGTGGACGGCTCCAGTTGGATGAACCGCGTACGGTAACCCAGATAAGAGACTATCAGTACGCAAGTATCGGCCGGAACGTTTTCGAGGGTGAACCGACCGTTCGCGTCCGAGGTGCTCCCGTTGGTCGTTCCGTCAACTATAACGGTTGCATATGGTATCCGTTCGCCGTTGTCCACGTCGCTTATCTCCCCGGTAAGGGTGAAATTCTTTTTCACGGGTTCCAGCCGGCTGCGTTCGGTGATCATCTCCCCGATGGTCTCCTGTTCCTGTTCCACGCGCAGTTCCATCAGCTCGGCAAGGTGGGTTTCGTCCCGGGCTATATAAATATAGCCGTCGTCGTTGATTGCGGTTGCCATATCCCATGACTTCCGGAACAATCTCAGTATACCGTTGATGGTCTTCTCTTCGTAAGTAGTCAGATGGGTATTGTACCGGGACAAATGGGTGCTGTCATATACGAAGCGGATACGCATTTCGCTGGCTATTTCTTCGAGAATTATATCCAGCCGGCCACGGTAGTCCCTCTTTAGCCGCAGGTTACCCACGGTTTGCGCTTCGGCCCGCACGGTCGCCAGCATACATAAGGCGAGCAGCAGGCATTTCACTGAATTTTTAAACATCGGTTTCGATTGACACGGGTTTTCCAAAAGGTCGGAGGCACCCGGAAATAACGGAGCCTTTTCCTTGCATTGCGGTTGACGGCGCAAGATATCAAAGGGACCGGCAACGGGATAAACTATTCAACTAACCCCCGGATTTTCTAAACGGTCCCCCTCGGCAAGGGGCCGCCAACCACCCGGGCTGACCGCATATTTTACAAATAAGCGGAAATTTCTTATCGGCCCGTGGGACGGCATGGGTCCATAATAAGTATCTTTGCAGAGTAAGAACCAGGCCCGGGGCAGCCCGGCTATGCAAACCAGTACGGACGATGGAATTATTACAGGTAACCCCCACCGAAAGCCGCCTTTGGGACCAGGTGTGGAGGTTGTATATCGAGAGTTTCCCGGATTACGAGCGGCGGCGAATCAGCAGCCATGCCCTCGCCTGTGAAGATCCGGCATTCCACCCGTGCATAGCGGTAGAGAACGGCAGTCTGCTGGCCTTGCTCTTTTACTGGACCTACGACGACAAGATATACATCGAACATATTGCCGTGAACCAGCAGATGCGGGGCCAAAAGATCGGCTCCCGGCTGCTTGAAGAATTCACCGCCCAGAATAGCGGAAAGACCGTAGTTCTGGAGATAGACCCGCCGGTGGACGATATTTCCCGGCGCCGGCTCGGATTCTACGAACGGGCAGGATTCATAAACACCGGCAGGATTTTCACCCATCCCTCCTACACTAAAAACGGTCAGGGACACCAACTGCTCGTGCTGAGTTATCCGGATGAGATAGCCGGTGAGGATTACGAGCGGTTTATGGAGTTCGTGACCGAGAAAGTGTTAAAATACGTGGATTAGAGCATCCGCCCGAATTTCCGTTTCCCGAACAGGTACCTCGCCACGATCGAGCCATGGTACACCCCGGACAACTTTTTCAAAGGAACCGTAACGGGCGGCAAATGCCCGTATTTTTTTCGGGTCGACCTGAAATCACGGTGTGCCGTCCAGACGGCCCGGAAAGCCCCGGCACGAAAAGTTAAAAGATATACTAAAGCGGACAGCCCGTCGGCCATCATCCGCAAAGCGATAGCCATACCGCGCCTGCCGGGCGGCAGGTTTTTGTAAAGCATATAGAGGGTGTTGCGGTAGTTCAGGTATAATTTGCGCGGACTGCCGGATTGAAGGGTCCCGCCTCCGAGGTGGTAGACATGGGAACGGGGCTGGACCGCAATCTTCCACCCTGCAAGTTGCATGCGCCAGCATAGGTCGATTTCCTCCATGTGGGCAAAAAAGCCGGGATCGAAACCGCCCAGCTCATGGAAAACATCTTTCCGCACGGCCATGCATGCCCCCGTGGCCCAGAATACCTCCCGGGCATCGTCATACTGCCCGGTATCCTGCTCCAGGGTCGTCAGTATACGGCCCCGGCAGAAAGGGTAACCCAGCGCATCGATAAACCCGCCGCTTGCCCCGGCGTATTCGAATGTGGATTTGTTTTCAAAAGAAAGTATCTTGGGTGCTACGGCAGCTGTCCGCGGATGATCGTCGAGATACTCCGTCAACGGCTCCAACCAACCCGGCGGGGTCTCGACGTCGGAATTTAGCAGGACGAAATACCCTGTACCGTCGAAACTCCCCTCCGTAAGGGCACGGTTATAACCCTCGGCATAACCGTAATTGCGGTCCATTTCGATCAGGTTCACGTCGGGAAATTCACGCTTCAATAATTCCCGCGAACCGTCCGTGGACCCGTTGTCGGCCACCGTTATCCTGACCCCGGCCGGGCTGTTGGCCACCACAGACGGCAGGAATGTCCGCAGGTGCTGCTCGCCGTTCCAGTTAAGTATAACTATATCAGTTATGCCCATCCCCGTAGGTCGTTAATTTGCCGCCGGTGAAGTATTTACACCCGGGACCGAACGGATTTTTCCATCTCTTGTGCGACCACATCCAATACTGCGGAGCCGAGCGGATGGACTCTTCCAGCATGGCGGCGTAACGGGCCGTTATTTCGCCGTCCGGCAGATCGTCCGTGCCGTTATAAATCTCGATAAAACGGGAAACGTAGCGGGCCTTGCCGGTCTTTCGGACCTGAGTATAATAGACCGGCATCGACAAACGGCGGGCAAGGCGCTCGATTCCGCCGTAGAAAACCGTCTTCTGGTTCAGGAAATCGAGCCATATCGTATGGTCGTTCGGGTGGGCACTCTGGTCCGCGATCATACCTATGGCAAGGTTGCGCCCGCATTTGCCCCGGTTGCGCAGTATATAACGCATAAGCACTTTCATCGAGACGGGCTCCATGCCGAACCGGGAACGGGAATAGCGGTAGAACGCATCGACGGCCGGGTCCTTAACAGGCCGGTAAACGCCGACAACCTGGGAGGGAGTGTTAAACTGGTAGACCGAGAAATATTCCCAACACCCGTAGTGGGCCATTGCGGCGATCCAGTCCCGTCCGGCGACAAGCCGTTCGTGTTCTTCGGCATTCTCGAACTCCACCCGTTTTTTCGCTTCCCGCGGACCGATCGAGACGATATCCACCGTGTCTATGAATATCTCCGCGAGATGTTTATAGAACCCCTTTTCGATAACTTTCAGTTCCGAATCCGTTTTTTCAGGGAAAGAAGCGCGCAGATTTTTCCGCACTACGGACACACGGTACCGTGTAACCCGGTACAATATAAAATATACCGTCCAGAGCAGGGGATTATAAAGCAGCCACGTCGGCAGTTTCCCGAACGCCCGGTTCAGGTTGAGCAAAACGTGGTATTTTACTTTTTGGCCCCGTGTCATGGACTTAAACGGTTTTTATGAATTCAGGATAGATCAGCGGATTTGCCGCCACTATCTGCCGCCCGAAGATATAATCGGGGCCCCCACAGTAATCCGTGACCACCGCACCGGCTTGCCGGGCTATAAATGCCCCTGCCGCCACATCCCATGGGGAGAGGTTGACCTGGCAAAAGGCGTCGAACCGCCCGCACGCTACATACACCAGGTCGGCCGTTGCCGACCCGATACGTCGGATACCGTCTGTATTGCGCTGGTACCAAGCTATCTTGCCGAGGAAGCTTTCATCACCGGCCAATGCCCCGTAAGAGAATCCTACGGCTATCAGCGCATGGTCCATACTGTCGACTTTCGAGACCCGGATCGGTTCACCGTTAAGGTAGGCCGCAGAGTCTTTCCAGGCACAGAACAATTCGCCCAATGTAACTTCATAAACCGCCCCGAGAACCACTTCGGGACCGTCCATCAGGGCGATACTTACGCAGTACGGCGGCAATCCGTGGACAAAATTGGTAGTCCCGTCGAGCGGGTCGATAACCCATTGCATCCGCCCGTCGTTCCCTTTGGCCGTACCCTCCTCGGTTATGAAACCGGCACCGGGCACAAGAGATTCCAACCCCGCCACGATCATCATTTCGGCCTCCTTGTCCACGTAGGAAACGAGGTTGTGCGCCCCCTTGAACTCGACTTTGTCGAAAGTGAAAGTCTTGCGCTGGTCGGCTATAAATGCACCGGCCGCCCTGGCTATTTCACAAACCCGGGAACAAATCTGCTTGTAATCGTTTATCTTATCTTCTTTTTGCATTGTCATTCGACGAATATCCGGACCCGGCGGCTGCGTGTCCGGGTGCCGAGCCATTGTTCCAGCCGCTCGGTATCTATTTTTTTGGCGGCGTCTTCCCTGACCACGAAACAAACTACCAGGGTATCAACCGTGTTCCCGTTCCCGTCCCGGACGTATTGGCGGGACAAGGAGATGTTCTTGATGTTGTCCACCACGGCCCCGGCCTCCAGCGAGATATCATATGCCGGCAGGGTATCGGCGCTGAGCCTGCCAAGCTCCGATTCCATTTCGGAGATCTTCCGGTTCTTTTCCTCAAGCAGCTGGCTGTAACTTTGCTGGAGCGTATTTATGTCGATCCTGTCGTTCCCGTCCGACTGGCCGATAAAAAGCTCCGTATCTTTCAAGCCGTAGACCGGCAGCTGGGCGGAAATATTGTCGATCACGTCCTGCGCCAGCGGCTCGCCGATAAGCATGATATCAATCTGGGAGTTCTCCCGGTGGGACTTATATATTGTCTTATAATCGAGCACCTGGGTATTCCGGAAATTGAAAACCGTGGTTACAAACCTCTCGGCATTGTTCTCGAAAATGGATTTGCGCACGATACGGTACGAAAGGAATATGCTGGGCACCAAGGTCAGGACGATGATAGCCATCATGTAGTTCTTGACTTTCCTTTCGCGCGATTTATCGAGGAATTCCTTTTTATGGTATTTCATGAACCTGACGATAATATAGGTCGCCAGGGCGATGAACACTGTATTTATAAAGAAAAGGTACGCCCCTCCCACGAAAAAGTTCCATTGCCCGTTGGCGATACCGAAACCGGCCGTACAAAGCGGCGGCATCAGGGCGGTCGCAATGGCGACCCCGGGAATGACCAACGTTGTCCTGTCCTTGCGGGACTGGGCCACGATACCGGCCAAGCCGCCGAAGAAAGCGATCAGCACATCGTATAGAGTCGGAGAGGTCCTGGCCAGCAGTTCGCTCTGGGCATGGCTCAACGGGGAGATAAAGAAATAGACGGTAGAAGCCACAATGCTCACCGAGACTATGAGCCCGAAGTTGCGAAGCGACCGCTTCATCAATTCGAAATCGTTTATCCCGAGCGACAGCCCGATACCCATAATGGGGCCCATCAGGGGAGAGATAAGCATGGCGCCGATCACCACGGCCGTGGAATTGACGTTAAGGCCGAGCGATGCGATGAACGTGGCGAAGATCAGGATCCAGAGGTTCGGCCCTGTGAAGACCACACCTTTGGAAATGTTCTCCACCACTTCCTCCTGCCGTGCCTTATCTTGGTCCAGGTCGAATTTCTCACGCAGGAAATGGCCGATCGCCCTTAGCCCGTGCGAAAGGCCGGAATCGTTTCGGTCGTTATTCTTCCCTTTCTGTGTCATTCTCTTTACCGGATTTATTACGTTCGCTGTTGCCCGCCACCACGATTACGAATTCCCCGCGGGGTTCGTGCTCCCCGAACCAGCCCGACAGCTCCGACAAACTACCCCGCACGGTTTGCTCGAATTTTTTGGTCAGCTCCCTCGAAACGGACGCCTGCCTGTCGGGGCCCAATACCTCGGCCAGCTGGGATAAGGTTTTCCGGACCCTGTACGGCGATTCATAAAACACCATCGTGCGGGTCTCGTTTTGCAATTCCCCCAACCGTTTGTTGCGCCCCTTTTTGTGGGGCAGGAAACCCTCGAAACAGAACCTGTCGCACGGAAGCCCGCTTTGAACGAGCGCGGGTATCAGCGCGGTCGCACCCGGCAGGGTCTCCACCTCGATCCCTTTTTCGACGCATGTACGGACAAGCAGGAACCCGGGGTCCGAGATTCCCGGTGTGCCGGCATCAGAGACCAGGGCTACGCTCTGTCCCTGCGCTATCTTTTCGGAGACCATCTCCACCGTCGCATGTTCGTTGAACTTATGGTGCGAGACTATCTTTTTTTCGATCCCGAGGTGTTTCAACAGGAAAGCGGTCGTGCGCGTATCTTCGGCAAGGACCAGGTCAACATGCGAGAGTACGGCCACCGCCCGGACGGTAATATCGTCGAGGTTGCCGATCGGAGTTGGGACCACGTAGAGTTTCGACATGCCGGGACGCCCTTTGTCAGGAAAGTTTCCTTGTCAACAGGTCTATAATAAGCTTGACTGCCTCGTTGTCGGGGTTCCAGTTAAAATTCTCATGTATATAAATCAATGCCTCGTCCAGATCGTCGAACCCGTCGAGAGTAGCCATTACGCTTTCGTATACGGTAGAATCCCCGTCGAAAAGGTTGCGTATGATCAGGAACTTGTCATTGATGCCGATGGCTTTGCGTATCCCGTCCACTTTCCCTGAACCTATTACCGATGCGACGTCCGCTTTCTGCCCCTGTCCGGAATAGACATCCCCGACGGTCTGGCCGCCGTTACCCAAAACGTCCCCGAGTACCTGCACGGGCTCTTCCGATACAGCGGGCGGCGCCACGGGCTGAGAAGCCGGGGACGGCACTACCGGAGCGGCAACGGGCGGGGTTTGTTCCGGGGCTTTTACTGGCGCCGGTTCGTCACCGTACAGGGATAAAATGGCTTTCTTGTCGAGCTTCGGCTTAACGGGCAATTCCGCCTCCCCGAACAGGATGTTCTCTTTGAATTCGGCCGTCTCGTCCTGCGAATTAACTATACAGGAGGGCTCGACCGGCGTTCCGTCGGCTTCGACCGCCAGCGGGGTTTCGGTAAGGTCTATACTTACTTCTACCGTTTGATTGGATACAGGCTCATCCGGGAGTGTGTCAGGTTGCGGAGCTGACAGGACTGTCGCCGGCTGCGGAGTTATTTCAGGAGCGGGAACTTTTATTTCGTCTGCCGGGGTTTCCGGCCGGCCGGCATATTTTACTTCCGTATAAATGCGCCGCAGGTTTTCCAGCACCATATCCTTTTCGATCTCGGGGACATCCCCGCCGTTCCAGCTTTCGATAACCTTACCCGTGAGTCGGAGCAAATCCAGTGTATTTTTCATATCTGAGCCGTTTTATCCTCTGTTAGACGGTCTCAAAGTTACATTTATTCCGACTATTATCCAACCCCGGACCTCTTTCGCCATACGGGATACGGTCGTTTTATCAACCCGCACGGGAACCACTCCCGAAGCCATATTTTACTTTGCCCGTAAAAAACGGAACCCGTACATCACAGATTTTGACACGGGGAGTATTATTTTTTTATTAAATTAATTATTTATATTTGTGACCTACTATCGAAAGTTATTATTCAAGTACAATATAATTATTAGTTACATCACACTACGTTTATAGTACCCATGACAAATTCGAATTCACCGCTCCGAATCGGAGTGTTTTATGATGGTAACTTCCTGCTCCACGCCTCTAACTATTACAATTACTTCCACAGCCAGAGACGCAGGTTGAGCATAGGAGGGCTTCAGGAGTATATAAAGAAACGCGTCGCCGAGGAGGAGGATTACGATCCGCGGCGGTGCCACATCGTCGAATCGCATTACTTCCGGGGCAGGATCAACGCAGCCGAGGCTTCGCAGCGGGGCAACCAACTTTACAATGACCGCGTTTTTGAGGACATCCTTATGGCCGAGGGCATCTCTACCCACTATCTGCCGCTCAGGAATTTCTCGGGCCGCAAGGAAGAACGGGGTATCGACGTATGGCTTTCGCTCGAGGTGTTCGAGTTCGCCATCACCCATCGCATCGACGTCGCCGTACTAATAGTTTCGGATACGGACTACGCCCCATTGTTACGCAAACTGACCTCTCTCGGTACCCGGGTGATGCTTTTGAGCTGGGAGTTCGACTATACGAACGACGACGGGGTCAAGGTCGTGACCAAAACCTCGCACGAGTTGTTACAGTTGGCAACCTACCCCATCCCTATGCATGACGAGATCGAGGACGGGCTGGAGGACCACGACCCGGACATTACGGCGCTATTCGTGGACAGTGAGGCGCGCGACGAGGAGCCGGGCCATAACGACAAACCCCGCGAGCGCAGCGAGATCCTGAGCATCAAGAACGGCTTCGGCTTCGTGAAATACCCGAACAACAACCTGTATTTCCATATGCAGGATGTGATCGGGGATTTCTTCGAGCTTGCTCCCGGCGACCCGGTAGAATTCGTGATCGCCAAGAACCAGCAGAAGCAGGACGTAGCCAAGAGCGTACGCAAACTTACGGACTGATAATATTTACCGTGATCCATATAAACCCCGGCCTTTGGAGGCCGGGGTTTTTGTTTGCCAAGGCCGGTCGGGCGAGGGAGATAGTTAGGGTTAATTTGACTATATTTGCCCTTTGTTAAAACCAGATCGCTGAATTTATGGCATTACAATGCGGCATAGTCGGGCTGCCCAATGTGGGGAAGTCCACCCTTTTCAACTGTTTATCCAACGCCAAGGCCCAGGCGGCCAATTTCCCTTTCTGTACGATCGAACCTAACGTGGGTGTGATCACGGTGCCGGACGAGCGGCTGGTAGAACTGGCCCGTATCGACAACCCGAAAAAGGTGATCCCGACTACCATCGAGATAGTGGATATAGCCGGACTGGTGAAAGGAGCATCCAAAGGAGAAGGGCTCGGGAATAAATTCCTCGGGAACATCCGTAACACGGACGCCATCATCCATGTGCTGCGGTGTTTCGAGAACGATAATATAACGCATGTCGACGGCAGTATCGACCCGGTGAGGGACAAGGAGATAATCGACACCGAATTGCAGCTGCGCGACCTGGAAACGGTGGAGGGCCGTATCGGCAAAATACAGAAACAGGCCCAGACCGGCGGGGACAAGGCCGCTAAAAGGATGTACGATATCCTGTTAAAATACAAGGAAGCTCTCGAGCAGGGCCGCAACGCCCGGACCGTGGAGATAGATAACCGCGAGGATAAAAAACTGGTGGACGAGCTTACCCTGCTGACCGACAAGCCGGTGCTTTACGTCTGCAATGTAGACGAAGCCAGTGCCGCGGCGGGTAACCGGTTCGTGGAAGCCGTACGGGAATCGGTAAAAGGGGAAAATGCGGAGATATTGGTGGTAGCCGCCGCGACCGAGGCGGACATAGCCGAACTGGAAACGCACGAGGAACGGCAGATGTTCCTCGAAGAAGCAGGCCTTAGTGAGAGCGGGGTAAGCAGGCTGATAAAAGCCGCGTACAAACTGCTCGACCTGGAGACTTATTTCACTACCGGACCGGACGAGACCCGTGCATGGACCTATCCCAAAGGCACCAAAGCACCACAGGCCGCCGGGATAATCCATACCGATTTCGAACGGGGCTTTATCCGTGCGGAGGTAATCAAATACGACGATTACGTAACGCTCGGCTCGGAAAAAGCGTGCCGCGAATCGGGCAAGATAGCCATCGAGGGCAAGGATTACACCGTGCAGGACGGGGATATAATGCACTTCCTGTTCAACGTTTAGCCGATGCCGGGAGCCATCGAAATACTTCCTGCTGAAACCGGGGACCTTGCCGGCATTCTCGAGGTGCAGCGGGCGGCGTTCATGCAGGAAGCCGAGCGGATCGGCGATTTCGATATCGCCCCGTTGCACCAGACCCTTGCCGGCATTTCGGAAGATTATAAACAGTACCAATTTTTTAAGGCTGCGGACGGCGGCAGGATCGTAGGGACCGTCAAGGCCCGGATATCAGAAAACGGAGAATGCTGGCTCGGGCGGCTGGCGGTATTGCCCGAATACCATCGCCGGGGTATCGGCCGAAGTTTGGTATCATTTGCAGAGAGGCAGTTCCCCGATGCCCTAAAATTCGTTTTGTTCACCGAACCGGATAATACCCGGGCGCTAAATCTTTACTATTCGCTCGGCTACAAACTTTCCGGGGACTCCTTGGCCGACCCGCGTTCGGGCCTGCGGCTGGTAGAACTTACAAAAGACAACCGCCAAACCGATCGATCATAAATTTACGCGACAACATTAATCTTTATAGAAATATGTCAGCAATAAGGGTAAGGTTCGCTCCCAGTCCGACGGGGCCCCTGCATATAGGCGGGGTACGCACGGCACTTTACAATTACCTTTTCGCCCGGCGGCACGGGGGAACGTTCATACTGAGGATCGAGGATACGGACTCCCAGCGTTATGTGGAGGGAGCGGAGAAATATATTACGGATTCGTTGAAGTGGTGCGGCATCGAGGTGGACGAGGGTGTCGGCGTCGGAGGCCCGCACGAGCCCTACCGGCAGAGTGAACGCAGGGCAATATACCTGCAATATGCCCGGCAGCTCGTCCAATCTGGGAATGCCTATTACTCTTTCGATTCGGCGGAATCGCTCGACAAACTTCGGGCGGAGGCCGAAGCCCGGGGCGAAGTTTTCGCCTATGATCACAGTGTCCGCGACGGCCTGGATAATTCCCTGAAATTAACCGCAGAAGAGGTGCAGGCGCGGATGGACCGGGGAGACCAGTGGGTGGTACGGTTCAAGATGCCGGTCGGCGAGGAGGTCGTGATGCAGGACCTAATTCGCGGGGAAGTCCGGGTGAACAGTTCCACGTTGGACGACAAGGTCCTTTACAAATCGGCCGACGGTCTGCCTACTTACCATCTTGCCAATATTGTGGATGACCACCTGATGGAAATAACCCATGTGATCCGGGGAGAGGAGTGGCTGCCGTCCCTGCCCTTGCATGTACTTCTTTACCGTGCGTTCGGGTGGAGCGACAGCCAGCCGCAGTTCGCGCACTTACCGTTGTTGCTGAAACCCACCGGACAGGGCAAACTAAGTAAGCGGGACGGCGACAAGATGGGGTTCCCCGTATTCCCGCTCCGATGGGTGTCTCCCACCGGCGAAATTTCACGGGGTTACCGGGAAGACGGATATTTCCCCGAGGCGTTTATCAACATGCTGGCCCTGTTGGGGTGGAACCCGGGAACGGAGCAGGAGATTTTCTCGATGGATGAATTGATCCGGGATTTCTCGCTGGAACGGGTCGGCAAATCCGGCGCGCGGTTCAGCCCGGACAAAGCCAAATGGTTCAATGCTCAATACCTGCACGCCAAGCCGGACGAAGAACTGGCAGCCATGTACCGACCCGAGCTACTGGCAAAAGGGATAGATATCCCCATGGAAAAGATAACGCAGATCATTGGTCTTATAAAATCCCGGGCGACGTTCGTCAATGAATTCTGGGAGCTGTCCTCTTTCTTTTTCGAAGCTCCGCAGGAATACGACCCCAAAGCGGTACAGAAGTTCTGGAATGGGGACAATCCCGGGAGGATTAAGGAACTTTACGCATTGCTCGAGCAGGCCGATGATTTTACGGCCGGGGCCCTGCATGATAAGGTCGCCGCATGGATCGAGGACAAGGGCTATCCGATGGGGCAGGTTATGAACTGCCTGCGGCTCGCCCTGGTGGGAGCCTCCAAAGGGCCGGACCTGTTCGAAATCGTATCCTTTATCGGCAAGGAGCAGACCCTGAGTCGCATTGCCAAAGCATTGGAAGTATTGGCCAATTAATAGCCCGTACCGGGTATGCCGGTTTTTATGCAAAAACATTATCTTTGGAATATTCATTTTAAATGCACCCGTTATGAATAAGAAGATTGCCGCAGCCTTTATCCTTGTAAGCATATCATGGTTCACCGCCCGTGCCGACGGGGGATTGATCGAATTCGGCATTAAGGGCGGGGTGACCACCCAGCGGGTCAACTTTTCGAATACCGCGCGGTATGACGGCGGGGATTACCTGCTCGGCTCGAGCACCCGCGGCGGATACCATTTGGGGATAATTTCCCGGATAAACCTTCCGCTGGTTCATTTCCAGCCCGAGATACTTTTCAACAATTCCGGTTACAGGATAAATTCCGTCATCGCCGGCGAAAGTTACGGGTCCAAGAGCATCGTGAGGGTAAGGACCGTGGAAGTTCCTGTGCTGGCGGGGATGCGGATGATGTGGCTTCGGCTGCAGGCCGGCCCCATGTTTACCGTTCTGACGGAGGCCAAAACCAAAGACCGCGCCCTTATCCGGGATGTGCACGTAACGAAACCTTCGGTATCGTATTTGATCGGGTTAGGACTGGACTTGGGCAGGTTCAATGTGGACGTGCGGTTCAACGGCAATTTTTCAAAAACGACACAAAACATCCTGTATGACAACCGAACGATGGGCATCGACTACAAAAGCAAGAACAAGCAATGGATGTTCAGCGTAGGTTATATGTTTTAAGGGTATCCTATGACGGAGAAAAATATCGAACTGGAGGGAGTGGACCCGCGTGAATTTTACGGGACCGGAAATTCCCACCTCGCACAAATATCGTCCATCTTCCCAAAGCTCAAACTGGTTGCACGGGGTTCCTCCCTCAAAGTGCTGGGAGAGAAAAAGGAGGCCGATAAATTTGAGAAACGGTTCGAAGCCCTCCTGAAATACTATTCAAAGTACGGGCATATCTCCCCCGAGGTAATCGACCAGTTGATGCGGGACGGAATGAAGACCGAGGATGCCGGCGCCGCAGGGGCCGATGTGATCCTTTACGGCAACAACGGTAACGTTATCCGCGCCCGTACGGCCAACCAACGCAAACTGGTCAAACAATACGACACCAAAGACCTTATCTTCGCCATAGGACCCGCAGGGTCCGGTAAGACCTATACGGCTATCGCCCTTGCAGTGAGGGCTTTGAGGAATAAGGAGGTAAAACGGATAATCCTCACCCGGCCGGCCGTGGAGGCGGGAGAAAAGCTCGGATTTTTACCCGGCGATATGAAAGAGAAGCTGGATCCCTACCTGCAGCCGCTTTACGACGCACTTAACGATATGATCCCGGCCGCAAAGCTGGCAAAATTCATAGAGGAGGGGACAGTACAGATAGCGCCGCTGGCATATATGAGGGGCCGGACGCTCGATAATGCCTTTGTCATTCTGGACGAGGCGCAGAACACGACCTTGCCCCAGATAAAAATGTTCCTTACGAGGATGGGGCGCAACGCCAAATTTATCGTAACGGGCGACATTACCCAGGTCGACCTGCCCCGTCCCTCGGATTCGGGACTTACCAAAGCCCTCGAGCTGGTGACCCCGATCAAAGGTATCGGTGCGGTGATGTTCGATAAAGGAGATATAGTACGCCACCCGCTTGTTAAACAAATAGTGGAGGTGTTCGACCGGTACACCGCCCGCAAAATGCAGGAAAGCGGAATGAACGGCAGCCTGGCTCATATCGGCGACCACGGCAAGAAAACGACTTGAAACTAAAGACAACTACAATAAAACCCGATAATAACGATGGCCGGTTCAGTAATAAGCACCGATTTCAATTTCGAGGGGCAGCAGAGCCTCTACAAAGGTAAAGTACGGGACGTATACGATATAGACGGGACGCTGCTGGTGATGGTAGCCACGGACCGCATTTCGGCATTCGACGAGGTATTGCCGCGCGGAATTCCATACAAGGGGCAGGTATTGAACCAGATCGCTTCGAAATTCCTCGACGCCACTTCGGATATATGCCCCAACTGGAAGATCGCTTCGCCTGACCCGATGGTAACCGTAGGATATAAATGCGAGACGTTCCCGGTGGAAATGATCGTACGGGGTTACCTTACGGGCAGCTCATGGCGCGATTATAAGGCCGGCGCACGGGAAATATGCGGCATAGCGATACCCGACGGTATGCGGGAACACCAAAAGTTCGACAGGCCGATAGTGACCCCGACGACCAAAGCCGAGTTGGGCCAGCATGACCAGAATATCTCCCGCGAGGAGATCATCTCGCAAGGCCTGGTATCGGAAGAGGATTATAACAAACTGGAGCAATATTCGCTGGCACTGTTCGAACGGGGAACGCAGATCGCGGCCCAGCGGGGGCTTATCCTCGTGGATACGAAATACGAATTCGGGAAGCTGGACGGCGAGATAACCCTGATCGATGAGATACATACTCCGGATTCTTCGCGGTATTTTTATGCCGAGGGGTATGAGGAACGGTTCGCAACCGGGGAGCCGCAGAAACAGTTGTCGAAAGAGTTCGTGAGGGAATGGCTGATGGATAACGGGTTCCAGGGCCAGCCGGGTCAGCAGGTCCCCGAGATGACGGACCGGATCGTACAAAGTATAAGCGACCGCTATATCGAGCTGTACGAGAAGATCACGGGCGAAAAGTTTGCCAAAGCCGGATCAGACGATCCGTCGGGCCGCATGGAGGCCAATATCATCAACATGCTTGCACGGTTGAGATAAACCGCAACAATGCCCCGATTTCCTGCCGGTTACCGAACGGCCGACAACAACCGACACAACCAAAACCTACCGAATATGAACGACGAGATCAGGAAACTCAAGCCGGAAAATGTCTGGAAACACTTCGCCGACATTTGCTCCATTCCCCACCCCTCCCGCAACGAAGCGGCCATTAGGGAATACATTGTAGCTTTCGCCAAGGAACATGGCCTGGACTACACGGTGGACGGGGCGGACAATGTGATCATCCGCAAACCCGCGACCGCCGGTATGGAGGACCGCAAGGAAATCATCCTGCAGTCGCACCTCGATATGGTGCCTCAGAAGAACGGGGATAAGGTTTTCGATTTCGATAAAGACCCGATAGAGACCGTTATCGACGGGGAATGGGTAACCGCGAACGGTACCACGCTCGGCGCCGATAACGGTATGGGAGTGGCGGCAACGCTTGCCGTACTGGAATCCAAAGACCTGAAACACGGAAACATCGAAGCTTTATTTACAGCATCGGAGGAGGTCGGCATGGACGGGGCTTTCGGCCTGCAGGCCGGCGAACTCAAAGGGGATATACTGATGAACCTCGATTCGGAAACCGAGGGGGAACTTTACGTCGGATGCGCCGGTGGCGTGGACGTAAATGCCTCTTTCGACTATACCCCGACCGCGGGTTGCCCGGAGGGTTACGGAGCCATGCAGATCGAGATCACGGGACTCCGTGGCGGCCATTCGGGCATGGAAATAATCCTGCAAAGGGCAAACGCAAACAAGTTACTGTTCCGTCTTTTGAGAGGCACGATTGCAAAATACGAGATTAAACTGGCCTCGGTCGACGGCGGCGGCCTACGTAATGCGATACCCCGGGAAGCACGGGCCGTCGTGCTTATCCCGGACTATTATGCCGAACCATTCAGCCGGGACGTAACGGAGTACGAAAAACTTATAACCGCTGAGTTCAAAGGCATTGAGGACGGCATCTCAATAAAAACTTCGTCAACTGACATACCTGTCGGATACATAGACGACAGTACGGCCCTGCGGCTTACAGATGCCGTTTGCGGATGTCCCAACGGGGTGATCTCGATGAGTACTTCGATGCCGGGGTTGGTGCAAACCTCTTCCAACCTCGCAAGGGTAGTCTCAAAGGACGGGAAGATAAGTATACAATGCCTGGTTCGCAGTTCTGTCAACAGCGAAAAATTCAACCTCGCCGCCGATATCAGCTCGGTTCTCCGCCTGGCCGGCGCAGAGTCGGAACACACCGGCGCCTACGACGGATGGAACCCGAACATGGATTCCGCCATCCTTAAGACCATGCGGGAGAGCTACGAGAAGCTTTACGGCAAGAAACCGGAGATAATGGCCATCCATGCCGGCCTGGAATGCGGAATTATCGGGGGTGTCTATCCAAACCTGGATATGATATCTTTCGGGCCTACGATTTGCTTCCCGCATTCGCCGGACGAGAAAGTTAATATCGAGTCGGTAGGCAAATTCTGGGACTTCCTCTGCTATACTCTGGAGAACGCTCCCGTAAAATAAAACGGCACCACGCAGCGGTAAATGGATACCCCCGTAACGACAACGCCCGGCCCGGACCAGTGGTTCGCCATCATCAACCCCGTCGCCGGAAGCGGCCGGGGGCTTAAGGACTGGCCTACGATAAGCCGGATATTGCGGGAACACGGCATTATGCCCGGGTTCGTTTTCACCGAGCGTAAATACCATGCGATCGAGCTTGCGGTGGAGGCCGTCAACAACGGCTACCGCAAGTTGATCGTAGTGGGCGGAGACGGCACCATTCACGAGGTGGTAAACGGGCTGTTCATCCAAAAAGTGGTCCCGACGACCGAGGTACTTATTTCGGTAATAGCCGTGGGCACAGGGAACGACTGGATACGGATGTTCGGTATCCCCCGCAAATACAGCGAGGCCATACGGGCCATCTCCGAGGGCCACTCGTTCCTGCAGGACGTTGCGACCATCTCTTTCTTCAAGTCCCAGATACAGCAGGAGCGGTATATGGCCAACGTGGCGGGTATCGGGTTCGACGCGTTCGTGAACCATAGGTACAACCAGCTAAAGGAGGAGGGGCGGTACAGCAAATGGCTCTATATTTGGAGCGCACTAAAGTCGGTTATGCAATACTCCTCGACCGGGGTCAGGATTTGGATCGACGACAAGCTGGTGGTCAACGAACTGGTTTACAGCGCTACTATCGGTATCGGTAAATTTAACGGCGGGGGGATGCGACAGACCCCGGCGGCCATTGCCGACGACGGACTGCTGGACGTTACGGTTATCCGCAAGATCAGCAAACTGGGCGTTCTCAGGCGTTTTAACGCCCTGTATAACGGCCAGATATACCGCATAAAGAAAATATCGCTCGACCGTGGCAGGCGTATCCGTATCGAGTCGACGCCCGAGATACGGGTCGAAGTCGACGGCGAAGCCCTGGGGTACTCCCCTTTCGAGTTCGAGATAATCGACCGGGCGGTCCGTGTGGTCGTCTCCGAGAAGTTCTTGCGGGAGGAAGTCAAACGGCGCGGCAGCTGACAGATACCGCGGCGGGATTGGGCGCCGGGTAAATTTTAGCTATCTTTATGCCTCAAAAACCGAAGATTATGGGATTGATCGCAATAGTGGGCAGGCCTAACGTGGGCAAGAGTACGCTGTTCAACAGGCTGGTAGGCATGAGGCAGGCCATCGTGGACCACACCGCAGGGACCACCCGGGACCGCCATTACGGGAAGACCGACTGGAACGGGCGGGAATTTTCGGTGATAGATACCGGGGGTTATACGGTAAACAGCGACGACGTGTTCGAGGATGAGATACGCAAGCAGGTGATGCTTGCCATCGAGGAGGCGGACGTAATACTGTTCATGGTCGAAGTGTCGACCGGCATAACAGATCTGGACATGGCCATGGCCGATATATTGCGCCGGACGGACAAGAAAGTGGTGCTTGTGGTAAACAAGGTCGACAATAACGACCAGTATTACAACAGTCACGAATTCTACCGGTTCGGCCTCGGAGATCCCATCTGTATCAGTTCGGCAAGCGGAAGCGGCACGGGCGACCTTATGGATGCCGTAGCTTCGGCAATGCCCGACGACTCGAAAGAGATAGAGGACGACGGGCTACCGAAGATCACGATCGTGGGTCGGCCGAACGTTGGCAAATCTTCGCTGACCAATGCCCTGCTGGGTACCGAGCGGAATATAGTGACCCCGGTTGCAGGGACAACCAGGGATTCCATCCACACGCGATACAATAAATTCGGGATGGATTTCCACCTGATCGATACCGCCGGGCTCAGGAAGAAAGGCAAGGTGTCGGAGAACCTGGAGTTCTATTCGGTAATGCGGTCCATCCGGGCCATAGAAAATTCGGACGTCTGCATCCTGATGCTGGATGCCTCACAGGGGATAGAGTCGCAGGACATGAATATCTTCGGGCTGATAGTCCGCAATAAAAAGGGATGCGTTATCGTGGTGAATAAATGGGACCTGATCGAGAAGCAAACCAATACCATGAAAGAGTTCGAGCAGTATATCCGCTCGAAGCTGGCGCCGTTCAACGACGTCCCGATAATCTTTACTTCGGTTCCCAACAAACAGCGCATTCTGGACGTGCTGCAAACGGCCATTAACGTTTACCAGGCCCGCAAAAGGCGTATTTCGACCTCCGAATTGAACGATTACATTCTGCCCATAATCGAAAATACGCCGCCTCCGTCGATCAAAGGGAAGTACATACGTATCAAGTACGCCCAGCAGCTGCATTCCCCCACCCCGGCTTTCGCCTTTTTCGTAAACCACCCGCAGTATATCAAAGACAGTTACCGCCGGTTCCTCGAGAACAAGATACGGGAGAGGTGGGATTTTAGCGGGGTGCCGATCATGATCTATTTCAGGAACAAGTAGTCAGCCCCAATAACTACCCTGCGGGCGCATATTTTTATGCGTCCTTTGTTATTTTTTCCCACTAACGGACAATTACAGGGCCTGTATAAACGTTTTAAATATGATTTGAAAAATGATAAGGGAGACTTATTGTAACGGGTTAAATTAATTGTTCAAAATGTTCAGGATTATTTCATACCTTTCGGCACTCGCTTTGTTACTCCTGTTCACATATTCGTTCGCCTCGCAAACCAGGACGAACGGTGAACCGGTACAAAACACAACGACAATGGGAAAACAACTTACCGACCTCGAAAAATACGTAATCCGTGACAAAGGCACCGAACCGCCTTTTACGGGTGAATACTGCGATTTCAAAGGCGAGGGAACGTACCACTGCAAACAGTGTGACGCCCCACTTTACGAATCAAAGGACAAGTTCAGTTCGGGCTGTGGCTGGCCGAGTTTCGACGACGAAATTCCAGGAGCGGTAAAACGCTCTACCGACGCCGACGGACGCCGGACCGAGATCACCTGCGCCCAGTGCGGGGGACACCTCGGCCATGTATTCACCGGAGAGGGTTTCACCCCTAAGGACACGCGCCATTGTGTGAATTCCGTATCGCTGAATTTCGTTCCCAAACAGGACGAGATCATGGAAGCCGGTACGGCTGACGAAACGGACGACCAGGCGGCTTTGCCGTCGACCCAAACCGCCATATTCGCAGGAGGATGTTTCTGGGGGGTCGAACACCTTATGCAAAAACAACCGGGCGTGATCTCGGTCGTGTCGGGCTATATAGGAGGCACCACCGACAACCCATCATATGAGGATGTCTGCACCAAGACCACGGGCCATGCGGAAGCCGTCAAAATAACCTACGACCCTGCCAAGACCGATTATGAGACCCTTGCCAAGCTGTTTTTCGAAATACACGACCCCACGCAGGTCGACCGGCAGGGCCCGGATATCGGCAACCAGTACCGCTCGGAAGTCTTCTATACTTCCCCGCAACAAAAGCAAACGGCCGAAAAGCTAATAGCCCAGTTGAGGGACAAAGGGTACAACGTGGCGACAAAAGTGACGGAAGCGACCACTTTCTGGCCTGCAGAGGATTACCACCAGGATTATTACGAACGCAAAGGCACCCAGCCATACTGCCATATTTACACGAAACGGTTCTAATAAAAGATCCGATATAACAGCAATAGCGCCCTGCGGGGCGCTATTGCTGTTTATCCGATTGTCCGGTCTATAAGGTTTCCGACGGCGTCTTCGAGTATATCGAGGACGTATTCGAACCCGTCCCGGCCCTCATAATAGGGATCGGGGACATGGTCCGTATCGAACCGTTCGCAGTAATCGGTCATCCTCTCGACTTTCTGCACCGCTTGCGGGTCCGGTGCCAGCCGGCACACCCGGTCGTAATTGGAATCGTCCATGACCAAAATATGGTCGAAACGCTCGAAGTCCCCGCTTCGGAACTGGCGCGACCGGTGGTTTAGCTCATACCCCCTTGCCGCTGCTGCGGCCCGCATTCGCGGGTCGGGATGTTCCCCGGCATGTCCGCCGTAAGTCCCGGCCGAGTCAACCACGGCCCTGCCGCTAAGGCCCCGGTTTTTCAGCATCTTTTCCATAATCCCGTGGGCGGCCGGCGACCGGCATATATTCCCCAAGCAGACGAAAAGGTATCTTTTTTCCATCCCGTGAGTATTTGATCCGGAGGTAAAATTAAGAAATTACCGCGTTAATTTCCTTACGTATGGGGCAAGTATGGTGATAAGGACCCCGAAGACGGAAATTATCCCCAACGCCCACCGCAGGTCAAGACCGTGGGCCACGAAACCGATCACGGGAGGTCCTAAGAGGAAGCCGAGGAACCCGATGGTAGATACCATTGCTATGGCCACTCCCGGCAGGATCTTAGTAGATTTTCCGGCCAGGCTATAACATATAGGCACTATGGACGATACCCCGAGACCTACAAGCAGGAAACCCGCCGTAGCGGTCCAAAGGCTGGGAAACGCCGTGGCCGCAATAAGCCCTGCCGCGATGATCAATCCGCTTGTTTTCAGCACGGCCGACGGGCCGAACCGGGTTATGAACCGGTCCGCCGCGAACCTCCCCGCCGCCATACTGCACATGGAAGCTATATACCCCAGCCGGACGAGTGTAGCCGGAGGGGCGATAACTTCCTCGAAATAGACACCGCTCCAATCGAACATCGTTCCCTCGCATACCATGCCGAGGAACGAGACGACCCCGAGAGCCAATACGAGCCTGTCGGGGCGGCTGAATATTTTTTGCTTCCCGGTCCGATCATGAGTGGAATTTTTCTGTCCGTCCCGGGGCATCAAAGACGACCGCATCACTATTACAAGCACGAAACTGAAGCCGCAGACAATAATAAAATGCGACAAAGGGGAGAGTTTCAGTCCCACCATAAGGGTGCTCAACAGTCCACCGATAAACCCGGCCAGCGACCAAAGTCCGTGGAACGAGGCCATTATACTGCGCCCGTATAGCCTCTCGACCCCGATGGCCTGGGTGTTCACGGCGATATTGGAAAGGTTGGCCGCCATACCGAAGAAAACGAGGATAAGAGCCAGTTGGAACATACTGCCGGCAAGGCCGATCATCACCAGAGCGACCGGGTACAATACGGCGGCGATCACCAGCATAATACGGCTTCCGAATTTACTTACCAGGTAACCCGACAGCGCCATCGCGGCCATTTGCCCGATGGGAATAAAGAACAGCATACCGCCCAGCTGGGCCTCGTTCATCCCGAGGGAGCTCTTTATATCCGGTATCCTGCTTGCCCAACTGGCGAAAACAAGCCCGATCAGAAAATAGAACGCCCCCACTGATACCCTGTACCCTTTCCGCGTATCTGTTTTGTTATACCGCACCTTGCTTCTCTTCATTGCCACCGTAATTGATTTTCCGGGTGCAAACATAATCACGGCCGCCTGTTATTCAAAATCCGGGACGGCAGATTTACCGTACGGCCTAAAAAAACCGGGCCACCGCCCGGTTAAAGCCTATAGGTTTACCAGATGTTATCGACAGAGTATAACGCGAGGTGCTGCACCTGTATATTATTTCCCCAGAAATGCAGGCCGCTTATATCTCCCGGCCGGCCGGTACGCTCCAGCGAATAGGAGTATACCCCGCCGTCGATAAATACCTCCACGGATGTGCGGTCGATAAAGATATCCGCGGTCAGTTCCGTAGAGGTCATATCCTGCGGGGAGTAGAACATGCCGTTGAGCATATTGGAATTCAGGTCGTAGTCAATGATATTGCGGCCGTTAAGGCTCAGGCCCGCATTTGTCGCATGGGATAGTTTGATCGTGGTCTTGATCCTTAGGCATTCGGGATCGCCCACTACCGACAGTATCTCGTTGGCCTCCCGTTGGGTAAACCCTCGGTGCTCTTCCTGAAGCGTGAACAACCTTTCGACCTCCCGGACAGGTACGCTGAAAAGGCGCGGGCCGTCTTTTGTGGTACGCAGGGTCAGTTCGGTAGGCAAAAGCATCATTCCGTTGAAAGGCATTCCGGGCTGGTCCACCCTGCCCCAGCCTATCTGGATCCGCCGGCCGTCCTCAGCAGGGATATTCGTAAAAGTCTGGGCGGCATAAACCGTCCCGGAAGTATAATAGTATTTGCCGTGCGACGGGGTGAAAACCTTACCGTCGAATTGCCCGAGCATATAGGTTCCCGAAGCCCCGTACATTACCCACATGGTATTGGCCGGATCGCCGTCCACCGGGAGCTCGAACAGTTCGGGACACTCCCAGAAGCCCGTAATATGGCTTTGGTAAGTCCACTCCTTGAGGTTTGCAGAGGTATAGATCGAATGGCCGTCGCGTTCGTTGAGGACCATGACCCAATGGCCGCCCGGTTCGTACCGGAACACTTTCGGGTCCCGGGTATCTTTGCTGTTCCAGACTTCTTTGGAATCTATAAGCGGGTTGCCGTCGTATTTGGTCCATGTGCGGCCACAGTCAAGGCTGTACGCCATACATTGGACCTGCCTGTCAGGGGAATCCGCCGTATAGAACGCGAGCATTGCAGGACTACTTTCCTCGTTGAACCCGGCATCGTTGCCGTAGTCGATGACGGCGGAGCCAGAGAACATGGTCCCCAGCTCATCTGGATAAAGCGCTTCAGGCAATTCGGTCCAATGAACGAGGTCGGTACTGACCGCATGGCCCCAGTGCATATTTTCCCATTCCCGTTCGTAGGGGTTGTGCTGGAAGAAAAGGTGGTATTCCCCGTCGTAAAAGATAAGACCGTTGGGGTCGTTGATCCATCCACGGCGGGCCGTAAAATGGAACTGCGGCCGGTTTTTCTCACGGTATAATTTTTCCTCGTCCCTTATTTTACTCTCCTGGTATATCCTTTCGAGCCCGGCAGGGTCACCGTCATAGAGGATGGTGAGGGTTTTACCGACAAAAGCCGATACATCGGCAAAGACCCAGTAGTCCGCCTCTTCCGGAGCCAGCCTGATCAGGAAAGACCGTTCGGTTTGCCCGTCTACCTGGAACCGCATCACAGCCCTGTCCACACTATGTGATACGGGTAAATTAAGATATTGCCGCTGTATGTCGAGTGTCACCCGGTTATCCTGCCCGGCCATGCTTCCTGCCCATAAAAGGGCGAGGAGAGTTACCAGTAAACTCCGTTCCATTTATCCGTTTTTAAAGGTTTTTCTTTCGTCCAATGTGGGAATTTCATCCGTGTCCGAATCATCGAGACGGCCGCTCCAAAGGTATTTACGGGTTTCCCGTACCAGCACTCCGGACAATAGAACCAACGAGACGAGGTTCGGCAGGGCCATGAGCGCATTCATGCTGTCGGCAATATCCCACACCATTTTCAGGTTTACCACCGCCCCGGCGAATATGGCCGCTACCCAGAATATCCGGTACACCCGAATCGCCCGACGGCCGCCGAGGTATTCGATGGATTTCTCGGCATAATACGACCATCCGAGGATAGTCGAGAATGCGAACGTAAGGATTCCGAGCGACAGGATGAACGGCCCGGCAACCGGTATCTGGTCGAATGCCGCCTTGGTAAGGGCGGCGCCCTGGTTATGGTCAATGGCAGGATTGGCAATTACACTGCTCACCAGCACCAGGCCTGTCAGTGCACAGATAACCACCGTATCCCAGAAAGTCCCGGACGCCGAGACCAAAGCCTGACGGACCGGGTTACGGGTCTGAGCGGCGGCGGCCACGATGGGGGCCGAACCCATACCCGATTCGTTTGAGAAAAGCCCTCGGGCGATACCGTAACGGGCTGCCATCATAACCGTGGCCCCGAGGAATCCACCACCGGCCGCCTGCGGGGTGAACGCCGCCCGGAATATAAGCGAAACCGTTTCCGCGAGATATTGCGCATTCAGTCCCAAAATAACTAAACAGCCCAGTACATAGAATACCGCCATGAATGGCACCAGCCATGAACAAACCCGTGCGATACCCTTAAGGCCGAACAGGATGACGGCAGCTACCATACCTGCTATAAGCGCCCCCGTAATGTACCGGGATATACCCCAGGTCTCGTTCAGAAGCATCGATATCGAATTGGACTGTACCGTATTGCCTATACCGAAAGCGGCCACTGCCGTAAAGGCGCAGAACAGCACCGCCAGCCACTTCATATTCAGGCCCCGCTCGAGTGCATACATCGGGCCGCCCAGCATTTGCCCGTCCGCAGTCCTTACCCGGTATTTAACGGCCAAAAGCCCCTCCGAATATTTGGTAGCGATGCCGAACACCCCGGTGATCCAGCACCAGAACACTGCTCCCGGCCCCCCGAGGGTAACGGCCGTCGCCACCCCGACGATATTGCCCGTCCCGATAGTAGCGGCGAGCGACGTTGCAAGGGCGGAGAAATTGCTGATATCCCCGCTCGAAGCCTTATCCCGCCGCACGGAGAGCCTGATCGCCTTACCGATATACCGCTGCGGGAACCGCAGCCTGACGGTCAGATAAATATGCGTTCCCAACAACAGGATGACCATTGGCCAATCCCATATAAACGCGGCTATACTGGCGAAAAAGGCTTCCATGCGCACCTAATCTTTCCTCTGTCCGGGGTATGGTTCGACCATGCAGCGCTCGGCCCACTGCT
>JAJQED010000032.1 GCA_021201825.1 Alistipes sp.
GCTGGTAGAGCACAACACTTTTAATGTTGGGGTCCTGGGTTCGAGCCCCAGCGGGTTCACGGTTAAGCGACTGACAATTACAATGTCGGTCGTTTTTGTTTGGGGAAATCAATATGCCTTTGGAGTTTTCGAAGCTGATTTGCTTCATGGAGAGTTTCGAACCCAGGCCCCACTTTTAATATCGGGGGCAGTGCCCTTTGGGGTTCGAGCCCCAGCGGGATCACGGTTAAGCGACTGACAGTTAAATGTCGGTCGTTTTTTATATACAATACGAGATTATACCCGCAATTAAGCCGGACTTTCTTTGGGTCAAAAATTAACTCATTCCCGAACTTACAGACTAAAAGAAGTACGGATAGGAGTTTGTAGTCTCCATTTATCCCTTGAATACATATTTATTACCGGTAACAGTCCGCCGTAGACTTGGTACGGCATCCTCTCGACCGGTAATGACCTACGGTGAATGTCAGACGATATCTTTTTATGAGCCGTAGGCTCAATTCCGGACGCCCTATTTTCGGTTAAGAATACAATCATAGCCCGTTTTATCCGAAATCAAAAAACCGTAACCCATAATTACGAAAATAAAGCAGCGGTACGGAATTCACTACATTAAATGAAGCGTTTAAGTAGCTAAAAAAGAGATACCTTGCAGTGCGAATTTATACGAAAACCCTTGTTTCTTCGATATAAATTCTTATTTTATACTGACCTGCCCTTGTGAAAACCCTTACGAAAATAACCCGCAATAGTGCAGTTTACCCAAACTCCCTGCTCCGTTAACGGAGCTTCCCTACCTACCGCGGGTCGAGCAAAATTTTGCCCGCCTGTGAAGAAAGTAAATCGTTCCAGATCATTTTAACGACAAGACCCCGATCATGAAAACTTTGATTACCCCGGCATTGGCCCTGGCCATGCTCCTGTCGGTATCATGCAGTAAAGATTCCAACGGCGTTCCCGCCCCGGGTGATGCCGATGTAGCCTACCTGTCGGTAAAGCTACCGATCCAAGCCGGCACCCGCGCATCCGGCGAGGATAACGGTTCCAATGAAAGCGACCTTAAAACCCTCTACCTGGTCACATTCGACGAGTCCGGTAATGTACTTGAAATACCCGGTACGTCGCTATATTACATCCACATCGACAATGCCACGGCAACACCCGATGCCGTCAAAATAGCCGGGGCGTCCAAACAACTGTTGGTTATCGCCAACCCGGGCAATGCCCTGCTCGGTGTTATAAGGTCTATCGGCGCGACCGGTTCTTTCTCCGGTATCAATGCCGCTATTACCGATACGGCCGTGGGTGAAATAATCGACGACGTTACGTCGATCACCAAAGGATTTGCGATGATCAATAGCGGAAGCGAGGCCGGAAAATCCCCCGGGGACAAGATAGAGGTCCCGCTCACGGACATCAGCGACCATATTGTGACTACGGCATCTACCGATTACGACGATGCGGCGGCCAAGGTCCAAGCCGAGGCTAACCGTGTTGAAATAGCCATCGAGCGCCTCGCATCCAAATTACACCTCAAAGCAAAGGCCCCCGCCGAAATGGAAGTGAAACCTGCCGGGGCAACTTTCGAGTTCGGCAATTGGACTATCGACGCCATCAACACGGCATTTTACCCGATCGCCGAGAAAACGCTGCTTAGCGCCGACCATACGGCCGGTAAATACACCTATAATTTCTATACCCGTGACCCCAATTTCGACGGACAGTTGGGAGACGGGCTGGCTTTTACCCATATCGATCCGCAAACTTATGAACCGCAGTTGGTAACCCCGTGGCTTGATGCGGCGGCAACTACCTATTGCCTCGAGAATACCATGGCGGCGGCCGAGCAGAAATTCGGCAATGCGACCCGGCTGGTCATAAAGGGAAAATACTATCCCGAGGCCGGCTGGACCGGGGACTGGTTCAGCTTTGCCGGGGTCAATTACGAAACCTTGTCCGACCTGCAGGACGCCTACAGTTCGGCTGCACCCGATTCCAACCTGGCTGACGCCTGCGATATGATGTACGGTAAGATAGCAGACTATGCCTCGTTGAATTCCTTGTCGATAACCGGAACCAATTTCGGAACTCTCGTTCAGGACGACCTCGACAAACTCAGCCCCTACGGCGGCGAGATAATAAAGGACGGCAGGAATCCGGTGATACGGTGGTACCAGGACGGACTGAACTACTATTACTACGAGATCCGCCACGACGATATGACGCAGGACGAAATGGCTTTCGGCAAATACGGCGTAGTGCGAAACAACTGGTATGCAATGACGCTCGGGTCGGTAGACGGGGCTGGAACCCCGTGGTATCCGGACATTAACAATCCCGGGCCGGGCGACCCCGATCCGGAAGAACCGCTCGATGAATCCACCGGTTACCTGGGTATCGAAATAGACATCATGCCATGGGTGATCTGGGAAAGGGAGATCGGTATTTGATCTTCAGCAACCTTGCCGGCTATTTTATACTGCCGGCAAGGCCGCAATATCGCTCCCACGGGATTGCAATACAAAGGAAATGGGCCGGAAAAATCCGATACAGATGAACCCTGTAACCTGCTTATTGGTGGTTGCGGCACTACTAATCCTCCTCCCCTGCTGCATAGCGGACAGAGACGAGGGATGCGGTATCTGGCTGGAATTCATCTTCGACCATAATATGGATTATACGGACCGCTTCGATCCCCTTGTGTCTACCGTGGATATCTTCGTTTTCGACAACTCCGGGAAGTTCCTGTTCACCAAGCATGCCGCAAGGACCCTGGACCTGGCCGGAGGTAACAGGATGAGGCTGGTGAACGGGCTGAAACCGGGTCATTACAAGATAGTGACGGTCGGGGACCTTTGCGGCGAATTCGGCTTTACCGACATCGACGGCCATGATCCCCGGCGGGGAGAAACCACTTTCGACCGGGTGAAATTCGCCGCAAACAACCAGGAACGGGTAATGGCCCGCGAGCTGCCGGATGTATGGTTCGGAGAGGCGGTGGCGGTAAAATATGCCGACAATAATTCCGTTTGGCCCGTCCCGCTGGTCCGAAATACCAACAGGTTCAACCTGTCACTGCAAGCGATCGACGGTAATTCGAATCCGGGCCGGGCTGGTGAGATGCCTTATACGTTCGAAATAACCGCCCCGGAACCGGGGGAATACGGTCCGGACAACCGGCCGCTGACACGGTCCGAAATAGCATATTTCCCGCATTTTCTCGACAGCGGCATAGAGGCTCGAACAATAGTCGAGGCACGGATAACCACCATGCGCCTTTTCGACGGCGACCCGGACGGATACAGGCTGATCATCCGCGACATTGAAACCGGATTCGAAGTCTGGAATTACGACCTGATACTACTGCTTAAATATACCAAACCATCCTCTCGCCCCGACGGCACCATGCTTCCCATGCAGGAATACCTCGACCGCCAGTCGGAATGGGACATCGTGGTCCGCTGCCAGCCGGGTATCGAACCCGGCGAACTGTTCATAGCCGTGGCTATCGAGATAAACGGATGGATAATATGGCTCAATGAAATAGACTTGTAACCTGGCATTTTCGAACATGAAGTTTGGCGGATATATTTTCCTTATAACCGTGGTTATACTCTCGTATGCTTGTTCCGGCAAATCCGGATGGACGGACGACGAGGAACCCGAAGCCCGTGGGTCTATGTTCATCGAAATAACCGAACGAAACGGCATCACGGAAGACAGGATGGAGACGGTGCGGTTCATTGTCTTTAAAGAAGCAACTACCGACCCCCGCCTCGAATACAATGCCCTGTACATAATGGAAGCCGACCCGGATGACGGTATAATATCCAGGTTCGGGGCTACGCTGGAATTAAGCCGTAAAAAGGGATTTAACGACAAACTCGTGATAGCCCTGATCAATGAGCCGCCGGAGATTACCGCCCGGCTGGAAGCCTTAACGACATACGAAAGCCTATGTGCACTCGAACTGAATTTCGGCTATTTCCTCGACACGGCCCACAGCGGGCTTAAGAACGGCCGGGCAATGCCTATGAGCGGGGCGGTATGGACCGGCAAGGTCTACCCGACACCGGAAGAGGCGGCCCTGGACCCTGTTAAAATAAATGTAGTACGTGCCGCCGCTCGGGTGGAAGTATATTTGAAAAAGGACCCTGACATGGATTTCGAACTGGCAGCCGACACCCGGGTCGTCCTCGACCGCACTTACGACCGGGAAATGCTCCTGCGGCATACGGACGGAAGTAATACCGTAGGAGGCATTCTGACGGTCTCTTCCGGATTCCTGAGCCGGATGTGGACCCTGTCCGGTTCCGACGATAAGGATTTGCCGGCCGATGGCGACAATGGGCACGGGCGCCCCGTATGCACTTTCTTCACGCCGGAAAGGACCTGCTCGGCATCCGGCAATACCGACAAATTGATGCTCACGATCGATGTGGCGACCAGCGAGGGGGCCGTAAGGAGTGCCCAGGTGACGGTAGACCGGTTCCTGCTCGGTGGAACGGAGAAGAATATCGAGGTGATAGAGCGTAATAACAACTACCGGGTGATTATTTCCGTAGGAGCCAATGCAGTGTCGTCGGAAATAATCGGATGGAATGACGAGGAGATTATAACCGAATTATGACAAAGAGATGAAAACCCGTTCGCATATCGTTATTCCGGTTTTGCTGGCCTGCCTGTGGTACCTTTCGGGATGTTCGGCCGACCTGGATACCGGAACGCCCAAGGGATTTAAGGGTGAGACGGCCGAAATTTCGGTACTGGCCGATATTCCCGGATCGGGACAGGTCGCGACGAGGGCCGGGGGGACGGCTGCCGAAAATGCGGTGGCCGATATATACATCCTTGTTTTCGATAAGGTTACCGACAACCTCATTTATAAGTCCCGGGGCAGGAACCTTTCCCGGGAGGCCGATCCCGAAAATTCCAACCGCCTCACATTCAAAGCCACGCTTCCCGTCGGGAGCGAGTATACTTTTATGTTGCTGGCCAATGCCGGAGAGTTGCACCGGGGCATGGAAGTCGGTATGGACCGGGCAGTAACCAAAACCGACGTAGAGGCCGTCACCGTATCACAGACAGGCAAGTGGGACCATACAGACCCCGCTATCCCGATGTGGAGCCAGAAAGACCTTACCCTGACCGCCAGCACCACCCCGTCGTTCGAGCTGACCCGGATGCTGGCACGGGTTAACGTAGCCATAGAACTGCGGGAGATATCCGGGACAAAGCCCGATAATTTCAGGCTGACGAGCGTGCGGTACTATAATTACAACACCAACGGGTTGCCCGTTCCCGGCAAGGGAAATTACGATTTCGTAAATCGATCTGCCCTCTATCCTACTATACCCGACCCATCCGGCAACCGAACTGGGGAATGCCTCGTTTACAGCGGGAGTGACATAGAGCAAAACCTTTATTGCCGTGAGAAGATATATGTCTTCGAGGCCGCGCACAACGGTTCCACATACGGAACCCCGCCGGATAATGCCGCATGGATCGACAATCCGTGTATCGTAATAGGCGGCCAGTACCGCACAGAGGACGGCACATGGCTCGATGAAACCTATTACAGGATAGATTTTATCCGGAAAGACCTGACTGAGGGCGGGGAAATAACCGATACGTGGTTATCCGTTTTGCGCAATTTCAGCTATAATATCACGGTTGTCGAGGTAGGCGGTGCCGGGTATCCCGACCCCGACACCGCACTCCGGTCTGCTCCGATAAATATGGAGGCCAACATCCTCGAGTGGAACGAACGCGAGATGGAAAACATCGTCTTCGACGGGGTGTTCTACCTGTCGGTGAGCCGCGATGAATTTACCCTGCAGCGGACCGCCGTCCGGCAGGAAATGGAAGATTACACGGTTTACATAAAGACCGACTACACCTATGCCAACAACCCTTCCGACCCACGGTCCGGGTGGTATGTAGAGAAGTGTGTGGACGGGGAGGACGACACAAAAGAAGCGGACTGGCTCGAACTGAATCCCGAAAAAGGCATTCCCGATGAGAAGACCAAAGCATATTTTACGTTCCGGGAGAACCCGGAAAATACCAACCGTACTGCCGTAGTGTGGATAGCCGCCGGGCGGCTGCGCTACCCCATTTATGTGACCCAGCGTATCATGTCGCTCGATATATTGGACCCGGACGATGGTGACCGCCCCTTATCCCGGCTCGATTTCGTAGTGCCGCGCACCGGGATTACGCCCCACCCGACCCGGCGGTTCAAGGTCGATTGGACCCCTGCGGACCACCCCGTCTCCATCACGGCCGAATCTCCGCAGGAGTGGAGCCCGTTCGCCCCCGACTGGATCGATCCCAACCCCACCACCATTGCTTGGAGCCTCCCGGCCGGCAGCGGCCCCCGGATCTTTACGGTTGACGCACCTACCGTGGACCGGTCCATGATAGAACTGGACCCGTTCTACGAAAAAGAGACCACCTATAATTTCACCGTTTCAAACGGAGACGATACCGAGACAAAAGGGATAACCCTCCACCAGATTTATTACAATATAGTGGTGGACACATACAACTACAAACTCGACGGGCGCACCTATACGATAAACGTTCGTTCCAATACCGACTGGGTGATCACCGGGATAGAGGAATGGCTCTACAATAAGGACCCGGCCCTCGATCCGCAGGCCGCACCGGTGCTGCTAAACCTGAACAATTACGACAACCTTCGTGTCGGTGTTACCGGCGGGCCGAACACTTCCGGCGAAGCGCTCGCATTCACGGTAGTCGACGAAATCTATGAGCAGCACCGCAACAAATGGGGTACGGTTTTCGTCACGTTCGAAAATCCCGACGGCAAGTTCGAACCGGTGCGCGCGGCATTGAATTTTCCCCGGGCCAACGTAACCCTTCTCGGGCTGGGTTATGCCCGGGACGTACGGCCGTTCAACGTCGCATTCCCGTCCACTTACCATTTACAGGGGGCTAACCGAATACTTACATCGGCCAACAATTTCGGGTATGAACCCGAGAGTACCGTTCAGGTAGACAATTTCCGGATCGTGGGTTATAATTGCGAAGGCCGGCCCGCTTCATCCCATTCACCGGATGCCAACTGGTGGACGGAAGATTTTGCCCGGTTCCTGAACGACCAACAACCGGACATAATTGTGATCTCTTACTCCATGGTGTTTCCCCAGGCCGAGGCGCGGATGCTACGGCAATACCTCGAAAACGGAGGGGCGGTGATCATGTACTACGGCGGGGACCTGCAAAATGCTCAAAACTTATCTATCATGATGCAGGAGATATTCGATATGAATTTATCATACGGGGATGATCCCGCTGCCTCAGCCACATACGGGGTGATACGGCGCAGTTCCTATCCCAATACCGGGGCCATATTCCAGTTCGTGGACGGGGAGGAATACCGGGACGACCCTATTCTGAACGGCCCATTCGGGGATATCCGCGGGCAATTCTGGGGCACACATTACTCCCGTTGCGGGGTACGCACCGATCTTATCCGGGATCAAGTGCATATAATCAGTCTGACCGACAGCGAGATCACCAGCCAGCAAAGCCGAAGCCCGCAGGACCCGGGCTATATCAATATCTTCCGCCATAAAACCCTTAACCTGGTTTGGATAGGCAACGGGATGGGAACGTCGGCATACTATCCGCGATATTTCGAGTCGGCTCCCTACCACGACGTGATAGCGAACAACGACGATTTCCGGCCCATTCCGCGCCCGGAGTTCGGCCCGTCCGGCACTACCCAACCACGCCGGGACGTCTATAATTCACAGCTCTTTGCCAATGCGGTCGCATGGGCCATCTCGGTCACGAACCACACACCGCCGGTGGACGGCTATAAATATTGACAGCCCGCTTTTATTGCACAACCACGGGCCGTATTATGCGGCCCATTTTTATTACGCCGTCAGTCAATTCCATATCGGCAATATAAGAAGTGCGGGGATGTATCCGGTCGGTGCTGTAATGGGCATGGAAAATATAGCGGAGGTTGCCATCGTTGTCGGTGAAATATGCCCCGTGGCCAGTACCGACAAGGTCCGGCTCCGGTTTTTGCAGAACCGGGTTGCCCGGATATTTTTCCCACGGTCCGAACGGCGACGATGCCGTCGCAAACCCCACCCCGTAGTCGGGGCTTTCATAGTGGTTTGCCGAATAGATCAGGTAATATACCCCGTCCCGTTTCAGTACCGAGGGACCCTCGGCAACGGAGGCCATGACGGTCTCCCACGGTTCGCCGACCTGCAGACACTGCGTAAGGGTTTCCGTTTTTATAGTCTCAAAATCCTCTTCCAATTCGGCCATCCAGATGACATTGCCACCGGTGAACCGTACGAAATAGAGGTACGGTGTTCCGTCGTCATCGATAAAGAGCGAGGAATCAATCGCTTTTTCTTCGAGCATGGGCCGTTTGACCTCCTGCCGGAACGGTCCCATCGGCAAATCCGCCACGGCTACGGCAATATGCTCCTCGGCGGAATAGTATAGATAAAACTTTTGTTTAGCTTCGACATAGTAAACTTCAGGCGCCCAGAACCATTTCTCGCCGTAAACGTCCTCTTTATCCAGCGCCGGCCGCTCGCCTTTATGCCAATTCTCCAGATCATCGGAATAATATACCTGGAAGCCACGGTTAAAGCCGGTGCCATAGGCATAATATATCCCGTCATAGCAAAGCACATGGGGGTCCGCGATCGGCAGCCTACCCGGAACCGACGCCTGTTGCGCACTGGCGCCGACGGCCCACAAGGCAATAACGAAACAGATGGTATTTTTGACACACTTATATACTTTAATGCACCAACAATAATAAAAGAAAACCGGCTTTAATCA
>JAJQED010000026.1 GCA_021201825.1 Alistipes sp.
ACCGGATAAAGTTCGTCACTGCCCGGGGTTCTTCGGCGGCCGGGACCGTGGTCCCCGCATTGCGTCCGGCGGCGATACACTTGATAAGCCATGCCATATTTTTACCCAGGGTACGCATAATCTGCATCCCCTCCAGGTCCTGCCGCACCTGATCGGGGGTATGCCCGTGGACCATATTCCAATACTGCGACCCTAAAAGCGGCATATTGTTGATAGTGAAATATTTATTCAGCTGGTCCAGGGCGGCCGTAGACCCCGTCCGGCGGCAGCTGACGACGGCCGCCCCCGGTTTGTACTGCATCCGCCCGCTCCCGGCGAAGAACAACCTGTCGAGGAACGGAGTGATAAACCCCGACGCCGCGGCATAATGCACCGGCGACCCGAACACGAACCCGTCGTAGGAATCCACCCGTGCGAGCGTCTCGTTCACGATATCGTCGATGACACACCTGCCCAACTCCCGGCAGGCGCCGCATCCTACGCACCCGTTAATGGCCGATTTGCCCAACCACATGATATCCGCACCCACGCCGTTTTTTTCCAATGATTTAGCCACCTCGGACAGGGCCGTATAAGTACACCCATGTTGGTTAGGGCTCCCGTTGATCAACAATACTTTCATTTCTGCACTTTTATTACTTTTCATACCAAATTTCCTGCCCCCGACACTTCGGGCCGTCGCCGAATACTTCCGGGCATACGTATCCATTCCCACCCACGCCGCAGCAAGGGCGAGAAACCCGTAACAAATACCCTTTATAGCATCACGCCGATCCATCGACCGCAAATTAACAAAATCTTTATCCAATTTAAATAACCGTATATTCATTTCTTTTCCACTTTTGCTTGTCCAAAAGTGGAGCAAAAGACACCGCCTCGCCGGAGTCGCTTCCGGGAGCTTCCCTCTCTACATGGTAGTTCGGGTGATCTCCCTCTTGCGAGTTTGATCCTGCCCCGGCGAAAAGGGCGGATAGATCCCGGCTTTGCCGGGATAGGGGATTCCGGTTCCATTTAGATTGCTTCATCGCTGCGGTTCTCGCAATGACGTTTCTTTTTATTTGCAAGGACGGGCGGGAGGTTGCAGAAAGATTGCCACGTCGCTGGCGCTCCTCGCAATGACGGGGTGTTTCCTCTCGTCATTGCGAACGTAGTGAAGCAATCTCAGCCATTGCTATCCCAGTAAGATTGCCACGTCGCTGGCGCTCCTCGCAATGACGTGGATATACCGGTACCGGATCAAATAAAGAGTTTTGCGATTATATTGTCGGAAGTTAGGAATCGGGAGGGAGGAATCACGTACCGGGAGTTAACCATGGAGAGCAGCCCGGAAGCAAGTAGTGGGTCGGCGGCTGATTGGAAATACTGGGCGTAGTTACGGCCGGCCCGGGCGGCGATTTGGCCGGTAGTAATGCCGTCGGTACAGCGCAGTGAGGTCATTATCAGTTCGTTGTAGATATCGTCCGGGGTGAGGGTTTCCGACTCGTATAGGATTTGCGGGGCGTCGACGTATTCGGGGAGGGTCATGGCGCACCAGCGTCGGGTGCGGCCGTTGTAGGAGTGGGCTCCGGGGCCGATGCCGAGGTATTTTTCACCGGTCCAGTAGGAGGAGTTATGGCGGGAGCGGCAGCCTGGACGGGCGAAGTTGGAGACTTCGTAATGTTCGTAGCCGGCGTCGGTAAGCAGGCGGTGGAGCAGGTCGTATTGACGGTGGCTCTCCTCTTCCGCGATCTCGGCGGCCTTGCCCGCGGCAAGCCATCGGCCGAGGGTGGTACCCGGTTCGAACGTGAGGTGGTAGGCCGAGATGTGTTCCGGGGCCATGGATATGGCCTGGCGCAGGGTCGCTTCCCACAGGGGCAGGGTAAGGCCCGGGATGCCGTAAATAAGGTCTATACCGATATTTCCGAAACCCGCTTCACGGGCAAGGGCTACCGAGGCGGCGGCCCGGGCGCTGTCGTGGCGCCGTTTCATAAATGCCAGCAGGTCGTCGTCGAACGACTGTATGCCCAGGCTGAGGCGGTCGATCCCGGCTGTTTTCAGCTCCTGCAGGTATTGTGGCGTAATGTCTTCGGGGTTGGCTTCGAGGGTGGTCTCGGTAATGGCGCCCCCTCCGAACAATTCCCGCGCCCCGTCCAAAAGCCGGGCTATGTCCGAGGCCGGGTAGAGTGACGGGGTGCCGCCACCGAGATAGACGGTCGCCATGGGTTCCCCGGCGAGGTAATCCCGCGCCGCTTCCATCTCCCGCAGGGCCGCGTCGATATATGAAGCGCCGTAGGTATCGTACTGTGCGGTGCTGAAAAAGTCGCAGTAGACACATTTGCGTTTGCAGAACGGGATATGTAGGTACAGGCCGGCCATCGATTACGGATGCGAAGTTACTAAATCAGCCTCTATGGTCGTCCCTGCGGTAGGGGAAAGTTTCACGAAAAGAGCTTTTTAACCCGCATCGGGATCCTGGCTGGCACGAAGCGGAAAAATTTATTAAAAATTCTGAATAATTTAACAGTTTAGTATGTTGTTATTTTTGTAACACCAAAATATTATTCCTACCTTTGTGCTGTTTTGCTTCGATGCGATCCACGGCGAACGGCAGGGCTTTTGCAGTGGGGAGGCGGGTGCGGCAGAACGGGGAGTGAAGCCGGTAAGGTTTTTGGAATTAATGTCTTACCGCCGGCTCCCGGCAGATCAGTGGATGTATTAACTAAAAATAATAAATTATGTCTAAAATCGATTTGAGCAAGTACGGCATTTCGGGCGTTACCGAGATCGTACACAACCCGTCTTACGATGAGCTCTTCGAAGAAGAAACCAAACCGGGCCTCGAGGGCTTCGAAAAGGGCCAGGTGACCGATATGGGCGCAGTGAACGTGATGACCGGCGAATATACCGGCCGTTCGCCCAAGGACAAATTCTTTGTGATGGACGACACCACGCGCGATACCGTATGGTGGACTTCTGACGAGTACAAGAACGACAACAAACCGCTTTCGCAGGATACGTGGAACATCCTTAAGGGTATCGCTACCGAGGAACTGTCTAACAAGAGGCTTTTCGTTGTGGACGCTTTCTGCGGTGCCAACGAAAATACCCGCCTGAAACTCCGCTTCATTATGGAAGTCGCATGGCAGGCACACTTCGTGAAGAACATGTTCATCCGCCCTACGGAGGAGGAGTTGGCCAATTTTGGCGAACCCGATTTCGTGATCATGAACGCTTCCAAGGCCAAAGCTCCGGCCAATTATAAGGAGCTGGGCCTGAACAGTGAAACGGCCGTGGTTTTCAACCTTACCGAAAAGATTCAGATCATCCTCAACACATGGTACGGCGGCGAGATGAAGAAAGGTATGTTCTCTTATATGAACTACCTGCTTCCGCTGCAGGGTATTGCTTCGATGCACTGCTCGGCCAATACCAACATGGACGAAAGCAGCACCGCCATCTTCTTCGGCCTCTCGGGCACGGGTAAGACCACCCTGTCGACCGACCCGAAACGTAAGCTCATCGGCGACGACGAACACGGATGGGACGACGACGGGGTGTTCAACTTCGAAGGCGGCTGTTATGCCAAGGTTATCAACCTCGACAAGGAGAGCGAGCCGGATATCTGGAACGCTATCCGCCGCGACGCGCTGCTCGAGAACGTGACCGTGGACGCCAACGGCAAGATAGATTTCAGCGATAAGAGCGTAACGGAGAACACCCGCGTTTCTTACCCGATCTACCATATCGAGAACATCGTTAAACCGGTGTCCAAAGGCCCGGCCGCGCAGCAGGTCATTTTCCTGTCCGCCGATGCTTTCGGCGTACTGCCCCCGGTTTCGATCCTCACCCCGGAGCAGACCCAGTATTATTTCCTCTCGGGCTTTACCGCCAAGCTGGCCGGTACTGAGCGCGGCATCACCGAGCCGACCCCGACTTTCTCGGCATGTTTCGGCGCGGCGTTCCTGTCCCTGCACCCGACCAAATACGGTGAGGAGCTGGTGAAGAGGATGCAGAAATCCGGTGCAAAGGCTTACCTGGTCAACACCGGTTGGAACGGAACGGGCAAACGTATCTCTATTAAGGATACCCGTGGTATTATCGACGCTATCTTGGACGGTTCGATCGACAAGGCCGAAACCAAGAAGATCCCGTACTTCGATTTCGAAGTGCCGACGGCTCTTCCCGGCGTAGACCCGGCTATCCTCGACCCGCGCGATACTTACGCCAACCCGGCCGATTGGGATACCAAGGCGAAAGACCTGGCCCAGAGGTTCGTTAAGAACTTCGAGAAATTCACCGGCAACGAACTCGGCAAGAGTCTCGTAGCCGCAGGTCCCAAAGCATAGGGATTTACGGACGATATACAGGAGTCAGGGTGTCATTAAGCACCCTGACTTTTTTATAGGGGCAGCGGAGTTTTTCGTTCATCTTGCAAATAGTCGTATATTTATCCACTCAACCCATTCTGATATGAAAAAAATCCTTTGCTTACTGATGATGTTCTCAACGGCCGCCGTGACTTACTCACAACAATATTTCCAGAAGGCACAGCTGCTCGAGGACCTCGATTCCCTCTATCTTAACCTCAGGAAGATCCATCCTGATATGTTCACTTTTATACCGCAGGAAGTGTTCGACCGGCATTTTAACGATATAAAGGCATCCCTGCCCGACTCTCTGGATAAGGTTGGCTTTTTTACTTACGTGGCGCCGTTGGTAAACTCAATGGAAGACAGCCATACGAGCATTTATTTTCCTTACCCGGAAGTAGAGGCTAAAGATCCTTTTATGCTTCCGGATATAATAAGGTTAAACCACAGGACCGGAAGTTTGAATACCGTCGACGGTAAATTAATAAATATCAATGGGGTGCCGGCCGAAGAGATTTACGATAGATTGATGTCTTTATCCAACGGCGAAACATGGATCGGTAAGGCGGTCCGCATCAACTACGACTTCGGTTACTATTACCATTTGGTGGATCCGTCGAAAAAATTCAGGGTCGTATATACCCGAAAGGGAAAAGTCAAAAGTAAAACGGTTAAGGGTATCAAGTTAAATCCAAACAATCCTGAACCGGGGCGGCGGGCAGAAAATATCGGCTTCTCGGAAATAGAGCCGGGCACGGTCCTCTGTACAATAAGGAGTTTTGAATACTTCCCCGAATTCCAACCCTATATAGATTCCATGTTCCAATATTTGAAAGAAAATAATATAGAGAACCTGATCATGGATATAAGGGGCAATACCGGGGGGTGGGGTGATATGACTTACCATATAATACGGTATATTTCTCCGGTCGAATTTGAACAAGGTGAGGGTGTCCACATCTACCGGTACCGTTATCCTGGCCAAAGATACAGCGAGAATCCCGAAATACTGGCAACTGAGTCGGTGGGCGACAGTTTGTTAACTGTTTATATGGAACTCAGGGAGCCTACCCAGCCTTTTCCACAGGAAGAAAGGTTTCACGGGGATGTTTACTTTCTTACAAATCGTGGGTCTATGTCGGCATCGGCAATGCTGGCCGGCAATATAAAACAATACGCTTTAGGCACGATCGTAGGAGAGGAGACAGGAGGAGCGTATCTGGCTTTCGGAAACCCCGTTGGGCTATCTCTTCCGAATACTGATATGGGCTATTGTATTTCCGCATCTAAATATTTCAGGAACCCGGAAGATGTCGACCGGATGCGTGGTGTAGTACCCGATGTGCAGGTACCGCCCCGGCAAGCCCTCGATATAGCCCTGGAGCTGATCGAGCGAAAGAACTGGTAAGTCCGAAGTTCCGGGGTAGTGTTTCCGGGGGAATTCCTATCTTTACAATTCCCAAAAATATTGGAAGATGGATAAAATAAACCGGCCGGTGTTTATTGCCGGTCCATGCGTAATAGAATCTCGGGAGCTTCTCGATACGGTTGCGGCGGAGCTGGTCCGCATTCGGGAGCAGCTCGGCATAGAGGTGGTGTTCAAGGCTTCGTTCGACAAGGCCAACCGCACCTCTATCTCTTCGTTCCGGGGTCCCGGGCTCGACCAGGGACTGGAGATGCTTGCGGATATCGGGTCCCGTTACGGGTTGAGGCTCACTACGGATATCCATGAACCGTGGCAGGCAGGCCCCGTGGGGCAGGTGATCGATATCATCCAGATACCGGCGTTCCTTTGCCGGCAGACAGACCTGCTGGTGGCCGCCGCGCGGACCGGGAAGACGGTCAACATCAAAAAGGCCCAGTTCCTCTCGGCGGCCGATATGAAGTATCCCGCGGCCAAGGTGGTCGAATCGGGCGGCGGCGAGGTGTGGCTCACCGAGCGGGGCAACAGCTTCGGATACAACAACCTGGTGGTCGATTTCCGGAACATTCCCGATATGGCCCCTTATGCGTCGAGGGTGATCATGGACTGCACGCACAGCGTACAGCGTCCCGGCGGGGCGGGCGGCTCGACGGGAGGGGACCGCAGGTTCGTACCGGCAATGGCCATGGCCGCAAAGGCGTTCGGGGCGGACGGTTATTTTATGGAAGTCCATCCCGACCCGGACCGCGCCCTGAGCGACGGGCCCAATATGCTCCCGCTTACGGAGCTGGCTCCGCTCCTGGAATCCCTGTCGGCCCACTAAGGCGGGAATTTTGCAGCAGAGGATCGGAAACATTATCGCGATGAAAAAAATATTATGCCTCGTATGCCTGCTGGCCGTGGCCGTGGCCGGTTCCGGGCAACAGATAATAAAGGAGACTCACCTTTACGGCGTCAAAGGCTCCGATTCCCTTTACCTCGACAAATACACTTCCCGGGCCCTGCAGCCGGGCGGCCCCTCGCCGTGTTTTATATTTATGTTCGGGGGCGGGTTCTTTACCGGGCAGCGGGACGGCAAGGGCTATATACCATACTTCGAATTCCTGGTGCGCAACGGTTATACGGTTGTCTCGATCGACTACCGGCTCGGTTTGAAACCCATTGCGACCGGGGAGGTGCAGGTCTCGTCCGGCCGAAAAGGGCTGATCGGTAAAATACGGACGGCCAAATCGTTCGTCGGGATTTTCCAAAATACCATCGAGATCGCCGTGGAGGACCTGTTCGATGCCACCGCTTTCGTTCTGGACCATGTCCAGAAGTGGGGTATAGACCCCGCCAGGATCATTGCGAACGGGTCGAGCGCCGGGGCTATAACCGTATTACAGGGGGAATATTCCATTTGCAACGGCCTCGAGGTTGCCGCACGCCTGCCTGCCGGGTTCAATTATGCCGGAGTGGTGTCGTTCGCAGGGGCGGTGTTCGCGGATTCGCGCGATATCGCTTTCAATACGGTACCGTGCCCCATGATGCTGTTCCACGGGGATGCCGACTCCAACGTGCCGTACGATAAAATACGCAAGTTCGGGATGGGCTTCTTCGGCTCGAAACATATAGCGGCAAAGCTTACCGCAATAAAAGCCCCGCACGTTTTCTACTCGGTGGAGAATGCGGACCACCGTATCGCCGCGAGCCCGATGACCGATAACCGGGAGGACATCCTATCTTTCCTTGAAAAATTCGTCCATGGCGGCGAGCGGCTGATCATCGACACCGATGTGGACCAGCTGGACGTTGCCGGGCGTAAGAAAAAATTCAAGATCGCCGACTATATCCGGTCCAACTTCGGCGGCGGGCAATAGATGTGCGGGATGCGGGGAACCCCCTCCGGGATACTTCGCAGGACGGCCATAGCGGACCGGGAACGACCTATCCGAAATCAATCTCTTCTCTTATTCCTTTCGTCATTGCGAGGGCTGAAAGCCCGAAGCAATCTCGGTCCTTGCGTTTCCAATTAAGATTGCCGCGTCGCTCCGCTCCTCGCAATTACAGTTTTTAATGCCTTGCGCATCTTTTATCCATTTCTTCTCCACCTTTTGAGCAGGCAAAAGGTGGAACCAAAACCTGCCGCTGCCATCTCCACGGCGTTGCTCCCGGGAACTTCCCGTGCTACACGGTAGCCCGGGTGATTTCCCTCCCGCAACTTATTCCCGTGTCGATGGTACAGCGGGTTATATTCCCGGCTTTGCCGGGATATGAACTTCACACGTTGTTTCGGACTAATAGTCTTGGAGTAGATTCCTCCGGGTTGCACCCGTTAGGGATGACACAGTTTATTTATGCCCGTCATTGTTAATGTTTTCCCGTCATTGCGAATGCAGTGAAGCAATCTTTTTCCGCTTCGTCATTGCGAGGGCTGCAAGCCCGAAGCAATCTCGGTCCTTGCATTTCTTATTAAGATTGCCGCTTCCCCTCCTTTTTCGCAATTACAGTTATTAACGCCTTGCGCATTTTTTGTTATTTCCTTTTCCACTTTTGCTTGTCCAAAAGTGGA
>JAJQED010000012.1 GCA_021201825.1 Alistipes sp.
CGGTAATATCGAAGCGGTCGCGGAGTATTATCCCTATGGCCTGAAATGGTCGGGCTCCGGTTTAATGGCATCCACAAACCGCTGGCTATACAACGGCAAAGAACTCCAAGACGCTGCTGGCTTAGACCTGTTGGACTATGGTTTTAGAATGTATGACGCTTTTAAAGGATCGTGGTCTTCCCCGGACCCGCTGGAACAGTTTGTTAGTCCATACACATATGCCGGAAACAACCCAATAAGGTTTATTGACCCGGACGGATTGTGGGTAGAGGTACCTGGGGGCTTGTCCACTAATGACGAAGCGGAAATAAGGCAATTTATGAATAGATTAAGTGAACAGGAAGAAGAACCGGACGGAAACCCAACAGGATATCAAGGAACTCCTAATATCCAGAAAGGTGATAATATTTATAGATCAACGGGACCATACTGGCCGGGAGGTGGTATAGACCCAAGGGCCTTTAATGGATATAATCCGGATTTGGAAAATATTGAGGATATTTATGAAGCAATTCAAACCGGTAATACCATTTTATCCATTATAAATGACTATGGGTTAGATTTAAAATTAAAACCGTCAAATCTAACAAAAGGAGTTTCAAAATTTACAAATGCACTAAATCTTATTAATACTGGGAAAAAAATTATTGAGGAAGACTATAAAAACATAGGTGTTTTTGATATAATATCTATTATTGGCACTGTTGTATCTTTGGCACCATTGATGGGTCCGGTAACAATATATACTGACGAACTGCCTAAGCAATTTGATAAGGGCATTAAAACTCTTGAAGTAAATTCGAGAAACTATTTTAAAGCGTTAAAAAAAGAATACTCTCGGTATATTTTAACTTATTAGAAATGAAAATCAATTATTTTAATTATTTACATTATAGATTGACAAAAATTTTTGGAACTCATTTAAGAGCGACACCGGCATTTAATGGAGCAACTATTATGGCATTGTTGTTTTTTATAAACATAAAGACAATAATGGGACTCACTGGATTGATTTTTATAAATAAATATATAAGCTCTGGATTAATTATAGGAATGTCTTTTTTTGTATTATTGATTTATACCGAAAAACGCTACAAGAAAAATGCGGAGAAGTTTAGTAAAATGAATGAGAACCAAAAGTATTATGCCAATTTGTTTTTTGTGCTCTATTTGGTAATGACATTTTTGTTACTGGTTTTTTCTCTCAAGAAATAACTGAATAAACTGGTAAGGTCTTAAATTATAGCCCCGTAAATATGTGCGGGGCTATTAAATACAATTAAAGGATTTTATCATATTTATACAAAGCCATACGGAACTCGGCCGGCAATATCGAAGCGGTTGCGGAGTATTATCCCTATGGCCTGAAATGGTCGGGCTCCGGGCTAATGGCCTCCACAAACCGCTGGCTATACAACGGCAAAGAACTCCAAAACGCTGCAGGACTAGACCTGTTGGACTATGGTTTTAGAATGTATGACGCTTTTAAAGGATCGTGGTTTTCCCCGGACCCGCTGGAACAGTTTGTTAGTCCATACACATATGCCGGAAACAACCCAATAAGGTTTATTGACCCGGACGGATTGTGGGTAGAGGTACCTGGGGGCTTGTCCACTAATGACGAAGCGGAAATAAGGCAATTTATGAATAGATTAAGTGAACAGGAAGAAGAACCGGACGGAAACCCAACAGGATATCAAGGAACTCCTAATATCCAGAAAGGTGATAATATTTATAGATCAACGGGACCATACTGGCCGGGAGGTGGCATAGACCCAAGGGCCTTTAGTGGATATAATCCGGATTTGGAAAATATTGAGGATATTTATGAAGCAATTCAAACAGGTAATACCATTTTATCCATTATAAATGACTATGGGTTAGAGGATTTTTTTAGTAAAAAAGTTACAAATCCCATAAAAAACTTTAGTAGGGGTTTAGCAACTGTGGATATGGTCTATAAAATTAACCATATAAACCAAAAAGGATGGAGTAATCTAGCCGTTGAAGATGTATTTTCATTAATGGGGGCAACTCTTTCAACTCTCACGCTTTTAGCCCCAATAACTTTATATACGGATTATGTACCCAAGCAAGGATATAAAACAATAAGAAAAATAGAATTGAGTTTAAGGGATCAAGTACAGAAAAAATTATATGAATATATGTGGTATTTTTAATTAAAATCATGAAAACTTTTAATCCAATAAGTTATTTACATTATAGATATGCCCAAGGGTTAGGGGAACATTTACGGGGTACACCTGCTTCAATCGGTGTAACTACTATGGGGCTGCTATTTTTAATTAATGTAATGTCCATCATTAATCTCATAAATATTGGAAATTTAAGTAAATGGGCATATATGATTATGTACATAATCATGACATTGTTTTTTTCATGTATTTATACCGAAAAACGCTACAAGAAAAATGCGGAGAAGTTTAGTAAAATGAATGATAACCAAAAGTATTATGCCAATTTGTTTTTTGTGCTCTATTTGGTAACAACATTTCTGTTACTGGTTTTTTCTCTCAAGAAATAACTGAATAAACTTATTAGTCTTAAAATATAGCCTCGCAAATATTTGCGGGGCTATTAAATACCATTAAAAGGATTATATGATATTTATACAAAGCCATACGGAACTCGGCCGGCAATATAGAAGCGGTCGCGGAGTATTATCCCTATGGCCTGAAATGGTCGGGCGCCGGTTTAATGGCATCCACAAACCGCTGGCTATACAACGGCAAAGAACTCCAAAACGCTGCAGGACTAGACCTGTTGGACTATGGATTTAGAATGTATGACGCTTTTAAAGGATCGTGGAACGGAATCGACAAACTGGCGGAACAGTATTTAAACCTAAACCCGTATAGCTATGCCGGAAACAATCCGGTAAGGTTTATTGACATAAAGGGTTTATATTTCGACCAAAAAGACGTAAAAATAGCCGCAAATCTTGACACTAAACTAAATAAAGTTATTTCAAAAGTTGAAAAACAAATCGCCAAGATCGAGAAAAAAGGCGGTGATATTGGAGACAGGGCAGAACGTTTAAATGAATTGAAACAATCTAAACAGGATATAGCCGATATGAGGAATGATCAGTCGACACAATATGTTTATGAGAATGCCCGCAAAAACGATGGTAAGCCAGAAATCAAACTTACCGGCACAAATGATAAAGGACATAACATAATTACCATGTATAACCATTCCGATGGTTCGGCCATACATGAAAGTCGCCATGGCGGACAATACGTTAGGGGAGAAATAAATATAACCGCTAATGGAGGTAGTGATGGATATGGATTAGATTCCGAGGTGTCGGCATACAGGGCTCAGTATTCTTTCGACGGATATTTAAGATATCTTGACCCGCAGAACATAATGCACCAACAGATTGTTAACCAAGGACTTGATCCCGCACTCTCCTCTGTCAAAAATATCTATCAAATTACTCCGGAATTTGTAAAGAAGAATTTAGGAGAAAAAGTCGAAATCCGAAAAGATTATATTGTTATAAGACCACTTTATCCAGGATTAAAATGAAACGAATAGTTATATTAACTTTAGGATTGGGATTTATCATGTGCTCAATTAATAGGAGCATAGATGTTTCTCACAGAATTTACACAGATGAAGATTCATTGAAATTAAGAATTCTTGATTTTATAAATGATAGTCTTTGTATTTATACTCAGGAATATTTGGTAGAAATGCCGGAAGAATTCCAACGAGTAGAGATAATTTGTAAATTCTGGAAAAACAATCATTATATAATTCTGGAACCTCTTGATTGTCCAATTTTCCTTAAAGGTGTTTCTTGTTTTATATTACCTGATTCCGTCAGAAATCTTTTTAAAGCTCCCCAATTCCAGGGGATAGATAGGCTAATGTCTTTTGATGAACGCGGATATTATGGATTTTTAGACGGAATTAAAGACAAGGATACATTACAAATCGTAGGTAGGGATATATACTACTTTAAAAATATTCCATGTCATACCGAGGAAATGTATAGTTGGCCAAGTATTAGAAAATTCACAGAAAAAGGAGAAAATGACAAAAACAAAAAAAGGTTGAGGGAAACATGGATATATTATAATAATGAATAATAAATTGAGCCCCGCAGATGTCTGCGGGGTTATATTTCATATCATAATAATGTTTATCAATTAAAATGAAACGGATAGTTATATTAAATTTAGGAATTCTATTTGCCATGTGTTCCACTAACCGGCATATAGACTTATCCCACAGGGTATATATAGCTGATACTCCTTTGAAAATAATGACCCTCGATTTTATGAGTGACAGCCTTTGTCTATTTACTCAGGAATATCTGGTAGATATGCCGGAAGAATTCCAACGAGTAGAGATTATATGTAAGTATTGGCAAGATGGTATTTATTTAATTTTGGAAAATATTGAGTGTCCGGATTATCTCAAAGGACTTTCTTGCTATACATTACCTGACTCCATAAGGAATAAATTCAAACCATCCGAACCCCAGGGTATAGATAGACTCTGGACTTTGGACGAAAGAGAATATTATGGTTATATTGATGGAATAAAAGATAAGGATACATTACAACTGGAAAGCAAGTGGCTTATTCAGTATTTCAAATACCGACCCTGCTTAAACGAGGATACTATTCATTGGTTACATATGAAAAGATTCCGATTACAAGGTGCAAGGTTTAATGAAAAAAAGAGCCTTAAAACCATGAGAAAATATGGCTTATATTATAATAAAGAATAATAAATTGAGCCCCGCAAACATTTGCGGGGCTATTTATTAACCAAAACAGCATCGGGGCGTATCGTTGTTACCTCGGCCGGGCAGGAGATTAACACTTTTATTACAGACCACCTGGGTAGTGTCCGTGCCATACGGAACTCGGCCGGTAATATCGAAGCGGTCGCGGAGTATTATCCCTATGGCCTGAAATGGTCGGGCTCCGGGCTAATGGCATCCACAAACCGCTGGCTATACAACGGAAAAGAACTCCAAGACGCTGCAGGCTTAGACCTGCTGGACTACGGATTTAGAATGTATGACCCTTTTAAAGGGTCGTGGAATGGAATGGATGATTTAGCAGAAAAATACTTCCAGTTTTCACCTTATTCTTTTGTCGGGAATAACACAATTAACAGAATTGACCCGGACGGAAAGCAATGGATTTCCTATTTAGAGAGGGATGAGAATGAAGAAGACGGTATTTCATACAGGAGAAAGTATAAGTATATAAAAGATGGTATATTACCGGAAGATATGCATAATGCTTTGGGTTTAAAAGATGAGGGCCTTTTCTTTACCAACGATTCTAAATATTACAGCATGGACGGTAATATTTATAATACCACAGGATTTGGTGCAATTGCTGCGGGCCGGGCTATGGAAAGGGATTATGCCCGAAGTGCATTGATATCTTATGCCGATGAAAAAAGGATTGACTGGGAAGCTATTAATAATATGGCTGATATAGCATCTAAAATGCTGGAAGTTATTACATATGATAAAACTCAAAATAAAATATTAACAAAAATCAGTATTGGCAACCAAGTATATTCCATTATTGCTACTTCCCAGCAAGTAAATAAAATATTAAACAGGCCAGAAGATACCTCTATAACCGTAAATGACATAATACCTATTGCAACGAATTTAGTTTCCCTGGTCAGTATTTACGGAACCGCAGCCAATATGTATTATAATCTGGCGATGGATGGTGCAAAGGGGATCAGGCAAATTGAAAAAGAAATAATTCCTCAAATCAATAAAAACCTTAATAACAGGTTTGCACCTTTTAAAATACCATACTAATACACAACTATGAATCCACTCGATTATTTTTACTATAAATTATTTAAAATAAATAAGAACGGAGGATTTCCATTTGCTTTTTCTCATGCGATTGGGAGTATTACAATGTGTTTTCTTCTAAATATATGGTGTTTATTCGAAATGGTATTAAATATTAAAATGAATTATGCCATATTTATTTTAATTGTCGGTATAGCAATAATTTCTATGTATATAAGGTATTATCCGAAATCACGGTTAGAACAGTTAGAGGAAAAATTTAACTTACTAACCTATAATCAAAAATTAATAGGAAACACCTTAATTATAGCTTATCTGGTATTAACATTTTGGTTTTTATTCCGAATGTTATTGCGGTAATAGTGATTGATTAACAAGGAGCCGGGAAGACCCCGGCTCCTATAATTAAGAAAGATTACTATGTAGGCGGTAATACTCCGCGACCGCTTCTATATTGCCGGCCGAGTTCCGTATGGCACGGACACTTCCAAGGTGGTCGGTAATGAAAGTGTTTATGTCCTGCCCGGCCGAGGTAACCACTATATGGCCCGATGCATATAAAAAGAAGTGGTTGTTTATTAATCAACCACTTCTTTTTTGTACATTACTCTATTATTGGCATCATTACCTTGTTTTATTCTCAAATCAATGAATTCTAATCTTTTACTATCTACCCTGTAATTTTTTCATTCTTAAATAGTAGAATGGCATATAATAAAAATAAGATATTAATAATAACAATATTACCCACCATTTCTTATCATATCTATGCCAAAATAAAAAAAGTCTATAAACACCTATTAGGCATATTAATGATAATATAAATAATGGGATAAAAACATATGGTGATGATACTTTAAAATTATAACTAAAACCGTATAAAAAAATCCAATATAGAGTATTGACTACAATTAAACTAAACCCTGAAAAAAGTATTAGTAAACTGTCTATCTTATCTCTTATTTTCTTCCTCATCTTCATTTAGCTTTTTTCTTTTTTCATGTATCATTGTTTCTTGCTTAATGTATTCTTTACCAGGCAAATTTTTTAATTTAGTTTTTTGACTCATTTCAGTACTTTTATTTGTATTATCCATTATTATTCCTATTTGGATTTTCACCCCTATTAAAGCAATGCCTACTTCTGCGGCTGCACCATAAAATACACTTTTTTCATCTACGGAAAGATTTCCAATTCCTCCGTAATCCTCACTTATATATCTTTCGTCTTTATTAATTACTAATCCATCAAAAGTACTATATTCATAATTTTCGCTTTTACTTTTTATTTCTCCTCCTGTAAAACCCAAAAATGACACCTCTGTTTGTTCGTAAATGTCTGAATAATTATAAGATACTCCAATGCCCGGTCTCTTTTGTTTGGTATCATAACCAACAAAAATTCCAAGTGTAGTTTCCCCACCACCATTTGCATAAATTCCTCCGACCCCAAGTGATCCTATATTAACTTTACCCGATACTTTCCCTGTGTTCATACTTATGGATACTTGGAACTTCCATTTTCTTTTTCCGTCCGGATCTATAAATATTATTGGACTGTTATCCACATAGACATATGGACTGATTCCCGGATTTTCTTCCGCCAGTTTGTCCATTCCGTTCCACGACCCTTTAAACGGGTCATACATTCTAAAACCGTAGTCCAGCAGGTCTAGTCCTGCAGCGTCTTGGAGTTCCTTTCCGTTGTATAGCCAGCGGTTTGTGGAGGCCATTAAACCGGCGCCCGACCATTTCAGGCCATAGGGATAATACTCCGCGACCGATTCGATATTACCGGCCGAGTTCCGGATGGCACGGACACTTCCCAGGTGGTCTGTAATAAAAGTGTTAATCTCCTGCCCGG
>JAJQED010000018.1 GCA_021201825.1 Alistipes sp.
TTAAGCCTGCCGCTAGCGTTCATCCTGAGCCAGGATCAAACTCTCCATTGTAAAAGTTTTTTAAAATGTCTTTGAGTCCTGACTGCTTATTTTCCGGTTAAGGAATTGAGGACCGTTAGAGGCATCGCGCCTTTGAACGATCCGGATAAATTCTGCATTTCTTTTTCTCTCTTGATCCAGTAAGTCAAAGAACCGTTTTATATCTTACACCCGGCCGTAGCCGAATGCAAACGATTGCTGTTTCAATCTCGTTTTATCTTCTCCGCACCGGCGGGCAATCCACCTGCCACATCTTTCAATGCGGCCGCATGGTACTGCCGGATTTCTCGAGAAGACCGCCGCAAACCTCGCGGCGAAAAGGACTACAAAGGTAAAACCTTTTTTCGTAACCTCCAAAAATTTTCAAGAACACGCCGACCTGCAAAACCTGTAGTTTTTCCCGATTGGCGGGTGCAAATGTAGGGACTTTTTTTTACTCTGCAAATTTTACCGCGAAAATTTCCCCCGATCTTTATTTTTTCCCGCCTCCGGCCATAAGACAAGCCGGCGGCAGCAGATCGCTACGGCCCCTGTGGCCGTATATGGGCCGTTTTACCGCACCCTTGGAATACAAGGCAAAGCAGGATCGAACCACCGAAACCCGTAACTTGAGCGACCCCGGCTCACAACTAATGCAAACCCGTTACCGATGCTGTCATCGACCATGCCCTACCAAATCAGCTCACACGGTCGGGGCCCGTCAAACAGGGCGAAGAATTTAAAAAACGGAAATAAGCCGCAGAAGATAAAGAAAACCCGTTCCCGGATTTGCGACCCGTCGCGTCAGAGCCGGTCCAGGACTTTTTCCAACCCTATTCCCCGGGACCCTTTAAGCAGGACCGTGAACCCTTTCAGGGGGAAGTTCTCCAGATGCCTGTCGAGGGCGGCTACGTCCCGGAAGACCTTGATCCCTGTACCCTCTGCCGCAGAGACGAAATTGGAGCCCACAAGGTATATATCCCGGATATGTTCGCGGGCCAGCTGAGAAATGACCGACATGTGTTCGTCCGGGGCGAACCTACCCAGCTCGAGCATATCGCCCAGTATGGCGGCTTTGGGCCGGGTGTCGGACATTCCCGAGAGAGCCTCCACGGCGGCCTGCATACTGGACGGGTTCGCATTGTAGCAATCCACGATAACCGTGTTCTTTTTGGTCTTGACCACCTGCGAACGGCTGTTTTGCGGATTGTAACCCTCTACGGCCTCGGTTATTTTCCGGGGGACCACCCCGAAATATTCCCCGACCGCCACGGCCGCCGCGATATTGTAAAGGTTATAGTCCCCGCACAGGGCGGTTTTGTATCCCGCACCGTCATCGGAAAGGTAGGCTTTGGCCAGTAGGCGCGGCCTCTCGGCCACCATTTCGTCGATCACGGGGTCGTCCTTACGGTAAAATGCCAGCCCGTTATGCGACGCCAGGTAATCGTACAGCTCCCCTTTTGCCTCCCTCACCCCCTCTGGCGAACCGAACCCCTCGAGGTGGGCGCGCCCGATATTGGTGACCAGCCCGAAATCCGGCTGGGCTATACTGCACAACATCCCGATCTCCCCGCGCCGGCTGGCCCCCATCTCAACGATGGCGAATTCCGTCCCCCGCCGGATGGACAGCAGCGTGAGCGGCACCCCGATATGGTTATTAAGGTTTCCCTCCGTGGCCGACACCAGGAACCGCCCGGACAAAACCCGGGACAGCAGCTCCTTTGTGGTCGTCTTTCCGTTGGTCCCCGTTATGGCAAGGATAGGAATGCCCAATACACGACGATGGTAGGTCGCAAGATGCTGCAGGGTGGTCAAAGTATTCTCCACGAGGATATAGCGGTCCCCCCGCACCACGGCAGGATCGTCCACAACGGCATAGCCGGCTCCCTGCTCCAGCGCAGCGGCGGCGTACGCATTGCCGTCGAACCGCTCCCCGCGCAGGGCGAAGAACAGCGACCCGTTCTGCACCCGGCGGCTGTCGGTCACAACCCCGGTGCAGTTTTCGTATATCCTATATAAACCTGTCACCTTTCCTGAACTTGGCCTCCTCCAGGTATTTCTTTATGTTCTGCTCGTTGCCCCGCGGGCATATCAACAGCACGTCCCCGCTGTCCACGATCAGGTATTCCTCCAGGTTCTCAACGACCACCATTTTGTCCTCCGGGGCCTTGACCACGCAGTTCTTCGTATCGAACAGCGCCACGTTGGCTGGCACCACGTTCCCCTCCGGGTCCTTGTCCGAATATTCGTACAGCGACCCCCACGTACCGATATCGGACCACCGGAACCTGCTGCACCGCACGTATGCGTCCTGCGCTTTCTCCATCACCCCCACATCGATCGACACGGCCTTGCACTCGGGATATATCCTGCGGATATGCTCCTCCTCCTGAGGTGTGTTGTAATACGGGGCGGCGGACTCGAACAGCTCGTACATATCGGGCAGCGAGTTTCTGATCTCCCCGATTATCGTATCGGGCTTCCAGAGGAAAATCCCGGAATTCCAGTAGAACTCCCCGCTTTCGACGAAAGCCGTGGCCATCTCGATGCCCGGTTTTTCGGTGAAAGTCTTCACCCGGCAGATATCCTCCGTGACCCGGGCCGACAGGTCGGCCTGGATATACCCGTACTGGGTATTGGGGTAGGTCGGCTCGATCCCGATGGTCATCAGCGACCCGTTGCCCTCGACGAACGCGGCGCATTCGTCGACCACCTGCCTGAATTCGGCCTCGTCCCCCACGAAATGGTCGCTCGGGGTGACGATCATCTCGGCCGCCGGGTCCATCGCCCTCAACCGGAACGCCGCGTAAGCTATACATGCGGCAGTGTTACGCCCGATGGGCTCGCAAAGCACCTGCTCGCGCGTCAGCTCCGGCAGCTCCCTGAGCACCAAGTCGCAGTAGGCCGCGTTGGTTACCACAAGGAAATTACTCTCCGGGACCATCGGCCTGAACCGCTCGAACGTACTGCGTAGCAGGGTCTTGCCCGTGCCGAGTATATCCAGGAACTGTTTGGGGCGCGAGTTACGGCTGATGGGCCAGAAACGGCTTCCGATGCCCCCGGCCATAATGACGCAATACCTGTTGCTGTGACTCTCCATATCTTTAAATAGCGGCCCTGCGGGCGGCCCGCGACAAAAGTATTAAATTACTTAACAAAAAAATAACGTACGGCAGGGATGAATTGTTATTTTCATCCTTTTACTGCGATTGTTACCAAATATACGGGAAATTATTTAACCCCGCGCCCTAACGGTCAAATCCGGAACGACTTATCCCCGTCTTCCGGCCCGGGTTGGTGTGCCTTGGGCCGGATCGCCGGGTAACCGCAAGCCACCACGCATAGTATCCGGTACGGCGCCAGCTGCGGGATATTCTCTTTCAGGTAATCCCCGGCGGTTTTGCCGCCCGGGTCCTCGTTGCGGAAAGGCCGGCCGTTGACGTGGACCCAGCACGTTCCCAGCCCCATGTCTTCGGCGGCGATCTGCAGGACGGTGGCCGAGATGGCGCAGTTCTCTTTCCATAGGTCCGTATCCGAATCGTCACCCAGGATAAAAAATGCCAGCGGAGCGTCTTTGACGAACTGGGCCCCGGTGGAGCGCATGGTTGAAATTACTTCGAGTATGGCCGGGTCTTCGGTAAAGGCGATGCGGGTGGAGCGGCAGTTCTTGGACGAAGGGGCGGTAAGCGTAGTTTCGATAATGCTTCTAATAGCCTCGGGGGAGACCTTTCGGTCCTCGTATTTGCGTATGGAGCGCCGTCGGGCGGCGAGCTGTTTAAAATCCATGTCGGTGTTTTTTCGGTTACTACGGGCAAAGATAATACCGCCGGGCATATATTCCACCATTGCCGGGCGGGGCCGGAGGGAGGTAAATCCGGCAAAATATGTACCTTTATGCTCAAAACCTATCTGTTATGGAACGTGACGTTACGGTAGCGATGATTTACGATTTCGACGGCACCCTCTCCCCGGGCAACATGCAGGAGTACGACTTTATCCCCACCGTCGGTTTGAGCAACCGTGAGTTCTGGGTCGAGAGCAACGAACTGGCCGAGGAGCAGGACGCCGACCCTATACTGGCCTATATGTACAAAATGCTGCATGAAGCCCGGGCTTCCGGTCTCTCTCTTCGGCGGGACGCGTTCGTGGCCTCCGGCTCGAAGATAACCCTCTACGACGGGGTAAAGGAGTGGTTCGGCAGGGTCAATTCCTACGCCGCCCGTTACGGCATTACCGTCCATCACTATATTAACTCCTCGGGGCTGAAAGAGATGATCGAGGGAACACCCATAGCCCACGAGTTCCGTAAAATTTACGCCTGTTCTTTTCTTTACGACGTGGACGGGGTGGCCTACTGGCCGGCCGTAGCCGTGAACTATACCAACAAGACGCAGTTCATTTTCAAGATAAACAAAGGGGTGGAGTCGGTATACGACAGCAAGGAGGTAAACCGCTATATCCCCGAGAACCAGCGCCCCGTGCAGTTCCGGCACATGATCTATTTCGGCGACGGGACCACCGATATCCCGTGCATGCGGCTGGTCAAGGCGCAGGGGGGCCACTCGATCGCCGTCTACAACCCGGCCTCAAAAGCCAACAAGGCGGCCTCCGAAAAACTGCTGCGCGACAACCGGGTAAGTTATGTCTGCGAGGCGGACTACACCGACGACAGCCATATCGATACGGTAGTGAAAACCATCATCGACAAGATCGCCGCCGACCGCAGGCTGGAGGTACTGCTGTCGGAAAAATAAAAGACCGTCTAAAAGACTTCCGGATTATTCATGCCATTCCGCCCTGCATCCGGACCGGTATTTCCGGCGTTCCGGTAGAAATGTTGTTCCCGTTGGAGGAATAAGTTTATATTTGCCCTCAAAAACCACGATATGGAACTCGTTTTCGCCACGAATAACCGCCACAAACTCGAGGAAGTGGGCCAGATACTGGGCGCTGCCTACACCCTCAAAACCCCCGCCGACTGCGGCCTTACCGGGGATATTCCCGAGGAGCAGGATACCCTCGAGGGCAACGCGTTGCAGAAAGCCCGTTACGTTAAACTGCATACCGGTCTGGATTGCTTCGCGGACGATACGGGAATGGAGGTAACGGCGCTTGGCGGCGCCCCCGGGGTGCGGTCGGCGCGGTACGCCACCGACGGACATAACCCCGAGGCGAATATGGCCCTTTTGCTAAAAAATCTCGACGGGGTTGCGGACCGCACCGCTCGGTTCCGTACGGTCATCGCCCTAATACTGGACGGCAAGGAATACCTGTTCGAGGGGGAGGTTCGGGGCCATATCGGCGAGGTACCCGCCGGGGACAAAGGGTTCGGATACGACCCCGTATTTATTCCGGAAGGATATAACGAAACGTTCGCCCAGCTACCGCCGCAGGTCAAAAACGCCATATCCCACCGCGCCGAGGCCGTAAACAAACTCGCCGTGTTCCTTAAATCTTATAAAGGATAATCTGAAAATTGTCCGCCGCCCGGCTCCTTAGAATATTTATCCAGCAAGCCTGCTTCCCGCGCCGTTATGCTTTCGACAGGGTAAAAGAAAACGTACTTCCTTTGCCGGGTTCGCTTCGCAGGGTGATGCTTTAGTTTAAGCTTCGAGTATAAGCCGTTACCTTTTGGCAGGTGAAAGGGGTAACGTTATTACTTTTTATTGGGTTTTCCCAGCGGCCCGGCTTCCCGCGTTGTAACGTCTTATTCTTGGAAAGGAGAAAAAGGAACTTTCCCTCTCTTTAAAGGATTCCCCTCCGGCCCCGCTTCCCGCGCCGTCATGCTTTTGACAGGGTAAAAGAAAACGTACTTCCTTTGCCGGGTTCGCTTCGCAGGGTGATGCTCTCGTTGTGCGCTTCGATGATATGCTTGACGATAGAAAGCCCCAGGCCGGTGCCGCCCTGCTCCCGCGAACGGCTCTTGTCGGTGCGGAAGAACCTCTCGAAAACCCTCGGGATATCCTCTTTCGAGATACCCACCCCGTTGTCCGCCACTTCGACCATCACCTTGTCGAACAGGTCGATGAAAGATATCTTGGTGAATCCCCCCTCGTTGCCGTATTTTATGGAATTGGTCAGCAGGTTGATAAAGACCTGGGAGGCGTAATGCTTGTCCGCCATAACGAAAATAGGGGCCAGCGGCGGGGCGGAGATATTGTTGCCCACTATTATACGGATGCCCCGGCGGGCGGCGTCCATCTCGACCGATTCGGCCGTGTCCCGCGCGAGGGCCACGATATCGAACTTCTCCTGCTTAAGTTTCAGCACCCCCGACTCCAGTTTCGAGATCTCCTCCAGGTCGGTCACGATATTTACCAGCCGGTCGATACTTTTCTCGGCCCGCTCGAGGTAGGTGCGGTTGATGGCCGGGTCCTCCAGCGCCCCGTCCAGCAGGGTAAGGATATAACCCTGGATATTGAATATGGGGGTCTTCATCTCGTGCGAGACGTTCCCGATATATTCCTTGCGGTAGATTTCGTTCTTTTTGAGCTGGGCTATCTCGCGGCGGTTACGCTCGGCCCAGTCGCTGATCTCGTCCTCGATCTCGTCAACAAGATGGTCCGTGTGTGTGATGCGGTTTTCCAGCTCGCTGGTCTTCACGTTTTTGGCCAGCACGACCTGATAGAGCGGCTTGAGTTTGTAGATAACGAATTTACGGATAACCAACTGGCAGATAGAGTAGCAGATACCCCCGGTGAAGATACCGCCGAGAACCGACAGCCAGAACCCCGACCCGAAGGCCGCCGTAGCCAGGCCACCCGCAATGCCCGTGATAAGGCCCGCCACTATGCAAGCCGTACCTATCGTTTTGATCTTGAACTGGGACAAGGCCGGGCCGTTTACTCGCCGCCGGATGACGGCAGATAATTCTTTATCAGCCGGGCGATATACTTCCCGATAATATCGAACTCGAGGTTGACCACCGTGCCGGGAACTATATCCCGGAAATTGGTATTCTCGAAAGTGTACGGGATTATAGCCACCTGGAACGACCCGCTGCGGGAATTTACCACCGTAAGGCTCACCCCGTTGACCGCTACCGAACCTTTCTCCACCGTCACGTTGTCCCCCTGCGGTTCGTATTCGAACGTGTAGTACCAACTGCCGTCGGCCTCCTCACGGGCGGTACAAACGGCCGTCTGGTCCACATGCCCCTGCACGATATGGCCGTCCAACAGGGCGTCGGGCCGCATGCTTCGCTCGAGGTTCACCGCATCGCCGGGCCTGAGCGCCCCCAGGTTCGATTTCAACAGGGTCTCTTTGATGGCGGTCACCGTATAACTGCCCTCCTCTATCTCCACTACCGTAAGGCACACCCCGTTATGGGACACGCTCTGGTCGATCTTAAGCTCATGGGCAAAAGGGCACTCCAGCGTGAAATGCCTGTTGCCTCCCTCTTCACGGACGGCCCTGACGGTCGCCGTGGCTTCGACAATTCCTGAAAACATCGGGTAAATTTTATTTGTTCACCAACACTCCTTTGACTACGAAAAGCCCGTCGATCTCGCCGGTGCTCAATGTAATCTCGTCAAAGTTATCGATATTTTTCGGAACCAGCCTAACCTTTCCGCCCGAGCCGTCGCGGCGGATACGCCTCACCCCGTTGAACTTTTTGGACAGCACCAGGTACGTCCCCCCCGGGGTGATGGCCTCCAGGGGAACATGGCGGAAAAAGAGGGTCGACCCGGCCGGGATCTCGGGGGACATGGCCTCGGAGAAAGTGAACGCGGCGAAATGGCACCCCTGCATCATGGGGAACGAAATATAGTATTCCGGCTCGGGCAGCTGCGAGAGTAACTCCTCCACAGAGTGGGCACCGGACGTGGCGAACTCGGCCGCATCCGATTTGTAGAACGGGATATCGAACTTTATTTTACGGGCCTTGCCGGGAAGCATGTCCCCCTCGCCCGTGAGGAGCCACGCCTTGCTGACAGCGGGATATTTGCCGGTAATGGTCTCGGCAAGCTCCCTGCTGATACCGTTGTTGCCGCGTTTGATCTGGTAAAGGTTCTCTCCCCTGTTCAGCCCTATCTCACGGGCGAAAGCGCTTACGGAGGACGCGCCGGCCCACTTTATCACTTTCTCTATCCGTTGCCAATTATCCAACATAGCTGTCCGCTGATTTCCTGCAAAAATATTCTATTTTGACTAACTACGGCAAAATTAGAGTTAAAAACAGTTATTTATCGGCCCTTTAGATACATAAAGAACGGTAAAAATTCACATTTAACAATCTTTTTTCCATATTCCGCCCCAAAAAACAAAAACCCTTTGAGGGGCGCCGCCGCAGTTTTTTGGATACTTAGCAAAAAAGTTGCAATTTTGCACTGCCCCGGAAAAAAGTTCGCTTCCCGGGCCGAGCTGCACCCGTAGTTCAATGGATAGAATGCAAGATTCCGGTTCTTGTGATATGGGTTCGATTCCCGTCGGGTGTACACGAAAAAGGCCGTCCCAGTAGGGACAGCCTTTTGTTTTTTGGGGTACGGCCTAAGTCAGGCCGTCGGGTGTGTATCGAGATGGCTACCTGCTCCCCAGGCTTATCTTTGAGAGGTTGGCCAGGCTGGAGATATCCACGTTCCCCTCGATATAGATCAGGGTGGCCTCCTCGCCGTCGCAGGCGAGCAGGATATACTCGGACTTATCTTTCGACTTTCCGCTGCCCTTGCCTTTCTCCTTGTGCCATATATTGAACTTCTCCCTGCCGCTGCTGATATCCACCAGCTTGGAGAACTCCCCGCCGGAAGTTATGTCCGCCGCCTCTTTCTCGAACGAGGTGTCCGCATTTTCGACTATTATCATCCTCAGGGAGTTGATGCCAAGGAACGTGTCGCCCGATTCGCCGGTAAGCATTTTCAGCAGCGACCCCGTGAAGTCCATCGTAGTATATCCCTCCCTGCCGCTGTATTTTTTGTAGAGGCTCTCGAAGTCCCCGCGCTGTGCCATCGCCGCAAGTGGCAGCAGGGCGACCAGCATTATCAGAAATATTTTTTTCATTGGCCTAGGTTTTAGAACGGGAAGCTGAAGCCTACCGTATAAGTATTTGTTTTAGGTGCGGTGCCGGATTTGAACACCGGGTTGAAGCCGTAATTCCCGAAGACGTACATGTGCCGGAACCCCGCCCGTGCCGTGATGCCGTACTCGAACATCTCGATAGAGTTGCCGCTGCGCGACTTGGTCTTGGGGGCTTTGTATTTTGTGTGGGACCCGACGGCCAGCCCGGCGTAACCCCCTGCCGAGAGGAAGAGGTGCCGGCTGAAATTGGCCTCGAACAGGATCGGGACATTAAGCGAGAACGTGGTAAGTTTCGACTTTTTGAAGTTATTGGTCACTATATCCACCGGCACCACCTTGCCGGCCTGTTTGTCTATGGTGATCCGGTGGTCGAACGAATAGTTGCGCCATACCAGGCTCAGCCCGGTGGTGAAGCCGAAATTGCCCCGGCGGTCCAGTGCCGTAGAGGTTTTCAGTATATTGAACCCGAAATAGATGGACTTGCCGTTTCGCAGGTCCAGGAATCCGTGGTCGGACGGGGCGTAAGCCGAGTAGTTCGGGGAGGTGAAGCCATTGAAGCCGAAGTCGATATATGACAGGTGGCCCCGGTAGCGTTTGCGGTAGCGCATCCGGCGCTTCTCTGCCGGGGGAAGCTCGTCGAAAGTCTCGCTCCCGGTAAAGGCCACCTCGTAACCGCCTATGGAGATCGAGAAGCCGCTCGAGAAATTCTTGTCCTCGGTGATGCGTATCCTCTGGCCGTTCTCCGACTCGTATACCACCCCCTCGTCGTAATTTTGTGCAGCCGCCGCCATCGCCATACAATAGCAGAGCGCCAGTGAGATCAAAGTTTTCTTCATCATTGTATGTTTTATCGTGTTATCCGTACTATAGCGCCTTAAGAAGTTCGCCCAGGCCCGCGATATATTCCAGTTTGCCGAACGCCTCGAACACCGGGGTATCGGGCAGGGGCGACGTGACCGCCGTCGATATGCGGTCGAACGCCTGCCGGGAATATTCGAAAGCGAGGTCGAGGTCCGTCACCGGTTCGCCGTCTATGTAGCAGTAGACCGTCTGCTCTGCGCCGAACTCATTGCCCACATTCGTGGTCAGCACGAGGGTCGCCGCAATGACCGCCGCCGCCGACACGGCACCGGCTAAGTAATACTTCAAACCGCGTTTGCCCCGGCGCTCCCGGGCCGGTGCGACCGGCCGGGCCTGACGTTTGCCGGACAGGGTCTGCTCGGGATGCACCGCCGGCTTACCCGTTACACACGCCGCCTCGGCGAAATGGCCGAACATGGCCTGCGCGTATTTCAGTTCGGCGGGGATATCCTCTTCGTAGGTGAAGAATTCGCGGATCTGCTGCTCTTCGGTCAGGGTGGTCTCCCCGTCGAAATATTTCCCGAGCAGTGTGCCGATATATTCCAGCTTTATATCTTTTCCGTTTTCCATATCCTCAATGTATACCGTAATTCATTATCGTAACCATCTTCTCCCGCACCGTCCGCCGGGCCCTCGAAAGGTAGACCCTCACCGAGTCGGCTTCCATCCGCATCACCTGCGCGATCTCCTCCATCGGGAAGCCCTCCACGTCCCGCAGGTGTATTATCATCCTCTGCTTCTCGGGCAGGGCGGCGATCACCGCCTCGGCGACCGACTTCATATCCGACAGCTCCTGCAGGGGGCGCGGATCCTCGGCCGCCGGCATCGCCGCCGTGAGCAGCTCTTTTTTGCCGGCTCTCATCTTGCGGGTGCGTATCCTGTCCAGGCAGGCGTTACGGACCGAGGTCAGTATGAAAGCGTTCAGGTTGCCGTAACCGTCGAGCTGACCGCGTTTGATCCAAAGGCGTTCCATCACATCCTGCACCGCGTCCTCCGCCTCGGCCGAATCACGAAGAAGGCTCACCGCGAGCCTGTACATCCTCTCTTTCTGCGACAGTACCTTTGTGCTGAAATCCGTATTTTCCATCCGGGTCCGCTCTTTCGTTTTTGGGCTTTCTGATTGTATGACGGACAAAATTAGTTTTTTGAAACAAGCCCCGGCCGTTTTTTGCGCAGGTGGCGTAACTTTACACCCGATGAAAGAGAATAAGTACGACCAGGAGGGATTTTTCGCCGCCTACAGCCGCTTTCCCCGGTCGGAACGGGGCCTTGCGGCCGCCGGGGAATGGCACCGGCTGCGCCGGCTGTTCCCGTCCACCGGGGGTAAACGGGTGTTGGATATCGGGTGCGGCTTCGGGTGGCACTGCGCCTATGCCGCCGGTCAAGGGGCCGCGTATGTATTGGGGACCGACATATCCGGAAAAATGCTGGCGGAAGCCCGCCGCAGGAATCCCCACCCGGTCATCGAATACCGCCGCCGGGCTATGGAGGAGCTGGAATTCCCGGACGGCAGTTTCGACGTGGTGGTCAGTTCCCTGGCGTTCCACTATACACCCGCATACGGGGAGCTGTGTTGCAGGATATACCGGTGGCTTACCCCGGGCGGGGAACTGCTGTTTTCCGTGGAACATCCCGTTTTTACCGCTGAGGGGCGGCAGCAGTGGGCCGAGACCGTCGACGGCGGCACCGTTTGGCCGGTAGACAATTATTTTACGGAGGGGCCACGGGAGGCCGAATTCCTGGGTCACACCGTTATAAAGTACCACCGTACGCTGACGACCTATACTGAAACGCTATTACAGGCCGGTTTCATAATCACCGCGATAGAAGAACCCCGGCCGGAACTCCCTTCCCCGGAAATACCCGAACAGATGCGTGACGAACTTCGCAGGCCGATGATGCTCATAGTGGCCGCACGCAAGCCCGCGGACGCCCAATGTTAACAAATTGTTAACTTCGTTAACTAATTCTTAAATATATTTAAAAAATTACTAAATAATTTGCAGAATGACAAATTTAGCCTTATCTTTGTAACGAAGTTTTAAGGTTCATTTTAGGTTAGTAGTTTTAGGTTAGTAGAGGAAACGATGGTGAAGGGCATTCTGCCCCGAACCACTGTTTCCTTGTTTTTTATCCCCCTGCCCCGTCCGGGGCCTGAAAAAATGTTCATAATTTCCCGCCATCCTTTTTGGCACCCGGCCCGGTGACGGGTATCTTTACGGTCAAAATTCCCACGGTATGTTTCTTGAAAACGCCAGCCGGCGCGGCTGGGTCGAAGTGATATGCGGCTCCATGTTCTCGGGCAAGACCGAGGAGCTTATCCGGCGCCTGAAACGCGCCGAGTTCGCAAACCAGAAAGTGGAGATATTCAAACCCCGTATCGACGTGCGCTATTCCGAGGAGGAGGTCGTCTCGCACGACTCCAACGCCATACCGTCCACCCCGGTGGATACGGCCCGCAACATACTGCTTATGGCCGAGGACGTGGATGTTGTGGGCATCGACGAGGCGCAGTTCTTCGACGATGGGATAGTGGACGTATGCCGGGAGCTGGCCAACCGTGGTATCCGGGTCATCGTGGCAGGACTGGATATGGACTATACCGGCAAACCGTTCGGGCCTATGCCGGCCCTAATGGCCCAGGCGGAATATGTTACCAAGGTACACGCGATCTGCGTGAGGTGCGGCAACCTGGCCAACCATTCCCACCGCATTACCTCGGGGGACCAGCTTGTGATGCTCGGGGAGAAAGAAACCTACCAACCCCTGTGCCGCCATTGCTTCCATATCGCTACTCAGGAATAACCAGACCGGACGCCGTTAAACCCCGCCCGGATGCCGGGCCGCGGCAAGGGCGGCTATGCCTGTTCGAAAGATTGGGCACATGACAGGGTCAAATGCGGCAAACCCCGATACTACGACCAGCGGGTAATGGCCGGAAAAAACTCCCGCACCTCTGCCGCCATTGCTTCCATATCGCTACTCAGGAATAACCCGGCCGGACGCCGTTAAACCCCGCCCGGATGCCGGGCCGCGGCAAGGGCGGCTATGCTGATTCTGGCATCAGGGACCGAATCGAGAATGGCCTGTCCACAGGCCGTCAGGGTAGCACCGGTCGTAAGGACATCGTCCACCAGCAGGATATGCCTGTCCGCAAATGCCTGCGGTTTTACCACTTTAAAAGCACCGTCCACGTTCTCCCACCGCTCATGGCCCTCGACCGCCGTCTGGCTCCTGCCGTGGCGGGAACGGACAAGGTTACCCGTAGAAAGTTCCACACCGAGTGTAGATGCGATGCCAGCGGCGATATACTGCGCCTGATTGTAACCACGTCCGAGTAACTTCCTGCGGTGCAGGGGCACCGGCACCACAACATCCACCTCGCCGTAAAGTCCCGATTCGGCCAGGCAGCTCCCATACCACAATCCCATATCCCGGGCCGACTTCCAGCCCCCGGAATATTTGAAACCGTGCACCAGCTCGCGGTACCGGCTGCCGTGGACATAATGGATAAAGGCCGAAGCCTGCACAACGGGCAGCCGGCCTGCGAACCGGTCCATGACCGGGTTGTCCGGCATCTTCCAGTATTCCGTTAGTGGAATGTCCAACCGGCATTCGGCACACATGAAGCCCATTTCGCGGGTTACCCCTCGGCCGCACGCGGCGCAAACGGGCGGGAAAAACAATCCACACAGGTCCGCCAATGCCGCCGATATACCGTTGTTTGCCATATATTTTTATATCGGGTCCACGTCACAGTAAACCGTAACTTTCCGGTGGACGGGATGCCGCCCGAGAGCGGCGATACGGTCCCGCAGGATCGCCTTGGCTTTGCCGAACGAACTTTCCCGCTCAACTTTCAACATTATCCGCTCCAGGTAGAGGCCGCCGACCTTATCCACCGGCGGCGGCTGTGGGCCGCACACCCGCTTGCCGAAAACCGTGCGAAGCTCCCCTGCCAGTTCCCCGGCGGCCTGTTGTACGGCCTGACGGTCGGCATGGCGTAAATGGACGTTCACGATACGGCAATAGGGCGGGTAGAAGAACTCCCGGCGCTCGGCCAGCTGCGACCGGGCCATCGCGGCATAGTCTCCGGAAACGGCCTGTACGATCACGGGGTGCTGCGGCTGGCCGGTCTGGATTATGACCCGCCCCTGCCGGTCCCTCCTGCCGGCACGGCCCGCGACCTGCGTCAACAGCTGGAACGCCCGCTCCGACGCCCTGAAATCGGGATAGGCAAGGAGGTTGTCCGCGTTGAGCACGGCAACCAGGCTGACTCCCCCGAAATCGAAACCCTTGGTTATCATCTGTGTCCCGACCAGTATATCGGTCCTCCCCTCCTCGAACGAGCGGATGATGGCCGAGAAGCGCTTTTCGGAAGTGGCCGTGTCCCGGTCCAGCCGCTCGATCACCGCCCCGGGAAACAGGGCGGCCAGCTCCTCTTCCACTTTTTCGGTGCCGAACCCCCGGGGTTGCACCGCCTTTTGCCCGCACCCGGGACAGGCGGCGGGCATCCCCTGCCCGTATCCGCAGTAGTGACACCGCAGGCTTGCCTCCGATTTATGGTACGTAAGGGTCACGTTGCAGTTGGGGCACGATGCCGTCCACCCGCACCGTGTACACTCCACAAAAGGCGAGAACCCGCGCCGGTTCTGGAACAGCATGGCCTGCCGCCCGTTGGCAAGGGCGTCCGAAAGGTTATCGAGCGTCAGTTTATTGAAATGGGTTTCGCGTTCGCCGCGTTTCGATGCGGCGACGGTGTCCGACACCACTATATCCGGCATGGGGGTCCCGCCGAACCGCTCGCCCACGTAGACATACCCGTACTTACCCGCCATCGCGTTCGCATAGCTTTCGAGCGACGGCGTGGCACTGCCGAGCAACGTTTTGGCCCCGGACATCCCCGCCAGCACAACGGCCGTATCCCGGGCATTGTACCGCGGAGCGGATTCGTGGTTCTTATAGCTGGGGTCGTGTTCCTCGTCTACGATCACCAGCCCGAGTTTTTCGCCGGGCAGGAAGACCGCCGACCGCGCCCCTACGATAAGCGTCCCGCCGGACGACGACGAGGCCCGGATAAAGTTCTCCGTCTTTCGCCGCACGGGGTAACTGGAGTGGTAGGGGATCACCCGGTCGCCGAAGAAACGGCGGAGCCGGGCCACCGTCTGGGCGGTCATGGCTATTTCGGGGAGCAGGTAGAGCACATCCTTTCCGGCGGCCAGCTGCCGGGCGATAAGCCGGATATAAATTTCGGTCTTACCGCTCCCGGTAACCCCGTGCAGCAGTACGGTCGCCGTATTTTCGAAAGCGGCGTCGATCCGGCTCACCGCCTCCGCCTGCACCTTGCTAAGGGTCGGCAGGAGGTTTTCCGCAACCGGTTCGGGGACGACCTGTCCTCCGGGAGGAACGTCCGTGGTCAGCCGCCGTACCAGCCCTTTCTTTTCCAGGCGGCCGATAACCACCGGGTCGATCCCGAGGCTTCCTCGTGGCACGGAGGCAGTAAAAGGGTCGGCCTCTCCCAAAGCCGCTACGATACCCACAAGGGCCTCATACATTTTGGGTCCGCGCCTCCGCAATTTCTCGAACGCCTCGTTAAGGCCGTCCATACCGTCGAGGGCGTCCCCCAGGGCGATATCGACCTGCGTCGCGGGCCGGTATGCACGGGCATCGAGCTCCACATCGCTGAACCCGGCAGGTTTGAGGGCCGCCGGTAGGGCCACCCGCATCGCATCTCCCACCCCGCACATATAATATTCCGCCACCCACTCCCAAAGGGCCAGCATTGTGCGGCCCACGGGCGGGAAATTACGGTGTACGGACAGGACCTCCCGTATATTTTTGTATTGCGGACGCTCACCGGTCAGCCGTTTTACGACGCCGGTATACCTCTTCGATCTTCCCAATGGCACCACCACGAGGCTACCCTCCCCGACCAGCGGGACCAGCTCACCGGGGACGGCATAAGTATAGACCCCGCCCTGCAAAGGCAGGATCACCTCCGCGAAAGCCGCATCCCGCGCGCGCGTATCGTGCCTGGTTTCCACCCCCTAAAATTACTTCCTTTTTTAATAACTTTACACCGGGGCGATCCAATTCGCCGCTGACGGGCCTCAGCGCACGGCAGCCAACCGTTAAAACCGAAAAGATATGTTTGAATACCCGGGCAGGATCTCGGCCGTGTCGTACCTGAATACCGTGCCGTTCATTTACGGGCTGGAACATGCCGGGCACATGCGTGCCGGGCTGATACTGTCGCCGCCAAGCCGGTGCGTCACGGCCTATAACGCTGGTGAGGCGGATATAGCGCTCGTGCCGACGGGTGCCCTGCCGGAAATAACGGACGGCAATATAGTTACCGGCTACTGCATTGGCGCCAACGGTCCGGTACGGACGGTGACCCTTATGTCCGATTCGCCCCCGGGCGGGATAGAACGGATATGGCTCGACGCCCATTCCCGCACTTCGGTAGTGCTTGTCAAGATACTGTGCAGGGAGTTCTGGCATATCGACCCCGAATTCCTGCCGCTGGACGATTACGGCCGGATAGGCCAGGCGCAACCCGGGGACGGGTTCCTGCTGATCGGGGACAAAGTTTTCGATTACGAGGGCCGCTTCCGCCATACCGACGACCTAGCCGTCTGCTGGCAGCGGTTCACCGGCCTGCCGTTCGTCTTTGCCGTTTGGATCGCGCGCGACACGGTACGGGAGGAAGCTATAGACGCCCTCGGCGAGGCGCTCCGCTACGGCACGGCACATATCCCCGAAGCGGTCGCCTACTACGGCCATAGCGGAAAACCTTACGCCGTAAGCTATCTGACTGAGAATATCGACTTCCACCTCGACGAACCCAAACGCCGGGCCCTGGGCCTCTTCCTGGAAAAAGGGAAAGGGTTGTAATTGGGGGACAAATAGAAATAGCAGGCCGGATATCAGATCCTATGGATCAATCCGGATCCATTTCATGATATATCTTCAGATGGGCCTCTATCACATCCTCTATCGAGAACTGTTTTTCCGCAAGCACACGGCTGTTCCTGCCGAACTGCGCCCTTTTATCTTTATCCTCGATCAATTCCCTCATCCGGTCGGCCAACAAGTCGACATCCCGCACAGGAACCAGATAACCGTTATGATCTTCTATAACACATTCCCGACACCCGGTCGTATTAGTCGTGATTATAGGACGTCCTACTGCGCAACCCTCGATCAAAGACTTCGGAAGTCCCTCGCGGTAAGAGGGCAAAACCACTATATCGGAATCCCTTAGAAGCTTATTAACATCCTTAACGTGACCCAGCCATTTAATATAAGGATCGTCCAACATCTTTCTGAGTTCTTCTTCTTGGATACCGTTCGGATTAACCGTATCGCATGTCCCCGCCAAAATGAATTCGGTCTTCTCTCCGACAAAGGGTTTGATCTTTTTAGCTGCATTTATAAACTCCACAACACCTTTTGTCGTTACCATTCTTGCGCACATAACGACCCGGACTTTTTCTTTGACAGTCTCCGGATGGCAGGAAAATTCATTGAGGTCGACACCGGAACCTTTGATCAAGAATTTCGCGGACGTGATCCCCAGCGATTCCAGCAACCTGATATCATCCTGGTTCTGTAGAATAAAACGGTTGTTTCTATACTTTAATGAAAACAGTACGGCTTTACGGGCGACCTTACTTTTGAATCCCCCGGTTTGTTCGAGGCTTTGCCCGAATCCGCTGACGGCATTCACCACTTTTTTCCTGCCGGCAAGGCGGGCGGCTATCGAGCCGAAAACGATGGCTTTCATCGTTACATGATGTAATACCGGGTCCGGTGCTTTTCGGTATATTTTATACAATTTGAAGAGACACTTCAATTCGTGCAGTATCCCGGCATTGGCCCTTTCGAAAGGAATGTCGATGAAATTCAATCCGTAAGATTCGATCTCTTTCCGGTGGCCCGTATCTTTGGTAACTATTGTGACCCTATAATCCTTTGTGGCCGCCAAGGCAACCGGAAGCCTGTGGGACAGAAGGAAATGATCGACATTTACGACAATATATAACTCTTTCATCTATCTGTTTCCTTACCATCCACCATCCCTCTGTAGATGTTTTTCAAATTAATAACCATCTCACCGATCGAAAAACCGTCGGCAAACTCTTTCGCCTCTTTCACATACCCTTTATCGGGATCGTCCATTATGGCATTTGCCATTACGGCGACCTCTTCAGGGGAAGTAGAAAGATCGAATAAATGATCGTGCTGGCCGGTATGCACCGCCTCCCGATGCGGAGCGATCCCGGAAGCAAGAACCGGCAGGCTAAAATACTGGGCTTCAATAAGCACATTACCGAATCCCTCCATGAGTGACGGGAAAAGGAAAAGGTCACTATTCTTATAGTAATACCCCACATTCCCTTTTAAACCCCTTAAGATAACTTTATCCCGGAGTCCTTTCTTTTCTATGGCCTGCTCTATTTCCCCTCTTAGCGGGCCGTCCCCGAGCAAAATCAATTTTGTTTGGGGTCTTGTTTTCAGGATGTTTTTGAAAACTTCCAGAAGGTACATATGGTTTTTCTGGTACCGCATCGACCCCGTATGCAGTATATGGTTATATGCTTTATCGAAAATAAAATCGTCCGGCCCGCAGTTTATCTTACCGAAATCAACGCCGTTATATACCAACCGGTACAGTTTTTTCTTCTCCCATTGACTATCATAAACGCAAAGGTTAGCTTTGGAATGGCCGATAACCACGTCGGCAAGTCTTTTCGTAAACCAAATATGTAATGAAGAATGTAGCTTACGGATAATATCCCAGAAAATCCCGGTATTATGGGAAAACAAAGAAGTCGAAGAACTGTGAATGGAGACGGCAACGGGAATTCCCTGCATCCGTGCCGCCAATGCAAACCCACCGGAACTGTATCCGAAACGGGAATGGACTAAATCGTAACTGTTCTTCCGTAATATCCTGCTTAGCTGTACCGCATCGGCGATCATACTGCCGGTCTTTTTTATTATGTGAACAGTTGATATATGTTCAAGATACTCGGCCCTTAACGGGCCCGCATCTTTATAACAACAAAGGTCGACAACCACACCCTCGGCCTTAAATCCCGGCAGACACCCGAGAAGGGTTTTTTCAATGCCTCCCGTATCGAAACCGTTAATGATAGTCAAAACCCGCATAAACCGTCACCTCTTTTCGATCCTCTCGAACACATATCCCCACATTTTCACCAACTCGGCACCGATCGTATGTTCCGCGGCATATCGATAGCAATTTTCTATGATCTTTTCAGCTTCCTGCTGGCCGAGCGAATTATATTTTATTATCGTATCATAAATTGCCTCCGGGTCTTTAGGGGGCACCAAAAAACCATTTATCCCGTCTGTAATAATAGAATTTATACTTCCTACATCCTTGACGGCTATCGGTAATAATCCGAAAGACATGGCTTCGGGAAGCACTTTGGGAGACCCCTCTGAAATAGAGGCATGAAGTAATATATCGTTGTTCTTATAAATATCTTCAATTTTTTCCCTGTCGGAAATAAAACCCAGAAAATCTACATTTTGTTCCAGACCCGCATCCTCAACCGTTTTCTTTAATTTCTCCCGCAATACCCCGTCGCCCATAAAGGTCAGCTTATATTGCGGTGAAACCTTTATTAACTCCCCCAAGGCCCGGATCGCATCTTCATGGCGCTTAAGACCCTCCAGACGACCAACCATCAATATCCTGTATGCGGGAAAGGAGATAACCTGCCTCCTGTTCACGGTGTCATGGGTAGTCGAAAAATAAGCATGGCAATCGTTTACCTCAGAAAATCTTTCTTTCAGGATATTTCCCGCCGTTACCGGAACAGTATTTTTAACGATATTTATTTGTTGGCGGAACAGCATTTTTGATAAGGCACGGGAAAAAGGAATATTTGAATTATTCGCCTCGACGGCTTTGTCCCACTCTCCGGCAACATATGTCGTTACCGGGACATTGCCTTTTTTAATTATACCGTATATCATCAGTGGTAATAAGGCCGGTATTCTTACTTGTATCACGTCAGGCTGTATTTCCCCAATAACTTTTTTTATATTTTTCTTATAAAAAGGGAAAAATAACAGGAACAGCAATCTTCTCGATAATTTTTTGGAATATCCTTTTATCGGATGGTAAGTGACTTTACCGGTGCGGAAAGGTTCGGTATCGTCATCATGCACCGGAGCCAAATAATGAACCTCATCGAAAAAATCTCCGTACTTACTCAATATTGTATTCAGGGAATGATTACGGGTCCCCTCTCTTTGCCGGTTAATTTCTACTTCTGCGACAACCAATAATTTTTTTGCCATATCAACGGACCTTATATATCATAAACAATCAAAAAACAGCTGGAACTGAACCCTGTGGTCAAAACGTTTTTTCACATATTCACTACAATCCAAATACGCCCGCATTTCGGCATTTTCTTTTATAGATAAAATTTTTTCACAAGCGGCTTCCCAATCCAGAGGATCAACTAATTGATCATGCATATCGCCAGGAACCGTCTCGAGGATCGGTGCAATGTTCGAGGCGACAAACGGAAGTCCGACGGCCATTGCCTCGATCAGGGCATTCGGCTGTCCCTCCATTAAAGATGGGAAATAAAAACAATCGAGGGTATTAAGGACTTTTATAATATCGGTACGGGCTTCCAATAAAATTATACGCGATTCCAGACCGGGATCAATCTGACCCACCAGGTTATTTCTTACATCTTTCCCACAAAGGATAAAATATAGATCCGGGCACTCACCGCACAATTCTCCCGCGACCTTTAAGATGGTCCGGTGGTTTTTGACATCATTGAACCGGGCCGTATTCCCCACAACGAATGCATCTTGCGGTATACTTAATTCTTTCCTGAGGTTTTCGCTACCGGTTAAGAATGTATCTACGTCTAGTCCATTATATATTACCTGGTATTTTTTATCGGATTTATCCCTTTTTGGGAAAAAATAATCCAAAGCGGCATAAGAGTTCGACAGGATTCGGGTGGAAAATGCCCGTACCATTTTGTTAGCAATACCATTATAAAGGTTTTTAATGAAATTTCCTTTAAAACGGTTACTTGCCACCCGGTACTGCGTGATCCGCGTATTAACTCCGGCAAGTTTTGCGGTTAAAATAACAGGACCGGCAATATTGCCTGTAAAATCGCATACGGTATCTATTTTGTTCTTTTTAAGAAAAAAGAAAAACTTAAGGAATTCGAACGGGTTGGCATATTGTATACGTTGCGGGACGATAGTAACATTGGGTATTTGCAGGAACTGGGTCTCCAGTATCCCAGTCCGCGCTCCACGGCAAAAGATAAAAATCCGTTTGAATTCCCGGTGCTTATAGTTACAAAAGCGCAGCAGGTAATTTTCTATTCCACCTGCTCCCAAACCCACGGTAACTATACATATTGTTTTCATCAATGTTAATTTATTAAGAAATCCCTGGAAGTTACCCTTTTAAAGAAAGTGAAAATCATGGAGAACATCTCCTTATTGAAAAAGCTTTCCGTAATATTATACCTTAATTTAATTATTTCAATGATCAGATGGATAATCAAAAAACCGAGGGTAAAGTATAGAACTTTTTTCTTTTTATACCTAAAATATTCGTCTATGATCATAAATACGAATATAAACCTTACAAAAAGCATATATCGTGAATATATCGTCGTATATACATATAAAATGTCCACTATGGATAATATGAGATAAAGCGGATAACGGAAAAAAGATTTTCGTTTTAGGGTGAATAAAATATAAGGATACATTACGAAGCTCCAGGCAATCGATGAAAGATATACATAAATATAATTCTGCGAACCCTCGGTTATTCCCCGCTGGATAAAATCTTGATTTTCTGTATATAAGCTGACTTTACCGGTATATTGCTGGAAAGGTGTCAAAGTATTAATCAACGCGTAAACCACACTCTCCGGTACGAACATAAAAGCGATAGACCCGATAAGCATCCCCTGGTAAAGTCTTTTGGCATTCGGGAATAATAAAAGCATTCCCAGGATCGGCACGAATATGAACGTACTGAAATGGATGGTAGCGGCAACGAGCAGAAGTAAAAAAGCCTTGAGTTTTTTCTGCAGGAAAAAAGCGAAATTAAATCCGGCCAATACGAAAGAACACGCGAAATAGAACCTGATCCCCGAAAAAATATCCTGTAAGCCTATTGACAATAATATTAGGACAAAGGAGAGGAAGAACGCATTATTGGAAATATTTCTTATCCCGTATCTTTGGGTGATCAGTTCGAATGTCCAAAAAAGCATCCTCACGGTAAACATGGTTATCCCCATCAATAAAAACTGGAGGGGAATACCCAATTTCGCAAACAGGTAAATCAAGGAATGGAACAGGAAATCCGGACGTAATTCCAAATATGCCAGGAACTCCCCGAAAGAAGCCCCCGAAAAAATTTCATACCGTTCTATATAACGTGCCCTGTCATTTGATAAAAACGGCACATACAGGAAACTCATTAAGCCATATAAAACTACGACCAGGTTCATACAGAACCGTGATTTTTTATATACCCCGTAAAAAACCATCGGCAGGCTCAGCACCGGACTGATCCCGAAGAATATAGCTTTAAACGTATTCGTATTTTTCATAAAACGCTGTATATATAATCACGGGGCTATTTCCCGGGTTTATCCTGCAAATTTCCGGTAAAAGTTCTTAAATTTTTGGAGATTTCGTAATACGTGTCTGAATAAGGTGCTATTTATTTTTAAATATAATACCGCCCCTTTACAACCTTTTTTATAGGAATTTATCGATCTGTAAGTGGACACACTTTTTACATCTAAAAAATCCAATTCCTTTTTTTTAACTCCTGACATTTTTAGCCCCTCCAATACTCGTATCTCCCAACATTTCACATAATCAGACAGGGCGAAGCAATTCGATTTAAGGTAATCCGAAATATACCGATAGGAAAAAAGTTTTTGGGCAAGCGCTTTATCGGATAATCGCTGCCTGGTCGCCGAACCGGCATTTATATAATAGTAATAAATAATTTCCTCGACAGTAATGATATTTTCTATCCTGGAACCCAATTGGTAAAAAACAATACCGTCTTCTCCGTTCGTAATGCCTTCAAAGGTATCTAAGGGCTGATCGAAAAGCTTACGGTCAAATATTTTACCCCACAGATTATGCAACAGTTCCCCGGTCAACAACGATTTATATACTGCCTCTGAATCCGAACCGTAAGAAAGCTTATTATATCTTTTAGCTAACTGTTTTTTGTCGGAAACATATTGTACTCCACCGGCGACAATCGAAGCCCGGGAATCGGTTATTACATTATATAATTTTTCCAAAGAATTCGATGGCAGATAATCGTCGCTGTCACAGAAAACGAAATATTTTCCCTTAGCTTTATCATACCCGACTTTCCGGGTCCACATCAACCCCATATTTTTGGGGTTATGCAGAATTACGAACCTGTTATCAACCCGTGCGAATTTTTCGACGATCTCCATGGACCTATCCGTACTACCGTCATTTACCAGAATCACCTCGAAATCCTGAAACGTCTGGTCGAGTATGGACCGGATACATCTTTCGATATATTTTTCGACATTGTAAACCGGTATTATAACGGATATTTCCATCGCTCGGAATTTAATTCCTCCGGCTGCTACCGCCGCAGTTTGATCAATGAGAATAAATAATCCCTTTGCTCCTTTGCAAAAACAAAACGGAAAGTTAAAGAGAAAGATATCAGGGCTACAACCATACCGACTACCAGAAATCTCGGGAAACCGTCATATGGAAACAATAAATTCACAAGGTACGAAAATAAAGAGACCACTGCCATTACCCCTGCGATAAGGAAAAAATTTCTCAGCACCGGTAATTTCATCTCGGGATAAATAGTGGATACATACCACCCGTTCATTATGTAACTTTGTGTTATTCCCAATACGGTACCGCTTATCAGTATTATCATAATCGCCGTATAACTCGGGGACATTAACCTTGCAACCAGTATCGCAATGGAGAGGTTTATCCCGCCCAATACGAGACATATTACTGCCGGTATCTTCACCTTGTTCCAGGCCCTGTAAATAAATGCGAAAACCCCCGATGAGGTATAAAAAGGAATTATAAGAACTTTCAATATCAACCATATATGGAAGACCTCGAAACCCTCACCGAGCCACAAGACCGATACTTGTTTGGCGAAACCGATAATAAGGCCCGTTGCTACGGCAGCAAGAACACCGACCATAAAAGAACGGTCAACCGCCATCTTCACAACCTCGTCATGTTTGCCTTTGGAATACGCCATTAATATCAACGGGCCGAATATGGTACTGATCACTGCCAGCGAAGTCATCATATATGTCCCCAACTCCGAGAAAGCCCCGAGTATACCGGATTCGGTAGTGGACCAAAAAACATTAACAACAAAATTATCGATACGGTAAAGTCCCGTATCCCCGATCTGAACCAGGATGACCCAAGTGGTCATCCCGAGCATGGATAAAAGGATAGCCTTATCGAATTTCTTGAAATTTATCTTTACCTTATCGGAAGTAAGCAACCGGAATAGTGAGAAACTGATTATAAGGACTATGACCTCGGTCAGTAAATTTGCATACCCCACATAGACCACCTCCTCCCCGAGCATCGTAAAAAACAATACCACTAAACCCAGCTTGAGAGAGAGCCGTATTATTTTTATTATATTCATCTGGTCCAGCCGGTTGCGGGCATACATCGTTATATTAAGCACACTGGAGATCAAGGAAATAAAGAAACCGGATATAGTGAAAACAAAAAGGGTCCGGGCCTGCTCAACAAGTTCGGGCGGAATAGTAAAAATTTTATCGACCCGGGAGATCACAAAATACAAGGGAACGGCAAGAACGATAAAAAGGATAAATATTACCATAAGTGCCGTACTTATGCACCTGGATGCTTCGTCGTTCTTTCCTTGCTGCAAAGCTATACTGTAGAACCGGGTCAGAGAACTGGTCAAAGACCCGGTGACCACACTAATGTATTGGTTTATCACCACCACCAGAGGCAGGATACCGTATGCAACAATCCCTAATTGCCGGACCAGGTACGGAGTGTAAATAATCCCGATCAGGATATTGGCGACAAGAGCTATTATATTGAATATAAGATTCCTCTGTGTTTGGCTATGATTTTCAACACTTGTCATCCGGTAAATTCAAATTCTCCTTACCAATCCTGTTTCTTCAACGATATCTGTTATTTCAGGATCCCTTTAAAGTCGTAAACCACTGAGTCTTCGGCCAGCAGTGAGTCGATATCCAACTGCAGGAACTCCTTATGTGCCACTGCCAGTATCACCGCGTCGAATTTTTGTCCGGTGATCTGCTGCGTAAGCTCGATCCCGTATTCATGTTTAACCTCCTCGGGGTTCGCCCACGGGTCGTAAACCGTAACATCGATCGAAAAGTCCCCCAGCGCCCTGATCACATCGACTACTTTCGTATTGCGGATATCGGGACAATCTTCCTTGAACGTTATACCCAATATCAGCAGCCTGGAATCTTTTACCCGGGACCCCCGCTGTATCATTTTCTTTACCACCTCCATCGCGATATATTCCCCCATTCCGTCGTTCAGCCTCCGGCCGGCAAGTATTATCTCCGGATTATATCCGTATTCCTGCGCTTTCTGGGCCAGGTAATAAGGATCTACACCGATACAGTGTCCGCCGACAAGTCCCGGTTTAAAGGGGAGGAAGTTCCATTTGGTACCGGCCGCCGCCAGCACGGCGTTAGTGTCTATACCCATCCGGTCGAATATCTTCTTGAGTTCGTTTACGAACGCAATGTTGATATCCCTTTGGGAATTCTCGATAACCTTTGCGGCTTCGGCCACCTTGATCGCCGGGGCAAGATGGGTCCCGGCCGTAATTACCGACGAGTAGATTTTGTCGATCTTTTCACCGATTTGGGGGGTGGACCCGGAAGTAACTTTCTTTATCTTCTCGACGGTATGTTCCTTATCGCCCGGATTTATCCTTTCCGGGGAGTAGCCGGCATAGAAATCCACATTGTATTTCAATCCCGACACCCGTTCCACCACCGGCAGGCAATCTTCTTCCGTAGCGCCGGGATAAACCGTGGATTCGTAAACCACTATATCCCCACGGGAAATTACCTTACCGACCGTCTCGCTTGCTTTTACCAGCGGGGTCAGGTCGGGACGGTTGTATTTATCCACCGGCGTGGGAACCGTAACGACATAAAAATTGGCCTCCCTGATATCCTCCATACTGGAGGAGACTTTCAGGCCGACTTCGGCGAAAGCCGGGGTTTTCCGCAGGACGGCCTGCAGTTTTTCATCCTCCACCTCGAGGGTCGAATCCCTGCCGCTCTCGATCTCGGATATTCGCCTTCGGTTGATATCGAACCCGACAACGGGATATTTAGTGGCAAACAACCTTGCCAGCGGCAGGCCCACATAACCCAGCCCGATAACGGCTATTTTAACATTCTCCATAAACTTTATTTTATTATCGGTTATGAATAATTTTCCCAATACCACTCCACGGACTTTTCCAGCCCCTCTCTCATCGAATACCGGGGATCGTATCCCAATAGTTTTTTCGCCTTATCTATCGAGGCCAGCGAATGCGGGATGTCCCCTACCCGGTAATCACCGTGGATGACATTCACCGAAGCTATTTGCGGGTCGAACCGCGACAACAATTCTTTAAGGGAGGCCGCTAACTGGTTCAACGTATTACGTTCCCCGTAAGCGATATTGTAAACCGTATTTATCGCCGCCGGGTTCTCTGTTGTCATAGCCAGTAGATTGGCCTGTACAACGTTCTCGATGTATGTAAAATCCCGTGAATAGTTCCCGTCCCCGTTGATCACAGGGGATACGTGGCCCATGAATTTCTTGATAAAGAGCGGAATTACGGCCGCATAGGCGCCGTTAGGGTCCTGCCTGCGGCCGAAGACATTGAAATACCGCAGCCCGATACACTCGATCCCGTATGTTTTGCTGAAAACATCGGCATACAATTCATTCACATATTTGGTTACGGCATACGGGGATAAAGGTTTGCCGATAACATCCTCGATCTTCGGCAGGCTCTCCGAGTCTCCGTAAGTCGAGGAGCTCGCCGCATAGACAAAACGCTTAATTCCAGCTTCTTTGGCAGCGGCAAGCATATTGAGGAACCCCGAAACGTTGACTTCGTTGCTGGTTACCGGATCTTTTATAGACCGGGGAACGGATCCCAGTGCCGCCTGGTGAAGAATGAAGTCGACTCCGTCGAGGGCTTTTTCGCAATCGGCATAGTTGCGGATGTCACCTACCGTAAGGCTAAAATCCCCGTTATCGAACAGGTGTTTAATGTTTTCTATCTTCCCGGTCGAGAAATTATCCAGGCAGACGACCCGGTACCCTTTCTCCAGCAAAGCGTCGCACAGATTGGCCCCTATGAATCCGGCCCCGCCCGTCACCAGTACCTTTTGCTTGTTAGTGGTTTCCATATAAGCGATGGGGTTGAAGTGTAATTTTCAAAATTTTAAACGACAAATATAGCAATTATTTGCCTGTATATTAATACCGCAACCCGGCCTAAATATGATCAGGCCCGTATTTTCTAATATACGATTTCAGGGCTTTAACCCGTCACGGGGCCAACGGGTCGATGGGCGGGTAGATATCGTATAGGCTGCAGCCGAAATATTTTACGATAAGGTAAATATGATACGCCGAATATTTACTTTGAGTCTTCAAGGTCTCTACTTCGGCAACGAAGCCGTGGGAGGTCCCGATAATTTCCGCCAAAGTCCGCTGGGAGATTTCCCTTTCTTTCCTCAATGCCTTGACATTGGTGATTATTTGGATGTCTATATCCGTTCTCATTTTATTTATCCCGGCCAAATCCGATTAAGGGAGAATCAAGATCGGGTTTATAAAAGTTAGGTGGAGGACAGAGGTCGCCAATATTACATTCCAAAAAGTCCGCAATGAAATAGAATTGGGTGATGGAATATTTGCTCGGATGCGAGGTGTTTTCAACCCGTGTGATAAAACTATGGTCCGTTCCGATAAGTTCGGCTAATAAACGCTGTGAAATATTTTTCTGCTTTCTCCGCCGCTTAACCTCCTGAATAATATGTAAATCTATTCGGGATTTCATAACGAAAAATATCTTTTTTGAAACGACTCATCTTTTATTTACGGGAGGGAATAGATCCGAGACCTCCCAGTCGAAATCTTCGGCGATCAGGTAAAGTTGGTAAGCGGAATATTTACAATCGTATTTTTCATTTTCTACTTTCCAGACGAAACTGTAATTGGTCCCTATGATAATGGCTAACTTGCGCTGGGATATATTTAATTCCTTGCGCCTGCGTTTAACATTTTGTATTATCTGCCAGTCTATTTCGGTTCTCATTACGGTGCCAGCGGGTCGATAGGCGGAAAAAGATCGGAAACCTGGCAACCGAAATATTTTGCTATAACGTACAATTGCCGGGCCGAGTAACGGCATTCGGATTTCGGGCTTTCGACCTGGGAAACGAATCCTCTCGACGTACCGATAATTTCAGCAAGAACCCGTTGGGAAATATCGCGTTCCTGCCTGAAAATTTTCACGTTCTCGATAATTATCCGGTCTATATCCATTTATAAGTTCTCGATGCTTTTTACCGGCGGGTAAATATCCGACACGGGACACCGGAATTCCTCGGCGATCAGATATATCTGGTAAGCCGAATATTTGGAGTCGCATAGCTCGCTCTCGATCTGTCCGATAAATCCGGAAGAAGTACCGATTACTTCGGCCAGCATACCCTGGGTGTAATCCTTACGAATACGCAAGGATTTGATATTGTTAATAATTATTTTGTCTGTGTCGGTTTTCAAACCATTCCAATTTACGGGGCCAGCGGGTCGATGGGCGGGTAAAGGTCTGCAATGGGACAGCTGACATATTTGGCGATCAGCTACAGATGCCGGGCTGAATATTTACATTGGGATTTAGAGTTTTCGACCTGTGTTATAAAGTTATGGGATGTACCTATGATCTCACCTAACCCGCGTTGGGTGATCTTTTCCTTTTGCCGGAGCGCCCGCACCCGTTCGATTATTTCCCTATCCAGATCCGTTATCATATTGTATCCCTTTAAGGCTCGAGCCGGTCTATCGGCGGAAACAGGTCGGCAAATTCGCACTCGAAATATTTTGCAATAAGATATAAGTGGTATGCCGAATATTTACAGTAAGATTTAGGATTCTCAACATCCCCTACAAAACCGTATGAGGTCCCGATTATATCTGCCAGCACACGCTGGGAAATCTGCCGCTCTTTCCTCAACATCTTAACATTCTCTATTATCTGCCAGTCTATATTCGTTCTCATTAGGTCTTATTATAACATCACGAAATAATCAAAAAGGCATATCTTTGTACACGGCATTGCCGTGCTCAATGAAAGTCATGCATTATGATCAAACATTTATTAACTATGCTATCTTTGTGGAAACATTGCAATTCGTCTTAAAGGCGGGAGCGAAAACATAATAAGGGTAAACGACCTTTAGACCAACCTGTAAACTTCGGACTATCGTAAGATAGGTTTTACCTGGTGTAAAAGTTGTTGAAACCCACGGGTATGCCCCGGACCTTTGCGGACCGGGGCTGTCCCTGGGCGCAGGACAACATACCAGGTTAGGCTCCGAAGGCCAACAGGTTGGGTGTTGTTCCTGCGCTCTCTTTTTATCAATATGCGCAGGGCCGGTATCCACCTCAAACCCAACCAGCCATGACAAACCGATCCAACCCCGAATGGGACCGGATATGCCACATCATCGCCCGTTATAATTATCCGTCCATCGCCGCATTCGCCCGTGAGCTGGGCCTGAACCGCTGCGAGAACCTCTACCAGATAAAGCGCGGTCACAACGGCATCAGCCGCGACCTTGCCGTCCGTATCTGCAGCCGCTTCCCGGAGATAGAAATGGGATGGCTGCTGACGGGCGAGGGACCGATGGTCCGCGGTGAAGAGGAAGTTTCGGTCCTCAGCCAGGTAAAAGCCATTGCTTACTATGCCCGTTTCCCGGTGGTCCGCCCTCCGCAGGAGCCGGATAAAAACCTCTGGTTCTCAACCGAATTGGTTCCCGACGCCGACTTCGCCGTGCAGTGCTTAACGGACGAACTCTCCCCGCTCTACCGCCCCGGCTCCGTTCTGCTTTTGCGCCGATGCGCTCCTGAGGACCCGGTGATCTACGGCCGGGCGTATTTCATAATCACTGCAAGTTTCATCGCACTGCGCATCGTGCGCCGTGGCCCGCGGGACACCCTGCGGCTGGAGAGTCCCGACCGCCGGCGGTTCGACCCGGTAACGATCCACCGCGGGCAGGTCAGGGAGTTATACCTGGTGGAGTGAAAAAAATTTTGCGGTTTGACGGCAATGGCTTACATTTGTCCCCGTACAGGTTCCACAGGCCGCCCGTGAAAGGTGCGGCCGGGATTAAAAGGGAATGCCGTGCAAATCGGCAACAGTTCCCGCTGCTGTAAGTTCCTGCCCGCTCCGGGCAAAAAGGGTTCGGCAATCTGTGCCACTGTTCCGCAGGGAATGGGAAGGCGCCGGCCCGGGACAAGTCAGAAGACCTGCCTGGTACGTTTCGGATTTCGGCCCACGGTGAATGGGACACGGATCGACGGTTACCGGGCACGGGAGTTTTCTTCCCTCCGCTTCTTTCTCCGCCGCTTCCAGCTCTTCACATGTTCGGCCACGGTCCGAGGTTAAACTTGATTACGGTCGAATGATAAAGTTTTGCATGGCTTTCCCTTTTCATGTACGGGGCACGGTCCCCGCGCGGGTACGGTATGTAAAAGTTTGGCCGTCAGGCGTTCGGCAAACTTTTCAAAACATACTGTAAAATGAAAAAGATCTTTACCCTTATCATGACGGCCGCCGTGGCCTTTACCGGATGCAAATACGACGACGGAGACCTTTGGGACAAGGTGGACGACCTGGACAGCCGCCTAAAGACCCTCGAGCAGACGGTCGGCCAGATGAACACCGAGGTCACCTCCCTCCAAACCCTTCTAAAGGCCATCGACAGCGGGTCTTTCATAACCGATTTTTCAGCCCTTAACGGCGGCAACGGATATGTACTGACGCTAAGCAACGGCGAAACCCTGGAGATATACCACGGTACTGCCGCTCCTATTCTGGGTACCACGGAAATAGACGGGGTCTACTACTGGGCCTATATCGTGGACGGGATGGCCAGCCCGCTCGAAGACGGCAGCGGCAATTACCTGCCCGTATCCGGCACTACGCCCGTGTTGAGCATAGACGACGCGGGCTACTGGATGGTGGATTACGGCTCCGGTGAGGAATATATCACCGACGGCGCCGGCAATTACATAATGGCCAAGGGGGGCGAATCGATGTTCGAACTGGTCGAGAACGGCTACTATTACGTGACGTTCCACATGGCCGACGGCACCGTGTTCCGCCTGCCCAAAATGTCCACGGCCGAATTCGTGATTGACGCCCGCAAACGGGAACACTTCAAATACGAATCGACCCGTACGTTCGGTATCACGATGCAGGGAGTGTCGTCCGCTTCGGTGACCGACCGGCCGGATTTCTGGACGACTTCCCTCGAGCTCGATCCCAACGGGGAAACCGGAACCATATCCGTTACCGCACCCGGCCAGGCTTTGGTCTCGCTATTCCCGGCCGCGGCGGGCGGCACTATCACCGTAACGGTTAACGGACATGACGGTACCCTGCTGGTAAAGCTAAACGTATACGCCGACGACCGGGACTACGGGCTGGCCTGCCTTACTTTCGAGGACGACGACTACAACGGTTCGTGGGAATCCACCGACGGCAGGGGCTACTGGACCTCGCTGATCGACTCCCCGCAATACGGAGGTCCGCTCCTTTACGGGGATTATTCGAACGTGGATTACCACTGGTACGACGAGCGCAACACCGAACTGGCATCCGAGCTGGTCACCTCATGGGGAAGTACCGTATTCTGGAACGGCGGTATCGCCCTTTCCGATTACCATCTTTCGGACATTACACAGGGAGGCTTCGATACGCAACTCTCGATTGTCGATGCGACCGGCTTCGACAACTCCGTCAATTTCTCCGTCGCCACCGGTTATCCCGACGGTTACCCGACCGCCCCCGGAACGCTGCCCGGAATTTATTTCAAAGACGGGAAAGAACGGGTAGTGGACCATATGTACGTAACCTCCACGACCTATTTCGCGAACAACGTCCTCAATGGCGACGCATATTGTCCCGCATTGCCCCCGACCGGGTATGTCAACATCACGGCTATCGGGTTTGACTCTGCCGGCACCCCCGTATCGGCAGCCGTCCAGCCGTTCGAGATCGCCAACGGCGCCAACGGTCCGGTGGTCGACTGGCAGCCGTGGGACCTTTCGGCCCTGGGTAAGGTCCACCGGATCGAATTCAATATGGAAGGGTCGGCGGACGGCTATAACCAGTACGGCTGGGCGCGGCCTGCCTACTTCGCGTTCGACAACGTAGCCGTAAGGTTCTACGACAACGAGTAATCACCTGTTATCCCGTAATGCTCCGGGTTCCGGAGTAATACGGGATATTAAAATATCCCCGGAATATGAAAACCACAGTTTCGATCGGCAGGGCGTTAGCGGCGGCCGGGATGCTTTTCCTGGGTGCCTGCAACGATTCCAAAGAGATCGTCGAAACGTCCGGCGCGCCGGTCATCGTCTTCGATTCCGACAGCCATGTTTACACGGTCAAGGTAAACCGGGACCTCTTGCTGGAACCGGAAGTTATCAATAACCAGAACGCCACCTACCGCTGGCTGATGAACGGCGTTACGGTAGGCCGGGAGCAAACCTACCTGTTCAATTCCCAGGACACGGGGGAATTTTTCCTGGCGTTCGAGGTCACGAACCCTTACGATACGGTGCTCGAGGAGGTGCGTATCGACGTTGTGGAAAAGCAGCTGCCGCTGATCTCGATGGCCGTGCCCGAGGGCGGGTTCATCCTGCAAGCGGGAACGTCACGGGAGTTCACACCCGTAGTGCAAAACGATGGACAGGCGACTTTCGCATGGTATGTCGATGATGAAAAAGCGGCGTCCACCAAAGACTATATCTTCACCTCTGACCGGGTAGGTGAATATACCGTGAGGTTCCGTGCCGAGAACGAGGACGGCTCGCACGAAGTGCAGTTCGGCATCAGCGTGCGCGAAGCGGGGGATATGCCGTTCACATGGGAATGGGAAGCGCTGGAGTATAACATGACGGCCGGCCGTACCATAGTGCTCTCCCCGGTATCGGTCTCCAACGCGTTCGACGCCACTTATGTATGGCAGGTGAACGGGACCGAAGCCCAGAGGGCCACCTCTCCCGGTTTCTCTTTTACCCCCTCCGCGCCGGGCATATACCTGCTGGCGGCGACCATGCAAAACGAGTACCTCGCTTTAACGGAAACGTTCACGGTCAACGTCTACGACAACGAAGACGGCTACCGGCGGGATATAACCGCGAGTAGCAGCACGGATGCAACGGAAGTCCTGGAGTTCCGTCCCGCCCCGGGACAGTATGTCAACAGCTATCCCGGGACACTAAGCGGGACCCCGGCCGATATGCAGCAAGCCTGTGATCTGGCCCTCCAAAGGATCAACGACCGCGAGTACGTTTCGCTCGGGGCTTTCGGTGGCTATATCGTCGTGAAATTCGACCATAGCATAATAAACGACGGCGGCTACAACCTGCAGTTACTCGGCAACGCGTTCGACGGTTCGTCCGAACCGGGTATCGTCTGGGTGATGCAGGACGAGAACGGCAACGGCGAACCCGACGATACGTGGTACGAACTCAAGGGCAGCGAACACCGCCTGCCGGGCACCGTTTACGATTATACGGTCACCTATTACAAACCAGAAGAGGCCGACGGAATGCCGTGTATCTGGGTGGATAACCTCGGAAACCAGGGCACGGTAGATGCTAACCGGTACCATAGCCAGCCATTATATCCCGGCTGGATAACGACCGATTCCTATACCCTGCGGGGTACCCGCCTCGAGGACCGCACCGTACTGCTCGGGGCCAATTGGTACCTCGGCTCTTTCGACTGGGGATATGCCGACAATTACGGGCAGGACCGGCTCACGGACGATGAGAACCTGCAGGCCGGGGTCAGCCCGAACCACTTCCGTATAAGCGACGCGGTAGACCGCAACGGCAACCCGGTGCACCTGAAATACATCGATTTCGTCAAGGTGCAGACCGGGGTACAGGCCAAGGCCGGCTGGCTCGGGGAGGTGTCCACCGAAGTATTCGGCTTGCGGGACTACAATATGATCAAGCAAAAATAGACCATCGAATAAAAAGCGATTTAGCGGCCGCCGCCCGCAACGGTTTTGCCATAACTTTTAAACGGCGGCGGCCGCTGATCCTTTTAAAACATTAACCATTATGAAAAAGATACGACTGCGCTACACCGTATTGGGGCTGATTATCCTGCTGGCGGCCGTCAGCAGGCTGATACCCCATCCGGCCAATTTCGCTCCCGTCGGGGCTATGGCGCTTTTCGGCGCCGCATATTATTCCAGGCGGTCGCTGGCCTACCTGATACAGGTAGCGGCCATGTACATGAGCGACCTGCTGATAAACAACACCATGTATGTCCATTATTTCGACGGGTTCGTATGGATGCACCCCGGAGCCTGTTTCACTTACGGGGCCATGGCGCTTATGGTCCTTGGCGGGGAGCTCGTCCTTAAAAGGGTGACCGCCGGCCGGGTACTCGCAGCTTCGCTTGCCGCCTCGGTGATATTCTTTGCCGTCTCCAATTTCGGGGCATGGGTAAGCTACCCGATGTACACCAAAGACCTGCACGGACTCTTGATGTGCTACACGGCCGGGATACCGTTCTTAAAGAACACCCTCATGGGCGACCTGTTCTACTGCACCGTTATGTTCGGCGGTTTCGAGCTGGTGCAGAGGCGGGTTCCGTCGCTCAAACCTGCCCGACTCTAAAAGGGAGTGTTCACCACCGAGACCGTTATCAAAACCACGGATGCCGGAGAGTATATCCGGCATTTCCATGACCGTGAACGCTTTATAGGTTACTGTCGCAGCTGCGAAAACTACGGCACGGTATGGGTTTGTCCGCCGTACGGCTTCGACTGCATGGATATGTTACGCGGGCTGGACTGGGTCCATATTGTCGGCACCCGGACCTTACTCGACGAAAAGGTGCGGCACAGTCCGCAAAACGCCGCGCACCAGAAAGAGCTGTCGTATGAGGTGATGGCCCGGGCCCGCCGGGACATAGACTGGCGCCTGTTGGAACTGGAGAAGCGGTACCCCGGCAGCCGGGCGTTCTTTGCCGGCAGTTGTTTTTTGTGCCGCAAAGAGGATTGCACCCGGCGCACCGGCAAACCGTGCATCCGGCCGGAGAGCGCCCGCTCCTCCATCGAGGCCTACGGATTCGATGTGGCCCGGACGGCATCGCAGCTGCTCGGGATAGAGATGAAATGGAGCGACAGGCTCGTACTGCCTGAATACTTCACCCTCGTCAGCGCCTTGTTTTCCACCGAACGGGAAATAGAGTGGCCGTAAGCGGCCCCTATTCCGCTTCCACAAGGAGCAGGTCCCGGGCAACGACAGTCTCGTTACCCGACGCGTCGAAGCACCATACCACAAGGTGGTATTCTCCCGAGATTGCATCCTCCGGGACCGGGATATAATGCTCCACGGTCTTATCTTTTTCGCCCGCGATCTCCCAGCCCTGTTGGTAATAAAAATAGCTGGTACCTCCGTCCCGGGTATGGTGGTGGTTGTCAGAATTGTCGTGTATCTCTATCGTGTAGGATGCAAGCATTTCTTTGTCCGAGAACCGGGCATGGACGTAAAGGTCGGTGCCGACCGTGATACGGGCCCCGTCCGACGGGGAAATAACGTTGACGGCCGGCGGGGTGGTGTCCCCGTCGTTATCACTGCATGAGAAAAGTGCAAATGTCAATGCGACGGTTATGGATATAAAAAGATCGGTTTTCATCTCGTACTCGTTTTAAAAGGTATTTTTATCGTCAGCTGGAAATTCCTGCCCGGCTCGGGTATCTCCACATGCCGGTAGAAGCTCAAATGGTTGTAATATTTGCGGTCAAGTATATTGCCGCACAAAAGGGTGATCTCTACCGGTTGCCTGCCGACCGTCAGATCGAGCGAAGCCCCGGCATTCAAGAGGTTGGCCCCGGGTGTCGGGGCTTCGTTGCGGGCTACGCGGTCCTGCCGCGCGATGGTGTGCATCTCGACATAGGCGCCGTAACGCCCTGCTCTCCATGACAGGGTGTTGCGCATGGCCGGGGGCGGGGAAAAGGAGACCGGTATCCGGTCGTCCCTGTTGCGGGTATAGACGTAATCGCCCGTAAACGAGTAGCCGAACCCTCCCGGCAGGGGAAACTCCACCGAAAGCTCCGCCCCGGCGAACAGCGCCCTCACCCCGGTATAGGCGTACACCTGCCCGGAGTGGGGCAGCAGCGACCACTCGCCCGTGGGGCGCAGGTAGATATAGTTATTGTAGAGGCTTGCGAACGGCGACACCTGGATGGATATCACGCCGTTATCGAACCCATAGCCTGCGTCCGCCTGCCAGCCTTTTTCCGACCCGAGGCCCGGGTCGCCCCGCTCGTGCCTGAACGTGGCGTGGTGGACGCCGTTGGAGGCCAGTTCGTTCGCGCCGGGCAGCCGGAAACTGCGCCCGACGTTGAACTTCACCGTGTGGGCCTGCGCCGGGGTCCATATGAAACCCGCCGAAGCCGACACGTCGCCGAACGTCTTATCCACGGCGTAGCTTCTCCACCGGTAGCTGTCCACGGTCCCGGCCGGATATCCCGCCTGCAACAGGTATTCGGCCAGGTAACCGTCCTCGAATACGGATATGTTTACCCTGCCGTAGTCGTAACGCACCCCGCCCGTTAGGGTGAACTGCCGCGAAACGTTCCACGTGGCTATCCAGTAGATCCCGGCCGTCAGCCGGGTATATTCCGGCAGGAGGAACGAATAGCCCCCGATGCGGTTATCCTGGTACTGCACGTCCAGCCCGAGGGTATGTTCCCGGCCGGAGGGGCCGAAACAGCGCGCCCGGACGGTGGCGCTCAAAGTATGCAGGTCGAAGAACAACTCCCTGTCCGGGTCACGTTCCGGCGCGGGCTGGTCGGGGTAATGGGTATGGAAGCGGCTCATCTCATAGCGGCGGTTGTTCTGGTACCCCAGATCGAGCGAGGCTATCCACCGCTTCCACGAATACTGCTGGCGGGTGGTGAATTTCAGGTGGTTCACCGTATTGTAGGGCAGTTCGATGTTCCGGTAGCTCCCGTCGTGTTCCAATACCGAGAGGTCGGGGATGCCGTGCGCCCCGGGAAAGAACCCGGTCTTCTGGTAGGCGTTGCTCACCGCATAACTCATATAGTAGCGGGCGGCCCGGTATTCGGCAAGCAGGGATGCGTCCCGTTCGTACCCGGCCGTATTTTTCAGCCGGCCTCCGTGCACGGGGATCTTGCGGGTCAGGTAGACCACGGTATCCGTGGGCACGCGGTAATCCCCGAAGTGCTGTTCGCTGTAGCGCGCCCGCACGTGCCACCGGCCCTGTTTCATCCCTGCCATAAGGGAGGCGGCCACCGTCCCGTTGACCGACTTGCCGAACAGCACCGCCTCGCCGAACCAGCCGTCCCCGGCGGGCGGAGGCGCCGGCAGGACCTCGATCGCGCCGCCCATCGCGTCGCTCCCGTACATGAGCGACGAGGGGCCCTTGCGCACCACCACCCGCCCGGCATTGAAAGCATCCATCTCCAGCCCGTGGTCCGCGCCCCACTGCTGGCCTTCCTGCTTGACGCCGTTCTCCAGTACGGCAATACGGTTGAAGCCCATACCCCGGATCACCGGTTTCGAGAAGCCCGACCCGATATCCATGGAACGGACGCCCGGGATATGCCCCAGCGCCTGAACGAGGTTGCCCGTGAAATATTCGCGCAGGAATCCGCTGTCTGCCACTTCGATACCCAGCGGCGACGATAACCGCTGCCGGGCGGCAAAGGTAGTCTGGACGGTAACCCCGTCGATGTCGACCTGCCGCAGGCTGTCGGCCTGCTGTGCGGACGCACCGGGACCGGGCGGCCAAACAAGCGCCAGCAGTATTCCCGCTATATTGCGGAACTGCATAATTTATTACGATCGTTTTCGGTTGGAATAATACCGGCTGTGCCGGAACCTTAAGAGACATCACACCACGGGGGAGGGCCCCGGGAACCGGGCCGAACCGGATGGCCGGAGAACTGCGGCCGCACGGGTTCGACGAACCGGTAATCTGCGGGGACGGGGACAAACGTCACGACGACCGGGACCGTGCCAACGAACGGGGCGAGATGGAAACGGCAAACCGGACAGGTATCCGGGTCGTGTTCGTCCGCAGGGTCCTGTTCGTCCGCAGGGTGCTGTTCGTCCGCAGGGTGCTGTTCGTGGCCGTGGCAACAGTCGGCCGTATGGCAAAGGCCCGTATGCTGCCACAGGTGGACCGTCTGGCCCGCATACGGGAACAGCAGGAGCCCGGCCAGAAGCCAGCCCCACAAGATCCTCCTATGGTCTTTACCCGTTACAGCCCGTAAATTTACGCTTTTTAAGCGTCATACAAAACCGGTGCACCCGAATTAGACAGGATGTCATTGCGAAGCTCATCATCACCCGTCATTGCGAGGAGCGGAGCGACGCGGTAATATCACTGGAAAAGAAATAGGAGGAGATTGCTTCGGGCTTTCAGCCCTCGCAATGACGGGAAAGGAGAAGAGATTGCTTTACTGCGTTCGCAATGACAAAAAATGCATCATTGCGAGGAGCGTAGTGACGCGGCAATCTAAATGGAAACGTAATGACCGAGATTGCTTCACTGCGTTCGCAATGACAAAAAATGCGTCATTGCGAGGAGTATGGCGACGAAGCAATCTAAATGGAAACGAGATCTCCTGTCCCGGCAGAGCCGGGAATTATCCGCCATTTTCGCCGGGGCAGGATAAAAGTCGCAAGAGGGAGATCACCCGAACTACCATGTAGTGAGGGAAGCTCCCGGGAGCGACGCCTGACCCCGGCGAGGCGGTGTCTTTTGCTCCACTTTTGGACAAGCAAAAGTGGAAAAAGAAATGAAAGGATGATGCGCAAGGCATTAACGACTGTAATTGCGAGAAGTGACGCGAAAGGGCACTCAATTGCAACCCTGCCGTCATTGTGAGGAGCGGAGCGACGCGGCAATCTAACTGGAAACGCAATGACCGAGATTGCTTCGGGCTTTTCAGCCCTCGCAATGACGAGGGAGAGGAGATTGCTTCTCTGGCGTTCGCAATGACGGAACGGGAAGGTTCGCAAAGACGAAAGAATGTTAGCAATGACGGGAATAGCAACGCGACGAAAGAATCAAACCCCGTCGCAAGTTATCGCGTCTCGACCGCTGTGGCGGCACATCAGTCAGACCACGAAGTTAATTTTGGCCCGGTTTATACTGGAAACGAGAATATTTACCTATTTTTATCCTTACCGTTACGGTCTGCGCACCGCCGCATCCCGTGCGGTTACATTTTGTAACTTTGCCGTGAAATACCGACGAACCCCAATGAGAAGAATCGCTACCGTTATAATTTTCCTTTCGGCTGCAATTGTTATGCGCGCAGCCGGGAACAATATAGATTCGCTGCTTACGGTCCTTGACCGCACCCTCGAACTTCGGGACCAATACGAACAGGCCACCCAGGCCCGCATCGACAGCACCCGGCAGGCACTGTCGGCCGACCTGACTCCCGAAGAGGAATACAATGTCAACAAGCGGCTGATCAGCCTCTACCGCTCCTACCGTTACGACCTTGCCATGCATTACGTGGTGCATAACCGCGAGCTGGCCACCCGTGCGGGGGATCACCATAAGATCGTCGAGAGCCAGCTGGATTACTCAAATATCCTGCTCAGCGGCGGCATGTACAAGGAGGCTATCGAGAACCTGGATGCCATAGACCGCAAAATGATCCCGGACGACCTGCTTGCGGATTACTACCTCTGTTACGAACAGATCTACCTGCACCTGAGCATCTATGCATCCGGCACCGCTTTCGAGCCGGAATACTGGAAAACGAGCCTGAGCTACGTGGATTCCCTGCGGACGGTGGTCCCCGAGAACTCGAACAACTATTTCGCCCTCTCGCGGATATACATAACAAGCCCCAACCGGGAGCTGGCCCGTAACCTGCTCGGCAACCTGCTCGGCAGGCTGGAACCCGGTTCGCACGGCTACGCTATCGTGGCCTCGACCCTTGCCGACTGTTACAGCGAGGCTGTCCCCGAGGAGAGGCTGAAGCGTAAAGGATACCTTATTATATCGGCCATCTCGGACATACGGTCCACGGTCAAGGAATACGTTTCGCTCTCCAACCTGTCGGCGTTGCTGTACGCCGAGAGGGATATCCAGCGGGCCTACCGCTACGGCACCATCTCGCTCGAGGACGCCAACTTCTACAACGCCCGCCTGCGCCGCATGGAAATGACCACGTTCTACCCCATTATCGAACGGGCCTACAAGACCGAGCTGGACAACAAGAACTCACGGCTCGAAAAGTCCGTGGTCATCATCAGCCTGCTGGCCATCCTAATGCTGAGCCTTATTATATATGTCACCCGCCAGACGTTCACCCTGCGCAGTACGCGTAAGGCCCTGATGGAGGTAAACGGGCGGCTGGTGGATACTAATAAGTCGCTCGTGGCGGCCAACAAGATCAAAGAGGAATACCTGGGGCGGTTCCTCAGCATGTGCTCCTCCTATATAAACCGCCTGGAGCGGTACCAGTCCCTTATCAATACCAAGCTCACGGCCGGCAAGGTGGAGGAGGTGCGTATAATGGCCCGCTCGTCCAACCTTATCAATTACGAGATCGCGGAGTTCTACCGCAGTTTCGACAAGGCGTTCCTGCACCTGTATCCCAATTTCATCGAATCGTTCAACGCCCTACTGCGCGACGAGGAACGGCTCGACCCCAAAGCCGAGGAGCTGCTCACCACCGAGATGAGGATATACGCGCTGGTAAAACTGGGGATCACCGATTCGGCCAGCATCGCCAAATTCCTCCGCTATTCGGCCAATACCGTCTACACCTACCGCCATAAGATCCGCACCAAAGCCCGGGACAAATCCACTTTCGAGGAGGACGTCCGCAATATCGGATTTTAGGGCGTCTATATTTTAAATTGGAATTTACCCCCCCCCCCCGGGGGGGGGGGGGGGGGGGGGGGGGGGGGGGGGGGGGGGGGGGGG
>JAJQED010000040.1 GCA_021201825.1 Alistipes sp.
CATATATATCAATTACTCCGATTCGTCGGGGAGCTTTACCCTGCGCGGCCGCGTAGACAGCCTCACCGTCCCGATGGCATTTGTCCGCCTCAAGCAACAGGATGTGCAGGCCAGCGGCCTTTTTATCGGAGGTGCCGACCTGGATATGGCCCTCGCGGACGGCCCCACGGACGATTCGCCGCCGGATACCGCCCGGTGGAAATTCGATGTAGCGGCCGTGGAACTTTCGCAGGTTAATTTCCGAATGTCGGGCACTGCCGGCACTCTCGAAGCCGGAATAACGTCGGCCCGGATAGATAACGGGGCGGTTTCGCTCGAACAACAGACCGTGGATGCGGACAAACTGACCCTCGACTCGGCATATTACCATTATTCGCCGCCACCGCCGCGGGAAAGCAGGGAAGAAAACCCCGGAGAACCGTCTCCGCCCTGGGTAGTCAGGGTGGGCAGTGTGGAACTGAACGACAATACCGCGCGGTATACCGCCGCAGGGCGAGACTTCACGGTTCCCGTAAGGAGCCGGACCGGCCGGTTCGATGCCGGGGATATCGGGCTTACGGGGTTTGACCTGCAGGCGGATTCCGTTTACAACCGTGGCGGCGACATACGGCTTTACCTCTCCACCCTCTCTTTTACCGAATCGTCCGGGCTCGAGGTCCGGGAAGCCTTCGGCGGGTTCGCAATGGACTCCGCAGGTATAAGGTTATCGGATTTCCGGCTTAAAACCGTCGGTTCGCAGGTCAGGGCGGACCTTACGGCAGGCGGGGATTTCCTTCAGGGGGATGCCACTTCCCCCCTGAGCGGGGAGATAAACGCCGGGGTATCGGCGGACGAACTGCTGATGTTCATAGATGCGGGCAACTTGGGGCCGGCACTGCACGGCAAGACCCTGACCGTGGACGGCACCGTCTCCGGTACCCTTGCCGCCTTGCAGATACGGCAACTGCATGCCGGTATACCCGGCATGGCAGACCTTACCGCCGAGGGGACCCTTTCTTCCGTTACGGACCCCTCACACTTGGGTGGGCAGGTGACGTTCCGGGGAACCACGGGCGACCTGCGGGCGGTGCGGTCCCTTATACCTGACAGCACACTGCGCAGCCGCCTGGATATCCCATCAGGCATGAGCGTTTACGGGCAGGCCTCGTTCTCGCCGGGCCGTTACTCACCTGACATAACGATCCGTATCGACACCGGCTCCCTGCATATCCGGGGGGACTTCGATACACGGACCGAGAACTATACGGCCCGCCTGGAGGCCGCCGGATTCCCCGTGGACCGCTTCCTGCCTTACGATTCGCTCGGGGTAGCCACCCTTACGCTCGATGCCGCAGGCAGCGGGTTCGACCCCCTCGTGCGCGGTACCGCGGCTGACATTTCGCTCGATATCGACCGCTTCGATTACTATAATTTCCCCTACCGGGATATTACGCTCGACGCTTTGCTGGACGGGGGCCATTTGAGCGGGGAACTGCACAGCGCGAACCGGCCCCTCTCCGTGGACCTGAACCTCGCGGGGCAGATAGCCGATACGGCATATACGGCCACGGTCGACGGGCGCATCGGCAATGCCGATCTTACGGCGCTCGGCCTTTCCGCTTCGCCGTTGGCCATAGCGGGGATACTGGACGCCGGAGTGACCGTCTATCCCGACACCGCTTATCTGGCTTCCGTAACGCTCGATACCGTCCGCGTCAACTACGGCGAGCGGACCGAGACGGTCTCCCATGCCGAAATAGACGCCCGGGCCGGACTATCCGGGGTGGCGCTCACGGCCCTTACCGGCAACCTTAACCTGGATTTCACCACCGCCGTTCCGCTCGATTCCATAAGCGCAAGCATCTCCGCCGCTTCGGCCGAGCTACGGCGCCAGTTGGATGCCCGCTCGCTCGATATGGCCGCCCTGCAGGCGGCACTCCCGCCCTTGGAACTCGAACTGCACGGCGGATCGGGCAATATCCTGCACAGCCTGCTGCTCGACTGCGGGTACGGATTCAACAGACTGGACATTACCGCGTCCACCACCGCTGACGAGCCGTTCCGGGCGGCCGTTGTGGCCAACGGATTCCAGACCTCGGGAATAACCCTCGACACGCTGAACGTCTGGATGCGGCGCAACGACGACCGGCTCGAATACGCCCTGCGCCTGCGCAACCGCCCCGGGAATATAGAGCAGATGGCCCTTGTAGTTGCGCGCGGATACGCCGAGGGGAATAAGGCGGAAATAAACATACTGCAGCGCAACCGCCAGGACAGCGTTGGATTCCGTTTCGGGCTGGACGCCGAACTGCTCGACTCGGCGGTGACAGTCACCCTGATCCCCGAAAACCCCGTGTTCGGATACCGCCCATGGACCGTCAATTCCGGCAATTATTTCACCTACGATTTCGACCGGGAGCTCTATGCAGATATGCGGCTGGACGGCGACGGTGAACACGTTTATATAGTCTCGGCGCCGTTCGACGGCTTCCCCCGGGGGGCCGTAAAGATGGACATGGAGGGGATAGACATCGGTACCACCCTCGAACTGCTGCCCGGCCCGCCGCCCCTGGGCGGGACCCTTTCCACCGACCTGCTTTTCGGAATGGCCGGGGATATGTTAGCTTTGGACGGATCCGTGGAGGTGGATTCGGCCAGGTGGGACGGCCGCCCGATCGGGGATGTGGCCCTGAAAGCCTCTTTCCGCTCGGACAGCACCGGCGGTACCCTGGACAATGTCGCCGTGCGGGTGGACGGGGCGCAGGTGCTCACCGGGCAGGGCAGTATCGGTGCCGGCAACACGGATGTCCGGGCCGCGCTGACATCTTTCCCGCTCACGGCCATCGACCCGTTCCTGCCTGAAGATGCCCTGCAGGCGGACGGCACGGCGGACGGCGAGTTGGCACTTTCCCAAAAGGACGGCAAAACGGTGCTGGACGGCCGCCTCGGGTTCAGCGACGCGGGTATTACCGTCCCGGCGGTCGGCACCCGGTACACTCTTCCCACCGAGGAGCTCACGTTCGCCGGCAGCGTGATCGATTTCCACAACTGGCAGGTAACGGCCCCCAACGGGCAGCCGCTTACCATAGACGGGACGGTGGACCTGTCGGACCTATCCGACCCGGGTGCCGACCTGGACGTGACGGCCCGCAACTTCGAAGCGGTGAACTCCGAGCGGCGGGGCGGGTCGCAGGTCTACGGACGCGCCCTGACCGATATAGACATCACGGCGGCCGGCAGGCTGGACGCCCTGCGGGTGCGGGGTAACATCTCCGTGCTGACCGGGACGGACATAACATACACCCTCCCTGACGACGACCTCGATATAGACGACCGCTCGCAGGATATCGTAACGTTCGTATCGTTCGCCGATACGGCGGCCGTATTCCTGGCCGACTCGGCCGCCCTGCTTCGGGTGTGGGGAATGGATATGCTGGTAAATATCGACATCAAGGACAATGTCAAGGCCACGGTCAATATCTCCACGGACGGGAACAACCGGGCTGAGCTGACCGGCGACGGCAACCTCACGTTCTCGATGAACACCCAGGGGGATTCCCGGTTCACTGGCCGCTACAACCTCTCGGGTGGTACTGTGGTGTACCACCCGCCGGTCATCTCGGCCAAGACGTTCACGGTCAACGACGGCAGTTACGTGGACTGGACCGGCGAGATCGCCGACCCGGCGTTCAACGTCACGGCCGCCGAGAGCGTGAGTGCGACCGTGACCTCGGACGATGGCACCTCGCGCAGCGTAACGTTCGACCTGACGGTTAGCCTCAAAGGGACCCTCAAAGATATGGAATTGGTCTTCGACCTCTCTTCCCCCAACGATATCACCATCCAGAACCAGCTGCAGACCCTCTCGGCCGACCAGCGTTCCCAACAGGCGCTGGCCCTGCTGATATACAACACGTACACCGGGCCGGGGACCACGGCCAAGGTGGACGTAAATAACCCACTGAACTCCTTTATCGAGAAACAGCTCAACCAGTGGGCGCGCAACAGCCTGCCGGGGGTGGACCTGGCGTTCGGCATCAACTCGGTGGACGACTCGGCCACCGGCGGCGGGGAGCATACGGATTATTCCTACCGGGTCTCCAAATCGCTGTTCGACGACCGGGTCAAAGTCACCGTAGGGGGCAGTATCAACCCCGAGGCCAGCACCAACGACAACCTGCGGGATAACTTCGTGGACGACATTTCGCTCGAATACCGCTTGTCGAACCGCGACAATATGTTCCTGAAGGCCTACCGCTACAATACGCAGGAGAGCATCCTGGAGGGCGAGGTGACCGAGACCGGATTCGGGTTCGTGGCCCGCAAGAGCATGAACAAGCTCAAGGAGCTGTTCCGCCTGCGCCGTTCGCCGGAGCAGAAAGCCCTGCGCCGCTCACGCCGCGAGGTCAAACAGCAGGTCAGGCAAAACGAACGCTCCGCCGGGGTGGACCCGGCAAAAGAGCAGCGGCAGGACGATCCGCTAAGCCTCGACAATTCCCCGCAAGAAGCTACCACCCGGCGGGACGACGAGGATACAACGACCGGTACAGCAGACGGACTATGAAAAAGTTATTTATATACATTCCCGTAATATGGCTGTTTGCAACGGCCGCCGGATGCTCTACGACCAAGCGGCTGGCGGACGGGGAAGTGCTCTACACGGGTGTTAAGAAAATCCGGATCGAGGCCCGTGACGAGGAGCAGGAAGTTCCCTCGTCCGTGAAATCGGCCGTAAAGGACCCGCTGTCGGTCAAACCCAACAACCCGTTGTACAGCCCTTACGTCCGTACGCCCCTGCCCATAGGGCTGTGGTTCTGGAACTATTTCTATACCGAGCGCACCACCGGTTTCCGGGCGTGGCTCTACCGCTCGTTCGCCAAACAGCCGGTGCTGATCTCCGACCTCAAACTCGACCAGCGGATGGGCCTTGTGGAGGATATACTGGACAACTACGGCTATTTCGGTTCCTCGTCTTCCTATGAGGTCCTACCGAAAAAGAACCCGAAGAAAGCGCGAGTAAACTATTTCGTCGAGGTGGCCGCCCCGTGGTACTATGGCACGGTGGAATATCCCGAATGCGTATGTGAGGTCACCACCGTGATCGATTCGCTCCGGCCCTCGTCGGCAATACAGCCGGGAGAGCAGTACAATATCGATTCGCTTTCCAACGAGCGCGTACGAATTACCAATTACCTGCGCAACCGCAGTTACTATTACTTCCGCCCCGATTACCTCGAATACTTCGCCGACACCACCCGCCTGCGCTATGACGTGGATATGCGGATGGTCCTAGCTCAGGGTATCCCGGACGACGCCCTGCGGCCTTACGATATCGGCCGGATCAGTTTCGACCTGTTCAACCCCGTCCCCAAAGGCAGGGACACTACCCGGATAGGCGGCATGGACGTCAGGCACGACCTGCCGCTGAAGATCCGCCCGAGGGTCCTGATGCATATGATGACGGTCCGGGAGGGGGACCCCGCCAACGTGGATGCCATAAACAAGACCCTGGACAATTTTACCTCGCTCGGAATATTCCGCTACATCAACCTTATGGTCACCCCGCTGGACTCGGTAGGCGGACGGGACGATATTGACCTGATGTTCGCCGGGGAGTTCGACAAGCCGCTCGACGCCGAGTTCGAGGTGGATTTCGCCAGTAAATCCAACAGCTTCATAGGGCCGGGAGCCGTCTTCTCGGTCAGGCACAAAAACCTGATGCGGGGTGGCGAGGTGCTCTCCGTCAGGCTCAACGGTTCCTATGAGTGGCAGACGGGCAACACCCGCAACCAGGCAAATTCCGGGGCGATCAATTCTTATGAGTTCGGGGTGAACTCTTCGCTCGTTCTCCCCCGTTTGCTGGTGCCGAAATTTATCCCGCAGGGTAGCCGGTTCCCCTCGAAGACGACCTTTAACCTTGGGGCCAATATACTCAACCGGCCTGATTTCTTCACCATGGCCTCTTTCAACACCTATATGTCGTACGACTTCCAGACCTCGGCCACCAGCAGCCATAACCTGACCCTGTTGAAATTCGTCTACAACCACCTGATACGCACCACCGAGTCGTTCGACAGCACCATGAACCGCAACCCGGCCATATACGAGAGCTTCCGCGACCAGTTCATCCCGTCGGCATCCTATACTTTCACGGCCGACCGCCGGGTTGGGCGCAACCACCGCGACCGTATCATCTGGCAAACCACCGCCACCACCGCCGGGAATATCCTCGCCCTTGCATGGGGAGCCACCGGCCACCATCCCCCCAAGAAAATATTCGGCAACCAGTTCTCGCAGTTCGTAAAAGGGGTCACCGAATTGAAATACTACAAAGCGTTCGGGCAGAATTCCACGCTCGTAAGCCGTATCAGCATCGGTATCGGTTACGCTTACGGGAACTCTACGGTACTGCCGTACAGCGAGCAGTTCTATGTGGGTGGGGCCAACAGCATCCGCGCGTTCACGGTCCGGTCCATCGGCCCGGGAAGCTACGTGCCTGACGAGACGGATGTTTACGGCTATTTCGACCAGACGGGGGACATCAAACTGGAGGCCAACCTCGAGTACCGGTTCGGCATACTGGGACGCCTTAACGGGGCGGTATTCATCGACGCCGGTAATATATGGCTTATCCGCAACGACGAAAGCCGCCCCGGCGGCAAATTCTCTTTCGACAAATTCGGCAGGCAGATAGCTACCGGTACGGGCGCAGGCCTGCGGTACGACATCAGCTACCTTGTCATCCGCGCCGACCTCGGTATAGGCATACACTTGCCATACGACACCGGCAAAAGCGGTTACTACAATATCCCCTCTTTCAAGGACGGGCTCGGATTCCACCTGGCCATCGGCTATCCGTTCTGATCCTACCCACCCGTATGTAAACGAACAGGCCCGGCAATATTGCCGGGCCTGTTGCGCCTAACCCCTTTTTCTACGGGGTCATTTCTTTTTAGCCCAATCGCGAATGGTATCGCTCTCCACGTTCACACCGTATTTTTTCGCTTTCATCAATATACGGTGGGCCAGCTGCGGCTTGTCCTCCTTGGAGGCATAACGGAAGTAGGCTTCCGCCGCCCGTACGTGCGTGGCGTCCGGCATCGGGAATTCCCGCTTATCGGGCAAGCCGTAATCCGAACTGCGCAGTTTTTTGCGGTCGGCCGCATCGAGCCGGTCGGAGCGGTTTCCCGCCGCCGTCCTGCCCGTCGAGGACGCACGTTTGGTCCGTGTCTTCGTAGAATCTGCCATCCGCAGCGGTTTAAACCCTCCGGCGGGTGAACAGGCTGACGATGAGCAGCAGAACGATAGCGCCGACGGTCGCCGTGATAAGGCTGCCGAGCATGCTGGTCGTACCGAGGCCCATAAGACCGAACAACCAACCGCCGAGCAAACTGCCGATAACACCAATGACCAGGTTCAGCAGCAGGCCCGAACCGTTACCTTTAACGATGAGGCTACCCAGCCATCCGGCTACCAGTCCGATAAGGATATACCATAACCAAAACATAATCGAAATTTTTAACAGTTAATAAATAAGTTTTTCCGTAAACCTATTCGAATCAATAGTCGTGCCGTTTACTTGCGGCAGGGTGCCGGAAAAGAATACAGGAGCGCCCGACGGGAACGCCCGGGACCGTTAAGAATGTGACGGAAACGCAGCCGGCTGACAACGCCGGCCCGGCGGGATCATCCGCCGAAGAAAAAGGAAAGGATAAGGATCACTACCAGCGAGGGCAGCATGTTCAGTACGTTGATATCCTTTATTTTAAGGATATTAATGGCCATGCCTATGAGCATGATGCCTCCTACTCCCGTAAGGTCGGCGATCATCCCCTCGGTCATAAAGGTGGAGACATAAAAGGCCAGCAGGGTGATCAGGCCCTGGTACAGCAATACCGGGACGGCCGACAGCATCACCGCGATACCGAACGACGAGGCCAGCACTACGGAGGTCACCCCGTCCATGATGGATTTGGTGTAGAGCAGGTTGGGGGTCTGTCCCGTGCCGTCCTCGATGGCTCCGAGGATGGACATGGACCCGACGCAGAAGAGCATGGTTGCCGTGATGAACCCCTCGGTGAACCCGGCGGCACCCGACGTTCCCCCGGCTCCCTCCGGTTTTTTCCGGCGCCCCTTGACCTGCATATATTCCGAGAAACGGTTCACCCGCATATCTATCCGCATCCACTGGCCGATAAGCGAGCCCACCACGATGCTGACGATCGAGAGCAGAAGCCGGTCCGAACTCAGGGACATGGAGATACCCAGGCACAGGGCGAACAGCCCTATCCCCTGGAAGACGATATCCACATAACGGCGCGGCAGCCTAGAATGGATGATCACCCCGATAAGGCTGCCGGCGATAATGGTCGCAGTATTTACTATCGTACCGGTCATGCCGGTATAAAAATAGTAAAAACTTACAAACCTTAACTTCCCGTGTCGGAATTCGAACGGATTTTAACGTTTAAATCCCTGCGGGCTACGATTTAATATCTGCGTCTTTCTGGACCCATACGGCCAGTTTGCCGCCGCGGACGGTGAACCGGGCCTTGCCGTCGTCGCCGATCGTGACCTCGTCCTTTATATCGCCGGTCACCTCGTGCCATACCTGGCCCTTGCGCTCGGTGCCCACGTCCATATCCTTATAACCGTCCGTGCCGACCGAAGCGAGCAGGGCCAGCCCTGATCCCGGGTGGTCCTTGTCGCCCTTGCGGACGAAACCCACGGTATCGGGGTGGTCGGCGTAGGTGACCTGTTCACCGTAGGCATACTTTTTACGCACGTCCAGCAGTATGTCTATTATGGTGCGGTGGGGCGATTCCTTGCCGCCCATACCGTAATAGTCCCCGAAGAATACGCACGGGTAGCCTTTCTCGTTGAGCAGGATTATCCCGTAGCCCAGCGGCTTGAACCAGTCCTTGATCTGCGACTCCAGCGAACTGCCGTGCTGGGAATCGTGATTGTCGACGAACGTTACGGCCACCTCGGGGTGCTTGGAGAGCAGGGTATCGTCAAGGAATTTGCGCATGTCGAACGCGCGGCCGTCCTGGCAGGCCTGGTACATATTGTAATGCAGGGATACGTCGAACAGGTCCACGTTGTAGTCCTGTTCCGCGAGGTAGGCATCCAGCGAACCGATGTCGGATTTCCAGTACTCCCCGACCGCATAGAAAGGCTCCTTGCCCTTTGCCGCCCGCACTTCCCCGAGGAAGCCCTTTATGAATTCGTTGTTGATATGCTTGATGGCGTCCAGCCGCATACCGTCGAGGTTCAGTTCTTTGGTGACCCACACGCCCCACTGGTTCATCTCCTTTATCACGTCCGGGTGGTTGAAGTCGATGTCGGCGAACATCAGGTAGTCGTAATTGTCGTTCTCGCTGTCCACCCCGTTGCTCCACGCCTTATTGTCTCCCTCGATCATGTAGATCGCCTTTTTCTTGTTGGCCTGGTTGTAGTCCACGCCGGAAAAATGGTACCAGTGCCATTTGAACGGGGAGTAGTTGTCGCCGCGACCGGGGAAGTTAAAACCGGTCCAGCCCTCTATCTCATAGGGGTCCGAGACGGCTTTCTCCCGGTGCTGGGGGTCGACCTCCACGGCTTTGAACTTCTCGGTGTAATCGGCCGCCGCCTTGTGGTTCATCACCACGTCCAGGTAGACCTGTATGCCGTTCTTGTGGAGTTCGTCTATAGCCTCTTTCAACTGCTGCTTGGTGCCGTACTTTGTCCGCACCGTGCCTTTTTGGTCGAATTCCCCGAGGTCGTAGACGTCATAGACGCCGTAGCCCACGTCCTGGTCGTTCTGGCCCTTGGTAGCGGGCGGTATCCACACGGCGGTTATCCCTATCTCGGACAGGTGCTTGGCATCCTCTTTCAGCCGGGTCCACAGGGTCCCGTCCGCCGGCAGGTTCCACTCGAAATACTGCATCATCACACCGTTTTCCATACTTTTGCCTTGTTACTCGTTATTAATGGCGACGCCCCGCCCGGATATTATGTCTCGAACGGGGCGTCGATAATGTTTCAGAGAGTGTTGTCCTTATAGTCGCCGTCTCCGGTGCCGAAAGCGGCCTCCACTTCCTGTTTTTTCTCCATGTGCTGTTTATGGGAATGGTTCTCCACGTTGTCGACCAGTTCGTTCACCTCGTCCAGCAACTCCTGCTTACGGCTCTCGAAATCCGCCGAAAGATCTTTTTTCTCTTCCATCGCTCTTTACTTTAAAGGGTTTCAAAATTCCCGTTAACGGTTGCAAATTCCATACAAAAAAGTTCGCCCGCCGACCGGACCGGTCATCCGGCACTCCGTAGCGGCCTGTGTCCGAAAGGGGATAGGGGCGGCAACCGGACGGATTTCACGAAAAATGGTTATCTTCGCATTTAACGCCATACGATTGAAATTTTGAACCTTAAATAACCGATACGATGCCAAATGTAAAAAGAGTCTACACTTTCGGCAATAAACAGGCCGAGGGTAACGGTAAGATGAAAGAACTGCTGGGGGGCAAGGGAGCCAACCTGGCGGAAATGAACCTTATAGGTATCCCGGTTCCCCCGGGCTTCACGATAACCACGGAGGTTTGCGCCGAATATTACAAGGAGGGCAAGGAGAGGGTGATCGAGCTTATCCGCCCGGAGGTCGAAAAGGCCATTGGCAGCATCGAGGAGCTCACCGGCACGCAGTTCGGAAGCGATACCAACCCGCTGTTGGTTTCCGTGCGTTCGGGTGCGAGGGCGTCCATGCCCGGGATGATGGACACTATCCTCAACCTGGGGCTGAACGATACCACCGTGGAGGCTATCGCCAACCGCACCGGCAACCCCCGCTTCGCATGGGATTCCTACCGCCGGTTCGTACAGATGTACGGCGACGTGGTACTGGGGATGAAGCCCGAAAGCAAGGAGGACCACGACCCGTTCGAGGAGATCATAGACCACATGAAAGAGGAGAAAGGGGTGGAGAACGATACGGACCTTACTACGGAAGACCTGCGCGAGCTGGTGGACCGGTTCAAGGCCGCCGTCAAGAAGCAGACCGGCGAGGACTTCCCGACGTGCGCGTGGGAACAGCTGTGGGGGGCGGTGAACGCCGTGTTCCAGAGCTGGATGAACGACCGGGCCATCTATTACCGCAAGCTGAACAACATCCCCGCCGAGTGGGGGACGGCCGTGAACGTACAGGCCATGGTGTTCGGCAATATGGGCAACAATTCCGCGACGGGCGTAGCGTTCACACGCGACGCCGCGACGGGGGAAAATATTTTCAACGGCGAATACCTGGTCAACGCACAGGGCGAGGACGTGGTGGCCGGTATCCGTACCCCGCAGCAGATCACCCTCGAGGGATCGCGCCGCTGGGCTAAGGCCCAGAACATCTCCGAGGAGGAGCGCGCGGCCAAATATCCCTCGCTGGAGGAGATCATGCCCGCGGTGTACGGCGAGCTGAATTCCATCCAGCAGAACCTCGAAAAGTATTTCCGGGATATGCAGGACCTGGAATTCACCATTCAGGACGGTAAGCTGTGGATGCTTCAGACCCGCAGCGGCAAGCGTACCGGGGCGGCGATGGTCAAGATCGCCATGGATATGTTGAACGAGGGGCTGATAGACGAGCAGACGGCCGTTTTGAGGTGCGAGCCGGCCAAACTGGACGAACTGCTCCACCCCGTTTTCGATACCGAGGCCATGAAAGGGGCAAAGGTGCTGACCAAAGGACTTCCCGCCTCTCCCGGGGCGGCTACGGGCCAGATAGTATTCTTCGCCGAAGACGCTGAGAAATGGAACGCCGAGGGGAAAAAGGTTATTCTGGTCCGCATCGAGACCTCCCCGGAGGACCTCAAGGGAATGAACGTCTCGGAGGGTATCCTTACGGCCCGCGGCGGGATGACCTCGCACGCGGCGGTGGTTGCGCGCGGCATGGGTAAGTGCTGCGTCTCCGGTGCCGGGGAGTGCAGGATAGATTACCGCAACCGTACGCTCGAAGTGGGCGGTGTGACCTTAAACGAGGGGGATTATATCTCGCTGAACGGTACCACCGGCGAAGTATATCTCGGGCAGGTGGCAACTAAGGCCGCCGAACTGGACGGGGACTTCGGAAGGCTGATGGACCTTACCAGCAAATACGCCCACCTTAAAGTGCGGGCCAACGCCGATACCCCGACCGACGCCAAGGTGGCTTTCCAGTTCGGTGCGCAGGGCATCGGCCTCTGCCGTACGGAGCACATGTTCTTCGAGGGCGACCGCATAAAGGCCGTCAGGGAAATGATCCTGGCAGACGACGAGGACGGCCGCCGCAAGGCGTTGGCCAAACTTCTGCCTATCCAGCGGCAGGATTTCGAGGGGCTGTTCGAGGTTATGAACGGTTACCCGGTCACCGTGCGCCTTTTGGACCCGCCGCTCCATGAGTTCGTACCCCATTTCGAAAAGGAACAGCAGGAGATGGCGGCCGAAATGGGCGTAACTTACGAAAAGATAAAGGAAAAGGTGGAGGCCCTCGAGGAGGTCAACCCGATGCTCGGGCACCGCGGCTGCCGCCTGGGCAACACCTATCCGGAGATCACCGAGATGCAGGCCCGCGCCATAATCGAGGCCGCGATGAACATCCGCGCCAAAGGTATCCCGGTGCATGTGGAGATAATGGTGCCGCTGGTGGGTAACCACAAGGAGCTGCGCTACCAGAAGCGTATCATCGACCTGGTTGCCGAGGAGGTTTTCGCCGAGCGCAACGACAAGATAGACTATATGGTCGGCACGATGATCGAGGTTCCCCGTGCCGCCGTTACGGCCAACCAGATCGCCGAAGTTGCCGAGTTCTTCTCGTTCGGCACCAACGACCTTACCCAGATGACCCTCGGGTTCTCCCGTGACGATATAGGCAAGTTCCTGCCCGTTTACCTCGAACGGGGTATCCTGAAGAACGACCCGTTCCAGATACTGGACCAGAACGGCGTAGGCCAGCTGGTACGTGAGGGTGTTTTCAAAGGCCGGGGTACCCGTCCGGAACTGAAATGCGGTATCTGCGGCGAACACGGTGGTGAGCCGAGTTCCGTGGAGTTCTGCCATTTCGCGGGGTTGAACTACGTATCGTGCTCCCCGTTCCGTGTGCCTATCGCAAGGCTGGCGGCGGCTCATGCGGCCCTGAAACAGCAGTAGATCCGCCCGGGCCCGGTAAGGGCCCCGGGTTTGCCATAAAAATAAAATACCCTGCCGTCACACGGCAGGGTATTTTATTTCCTAACCGGACGTGATCAGTCCGCGATATAGCCTTTGGAGGGTTTGACGTGGCGCAGGCTTCCCTGTTTGAGCCTGCCGACGTAACCGCTGGCCGAAGCTGCGGCGGCCCGCGACGAGGGCGGGAAACTGCCCCGCTCGATATGGTGGAGGGCGGCGGCCAGCATCGGTTCTTCCGGGTCGCCCAGTTCCTTGAGTTCGTATTCGAACTCCTCATAGAACAGGTAACCGCCCGACTGCCGCGGGTCTATCCCCGTCGATTCGTACGAGCCGTTGTTGGCGTCCTTTATATTGAAAGCTACGATGTATGCTATGTAGTCGTACCGGCCGAGGCTTTGTGCGATCTGGCTTTCCTGGTTCAGGTTTTCGGTGGTATACACGTTCTGGCCCACGTTTTTACCTTCGGTAGTACAGCCGATATGTACCACGTCTATGCCGGAAGCCCGCAAGCAATGCAAAAGCACCTCGCTTGCCGAGGCCGAATAGTTGGTGGCTATCACGTATACCCGGGATACTCCCACGGTGTTTGCCTGGGCGAGGTAATTGTACGGGGTCTCGCTGCCGTTGTTGTAGACGTTCTTCTGGAAGACCTGGTTAGTAAACGAGGCCGGGACTATCAGGCTGGCCAACAGCTGGCAGCTGGTCACGTAGCCTCCCGGGTTATAGCGCAGGTCGAGGACCAGTTCGTTCACCCCCTGCCGTTTGAAGTCGGCGAAAACTTCGATTAGCGCCTGGTCGTAAACCCGGTCCTCCCCGCCGCGCTCGAACTCGTTGTAAACGAGGTAACCCACCGTGCGGCTTCCCGCGGACATGACCGTGGCGTAATATATGGGAGTCTGGTCGATGAACGAGGAGTTAAGCGTTATGGTCTTGTCGTTTTCGCTGTCCCTGGTCACCAGGGCCATGGTGAACGTCTCCCCGGTGGTCTCGCTTATCCCGGTAACGTATTGCACCAAATCGAGTTGGCAGGTGGTAAGCCGCACGCTCGATGTCCCGGAAAGTGGGGCGCTCAGGTTGGACAAAAGTTCGCTGTAACCGCTTTGCGGAAGTTCCGAGCCGTTTATCTTGTAGATATGGTCCCCCCGTTTCAGGCCGGCGGTTTCGGCCTGCGAACCTTTGGTAACACAAACTACCGTCACGTACTTCTTGGCGTATACATTGTCATCGCTGATACGGTCGTCGTGCAGGAACGACTGGCTGATGATATAGTCGAACCCGAACGATGAGGTGAGGTAATCCTCGTCCGCCCGGGTGGTGGCGGTCGATTCGTACCTCTGGATCGAGGAGTAGAAGTAACCGGTAGTGTCCGTAGGGTGCTTGCCGTCCTTTAGGGAGAGCAGGTCCTCGAAAAATTTGTCGTACCGCTTATCGTAACCGGGCGAGGAGGGCAGTTCGTCGTTCCACAGGTAGACATCCTGCATATAGGGGAATACCCACCGGTTGGCCGCGCGGTCGGAGTTGTCGTAAGAGCCATCCCCGTCGTCGTCGTTGTTGGAACATGCCGCCAGGGCCGTGATAACGGCCACAAGGGGGAGCAAACGTGCAATTATTTTCATAACCCTCTATTTTTCATCGTTTACGGCCTCTCCTGCCGGAGGGTTCTTTTCCAGGTATTTACACCACCGGGCGATGCCGCACCGCTCGCAGTGCGGCTTACGGGCCGTACATACGTACCGTCCGTGCAGGATAAGCCAGTGGTGTGCGGTGGGCAAAAGTTCTGCCGGAATATGTTTGGTAAGCTGTAATTCCGTCTGCAACGGGGTTTTGGCGCCCCGGGTCAGGCCTATGCGGGCCGAAACCCGGAAGACATGGGTGTCCACGGGCATCACGAATTTGTTATAGATCACGGCCGCCACGACATTGGCGGTCTTACGTCCCACCCCGGGAAGTTTCTGCAGCTGGTCCACGTCGTCGGGGACGACCGAACCGAACTCCGATACCAGTTTGCGGGCCATCCCCACCAGGTTACGGGCCTTGCTGTTGGGATAGGAGATGCTCTTGATGTACTGGTAAACCTCTTCCGGTTCGGCCTCGGCCATCAGCTCCGGGACCGGGTACTTCTCGAACAGGGCCGGGGTGGTCATATTGACCCTCTTATCGGTACACTGAGCCGAAAGGATCACCGACACCAGCAGCTGGTACGGATTGTCGTACCGCAGCTCGGATTCGGCCACCGGCATGTTCTGTGAAAACCATTCGATGATACCCTCGTACCGTTCCTGTTTTCTCATCGGAAAAAAATTTATCCCCGTAAAGTTACTAATTATGAACGGAATTTCACCCGCTTTATTACCGGGCCCGGAGCAACAGGATACGGCAGCGGCCGTACCGGATGCCCGGTACGGCCGCTGAAAGGGTGTGGTCCCCGAAAGTTACACAAGGTATTTTTTCAGGAAAGCCGCGGAGAACATCGCCAGGGTCTTCACCGGGTTTATCTCCGCGAAGCCGTTCAGCAGTCCCCAGTCATGGGTAACGCCGTTGAAGCGGATGGTGGTGGTTTCCACGCCGGCCGCGTCGAGGTGGCGGCCCATGGTTTCCCCGCCGTCCCGCAGTATGTCGTTCTCGGCCACTTCGATCAGGGTCGGGGGCAGTCCGCGCAGCTGGTCGGCGGTCGCACGGTCGGGCGAAACCAGTATGTTGTTCCATTCCGACTTGCCGTCCAGGTAATTGTCGCGCATCCACTCCATAAGCGGGGTGGTCAAAAAGCGCTGCTCGCCGTATTCGGCATACGATTCGGTGTCGGTGTCAGCATCGCAGTAGGGCCACATGGCGACGAGGGCCTTGATCTGCGGGCCGCTCTTATCCTTAGCCAGTAAACCAATGCCCAGGGTCATGTTACCGCCGGCGCTGTTGCCGACCACGCCCAGTTTGGTTCCGTCCACGTCTATCTGGTCGCCGTTTGCCGCAACCCATTTGGTGGCCGCATAACACTCTTCGAGGGCGGTCGGGAATTTGGCCTCCGGTGAGCGGGTATATTCCACGAACACACAGGCCATCTGCGATTCGACGACCACGTCCCTTACCAGCCGCTTGTGGGTCGGGTAGTCGCCCAACACCCAGCCGCCGCCGTGCAGGAACATAAATACCGGGAGGGTCCCCTCCACTCCTTCGGGGCGTACGATAACGATCTCGATCTGTTTGCCGTCGGATTCGATGGTCTTGTACTGCTCGGTGATGCCCGAGACATCCACGTTCACCGATTTCTGCGCGTCTTCCAGCACCTTGCGTGCTTTGTCCACCGGAAGCGATTCCACGGGGGTGTCGCTCGCGTTGAGGACTTTGAGGTATTTTTTGGTCCCTACGCTCAGGTGTTCGTCCTCCAGGTAATCGGGGGCTTTTACTGCTGTTTCTGTTGCCATAAGATTATTTTTTATTGGTGAGTTTTCAGTCCATTCGGGGGAAGACGCCTGCTTCTCGGAGTATGCCCACGATACCTTCGGCCGTATCCTCCCTGGCCCAGTCGCGCTGAAGTTCACAAGCGAACTGCACCACGGTGGTGGGTACCGCCCCGGCCTGTTCTATCCGGCGGAGGCCCGCCTTATGGGCTACCACGGTCGTCCCCCCGATAGCATCCACCACGGGATAGACCATATACCCGTCGGCAATCGCATCTATGGCAGGGAACGTCAGACATGCCTCGGTCCATAAACCGGCTATGACCAGTTTTCGCCGTCCCGTTTCTTCGACGGCGGTGCGGAACCGGATGTCCTCCCACGCGTTTATGTATGTGCGGTCTATCACATCGATGCCGCACAGCTCGTTCCGTAAGGCAGGGATCAGGCGGTTGCTCTCGTCCGCCGAGGCGTTCACGGTCGAAACCACAAGAGGCAGTCCGAACTGTTTGGCCAGCTTGACAAGCAGTACGGTCCGGGAAACCACCCGTGCCCGGTCGGCAGAAGTGACCGCGTTGACCTGCATCGGCTGGTAATCTATCAGCAGCAGGGCCGCGTTGCGCGGCGTGAGCAGGTGGTCGGTATTTTGGTCGCGTATATTATCCATATCGGTAGGGGCCCCGGGGTTTGCCGGGCCTATACCGTATTACCAAAAACTGTTCCTTTAAGGGCGTACCCGCCCGGGACAAAAAGAAAAATGCCTCCCGGAGCACCCGGGAGGCATTTTCGCAGGGCCGGTTGCCCGGGCCTGCGTATTGAACGGTAATGGGAATTACATATAGAATTTAACACCCACGAAGTACATCCTCGGGGTCGACGGGCCGTAGACGTAGGCCGCATCCTTGAGCCTGCCGTAATCGAGGTCTTTCTGGAACTGGTTGAAAATATTCTTAACCCCCGCACTCAGCTCGAGGTTACAGTGCGCCGAGAGCATAAAGTTATACGCCAGTTTAACCCCCGCATCGAAAAACCCGCGGACCCTCCTCTCGGTATCGGTCTCCTCGACTTCGCCCGTTGGGTCGAACCCGGCTACGATATGCTGTACCAGCATCGGACCGGTCACGTTGCCGAACAACGATGCGTTGAAGTTGGGTACCACGGGTACGTTCAGGGTGAAATATCCGTAATGGTCCGGCGACCGGAACATGGTTTTCTGCGGTGCCAGCTCTTCCGACCACTGGAACGGTTTGGTGTACCGGCTCTTCTGGAACGTGTAACCCAGCTGGAAATCGAACACGGCCGGCATGCCCATCCTGATCTCGGTGTTGATCCCGCCGACTACCGCCGCATCGGCGTTCTCCCGCCGCATCCGCCGGAAAACCACCCCGTTGATCTCCTCCTCGCCGTACTGCACAAGCGAGAACACGTCCCGCAGCCTCGTATAGAACCCCTCGAGAAGAAGGTTGGTCTGCAGCCTGCCGAAATTATGGTAAAGGTCCGCCGAGGCGCTCATCGAATGGGAATACTCGGGTTTAAGGTTGTCGGCCAGCTCGATGAGCGAGACGGTGCCGCCCACCGCGTCCACATGCAGGTCCTCGTCATAGGCCTGCGGAGCGCGGTAGCCGCTGGCGTAGCTCAGGCGCAGGCCAACCTTTTCAACGGGACTGTACCGTACGGTAGCCCTGGGACTGAACACCGGGTTGTCCATAAGGTTGTGCTTGTCCAGGCGGCCCCCCAGGGCGATGTTATACTTCTCGGTCTTCCATTCATTCTGCAAGAACGCACCGATCACATTGCTGACCTGCTTCAGGTTGCGGCCGTAACCAATCATCTTGTCATGCAGGTTATTGTGGCTGAATTCCACCCCGGCGGTCAGTTCAGCCGGGGCGAACCATGCACGGTCCATTGCGTAGGTGTACTGCGAGCCGACTACGGCCGTAAGGTCATCTGTCTGGCCGTAGGCGTCAGGGTTCATATCTGTACCGAAGTAACTCTCACGGTCGACTTTCTGGGCCGAGGTAAAGACGGACAAGCGGTGCTTGTAATCGGGGGTGAACCAGTCGAATTTCAGCCCCCCGCCGTCGATATGGTGGTTGAGCTGTTCGGCGATCAGGGTCTCGTGCGGCGGCAGGTCTATATCGTCCCCGCCACGGCGGAACTCATGGATATGGTGGTATTCGGCCGTGAGTTTGGAATAGGTACTCGTCTTGTAGTAGCCCCGGAAGCCGATGGTTTCGGATTTGATCTGCGGGATGTCGCTGAAACCGTCGTCGTTGTGGTCGTAGGCGTCGCGGTTGCGTATCATACCGAACAGGTAGACCCCCGCCTTATGGTCGTCCGAGACGAACGAGGCGTTGAGGGAGGTATTAATATCGAGGCTGTTCCTGTCGATTATGTTCGTAGTGTTGGCCAGCGAGAAAGTGTTGCGCAGGGGTTCCTTGGTAATAATGTTGACCACCCCGCCGATGGCGTTGGCCCCGAACAGTGCCGACCCGCCCCCGCGGATGACCTCCACCCGTTCGACCATGGCCACCGGCAGCTGTTCCAGCCCGTAGACCCCTGACAGGGAACTGAAAATGGGACGGCTGTCGATAAGTATCTGGGCATACTGCCCCTCCAGCCCGTTGATGCGCAGCTGGGTGGTGCCGCAGTTCGAACAGTTGTTCTCCACCCGCAGGCCCGGCTGGAAACCTATTGTCTGGGTAAGGTTGGTGGATGCCGTGGTCTCGAATGTCTTGGCGGAGATAACGTTCACGATGGTCGACGAGGTTTTCTTGTTCGTCTCGTTCCGGCTGGAGGATACTACCACTTCGTCCATGCTGAAAGTGGACTCTTCCATATCGAAATTCACTTCGAGGGTCTTCTTGCTCTCGGTCCGTATCCGGTGTTCCACGGAATTGTAGCCGATGGCCGAGGCCACGATGACGAATTCGCCCTCGGGAATGTCCTTGAGGAAGAAATGGCCCGTGGCGTCGGTCACGGTGCCGATGGTGGTTCCCTTTATGGAGACCGTTATATAGGGGAGGTGTTCGTGGGTGCCGGCCTTTACGACATGGCCGGTAATGTTGGCGTCGGTGCGCGGTTTGGTCTGTGTGGTAGGGTCGTCGGCCGCACGCATGGCCGCAGGCACGGACAACAGCCCGGCCAGCAGCAAAAGTAATATCTTATGCATTTTTTCAATTATCTCGTTAAACAAAGCATTCGCCGCCCGCGGGAGCGCAGGCGCCGTACCGGAGAGCCGGCATAGGATCGATGTTTAACGGACGGGAGGACCCCGCAGGTGCATGACCACCGGGGTGGCGGCACAAAGCCGGCCGGCCGTGGGCCGTGAATAAATGCGGGAAGCGGTACCCGGGAAAGCGAACCCGCCGCCGATGGCCATCAGCACGAACAGCGCCAGCGAAAGGTGCGCTATGGTATCCAGCTGTGCCGAACTGTGGGAGTGGCCCGGGTTATCCGAGGTGCCAGAATAGGGATGGGAGTGGCAGATGACCACCCCGTCGATCACATGGACGTGCGGAAAGAGGGTGATGCCGCCCATATACCAGCAGAACAATGCCAGTAATGCCAACGACGCGAACCCACGTATCTTCTTCCCCACGTTTTCCTGAATTTGCCCCAAAGGTAATAACAGCGCCCCGTTAAAAAAAATCTTCCGCCCTTTCCCGGCGGAAAGAGCGGAAGATTTTTTGACCGCGGACGGTTAACTGTTGTACCTTTACCCGCATTTGGAGTGGCCGCAGGCCATACACACCGGGCAGCCGTTCTGGTAGACCAGTGTCTCCTCGCCGCACTCGGGGCAGATCTCTTTGGTGGGGGTGCCGTTCTTTATATAGGTCTTCAGTGCGCGGGCCACACCGTTCTTCCAGGTGTTGATCGATTCGGTGTTCAGGTGCAGCGATTCCACCAGGTTCACCACGTCCACGATCGGCATACCGATACGCAGCACGCCCGAGATCAGCTTGGCATAGTTCCAGAACCCCTCGTCGAACAGGCGCGAGATGCCGCCGATGGTATTCGTATAGCCGTACTTGTCCCTGTACTGGAAGTCGTAGCGTTTTTCGCCGTCCTGCTCCACTACCTTTATTATGGTCCCTTTCTTTATCGCCTTGGGTATGAAGATGGCGTCCTCCTCGATCTTACCGGTAAATATTTCGTACGGCCGGTCGTTGTAAATACCTACGAACGCTATCCAGTCTTCCTCGCCGTTCTTGAAACGGACGATATCCGCCTCGAGTTCGGTGGGCCGGTGCTTGGGCGGCTTGTAACCGCTTTTGTCGTCGTCGGAGTCGGTTTTCTTTTTCTTGGTGTCCACCAGCACCCCGGCCCGCGAGCCGTCACGGTAGACCGTCACCCCCTTGCATCCGTGTTCCCATGCGGTCATGTAGACCTTGGCCACGAGCTCTTCGGTGACCTCGTTGGGCAGATTGACCGTGACCGATATCGAATGGTCCACCCATTTCTGGATAGCCCCCTGCATCTGCACCTTGCTCACCCAATCGATGTCGTTGGCCGTGGCCTTGAAATAGGGCGAGGCCTTGACCAGCCTGTCCAGTTCCTCGTCGTCCAGGTGCTCGAGGTTGTCGGTAGGGAAGCCGTTCACTTCCATCCACGTTACGAACTTGTGGTGGTAGACGTTGTATTCCTCCCAGGAATCGCCTACTTCGTCCACGAACGTCACGTTCACGTCCTTGTCGTTGGGATTCACCTTCCGCCGGCGTTTGTATACCGGGCGGAACACCGGCTCGATGCCCGAAGTGGTCTGGGACATAAGGCTGGTGGTGCCCGTGGGGGCGATGGTAAGCATCGCTATATTTCGGCGCCCGTGTTGGGCCATCTCTTTGTAGAGTTCGGGATCGGCCTCCCGGATACGGGCTATCATCGGGTTGCCCTCTTCCTTTGCGGTGTCGTATATGGGGAACGCGCCGCGCTCTTTGGCCATACCGACCGATGCACGGTAGGCCTCCAGTGCCAGGGTCTTCTGTACCTCCACCGCGAAACCGATAGCTTCCTCAGTGCCGTAGCGCAGTCCCAGTGCGGCGAGCATATCCCCCTCGGCCGTAATGCCAAGGCCGGTGCGGCGCCCCATGATGGCTTTCTCGCGTATCTTCTCCCACAGGCTGCGCTCCACCCGGCGTATATCGTCGTCTTCCGGGTCGTCCTCTATCTTGGCTATGATGGCCTCCACCTTTTCCAGCTCCAGGTCGATAATGTCGTCCATCATCCTCATGGCCTTGTGTACATGGTCGCGGAACTTGTCGAAATTGAACCGGGCTTTCTTCGTGAAAGGGGCGTCGACGTAGCTGTAAAGGTTGAGGGCCAGCAGCCGGCAGCTGTCGTACGGACACAGCGGGATCTCACCGCAGGGATTGGTGGATACCGTGGTGAAACCCAGATCGGCATAGCAGTCGGGAACCGACTCGCGGATAATTGTGTCCCAGAAGAGCACGCCGGGTTCGGCCGACTTCCATGCGTTGTGGATGATCTTGTCCCACAACGACTTGGCGTCTATGTCCTTTTCATACAGCGGCTTGTCGGAGTCGATCGGGAACTGCTGGTGGTACCGCGAACCGCTTTGTACGGCGCGCATGAATTCGTCGTCCATTTTAATGGAGACGTTGGCGCCGGTTACCTTGCCGGTCTCCACCTTGGCGTCGATAAAATTCTCGGCATCGGGATGTTTGATGGAGAGGGATAGCATCAGGGCTCCCCGCCGCCCGTCCTGGGCCACTTCACGCGTGGAATTGGAGTAGCGCTCCATGAACGGCACGATACCGGTCGAGGTGAGGGCGCTGTTGAGTACCGGACTGCCCGTTGGACGGATGTGCGAAAGGTCGTGCCCCACGCCTCCCCGCCGTTTCATCAGCTGTACCTGCTCCTCGTCGATACGGATTATGCCCCCGTAGCTGTCCGCCGGGTTCTTATGCCCGATCACGAAACAGTTGGACAGGGAGGCTATCTGCAGGTTGTTCCCTATACCGGTCATCGGCCCCCCCTGCGGGATCACGTACCGGAAGTCCCTGAGCAGGTCCAGTATCTCCTGCTTTGCGAGCGGGGCCGGGTACTTGTTCTCTATACGTTCTATCTCCCCGGCGATGCGTTCGTGCATCTGCTCGGGAGACTTTTCGTAAATATTGCCGAACGAATCCTTAAGGGCATATTTGCTCACCCATACGGTCGCGGCGAGTTCGTCGCCCTTGAAATAATCCTTTGCTGCGCCGACCGCGTCCCCATAACTGTATTGGGTCATGGCAGGGGTACCGGACGCGGTTTCCCGGTTTTTTTTGGTCTGAGGCATTTTCTAATTGACTATATAGTAACTAACAGGTGATCTGCGGTATATTAGGGCAGGGTAATAACCGGCCGCGTCCGTTCACAGCGCGGACGGGCTTTGCAATTTTACGACAAATGGCGGGCAGAATCCCCGGCAGCCGTTTGAAATTATCAATAAGTTATTAACAGACCGGCGGCCGGTTCTCAGAGCGTGGCTGTTACCGAAACTTTCTCCACCTTGCCCCCGAGCGGAGGCGCTATTTTCGAAACTTTTACCGTGAGACGGCATATGGCCGGGAAAGATCTTTTGAGCGCCCGGCCGATACGCCAGGCGACGTTCTCCAATATGTCCGAGGGTATTTCCATTTCGGCGCGTACGACCCGGTAGGCCTCCAGGTAATTGACGCTGGCCGTTATGTCGTCGCCCGTTGCGGCTGCCGACGCATCGTAAGTCAGCCGCACGTCCACACTGAAACGGTTGCCTACCTTTTTTTCCAGGTCGTAGCATCCGTGGCGGGCATAAAACTCCATGTTCTCCAGCTGGATGGTCGCCCAAAGCCGTTCGTTTTCCATGTTCGGTTCGTTTTTTTGACGTCGGGCAGGGGATACGGTTACCCGGCCCGGCCGGTTCTAAAACAGGTATTTCTGGGTCTCCACCTGTTTGATCAGGCGGATTATATCGTCCCAGACCTCCTCGGCAAAGGTGGTGCCGATAACCTCGATCACCTTGCCGGCCGTTATTGCGCCGATAGTGCCGCACTGGCGCAGCGAGAGGCCGTGAGTGAGGCCGTAGAGGAACCCGGCGGCATAAAAGTCGCCCGCTCCGGTGGTGTCCACCCGCCGGGCGGCGGTCATTATGCCCACGTGGGTGGTCTCCCCGTTCTGTTTTATGTATGCGCCTTTGATCCCCACCTTTACCACGGCCAGAGGGCACATCCGGGCTATCTGGTCGAGGGCCTCGAGCGGGTCGCCCTTACCGGTGAAAGCCTCCGCTTCCTGTTCGTTGGCGAAAATAATGTCTACATGGTCCCGCACCAGGGAGGTCAGGAAACCGAGGTTCTCTTCGACCACGTTGAAACTGGCCAGGTCGATGGCCACTTTCAGCCCGCACCGTCCGGCATATTCAACCGCCTTTGCGATCAGCGCATGGTCCTGCACGAGGTAGCCCTCTATGTAAAGGCAGTCGTAGCCGTCGAATATCCCGTCCGATATCTCTTCCGGCGAGAGTTCGAGCGCCGCGCCGAGGTAAGTCGCCATGGTCCGCTCGCCGTCGGCCGAGACCAGCGAAATGCACCGGCCCGAGGGATTGATCCCCCGGTATATCCTGGGTTCCACACCGAGGTTACCGAGGGCCTGCACCAGGAAATCGCCCGTAGAATCCCGGCCCACTTTGCCGATAAAACCGGTGCTGCAGCCCAGTTTGGCCATGGCCCGGATGGTATTGCCTGCCGAACCGCCCAGCGAGAGGGTATGCGGCAGGTCGGCCGTAGAGTCCGATATATCTTTCTGCAACCCCGCATCGACGAGGTTCATACTGCCTTTGGGCAGTCCGTAGCGGCCGAGTATCGCGTCATTGGGCAGGTTCACCAGTACGTCCGTCAAAGCATTCCCGATGCCTATGATCTTCTTCATTTGGGTTTTGGAGGTTTGGTAAACGACAAAGATAGGAAAACCCGGCGGAATCCTGCCCCCGGTCTCACGGCCGGGGGGCGCGGCAATTCCTTTTATTTGATCAACCACTGTTAAAAACAGGCAGTAAATTTAAAGCTGCCGACCATCTTTTTCTTACATTTGCTGCCTATGCCAATATCTCAAAAGGAGCCTGTGAGGTAAATGGCCGGGTACGATACGTACCGGGTTACCAACTCGTCTGATGTCCGGCAAGTTCTTGTCCGGGCCTCGCACTGTTTATTTAATTAACCCGGGTATCGGAGGCGGGCGCCCCGTCCCGGGAAAATTACACTTAACTTCAATACAATGAGCGATCACGATAAAACCATATACGATTTCGATACCGACCTTATCTACGAATATTTCGGGAGTCTCGAGCGGCAGGGCCCGGGAAGCCCGGAGGCGACCCGCAAGGCCCTGGGCTTTATAGAGGGCCTGACCGAACGGTCCCGCATCGCCGACCTGGGATGCGGCACGGGCGGCCAGACGATGGTCATGGCGCAGTGCGTACCCGGACATATCACCGGTCTGGAACTGTCCGGCGAATTTATCGGTATTTTCAACCGGAATGCGGCACGGCTGGGGTTGCAGGACAGGGTGGAGGGCGTCACCGGATCGATGGACGACCTGCCTTTCGAAAAAGGGTCGCTGGATCTGATCTGGTCGGAGGGAGCCATATACAATATCGGTTTCGAAAGGGGCCTGACCCTGTGGCGGGAATACCTGAAACTTGGCGGGTACGTAGCCGTAACGGATGCCTGCTGGTTCACAGCCGAGCGTCCGGCGGAAATACACGGCTACTGGACGCGGCACTACCCCGGCATCGACACCATCCCGGCCAACGTGGCGACGGTCCAGCGGGCGGGCTATGTTCCCGTGGCGACTTTCACCCTCCCGGCCGGTTGCTGGACGGACAATTATTTCGCCCCGGGCCGCGCGGCACAGGAGCGCCTCCTCTCCAGGTATCCCGGTAATGCGGCTGTGGAGGAATTCGTAGAGGCTCAACGATACGAAGCCCGGATGTATGATAAGTACGGAGCGTTCTACGGCTATGTCTTTTACATCGGCAAGAAGATATAGCCCGGTCCCGGAACCGCAGGGCCGGGATTGTAAGCCGGCTACACTGAAATTTATACATATTGCGGCCGATTTGTTAAAATCGGCCGATTTCCGGTTCGCCAGGCAATAAAAATGCCGGCGGGGGCGTTTCCGGTTTTTAAGGAAAACCGGACGCGTTATTTCGAATGCCGGAACAGGGCGGTGCCCGGTTCCCGGTGTTTGACAATTCGGCAAACAAATTTTATCTTTATGCGGATTTTCTACAACCCTCGATTCACGGAAACTTTATGAGCAGGAAACTCAGGATTATTACGATAGCGGCCATAGTGCTGCTCATCGCCGGAATGGTCTTATATCCGGTGATCAAACGGACGTTCTTCCCCGGCAGGCAGGACGAGGGTCCGGTGGCCGGTACGTCGGTCGGCAGGAACGCCCTGCAGGTGAACGCCATGATCCTCGAGTACCAGAGCCTCGACGAGCAGTTCAGCGTGACCGGGGTTCTGCTGCCCGACGAGGAGGTGGACCTCTCGTTCGAAACTTCGGGCAAGATCACCGAGATCCATTTCCGCGAGGGGAGCCAGGTCAAAAAGGGGGACCTGCTAGCCAAGGTCAACGACAAGCCGTTGCAGGCCGAGCTGAAGAAGCTCGAGGCCCAGGTGCCGCTGGCCCGTGACAGGGTTAACCGCCAACAGACCCTGCTGGCGCGCGACGCCGTGAGCCAGGAGTCGTACGAATCCGTGGCTACCGACCTGGAGACGCTGCTCGCCGATATAGAACTGGTTAAGGCCCGCATAGAACAGACCGAACTGCGGGCGCCTTTCGACGGGGTGATAGGCCTGCGCGAGGTCAGCGAGGGGAGCTACGCTTCGCCGACTACCATAGTAACCCGGCTTACTAAGCTTTCCCCGCTCAAGATAGAGTTCGCCATAAACGAAAGCGAGGCCAACCATATCGGCCCCGAAACCGGGATCACTTTCACGGTTGAGAACGAAACCAAGGTTTTCAACGCTACGGTTTACGCCGTGGAGTCCCGCATAGACGAGAATACTTTCACACTTAAGGCCAGGGCACTCTACGATAATCCCGGCCAGCGCCTGCGGCCCGGGTATTCGGCGTCGGTGAACATAGAGCTCAACCGCTTCCCGAGCGCCATCGTTATACCGAGCCTTTCGATGGTGGCCGAGTTCGGCCGGGATATCGCCTATGTTTACGACAACGGCGTGGCCCGGCAGGTGGAGATAACCAAGGGGTTGCGTACGGCCTCGGCCGTGCAGGTAACTGGCGGGCTGGCCCGCGGCGACACGCTCATAACCACCGGGGTCATGCAGCTGCGTGACGGTATTCCGGTTGTGATAAACAACCTGACCCGCTCGGACTTAGAATTATAACGAGGCACAGAGATGACCTTATCCGAAATCAGTATACGCCGCCCGGTACTCTCGACCGTACTCATGCTCATAATCCTTATTATGGGTATGGTCGGTTACACGTACCTGGGGGTGAGGGAGTATCCCAATATCGACAACCCGATAATCACGGTCACCGTGTCGTATCCCGGCGCCAATGCGGACGTAATCATGAACCAGATCAGCGAACCGCTGGAGCAGAGCCTCAACGGTATTCCCGGTATCCGGTCCATGACCAGTTCCAGCAGCCAGGGGTCGTGCCGCATCACCCTCGAGTTCGAGCTGAGCGTGGACCTGGAGACGGCGGCCAACGACGTGCGCGACAAGGTGTCGGCCGCCCAGCGCAAGCTGCCCAAGGACTGCGACCCGCCGACGGTAACCAAGGCTGACTCGGACTCAAACCCTATCATGCAGATATCGATCCGCAGCGAAAAACGCTCGCTGCTGGAGCTTACCGAGATCGCCGACCTCACGGTCAAAGAGCAGCTGCAGACCATCCAGAACGTTAGTTCGGTGGATATTTGGGGTGAGGCGAAATACTCCATGCGGCTGTGGCTGGACCCGGTCAAGATGGCCGCATACAAGGTCACCCCGCTGGACGTGAAGAACGCGATCGACCGAGAGAATGTGGAGCTTCCGGCCGGGAATATCGAGGGGGACAACCTCGAGCTGTCCATCCGTACGATGGGCCTTATGGTAAGCCCGGAGGAGTTCAACAACCTTATAATAAAGGAAGAGGATTACCGTGTGATCCGCTTCCGGGATGTGGGCACGGCGGAGCTCGGCCCGGAGAACAGGCAGAATTCGCTCAAGGTTAACGGCGTGCCGCAGGTGGGTGTGGTGATCATTCCCCAGCCGGGCGCCAACCAGATCGAGATATCGGACGAGGCACAGCGCAGGATCGCTTTGATGCAGAAAGACCTGCCGGACGACGTGATGATAGATGTTGTGTCGGACGATACCCGTTTCGTGCGGGCTTCGATCAAGGAGGTGGAAGAGACGATCGTTATTGCGTTCGTACTGGTGGTCATTATCATCTTCCTTTTCCTCAGGGACTGGAGGGTGACCCTGGTGCCGTGCGTGGTGATCCCCGTGTCGCTTATCGGGGCTTTCTTCGTGATGTACCTCGGAGGGTTCTCCATCAACGTGCTTTCGATGCTGGCCATCGTGCTCTCCGTGGGGTTGGTGGTGGACGACGCAATTGTGGTCACTGAAAATATTTACCAGAAGATAGAGGGGGGCATGGCCCCGTTCGAGGCGGGGATCGAGGGGTCCAAGGAGATATTTTTCGCCGTTATCTCAACGACCATAACCCTTGTAGCCGTATTCTTCCCCATAGTGTTCCTCGAGGGGATGACCGGGCGGCTGTTCCGCGAGTTCAGTATCGTGATCTCCGGCGCGGTGATCATATCCTCTTTCGTGGCCCTGACGTTCACCCCCATGCTCGCTACCAAGCTCTTAAAAAAACGCGAGGGGGAGAAGAATTGGTTCTACCGCAAGACCGAGCCGTTCTTCGTGTGGCTCAACGATATATACAGCCGGGGGCTGGCATATTTCCTAAGCCACCGTTATATAACATGGCCCGTCATGGTGGCCACGCTGGCCGTAATATGGTGGCTGGGTATAACTATCCCGTCGGAGATGGCCCCGCTCGAGGACCGGTCGCAGATAACCATGCGTATGAGCGCTCCCGAGGGGGCGACTTACGAATACTACCGTGACTTTGTGGACGAGGTGAATACCATGGCCGATACCCTTGTGCCCGAGAGCAGGCTTATCGTCTCAATGGCGCGGTCCGGCTTCGGTTTCTCGAGGATAATGCTCACCGATATACAGGAGCGCAAGCGCTCGCAGATGGAGATCGCCAGCCAGCTTACGGCCGCCGTATCGAGGCGTACCGAGGCAAGGGCGTTCGTACAGCAGCAGTCCACGTTCGGGGGGCGCCGCGGCGGTATGCCCGTGCAGTACGTATTGCAGGCCCAGAACCTCGATAAGCTGGAAGAGTTCATTCCCCGGTTCATGGACCGGGTCAATGCCAGCGGCCTGTTCCGCATGGCGGACGTGAACCTGAAGTTCACCAAGCCCGAGACCCAGATACTGATCAACCGCGACAAGGCGGCGATGCTGGGCGTGAGCACCATGGATATAGGGCAGACCCTCCAGTACGCCCTGAGCGGCCAGCGGATGGGTTACTTTTATATGAACGGCAAGCAGTACCAGATACTGGGCGAGATAAACCGCCAGCAGAGGAACACCCCGGTGGACCTGCGCACGATCTACCTGAAGAATACGCGTGGGGAGATGGTGCAGATGGACAACCTGGTGGACCTGCAGGAGACGGTATCGCCCCCGACGCTCTACCGCTACAACAGGTTCAATTCGGCGACCGTATCGGCCGGCCTTGCGGACGGGGTTACGATCGGGCAGGCGCTGGACGAGATGGACCGTATCGCGGCCGAAGTGCTCGACGATACTTTCCGGACCACGCTCTCGGGCGAATCCAAGGACTTCCGCGAAAGCTCGTCCAGCCTGATGTTCGCGTTCCTGCTGGCCATCGTGCTGATCTTCCTGATCCTGGCGGCGCAGTTCGAGAGCTTCAAGGACCCGTTCGTGATCATGCTCACGGTTCCCCTGGCCATAGCCGGGGCGTTGGTGTTCATGTATGTGAGCGGGGTGACCATGAACATATTCAGCCAGATCGGGATAATCATGCTCATAGGGCTGGTGGTGAAGAACGGTATCCTTATCGTGGAGTTCGCCAACCAGAGGCAGCAGACCGGGATGTCCAAACTGGAATCCATCCAGGGGGCGTCCGTACAGCGTTTGCGGCCAATCTTGATGACGAGCTTCTCCTCGATCCTGGGGATGTTGCCGCTGGTGTTCGCTTCGGGCGAGGGGGCCAACGGGCGTATTGCGATGGGCATCGCCGTAGTGGGCGGCCTCGCGGTTTCGACCCTTATCAGCCTGTTCATCGTGCCGGCGATGTATATGTATATATCGACCGACCGGTCTAAGAAAAAGTCCCGCAGGCAGGCCGGCGGCACGGAGCCCCTGCCGCCGGTGGAGCAAGCTGTAGTTTAAGATGAAAAGTAAAAGATATATGGCCGAAACGAGCCGGATGGGTATTTTAGGCAGGGTGGTTCTGCTGGCGGCGGTCACGGTAATCCCGTGGCAGGGCCTAAGGGCGTCGTCGCCGGAGGAGTCTTCGGTGGACTGGCCGCTCACGTTCGTGGCCGGGGACAGCCGCAGCCGCGGGTCGGACACCCTGCGGCAGGACATACCGCTCAGCCTGTCCCAGTGCCTGATGATCGGGTTGGAGGGCAACTACGACATCCGCATCGAACGTAATACGGCCGAGATCGCCGACAACAACGCCGAGCGCGGGAACGCCGGGTATTACCCGTCGGTGAGCATCGGGGCCACTTATTCCGGGTCGGTGAACAATACCAACCGGCAGGATATCCCCTCCAACAACGGGGTCCACTCCTACACGGCCAACGTAGGGCCGGAGGCTACATGGACGCTGTTCGACGGGTTCAATGTCCGCACGACCTACTCCCGTTTGCTGGAACTGCAGAAGATCGGATACCTCAACCTGAGGCTTACCATCGAGGAGTTCATAGCCCAGTTCGCTACGGAATATTACGGCTATATCCGCCAGTACCGCCGGCTGCAGAACCTGCGGTATGCCGTCAGCCTGTCGATGGAGAGGGTGAGGATCGTGGAGGCGCATTACGAGCTGGGATCGCAGTCCAAGCTGGACCTGCAGCAGGCCAACGTGGACCTCAACTCGGACCGGTCCCAGCTGATCCAGCAGTACGAGACCATGCACAACGTGCGTACGTCGCTCAATTACCTTATGGCGTCGCCCGACCTGGAGTTGCCGGTAGTGGCGGCCGACTCGGTGATAATATTCGACGAGACGCTTGCCCGTCCGCTGTTGGAGTACGGGATGATGTCGTCGAACACATACCTCGAGCTGGCCCGGAAGGGCGAGGAGGTATCGTTGCTGGACCTCAAGCTGGCAAAGAGCGGAAAGTATCCCTATGTGAGGGTCAACGCCGGTTACGGGTTCACCCAGTACGGATATAGCAGCCGCAGCAATTACGGTTACCGGTGGCAGCGCACCCACGGGTTGAATTACGGGGTGTCGGTAGGATTCAATATCTTCGACGGCCACAGCCAGAAACGCCGGGAGCGCAACGCCAAATTGGAGGTGGACAACAGCCGCCTGGCCATAGAAAAGGTCGAGAGCGGGTTGAAAAAGGATTTCTCGGACGCCTGGATGGCATACAACAATAATATAAGCCTTACGCAGCTCGAACAGGACAACCTGGAGACCGCCCGTGACAATTACGATATCGCGATGGAGCGTTACAGGCTCGGCCAGCTCTCCGGGATCGAACTTCGTGAAGCCCAGACCAGCCTGCTCGATGCCGAGGAACGACTGGTGCAGGCCCAGTTCGAGACTAAACTTTCGGAGATCACCCTGCTGTATTTGAGCGGCGAGATATTCTCCTACCTCGACTAACCCCGGGTAATTCCCTCTATCTATTTGCAGACTTGCGGGGTATGATAACCCTCAGGCCCCCTTTTTCGCACTCTATTTCGAGCGGGAACGACGGGCCGGGCTGGCCGTCGATATCGGTGGTTTCGTCCGTGGCCGAGTCGGCCGTGAGGCGGGAACAGCGGAAATGTTCGATACCCTGCGGGTATTTCTTGTGCCGGCCCGTCAGCGGCAGGTAGTGCAGCAGGGTCTGGATGGTCTGTATCGGTCCGCCGCCTTTGACAATAAGCACATCCAGCAGGCCGTCGTCTATCTCCGACAGGTAGGCGATCTTGAGGTTGCCGGCAGTGTGGCCGTTAAAGACGAAGAAAATAAAGCAGTCGCCCTCGTAAGAGCCCCCGTCACAGTCGAGTGAGATCTTCAGCTTCCGGAACCGGGAGAGCTCACCTACGCCCCCGACATAATAAGCCAGTTTGCCGAACGTGTTCTTCATCAGGGTGGGGGTTTTTTGCGATATATCGGTGAAAAGCCCGCAGCTGAATACATTCACGAAATACTGCCCGTTAACCTTGCCCACGTCTATGGGAGTGATCCGTCCGTCCAGCAGCAGCCGGCAGGCCTCGAGGATGCCGGTTCGCGGGGGGAGGCCCAGCACCGTGGCGAAGTCGTTGGCCGTACCGGCCGGGAGGATACCCAGCGGGATGTCGATGCCCAGGCTCTTGAACAGGTTGACCATGTAGTTGACCGTACCGTCGCCCCCGGCGACCAGCGCGTGGTGGTAACTGCCGTCTATGTCCCGCATGGCCTCTGCGGTATCGGCTATAAAGTCGAGCCGGTGGGGGACCAGCATGTAACCGTACCTCTGGTAGAGGTCGATTATACTGTCCAGGTGTTCCGCCACGAGGTTCTCGCCCGAGGAGGGATTGTATATGAATTTTACTTTTTGCATGGCCGTTCCCCGGAGCAAAAATCGTTCATAATTATTCCAGGATCATTGCGGCCATGCCAGGGCTTGACCAATGGGAATAGCCGCCGTTACCGTCGTCATATATAAGGTAGCCCAGGATACTGTCCGTAGAAGATAGAAGTTCGATGCTTTTCTCGAGACCGAGGGCCATCAGGGCGGTTCCGAACGCATCAGCCAGGGCGCAGGTTTCGGCCAGCACGGTAGCCGACAGCAGGTTGGTCGGACGGCTATCACCGGTCAGCGCGTTGATCGTATGCACAACCCTGTTGCCGTCCGGGTCGGTGTAGAACTTGCGGTAATTGCCCGAGGTGGCAAGGCCCAGCCCGGTGAAAGAGAGCCGCGTGTGCATGTCCATACCGGGGATCATATTGCCGTCCGCCGGGGTGTCGATGCCCACTACCCAGTTGTTGCCCCTGCGGTTGCGGCCACGGCAAAACACCTCGCCTCCCACTTCCACCATATAGTTCCCGCTTCCCCACGCCTCTATGTTCGCGGCGATCAGGTCTACTATATAGCCTTTGGCTACCGAGTTGAGTTCCAGCTGGATAGCCGGGTCCTCCTTTATGAGCTGGCCGTCCTGTACCGTTATCCTGTTATAGCCCACGTACCGGAGCAGGGAGTCCAGGTCGGGGCGGTACTGCGGGTCCGGGCCCGTGAACCCCCACGCCTCTGTCACCGGTTTGACGGTGATATCGTACACCCCGCCGCTTTGCTGGCTTGCGATCCGGGCCGTGGCGATACAGGCGGCTATATGGTCGTCCACAAGGTCGGTCTCGTTGCGGTTGAGGCGGTTAAGCAGGGAGTTGGGGTCGTAGACGGACATGGAAGCGCTCGCCTGCCAGAACGTGCTTTCGATCATCTGTGCGAACCCGGTGCTGTCTGCGACCTGTGCTACGATATGGTAGGACGTACCGATGGCGAAGCCGTCCAATGTATAGTAGGTCGGCTGGACTGTGACCCCGCCGCATGATGTTAGAAAGGCCGGTGCAGAACACAGCACGGCCAACCCGGTTATGATTGATCTCAGTTCGTTCATCCGGCTGGTTTTAATTTTCACGGCAGTAGAGCACGCCGCCCTCGTCCCGTACCACTTCTACTTCACGGCCCCTTTCGACGAACATCCCGTTGGCCCCGGCCGCCTCGTAGATGTGGCCGTCGATGATGACCTTGCCTGAGGGGCGTAACTGGGTCGACGTGATGCCGTAGCGGCCTACCAGTCCCCGGTCCGTAGCCCGGGACACGTATCCCTCCTCGGCCGTCATGGCCGATGCCAGGACCACTTTGCGGCCTACCATCGAATTACCTACCAGCAGGCGTTTGCCCAGTATAATGCTCACGACGAGCGAAGCGGTTACGGCTATGACCACGAACGCGATCGGGCGGAAAATGTAGCCGACGGGGATCTGGCCGTCGGGAATGTATTTCAGCAGGTCGGTGTCGATCATGGCGAACGACAGGCCGATTATAATGGCCACGATGCCGGCGATGCCCAGCACCCCGAACCCGGGCGTGACGAATATTTCGAGCAGAATGAGTATAACGCCCACGATGAAGATTATCAGCTCCCAGTTGGCCAGCATACCCTCCACATAGAGCGGGGCGAAATAAAGAAGCCCGCCCAGCACGGCCACCGCAAGCGGGAACCCGACACCGGGGGTCTGCAGTTCGAAGTATATGCCGCCGATTATCAGCATTATCATAAATCCCTGGAAAGCGGGATTGGTCAGAAAGCCAAGCCACCTGTCGGCCGTAGTGGCCTTGTATTCGTGGATGACGGCCGCCTCGATGCCGGCTTGCTCGAGGAGCTGTTTGACCGATGAGGCCTTGCCCTCGCAATAGTGCCAGCGTATGGCCTCTTCGGTGGAGAACGTGAGCACCTTGTCCCCGCCTATAAGCCCCGGCACCTCGATGGAGCTGTCGACCATGGCCTCGGCTATCTGCGGGTCGCGGTACCAGCGCCATACCGTGTCGCCGCGCTCTATGCGGTCCACCACCTTGCCGTGGGCTTCGGCCGTGGAGCGCATCATGCCCCGCATGAAGCTCTGGTATTTGTCAGGCACCTGGGCCCCCGTCTGGTCCACCACCGTGGCAGCCCCGATGCTCGCCCCGTCCCGCATATATATGCGGTCCGCCGCTATCGAGATAAGCGCTCCGGCGCTGGCCGCCTGGTTGTTTATAAAGACGTAGACCGGGACGTGGTGGTTAAGGATGCGCGTGCGGATGGAGTCGGCGGCGTCCACCAGGCCCCCGTATGTGTTCATGTCGATTATCACGTAATCCGCTCCCAGCTCTTCCGATTCCCGGAAGCACTTGTCCACAAGGCGCGCCGTGGAGGGCATTATGGATTCGCGTATCGGGAGGACATACACAACGCTCCCAGCGGCGGGTTCCGCTTCGTCCGCCCTTTTCAGGAAGATCTCCCCCGTGGCCTGGTCTTCGGCCAGGGTTTCGTGCGCTCCTGCAACTACGAGGTCCGGCTCCCCGGCTTCAGGGACCGGTTCCTGTGCGAATGCCGTAAGGGCCGCCGCCGCCGTTAACAGTATCGAAAATACGGTATTTTTCATATCTGGTGGTTAGGGTTGGCAAAAAAGAGCAATGGCTCTACCCGGCAAAGATAGGAAAATGCGGGTGAGTTTTCCAGCCCTGCGGCCAAACAATGGCCGCATGGTATCCGTATTGGGTAAATATACTTAATCGCTCCGGTCAGCACAAGCTTGCCGCCCTGAAAGACGGTTCGCCGTAACGGTTTGCCGGGGTGGGAAACGAAATTCCCGGCCCCGAGGGGGTAAAAAAGTCTATAAAGTGTTGGTTACTAAATTAAAATAATTTACCTTTGCGCACGCTTTGGCAGCACCGGAATAGGCCGATCTGCCGTAAAGTGGCTAACAATTTATTTATTATGAGTTATTTATCACCGGAGAAAAAGCAAGAGCTTTTCGGTAAATACGGGCAGTCCAACACCAACACCGGTTCCGTGGAGAGCCAGGTAGCGTTGTTCTCTTACCGTATAGCACACCTTACGGAACACCTCAAAAAGAACAAACACGATTTCGGTACGCAGCGGTCCCTGTTGAAACTGGTAGGGAAACGCCGCCGTTTGCTGGAATACCTCAAGGAGAGGGATATCGAAAGGTACAGGGCGCTAATCAAAGCACTGAACCTCAGGAAATAAGCAACGTGAAACAAAGTTCTAAGGATTAAAGGCGATCCTGCACGGCAGTGCAGGTATTGCCTTTTTCCGCTTTTTACCGGTACCGTACAGGGGGAAAGAGACAAAGCAGGTAAGGCAAACGAACGAAGCCGGGTGAACACATTGGATGCAGTTGCACGGGCACAGGCCGGGGAAATTTTAAGGCCGGGTCCGGGGCAAAAGGACGACACACAAGAGGAAAAGTAAATATGACGATGTACAATGAAACGAGAAAGGTGATCACTCTCAGCGACGGTCGCGAGATAATCATCGAAACAGGAAAGCTTGCCAAGCAGGCTGACGGTGCCGTTGTAGTCAAGCAGGGCGATACGATGCTGCTTGCCACGGTGGTCGCCGCCAAGGATGCCAAACCCGACGTGGACTTCATGCCCCTTTCGGTGGATTACAAGGAAAAATACGCCGCCGCAGGCCGCTATCCGGGGGGCTTCCTCAAAAGGGAGGCACGCCCGAACGACAGCGAGATACTGGTGGCGCGACTCATAGACAGGGCCCTGCGCCCGTTGTTCCCGGACGATTACCATGCCGAGGTGTTCGTGAACGTAACACTTATTTCGGCTGACAAAGATACCCAGCCCGACGCCCTTGCGGGGCTTGCGGCTTCGGCCGCCCTTGCCGTGTCGGACATTCCGTTCGGCGGGCCTATCTCGGAGGTGCGCGTGGGGCGCATCAACGGGGAGTATGTTATCAACCCCTCGTTCCCGCAGATGAAAGAGGCGGACCTGGATATTATGGTGGGTGCGACGTACGACAATATCCTGATGGTCGAGGGCGAAATGAAAGAGGTTTCGGAAGCGGACATGCTCGAGGCTATAAAGGTCGGCCACGAAGAGATAAAGAAACATTGCCAGGTGCAGATGGAGCTCAGCCGCGAGTTGGGCAAAGATGTAAAACGCACCTACTGCCACGAGGCAAACGACGAGGAGCTGCGCCGCCAGGTGATCGAGGCCACGTACGACAAGGTGTACGAGGTGGCAAAGAGCATGAGCGCCAAACACGAGCGTTCGGCCAAATTCGACGCCATCGAGGAGGAGTTCATCGCGACCATTCCCGAGGAAGAGCTCGCCGAGAAACTTCCGTTGGTAAAGCGTTATTTCCATGACGACGTGCTTAAAAAGGCCATGCGCAACATGATCCTCAACGAGGGTCTGCGTCTGGACGGCCGCCGTACGGACCAGATCCGCCCGATATGGTGCGAGGTGGGTTACCTGCCCGCCGCCCACGGTTCGGCCGTGTTCACCCGCGGGGAGACCCAGTCGCTGACGAGCGTTACGCTCGGTACCAAGATGGACGAAAAGCAGATCGACGAGGTGTTGGTACAGGGAAGCGAACAGTTCGTGCTTCACTATAACTTCCCGCCGTTCTCGACCGGGGATGCGCGTCCGTCCCGCGGTACGTCCCGCCGCGAGATCGGCCACGGTAACCTGGCTTACAGGGCGTTGAAGAACGTGGTTCCGCTCGGCGAGGACAATCCCTATGCCGTGCGTATCGTGTCGGACATACTGGAATCCAACGGTTCGTCGTCGATGGCTACGGTTTGCGCCGGGACCCTTGCGCTGATGGACTGCGGGCTCAAGATAAAGAAACCCGTGTCGGGCATCGCCATGGGCCTTATCACGGATACCGCCAGCGGCAAGTATGCCGTGCTGTCGGATATCCTGGGTGACGAGGACCACCTGGGCGATATGGACTTCAAGGTGACCGGTACCCGCGACGGTATCACGGCCACCCAGATGGATATCAAGGTGGACGGCCTGTCATACGAGGTGCTCGCCAACGCGCTGGAGCAGGCCCGCCAGGGACGGCTCCATATCATGGACAAGATGATGGAGACCATCTCCGAGCCGCGGGCCGACTTCCGCCCGTTCGTTCCGCGCATCGTTCAGATGCGTATCCCGTCCGAATTCATCGGTGCGGTAATAGGCCCCGGCGGCAAGATCATACAGGATATACAGAAGACTTCGGGCGCTACCATCACCATCACCGAGGATACCGAGGCCCAGATCGGTATCGTGGACATCTTCTCGAACGATGAGCAGGCCCTCAAGATCGCCGAAGGGCGTATAAAGGCTATCGTAGCCGTGCCGGAGGTAGGCGAGGTGTACCAGGGTAAGGTGAAGACCATCGTAGCTTTCGGGGCGTTCATCGAGATCCTCCCGGGCAAGGACGCGCTGCTCCACATTTCGGAGATCGACCACAAACGGTTCGAGACCATGGAGCAGACCGGCCTCAAGGAGGGTGACAGCATAGAGGTCAAACTTATCGGGATCGACCCCAAAAGCGGCAAGCTCAAGCTCTCCCGCAAGGCGCTTATCCCGAAAAACAACTAAACATCGCTCCCCGGCATACGGGGGCACGCTTATATGAAAGAGGGGGCAGCCATCGGCTGCCCCCTCTTTTTGCCCCGGAACGGTGCGGCAAGGGCAGCGATTAGTCAAAAAGTCGGATTTAATATAAACCGTACGTAATTAACTTAAATAATTTTACGTTATTGTCGGGCAGGGTGTCTTAAAGTGGCAATAATTCAACGAGTAGGATGACTGTATTTAAAATTTATTCATATATTTGTTAATACTTTGGACCAATAGGAAACAATTTAACAATATAAATTCGATTAATTCATTTAATTTTTTGATTATGAAAAGATTGGTGAAGGTAGGTGCCATACTTACCGTTATGGCGCTCACTTTGAGCAGCTGTAACTGCTATAACAAGATGACCAAGAAGATTGACGACGTGAAAGTATCGGCGAATCCGGAGTTGCTTTCGCTCAAGGGGTCGACGGTGAACACGGACGTTACGGTCATTTTCCCGGCAAACTATTTCCACAAGAAAGCCATCATGCGGGTAACGCCGGTGCTGGTTTTCGATGAGGGTGAGATCGCCGGTACTCCGAAGTACCTGCAGGGGGAAAAGGTAAAGGATAACTATACGGTTATTTCCCGCAGCTTCGGCGGTTCGTATACCCAGGCTGTAAGCTTCCCGTACGACAGCAGGGCGGACCTCTCTACCATGGAGCTTCGCGTGGAGGTTAAATGCAAAACCGGCGAATTCGTCCGCGTTGCCACCATTCCCGTCGCACAGGGCATCAGCACCGTACAGAACAGCGCCGACTGGACCGCACACCTGTCCATCATGCCGGACAACTTTAAGAGGGTGACGACCATTTCTGAGAGCGCCGACCTGATGTACGTTATCAACAGCGCACAGGTTCGTACCAGCGCCCTTAACGCGGAACAGATTCAGATGCTGGAAGATTTCGTTCGGCAGCAGTCCGTTGCCGACCGCACCGAGCTCGAGGGCGTTCAGGCCAAGGGTTACGCTTCTCCCGACGGTCCGGTGAAATTCAACGACGAGCTTTCCCGCGACCGTTCGAACACCGGTAAGGAAGCCATCGCGAAGAAACTCTCCGACGTGAACACCAGCTTCGACGCCGCCGCTTACGGTGAGGACTGGGAAGGTTTCAAAGCCCTGGTAGAGGCTTCGAACATCCCCGACAAAAACCTTATCCTCCAGGTTCTCAGCATGGCCAGCTCGCCCGTACAGAGGGAGCAGGAGATCAAGAACATGGCACAGGTTTACGACGTGCTCAAAAAACAGGTTCTTCCCGAACTGCGCCGCACCCAGCTGGTGGCTACGGCTAACGTTACCGGTAAGACCGATGCCGAACTGGTAGCCGCTACCAAGTCGGACATCAACTCTCTGGACGTAGAAGAGATGCTTTTCGCAGCAACGCTGGTTGACGACAATGCAGACAAAGCACGCATATACAAAGCCGCAGCCGACAAATATAACGACGTTCGCGCTTACAACAACTACGGTGTAGCCCTGGCAAAACAGGGTGAATATGCCGAAGCGAAACGCCAGTTCGACAGGGCCGCAGGTATGCAGTCGGCTCCCGAGATCAGCAACAACCTCGGCGCCATCGCCCTCGCACAGGGCAATATCGACGAGGCCAAGAGGTATCTCTCTTCTCTCAACAGCGCCGACGCACAGGGTAACAAAGCCCTTATCGCGCTTGCCGAGGGCGATTACTCTACCGCAGCCCGTGGCCTGAACGGCTACAACCTTGCGGTTGCCGAGTTCTGCAACGGTAACCTGTCGGCCGCCAAAACGGCCCTGGGTAACAATACCTGCCCGTGTGCGGATTACCTGCGTGGCGTTATCGCAATGCGCGAGGGTGACAGCACCGGTGCACTGGCACACCTGAAAACCGCTTCTTCGAAGTGTGACAAGGTGAAAGCCCGCGCCGCCAAAGACGTGGAATTTGCCCGCCTGCACGGTACTTCCGAATTCAACGCCCTCTAACCGACGGGATCAAGTATGATAAAGCCCCGGCTGTATACGGCCGGGGCTTTATCTTGTTATCCGGCGGGCCGCAGGTGCTTGGGGGAAGATATGCGGCCGGAGAGGGGAGTTGTTAATCCAGATAAATTATTTTACTTTGCGCTTCGGGTAAATTATAAACCTTTGGATTATGAAAAAGTTAACAGGCTTATTCGCCGCGCTTGTCCTGGGGATCGGGGCGGCAATGGCCCAGTCGGGGCAGGTCGTGATCACGATGGATTACGAGCGGCAGGCCGGACCGGGCAGCAACCAATGGGCTGTTTATATCGAGGATCCGGCCGGGGAGATCGTCCGGACCCTGTACGTGACTAAATTTACGGCCGACGGCGGATATGTCCGGCGTCCGGCATGTACCCCGGTGTGGGTGGAGAAATCCAATGTGGCCGGGATGGACCAGGGCGAGATCGATGCCCTTACCGGTGCCACGCCGCAGTCCGGTCAGTTGGTATATGCATGGGACCTGAAAGACGATAAGGGCCGCGCGGTCGAAGCGGGAACCTATTATTTCGTCGTGGAGGGAACCTATTGGGGCGACAACCAGGTTATGTTCCGTGAAGCTATTCCCATCGGGGATGGGACGGTTAAGGTGTCGGCAACCGGGCAATACAACTCCGACGAGGAGAAGAACCGAGGCATGCTCTCCGGAGTATATGCAACTTACAACCCGTAAGGCGGCCACACCGTTTAACTATAAAGGGACCCGACAGGGTCCCTTTATAGTGTTAAATCGGCTACCGTTTAAGTCTTTTACAGCTCTGGATTCTTCATCAGCCGGGATACGGTTCTCCGGGCGTGTCCTTTTATCGTTATGTCCACTGACCTTACCGGATAAAGTTAGTCACTGCTCGGGGTTTGTCAGTGGCGGGGATGCGGCTCTTGCCGATGGTTTTTTATGGTTTTATCACCAGGCATTACCGGATAAAGTTCGTCAC
>JAJQED010000029.1 GCA_021201825.1 Alistipes sp.
CCAGCCGTCCCAGGGGGTCGTAAGTAAAGCCATAGGCCTTGGCCTTATTGTCACCCGAGGCGCCAATGTCTTTTAAAGATGAAATTCCTCCGGCAAATTACCGGAGGAATTTGACTTCTACCACATAAAAAATCTTACTGATCGTTTATTAGACTTGAAAATATAATTCTTGATAAGTCATTTTCTTTTGCAATTGAATATAAATATTTATATAAGTCCTTTAAAAAGGGATTGTTTAAAATATCCATAATTTCATTTATACACAGATTTTTCAGGTTATCGTCTGTATATTCCATCAATACTTTCTCATATCGATTTCTTTCCCCGTCTTTAATAATTTTAAGATTATCAGAATACGAAAAGCAAATTCTATAAATTTCTTTGTTTATGGAGTCACTTAATTGAGCATCAAAAACCCATAGTCCTTGATTATCAAATAAGTAAGGAAGTGTTTCTTTATTCATGCTACAAGGATCTTCCCTCTCAAAACCGATAATTAAATTTTTTTTATGAATTTTATAAGCATACAAATTGATAGTGTTGTCGGAATTTATAATGAGATGATTTTTATTTTGCTTAAGAAATTCCTCGGCGTGAAAATAAAACATTTCATTCATCGTACCTATAAATTCTAACAATTCATCAATTGTCACAGGATCTCGCAAATAAGTATGGTAATATCCCTTAATGATTGCCCATAAATTATGTAATATAGTTTCTTCTAAACTAAGAATAGTAGCACCAACAGCTTCATATGAAACTGTATCTACATATTCCAAATATTTTTCCACTTCATCGACATAGGACAATACCATATTCCGGGCTGTTTTTTTTTCAGCAGAACAACAAAGAAATGAAATACTCGAAATAATAAGAATGAAAAATAAAACCATTTTTTTTACCATGATCTGTTTTTTAATAATTTATCAGTTTTATTTCGGGCGTTTTGCCATGCTTCTACCGTCGGGAAAATCCAATTAACCACTTCATTCCTCCCTTGTGAAATTGTACTGAAAACTCCAGAACCTAAATTTATAAAATAACCGTGTTTTGTTGTTACTTCACCTTTCCCCCAACTAAAACTCCAACCATCATGTAAATTAGATGCCTCATATCTCACTTTTCCCCCCACGTAATTAAATGAAAATACCTGAGCTCCTTTACTTACCATTTCGGGTGTTACATGGATAGAGATACTCATATTCGTTGCACCACTATACATTTCCTGATCAAAAGGGTCCCTATTTACCGGATCATTATAAAAGTCTGCCTTATAAGAATTTATAATAGCCTGATCAATATTGGCAGCCATTTCCGCTGTAAGATTTATATTTCCATTTTCTGTATATATATCAATCATGTGACCAAATAAACCTAAATATTTACTGCCGTCAGCCGTATATCCTGTAAGCCCTATGGGAGTTAAACCTTGTGCTTTGATTTCTCCCTCTGATAGTTCATAATCAGAATATTTGTATTTACGGGTTGATATTTTGTTGCCTTTATCATCTTCCTCTTCTATATTATATGAATGCCAGTCTCTTCCGTCCGGGTCAATTCTGTTAATTGTGTTATTCCCGACAAAAGAATAAGGTGAAAATTGGAAGTATTTTTCTGCTAAATCATCCCTTCCATTCCACGACCCTTTAAAAGCGTCATACATTCTTGCCCCGTAGTCCAGCAGGTCTAGTCCTGCAGCGTCTTGGAGTTCCTTTCCGTTGTATAGCCAGCGGTTAGTGGATGCCATTAAACCGGCGCCCGACCATTTCAGGCCATAGGGATAATACTCCGCAACCGCTTCGATATTACCGGCCGAGTTCCGTATGGCACGGACACTACCCAGGTGGTCTGTAATAAAAGTGTTAATCTCCTGCCCGGCCGAGGTAACAACGATACGCCCCGATGCTGTTTTGGTTAATAAATAGCCCCGCAAATGTTTGCGGGGCTCAATTTATTATTCTTTATTATAATATAAGCCATATTTTCTCATGGTTTTAAGGCTCTTTTTTTCATTAAACCTTGCACCTTGTAATCGGAATCTTTTCATATGTAACCAATGAATAGTATCCTCGTTTAAGCAGGGTCGGTATTTGAAATACTGAATAAGCCACTTGCTTTCCAGTTGTAATGTATCCTTATCTTTTATTCCATCAATATAACCATAATATTCTCTTTCGTCCAAAGTCCAGAGTCTATCTATACCCTGGGGTTCGGATGGTTTGAATTTATTCCTTATGGAGTCAGGTAATGTATAGCAAGAAAGTCCTTTGAGATAATCCGGACACTCAATATTTTCCAAAATTAAATAAATACCATCTTGCCAATACTTACATATAATCTCTACTCGTTGGAATTCTTCCGGCATATCTACCAGATATTCCTGAGTAAATAGACAAAGGCTGTCACTCATAAAATCGAGGGTCATTATTTTCAAAGGAGTATCAGCTATATATACCCTGTGGGATAAGTCTATATGCCGGTTAGTGGAACACATGGCAAATAGAATTCCTAAATTTAATATAACTATCCGTTTCATTTTAATTGATAAACATTATTATGATATGAAATATAACCCCGCAGACATCTGCGGGGCTCAATTTATTATTCATTATTATAATATATCCATGTTTCCCTCAACCTTTTTTTGTTTTTGTCATTTTCTCCTTTTTCTGTGAATTTTCTAATACTTGGCCAACTATACATTTCCTCGGTATGACATGGAATATTTTTAAAGTAGTATATATCCCTACCTACGATTTGTAATGTATCCTTGTCTTTAATTCCGTCTAAAAATCCATAATATCCGCGTTCATCAAAAGACATTAGCCTATCTATCCCCTGGAATTGGGGAGCTTTAAAAAGATTTCTGACGGAATCAGGTAATATAAAACAAGAAACACCTTTAAGGAAAATTGGACAATCAAGAGGTTCCAGAATTATATAATGATTGTTTTTCCAGAATTTACAAATTATCTCTACTCGTTGGAATTCTTCCGGCATTTCTACCAAATATTCCTGAGTATAAATACAAAGACTATCATTTATAAAATCAAGAATTCTTAATTTCAATGAATCTTCATCTGTGTAAATTCTGTGAGAAACATCTATGCTCCTATTAATTGAGCACATGATAAATCCCAATCCTAAAGTTAATATAACTATTCGTTTCATTTTAATCCTGGATAAAGTGGTCTTATAACAATATAATCTTTTCGGATTTCGACTTTTTCTCCTAAATTCTTCTTTACAAATTCCGGAGTAATTTGATAGATATTTTTGACAGAGGAGAGTGCGGGATCAAGTCCTTGGTTAACAATCTGTTGGTGCATTATGTTCTGCGGGTCAAGATATCTTAAATATCCGTCGAAAGAATACTGAGCCCTGTATGCCGACACCTCGGAATCTAATCCATATCCATCACTACCTCCATTAGCGGTTATATTTATTTCTCCCCTAACGTATTGTCCGCCATGGCGACTTTCATGTATGGCCGAACCATCGGAATGGTTATACATGGTAATTATGTTATGTCCTTTATCATTTGTGCCGGTAAGTTTGATTTCTGGCTTACCATCGTTTTTGCGGGCATTCTCATAAACATATTGTGTCGACTGATCATTCCTCATATCGGCTATATCCTGTTTAGATTGTTTCAATTCATTTAAACGTTCTGCCCTGTCTCCAATATCACCGCCTTTTTTCTCGATCTTGGCGATTTGTTTTTCAACTTTTGAAATAACTTTATTTAGTTTAGTGTCAAGATTTGCGGCTATTTTTACGTCTTTTTGGTCGAAATATAAACCCTTTATGTCAATAAACCTTACCGGATTGTTTCCGGCATAGCTATACGGGTTTAGGTTTAAATACTGTTCCGCCAGTTTGTCGATTCCGTTCCACGACCCTTTAAAAGGGTCATACATTCTAAATCCGTAGTCCAGCAGGTCTAGTCCAGCAGCGTCTTGGAGTTCTTTTCCGTTGTATAGCCAGCGGTTTGTGGAGGCCATTAAACCGGCGCCCGACCATTTCAGGCCATAGGGATAATACTCCGCAACCGCTTCGATATTACCGGCCGAGTTCCGTATGGCACGGACACTACCCAGGTGGTCTGTAATAAAAGTGTTAATCTCCTGCCCGGCCGAGGTAACAACGATACGCCCCGATGCAAAAGGTGCACTCTCCAAAGATAATACATTTGCTTTACGTTGGTATATCAGCGACCCTAAATATTCATAGCCGTCGTTATTGGCGACCACCGATAGCTTAGTACCGTCAGCCAGCCACTTGTAGTTGGCGGCTACACCGCCGTTGTTCTGGACCTGTGCTATCAGGTTGAGGTTGTTGTAAGCAAAATCCAGGTTCTGGCGTCCGTCCCGGGTCATGTTCCCGTTATCGTCATAAGCGTAGGGGTATGCAGCCGGCAAGGCTCCATTGTCTACAAGGGAGAGCAAACGGTTCCCGTCATAGACTGAATATACAAGATCGTTCTTCACCACGGAGTTCTCGTAACGCATGAGCGTAAGGATATTCCCGTTCAGGTCGTATGATATGGATCTTTCGGCATAGGCGTCCGTAAGGGTGCCGTCGGTGTATTGGCGGGAGTCAGTGAGCCGTCCCAGGGGGTCGTAGGTAAAGCCATAGGCTTTAGCCTTGTTATCCCCTGCCGATCCATATTGTTTGTGTGTCCAGTGTATTTCGGATATGTTTCCGGAGTATAGGGCTTGTGATGCCGACAGGGCGGGGTCGTAATACTTTAGGGAAAAAATAAGTAGCCCCGCAAATATTTGCGGGGCTACTTATTTTAAATTCTATATTCCTCCTACTTCTTCTGAAATTAACTTCCATTTATTGTCTTCTACGGAATATTTCCACTTGCAGCTAAACCAGAAAGCTCCTGAAGAAATATTTATAATATTTCTTTTTCTATTCACAGTTCTTAAGGATACTATTAATTCAATCTCATCACCTTTAATAATCGGACCACCTAAATAAAGAACGGGTCTCTTTTGTTTAAGAGTTTTTTTTATATCACTACATGATACGTATATATATTTAAAAGGATAGTCTAATATTTCTTCTGTAAAAGTAAATTCCATAGGTAAATGTTCGAGGGAAATATAATATCCATTGAAGTTTAACTTTTTACCATTCTTAGCACACCATTCTTTTTCGTATTGAATATATCTAAGAAAAGTTTCATTTATCATTTGTGATAATTGATTCTTCTCTTGAGAATATCCCTCATATCCGATACATATAAAAAAAAGTGAGAGGATTAATGTCTTTTTCATGGCTCGTTATTTATTTTCCTAAATTAATAAACTTTTTTGTCGGGAAAGTAGCTTGGACGCCTGACACATTGTAAATATAAACAGTATTATCTCTCCGACCAAAAACATAATGGGTTTGATTACCAGCTCCTTGAATATCGATTGTTGACGGATGTTGATCAAAAAAATGCATTCTAGTTTCTACTCCTTTATCTGTATCAGATCTTATTGCAATATCTCCACTTGGATGACTATGGAAAGTAACTTTATTAGTTGGAAGATAAATACTAACGGAAGAATTTTCTTTCGGATTAGCTACTTCACCCGGATTAACGGTCTCGACTTTGCCATTCTTCAAAAAACCTCCATATTCTCTATTATTGTCCGGTTGTGTTCCTCCTTTTCCGTTG
>JAJQED010000001.1:0-92070 GCA_021201825.1 Alistipes sp.
TGTAATTGCGAGAAGTGACGCGAAAGGGCACTCAATTGCAACCCTGCCGTCATTGCGAGGAGCGAAGCGACGAAGCAATCTTAACCGGTAACTCAAAGACCGAGATTGCTTCGGGCTTTCAGCCCTCGCAATGACGAGGGAAAGAAAGAGATTGCTTCACTGGCGTTCGCAATGACGTGAAGTGGGGATTCCTTACTATGAGTAAAAAGGAGAAACTGTCATTCCGAACGGGTGCCACCCGCAAGAGTCTACCGCGGGTAAACAGGAACAGTTCTTTTACGTTCGAACCGTTTGGCGGTTAATGGTAATATATTTGTAATTTTGATGCGGAATTAAACTGTTCGGCAAATGGCGACTTCCTTGTTCAGCGACGTTATCTTCGGGCCGGTGCGCAGCCGCAGGCTCGGCCTGTCGCTGGGGGTAAACCTGCTGCCGACCGATAATAAACTCTGCAATTTCAACTGCATATACTGCGAGTGCGGGTGGAATAGCCGGGGGGTCAAACCCGCCTTCAACGACCGGGCTACGGTCAATCGGCTGCTACGGGAGAAGCTGACCGAAATGGTCCGGGCCGGCACTCCACCGGATGTGATCACGTTCGCCGGCAACGGGGAGCCGACCATCCATCCGCAGTTCCCCGAAATAATCGGCGACACGATCGCCCTGCGGGATGAGATATGCCCGACAGCCGGGATTTCGGTCCTTACTAACGGCACCATGATTTGCCGCGACAGGGTGCGAGAGGCTCTCTTGCGGGTGGATAACAATATCGTCAAGCTCGATTCCGCTTTCGATGAAACGGTACGGCTGATCGACGACCCGCAGGGGGATTATTCCGTGGCGCGGACGGTGGACTGCATGAAAGCTTTCGGCGGCAGGATAATCATCCAGACGATGTTCCTGCGCGGGATGTATAAAGGCCGTGTGGTGGACAACACGACCGACCGTGAGGTCGGGGCGTGGCTGGAGGCGGTGCGGGACGTGGCTCCGGAAAAAGTGATGGTCTATACCATCGACCGGGATACGCCGGCGGCGGAGCTGGAAAAGGTTACCCTTGCAGAACTGGAGGCCATTGCGGACAAGGTAAGGGAGCTGGGCATAGAATGCTCCGTAGCGGGATAAGCCGATGCTTATGAAAAAGATAATTATCCTATATCTTCTGCTTGGTTTCCTCTTTACCGGGACCCTGTCCGCACAGGTCGTAAAGAGGGAGGTCCTGCCGGGGAATTATCCGGTCGTTCCCCTCGATTTTATGTACCGTATGGTCGGGATGTACGACAAACTGGTTTACCGCACCGTGGGCGACGGCCTTTCCCTGCCGCAGGCCTACGGGAAATTCCTTGAAACGGTACGGGAGCGGGAGATAAAGCATTGGAATAGAGCTGAATCAGAGTTTTTGGCACCGCTTCCGGAAGACGGATGGCTGGAGTTCTGGTACGATATGCTTAGTTTCGGTTATGATTACAGGCTATATTTTCCCCGGTACACGGTCAACGGGGACGGTGTGCAGGTATGGTGGTTACAGCCCCGGCCGATGATGCAAGAACTACACAGGTATGTCGCCTTGGCCAATCCTTTCTGGGAAGAGACGCGGATACTCTTTTTCGAACTGGACGAAAGCTCGTGGGACAGGATACTGGAGGATCATAACGGATTGGATTTCGACGATATTTACGAACGCTTCCTTCTGGTCAGTATGTTGATGCCGACGGAGTTTGCCAACAGGCAGTTCGTGTTTGCCGCATACCTGGAACAAAGCGACGGTTTTTTCGAGGACCGGGAGAATACCGACACGGGCCGCTACCCGTATTACTTCCATGAAATAATACCTAACAAATAAGCAAATGATAACGAACGAACAGATCAAAGAGCTTGTAAGGCGACAGGATTCGCTGGGGAGGCATCTTTGACATCGCCAACAGGCAAATAGAACTCGAAGAGGAGCAGGACCGCACACAGGCCCCCGATTTCTGGGACGACCCCTCGGCCGCAGAGGCCCAGCTCAGGAAAGTGGCGTCTATCAAGAGCTGGATCGACGCTTACCGGGAGGTGGAGGCACTTGCGGAAGACCTGCAGCTGATGCCCGATTTCGTCAAGGAGGGCCTTACGTCGCCCGAAGAGTTGGATGCCCATTACGCCCTGACACTGTCCAAGGTAGAGGCGCTCGAGATGCGCAATATGCTGCGCAGTGATGAGGACAAGCTTGGGGCCATTATGGATATCAATTCGGGAGCCGGCGGCACGGAGAGCCTCGACTGGGCGTCGATGCTGCTGCGGATGTATACCCGGTGGGGCGAGGAGAACGGCTATACGGTCAAGGTGCTCGATATCCACGACGGGGACGAGGTGGGCATCAAGTCCGCCACCATCGAATTCCAGGGCGATTACGCCTACGGATACCTCAAGAGCGAGAACGGTATCCACCGGTTGGTGCGCCTCTCGCCGTTCAACGCCAACAATAAGAGGCAGACAACGTTCGCGTCGGTCTTCGTCTCCCCGGCCGTGGACGATACGATAGAGATCGTGGTCAATCCGGCCGATATCCAGTGGGACACCTACCGGAGCAGCGGCGCGGGCGGCCAGAACGTTAACAAGGTCGAAACCGGTGTTCGCCTGCGGTACAGCGGCAAGGACCCCGACACGGGCGAGGCCGTGGAGTTCCTGATCGAGAATACCGAGACGCGTTCCCAGCTGATGAACCGCGAGAACGCCATGCGCATCCTCAAAAGTAAGCTCTACCAGCGGGAGCTGGACAAACGGCGAGCCCTCCAAAACCAGTTGGAGGGACAGAAAAAGAGGATCGAATGGGGGTCGCAGATACGCAGTTACACCCTGCACCCCTACAAACTGGTCAAGGACCACCGTACGGGGTACGAGAGCTCCGATACGGCGGCCGTGCTGGACGGCGACCTCGAGGGTTTTATCAAGGCATACCTGATGGATTCGGGGAGGGAAGAGTAGCCGTTCCGGCCGATCATGATTTGATAACGGAATAAATATAAGCGGGCCCGTGGCCCGCTTATATTTATATATTTTCAGTCCGTATTCCGGCGGGCGCCCCCCAGGCGGGGACAACGGGTGAACGGCTTGGTGCGGTCGAAAAGGTAGCGGTAGGTGGCATGGAGCTTGTGCTTCTTGGCGCAGACGTAATTCTCCACCATACGCATCATTACCGGGTTGAAGTCCCCCACCCATGCCAGCTCCATGGTTTTGTACCGCAGCTGGTCGGAGGCGACGTATTTTTCGAACTCGTAGACCAAGCCCGACTCGATCCCCTTTCCGTGAAATTCGGGAACCACCCCGAAGATTATTGCGAACACCCGGTCGGCCGTCTTTCGGAACTTAAGGATGCTGAGCAGCCGCAAGCCGTTGAACCAGTTCATCCGGCCCTTGAACCGGCCGATAATACGGTTCAGGTCAGGTATCATAATGAAAAACCCAATAGGTTCGTCGTTGAAATAGGCGAAATAAATGAGCTTCTCGTCCATGATGGGCTTCATGGATCGCATCATCTTGTGGGTCTTCTCCCGGTCCATTGGCTTTACTCCCGGGAACTGCGCCCACGCTTTGTTGTAGACCAGCCGGAAGTCGTCCGCCGCCTGGTCGAGGTTATTCCTGTCGATATGACAGAAGCGGTAGCCCGGGATCTCCTTAAGCCGTTTTACCCGTTCGTAAACCGACTGATTCAGCTCTCCCGGCTTGAGGTGGCGCAGGTAGGTATGCTGGTAAAAGTAGTTCTGGAAGCCGTAGTTCTCGAACAGCTTCTTGTAATAGTGGAAATTGTAAGGGTTGGCATAGAGGGGCTGGAACTCGAATCCCTCTACCAGCAGGCCCCACCACTGGTCACGCTCCCCGAAATTTATGGGGCCGTCCATGGCCTCCATTCCCTTGGCGGCGAGCCAGTCGCGCGAGGCGTCGAAAAGCATGTCGGCGGCCAGCTGGTCGTCGATACATTCGAAAAAGCCGCATCCCCCGGTAGGCTGTTCATTCAGGGATGCTACTTCCGGGTTATAGAACGCGGCTATGCGGCCCACTATCCTGCCCAGGTTGTTGCGCAGGAGCCAGCGGATGGCCTCGCCCTCCTTTAGCAGTCCGTTGCGGGCCGGGTCGAACCGGCTCTCGATATCGCTATCCAGCGGATGGACGTAGTAGCGGTTACCCGCGTAAAGCTTCTTGGGGAAATCCAGGAATTCGCGTACCTGGTGCTGAGTCCGTACCTCTTCCAACGTATATTTCTCTGCCATACTGCCCTCGTATTCTGTAGATAAACCCCATCCGGGGAAGTTCAAAGTTACTAAACTTTCCGCAATTTGTATATTTTTGTCTTTTAGCATGATGTGTGATGCGTATAAAGGTAACTTCCCGGCTGTATACCGGTACGGCCCGGGAGAGCCGATAAACAGAACCTAAAGATGGAGGAAGAAAAAGATATACGGGGCGGGATGGACTACCGGTCGCTCATGCAGAAGAGGATACGGAGCATCCTGTTGATATGCAGCAGTTACGACGCTTATATCCTGGAGGAGGACGGGCATATCGAGTCGCAGATCAACAGCGAGTATATGGACCTCAACCTGAGCAATCCCCCCTCGTTCACCCGGGTCGCCACGACGGACGATGCGCTGGAGCAGTTCGAAAAAGGCGGGGAGTTCGACCTGGTCATCAGTATGTACAACGTGGGGGAGCGGGACGTGTTCAGTTTCTCGAAGACCGTTAAACAGACCCATCCCGATCTGCCGGTGGTACTGCTCACGAGCTTTTCGCGGGACATAACCGAGAAAATCAATTCGCAGGACCGTTCGGCCATCGACTATATCTTCTTCTGGTACGGCAGTGCGGAGCTGATCCTGGCCATCATCAAACTGATAGAGGACCGGATGAACGCCGACGACGACATCCTGTGCCACGGGGTGCAGTCCATCCTGCTGGTCGAGGATTCCGTACGTTACTATTCGACCTACCTGCCGGCCATCTACAAGCTGGTGCTGACCCAGAGCAACGAGTTCCTCAAGGAGGCGCTCAACGAACAGCAGCAGATGCTCCGCAAACGGGCGAGGCCCAAGATACTGCTGGCAACGAATTACAGCGAGGCCGTTGCGTTGTACGAGCGTTACAAGGAGAACCTGCTGGGTGTTATTTCGGACGTCGGGTTCGTGGTCAACAAGAACGACCCGCCCGAAGCCGAGAAGCTCGACGCGGGAATAGAACTGTGCAAGCTGATAAAAAAAGACGATCCGCACATGCCGTTCCTGCTCCAGTCTTCGCAGGAGAGTATGCGCGGGGTGGCCGACCGGTTGGGGGTGGGGTTCCTGATCAAGTATTCCAAGACCCTTATCATGGAGCTGTCGGAGTATATAAGCAGCGAGTTCCGCTTCGGCGACTTTATCTTCAACGACCTGGAGACCGGCGAAACCATCGCCCGGGCGCACGATTTGCGGCAGATGGAAAAGGTGCTGGCCGAGATACCGGACCAGGTGCTGATGTTCCACGCCTCGCAGAACCACCTATCCAAATGGATGTATTCACGCGGGTTGTTCTCCATCGCGGCGGCCATGAAAAAACGCCCTTGCGATTCGTTCGCCTCCCCGGGCCAGATGCGGGACTATATACGGGGTACGATCCGCGATTACCGTATTCTGCTGGGGCAGGGGGTGGTGGCCAAATTCGACCCGGAGTCGTATAACGAGGCCATCGGGTTCGCCCGTATCGGCAACGGTTCACTGGGGGGCAAAGCACGCGGCCTGGCGTTCTTCAACAATATGCTCCAGAAGTATAAGTTCTACGACCGTTACCCGGGCGTTCGGGTGCTGATCCCCCGGACGGTGGTGATCGCCACCGACTATTTCGACCGCTTCATCAAGGACAACGGTCTTAAGTACGTCATCAATTCCGATATCAGCGACGACGAGATACTCTCGGAATTCGTCAGTTCGCGCCTGCCGGAAGAGCTGGTGCGGTATCTGCGCACCGTGATAAAATATATCAAGGGCCCGCTTGCCATAAGGTCGAGTTCCAAGCTGGAGGATTCACACTACCAGCCTTTTGCCGGGATCTACTCCACATACATGATCCCCCATACGGACAATACCGACCAGATGTTGCGCCTGCTGGGCAAAGCTATCAAAAGCGTTTATGCCTCGGTTTATTTCGCGGCGAGCCGCGCCTATATCACCGCTTCGGCCAACCTGCTGAGCGAGGAGAAGATGGCCGTGGTCATCCAGCAGGTGTGCGGTACGGAGGACAACGGCTACTATTTCCCGACCCTGTCGGGGGTGGCCCGGTCGCTGAACTTCTACCCGATCGGCGACGAGAAGCCCGGCGACGGCATTGCCAACGTGGCTTTCGGGTTGGGTAAGCTCGTCGTGGAGGGGGGCCAGACCCTGCGCTTCTCCCCTAAGTTCCCGAAGAACGTTCTGCAGCTCTCGACACCGGAACTCGCCCTGCGGGATACCCAGAGGGAGATGTATGCCCTGAGCCTCAAGCCCGAGGAGTTCAAGACCTCGATAGACGACGCGGTGAACCTGCGCCGGTTCGATATAAATTCTCCCACGGTAAAGGCGTTCCGCAACCTGAAATATGCCGCATCCACGTGGGATATGCAGAACCAGTCGGTGTCGGACAGCAGTTTCACCGAGGGGCGCAAGATCATCACGTTCTCGCGCATCCTCAAATACGATACGTTCCCGCTGGCAGGCATACTGGCCGACCTGCTGGAGATGGGCGAGCGCGAGATGCGTACGCCCGTGGAGATGGAATTCGCGGTCAATATGGACGTACCGGCGGGCAGGGAGGCCGTGTTCAACTTCTTGCAGATACGCCCGGTTGTGGATCCCCACGGGACCAGCACCCTCGACTGGTCGAAAGTGGATACCCGAAGCGCCATCCTTTACAGCGAAAGCGCCCTCGGGGTAGGTGCGATCGACGGGGTAAGGGATATCGTTTATATCAAGACCGGGGCGTTCGAAGCGAAAGATACCGAAAAGATGGCCGCCGAGCTGAAAAAACTAAATGCCGGGATGGCCGCCGAGGATGCGGGCTACATATTGGTAGGCCCGGGGCGTTGGGGTTCCAGCGACCCGTGGCTTGGCATTCCCGTGCGGTGGCCCGACATATCGCAGGCCCGGGTGATAGTGGAGATGGGTTTGGAAGACTTCCGTGTAGAACCCAGCCAGGGGACCCATTTCTTCCAGAACCTCACCTCGTTCGGCGTGGGCTACGTTACGGTCAATCCGTTCTCCGGCGACGGCCGTTTCGACGCTGCCCGGCTCGATGCCATGCCGGCCGTGGAGGAGACCGGCTTTTTCCGCCGGGTAAGGTTCGACAGCCCGCTGTTCATATTCGTCGACGGGCGAAACGACAAGGCGGTCGTTTCGGCGCCGCAGCGGGACGATCAGCAGGAGAGGTCGTAAAGTTCTTTTTTGAGTCTTTTGCGGATCAGCAGGTAAACTATCGGGAAGAACGGGATGCCGGCTATGGAGAACAGTATGAGGCTGCCGGTGCCGTAAGGCCTGCCCGTATGGGTGTAGATAGCCCTCTTGTCCAGCTCGCTGCGGATAATGAAGACATAGAACACGGCAAACAGTATGGTAAGCACGATCACCCCCCAGTCCTCATGGTCGTTAAGGGCCAGCGATGCTCCCCAGAACAGGAGGTACATCACGAAAGCGCCCCGGGAGTTGGCTATGAAAGAGGCGTAGGCGTCCTCCGCTTTTTTCAGCTCCTGGTTCTCGAGGTTCCCGGTGAGTTTGAGCATTTCGAACGGTATGCCACGGCTTTCGAGAATATCGAGTGCCGCCTGGCGGTACTGCTCCGGGTAGCCGTACCGCTTGTAATTCTTCACAACGTCCACCAGACGGTCGTTACTGAGTTTGGCGAGTTTGTCGAAATATTTCATCTTTGCCGGGGTTGTGATATATGGTGCAAATATTACTGTTTTTTTCTCTTTTTCGGCAATTCGGTATATAAGATTTCATAAATTGGAACATGATTTTTGCAGTTTAGTTGTAAATTTGCGCGGATAAACGTTATGATGGAACCACTTATAGACCCCGTACCACGCGAGCTGATCGAGGCCGAGCTTACCGAGGCCCACCTGCTCCGCAATACCAACAACGCAGGCAACAGGATCTATGTGCTCACGGCCGCCGACAGCCCCAATACCATGAGGGAGATCGGCCGGTTGAGGGAATGGGCGTTCCGCGACGCAGGGGGCGGCACGGGGATGGAGGTCGATATAGACGAGCTGGACACCGTCGAGGGCGGGTACAACCAGCTTATCGTCTGGGATCCGGACGAGCGCGAGATAGTCGGAGGGTACCGTTACATCGTTTCCCGTTCGAGCAATACGCCGCACCTCTCCACCGAGCACTATTTCCGTTTCAGCGACCGGTTCCGCGAGGAGTTCCTGCCCTATACCATCGAGCTGGGCCGCTCGTTCGTACAGCCCCATTACCAAGGTACCCGCGAGAACCGCAAGGGGGTATTTGCCCTGGACAACCTGTGGGACGGGCTGGGAGCGCTCCTTGTGGGTAATCCCGATATGAAATATTTTTTCGGCAAAGTCACCATGTACGGGGATTATAACCGGGAAGCCCGGGACATACTGATCTATTTCCTTCGCAAATATTTCCCCGACACCGAGAATCTTGTCGAGCCGATATATCCCATCGAGCTCCATTTCGACGAGGATAAGATGGCCGGTATTTTCACAGGCGGCGACTTCGCGGAGGATTACAGGATCCTGAGCCGTGAGATACGTTCGCGCAACGAGAACGTGCCCCCCCTTATCAACTCCTACATGAGCCTGTCGCCAACTATGAGGGTGTTCGGCACGGTGTGTAACCCCGATTTCGGGGACGTGGAGGAGACCGGTATCCTTATCACCATCGAGGATATCTATCCCAAAAAATCCGAGCGGCACACCAAAAATATCTAAGCCGTATATTGCCTGACAATCTGTCACCCGGCCGCTTTACACCGGCTCCGGGCGCCTGCCGTTTTGACCCGTTAACCGGCTGGCAAACAATTTGATGATCCTTAAACCGGAAATCGGGCGGATGGCCGGTAAGGCTTTCGCACGATCCGGGACAACGGATTATAAAACATCGGGATATGAATATCAACAGTTTAACGATCAAGGCTCAGGAAGTTCTCCAGCAGGCTTTTTCCATCGCGCAGGCGCGGGAGAGCCAGGCCGTGGAGCCGGTGCATATACTGGCGGCGACCATCGAGGACGACGATTCATTGGGAACGTTCCTGCTGGGGCGCGTGGGCGTCAATGTGAAGCAGCTGCGGGGCCAGGCGCAAAGCGCCGTAAATGCCCTGCCACGGGTCAGCGACGGTAACGGCGAACAATATTTCTCGCAGGCTTCGTCACGGGTGATCCAGAAAGCTGTAGACTTCACCTCCACTTTCGGCGACAAATATGCCTCGGTGGAGCATCTGCTGCTCGGGTTAGTGGCGGACGGCGGAGACGCTTCCCGTTTGCTGAAACAGGCCGGGGCAACAGAAAAAGAACTTATACAGGCCATTAAGGACTTCCGCAAGGGTTCCACCGTGGACAGCCAGACGGCCGACCAGACTTTCGACGCCCTGGGCAAGTACGCCAACAATCTCAATAAGATGGCCCGGGACGGCAAGCTGGACCCGGTCATCGGCCGTGACGAGGAGATCCGGCGCGTCCTGCAAATACTTTCGCGCCGAACGAAGAACAACCCCATACTGGTCGGGGAGCCCGGGGTCGGTAAGACGGCCATCGCCGAGGGGATCGCACACCGCATCGTGGACGGCGACGTACCCGAAAACCTCAAGAGCAAACAGGTCTATTCGCTCGATATGGGCGCCCTGATCGCCGGTGCCAAGTACAAGGGCGAGTTCGAGGAGCGGCTCAAGGCTGTGGTCAAGGAAGTGATCGACAGCGAGGGTGAGATACTGCTTTTCATCGACGAGATACACACCCTCGTGGGTGCCGGCAAGAGCGACGGGGCGATGGATGCGGCCAATATCCTGAAACCGGCGCTGGCCCGGGGCGAACTTCGCACCATCGGGGCCACCACGCTGGACGAATTCCAGAAATATTTCGAACAGGACAAGGCCCTCGAGCGGCGGTTCCAGAAAGTGAATATCGACGAACCGTCGACCGCCGACGCCATATCGATCCTGCGCGGGCTCAAGGACCGCTACGAGAACCACCACATGGTGCGCATCAAGGACGAGGCTATTATCGCCGCCGTGGAACTCTCGCACCGCTACATCACTTCGCGCTTCCTGCCCGACAAGGCCATCGACCTTATCGACGAGGCGGCGGCCCGCCTGCGCATCGAGATGAACTCGGTGCCGGAAGATATCGACCAGCTCGACCGCCGGGTGCGGCAGCTGGAGATCGAGCGCGAAGCCATACGGCGCGAGAACGACACCCAACGCATCGAGGACCTGTCGCGCGAGATCGACGAGCTGAATTCCCAGCGGAACGCCCTGCGGGCCAAGTGGCAGAGCGAGCGGGACGTATTGGTGAAGATACAGAAGAACAAGGAGGACATAGACCGAATGAAAGTCCAGGCGGCCGAGGCCGAACGAAACGGCGATTACGGCCTTGTGGCGGAGATACGCTACGGCAAAATGCGCGATGCGGAGACCGAGATCGGGCGGTTGCAGGAGGAACTTAAGAAATTCCAGGCCGACGGCCAGTCGATGATCAAGGAGGAGGTCGAGGCGGAAGATATAGCCGAAGTGGTATCCCGCTGGACCGGAATCCCCGTGAGCCGTATGCTGGCGAGCGAACGCGAGAAACTGCTCCACATGGAGGAAGAACTTCATAAGCGCGTGGTAGGGCAGGATACGGCTATCGAGGCCATTTCCGATGCCGTGCGCCGCAGCCGCGCCGGCCTGCAGGACAGCCGCCGGCCCATAGGCTCGTTCATCTTCCTGGGGTCCACAGGGGTCGGGAAGACCGAGCTTGCCAAGGCGCTGGCGGAATTCCTGTTCAACGACGACAACATGATAACCCGCATCGACATGAGCGAGTACCAGGAGCGCCATGCCGTGTCGCGGCTTATCGGGGCGCCTCCGGGATATGTGGGATACGACGAGGGCGGCCAGCTCACCGAGGCCGTGCGGCGCAAGCCTTACTCCGTGGTCCTGCTCGACGAGATCGAAAAAGCCCACCCGGACGTATTCAACATCCTGCTGCAGGTGCTCGACGACGGCAGGCTCACCGATAACAAGGGCCGCACGGTGGACTTCCGCAATACTATCATCATCATGACCTCCAACCTCGGTTCGGCCCTGATCATGGATAACTTCTCACAGGCCGGTCCGGACGGGGTTGTAGCCCCGGAAGTGGTGGACCGTACGCGCGACGAAGTCGTGGAGCTGATGAAACAGACCCTCAAGCCGGAATTCCTGAACCGTATCGACGAGATCGTGATGTTCACCCCGCTTACCCGTGCCGACGTGGCCCAGATCGTCGATATCCAGCTGGGTTCCATCCGCCGCCTGCTGGCCGATAACGGCATTACGCTCGAAGTGTCCGACCGCGCCCGGGAGTGGGTGGCCACGGAGGGTTACGACCCGATGTACGGCGCCCGCCCGGTCAAAAGGACCATACAGCGCTACATCGTGAACGACCTTTCCAAGCAGATACTTGCCGGCAACGTGGACCGCGAAAAGCCCATCGTGATCGACGCCGACGGCGCGGGCCTTATCTTCACGAATTAAAGAGGGCCTGTCCTGCCGGGTTCGACCCGGATAGAAAACAGATAGGGAGCGCAGAGCGCTCCCTATCTGTTTATGACGTTACCGTGGTGACTATCCCAGGTACGATTTCAGCAACTTGCTGCGCGAACTGTGCCGCAGGCGGCGGATCGCTTTTTCCTTGATCTGGCGCACGCGCTCACGCGTGAGGCCGAATTTCTCCCCGATCTCCTCGAGGGTCATCTCCGAACACCCGATCCCGAAAAAGTACTTGATGATGTCTTTCTCGCGGTCGGTGAGCGTGGCCAGCGCCCGCTCCACCTCCGTGCCGAGCGACTCGTTGATCAGCCCCCGGTCGGCGTTGGGCGAGTCGGCATTGACCAGCACGTCCAGCAGAGAGTTGTCCTCCCCGTCGGCGAACGGCGCGTCCACCGATACGTGGCGCCCCGACACGCGCAGGGTGTCCGTGACTTTCTCCTTGGGCAGGTCCAGCTCCTTGGCCAGCTCCTCGGGCGAGGGGGTGCGCTCGTGTTCCTGCTCGAACCGCGCGAACGCCTTGTTGATCTTGTTCAGCGAGCCCACCTGGTTGAGCGGCAGGCGCACGATGCGCGACTGCTCGGCCAGGGCCTGCAGGATCGACTGCCGGATCCACCACACGGCGTACGAGATGAACTTGAAACCGCGGGTCTCGTCGAACTTCTCCGCCGCCTTGATCAACCCGAGGTTGCCCTCGTTGATAAGGTCGGGGAGGCTGAGCCCCTGGTTCTGGTATTGTTTAGCGACCGACACCACGAACCGCAGGTTGGCCTTGGTCAGCTTCTCGAGAGCTTCCTGGTCCCCCTTGCGGATACGCTGCGCCAACTCCACTTCCTCCTCCACGGTGATAAGGTCTTCTTTGCCTATCTCCTGAAGGTACTTGTCCAGCGACGCGCTTTCGCGGTTGGTGATTGATTTTGTGATCTTTAACTGTCTCATTTTTGCCTTTCTAACCTGTATTGACCTAAATATCGTTTCTTCTTTTTTCCGCCGCCGGGTATGTTTGGTGGCGGAGAGGGGTATATATACCCCGGCACGGGGCCGGGGCCATATTGCTTCCAATCAGGAACGCTGATAATCCCGTCTTATTGTTCCCGGGCAGGCCGATACAGGTTTCCCCGTGCTTTGCGCCTACTCTGCGGAGGGTGCGAAATTGCGGTAAACGAAATGCCGTCCGTTGGAATCCACCCCGCCGATCGAATCCACTTTCTTGATAATCCTCGAGATGTCCGTGGTCGACTTGATGGCCTGGCCGTTGATCTGTGTTATCACATAGCCCCGGCGTATACCCAGCTCGCTCAACAGGCCGCCCTGGTTTACGGACCTTACCACCACACCCCCGTCGATACCCAGTTTCTTGCTCTCCTTGGAGTCCAGTTCCCCGAACGTTCCACCGAGCGAGGCCAGAACGTCGACATAATCGTTGGGCAGCAGTTCGGCTTTACCAGCAGTATTACGCAGGATGACTTCGATTTGTTTCACTTTGTCCTTTCTTTTTACGGTCAAAGTTACTTTATCGTTCGGACGGTGTTTTGCGATGTACTCGGTGAGGGTGGTGGAGCGGTCGGTCTTGATGCCGTCCACATGGGTGATTATGTCGCCCACCTTGACCCCGGCCGCCTCGGCCGCGCCGCCGTCGGTCACCGCGCCTATATACAGGCCGCCGGTCTCGGTGATGCCGTACTGTTCGCCCATTTCACTGACGAAGTCGCTGTTGATCTCCCCGAACCGGATGCCCAGCAGGGCCCGTTGAACTACGCCGAACTCTTTAAGATCGACCACCACTTTCTGAACAAGGGCGGAGGGAACGGCGAACGAGTAGCCGGTGAACGTGCCGGTTGGCGATTTGATAACGGTGTTGATCCCGACCAGTTCGCCCCGCGTATTTACAAGCGCGCCCCCGCTGTTACCGGGATTTACGGCCGCGTCGGTCTGGATGAACGACTCGATACGGAAGTCGGTAGGGATGATATCGAGGTTACGGGCCTTGGCGCTGATGATCCCGGCCGTTACCGTCGAACGCAGTTCGAACGGGCTGCCGATGGCAAGAACCCACTCGCCCAGCCGCAGTTCGTCCGAATTGCCGAACGTCAGGGTAGGCAAGTTGGTGGCCTCGATCTTGATCAGGGCGACGTCCGTGGTGGGGTCGGTCCCGATAAGCCGGGCGTCGTAAACCGTGTCGTCGTTGAGGGTCACGCACAGCTTGGAGGCTTTGTCCACTACGTGGTTGTTGGTTACGATATAGCCGTCGGAGCTGATAATGACACCCGAGCCCCCCGAACGCCTCTCGCGGGAGGAGAATTCCGGCATTTCCTCGTCATCGTCGTAACCGAACGGGCTCTGCGGCATCCCGAACAGCTCCAGGAACGGGTTGAAACCCCGTGAATTGTAGTTGCGCACTTTCACCTCCTGGATATTCTCCACATTGACCACGGCCTGCACGGCGTTCTCGGCCGCGTAGGTGAGGTCCGGGTAATTGTCCCGTTCGTAAGAAGTGAAGTGGGTCCCGGCGCCGCCGGTTACGAATTCTATGGTTTTGGACGGCTGCGGATCGCCCTGCGCGCCGTTGGATAACTTACTGACCCCGTAGGCAGTAAGACCGGCGGTCACTACCGAAGCCGCCAGTATCCCGATAAAAAAATCTTTCCTTTTCATAAATATAATCCTTGTTTTCCAGTCTAATTACAAAAAGATAAAGTTTCGTCATCCGGTATCTTTTAAATGTTGTTTACTGTTAACTAACGTTTATACGGTTACGGTTATTGCGGCCGCCGGCCGCCGTCACCCTTTCTGCTGCCCGCCGTGACGGACCGTTAAAATTAAAACCTGAAATCGAATCTGCAAAAAATGAGCCTTCCCCCGGAGACTGACAGAATGTCAGAGTACGTCCTTTTCCCGGAAAATGTTGAACCGTGAAAGGATGCGGTTCTTCCGGCTGAGCATCAGTGAATTGACCAACAAAAGGACCATGGCGGTGCCTATGAACCACGGGTATTTCTCGTCATATTCGTCGAACACCTGCACGTTGAATTCCGACTTTTCCGTCTCGTTTATCTTTTCCACTATCTCGTTTATCCCCACACTGCGGCTCGTGGCCAGTATATAGGAACCGCCGGTGGAGAGGGCTATGTCGCGGAGCATCGCCTCGTTGAGCTTGGTGATCACCATCTGCCCTTCGTTGTCCCGCAGGTAATCGCCGTTCATGTAGATCGGGGCCCCCTCGGGCGTACCGATCCCGATGGCGTAGATCCGGATGCCCCGGGCGGCGGCCTCCGCGGCGGCGGCCATAGCGTCGTCCTCATGGTTCTCCCCGTCCGAGATCAGGATTATCACCCGGCTTCCCTCGCTTTGGGACGAGAAAGAGTGGGTGGCCAGCTCTATGGCCGCCCCGATGGCAGTACCCTGCCGGGATACCATGTTGGTCGAGATCTGCCTTACGAAATTGCGCGCGGCCACATAGTCGTTGGTAAGGGGCAGCTGCATAAAGGCGTTCCCGGCGAACACCACCAGGCCTATGCGGTCCTCCTCGATAGTCTCCAGAAGCCGGTTGATCGCGAATTTGGTCCGCTCCAGGCGGTTGGGCTCGAAGTCCTGCGCCAGCATACTGTTCGATACGTCCACGGCGAAGATGATCTCGATACCCTCGGCGGTCTTCTCCCGCAATTTGGACCCGAACTGCGGCCGGGCGAGCCCTATCACGCTAAAAACGACGGCCAGCAGCAGCAGGATGAACTTGTTGCGGATACGCACCGGCGAGGCGTCCGGGATCAAACCCTTGAGAGTGTCCCGCTGGCCGAACTTCTCCAGCCGCCGCCGCCGCGCCCTCATCGAGAGCATGAATATCCCGGCCATTGCCGGCAGGAGCAACAGCAGGTAGAACATATCGGGTGAGGCGAACCTGAACATATCTCTCTTTTATCTCTTTTACGGAATCCGGCGGATCAGCACCCGGGCCACGATGAATTCAAGCAGGATAAGCCCCAGGGCGAACAGTACGAACGGGGCATACCGTTCATGGTAGCGGGTATAGTCGCTGGTCTCCACGGAGCTGGTTTCCAGCTGGTTTATCTCGTCGTAAATGGCTTCGAGCGAGTTGTTGTCCGTAGCCCGGTAGTATTTGCCGCCCGTCATGTCGGCTATCTCGGTCAGCATATCCTCGTCGATCTCCACCGGGGCCGGGACGAACACCGTTTCGCCCCACATGTTGTAGGCCGGGGTGGGGGCCATCCCGTTGGTGCCCACGCCCACCGTATAGACCTTGATGCCCATCGTGCGGGCTATCTCGGCGGCCGTCATGGGGGCTATCTGCCCGGTGTTGTTCACCCCGTCGGTGAGCAGGATTATCACCTGGCTGGCTGCATCGCTCTCCCGCAGGCGGTTGATACCGGTCGCCAGGCCGTTGCCGATGGCAGTGCCGTCGTCCACGATGCCGCATTTGACCTGTGCCATAAGGTTCAGCAGGGTGCGCTTGTCGGTGGTGACGGGACACTGTGTATAGCTTTCGCCGGCAAAAACTACAATGCCAATGCGGTCGTTCTGCCTGTCCACTATGAATTTGGAGGCCACCTCACGGGCCGCGCTGATACGGTCGGGCGTGAAGTCGCGGGCAAGCATACTCGTGGAAATATCCACCACCAGCACGATGTCGATACCCTCCGTGCGCGAACTGCTGCCGTATTCGGTGGACTGCGGCCGGGCGAGAGCCACTATCAGCAGGGCGTACGCCAGACAGCGCAGTACGAACGGCACATGCCGCAGGTAGTACCGGAAGCTCTTACGGGTTCCCTCCAGTGCGCTCACGCTCGACACCTGTATGGAGGCACCACCCTGCAAGATGCGGTAAACGTAATACCCCACCAGCGGCAGAAGCAGCAGCAACAGCCACAACAAACCCGCGTTCCCGAACCTCGTTATATCGAACATCTTCCCGTGCTTCCCGTTAAATGTTTACCAGTTCTTGTCCGACCGCTCCACCGTGCCGGCTTTCCTCTCGTCGGCTTTTTCCCTTGCCCGGTCCTCGTTGCCCTGCATGGCGTCAAGCAGGTTCTCGGCTTCTTCGCGGCTCATCCCGGGAGGGCGTTGCTGCGGCTGGCCGTCGCCGTCGTCGCCCCGGTCGGGCTGCTGGGCGCCGTTCTGGTCGTCGTTGTCGCCGTCCTGGTCCGGGTCGCCCTGGTCGGGGTCGTCACCGCCGCCGCCGCCGCCCTGGTTGTCGTCGTTATCCTGGTTATCGTTGTTGTCGTCATCCCCGTCGCCGTCACCGCCGCCCTCCTGGTCTTCGAGCAGTTTTTTGACGTAGGCCAGGTTGAATTTCGCCTCCATGTCGTTAGGGTCCAGCCGCAGGGCCTGTTTGTACTCTTCGAGCGCTTCCTGCAGCTTGCGTTGCTGGAACATGGCGTTGCCGGTGTTGTAGTGTGAATCGAACCGGCCACGCTCGTCGGCCGCCACTTCTGCCGCCCGGGAGAATACCGATTCGGCGCCCTCCCATTTACCCTGCCGGTAGAGGGCGTTCCCGAGGTTGTACCGGGCTTCGAACGACTCGGGGTTCTTCTCCGCCGCCCGCATGTATTGGGTTTCGCTCTCTTCGAACCGCCCTTTTTCGTAGGCCCTGTTACCTTTGCGTATGTCTCCCCGCTCGGGATATTTCTGCCCGGTGGCCGTCCATGCCCCGGCAAGGAGGCATATCACGGTAATTAAGGTATATCCGGCCACTCTGGTCATATACTGCCCTCCTCGGTTTCCGGTTTTTCGATCTCGAACGGTTTGGTCTCCTCGACGAAGTAGTAGGCCTGCGTGTAGACCGTTTCGTTGGTCTCGGGGTCGGGAACATACTTGGCGAATTTCACCAGGTCGGCCGTGCGTAATATCTCGGTGAGGTCTCCGTAGATCTTGCCGGGAACCTCGAACCCTTGTAGGCTGTCCAGGATCTCGTCGCTGGTCATTTCCATCGCCGAGACACAGTAACGCTGCTCGAGATATTCGCGCAGGATGTCAGTAATGCCGGTATAATACTGCTTGTGGCGATTGTTCTGCCATAGTTTCTGGTTATGCAGCACCTCGAGCGCCTTGATGGCCGCCACATGGGGCGGGTCTACCACTTTGGGCCTGCCCAGCATGGTGAGGTTCCGGCGCCGGGCGATATAATACCACACCGCAACGGCTATCAGGGCCAGCAGGAGCAGACCCCCGAGGGTATAACCCCCGAACTCCCCGAACTTGACCGGGGCCCGCCGGATGCCGCGTATGTCGTGGATGGTCTGGTTAAGGGTGTCGATCTCGAACGTATTGACGTATAGCACCAGCGAATCCACCGACCAGATGGTGTCCCGGATATTCTTGTCCAGGTATATGGCCGGGAACCACCCGATGCTCAGGATCCCGTCCTCGAACGTCTGCAGGGTGTAGGATTTGCGGAGCCTGATCCGCCTCCCCTCGAGTGACAGGGTATCTTCCGGATGCTCGGTCACGATCTCGAAGAAATCGCCTATCATCCCGTCTTCGAACTCCGGCAGGCCTACGACCTGCACGATGTCGCGGGTAACGTCGATATTGAGCCGGAACGTGTCACCTATCATCACGGTGTCGGGGAAAAACCGGGCTTCCAGCACCGGGTCCCCCTCGCGCGGCTCCCGCCGGTTCGGGTTGTCGCCGTAAATAAGCCCGTCGTTCTGGCCGTCCGCCTCCTGCCTGCCTTGGGCCGTAACCCGCCAGCCCCCCTCGATGAACGGAACGGCGAACCACAGGGCCGCGATAAGCAATAGGGTGTATGTCAGTATCCTGCCGCCTTTCATCGTGCCATGAAGAGTTTCATAAGCGATTTAACGTAATCCTCGGAGGTGTCCACACACACGTTGTCGACCTTGCACCGCTTTAGGGTCTGGTCGGTAAGCGAACTCAGCTCCTCCCATTTCTCGGCGTACCGCTCCCGCACCTTACGCGAGGAAGTGTCCACCCATATCTTTTTGCCGCTCTCGGCGTCCCTCAGTTCCACGATGCCCACGTCCGGCAGTTCGGCCTCGCGGCGGTCGAACACCCGGATTCCCACGATGTCGTGTTTGCGGGTGGCTATCTTAAGCGCGTCGGCATAAGCGGCCTCGCCCTGCTCGACATCCATAAAGTCCGACAGGATGAACATCGTACACCGTTTTTTCTGCATATTTGTGATATACCGCAGGGGCTCGGCCAGCGAGGTTGCGCTATTTTCGGGCTTGAACTCGATAAGCTCCCGTATGATCGAGAGCACGTGCGAACGCCCTTTCTTGGGCGGGATGAACTTCTCCACCCGGTCGCTGAAAAACAGGCAGCCCACCTTGTCGTTGTTCTCCGAGGCGGAGAACGCCAGCACGGCCGCGATCTCGGTTATGACGTTCTTTTTGAGCTTGTCCGTCGTCCCGAACATCCGCGAACCGCTCACGTCCACCATGAGCATCATCGTCAGTTCGCGCTCCTCCTCGTAGGTCTTGATATAGGGGGAGCGGTTGCGGGCCGTCACGTTCCAGTCTATGTCCCTCACGTCGTCCCCGTAGCGGTATTCCCGCACTTCGCTGAACGCCATACCCCTCCCCTTGAAAGCACTGTGGTACCTCCCGGCAAAGATGTCGTTGCTCAGCCCGCGAGTCTTTATCTCGATCTTGCGGACCTGCCTGAGTATGTCGTTGCTGTTGTCCATGGGTCAACCTGCCGTGGATGCGGTTTAGGGCACTTCCACGTTGTTCAGAATCTCGGTGATGATCTCCTCGGAGGTGACGTTCTCGGCCTCGGCTTCGTAGGTGAGGCCGATGCGGTGGCGAAGGACGTCGTGGCATACCGCCCGTACGTCCTCCGGGATGACGTATCCCCGGCGTTTGATGAACGCGTAGGCCTTGGCGGCCTTGGCCAGAGAGATACTCGCACGGGGGGACCCGCCGTAGCTTATCATAGAGGCCAGGTTGGCAAGGTTGTATTCCGAGGGTTCGCGCGTGGCGAATATGATGTCGATGATGTATTTCTCGATCTTCTCGTCCATGTAAACGTCGGAAACAACCTCCCGCGCCTTGATTATGGACTCGGGCGTAATGACCCGGTTAACCGTGGGGAAGCCGCCGCCGTTGAGGTTAAGCCGCACGATATCACGCTCCTCCTGCTTCTTGGGATAGGATATCTTGGCCTTGATCATGAACCGGTCCACCTGCGCTTCGGGCAGCGGGTAGGTACCTTCCTGCTCCAGCGGGTTCTGGGTGGCCAGCACCAGGAAAGGCTGGGACAGCGGGTAGGTCTCGTCGCCGATGGTGACCTGCCGCTCCTGCATCGCCTCCAGCAGGGCGCTCTGCACCTTGGCCGGGGAGCGGTTTATCTCGTCCGCGAGGATGAAATTGGCGAACACCGGACCTTTCTTTACGGTGAACTCCTCGCTGCGCTGGGAGTAGATCAGCGTACCGATAAGGTCGGCCGGGAGAAGGTCGGGGGTGAACTGTATCCTGCTGAATTTAGCGTCCACCGCCTGCGCCAGCGTAGTGATGGCGAGGGTTTTAGCCAGGCCCGGCACCCCCTCCAGCAGGATGTGCCCGTTGGAAAGCAGCCCGATAAGCAGGGAATCGATCAGGTGTTTCTGGCCGACGATCACCTTGCCCACCTCGAGGTTCAGCGTATCCACGAAGACGCTCTCCCGCTCGATACGTTCGTTCAATTCCTTAATATTTATTACCTCACTCATAACTATTTAAGTTTGTTTCGGGTAGCACGGCCGCTCCTTTTGCGGGCAACCCCGTGTTCGTAACAACGGCCGGACCACAAATTTATTATAAAAACTCGATAATTTTCACAAGAACCCGTTAATACATACCCGCTTCTGCCCCGGTGGCGGCCCTTGCATGCCCGCCGGTCGCTTGCCGGGCAGGGTTCAAATCCTCGACCCGTCGAGCATGCCGAGCCCACGCAGGTATCGCTCGATATCCTCCCGCAGTTTCAGATAGGGCGGGCAGGATTTATACTGTTCGTTGTCCAGGAGAACGTCGCGCACGTTGCGCACCGCGTTATGGTAATTGCTTATCTCGTTGCGCAGGGCGGTGCCCGTCTTGGTGGAGGCCGATATTCGCAGGCTGTTCATCCGCTTGAGCTCGTCACACACCGCGTTGAGCATGATTATCACCACGTTATCCATAAGCGTGTGGCCCTGGATATAGAGGTAGGTCGTCTCCGGGGTGACTCCCTTGTCCGCGATCTCGCGGGCGAACACCGATAGCTCGCCGTCCCATCCGGGGCGCGAAGCTTCCAGGATGCCCAGGCGTTTGGAGACCTGCCGTTCCAGCCACCGCAGGGTGTTGCCCCCGTTGTCGTCCACCTCGAGGTAGTTGAGCTTTACGCTGCTGCGGAACTCGTTAAGGGTAAAAATGTTCTCGTTCTTCAGCCGCGCCGAGTAGGCGTACCACAGAAAAAGCGGATGAATGATCCGGGAGTATTCCGACATGAACCGCTCGAAGTCGAAGATGCGGGCGTCGTTCTTGGTGGCCTTTACGCACACGTTGTGCAGACTGGGAGCGTAGCAGAGGTAATTTTCGGTAGCGTATGCGTAGGTATGGAACATATACTGCGTACAGTTCACCGTCGCACTCTGGGCCGTGGTCTCCCCGAACAGGTAGTCGAAGTCGCTGTCCAGGCACAGGAGCCTTTGCGGCGAACACTGCTCGTGCATTCCCAGCAGGACCTTTTTCCCTTTGGCCAGGTCGGCCCTCGGGGGCACGTTTATCTCGAAGGTGATGCGCGGGGATTCGTAGTCGTCGAAGATGCCGCGCCAGAACGCCACGTCCTCGTATCCCTCCACGAATACCTCGACGTGCATCCTGGACGGGTCCCGTGGAAGCCGCCGCGGCATATCGGAGAGATGGCGCTCCCGGTAACGGTTCAGCCCGTCGTTGTCCGGGGCCGCCGGTCCGCCCTCTTGGCCGCCGCGGGCCTGCGCGCCGGATCCCCTCTGCGGCTGACGGGCCGCCCTGGCCTCCTTTTTCCCCGATTTGCGGTGGTAATACCTGCCCCTGCTGCTTGCCATTTATGGATTTTAAATTCCCGGGAGCGGGGCCGGCCCCGGCCTCCCGATTTTACAAATATACTAAACCCTTTGCATAATTTCCCGTACCGTCCCGATTCTTGGACGCCGGCCGGGAATAACGGGGGCAATTTATTATATTTGCCGGAACAACGACCCTGTGATGAGCAACGATTGGAAATCCCGGCTGGGAATGGTCTATTCCACAAACCCCGACTACGTGTTCGAAGACTCCTCGGATTCGGGGGAGCCTGTCCTGTCCCCGTCCCGGCAGGACCTGCGCGTCTGGCTGGACCGCCGTAAAGGCGGCAAGGTGGCTACGGTGGTCAGGGGCTTCCGCGGCAGTCCGGAAGAGCTGCGTACGCTGGGGGCTTCGCTCAAGGCCAAATGCGGCGTGGGCGGCACGGCCAAAGACGGGGAAATACTTATCCAGGGGGATTTCCGGGACAGGGTGGTAGCCCTGCTGCAAGAGGAGGGTTACAAAGTAAAGAAAGCCGGCGGATGAAAATAATATTAAGGATCGTCCTGCCGCTCGTCGCAGCCATTGCCTGTACAGGAACTCTGAATGCCCAATATTACGACTGGGGGCAGGAACCCGCCTCGATAAAATGGAAACGCATCGAGGCCGCGAACGGCCCCGTGGTTTTCCCCGATTATTACGAGGGCCATGCCCTGCGGCTGGCCAGCTATATGGATTCGGTCCGCCGCCAGGTCGGTTACGGGTACCGCCACGGGCCGAAGAAGATGCCGCTTTTGCTCCATACCCAAAATTTTTCTCCCAACGGCATAGTCATGCTCGCCCCTGCCCGGATGGAGTTCGTTATGACCCCTCCGGCCAGTACGTTCGCCATGCCGTGGCACAAACAGTTGGCGGTGCACGAATTCCGCCACGCGGTGCAGTACGGCAATACAAGCCGCGGTTTTACCCGTGCTCTGGGATATATCCTCGGGCAGCAGGGATTGCTCGTAGGGGTGGGACAGTTGCCGTTCTGGGCGATCGAGGGCGACGCGGTTCTGGCCGAGACGCAGTTCACCACGTTCGGGCGGGGAAAACAGCCCGAAATGACGCTCGACTACCGGGCCATTGTCGGCGAGGGTATCCGCTACCGGCCCGATAAATTCTTCAGCGGTTCCTATAAGGACCACCTGCCGGACCACTATACCCTCGGTTACCACATGGTGGCATATACATGGGACAAGTACGGCGAAAATATCTGGGACCGGGTCGCGTGGTTCAACTCCCGCAACCCCTACATGGTTTTCCCGACCAAGAGGGCCCTCCGGAAATTTTACGGCACTTCGGGAACCAAACTGTTCCACGAGACCATGGACCGCCTGGCCGCCCACTGGGACAGCCTGCCGCGGGTGCAGAATACCTCCGTTACGGTGCCGACCCCGGTAAGGTCGTTCACCACATATAAAACTCCGGTAGCCGCCGGGGACGGTACGGTTTACGCCCTGAAGACGGACCTCGATAAATATACCCGCCTTGTCCGGGTGGACCCGGCGACGGGAGCGGAAAAAAAACTGGCCTATTTGGGCTACGTGAACACCGGTCTGGTGTTGGTTGCGCAGCGGCTGTGGTGGACCGAAGAGCGCCAGAGTACATTCTGGGAGCAGAGGGTGAATTCGCAGCTTTGCTACTACGACCTGCGGGAGGGCCGGACGGGATATGTGGGCAATGCCCGGCGGGTGCTGTTCCCGGCGGAGCCCCGCACAGGAGAGATGCCCGCCTATATCGAATACGACCCGGCGGGTTTCTATTCGATCGTGACCGGGGAGAAAGTTTACGAACTGCCGGACAGCATTTCGGTCCACGGATTCTCTTACGAACCGGTTACCGACGCCTATTATTTCATCGGGCTGAGCGACTGCGGGATGTGGGTCGGCAGGTTCGAGGAGAAGAGCCGGGTGGGCGGGATACATATTGTCATCCCGCCGTCCTATGCTGCCATTTCCGACCTGCGGGCCGCAGACGGCAAACTCTATTACACCTCTATAGCCACGGGCCGGGACGAAGCCCATTTGTTCGATATCCTGCAACTTGCCGAATACCGGGTCACCGGATCCACCTACGGCTCGTTCTCGCCCGCCCCGCTGGGAGGCAACGGGGATATGGTGGTAACGACTTACTCCCCGCGCGGTTACCTGCTGGCCAAGCAGCCGGCGGAAACTTCCCCGATGGAGATCGTTCCCTATTCGCCCGTGCCGAGAAACTTGTTTAATCCGGAGCAGGTTCGTTGGGACGTTATGAACATCGACACGGTGGTACTCGGAGGCGAGGCCAGTGGCCGTGAGGTGAAACGTTACCGCAAGGGACCGCGCCAGTTCCAGTTCCACAGCTGGGCGCCTTTCTGGTTCGACCCCGACCGCCTGCTGGACGACAACAAATTCAACGTCTATGCCGGGGTCACGGCGTTCTCGCAAAACCTGCTGAACTCTACGGTGACCACCCTCGGGTATAAATACACCGACCAGGGGTCGCTCTTCAACGCGGGTCTCAATTTTTACGGGCTTCCCGTGAAATTCCAGATCGACGCGGCCTACGGCACGATGGAGCAGGGTAAGGCCATCCTCTCCAATACCATCCTGCTCGGGTACAAGTTCAAGAACCATTACGATATCACCGGGCGGGCATACCTGCCCATACTGCTCGGTTCCGGGTACCGGTACAGGTGGCTCACCCCCCTTGTGGAGATGGAGCACAGCAACCAGTTCTACCAGATACCCACCACCACCCAGTTCCGCTCCGGGACCGGGCTGCAAAAACTCCGCGTAAGCCTCACTTATACCGAGAACGCCCGAATGGCTCACCGGGACTTCCTGCCCCGCTTCGGTTACGCCCTGCGCATATCCAACACCTCCACCCCGTTCAACGACTATTACGGGGGCCTGATGAGCGGCTATGCCCGGCTTTACCTGCCGGGCCTCTTCCCGCACAACAGAATAGTTCTGCGCGGCTCGGTGCAGAGGCAAAGCACAGCGCTCTATAATTTCGAGCAAAAGGATGTCTACCCGAGGGGCGCCTGGTACTACAATTCCGGGCCGGACCGCTACGGGGCCGTCTCGGCCGACTACCATTTCCCGTTCTGGTATCCCGACGGGGGGATAAATTCGCTGGTCTACTTCAAGCGTATCCGCGCCAATGTCTTCTATGACTACGCCCGCATGCGCCATGTGGGCGGTACGTGGGATGTGGCCACCAAGAAAGTGACCATCACGGCCCGGCAGTGGAGCCGCATCTACTCTTACGGCATGGAGCTTACGTTCGATATCGTACCGTTCCGCCTGCCGGCCAGCACCGACACGTCGTTCACGGTATCGGTCTATAAACCCAGCGACCACAAGAACCCCGTCTTCACGGCAGGGCTTGTGCTTCCGCTTTAATTACCGATGGTTTTCAGAAGATGCCCGTAGCCGGCAGTATGCTTGCGGCCGCCGCGGCCGTAAGGGTAAGGATATAGAGGGCGAGGGGTACCAGTGACCGGTGCCGCACAAAAAACGCCGGGGCGATCACCGCCGCCGGAATTGCCAGTACCGGGAAGTTCCCGCAGCACCGTGACGGCAAAGCAAGCGAAATAAAGCCCAGCAGGAGGAACCACAGCGCAAAGATATTTATCTTATAGGCCCGGGTGCGCATATCTGCGGACATGGAGAAAAAGCTTATCACGGACAACAGCAGGGTGACCACCATAAGCGCCACGGCGCCGATGCGAAGTATGCCCGCGGGTTCGGTTATCATCCCGTAGAGGGTCTCTAAACCGCCGCTGAGGGCCTGCGGTGAAACCATCGCCGGTACCCCGGCGGTGAACTGCTGCCAGACCTCTATAAAGACCCCGGTGAATTCCCCGCCGAACGCCCACCAGAGATAGGCCGTAATAAGCGCCGGCATGAGCGACCCCAGTACGGCGACTATCGTCTCGCGGCCGCACCGCCGGAAGATCATCGTAGCGATGGGGACCAGCAATATGTAGATGGCGTTCTGCGGTTCCAGAAGCGGGGTCATCCCGATCAGGAACGCCCCCCGGAACGTAGTCCCGAAACTGACCTTGCGAACGAACGAGGAGATAAATGCCGCCGAAGCCCGGACCATAAGGTAGGCGGCAAGGACGGCCGCCAGGTCGTACCCCGGGAAGCATATCCCGCCGGCGACCAGCAGGTAAAAGATGCAGGGCAGATAGGTGCGTATCGGGTATACAAGGTTCTGGGTGACGGTCTTGGTGATCAGGAAAGCGTTGAAAAAGATGATAACCAGCGAGAGGACCACGGTGGGCAGCGGGAACCGCATGGTCCACGGGCCGATATAGTTTCCCGGCAGGTAACCCGGCCATCCGGACGGCCCCGGCAGCACGGAGGCGGAAGTCATGGCGGCCTGTTCGCCCGTGCCGTAATAGCACCCCGCCCAGAACAGCAGTGCGAGCAGGACGAACTGGGTGAATATCACCCCGAATGATTGTTTGGTAACGTCCGCCTGCATCGGTAGCTTCGATTCTCCTGTCCCGGGTTATTTTTTTTTCAGCAGGTCCTTGCCGATATCCCTGCGGAAATATTTGCCCCGGAAGTCGATGCCGGCGATGGTGGCATAGCTCTTTTTGAGGGCTTCCTGCGTGGTTTTTCCCAGCGAAGTGACAGTCAGTACCCGTCCGCCGTTGGTGACGGTCTTCTGGCCCTGCCGGACGGTGCCGGCATGGAATATAATGCTTCCGGTGGCCTCGGCCGCCGTGTCGAGACCGGTTATCTCGTCCCCTTTCCCGTAATCGCCCGGATAGCCCCCCGCGACGCACATTACGGTGACGCAATGCTGGCGGGAGATCTTCAGTTCGTAGCCCGCGAGCTTGCCGTAAGCTACGGCTTCGAACATCTCTACTATGTCCGACTCCACCAGGGGCATGACCGCCTCGGTCTCCGGATCGCCCATCCGGACGTTATATTCGATGACAAACGGCTCGCCGCCTACGTTCATCAACCCCAGGAAGATAAAACCCTTGTAGTCTATGTTTTCCTGCCTGAGCCCCTCGACCGTGGGCTCGATGATCCGGGAGCGGACCTTGTCCATAAACTCCGCGTCAGCGAACGGCACCGGGGAGACCGCGCCCATGCCACCCGTATTTGGGCCCGTGTCGCCCTCGCCGATGCGTTTGTAATCCTTGGCCACGGGCAGCAGCTTGTAATCCCTGCCATCCGTAACAGCGAACACGGAACACTCGATGCCGTCCAGATACTCCTCTATTACCACCGTATTACCGGCCGCACCGAATTTACCCCCGAGGATATTGCCCAGCTCCGCCTTGGCCTCGGCCGCACTGTCCAGTATCAGCACGCCCTTTCCCGCCGCAAGGCCGTCCGCCTTTAGGACGTAGGGCGCTGTCAGGCTGTCTATGAAATCGTAGCCCTCGGCAAGGTTATCCTTTGTGAAACTCCGGTAGCGGGCGGTGGGTATCCCGTGACGGGTCATGAACCCCTTGGCGAAATCCTTGCTCCCCTCCAGCCGGGCCCCGGCCATCGACGGACCGATCACCGGCACGTGGTATATCTCGCTGTCCTCGCGGATATAGTCCTGGATCCCCTTGACCAGAGGCTCCTCGGGGCCCACTACCACAAGGTTGATATTGTTGGTCAGGATGAACTGCTTCACCGTCCCGAAATTGTTCGGGTTCAGGTCCACATTGGTCCCGTAAGCGGCCGTGCCGGCATTGCCCGGCGCGATGAACAGTGCCGCCAGCCTCGGGCTTTGCGCTATTTTCCATGCCAGGGCGCTCTCGCGCCCTCCGGAGCCTAACAGCAATATTTTAACGGAATCGGGTAACTTCATTTGTTTAGGTTTGTTGGGGTAATTTGGCGTTAATAAACGGTTTGAGTATATCGTTCAGCTTGTCGGCCTCGACCAGGAACCCGTCGTGGCCGAAGTCCGAACTGAGTATATGGAGCCTGGAGCGGGGAATATGCCGGTAGAGGAATATCTGCTCCGAGACCGGGAAAATGATGTCCGAGGATATGCCGACCACAAGCGCCGGGCAGGTTATCCGCGACAGGGCGCTCTCGATCCCGCCCCGGAACCGGCCGACATTGTGCGAGTCGAAAGCCTGCGTGAGCCGGTAGTAGGAATAAGCGTCGAAGCGGCGGCAGAGCTTGTCGCCCTGGTATTGCTGGTAGGTGGCCGCGCGGAAACCGGCCACCTTGAAAAAGTTGTCGTTCTCCTGTTGGGTGGCGTTGTAGGCCACCGAGCCCCGGTAGCTCAGCAACCCCAGCGACCGGGATACCCGCATCCCTTTTTTTCCCGCTTCGGGGTCCGGGAGTCCGTAGGTCTGGTCGGCCTCGATGGCCATGCGCTGTGATTCGTTGAACGCTATGGTCCACGGCTGGCTCTTGGCCGAAGTGGCGATCAGCACCAGCCTCTGTACGAACCCGGGCCGGGTGAGGGCCATCTCCATGGCCTGGAACCCCCCTATGGAGCTTCCGATCACTGCCCGGGCCGAGGTGATCCCCAGGTGGTCCGCCAAAAGGAAGTGGGCGTTGACCATATCCCGCACGGTTATGAACGGGAATTTATCGTAGTAGGGACGACCGGTACGGGGGTCGGTGCTTATCGGCCCGGTCGTACCGTAGTGCGACCCGAGGATGTTGGCGCAGATGATGAAATGCCTGCGCGGGTCCAGGAAACGTCCCTGTTCCACCGTGCCGGGCCACCAGTCCGCAACGTCCGAATTAGCCGTCAGTGCATGGCATACCCACACCGCATTGTCTCCCTTGAACTTGCCGAACGTATGGTATGCGATGGTAAGGGACGGCAGTTCCTCCCCGTTCTCCAGCCGGAACGGCCCCTGGTATGTATAGTGTTTTACCGGCACTCGGGTTGTAGTTTATTTGTTTTGCAGGGCGCGGAAGCCACGGCTCAGGTCTTCTTTCAGGTCCTCGATATGTTCTATGCCCACCGAAATGCGGAGCATCGACCCGGGGATGCCGGCGGCGGCGAGCGCGGCGGCATCCAGCTGGGAATGGGTCGTGGCGGCCGGTTGTATTATCAGGGTCTTGTTGTCGCCCACATTGGCAAGGTGCGAAATAAGCCCGAGCGAATCCACGAACTTAGCCGCCTCGCCTTTGCCTCCCCTTAGCACGACCGACAGCACGGCGCCGAAGCCGTTGCGCAGATATTTCTTTGCGAGGGAATGGGTCGGATGGCTCTCCAGACCGGGATAGCAAACGCTTTCCACCTGCGGATGGGCCGACAGCCACCGGGCCAGCTCCATCGCGTTGTCGCACTCCCTCTGTACCCGCAGCGATAGGGTCTCCATCCCCTGGGTTATCATGAACGAGTTGAACGGCGAAATGACTGGCCCCATATCCCGCAACCCCTCCACCCGGCATTTGACGATGAACGCCAGGTTGCCGAACGCCTCGGGGAACGACAGGCCGTGGTAGCTCGCCGAAGGGGCGGACACCAACGGGAATTTGCCGCCCGTCCAGTCGAATTTGCCGCCGTCCACGATCACCCCGCCCATCGACGTACCGTGGCCGCCCATCCATTTGGTGGCCGACTCGACTACAATGTCGGCCCCGTGGTCCAGCGGACGGCAAACGTAACCGCAGGCGCCGAACGTATTGTCCACCACCAGCGGCACCCCCGTTTCGTGCGCCGCCCCGGCAAGAGCCTCGAAGTCGGGAACCGAAAAGTTGCTGTTGCTGATGCTCTCCACGTAGAAGCATTTGGTCCGTTCGTCCGACAGCGCAAGGAAGTCTGCCGGGTCGTTGGAGTCGGCCATCCGGCACTGGATGCCGAATCCCCGGAAAGTGTTGCGGAACTGGTTGTATGTGCCGCCGTAGAGGTACGGGCTGGAAACGAAATTGTCCCCCTCCTGCATGAACGCCGTGAGGGCGATCAGCTGCGCGGCATGGCCCGAGCCTACGGCCAGCGCCGCCGCGCCCCCCTCGAGGGCCGCCGCACGGTCTTCCAGTACGGCAGTCGTCGGGTTCTGCAGCCGGGTATATATGTTGCCGCTCTCGCGCAGGGCGAACAGCGCGGCCCCGTGTTCCGCATCGCGGAAAGTATAGGCCGTGGTCTGGTAGATCGGTACCGCCCGCGAGCGGGTCAGCTCGTCGGGGCTGTGCCCGGCATGAACCTGCAGGGTGTCGAACCTGTATCCTTTTTTAGTCTCTTCCATGGGTCGTTCTCTCTTGTCAGCCAATCGGCAGGGCGTCGGCCTTGCCCTGCTCCTCGCTGGCTATCTCCATAAGGGTGAGCAGTTCGTAGTAAAGTTCGTCGGGGGGCACCCCGATCTTTATCTTGCCGTTGCGGGCCAGCGAGATGGCCCCGGTCTCCTCGGAGACCACTATCACTATGGCGTCGCTTACCTCGGTAACCCCGAGGGCCGCCCTGTGCCGCATACCGAATGAGATCGGAACGTCGTTCTGCGTGGACGGCAGCACGCATTTGGCGGCGACTATGCGCCCGTTATTGATCACCACCGCCCCGTCGTGCATGGGCGAGTTCTTGAAAAATATGTTCTTCAGCAGCGAAGAACTGATATTGGCGTCGAGCGTGATGCCCGTCTCGGTTATAAAGCCGAGGTCCAGGTACTCCTGGATCACGATCAAGGCCCCGGTCTTGCTGGCCGACATATCGGCACAGGCCTTGACCACCGGGTTGAGGAAACCCATATCGGTATGCTTCTCCTCGCGGAAATCGAAAAGCTTGCCGAAGAAAGAAGAGCGCCTCTGCTTGCTCCGTTTGCCCAGCAGCTGTAGAAACCGCCTGATCTCGGGCTGGAACACCACTATGAGCGCTACGACGCCCACCCCGATTATATGCCCCAGCACGGCCGAGAGCATCTCCATGTTGAGGGCCTGGACTACGATCCACAGCAGGTATATCAGTATGATACCCGTCAGGATATTGGGCGCCTGCGTACCGCGCGTGATCTTGTACATATAGTACATGATCACCGCGATGGCGAAGATGTCGAGTATGTCGACTATCGTTATCCTGATAAAGTCCATAAGTGTCCCTGCCGTAAAGTACGTTTATATGTAACTGGCAAATTTAATCAAATTATGGGTTTAATTTATACAAATGTGGCCGGACTTGGCGCATTACCCGGCGGTAAAAAGAAATAATTGCCGGCCCCTGCGATTAATTTGTTAAAAAGATGTATTTTTGTCAATTCGAAAACATGGTAATTTAAAGGACATGGCAAGAAACCAAAAGCCGGAAACCGGGAACGCGCCGGTAGCCGGGCAAGCCGGGGAGACGGAAGAAGTTGCCGGCGCAACCCAAACCCAGCCGCGCCCTGCCGTAAAACGGGGGCCGAGCGTAGCCAAACGCAGTGCAAAAAAAGAGGCGGCCCGGGCCGAAGACCCGGAGGAAAAAATAGAATCGGCCATTACCTCCACCGAGAGGTATATTATCCAGAACGGCAGCAAACTGCTCTCTCTGCTGGCGGCGCTCGTACTTCTGGCCGGGGTGGTGATAGCCTACAAATATGCTTACCTGCCCAGCCGTTCCGAAAAGGCCGGTGCGGCGATGTTCGTCGCCGAGCAGCACTTCGCCGAAGATTCGTACCGGCTTGCCCTCGACGGGGACGGGTTCAATGCCGGGTTCCTCGAGGTTATAAGCAAATACGGCTCGACCCCGCAGGGTAATATCGCTAAACATTACGCCGGAATCAGTTACCTGAATCTGGGAGAGCTGGACAAGGCCTACGAGTACCTGTCCAAATACAAGCCTACCAAAGGGGTTCCCAACGAGGTGATCAACGCCCAGAACTACGGGTTACAGGGGGATATCCTCGTGCAGCAGGGGCAGTATGCCAAGGCCGCCGACAAATATTCCAAAGCGGTGTCGGCCGGCAGCAACTCGCTCACCGCCCCGTATTACCTCAAAAAACTGGCGCTGGTTTACGACGAACTCGGCCGCCACGGCGAGGCGATCAAGTCGCTCCAGCGCATAGCGGACGAATACCCGACCAGTATCGAGTCCCGCGACGTGGAGAAATATATCGGCGCCCAGGAGCAGAAACTCTGAAAATAACCCCGCCGGGGAGATTTTCGTTCCGTGTAACATCAAGACCACAATTTACATCCAGATAATACAAGAGGGGGTGCCGGCCGGGGGCTATCGCACCCCCTCCCGGTTTTTAATGGGGTAGGTACGGGCGAGGGAGCGGGTGACACTGAGCCGGCCGCACAACGGCTCGACGGGACAACCGGCGAGGGGGCTTACCGAAATTTAATTGGCCGCCGCAGCGGTTGGGATTGTTTTTTGAAAGGGTGTTAAAAAGAAAAAGAAGAACGTATATATGGAGAAGAAAAAGAATTTATCGGTTTTCGGGGGGCCGCTGCCGTCGGCCGAGAACATGAAGTTCGGGATCGTGGTGTCGGAGTGGAACCCGAGGGTGACCGAGGGTCTGCTGGGCGGGGCGCTGCGCACGCTGCGCGAGGCGGGGTGTCCGGACCGGAATATTATGGTGAAATATGTTCCCGGGTCGTTCGAGTTGCCACTGGGGGCGCAGTTCTTCGCCGAGTATACCGATGTGGACGCGGTGATAGCGCTCGGGTGCGTGATCCAAGGCGAAACCAAACATTTCGATTACGTTTGCCAGGGGGTCACCCAGGGGATCACCCAGCTGTCGCTGAACTGGAATATGCCCGTGGCGTTCGGGGTGCTGACCACCGACACGATGGAGCAGGCGTTGGACCGCGCGGGCGGCAAGCACGGCAACAAAGGCGACGAAGCCGCCGCTACGGTTATCCGGATGGTTGCCATGCAGGTATCGATGGAAGAGGCCGCCGTCCCGGCCGACCGCAAGGATATAAATTAGCCGGGGGGCGGTTCCAAATCCCCTGCCGGATAGCTCTTTCCGGTCGGGAAAGTGCAAAGTTTTGACGCGGGGCGGCATGGCTTTAGGCGGTTTTTTCGTAATTTGTGCCGGTTAACCCAAAATACCGGGACATGGATGTGAAAATTTGCGACAGCTGGAAAACCGTTCTGCAGGCCGAGTTCGCCAAGCCCTATTTTGCCGACCTCGTAGAATTCGTAAAGGCAGAGTACGGCCGTAAGCGGGTATTCCCTGCGGGCAGGAATATCTTCCGGGCGTTCGACAAATGCCCGTTCGAGCAGGTAAAGGTGGTCATTATCGGCCAGTATCCCTACCACGGTCCCGGGCAGGCCAACGGCCTCTGTTTCTCGGTCAACGACGGGGTGCCTTTCCCGCCGTCGCTCCAGAATATTTTCCAGGAAGTACATACCGATACAGGTAACCCGGTACCGACCACGGGTAACCTGGACCGTTGGGCCGAACAGGGGGTACTGCTGCTGAACGCTGTCCTTACCGTCCGTGAACATGAGGCGGCATCCCATGCCGGGATGGGGTGGGAACGGTTTACCGATGCCGTGGTCAACGCCCTGGCAGGGCACCGGGAGGGGATCGTCTATATGTTGTGGGGGTCGTATGCGCAGAAAAAGGCCTCGTTCGTCAATCCCGAGCGCAACTGTATCCTGAAAACGGTACACCCCTCGCCACTTTCCGCCTACCGTGGGTTCTTCGGGTGCAAACACTTTTCTCAGGCCAACCAATATTTGCAGTCCCGGGGGCAGGAGCCGATAAACTGGTAAAAGGCAGTCTCTTTTTCTTTCCGTCATTGCGAGGGCTGCAAGCCGAAGCAATCTCGGTCATTGCATTCCAATTAAGGTTGCCGCATCGCTGTATTCGTTCGCAATTACAGTGGTTAATGCCTTGCGCATCATCCTTTCATTCCTTTTCCACTTTTGCTTGTCCAAAAGTGGAGCAAAAGACCCCGCCTCTCCGGGGTCAGGCGTCGCTCCCGGGAGCTTCCCTCACTACATGGTAGTTCGGGTGATCTCCCTCTTGCGACTTTAATCCTGCCCCGGCGAAAATGGCGGATAGATCCCGGCTTCGCCGGGATAGGAGATTCTTTACTTTATTTCTAAAAGATAGTTTTATCTTTCCCGTCCTTGCGAACCTTAGTAAAGCAATCTCTTCTTCTTCCTTTCGTCATTGCGAGGGCTGAAAGCCCGAAGCAATCTCGGTCCTTGCATTACCAGCAAGATTGCAACGTCGCTGCGCTCCTCGCAATGACGTTTTCTTTTGCTCGCAATGACGTTCCTTTTCCCGTCATACCGAAAGAAGTCAATGAATCTCCCCCGGGAAATTACTGCACCAAAAAGTTTTCCGCCAAAAACGAACAAAGCACCCGGCTCATCCCGAATCCGGGGCGAGCCACCATCAGGCCAACTATTTCAGGGTTCGCTCAATATAACTGCTGTAGTCGTAGACCTCGGGTTTGTAGTCGGCGCTGAAAAGCGGTGAAGAGATCAGGAAATCGGCCGAAGAGCGGTTGATGGCCGTGGGCACATTATACAGTGTGGCGATGCGCAGGAGTGCCTTTACGTCCACGTCGTGCGGCTGGGCCTGCATCGGGTCCCAGAAAAATATCATCGCGTTGATCCTGCCCTCGGCGATGCGGGCACCAAGCTGCTGGTCGCCCCCCAGCGGCCCGGACTTGAGCAGGGTAATGTCCGCGCTCTGTTCGTCGAACTCGATACGCCTTTCCGAGAGGGTCTTCTCGACCATCCGCCCGGTGGTGCCGGTACAAACCAGGCTGCATTTGAACAGTTTTTCCCAGTTCCAGTTGACCCATTCGGTCAGCTCGTGTTTCATATTGTCGTGCGCCACAAGCGCGATGGTCAGTTTATTTTCCTTTAGTTTAACGGTTTTCATACCACGTAGTTATATATTCGTTCGATAATCTTTCGAATCGGTCGGCGGCCCTTACACGGAACCCGCCCTTGCGAAGTTATGGCAGCAGGAGGTTAGTCGAACAGCACGCTCTCGCGGGCCGGAGGGGTGAAACCCAGGTGGCGGTAGGCCAATTCGGTGACTTCGCGCCCGCGCGGGGTGCGCTTGAGGAACCCCTCCTTGATCAGGAAAGGTTCGTAGACCTCTTCGATGGTGCCGCTGTCTTCACCCACGGCCGTGGCCACGGTGTTCAGGCCCACCGGTCCCCCGGAGAACTTCTGGATGATGGTGGTCAGTATGCGGTTGTCCATCTGGTCGAGTCCCCGGGCATCGATGTTCAGGGCCGTGAGAGCCACACGGGTGATCTTCAGGTCTATATGTCCCTCGCCCTTGACCATCGCGAAGTCCCGGACCCGCCGCAGCAGGGCGTTGGCGATACGGGGCGTTCCCCGGCTTCGCATCGCTATCTCGAGGGTCGCATCCTCGTCGATCCCGATACCCAAAATCCCTGCCGAACGCCTCACGATACCCGCCAAAACGGGCGAATCGTAATACTCGAGGTGGCAGGTAATGCCGAACCGTGCGCGCAGCGGGCTGGTAAGCAGGCCGCTGCGGGTGGTGGCGCCTATCAGCGTGAACGGGTTCAGCTCCAGCTGGATAGACCGGGCCGACGGCCCCTTGTCCAGCACGATGTCAATCTTGTAATCCTCCATCGCCGAATAGAGGTACTCCTCCACGATGGGGCTGAGCCGGTGGATCTCGTCGATGAAAAGCACGTCCCCCGGGTCGAGGTTGGTCAGCAGGCCTGCCAGGTCCCCGGGCTTGTCCAGTACCGGGCCGGACGAAACCTTGAGCGCCGTGCCCATTTCGTTGCTGATGATATTCGCCAGCGTGGTCTTCCCAAGGCCGGGAGGGCCGTGCAGCAGGACATGGTCGAGCGATTCGCCCCTCATCAGGGCCGCGCTGATAAATACCCGCAGGTTGTCGACCGTTTTTTCCTGGCCGTTGAAACTGCCCAGTTCCTGCGGCCTGATCCGGTTCTCGAATTCCAGGTCGCTGCCCAGGTTGCGTATGTTGTTGCCCTCCGACATCGCCCGCAAAGTTACAAATTAACCGGGGTTTACCCTACGCCCCGCCGGGAATTATTGCGGGTAGGGGAAAACCGACCGCTGTATCATCCTATTCCATTTCCTTATCTCCTGATTGAAAAAGAAAGTAGTGGAAGTGGACTGAAGAGCTATGACTGTCAGCGTTGCACCAAATAATACCGGTATTATGATGATAATGGATTGGGTTTTACTCGCTTTTTCTTTCTGATGATCTTATTGTATAGCTTATACCGTTGCATCGCGATCAGATAAAGATCACCGCCCCGACTTTTAAGATACTTCCGGAATTCCTTTATTTCCCGGCGGGCCTTAACAGGATCCGCTTCATGGAGTGTCCCGAACATTACGGTAATAAAGTCGTTCATTACCATGGCTACCCCGTATCCGATGTTCAGCCCTATAGCACTTTCATCCGTGGAATGCCTCTCGGTATAGAAGTCCACCAGTTTTTTACAAACGTATTTACAATCGTCGAAATGTTTTACAAAGCCGGCAGCGCTTACACTCTGGCCCTCCCGTCCCAAATAATATTTGTAAACCACCAGGTCCAGGAATACAATAGTGCGGACATGGGCTATCGGGCATAAAACGTATTCCATATCGCTGTAATAACAATGGCTCAATCGGAAACCGTCTTTGCGCAGAATTTCTGTTTTATAAGTCAGGGAATGCATCGACAGTACAGGCCGGGATATCTTTTCCTGGATAAGGAACCGGCGGAAATCGTACGGCTTTTCGTATTCCACGAAATAATAGACCGGAACGGAACGCTCGTTCTTGACATATTCCTGAGAAAAATGAGTTATTATCAGGTCGGCCTCGTGATATTTCAGTTTACCGACATACTCGATAAAAGACTCCGTATCGAACCAGTCGTCGGCATCCAGTGTCTTGAAATATTTACCAAATGCCTGGTCTATGGCAAGGTTTATCGCGGAACCGTAACCCCCGTTCTCTTTGTCCAGTACCCTGACGGAAGCAGGATATCTTTTTTCATATTCCCGGGCGATTTCGAGCGAACCGTCGCGGCTCCCGTCATTTACTATCATTATTTCAATATCGTCCAGTACATGCGGGGAGAGGACCGAATCGACGCACCGCCGCAAATAGGACTCCATGTTATATGTGGCAATGGCGATCGACAATATTTTCCGCTCTCTGACCATGTTTATCTTTTTGAGAACACCACCATTTGGGGGATTTCTTTATTGCCGGAACACAAAAAGATCCTCCGCCATCTATTGAATTTCTTTTTTTTGATTTTCTCTATCTGTACTCTGGTGCTGTCATACAGTTCCAAGTCCGTATTGATAAGCGTTTCGGCGAATTGTTCCATTTTTTCCCATATATATTTCCTGTCGGACCTGCAGTTTACGGTCAAAGTAAGGGAGATAGTAAACCCGATAAACGTAGATATATGGAATCGGATCTCCCTTGTCAGGCCGTTCACTTTACCTGCGTAATATCGGGAATAATGATCGGTAAGGTTACGGCATACGGTTAGACGGCCCGCGAAATCTTTCCTGACATTCCCCGGCAGGACCGCAGTCTCTATCATCGAACTGCAAACCGGAGCATTGATAAACGCCAAATTCCTTAGCTGTGCCAAAGGCAAAATCAAGTATTCCTGGACGGTATAATCTCCAGTACCGAAACTTACTTCCTTACTGCGTAATAAGTCCGTGCGGTATGTTATAGCGGGTAAAAAGAGGAAGTAGCCGCTCAGGTTTTCAATCCCGTCATCGGGAAGATCGTAGACCCGGTTGAAATATATCTTGAAATAGTTTATGGCAAACCGTTCGCCCGTTTCTTTATTTTCTTTTGTAAATTGATTCAATATAAGGTCCACTTCCAGCTCCCGTAGTCTGCGGGTGTATACCATAAATGCAGTATCGTTTATCCGGTCTGGCGCTTCGAGTATTTTAAAGTATTTTCCCTTAGCTTCATTTACTGCCGTAACGAGTGCCTCGCCGAATTCATAACCCCGGCCATCCAATACCCGGATAGATCCGGGATATCGGTTTCCCGCTCCAGAGATAACGGACCTGATGTAACTTTCATCGCCGCAAATCAGGATCTCTGTATCCTTTTCGATCTTTGCGCAGGATAGGGAGTCGAGACACCCACCAAGCCATTTGTGATGACGTACAGGGACGAAAATGGCCAGGGTCAATAATATTCGATCCATTCGTCTCGGGTCGTGGAAACATATTATTTGAATTTCATGATCACAAGCACCGGGTTGTCCTCTTCATTTACATGTTCGAGTTTTTTCATAAGCTCGTCCGAAAAACGGCCCTCACGCCTTATCAGGTCCACCCTTGTGGCCGGGATCATATTCACGGCAATATTACCGGAAACATAATTGGGTATCGACTCCCGGGTTATCTGATGACGACGTCCTTTGATCTGGGAATCTATAATGTCCGGATGATAAACGATCTTTTCCTGTTTGTCATACACATAGTCCGTGGCATCGAAGTCGGTATCTTCCACCGATTTCATTTTCTTGATCGAAGAGGCGAAAATATACCTTTCGGTTTCTTTAGCCATAAAAAGGAAAACTTCGGGGTCCATATCCGTTACGGAAGGTGTCCGGGTCAAAACGGGTTTTTTAATACCGTCGTAACCCAGGAAATAAGTAGTGTCGGAGGAGAATTCCATAATATAGCAGCCACCGGGAGCCTGGGGTATACGGTCGGAATGTATACTACTCAGGCCTAATATCCTGCCGTCCGGCAGGTTGATTGTCGTATTTTTCCGGATTTTGATCTCGTACGGGATGCCGATCTTAGAGACGACGCTTCCGTTCTCCTTGGATATTATCGTAAAGGGTTCTTGGTTTTGGTCGGCTTCACTGTACAATATTATATTATCACCGAAATCGCCCATTGCGGAATACCGGGCCGAATCTAACGGAAACGACCTTTTGTATTCTCCCTCGGGATCATATACCAATATATTATTTTTCTGACCATTCAAAACGAATAACTCTTCCTGGGTGTCGTCGCAAAACATATCGGTTACCGAAATGTATTCCTGCGGCCCGGGACCCTTGCGGTTAAAACTGCTGTAAGCCTTGCCGTTACGGGTAAACAGCTGAATATCACCGGTGTTCGGATTTCTGAAAGAGATATATTTTTCCCCTAAAGAATAAACATCACCCTGGACAAGAAATCCTTTTTTTGTTTCCAGCGGCACATATTCAACGTCGGCGATATCTTGAATGGTAATGGTTTTAACTTTATAGGAGCCGGTCACGTTTATATTGGGCAGGTCGCCGGTTTGTTTTTCCCGGCAGCCGAAAAGGCATCCGGTAAGAAGCAGTGCCGATAGGAGAAGAAATTTTTTCATTGGATTAAGGTTAAATTTAACTTAAGTTGCAAAGATCGGGTTTTTGTAAAACCAGCTCATAATTTGATATTGGAGGACACATCCATCTATATATACAATCACGGCAGGGCATCCTGTCCCGTAACATCCTCCAGGAAGTTCCGGTTATGATCTCCTTATACAGAATATCGTACAGCGGGTCTTCGATCCGGCCCAAGGCCGGGTGGTTAACGTTGGCATGGACCGTGCCATCGGGTAATACTACCAATCTTCCGAAAAAATTGCTGTTCAAGGTCTGCCGGGCGAATATATCGCGTTTTGTTAATTTTGCATTCCGTAGATCATCCTCCTCCACAAAAACGCATCTCCTAAAAAAATCGAGATTATTACCGGTAAAAAAAGGCCTTTTCTCTATGTTATAATTGTCGGATATCCGGGCCGCCTTTTCATAATCCCTTTCCGACCTGACCGGGATGATCCACTTAATATTCCCGATGTTTGTAATTTTCCGGGTATCATCCGGATACTCCGTTAAGACCGTAAATAGTATATCATCGGCGATCATCGATCCAACCGTTGTAATATTCTTAAAGAAAGAATCCGCTCCGATTATGACCGTAACCGGAAGCGTGCTTTCCTGCTGGATCCACTGCCGGAAGTCCGCGAATTCGGGATGGGAAAATATATCCCCCGCCAGGTTTACCATCCCCAAGTTCTCACTTCCTTTACAGTTATTTATGAATTCAGCGACTTTTCCAACGGACAGGTCGTCTTCCGATCGCATTGGGGAAAGTAATTGCTTATGATAATCGGGATGGACGGAGTTGTCCCCGTTGATATGTAATGTTACTTCGTGCAAGTAGGAGATTATCTTGCCCGCTTGCTGCCTCGAGTGCATTTCCTGTATATCATCCACACCCTCGAGAAGTTTAAGTATGGGGGGGAGGGAGGCCGGCCGTGAGTCCGGACCGGTATTAGCCGTTAAATCTCCGGCCCCGATCGAAATTATATTGTCGATCCATTCCCTGATGTGCTCTTTCTCGAGATCCGATCCATCGATCTTTACGGAATATAGATTGTCCGGCTCGGATAATTCCTTGTAAATGGTGGTAATATATTTATCGATGCCGAATGTAAAATAGCGGTTGTTCCCGGTATTATATATCAACCCCTTGTTTTGCCCGATCCAGAAAAAAGTATCACTATTCAGGTTCAGCCAGTATGAATGCGGTTTGATCATACCTTAAAAGTTGTTTCAACCAGGATACGTTTGTAAAAATGTGGTCTTCTTTTCAGGTTTTCCATGATTTCTTTGACGGCTTCGGTTTTTGATTGTGTCGTGATGAAACTGGGACAGTTAACATTATCATCCTTTACATTATCAATATGAAAAATACATACCGGACATAAAAACCCCGCATCACAAACACTGCACTGGCCGATAAATTTTCTCAAATACCCGTTGAACAATTCAGCTATCTTCACACTGTCCAGATTTACTCCAGCCGAATCGACATTACCCATTGCGAAAACGTGGTCGATCTTTTCACAAGGTAGGATTTTGCCGTTAACACTAAGGAACATTTTTTTTGTAAAGGGAGTGCAGGTTACCGTTGGAATTACTCCTGTAACATTCCTATCATACATCAGATCGTTATAATCCCTAAAACCATTACCGGATTCGAAAACAACATATTTCCCCAATTCATAAACTTCGGGAGCTTCCAGGTATATATTTTCGATAAGTTGGCCGCAATTGTCTGTTTGCCGGATATCGTAGTGTTTGTTCTTATATGTACGGCGAAACTCCTCCCTTTTATCGGCCCTTATCCCACTTGGAGATAAAGTACCAATGGAAGGGGATTTTCCGAAAGTTCCATAAATATATTTATGGATTGACTCGACACTGTTTTTATTATGCAAAACGGAATTGAACCTCACATGCCTGTCGAAATATTCCGGATATTTTTCCCGTAACGCAAATATATTCGCCATTACACGGTCGTGAGAGTTATTTCCGGCATGGTCGACCCGGTGGCCGTTGCTCTCTCTGTCCCCGTCAAGGCTTATTAAAAGGTCGAACTGTTTCTCTACAAGATAGTCCATGGACCGGTCCAGAAGCATGGCATTTGTGGTCATTCCAAATCTCAGGACCCGGGGAATATCCAGGTTCTGCATGTAATCGACGATCTCCCGGATGAGTGACAAATTAAGGAGAGGCTCGCCTCCGTAGAAACCAACGGCCAAGGGTCGTTGAAAAGACCGGTGGCCATTATTTTTCCAAAGACCGGCCAGATGATCGATCAATTTACGGGCAATATCGAAAGAAAGGAATTTACCCTGCCGCTCATCGTATCCCGTATAAAATTCCGAAAATGAACAATACCGGCAATTTAGGTTACACGCATCGGTTACCTCGAAAACAAGATTTTCCAGATGAAAGATATTATTTTCAATTGTAAATGGGTTTACATTTACCAGGTGTGTTTTGTTCATTTATTAGATTGGTAATAATTTCACTTTATGGACCCGGGGAAGTCCATAAAATAAATTCGAAGCTTACAAAAGGTTACCGGCAATTGCCGGTAACCTTAATTTCTAATAACTCCCGCTTGTATTAGTTTGAGTGGAACCGCCGGCATCTGATGTCCTTGAACTGAGTTCTCCTTCATCGACACATGCACAGACACATCCGCATTTACAATTACCCAACCTGCCCCGTCCATCTCCGTCACCCCCGCGTCCGTCCCGGCCTCCGACTATCATGGTTTTTTCCCTGTTGCTCAATTTCCTCTTTCGAAAGTTGAGCAAGGCTTAATTTCTGGATCTTTTTCATTAGTTTGGATTTAATAGTTAGTATTAATCGACCGCTTAATAAAGGGCGGTATCTGGTAAGTGTCTGGTTTAAATATTAGTAGTCCTTGCAATTTAGGGATACAGCTGTGCTATTGGATTTGTTTTGAGATGATACAGGAAATCGGATTAAGTTTGGGTTGTTATGGGTCGGGAATAAAAATATAAAACTTTATTCAAAAAACAAACATTGTGTCGGGTTTACTAAAGTAATCTAAAGATTTTTATACAGGATGCCGTCGTCGAAATAAAGGCGGCGAAGCATTGCGCATGTTTCCGGGTCGACATTTTTATCAGCAGCTATTCGGACCTGGCTGTCTTTCATCCCGAAAAGGTTCATTATAAATTGCCAGTCTGCAAGTGATTCATACTTCAGTATAATTGTAGAATTGTCGAAATAGCAGCTTTGCGGCAGGAACCACGGACGGGAATAATTCCTAAGGAATGAGTCCTGCACCCGGTAATTCTGGGCAAGAAGAAATTTACATATTTTGTTGGGGTCGTGGTCAAGGGAGGAAAAAACCTTATTCAGTTCCCCGTCCAAGCCGGCCCCCGTCTTTATTGCCGAAACGAACCTGTTATATGGATTGCGCACGAAAGTTATGAACTTATAATCCTTATAATCCGGAAAAAACCGTGGTATGGCCTTAATATGTATATGCGAGGTGTCCAGATTTGTTTCGGGGTTAGGCAATGACCAGTATAACGAAAAAGAGTAATTCGGGTGGTGCCGCTCGTATTCTTTTTGCAGAAAGGTGCCTCCGCATTTCGGATTATGCAGGTATATTGTTTTGGTCAGTTCGTGAACGATCATGACAGGTTCGTTTTAAGCTTTTATTAATTACGGTATTAAAAAACTACCGGGTATATATCGGAATGAAATATTTATCCTCCGTGACAAGGTAGATAAACTCCGGGGTACTGAAGAAACAGTGACCCTCTCCGGCGGTTGCGACCAAATTCTCGAACTGTGCTATCTCTTCACGGGAATGCTTGTCACATAGCCGGGCCAGAATACCCGTATGGCGGAAATAATTGTCGGAATAAAGCTCGTACAGAAATGAAATAAGGTATATCCGGTTCAGCGGCAGCATCTGTTCGTATATCTCTTCGACAATGGAAAGGAATAACCCGAGGAACCGTTCCGTACGGAATTTGTTTAAATCGCACCGGTACATCTGGACAAGTATGTGGATAGCGGTAAATAGTTCGTTATCCGGAAAGAAAACCGTTGAGAGAGGCCGCATCTGTTCCGAAGATAGCTTTACTCCGGTACCGCCGGACAAAGCGTGGAACATATCCAGGTTGAGCAACAGGCTATGTTCCAGCCTTTTCTTTATGAGACTGTCCTCGGTGTAGGGTTTGGACCGATAACGTCGAATAAGGTACGTACCCAAGACGACAAAATATTTATACCGTATGTATTATAGGTTAAAACTTCCCGAACCGTATTATCGAAATCCTCAAGAATAAAGTCAATGTCTCCGTCGATAAATCGCTGTTCCCAGAGATATTGCAAACCCCAACCGATTCCTGGAATCCCGGTAGAGAACGGCAAGGAAAATTTTTTGAATTGAAAGCCGATAATGTCCTCTAAAAGTTCTCCGGCCTGTTCTTCCAGTTGTGAGGAGTTTGTTTGCCGGGACAGGCAGTATAGCACAAGGGCACTTCCTGTCAGGCCGTCTTTCAATCCCGGGTTAATATCGGGTTTTTTCGACCTGATAGCTGCGGCCCGCTCGAGCAGGATGTCCGTGGGTGTTTGTTTTATCATCGTTTATATTTCATGGGTTAAGCAGTGCATTAAAGTAAGGAGATCGGGGACCTAATTCAAAGGCTTATTTTTTCTTTCCATCGGCAGGAATACGGGGAGGAATATAACGAGCGATACCAGCGAGAAGAGCATCCCGCTGATCCCGCCCATCGCGAACGAGTACCAGAAGACGTCCGACGGTCCGTAATAGATAAACGGCAGCAGTCCCACAACGGTAGAGGTGACTGTCAGCAAAATTGGTATGATCTTCCGGTTATAGGAGGTCAAAAAGATGCGCAGTCCCGAGATATTTTTACCCGTGCGTTCGATTATGCTGTACTCGTTTACGATGTAAATTCCGGCGTTGACCACCAGTCCGCACAGCAGTATAAAAGACGCGAATCCGCCCTGGTCGAACGGTATGCCGGCCATTCCGAACGTTAAGAACGCTCCGATAAATGATACGGGGATCATCAAAAGTATCACGAGCGGTTTGCGGAGGGACTCGAAAATAATGGCGCAGAGGAAATAGAAAATAAATACCAGGATCCAGGCGGGAGTCGCGGCCTCGCTCAAATCCCATTCGAAATCGGTACTTTCCGCACGGTAACCGATAGGGAGGGTTTCCGTGTTCAATCTCTCGAGGGTCCGGCGCATAAGTCTTCTTCCCAGCTCGCCGTCCCCTATAAAGTCGAAACCGACAAATAGCTGGTAGGACTGGTTGAGCTTGTGAATATCGATGCCCGTGTTACGCTTATCGATATCGGCGAAAGAAGAGAGCTTCACTTCCATGGAATCAACCGGGAGCGGGTTGTTTTTAATGTTCCACAGGTCGAATTCCTCCCTGAGGGACGACGCCAGGATTACTTTTTCCTGCCTGCCGTCTATGAATACCGGGGATAGTTCCGTGGAAAAAAGCAACTGGCGCAGGTAGCTGAAATAGCCATTCAGGTCAATACCTTTTTCGACCGCTACCGTTTTATCGATCCCGATAAAATATTCCTGTTCCGGGACTGCCCACTCCATTTGGCCGTATATCTGCGGTTCGAATACGCGCATATTGCCCGAGAGACTGTCGGCCAAATCTTCGGCATATTTCATGAGCAGGTCGAAATTGGGCCCCGTGAGCTTTATTCTCCTGGATTTGAGCCCGCTGAAAACCGAGTTGTTGAACCTTTGGTCATCTATCCCGGTTACGCTCCAGGTGGCTCCCCCGTTCATGATGGCCATGCCGATGACTTCGCCCTTGATCCGGGACGGCAGTTCCGTATTGTCGTACTCGTCCTTGAAAGTGACCTGGATGGATGCGTTCTTATGGGACAGGACACTGGTCCGGAACATATCGATCTCGTCGTACCCGGCCAGGAAATTCTCCATGTTCCGGACCAGTTCGTCGAGTTGGTGGACGGTACATCCCTCCGGCATACCTGCCCGGATGGAGAGGGTCGGTTTCCCCGGCTCGCGGTAGATGCCCGACTTGGCAACCGTAGTGTGGAAGACCCTGAAAGAACCTCCCAGGATCTTCTCGAAAGTTTCTTTTTTGGATTGGTAGAACGGGGAGCCGACTGTCTTGTTATAGAATTGCACCCACTTCTTTTCCTGCCCCGACGAGATCCGGTTTGGCAGCATGTGGATGGGGATTCCGAACGCAAGTATCAATATTACCACGTAAAGCCATCGCCGCTTCCTGCTCCATGAAATAAATCCGGCATATGCCCGGTTGAACCTGACGATACGCCTTTTTGTCCCGGGCTTTATATTTACCATCCCCACCGCTGCCGGCAATTTATCCAACAGAGAGGGAATGAAGAGCAATGAAATAAAAAGGGAAACGACCAGGTTGACTATTATTACGACCGCGAAATCCAGCAGGTTTTCTTTTTGCTCTTCCGGCAGCAGGAATATAACGCAAAGGGCAGCTATGGTGCTCATCAGTGCACCCAGGATCGCCGGGAATACCCTCTTGTCGCGATAATAAGCGTAATGGTCCGTCATTATGATGGAGGTGTCTATTATCAGCCCGAGCGAAACGGTGATCCCGGCCAGGGTATATATATGTATAGGCAGGTCGAGGAGTTTATAAAAAATGAAAGCGACAAGTATATTGGCCACAAGGGTCAGGAAAATTATCAGCAGGTAGCGCAGGTTGCGGTTGGCCGCAAAAACAACGGCAAGCAAAATCAGGAGGGTGGCGATCGTCCTCAGCCCGATCCTTGATAGTTCTTCGGTAACGTACTCCGACGAATCGTATGTCAGCATAAGGGAGGTCTCGGCCGGGAACACTTCCCGCAGTTGGTCCATCTGCCGGCGTACCTCCGCTGCCACTTTAATCAGGTTGCTTTGCCTCCCGGCAAAAATATTAAGGTTTACGGCATTGAGCCCGTTAATGCGGTAATAGGAATCCGGTAGGGTTTCGCGGTAATCGATCGTGGCTATATCCCTGAGGTGGATTATCCTGCCGCCGACCAGTTTGATGGGTATCTCCCCGAAATCCCCGCGAAGATCTGCGGATAATTTCACGGGCACCGTCAAATCTTCACCCTCAGTATAAACATTCCCGGCGGTTCCCTCCCGGGAGATGTCATTGAAAGCGGTGGCTATCTCTTCTGCCGTGATGCCGTAAACGCGGGTCTTTTCGGGATCGAAGCTGATTATGTATTCATAAGGTGTTATGCCGTAAGTCTGTATATCGTTTATACCGTTGATCATGGACAGGGCCGGGATCACGTGTTTTTCAATATACTCCCCGACCTCCCGGGAGGGAAGCCGCGAGTTTATGGTATACGACATTATCGGACTCTCTTCCAATCCGGCGACTCCGAGCGAAAGGGCGGGGTATGAAACCCCGTCGGGCAGTGACGGGTAAACGGAACGTATCTGTGAGGAGACCTCGAAACGGGCCACGTCCATCTTCGTCCCTTTCTTGAATTCCACCCGGATCTCCCCGGAGCCTTTACGGGAAACAGACGAGATTTCACTTATGCCGCCTACCCGGGACAGCACCCCCTCGAGCTTCGAGGTCACTTCCTGTTCGATAAGCCTCGAAGAGACGTCAGGCCAGTTGTAGGTGACATTTATGGTATTGGAACTTTTATCCGGGGTATACTGTATATTGAACAGGGGGATCATAGCTGCGCCAATTATCATCAGCACCACCATGACCAGTATTACCGAAAACGACGACATCCCGTGCCGCGGATTTTCCATACCCTACCTGTTCTTGTGAATTATATAATAAAATATCGGTACGAAGAATATGCTGACAAATGTCCCGACTGCCATACCCGTAATGACCGCAACCGAGAGGGGATACTGCAGGTCGGAACCCATTTCCCCCCTTGCCAGGAAGGGGGTGATGGCAAGGATGGTGGTCAGCGAGGTCATGATTATCGGTTTCAACCTGCGCTGGCCGGCCTCCATGATAGCCCTTTTCAGCGATCTGCCGCTTCGGCGCAGTTTATTGATGGTGTCCACCTTGAGTATGGAGTCGTTTATCACGATCCCGCATGTTACCACTATACCGATAATGGACATAATATTTAACGACAGCCCCAGTATCCACAACACCAGCAGTATCCCGAAGATGTCGATCACCATCTCGGACAGTATGATAAAGGGTTGCACGACGGATTCGAACTGCGCCGCAAGGATGAAATAGAGCAGCAGTACAGCTACCCCGAGCACCATGATAAGCTCCCACATTATCACGCGGTTGCTGAAATATCCTCCGCTGAAGCTAACTTCGAAATCGTCGTTGTGTGATATCGCCTCCCGTATCCGTTCCATTACCCCGGGAACATCCCGTTCGGGTATGTCCAACTCCAACGGATAGAAATTTCCTTCGGGTCCCGCCGTTATGTATTTAAGGTCCTGTCCGCGTGTTTGCCGCATGAATATGGATACCGGCAGGTAGGTGCCGTTCTTGCGGATGGTCGCTCCCCCGACTATCTCCGCCAGCCCGCTTTTGTTGTCCCCGACGATGACCGGGAGGTAAAAGCGTCCCTGGATTATGGTAAACAACTGGTTCTCGTTGAGGGAATTTCGCAGGACGTTCAACAATTCGCCGTAAGTTACTCCATACAGGGACATGATCTCGGGGCGGGTTACGTAGAGTATGTGTTCCTGCCATGACGGCATGTCGATTTGCACTTCGGGCAGGTGTTCCGACAGGGAGACTATTGCGCCGTTCAGTTGGTTCGGATCCGGTGCCTTGCCGGAAGTGGGGCGCAGGCGGGCTACAAGCGGGGCCTCGTTGCTGCCGAAAACCATGTCGAATATATTGCCGGAAAGCTCGAACCCGTAGGAGGCCAGCGGATAACGGGCGTCCAGATATTCCGATACTGCCGCTTCGATGTCGCCGATGGTATAGCCGTCTTGCTCTTTAACGTAGACCACCGCCTCCGATGTGCCCATCCGCCGGGTATGGTCCAGCATGAATTGCTGTATACCCGCCATGGTCGTGGTTTGCGAAGTCATGTCGTCGATCTGCCCCATGAGCAGCCCCAGCCGCCGGTCGTTCTCTTCCACCGTGATGCGTTCGTTCCAGTCTATATTGACCAGCATGTCCCGGTATGTTATTTCGGGTAGACGGTCTTTCCCGATCTGGGAAAAAAGCAAAATGCTCCCCGCCACCGATACCGGGAAATAGAGCCACATGATCCAACGACGCCGGAAGAAAAATTTAAGGGTCCGGTCGTAGGAGGGGATCAATCTGTCGAACGATATTTTTTGCAGGAAGCGGTTACCCGATATCCCGTCCTGTCTGCGGAACATTAGGAAATAGTAGACCGGGATCACGGTAACGGTCACCCCGAGCGAACAAAACAGTGTGATGGCGACCGAAAGGGCCTGGTCGTAAAACAGCATCCCGGCAATGCCGCTAAGGAAAATCAGGGGTAAAAATACGGCACAGGTCGTAAGTACCGAACTGAGCATCGGGAAGAATACCTCGCCGGTCCCTTTCACAACTGCCTGTCGCAGGCTGTATCCGTTGCTCCAACGGTAGGTGATATTGTCGATCACTATTATGGAGTTGTCGACCATCATGCCCACACCCAGGATCAACCCCGACAACGACACTATGTTGATCGATATTCCGAACAGGTAAAAGAATAGCATCGAGCAGATCAATGCTACGGGCATCGTCAACACGATCAATAGCGCTGAACGCAGGTTCTGCATGAACAGCAGGATAATGAGGCTCGCCAGTATGACGCCGAATATTATGTTGCGCGTCAGGTTGTTGATCGAATAATCCAGCAGTTCCGTCTGGTCGCGGGTGAGGGTGAACTCTATGTCGGGGTAATCCTCCGAGAAGCTTTCCATCAGCCGGAAAATATTCTTTTTAAGGCGGGCCATCTTTGCCTCCGACTGTTTGATCACGGCCAGTGATACGGCCATCTTACCGTCGGAAGTGACGATATTGCTTCGCCGCCGGGGATGCTCGATAACCGTTGCCAGTTCCCCGATCCGGTAGATACGTCCCGAGACATTAATATAGGCCTGCTCGATATCCTCTTTCCCGGTCGCCGCGCTTTCCACCTTGACGTTATACTGGTATTCCCCGTCCCGTATCGTAAGGTTGCCCATCCCGAAGTTGACCGCGCTCACCGCATTCTCGAACTCCCCGATCGAGAGGTCTATCTCATGGAGTTTGTTCCGGTCCGGGATTATCAGTATCTCGGGAACCACATACCCGGAAAGGTCGACCATGGCCACTTCCGGCAGCTGTTCTATCCGCTTGACGATAACATGGGAAGCGAAACTGCTTAGCTGTGAGAAACGCTCGGAGACGGGAAAGATCCCTTCGCCAGCTGCCGGCGCCGTATCGTTCCTTACCGAGAGGTTGATATAAAACGCCGGAATGTCTGTCGCCCCGGCCTTGAGTACCGTCGGCCGGAGCATGTCGCGCGGCAGGGAATTCATCGAACGGTCGATCTTTTCGTTCACCTCGACGAACAGGTAGTCCGAGTTGACCCCGTGGTCAAAAGAGAGGGTGATGGTCCCGCTGCCGTCTTTGGTCTCGGACCGGATATCCCTGAGTCCCGATAGCTGCAATAGCTGCTGGCGCAACTGTGCCATGACCGACTCATCCAATTCGCGGGCGGAGTGCGACGGATAGGATACCTGAACGCTGATATACGGAATGTCCACCGAGGGTATCAGCGAGACCGGAAGCATATTAACGCTCACGATACCGAGCACAACCACCATGATCAGGGACATGGTTACGGCGATGGGCCTGTCTATGAGCTTGTTCAGCATGACGTTGCGCTATTCGGCCGGTTGAACCGGTGACCCGTCGGCCAGGTTGAGGTTGCCCGAGACGATGATCCGGTCTCCCGCCTGCAGGTCGGCGCCCCGGGAAGTGTTGGCGGTAACCACATAAGAATCGCTGTTCTCCATCACCGTATGCACATAGGTCCATACAGCCCGGCCGTTGTCGTAGCGGAAAAGCACCTCCAGGTTGTTCCGTATCACCACCGCATTTTTCGGGACCACAAGCTGCCCGGGGACACTGTTCTCGACCAGCACTTTGACGTTCATCCCGTCCATAAATCCACGCGGAACATTATGTATACGGGCCTTGACGGCTATCTGTCCCCGGTCGTCTATGGTAGGGTTGATGCTCGTAACGGTGCCGGTTCCTCGTTTTTCCGGTTCGAAAAAAGGAATGACGGTAATTCTCTGTCCTACTTTCACGAAACCCAGTTCGCTCTCCGTAACCGTGAAATCCACATCCATCTCCGAATCGTCTATAACGGTACAGAGCTCGGCCTCGGTTTTTTCGAAAGGCTTGCTTTTCAGGTTGGCGACCTTGCCGGAGAAAGGGGCGCGGATCGTGCAGTTGGCCAGGTTGAGCCGTGCCTGTTCGAGGTTGGCCACCGCCATGTTATAACCGGACCGGGTCTTTACCGTCGCACGCGATTCCTCGGCCAGAAGAGACGTATCCGGCCTCTCGAGCCCGAATCCTATTACGGCGTCCGCAAGGTCGATCCGTGCCTGCTCCATGTTGATCGTTGCGGTATTGAGCTGGTTGACCGCCGTTTGCGTATCCAGAACGGCCAGTATCTCCCCTGCCTGCACCTGCTGTCCGTTCTCTACCGGAATACTTGCGATCATCCCTTCGGTCGGGTATCCGATCACGCTCTTACGGCGGGCGCTCAGTTTGCCGTTGCTTAACATCTGGCGGTGGAAAGAAGTTTCGGCGAGGGTCATTATTTCCACTATATTCGACTCCTGGATATGTTCCTGTCTGGCCATTTCGGCCGTTTCCGTATTCCCTTTACTTCGGCACGAACAAAAAACGAGCGCGGCCAGGACCGGTAGCAGATATATTTTCATAAAAGACAGATTATCGGGTTCACGGGTACCGCCGGCCGGCCGGATGAAATATACCGGTTCCAATTCGGCGTGCCGGAGCTGTTCAGGCAGGGCAGGGTCGTTCTTTCAGGGTGTCGTATCGCCGGGAATTTCGACCCCGTTTGATCCATGTATACCCTGGAGTGTAGAAATACTTCCCACCGTTCACCGGCTGGCAATATTGTAATGGTAAAAATTTTCATTTCCAGGGTTTGTGGATTTAGGAAAAACAGGGTCGTAAAGCCAAAAATAAGAATTATTATTTTAATGCTTCCATAATGCCGGAAATTATTAGGCATCAAACCTATCCCTGCTGAACCCCGTGAGCAGGTTGCTTTTTATTTTCGCGAGGGAACAGGTCGGAATAAACGCAAACGAAATTTCGGCAATAAGGCCCATACAGCCAGGCCCCGGGCGGACTGCTAATTCGAACAAGTCGAAGAACTGATCTTCGGAGGGTGTAAAGTTCTTTAAGTACGGCTGCATATACGACTTAGGTCCCGGATGCCCGGGACCTAAGTCGTTGGTTTGCAATTGTAAATACCGTCCGTTATTTTTTCAGATCGTACTTGAACCCTTTCAGCGCATCATCCGAATAGATATGCAGGCTGTGGCCCGTATCGCTCAGGCAGGTGATACGGTGGATATGGTTCTTATAATCGTCATTTTCACCGATGGCAAAGAAACACTGCTGGTCGTAAACCACTACGGCGTTCACCAGTTTGGCTTCCGATTCGCTCACCGGTTCGAATATCTCGATAAGGAATTCACCGTCGGCTATCGTATAGCTGGCAAACCGGGGGTGAGAATGAATGGCTGTGCGGTTGCCTTTTTTCCAGGACATTACGATGGCTTCCCAGCCGCTGCGGTCATTGCGGCCGATGTAGTTACGCACGTAGGTAGAGTCGTCGAAGTTATTTATGGCCAGCGGATTACGGCGGACGTAATCCAGAACATATTCCCTAATGGCGTTGCCCAGTTCTTCGGTAATGTCCCGGCCGCTGGTAATCGAGTCCAGTCCGGAGAAGAAATCTTCATAACCGGTATGCACGGAAAGACCCGGCTTAAAATCGGTGGATAGACGGTTGTCGTTATTCATTTTTTAGGCGTAATTAAGGTTTGTACTGTGCAAATATCCTCAATTTAACCCCTTGGGCCATAGGCACAAATACCTAAAACGGCTAAGTATCAAACCGGTAATTGCAACGGGTTTCCGTACTACCTTTTATCTTTATCCGTGTACCGCAATAAAGCAAAAGGGTCCGGCACACCGGACCCTTTTGTTTTATATAAGTAATGAAATTACAAGATCGAGGGAGGTGTTTCGATAATTACGTTAAACGTATCATCTACCAGGAAAAAAGCGGTTACGTGCGCATAACGCCCTGTAGTATCGACTGCTTGAACCACAAAATCTCCTGTTTTTGGAAAACTTACCCATATTTTGGTCTCGTCATAAGACCCGTCAATATTCTGGTAGGGTTGGGTCCGTAATTCGGGACTGGCGGTCTATGTCCATGTCGTGTTCATTACGGGAGGGGTTACCAAAGTTACCAATACAAAACTCCCCGGTCCAAGTGAATAAGAAACACACTTAAGGTATGGATCGGTAATAGCAATGGCGTTTGCCGACCCGTCGCCGTCATCGATCAATTCGGGTAAATCCCGGGCACAAGAGGCTAATAAAACGGGGATAATCAGTGTTAAAACCGTTCCGATGAAGATCTTTGTTTTCATAAGGGTAATTTAACAGGATGCCTCCTCTTTTAAAGATTTTCGGCTTTCTCTAACCTTAGGATAGGTAACGATAAAGTAAAAAAAATTATGGCTGAAATACAATATTTTATCTCTATGATAATAGATATGGTCAAGGGCTTTCCTGGTAGGAATTAAAGTTTTAATGACCGGATAGATCGTCCACGGGATCAAATAGCTTGTCGAACTTTACTTAACCTATTCAAAAACACTTAAATTTGCCGGGGAGGGCGTTACCGGTATAGTGGAATTAACAGACAAAATATTGTGACTATGGAAAACGATAACCGCGAACAGATCCGGGCCGTCACCGACGGGGATATCTATTCGGCTATATTTACCCGCGCGTCTACCCGTAAATTCGAACCTGCCGCTGTCCCTGCGGAAACTCTCCAACGGATCGAAGATTTTATCGCTACCGTCGAACCACTCGTTCCCGGGATCGGGCTTACCCACCGGATCGTGGATGCAACGGCGGTAAAGGGATTGGCGCTTCCGAAAGCCCCGCACTTCCTGCTTATTTCGGGCAAGCCGCATCCAATGCGTAATACATGTGCCGGGTTCGTTTACCAGCATGCGGTATTGTTTATGCACTCTATGGGGCTGGCCTGCCGCTGGCTGAGCAGCGTAAAGGGTAAGGAAACCGACCCGGACCACATAATCGGCATAGCGTTCGGTCAGCCGGTAGAGCCGGCCCAAAGGAAACCGGAGGAGTTCGACCGCAAACCGCTCGGGGAGATAGCCCGGGGCTACGATCCGCGTTTGGAAGCGGTACGCCTCGCCCCTTCGGGGATGAACGGCCAGCCGTGGTATTTCGTAGTGGATGACGGTGTGGTCCATGTCTATTACAAAAAGCGGTTGGGAGGTCTGCTCGGGAAACTCTACAACCAGACCGATGTGGACTGCGGTATCGGGCTGTGTCATCTGGCCGTAGCCAGCCGGCACGAGGAGAAACCGTTCAATTTCATTACCGGACAACAGGACGCCCCGGCTCCCCCGAAAGGATACCTTTACGCAGGCACCGTGAAACAAGGCGCAATATGAGAACCACTGAAAATACCGTCCTTATTACGGGCGGGGCCACCGGTATAGGGTTCGCCCTGGCCGGGGCATTCCTCGAAAGGGGAAATACGGTAATAATATGCGGACGCCGGGAGGAGAAGCTCCTCGAGGCCCAAAGAAAGCTCCCCGGTTTAAAGATCCGGGTGTGCGATGTAACGGACCCGTCAGGGCGCCAAGATCTTACGCAGTGGACCGAAAATAATTTTCCCGAGATAAATATCCTTGTGAACAACGCCGGGATACAGCGTCATATCGATTTTACCGTCGGCGCCGACCAGCTCCATGCCGGCGAAAACGAGATAAGGGTCAACCTCGAAGCTCCAGTTTTCCTGTCGGCGATGTTCATCCCGCTGTTATCCGTCAACCGGGATGCCGCAATCGTAAATGTCTCGTCGGGTTTGGGATTTTTCCCGGCCGTGGGGATGCCCGTCTACAGCGCCACAAAGGCTGCGCTGCATATGTTTTCGGTGACCCTCAGGCAACAACTCGCCCCGACCGGCATCCGTGTTTTCGAGGCCATAGCTCCATACATCCCCGATACGGAATTGAATTTGGAGGGCCGCAAACGCTCGGGTGTGATGAACCTTAACCACCCGGCCCCGACCGCCGCACAGTATGCCGAGGTGGTTCTCGAAGGGATCGGGGCTGACCAATACGAGATAGGCTACGGAATGACCGACCGATGGAGAACAATGTCCCGGGCCGAACTCGACCAACTTGTAACCAAATAATCACCCGTAAAAACTATAAGTTTATGGACACACTGAAAGCTATCCGCAATCGCAGGTCGGTCCGGAGTTATACCGGCGAAAAACTTGCGGAAAACGATCTGCAAACGATCCTCATGGCCGCCAACGCAGCACCGGTCGGTATGGGCAGGTACGAGAATGTACACCTGACCGTGATCGAGAATCCGGAATTGCTGGGTGCGATAGACCGGAATGCGGCACAGGTATTCGGCCGCCCGGATATGAAACCTTTGTACGGTGCGCCGCTATTCATCCTGGTTTCGGCCCGGCCCACGATGGATGCGATCGGCAATGCCGATTATTCAAACGCGGCGATCGTCGTACACAACATGGCTTTGGCGGCCGTAGAGCTCGGTGTAGGCAGTTGCTATATCTGGGGTGCGACGATGGCACTGGCAGGGAACCCGGAGCTGGTTGCGCAGCTCGGACTGCCGGACGGGTTATCGCCCTGCTGCGGTATCGTATTGGGAGCCACGGCGGAAAAATATACCGACCGGGAGATTCCCGAAGATCGCATTGCTACGGTGTTTGTGAAATAATACCGGTGTAAAGATATGCCGAACGTAATTTATTGCTACTCCGGGACAGGCAACAGCCTGGCCGCCGCCCGGCTCCTGGGAGGGAGATTACCCGTTACGGAAATTATCTCCCTGCTGGCACTTCGCAGCGATAGTTCGGTTCCCGCAAAATACGAACGGGTCGGGTTCTGTTTCCCGACCTGTTTCGGCCACCCGCCCAAGATCGTGGCGCAGATCGGGCAGAGCCTCCATTTGCATCCCCATCAAAAACCTTTTATCATGGCCAGCTGCGGCGGCTATAATATACTTACCATCGCAGATTTCCGCAAGATACTGCAGACCAAAACGCAGAACCCGATACAGTGTTTCCAGGTCATACTGCCGGGGAGCCACATAATCGGTTTCAGCGCTTTCCCCAAACCGATACAACGATGGTTGTTCCGTAGGACCGAAAGACTCGCGGGCCGGATCGCCTGTAAAATACGGAACGACAAACCGACGAGGGAAAAGAGGGTCCTGAAACTGGAAAACGCGACGACTATGTCCCGGACCTTTAACGGATGGCTCGGGATCAAGGATATTTTCTCCACCCGGACCGAATACTTCACTACCGACAATTGTATCCGGTGCGGCACATGCGGGCGCCTTTGCCCGGTCGGCAATATCAGCGTCGGCCCGGAAAAGGTCACATTCGGCCATAACTGCCAGCAATGCATGGCCTGTATACAATGGTGTCCCCGCCGGGCGATAGCCCATCCGAACGTGCCTGCCAAAAGGAAGCGTTACCGCCATCCGGACGTAACCGTAGAGGATATGATACAACTGGCAGCGGGAGGACCCGACCCGTTGAACCGCCCGGCAAAATAACTTTCAGCCGGGAAAGTAGTATAATAATGCCTGCCGTCCGCGCCGTAAATTATCTCCTTAAAAAACTCGAAACGATTGGCCTCTAAGGGAAAGATTTTTTAAAGCAGTGAAGTTAAGGCAACGATCACCCATTCGGGCGTTATTTAAGTTGCCACCGATCCGCGTGCCGATAAAACTAAAAAATGGCTTACAGATAACTGTAAGCCATTTTTACTGTGCCCAGGACGAGACTCACAGAATACAAAACTACCCAAAACTTTAAAATCAAAATAATTCTATATAATTCATATTATCAAATAATTACATTTGAATTGTTTTGAATTTGTTTCGAGGCAAATTTGACGTTTTTATAGGTTTGCGGTCGCGGTGCGGTCGCGAAAATTTGTTAATCCCCAAACTATTATATATGTTTGCCTTAACGAAACTATAGTGTTATGGCAGCAACAACCTATATACTCACCAAGACGGCTAACAGTGCGGGGGAATGTCAGATAATCCTGCGGACTTACATTCGGCATGATTACCGTATGCGAATACAATCCCGCATTTGGGTAAGCCCTAAACGATGGGGCAAAAAGAATGGCATAACTATACCGGCCACACCGGGAGAAGAACAAGAGCAGTTAATCGAGAAAAAAGAATTACTCCAAAAACTTACTCGATATATCGAGGATGAACTGAAGCACGAAGAAGATAAAAATAGCCTGGAACGTATTTGGGGAGAAAAGAAGGTTGCAGCATTCTACAAGCCGACGAAAACAACAAAAGAAAGGGTAAAAGACTTTTTCGGTATAGCCCAGGATTATCTTGCCAAACATAAGCTATCCGAATCCCGCGTTAAACATTTCAATGTCTTGATACGATGCCTAAAGAGGTATGAACTATATAAAAGGGCAACCGGTAGCCGGGCTTTCAAACTTAATATAAATACGCTGTCCTACGACCAGCTTGCCGATATTGAAAACTTCCTTACTAACGAGCGGGAGGTGTTTAAGTCCCACCCGGAAATATACGAGGCCATACCGTATTCTACAAAACAGTCAAAAATGACTTATACGCTAAAAAAAGATAGCGACAAACCTAAAGGAATGCCGAAAGAGCGCGGCCAGAATTATATCTCGGATATGATGACACGGTTCCGGTCGTTCATAATTTGGGCGAACGACAACGAATACACCACTAATAATCCTTTCAAAAACTACCCGGTCGGTGAAAGCGTGTACGGTACGCCAATCTATATAAGCAATGATGAAAGAAAAAAGCTCTATGAAACCGATATGTCTGATATACCGTCGGTTGCCGTTCAACGTGATATTTTTGTTTTTCAATGTCTTATCGGATGCCGCGTAAGCGACCTATATAAATTTACGTGGAAGAATGTTATAAACGGTGCGATTGAGTATATCCCCAAGAAAACTCGCGAGGACAGGGTGCAGACCGTCCGGGTTCCATTGAGCGATACGGCGAAAGAAATTATAGAACGTTACCGTGATCTGCACCGGGAAAGCCTTTTGCCTTTTATCTCATCGCAGAAATATAATGACAATATAAAAGAGGCATTCAAAAAAGCCGGACTTGACCGTATGGTAACTATTATCGACCAACGGACACGGCAAGAGGTGCAAAAGCCGATTTATGAGGTCGCATCTTCACATATGGCACGGCGGAGCTTCATTGGTAATATTTACAAACAAGTCAAAGACCCTAACCTGGTCGGAGCATTGAGCGGCCATAAAGAGGGTAGTAAGGCGTTCGCGCGTTACCGTGACATCGACGAGGACATGAAGAAGGAGCTAATCGGTTTTCTGGATTAACTACACATTGTCAGTTATTTATATTTATTTTGCGAAAACGGCACATTATGAACAAAGGAGAAATAATAATATATCAGACACAGGACGGCCAGACTCAACTCGATGTTAAAATCGAAGATGAAACCGTTTGGCTGAACCGCCAACAGATGGCGGATTTGTTTGACAGGGATATAAAGACCATCGGCAAACATATAAACAATGCCTTACAGGAAGAACTCAACGGAATTCCAACTGTCGCAAATTTTGCGACAGTTCAACAAGAAGGAAAAAGGCAGGTTGAAAGACAAATAGAGTTTTATAACCTTGATATGGTTATATCGGTCGGCTACCGGGTAAAATCCAATCGTGGCATCCAGTTCCGTATATGGGCCAACCGTGTACTGAAAGAGTATCTGGTTAAAGGCTACGCGATCAATAATAAGATGCAGGCGGAACAACTGGAGAGCATGAAAAATGCCGTTCGCTTGATGTCGAATGTTCTCGAATCACAATCCCTATCTGGTGATGAGGCCACCGGCTTGCTAAAAGTTATCCGTGATTATACCTACGCTCTTGATACTTTGGATCGATACGACTACCAGGAACTCACTATTGAAAATACCACAACAGAGGAGCCGTTCCGGGCCACATACGAATCGGCCATGAAAGCTATCGAGGAATTGAGGGATAAATTCGGTAGCGGAGGTCTGTTCGGGAACGAAAAAGATGGTTCATTCAAAAGCTCCATAAATACAATTTACCAGACTTTCGACGGACAGGAATTATACCCAAGCATTGAAGAAAAAGCGGCCATGCTTCTTTACCTGGTCGTCAAAAATCATTCTTTCTCTGACGGTAACAAACGTATTGCCGCGTTTCTGTTCCTATGGTTCCTCGAAAAGAACGGTATTCTGTATAAAAATGATGGAAAGCAACTTATTGCAAATAACACGCTTGTTGCTTTAACTCTGATGATAGCTGAAAGCAATCCCGACGAAATGGAGGCGATGGTTAAAGTTGTTGTGAATCTAATTAACAAAAGCAATTAATAATGAATAGAATAGTGCTTATAGGGAACGGATTCGATAAAGCACATGGTTTACCAACTGGCTATAAAGAATTTATGGATAGTTATTGGACAGATTTTTCTTTAAATATATATAGCGGAAGCGCGGTTAATGACTATGAGGATGAGTTTGTTACATTTCATAATGGATCTCAAAGTGCTAAACTTAAAAGCAGTGTTAAACCATCTTATAATTTAAATTCCTATACAAGTCTCATAAAATATATTGGAGAAAGTAGACCACAAAATACTACTCATAATTACGGCATATCATTCAAGAATAATTTTTGGAAACACATTACCCAAAGAACCTCTCTCAATAGTTGGCTTGATATAGAGAACGAATATTATTATTTGCTCAAAAGTTATTTGAAAGATGATAAACAAGGTGAATTAGTTCGAAAGCTCAATGAAGAATTTTCTCAGGTCAAGAAATTACTTGAAAAATACTTGACAAATGTTAGCATAAAAGAAGTTAAGAAGATTGACTCAATTGAAGAAGCATTTAGATCATTGCCTATTCATAAAGATGATGTTGGCTTATCAAAATTACAAATGTTTTGGGGTACTTTATCTGACGAGATTGATAGAGTTAAGAATATAATCAGGAGTGGAGGTCAAGAATATCACTTTGCAAAATTGAAAACCGACGAAGAATTAGATGAGGAGATAAAAAGTGTTAGTGAAGAGAAAGGAATATTTCCTATGAGGACTTTATTCCTTAATTTTAATTACACCAGCACAGTTGAGAAATTGTATCTGCGGCCTGATGATGATTTTGTTATCAATATTCATGGAGAGTTAAATAATCCAAAAAACCCGATTATTTTTGGATATGGAGATGAATTAGATGACGATTATAAAGACATAGAGAAGACCAATGATAATAATTTTATGGAAAACATGAAACACATACATTATTCTAATACGGATAATTACCGTGCGCTGCTAATGTTCTTGCAGCAGGAGCCATATCAGGTTTTTGTAATGGGACATTCATGCGGGAATTCAGATAGAACTTTACTCCAAACTATTTTTGAGCATACAAACTGCGTATCGATAAAACCTTTTTATTACCAATGGAAAGATGCAGAATGTCAAGAAATTAAAGATAACTACACAGAAATATGTAAAAACATATCGCGAAACTTTAATGATAAAAAATCTATGAGGGATATTTTAGTAAATAAGGTTTATTGTAAACCATTATCTCCTATATCTTAATAACTTAGAAGGACATATTAAAAAAAGATTATATCTTTGATGTATGCCCAACAAGGATAAATACATACCTTGGATAGGGGTCGGTATTGCTTCATTGGTACTGGCTTCCATAGGGCGGTATGTTGCCTTGCAACATGACGCGGATACAGGGACAGCCAATCTTGTGTTTGTTATTGTTTTGGTAAGTATCGGCTTATTGTATGTCCTTTCTATAGAATTATTAGAGCCGATATTCAAATGTATTTTTAAACGTATAAGGGTAAAACCGAAGTACTGTACATCATTACCTGACGATGCTGTGCTGAAAAGTAAGATCGAATCTTTCTGTCAATATTCCGATGAAATTTTGGCAGGATATATACCGGACGAAGAAATGCCGCTATTGCACCGCTATATTGAGCAATACGCTAAAAGTAACACGGGCGACGTGCCGCAGAAGATTACGACGACTGGATTAGATAACTTTGAACTCTACCACTACGGTTGGAATATTTGGAACCACTTTGACGTGATGGAGCAGCCGGAAACCGCTGATTGGCTTATCGCTGTTTTCTCCAAGCTATCAAAATCCAAGCGAACAATCTATAAGAAATTTAAGCACGATGGTCGGGACACATATAAAATACCAATAGAACCGAATATAAAATAGCAACCGGAATAAATCGGCTACGAAGGGATTTACAGCAATGTAAATCCCTTTTGCTTTTTATTTCTTTTATAAATAGTCGGTTACAAATGGGGATTGAAACACCCAACAAAAACTTTTTCCCCGCAATTACTCCTCGTACTCTTGTCCCGGATTCACACGAATCTGCCTGTAAAGGCTTTGTAAAACTTTAAAACTTTTGTTATGAATTACAAAGAATTGCTGGAGTCCGGGGCGAACGTAAGCGTTACCGTTGGACTGGATGACCTGCGAGAGATTTTTAAAGAGACCGTCAGCGGTCTAAAACCCGAATCGGCTCATCCGCAACCGGAAGAATTTCTAAGCCGTAAAGAGGTTCTGGCCTTACTGCAAATCGACTCTTCAACCTTATGGAATTGGGAAAAGACAGGTTATATAAAGTCTTTCCCCTTCGGTGGCCGCAAACGGTATAAACTGGAAGATGTCGAGGCAATCCGCACAGGGAAGAAAGGAGGACGCAATGGAAAACAATAGTAATATTGCCGAACTCAAGAGAATCAGCATCCGTCACTACTTATCCAGGCGAGGAATAAACCCTCAAACAGTTAAACCCGGCTACGGATTTTATTTTTCACCGCTGAGGAAAGAAACAGACCCCAGCTTCAAAGTAGATTGGAACGCTAACCTATGGCACGACTTCGGAACCGGCGAGGGCGGTAGCATTATCGATCTTGTAGCCCGGATGGAGAACTGCTCCGTCGCCGACGCGATTCACCGACTGGAGAAAGAGATTCCCGATTCCGAAAGGGTATCGACCAACCGCCAACTCTCTGTCCCCGACCAATCACGTATTGAAATATTCTCAGTCGGTAAGCTCCAGCATCTGGTCCTGCTCCAGTATCTAAGCGACCGAGGGATAGACCTGCCAGCCGCACAGAAATATTGCAATGAGGTAAGGTATCAGTCCGGTAGCCACCCTTACTTCGCTATCGGATTTAAGAACGATGCCGGAGGTTGGGAACTACGAAACCGTGCCTTCAAAGGGAGCAGTACACCGAAGAATATAACAACCATCGACAACGGTTCCGATACGGTCATGGTATTCGAGGGTTTTATGGATTTCCTCTCTTATCTCTCACTGAAAAATAGTCCGTCGCCGTCCATCGACACAACGGTACTCAACTCCGTTGTCAACCTTCAAAAAGCCGTGCCGTTTCTCGAATCCCACCGCACCGTTCATGCCTTTCTTGACAACGACGAATCAGGACGAAAAACGGTCGCCGAAATAGATAAGTTATTACCCAAATCCGAAGTTGTGGATCAGTCTAAATTCTATCAAAATTACAAAGACTTGAACGACTATCTCCGGAACAATCGAACGCATAAATCACAGCCAAAATGCCCGGTGAGAAAGAAAGCAGGCCGCAAATTATAGGCGTCTTCGGCTTATCTGCAACCGGAGAGTTTTCGGGCGGTAGCAAGTTTGTGTTTTGTGTACCACAAAACCCCGCTTCGCGGGAAACTTGCCCTGCGGGGCAAGCGACTTTTTAAGTCGCTGTCCGGCTATCTCGTTGGTCTCCGCCGGACTTTGTCTGACAGTTAAAATTAAGTTATGAGCAAGAATAAAAAAGGTGGCCGTCCGAAGAAAAGTGCCACTCAAAAATTAAAACACAGGGTTGCATATATGCTTCCGACCATAGAATATTTTGCCCTCAAAACGAGAGCTAAAAATGCCGGAATTTCTCTGGCAGAAATCTCCCGTAGAGCCGTGACGGATTGTAAAATTATCCCGCGTCTTACGCCCGACGAATCCGGCTGAATACGACAACTCTCCGGGATGTCGAACAACTTGAATCAGATCGCACATCAGGCCAATATCGCAGGTTATCCTCAAGTCAAAAATGAAATGGCAGAGCTGGCGGAAGAAATAAGAACCATAAAAAACTTGCTTAAAGATGATGGGAAAGATAAGAAGCGGTAGTTCTTTCGGTGGCTGTGTAAAGTATGCAGCTACAAAAAAGGATGCGGAACTTATCGGAGCCATGGGAGTCGAACTCAAGAATTGGAGAACGATTGCCGAAAGCATGGAGTTGCAATCGCAGATGAACCCGAGGCTTGGGAAGAAAGTAGGGCATATCTCCCTCAATTTTTCAGTCCAAGACAAAGACAGGTTAACCAATGAATATATGGTGAAGGTGGCAAATGAATATATGTACAAAATGGGAATCCGTGATACGCAGGCCGTTGTTTACCGTCACTATGACCGGGAGCATCCGCATTGTCATATAGTTTACAACCGTGTTAGTAATTCTGGCAAGACGATATCCGATAAGAAAGAGAGAATACGCAACATGAAAATCTGCCGTCAACTGACCGAAGCGCACGGACTCTATCTTAAGAAAACTGATGCCAAACAGAATGTAAAACAGGATCGTCTTATAGGCAGGGATAAGATTAAGTACGAAATATATCATGCCATCAAAGACGGATTGCAAATGGCTAAAAGCTGGCCGGAACTTAAATCTTATTTACATAAGCAAGGGATAACGACCGACTTTAAAACCAAAGGAAAAACAGACGTGGTACAAGGTGTCGTTTTTACTAAAGGTAATCAAAAGCCGTTCAACGGCTCGGAGATCGACAGACAATTCAGCTACTCGAAACTCTCGGCTTTGCTTAACGAAAATGCAAAACAGCATAACCAGACCGGAACGGTAAGTGTTCAGACAGAGCAAAGCCAAAGGCAAGTAATTAAACCCGTACAAAACCCCACCGAGCACACTTACCCGAAACCGCAATTCACGCACGAACACTCTGCCGGTTCCGGATTAGCTGGTTTATTTAATATCCATCCGTCAGGCGATAGTTATGACGAAGGTGCGGCAGAACTGGAAAGAGAATTAAAAAAACGTAAGAAAAAGAAACGAGGTCGTTCGATATAAGTCGAACGGGCGGCTTCACTGAGCATAGCCCGTTGTCAGCCGGAGGCTGGTGCGGATTAAGCGCAGCGAAGTAACAATAAAAAGAAAAAACGATAAATATGAGTAAAGAACTTGATGCTGTTTCCGGAATGTTCGAGGAACAAATGGAAATGATAAAACAGATTTTAAAGAATCAGCAGACCACCGGAGAGATAAACTTTAACCCGGAGCAGCTTGCCGAAGTACGCGAACTATCCGAGGCCGTAAAGAAAGCGGCCCGTAATCCAGACCAAACCGTAATCCATAATCACAAGCATAGGATTGTATTTCCACCGTCCGATAGTGTTATATGGCATATTACCCTCATAACACTAATTGTTATCCTTGGATTTCTTGTTAAAAGACAGCATAATACTCTAATCAGATTTGAAGATAATGACCTCAAATACCGCTACATCGAAATGCGTGGTTCTGCTGAACCGGAAGAAATTTTAATGCTTCGGGAAATATTCGATTATAACAGGAATAAAGAACAAATCCGAGTAATCCGTCAAAAGGTAAACCAATATGAAAAGTTAATTCGGGAGCAGGCTGAGACGGAAGCACGGGCAAGACTGAATGCCGCTGAAGCGGAAAGGTTAAGAAATGAAGCGGAGACGGTAAAGGGTAAATAATTGTGGAATCATTCCTCGATTTCAAAAGATGATTCCATGCCGTTGAGCAATTCGGATAAAGATATTTTATAGTATTTACAAATGAGAGCAAGATTAGATAAAGATACGTTCACCAAAGCCTTTTCATATCTGTAAATACTGATTTTTAATGTCTCATCAATTTTCTCGTTGGTTATATTTTGCTCAAGACGCAATTCTCGAAGACGCCTCCCAACCTCAATCAACAGAGCCTTATCTTTTCTAACAGTCCTTTTTTTTGTTTTTGTCATTCGCAAATATTTATACATATACGTAGTTTTTATCTCTACGTACACGTAGAAATAAAAATGAATTTCTATCTTTGAGCATTCATTAATTCAGACTATTAGAAGTTATATGTTATCTTTGCGGGAACATTGCAATTCGCCTTAACGCAAGAGCGAACTATATAAAGGGTAAACGACCTTTATGCCTCACTGTAAACTCGCGACTATCGAGAGATAGGTTTCCGGCTGGCTTAAATGTTGTTGAAACCCATGAGTATACCCTGACCTTAACGGTCGGGGTAACTCTGGGCGCAGGACAACATACCAGCCAAGGCTCGCGAGGCCGACAGTGAGGAATGTTGCTCCTGCGTTCCTCTTTTCTAACTGGAGTAGTGAGCAATTTCCAATTCACTAATCTAACTCCAAGCCTTATGACTAATATTAATCCCGCTACTACCGTAGCGTTCACTGGTTACCGCCCCGGTAAAATCAAAAAGTCAGATCCAGATAATAATTTCCTTTTCGCCGAAATACAGGTACGTCTTCTCGGTACCATTCACAAACTTGCAGAGCAGGGTTATAAAACATTCTTGTCCGGCATGGCCGCTGGTTTCGATCTCATGGCCGCAAGCGCGGTTCTTCTCGCAAGAAACACATACCCTGAAATCGAATTGATATGCGTTGTGCCGTTCCCGGATCAGGCGTTCAACTTTGCTCCTTATTGGAAAGTGGAACACAGCAATATATTACGGCACGCACAAAGGTGTTTAACCCTATTCGGAAGTTATCATCGTAGTGTGTACCACAGGCGGAATGATTTTTTGGTTGAGAACAGTTCCGTATTGGTATGCTATTATGACGGTCAGCCAGGCGGAACACATTACACAGTTACTCTTGCCCAAAGACGGGGATTGGAAATAATCAATCTTTTCGGCTCAGAATAAGTATGGATAAAAGGATCGGCAAGAAGTGCTATCCGTATGTGCGCTCAGTTTTGCAATGAGGAAAAGCAAGCACACTTTTCCCGGCGACAAGAGCAATTCCTTATTTATCTGTTATACTGAATCAGAGCATGGCATTAAAGGTACCGGCCGGTCACATTGCCAGAAAAGTTAAAGCAGATTTTAATTTGTAGAATGAGATTTGAGTCCGGGATGGAAACCTCGACTTCTTGCGATCCTCTTCCATCTATTTTATCAATAACCTCTCCCACTCTATAACATCTATATTTTTCGAAATAATATATATTGAGGATGTAGCTTTCACATTCTCAGTATTTTTGTTATTTTTACCGCTATTAATTCAGCCGAGAGAGGCCTCAACTTTATCTTTTTAAATTTATCTGGCCTCTTTCTGGAATAATACTAATCCTATTAATATAGCGGGTAATATATGGCAAAGAAAAACGGAAATGCTGCGGAAGAACCACTTGAGAAACAACTATGGAAAACGGCTGATAAACTCCGCAAAAATATAGATGCTGCTGAATACAAGCATATCGCGTTAGGACTTATATTCCTGAAATACATCTCCGATGCCTTCGAAGAATTATATACACGACTTAAAGCGGAAGAAACAAGCGGAGCCGACCCCGAAGATATCGACGAATATAAAGCCGAAAATGTTTTCTTTGTTCCGAAAGAGGCCAGGTGGGATTTCCTGAAATCCCAGGCAAAGCAACCTACCATTGGTAAAACAGTGGATGCTGCGATGGATGCCATTGAGAAAGAAAACAATTCTCTAAAAGGCGTACTCCCTAAAGTTTTTGCGCGTCAGAACCTAGACCCCACAAGCTTAGGAGAATTGATCGACCTTATAGGGAACATTGCTTTGGGTGATGCGAAAGCACGAAGCGCCGATGTATTGGGTCATGTATTTGAATACTTTCTGGGCGAGTTTGCCCTTGCCGAGGGAAAGAAAGGCGGACAGTTCTACACGCCCCGAAGCGTGGTTGAACTGTTGGTCGAAATGCTCGAACCCTACAAAGGGCGGGTTTTCGACCCTTGCTGTGGATCGGGCGGTATGTTCGTACAATCGGAGAAGTTTGTCACCGGTCATCAGGGACGGGTAAACGATATTTCGATCTACGGCCAGGAGAGCAACCAGACCACATGGCGGCTGTGTAAAATGAACCTGGCTATACGGGGGATCGACAGCTCGCAGGTAAAGTGGAACAACGAAGGTTCGTTTCTTAACGATGCCCACAAAGACCTTAAAGCCGATTATATCATCGCCAATCCACCGTTCAATGTGAGCGATTGGGGCGGCGACCTGTTGCGTAAGGATGGCCGCTGGTAATACGGCACACCACCGACGGGTAACGCTAACTTCGCGTGGCTGCAACATTTTATCTATCACCTTTCACCCTCCGGACAGGCGGGCGTGGTGTTGGCCAAAGGGGCGCTGACCTCCAAGACATCCGGCGAGGGTGAGATCCGCAAAGCGTTGATCGAAGCCGGGCTGATAGACTGTATCGTCAACCTGCCAGCCAAACTGTTCCTTAATACACAGATACCTGCTGCACTGTGGTTCCTTAGCCGCAACCGGACAAATGGCAGTTTCCGCAACCGGAGCGGGGAGATTCTTTTCATCGATGCCCGCAATCTCGGTCACCTGATCAACCGCCGCACACGGGAACTATCCAATGGCTCGGAGAATCCGGAAGATAACGATATAGGCCGCATCGCCTCCACTTACCACAACTGGCGCAATCCAGACGGGGAGTACACAGATGTGGCGGGATTCTGCGCTTCGGTTCCTGTTGAACGTGTGAAGGAACTGGACTATGTATTGACCCCGGGTCGTTACGTAGGCTTGCCGGACGAGGAGGAAGACTTCAACTTCAAAGAACGGTTCACCGCCCTGCGCGCGGAACTGGAAGAGCAACTGAAAGAAGAAGCCCGGCTGAATGAGATTATAGCCGCTAACCTTGCTAAAATCAAAGTCAATGAGTGAAATAAAAACAGTTAATAGAACTATACATCCCGATACCCACAAGGAAACAATTTCCTATCGGGTGAAAATTGGGAAGAAAAATTATTACAATCAATTAGTTGTCAACATTGATCACGACAACTATGGCTTTATAGGCACTTATGTATTCTCAAGAGATGAGATTGCAAATTATGAGAGCATACATTTTAAGGCATTAGATACGGATAACGGCGTTAAAATAGAATGGCTGCAGAACTTAAAATTTGAGATAATCAAATGAGAGAGTGGGTAATCATCGCGCCGATTGTTTTGTCGGTAGTGGCTATTGTTGTGGCTATCGTGTCGTCGCGAAAAACTTCGATTCTTGCACGAAAACAGATAGAATCGCTAAAGGAATTATCGCGATTGAAGATTGAGTCAGCACTATTATTGGCAGAAGAAGAGTTGTCTAAAGCGCAGATTGAATATGAGGCTGTTTTGCAAGAGATGCGGACAGGAGAACAGCAGCAGGGCAATAAGATTCTTGACATTGGGGCTGCCACCCTATGTAAAAAGAACTATGAGGACTCTTATGCACATATCCTGCAAAGCCATAGATTCCGGATAGATAAATTGCAAAAGAAGGTTGAAGAATTAAAAGCAAAATCATGAGTGAGTGGAGGGAACATAGATTTTCTGATTTCGTCGATGTAAATCCACGAGTATTGCTGCCGAAAGATGAGAGCATTTCTTTTGTTGAGATGAAAGATCTCAACGAAAGTATAAGGTATTGTGTGGCCTCACAGGAAAAAAATCTGTCCGGAGGTAGTAGGTTTGAAGAAAGGGATACTCTTTTTGCCCGAATAACTCCTTGTCTGGAGAATGGGAAAATATGTCAGGTAAAAAGGCTTAAAAACGGGAAAGGCTTTGGCTCAACTGAATTTCATGTTTTTAGAGGACGAGATAAAATATCTGATTCTGACTTTGTTTATTATTTATCTCGATGGGATGATGTCAGAAGCCATGCTGAAATTAATTTAGACGGAACGTCTGGAAGACAAAGAGTTCCGAAGCAAGCTTTTGATGATTTAATCCTTACTCTCCCTCCCCTTGCCGAGCAACGTGCGATAGCGGAGGTGTTGGGGAGTCTGGATGATAAGATCGACCTGCTGCACCGTCAGAACGCCACCCTCGAAAAAATGGCCGAAACCCTTTTCCGCCAATGGTTCATCGAACAAGCAAAACCGGAATGGGAGGAGAAAAGTCTTAAAGAAGTTACAGATATTGCGATTGGTAGAACTCCTCCAAGAAAAGAATTTCATTGGTTCTCAAATAATCCATTGGATGTAAAATGGATTTCAATTAAAGACTTAGGAAATGACGGCATATTCATATCAAATACCTCTGAATATTTAACAAGAGATGCTGTTAAAGCTTTTAAAATACCTGTAATTCCCTCGAATACGGTTGTTCTTAGCTTTAAAATGACTGTGGGTAGAGTTGCTATTTCTTCAGAAACAATGACTTCAAATGAAGCTATTGCACATTTCAGATTCAACAATGAAACCCCTTTTACGAAGGAATATCTATATATTTTTCTTAAAACTTACCCTTATGATATTCTTGGTAGTACATCATCAATAGTTACAGCAATTAATTCGGCAATGATTAAAGACATACAAATCTTAATTCCGGACAATACTACAATGGAATTATTTCGCCAAAAATCCGAACCGCTATTTATCAAGATAAAATCCAATCAACAACAAATCCGCACCCTTACCACCCTGCGAGATACGCTGCTGCCAAAGCTAATGAGTGGCGAAGTAAGAGTGGAAATATAAACTCAACAAGGTATGGAAGAAGATGTATTATTGCTCGTTTATAAGCAAGTCCTTGAAAATATAGAGGGTGGCGAAAACCATCTTCTGATTGCCAATGGATTCAATCGCGGTCTTGGAATAAACACAGGTTATCCGGCTATCTTTCAAAGAATGGCTGAAAACAACAGAGGTGTTTATCACGAAGCCATGCCCATGATGGAAGAGTGCTGCTTTGATCTTGAGGCGCTCATAGGGAAATTAGAGAATGACATTGCCGATCACAACCAGTTTCTTAAAAAATACGTCAGAAATAAAGTCAAATTCGACTTTATGCAAGCTACTCATGAAATCGTAAAGTCTGAAATAAAAAATATTTACGCAGAAAAGAATGAGGGTGTTTTTCTCTTGTTGAGAAACTTCGATAGTTATTTCTCGTTGAATTATGACTCATTTCTCTATTTATTCTTACTTAAACACAAGTCTTTAAAAAGTGGCGAGAAGAACGCAATAGCTTTTCAGCCAACCATTCAGTTTATCGAAGAGGATATAGACGCAAGCCAAAATGATATATATACTGAAATTAAAGAAGCGAGAACTAACGGCACACTTAAAGTTACTCTTGGCGAAGATGCATCAATGGAAAAACGACTTTGTAACGTAACAAAAAGCCATTTTGTGAAAGAAGTAACAGAGTATTCCAAAACCTATAAAAAAGGCTGGAAAACAAAAGATATTACCAGAGTTGTTGATGCTATTTTTGAAGAAGAAAAGAGAAATGCACTGATAGAGCGTGTAGATGATGGTAGCAGGCCGATTCAGCAAAGTTTGTTTAGTGGTGGGACAGAGTTCGTTTTCGACCCAAAAAGCAAAACTCAAAATATTTTTTTTCTTCACGGAGCCTTTCATATTTACAAAGACGGGGATCGCGTAAAGAAGATAACTCAACAATCCGATAAGGCACTATATCAGAGGCTGGAGGAAGTCATTAATGACGATCAAAAAGAAATCGTTTGCGTACTTCAGCACACAAACAAAACCGACGCGATTAATGATAACGACTACCTGATGAATTGCCTTAATAAGTTGGGGGAGCTAAAAGGAAGTTTAGTAATCATCGGCTGCTCATTATCGGATAATGATGATCATATTTTCGAAAAAATAAATAACTCTGAGATTAAAACGATTTACCTCTCTACTTTATCTAAAGAGAAAAGCAAAAATTACAAATTAGCAAGAAAAAAGTTTCCCTCAAAAGAGATTTACCTATTTGACGCAGAATCAATTTCATACGAATTAATTGAAGAAAAGATATTATGCCCCGCATAACCGAAAACAGTATAGAGGAATTCTGCATCGAACGGCTGGAGAGCATCGGATATAAATATATCTACGGTCCCGATATCGCCCCGGACAGCGAAACTCCTGAGCGCGACAATTACCAGCAGGTACTATTGCTTGATCGGCTGCGCCATGCGGTCAGGCGGATCAATACTGATATCCCTGCCGACCAACAAGAGGAAGCCATTCGGCAGATTCAACGTATAGCCTCGCCGGAGCTGATCGCAAACAACGAAACTTTCCATCGCTACCTTACTGAAGGGGTTCCTGTCAGTTATCAAAAAGATGGTGGCGAGCGCGGAGACAGAGTTTGGTTGGTGGACTTCGAGAATCCGCTAAACAACGATTTCCTTGTGGTCAACCAATTTACAGTGGTAGAGAATGGACACACGAAGCGCCCCGATGTCCTGTTATTCGTTAACGGGATCCCACTGGTGGTAATGGAACTAAAAAACGCAGCGGATGAGAACGCAACGGTTAATTCGGCGTTCCGGCAAATCGAAACCTATAAAGCCCAAATACCCTCGCTGTTTACCTACAATGCCATATGTGTTATATCCGACGGGCTGGAAGCTCGCACAGGCTCCATTTCCGCCGGGTTCAGCCGCTTTTTGGCGTGGAAGACGGCCGACGGCAAGGCCGAAGCGTCCCATCTGGTTAGCCAGCTTGAGACAATGATCTGCGGAATGCTGAACCGTAAAACGCTGCTCGACCTTGTAGGCCATTTTATAGTGTTTGAGAAATCTAAACAGGAAGATCCGCAAACGGGAATAGTAAATATAAATACAGTCAAAAAAATAGCCGCCTATCACCAATATTACGCTGTGAACCGAGCGGTGGAATCGACACTTCGAGCTTCGGGTTATAAAAAAACACCACTATCCAATATAGTCTGTGAAGCGCCGGCGACTTATGGAGTGCCGGGAGTTGAACAGCAACCCGTTGGCGACCGCAAAGGTGGCGTGGTATGGCATACCCAGGGCAGTGGCAAATCTTTGTCGATGGTATTCTATACCGGCAAACTGGTACTGGCTATGGACAATCCTACGGTAGTTGTTATCACAGACCGTAACGATCTCGATGACCAGCTATTCGACACATTCGCGGCCTCAAAGCAATTGCTACGGCAGACCCCGGTGCAAGCAGAAAACCGTGACAATCTGAAAGAACTGTTGAAAGTAGGTTCAGGAGGAATTGTATTTACAACCATACAGAAATTCAATCCCGAAGAGGGTAATGTATATGAGCAGTTGTCCGACCGTGAAAATATCGTCGTCATAGCCGACGAAGCCCACCGTTCGCAATACGGATTCCGTGGTAAAACGGTGGACGACCGGAACGGTGACGGCGAGATAGTCGGCAAGAAAACCGTTTACGGCTTTGCCAAATATATGCGAGATGCACTCCCTAACGCGACGTATCTAGGTTTTACCGGTACTCCTATAGAAAGCACCGATGTAAACACTCCGGCAGTATTCGGCAATTATGTCGATATATACGATATAGCGCAGGCAGTGGAAGACGGTGCAACTGTAAGAATATATTACGTGAGCCGTCTTGCAAAGGTCGCATTGAGCGAAGAAGGGCGTGAGTTGGTGGAAGAGTTGGATGATAATCTGGAACAGGAAGACTTGACCGATACTCAAAAAGCCAAAACCAAGTGGACGCAACTCGAAGCCTTAATTGGAAGTGAGAACCGAATACATAATATAGCCAAGGATATTATCTCTCATTTTGAAAAACGGCAAGAGGTATTCGAGGGTAAAGGGATGATAGTTACCATGAGTCGCCGTATTGCTGCCGAACTTTATGATGCAATAATAGCACTAAAACCCGAATGGCATTCGGATGACCTGAACAAAGGGGTAATTAAAGTTGTTATGACAACCAGTTCCTCAGACGGGCCGCTGATAGCCAAACATCACACCACGAAAGAACAGCGTGGCCGACTGGCCGACAGGATGAAATCACCGGACGATGAGTTGAAACTTGTGATAGTTCGCGATATGTGGCTTACCGGTTTTGACGCGCCGAGTATGCACACGCTCTATATCGACAAACCGATGAAGGGCCACAACTTGATGCAGGCAATAGCCCGGGTAAATCGCGTCTATAAAGACAAGCCCGGGGGATTGGTGGTTGACTATCTGGGTATAGCATCTGACTTGAAAAAAGCACTTTCCTTCTACTCAGATTCCGGTGGCAAAGGTGATCCTGCCATAGCACAAGAGCAGGCGGTGAGCATAATGCTTGAAAAATTGGAAGTCATATCCAATATGTTGCACGGATTTACGTATGTAGATTATTTCGAAGCGGATACTGCAAAAAAACTATCTACGATTCTTGCTGCCGAAGAATACATTTTAGGATTGAATGATGGTAAGAAACGTTTCCTAAACGAAGTTACGGCCCTTTCCCAAGCTTTTGCCATTGCCGTTCCGCATGACCAGGCGATGGATGCAAAAGACGAGGTTGCTTTCTTTCAGGCAATTAAAGCCCGCCTAGCCAAATTCGACAACTCTGGTTCGGGACGAACCAACGAAGAATTAGAAACCACTATTAGGCAAGTAATAGACAAAGCTCTGGTTACGGATCAGGTAATAGATGTATTCGATGCCGCCAGACTAAAAAAACCTGATATTTCTATTCTCTCCGAAGAGTTTATGGGGGAACTCAAAGGGATGGAACACAAGAATGTAGCGTTGGAAGTATTAAAAAAACTTCTTAACGACGAGATACGGGACCGTGCGAAAAAGAATCTGGTGCAAAGCAAATCGCTTATTGAAATGCTTGAAAACTCCATTCGTAAATATCACAACAAGATACTTACTGCTGCTGAAGTTATAGAAGAGTTAATCAACCTGAGTAAGGATATCGTGGAGATGGACAACGAGGCCAAAGTGATGGGCTTGACCGATTATGAATATGCTTTTTATACGGCAGTTGCTAATAACACCAGCGCAAAGGAACTGATGCAACAGGAAAAATTAAAAGAATTGGCAGTGGTACTAACCGAAACAATCCGGAATAATGCGTCCATTGACTGGACAATAAAAGAGAGTGTCAAAGCTAAATTGAAAGTTTCGGTAAAACGTCTTCTCCGCCAATTCGGTTATCCACCGGATATGCAAATGTTGGCAACGGAAACTGTGTTGAAGCAGGCAGAAATGATAGCGGAGGAATTGATTAAAGATAATAGATAAATTTTGAGTTGATAATGAACATAGTTTTCTTAGTCGGAAATGGCTTTGACCTGAATCTGGGAATGAAAACCCGATATGGTGATTTTTATGATTATTATTTAGCAAAGTCACCTACTGAGAGTACCACCAATATTCATCAATTACAGAGCAATCTTAAAGAAGATAGGGAGAATTGGTCAGATTTAGAAGAGGCGCTTGGGCAATACATTGGAAGAATTGAGGCTGAAGAAGCAGTGCAGATTCATACCCATCTAGTGAAAGAGTTGGCCCAGTATCTTTTAAAAGAAGAAGATAAGTACATAATTGACAATAGCCATCAAGGCATATTTTATGAACACTTAGTCAATCCCGAGAATCTCTTGTTGCCACTTGAGACGCGGGATATAAAAAACTTTAAAGACAACTGGAGTAATCATAATTGGGATATAAAAATTATTACTTTCAATTACACTAAATCACTGGAAAAGTTATTAGCATATGAAAACAAAGCTCTAAAAATTGGAACCCACGGAAATAATCCAAGCCGAGCAATAAATGTATCTGAAATTGAGCATATTCATGGTTTTCCAAACAATAGAATGGTATTAGGTGTCAATGATTTTACACAAATAGGCAATGAAAAACATCAGGAGGTAAGAATAATCAGGAATAAATATATTAAACCTCATTGTAATAGTACTTACCGACTTGGGCATGAAACTAAGTGTGTTCAGTGGATTGGGCAAGCTGACTTATTTTGTGTATTCGGGTTATCTTTTGGTAACACAGATAAGTATTGGTGGGAGGCAGTTGGGAAGAGAATTGCGAATGAAAATGTTAAAATGATTATATTCTGGAATGACCCAAATTCTTTATTTTCGGGTAACGAGGGCCCAGAGAGAGTAGAAAGAGAAGATGAAATCAAAGATTATTTTTTATGCAAAACAGGATTAGATGAAATAAAAAAGGAGAAAATAAAAGAACGAATTTATGTTGGTTATAATACCGAATTCCTTAAAGTAAAATTACTACTTAAAGAAAGTATTTCTTCTAAATCAAAAGATAAATCTAATATTCCGCTTCACGGTATAGGGCACATTAACCTGCCGACTAAAACAAGTTAAGACGAAATAAAAACGACTAAAATCAACACTTGCGGTCGTGGTGCGGTCGTGGCAGAAATCAAAAATGGCTTTCAGAAATCTGTAAGCCATTTTTACTGTGCCCAGGACGAGACTCGAACTCACACGGCCTAACGGCCACTACCCCCTCAAAGTAGCGTGTCTACCAATTCCACCACCTGGGCAATAATTACGGAGTGCAAAGATATATATTTTTTGATATTTCCAAGGCTTCCAGTGTGTAACCGGCCGTAAAATTTTTTTATAAGCCGGAAAACCCGGCCCTGTGAAAAATTATTTCGGCACCGTTATACTCTTCGCTGCCCCACTGGAGCCCTTATTAACACAGCAACCGATAGTAAACATTCCCCGTTTTGCCGACGGTGATGCGGGTTGGTCCGTCACGGGTAAAGGGGTATCCCCGATAGAAATGCCGTTGTCCGCCGGGGCCGTATATACCGGGACAGTACATTCCTTGAAAAAGGCATGTACACCGTAAAATGTATCGTCAAGGGTAGAGGCTATTCCTTTATCGGGAGGTATACCGGCGGTATGGAAATAAAAGTGAAATTACGGTCCCGGGGGATAAAAGACCCGGATGCTATGTTCGACAACCCGGACAACCCCCTGTACCGTGAATGGATCGGCGGAAAAGAGATCGGGGTGGTTTGTATCGTTATCGAAAAAAAGGAAGAACAGCCTCGCGCCGGCAAAACCCGGGGGCGGCAAACCTTTGGAATTTAAGGGATATTGATTACTTTTGCAACCGCAAGCGCTTATGGGGTCCTTTCCCGCAGGATAGTGACTGAGTGGCGCCCGAGGGTAATAACGCATGGCAGGCCTTTGTCGGGCCCGGCCGCAGAAAAGATTAAAGATGAAAAATTTCGAGATCGATGCCGTAAAACGCGAGGCGTACGGCAAGAAAGAGAGCAAGAAGCTCCACCGCGAAGGGATGATCCCCTGCGCGCTTTACGGTAACGGCGAGACGGTCCATTTCGCCATCAGCGCACGGGACGCCAAACCGCTTATTTACACCCCCAATTCGTACATTATCAACGTCAACCTCGACGGCAAAAAAGAGATCGCCGTGATGAGGGAGGTTCAGTACCATCCGGTAAAGGAGCAGGTGCTGCATATAGATTTCTACCGCGCCGTTCCGGGTAAAGAGGTGGCTATCGATATACCGGTGCGCCTGACGGGCAACTCCATCGGGGTTAAGCTCGGGGGTAAACTGTCGCTGGCCAAACGCAAGATACACGTTAAAGGTATCCTGGAGAACCTGCCGGACGAGTTGGTAGTGGACGTTACGGACCTCGAGCTGGGCAAGTCCATCTTCGTGGGCGACCTGCAGTTCGATGGGCTGACCCTGCTCACTCCCGCCGTTACGGCCGTTGCCGCAGTTAAGATGACGCGTGCCGCCCGTGGTGCGGCTGCTGCCGCCGCCGCCGCTGCGGAGAAATAGTCGGGACGGTTCCGGTCTTCCCGCAGCATGGAAATTGCTTTGGGTAGTCACACCGGGTCCCGTATCCGGGTTAAACACAGAGAGACATGGCAGGATTTTTCAAAAGATTGTTTTGCCGTGCGCAGCCACAAACCAGCGACAGCGAAGTGAAATACCTTATCGCCGGCCTCGGCAACGTGGGCGACCAGTACGCCGGGACGAGGCATAACATAGGTTTTGACGTATTGGACGCCCTTGCAGGGGCGTCCAATGCTGTTTTCACCCCGTCACGGTACGGCTCGATCGCACGGGTCAGGTTCAAGGGGCGGCAGCTGATCCTGCTCAAGCCCTCCACGTACATGAACCTGAGTGGCAATGCCGTGCGCTACTGGCTCAAGCAGGAAAAGATTGACCTGGGGAACCTGTTGGTTATCGTGGACGATCTGGCCTTGCCGCTGGGAACCATCCGGATCCGGGCCAAAGGGAGCGACGGCGGCCATAACGGCCTCAAGAGCATAAACCAGGTCCTCGGCACGAACGACTATGCCCGCCTGCGTTTCGGTATCGGCAGGGACTTTCCCAAGGGCTTCCAGGTGGATTACGTGCTGGGCGAGTGGACCGACGAAGAGGCCCGGGCCCTACCTCCCCGCCTCGAAGCGGCCGGGGAAGCGGTGAAGTCGTTCGCCACGGCGGGTCTGGAGCGGACGATGAACGTCTATAACAAAAAATAACCGTTAGACCGACCGGGGGAGACCCCAAAGGTTAACGGGAGGTTCAAACGAAAAGCCGGGACAAATCGCCCCGGCTTCTTTCTTCGATAATACCCCACGGCATCTGCGGTGACCGCCATCTCCCTGTTATTTGCGGGTGCGGTGCTGCTTGGCCGACTTGTTCTGCAGGTTTTTGGCGTTCTTGGAATTCTTCTGCTGGCGGCCGTTCTGGTAGGCGTTTTTCTTCGGATGTGCCGTAAAGGGTTGTTTATAGTCGCTTTTGAGGTTATTCAATGCAATTTCATCCACCTTAATGGCGTTATCGGACAGCGTTTTTATGTCCTTTATTATAACCTCGTTGTTGGGGTGTTCCTGGTTGTATTCGTAGCTCTTGGTGCGCATGTAGCGGGCCATATTGGCTATGGCATCCTCCACTGCGGGGCCGTCCGGCTCGCCGGCCAGCGACTCGATGATGCGCTGAACGTTCTTGCCGTAATGCTTCATTTTGATCCGCTTGTCCGGGTACGGCAACTTGTCGGGCTTGGGAGCCAGCGCCTCGGCCGACGGGATCGGGTAAGGCGAATCCACGTCAAGGTCGAACCCCGCCATGATGAAAAGATGGTCCCAGAGCTTGTGTGTGAAGTCCGCGGTATCCCTCAGCAGGGGGTTCAGGTTCCCCATCACAGCGATCACGGCATAGGCCTGCGTATTACGGAAGTCACGGTCCTCGATGGTCTTAATGTAGTCCACCATCTCGTGGATATGCCTACCGTATTCTGGAAGCCTCAGCTTCTTGCGTTGGTAATTGTAATTCTTGTCCATTACGGAATTTATCTGTTTTCAATCGTTCCAATGAATCTTTCCGGAGAAAAACCGCCCGTGGTGAAACTGTACTTTAAGTCACAAAGCCGCTTCAAAAAGGCAACCGGGATAGTATTAATTCGACTGGGAAAAACCGGCCTGGAGGGCCATACCGGCAAGTGGTTCGATACTTGCGGAACCGCAGTATTTACTAACTTTGTCACAAAGTTATACCTTAATTTTTATAAATGCAAATCGACCGGTAACAAAGCCGTCCATACCACCCCTTATACCCCTGTACGGCCGGGCCTGGTTTGCAACAGTCTGGATATTATGGCAAAAATCCTCATTATCGACAGGCAGCGTGGCGTCAGGAATGTATTGAAAGAGAAACTGGAATTCGAGGGATACGGCGTCGATGCGGTGGAAAATTTGCAGCAAGCCCTGTCAGGTGCGGAAACAACGCATTATGATATAATCATCGTCGAAGACCAGGAATTCCTCTCCCCCTGCCCCGGTGAGTCGGCCCTGCCGGACACTGCGGCCGTAATCGTCACCTCGGCCAAACCCACCGTCGAACTGGCCGTTGAAACCATGCGCCGCGGAGCTTTCGACTTCGTCACCAAGCCCATCGACATGAACGCCCTGCTGACGGCTGTCCGTAAAGCGGACACCTCCCTGCAGGAAGCCGGCCTGCAAGCTCAAATACAAAAACCAATCCAGCGCTGCCGCACCCGCAAAGCCGGACCCTCCAAAGTCGAGAACATCATCGGCAACTCGCGCCAGATAAAACACGTCAAATCGCTCATCGACAAAGTAGCCCCCTCCAACGCCCGGGTCCTGATAACCGGCCCCAACGGCACCGGCAAGGAACTGGTGGCCCACTGGCTCCATGAAAAGAGCGACCGCCGTGACGCCCCGTTCGTGGAAGTCAACTGCGCCGCCATACCCTCGGAACTGATAGAGAGCGAACTGTTCGGCCACGAAAAAGGAGCGTTCACCTCCGCCATAAAACAACGCCGCGGCAAATTCGAACAAGCCAACGGCGGCACCCTCTTCCTGGACGAGATCGGAGACATGAGCCTCTCGGCCCAGGCCAAAGTGCTCCGAGCCTTACAAGAGAACAAAATCTGCCGCGTCGGAAGCGACAAAGACGTCGAAGTGGACGTGCGTGTCCTTGCGGCAACGAACAAGAACCTACGTGACGAAATCCGCCGGGGCAACTTCCGTGAAGACCTCTTCCACCACCTGAGTGTCATCGTGATAAACGTCCCCCCGCTCGTGGACCGCATCGAAGACCTCCCCCTGCTGGTCGAATACTTCGTCGACAAAATATCCGGAGAAAAAGGCATCGACCCCAAACCCGTCGAAGACGAAGCAATAAAAGAACTCAAAAGCATGGAATGGACCGGCAATATCCGCGAACTGCGAAACGTCGTCGAACGCCTCATAATCCTCAGCGAAGAACAAATAACCTGCGACGACGTCAAAACATACGCCACAACCCCCGCCTGGTAACCATAACCACCCCGCAAAACTAATATCCACCCTGTATATCTTATTTTCTTCGTTTTTTCTTGTAAGAAAGAACCAAAGAACTTTTGGAGATACTGCGTATCTCATGATTTTCTCAGTTAATAAAGGAGGGGCACGGACAAGCCGTGGCTTTGTGCCCCTCCTTTATTAACTGACAGTAGCAGGAAACGAACCGACGCTCGCAGTAAGTGCAGAGACAAGCAAGCTTGTCTCTGCCTTACAAGGAGGAGGAAACCCCGCAGGGGTAACACTGTTTCCAAAAGAGTTTTCTGGTTCTCTTTTGCAAAAGAGAACAAAAATATAGGTATTACGGGGGTGATTATTAGTCTTCGAAGTCGGGGCGGTTTGTGATATATGTGTCCCATTTTTCGAGGACTTGTTTCAGGTCTTGGGGGAGTGGGGCTTTGAAGTGGAGGTGTTTACCGGTGGCGGGGTGTGTGAATCCGAGGCTTTTGGCGTGGAGCGCTTGTCGGGGGAGGAGGGTGAAGCAGTTGGTTATGAACTGCTTGTATTTGGTAAATGTGGTGCCTTTCAGGATGCGGTCCCCGCCGTAGCGGGCGTCGTTGAACAGGGGGTGTCCGAGCCATTCCATGTGGACGCGGATCTGGTGGGTGCGGCCGGTTTCAAGGCGGCATTCGGCGAGGGTCACGTAGCCGTAACGCTTAAGTACTTTATAGTGGGTGACGGCGTGCTTGCCTGCGTCGCCGTCCGGGTAGACATACATTTTCAGGCGGTCGCGGACACTGCGGCCTATATGGCCCGTTATGGTTCCCTCGTCCTCGGGGAGGTTGCCCCAGACCAGGGCGAGGTAACGCCGCTGGATGGTGTGGTCGAAGAATTGGCGGGCGAGTTTGGCGTGGGTCCGCTCGTCTTTGGCTATCACCAGCAGGCCGGAGGTATCCTTGTCGATGCGGTGGACAAGGCCCGCCCGCATATCCCCCTCGCTGAACAGCTCGAGCCCTTGCAGGTAATAGGTCAGGGCGTTTACCAGCGTGCCGCTGTAATTGCCGTGTCCCGGGTGGACCACCATTCCTGCCGGTTTGTCGATGACCATCAAGTGGTCGTCTTCGTAGACAATATTCAGCGGGATATCCTCCGGGATTATCTCCAGGCGGCGGCGCGGGTAGGGCAGTACGATCGAGATCACGTCGCCCGGTTTTACCTTGTAGCTGGCTTTGACCGCTTTGCCGTTTACTATGATGTTGCCGCTGTCGGCGGCGGTTTGGATGCGGTTGCGGGAGGTGCTCTCCAGGCGGTTGGTCAGGAACTTGTCTATGCGGAGCATCGCCTGTCCACGGTCCACGGTGAGGTTGAAATGCTCGTATAGTTCGTCCTGCTGGTCCTCCTCGTCGGCTTCCGGGGCCGCTACGCCGGTAACGGCCAACGGCTGTGCTGTGACGGGATCGTCCTGTACCGCTGTCGCGGCTGGGCGGCGGGTATCTTCCGTTGCCATCGGGTTATTGCTCGCTTGCGGATTGTTCGGTCGCGGCACGGCGGCGGGCGGCGGTGTCCGATGATTTGGCCGCATCTTCGACTTTGGCCGGATCGAGGGTGAGCTTCAGCGACACTTCCGATCCGTGGTGCGCCCGGATGCCCTGCCCGAGGCCCTGTACGTAGACTTTGGCCTGGTTGCGGTTAAGCATCGTGATCCCGGGGTCGTACTCGATCTGCCCAATGTTAAGCCCCGCTTCCCACAGCCTGCTCTTGGCTTCGTTCAGGGGGAAACCGATAACTTTGGGTACTACCGGAAGCGGAGCATCGGAATTGTTGCCCACCACCAGTGTGATGCCCGAACCCTGCTCGGCGCGCAGGTGACTGTCCGGACGGACCACCTTGCCGTTGAACCGCTGTTCAAGGACGTTGTTCGCCGCAAGGTCGGCACGGAACACCAGGCGCTCGATCTCCAGTCCGGCGACCTCCAGGTTGTTCTTGGCCTGGCGCAGGGAGTATCCGGTGACGTAGGGAACCTCCACCATCCGCTGCTTGTGCGAATTGATGGTAACCACTACCCGGCGCCCTTTCTTGACCCTCGTGCCGGGTTTGGGCAGCTGGTCCAGTATCACCCCGCCGGCGTAGGCGGGAACATACAGCGAATCGTTCACCTCTATTACCAGCCGCGCCTTGCGCGAAGCGGCAATGGCCTCCTCGACCTGCATCCCCGACAGGTCGGGCACCGCTTCGCTGGTATTGTGGCGCGTGGCCAGGTTCAGCACGATCGAACACACGAAGAAGAAGACCAACAACGCGCACACTACCAATACCAGATGCCTCAACAGCCGGCGCTCGGCGATATAGGCATATATCTTCCTTAGAAAATCCATTAGCTAAAATATTTAAGTCCGGGCGGACACGGGGCTAACCCGCGACCTGGTTGTAAAAAGTGTCCCGTTCCACGGCCCTGTATCCGGCCGCTGTAACGAGTTTTTCTATGTCGGCGACGGTCATGGCCGGGTTCTGTTCCTCGGCGCCTGCCATCGAATATATCTTTGTGGTGTCCTCGATCGTGCCGTCTATGTCGTCGGCCCCGAACGAGAGGGCCATCTCCGTGGTCACCTTGCCGTACATCGGCCAGTAGGCCTTGATGTGCGGAAAGTTGTCCAGGTAGATGCGGGACATGGCCAGCGTTCGCAGGTCCTCGGTGACCGGCACCTCGCCGCATCCCTCCATCGGGTTGCCGGCGCTGCGGAACTTCAGCGGGATGAACGCGTTGAAACCCCCGGTGCGGTCCTGCACCTGGCGCAGACGCTCGAGGTGGTCGATGCGGTGTTCCACCTGTTCCACATGGCCGTACAGCATCGTAGCGTTCGTACTTATCCCCAGCCCGTGGGCGGCCTCGTGCATATCGAGCCATTGGCGCGTCGTGCCTTTTTCGGGGCATATCCGCCGGCGAACCTGCTCGTCGAATATCTCCGCCCCGCCCCCGGGGATCGCCTTCATCCCGGCCTCTTTCAATATCCGGAGGCCCTCGGAATAGCCCAGCCCGGCCTTTTCTATCATATAGGCCAGTTCGATGGCCGTGAACGCCTTGACGGTTACGTGCGGCAGTATCCCCTTTACCCGGCGGATCATTTCGCCGTAGAACTCCAGGTCATGGCCGGGATGCACCCCGCCCACGATATGGACCTCCGTAACCGCGCTGTCGCGGTACCGGCGCGCCGTTTCTTCTATCTGCCCGAGGCTCAAGTTCCACGCCCCCGGCTCCCCCTCCTCGCGGCGGTAAGAGCAGAATCTGCACCGGAACAGGCACACGTTGGTCGGCTCGATATGGAAGTTGCGGTTATAGTAAACCGCATCCCCGCTCCTTGCCCGTTTCAGCCCGTCGGCCACCGTCCCCAGCAAAGCAAGCGGAGCTTCCCTCCACAGCGTCAAGGCCTCCTGCGGCGTTATCCGGCCGCCGCCGGCGGCCCTGGCCGCGATCCGGCCCGCCTGTGTCGAACTTAGCTGCGATAGCATAAGGCAAAGATATAAAATCTACACGGTTGAACGGCACCAAACAAAAAAGGATACCTCGTACGGTATCCTTATAAACGTCGGGAAGCGATGAAATAGTATTACTTGGCCAGGGTCTCGTCAGAAACCGAGAGTTTCTTGCGGCCTTTGGCGCGGCGTGCGGCGAGCACCTTGCGGCCGTTGGCCGTAGACATCCTGTGGCGGAAGCCGTGTTTGTTGATCCTCTTTCTGCGGGAGGGCTGGAAAGTCCTTTTCATCGTTATATCGTTTTTATCGTTTCTTCTTTAGCGGAGTGCAAAGGTATAATAAATTTATTTTTTCCAAAAATATTCCGCCTTTAATTTAACTCGCGGCCCGATAGCCGTTTATCGCCTCATGCTCCCGGGGCGAAAAGGAGTTCCCGGTATTCTGCCGGACTGCGCCCGAACTGACCGTTGCCGGTGACGGCGGTTCCGGTTAGAGGAGGTGTGGCGGAATTTCCTGCCTCGGGCCGGGACTACCGGCGGGATTTCCGCCCTGCCGGGTAAGGGGTTGCACCGGTGGGAATTGGTCTGTCCGGCAGGATGTACAACCGGAAATTCCTGAAGCCGGCCGGACATTTGCCCGGTTGCTATGGTAGGACGGTAGGGGGATTGTAGGCCTGTTGCCGGACCTTTTCCCTAACTGGTCTTGGAACTGCGCGCCGTGGCGGGCTTGTCGCTGCCTGCCGCGATCGACTTGGTCGACCCGTTGGATTTGGCCTTCTTAGGCTTCGACTCCTGCGCCTTCAGGAACTCCTCGGACTTATTGGTCGCCACGATCTCCACGGGCGGTACCTGCTCCCCGGCCTCCACTTTCTTGATATACAGGTCTATGGCTTTGGCCATCGAGGGAGCCTCCGGAGTGGGGGCCATCACGTTGACCGACAGCCCGGCATTGGCGGCCGCCTGTGCCGTGCCGTTGCCGAACGTGGCGATACGCGGCAGGTCCCGGGTCCCGAACTGGCTCACGAGGGACGAGATCTCCGACGGGCTGAAAAAGGCCAGCAGGTCGTAATCCCGCAGGTCCAGGTCCGCAAGGTCGGAACTGACCGTACGGGAAAGTATCAGTGTATCGAAGTTGAGGTTCAGCTTCTCCATGGTCTGCGGTAGCTCGGGCTTGTGCGGCTCGGAAAGCACCAGCAGCAACCTCTCGGACTTGTGCTTGAGGATCAGCTCCATAAAGTTGTTGAACGTGCCGTCTGCGAACGATATCTTGCGCTTGCGGTACACTATGTACTTCTGCAGGTAGAGGGCCACTGCCTCGGTCTGGCAGAGGTATTTCATGGTCTCGGGCACGGTGATGCGCGCCTCCTCGCAGATGCGGAAAAAATGGTCGACTGTGGTCCTGCTGGTAAATATGATAGCGGAGTGGTCCAGTATCTCGATCCTCTGGCTGCGGTACTCTTTCAGGCTCACTCCCTCGACCCTGATGAACGGCCGGTAATCGACACTGGCCCCGTATTTTGTGTGGATTTCGTAATAAGGGGATTTCTCGGCGATTGCAGGGGCAGGCTGCGACACCAAAACTTTTTTAATCTCCAACTTTTTTGACTTTAGTTACTGAATGTTCCTGACGGCCAGGATTACCAAAAAGCTGACGGGTAAAATTTCAACGGCACAAAGGTACAAAATCCAATACAAAATCGAAATTTTTTGCCCAATAAACAGCAGATAAGTCCTAATTAACAGAAAAATAACCAACCCGCCGCAAACTGTGAAAAGTATAACCGATAGCACCGGCAATGCCCCCGGGGGGCAGAGTACGACCGCCAACATAAGGGGGGTGCTAAGCAGGAACAGCAGGCCGTAGGTCAGGTTACGCAGGGAGAGCAGCTGGCCTGTGAACCTGCCGCTGTAGGTGAGCCATCCGGCCGTTTTGATCACCGCCACCTGGAAAGCCCAGATGGCCAGTAAACCCACCCAGACCGCCGCCACAGGCAGCGGCAGCGCCCACTCGGGCAGCCGCCCTGCCGCCACATCGCCCCATGCCGCGTCCCCGTAGCGGACTATCACCAGGCCGGTGATCAGCATACCCACCAGCAGGATAAGCCTGCGGAAAGTCTCGAAGATATAGTTATGCTCGTCCAGCAGTTTCTCAACGTAGAGTGTACCCCGGAACATATTGACCACGGTAACCGCGTGTGGCATGAAGTAATAGAGCAGCAGGCAGAACCCGGCAAAGCACGCCAGTATGGCGACCGAGTAGAAGACCCCGCCCGTTACGACCCATTCGAAAGGCTGTGCCGCCGCCGCAGGGGGTCCGGCAAGACGGCTCGCCGTGCCGAACATCCCGGCCGCCGTAACCGTCCCCCATGACACTGCCGCGCTGTCCGCAACCGGTGTGGCGATAGCCGCAAAGTCCCCGGCCGCCCCTGCAGTCCGGGCCAGCGTGTCCACGGCAAGTATGTCTCCTGTCGCCTCCAGCATCGCCTGCTAAATATAAACCTTGTTGAGGGTTATACGGAACGTGGTGCCCTTGCCGACCTCGGAATCGACCACGAATATCTTCCCCTTATGGTAGTCCTCGATGATCCTTTTGCTCAGTGATAGCCCCAGCCCCCAACCCCGGGTCTTGGTTGTGAACCCCGGCTCGAATATCCTCTTGAAATTGGCCTTGGACACTCCGCGGCCGGTGTCGGCCACGTCGATAAAGACGTGGTTCTCGTCCGACGTTATCTTCACGTCGATCACCCCCTTGCCCTGCAGGGCGTCCAGCGAATTTTTCAGCAGGTTCTCCACCACCCATTCGAACAGGGCGCTGTTGACCATCGCCTGAACGGGGGCGATGGCAAGCCCGTTGTATTCGATCGTTACGTTTTTGGGAACCCGGGTGCGGAAATACAGTACGCTGTTGCCGACGACCTCGTTGATATTGGCCGGCGAAAGCACCGTCTCCGACCCGATCTTCGAAAAGCGGTCCACCACTTTCATAAGCCGCGTCAGGTCCTTGCCCATCTCCTCCACCGCCGTCTGGTCCACAGGCTGGCTGCGCAGGTATTCGAGCCACCCGAGCAGCGACGAGGTGGGGGTCCCCAGCTGGTGGGCGGTCTCCTTGGCAAGCCCGATCCACACCCTGTTCTGCTCGTCGTGTTTGGTGGAGACGAACGCAAGGTACCCGAATGCGATAAAGATAAAGATTACCGACAGCTGGATCAGCGGAAAGTAGGTCAGCATCTTCAGCAGTGTCGACTCGCCGTAGAACAGGTAGTAGGTGTTGTACCACAGGTCGTTGATCACCACCTCCTTGTTGATCTTCGAGAGCTTGTCGATCTTTTTGCGCAGCAGGTCGGGGTTCGTGATCGTCTTCTCGGGTATCAGGTCGTAGTTCACCACCCGCAGGTTGTCGTCCACGATAACGTACGGTATCCCGTTCTTACCCCCTCCCGGCAGCTGCGGGAACGGGTTGTAAATGGGGGAAGGGGTGGCGTGTTCCATGGCGTAGGTCCACATCCTGATCTCGTTCTGCTCTTTCTCCCGCAGACGCTTGGCCATGTAGTTGGTAAAGAGCAGGGAGGTAGTGCCGATGCCCAGGCCCAATACGATTATGATCACTTTCCGGCGGAAAGTGAGCCTGCCTCCACGGCCCAGTATCGAACCCAGGTTAAGTTTCATCTGTTATCTGCGGCGGGTGTCCTGTTCGGTTACGATATGGCGGTACCTCACAGGGTCCGAAAGCACCTCTACGGCCCGGGCCACCTCCTCGTCGGACGAGAGCGAGTGGCGAACCGCCCCCTGCTGGTAATACTGCCTGAGCACTATATTGCTCTCGATGATCTCCCTGATCTGGTCGCGGTACAGGAGCATGTTGCCCCTCTTGTCGTCCTGCATCAGGTCGGCGATCCGTTCTATTTCGCCGCCTATACGTTCGTAGTAGAGTTCTTTCTCGGCCCTCTCTTTCAGCAGGCGCAGGGCGGCGGCCGTCTCCGAACTGTATTCCATCGGTTTGTCTTCCATGAATTCCATGAACCACTCGTAATCGGCATTCGAGAGGCGGAAGTTGTCCACGTCCACCGGCTCCCGGTACCGCCGGGCATACTCGTCGGCAAAGTCGTCCAGATACCCGAGCCCGTAAGCCATCATGGTGAATCGGCTGATGTAGTCGGTCGGGGTCACGATGTCGGGCATGATCCCCCCGCCGTCATAAACCTTGCGGCCCGCCAGGGTAGTGAACTGGTTGATAAGCGAGTCGGGGATGGACGAAACGCTGCCGTCCTCGTTCCGCTTGGCATAGTCTATGGCCTGTATGCACCGCCCGCTGGGAATGTAATACTTGGCCGTGGTTATCTTCAGGTAGGAGTTGTACTCCACCGGCCGGGGCGACTGCACCAGCCCCTTGCCGTAGGTGCGCTGGCCCAGGACCACGGCCCGGTCCAGGTCCTGAAGGGCGCCGGCTACGATCTCGGCCGCCGAAGCGGAACTGCCGTTAACCAGCACCACGATGGGCAGGTCCAGGTCTATGGGGTCGTTCTCGGTACGGAACACCGCCGTCGATTCCGGCTGGCGACCCCGGATGCTCACTACCTCCGTATCCCGGGGGACGAACATCGAAAGTATCTTCACCGCCTCCTGAAGTATCCCGCCCCCGTTGTTGCGGTAGTCCAGCACAAGGCCTTTGAGCCGCCCGTCCTTTTTCATCTCCATCAGCGCGTTGCGCATGTCGCTGCTGCAATTCTCCGTGAAATCGCTGTGCTGGATATAGCCGATGCTGTCGTTTAAGAATCCGTAATACGGTATACCCGAGATGCTTATGCGTTCGCGGGTGATCGTCGTCTCCTCCTGTTGTCCGGTATAGAATTTTTCGATGAGCAGGGTCACCCGGGTTCCCGGGTCACCCTTGAGCATTGAACTGACCTTTTCCGACCCGATCCCACGGGCATCCGTCCCGTCTATGGAGAGTATCCTGTCGCCTATCTGCAAACCGCTGCGGTCGGCCGGGAAACCCTCGTACGGCTGGGCGATATAGACCCAGTCCCCCTTTTGGCGGATCAACGCGCCGATACCGCCGTACTTGCCGGTGGTCATCATCTCGAACTCCTCCATATCCTCCTCGGGCAGGTACTCGGTGTAGGGGTCCAGCGAGGAGGTCATCCCCATTATGGCGTCGTTGAGCAGTTTGTCCTGGTCCGGCTCGTCCACGTAGAACATATTAAGGTCCCGGTACACGTCCACCAGTATCTGCATGTTGCGCCCAAGCCTGAAATCCGAATTCACCCCCGCTGCCATAAGCAGGACCACGGCGGCCACCCCGGCCAGCCAGGCGGGCTTCCTCAATTTATTTTTAAAGTTCTTCATATCCATTCTGTTACTCTTCACCGTCCAGTTCGTGCCGCAGCCGGCCATCGATACGGTAAATGTCTTTTTTCATTCCTTCAACGAACAGCACGCCGTTCAGCCCCGTGACGGTCACCGTATCGTCGAACTGCGAGGCTATCCTGCGGGAGAGCTTTGCCGCCCTGAACACCATCGTTTTACCATCCTCCGAGGAGAGTACGAAGCCGTAGTTCTCCATTACGCGGCGTATCTTATCCCGGTCGGCCTCGATGTCTCCCCGTACCCTCGTTTCGCCGAACGCAAGGCCGGGATAGACCCCCGCCAGTATCACCAGCACGCCCAACAGCAGCCATCCGTTCCGGGAGTTGAACAGGGCGTTCAGCAGGTTGCCGTCCCCCGTGTCCAACAGGCCGGCGGCCGCCATCACCGCGAACACGATTCCCAGCAGGACCACCATCCGCAGGATGTACCTGAGCGAGCGCAAAATATACTTCGATCCGTTCATAAGCCGTTCTATTTTATCTTGTTGCGATTTCTCCGATACCGGCGGCCACCCTCTCCATGAGCCACCTCGGGGTTGACGTGGCCCCGCAGACCCCCACCGTGGCCACTCCCTCGAACCATTCGGGCCGCAGGTCGCACGCATCTTCCACCATATAACTGCGGGGATTGGCCTGCCGGCACACCCCGAAGAGAACCTTGCCGTTCGAACTCTTCAGCCCGCTCACGAACACCACCGCGTCGAACCGTGCCGCAAAGCGGCGCAGGTGCGGCTCCCGGTTTGCCACCTGGCGGCAGATCGTGTCGTGGACCGTAACCTTGTCCGGACGGACGGCCCTGGCCAGTATCTCGTCCCGTACCTGCCCGAACAGCGAAAGGCTTTGCGTGGTCTGTGACAGCAGGTAAACCGGCCGGGTGTAGTCCACCGCATCCAGGTCCGCGGCATTCTCCACCACGATAACCTCCCCGTCCACCTGCCCAGTAAGGCCTACCACCTCCGCATGGCCCCTCTTGCCCAACAGGACCACCTGCCCGTCAACGGCCACCATCTGCTCGTGAGCCCGTTTGACGATCCCCTGCAGCCGCGCCACGACGGGGCATGTGGCGTCCACCACCGCAAGGCCCAGCCCGGCGGCGAGGGTGTGTACCTGCGGAGGCTCCCCGTGCGCACGTATCAAAACGGTACTGCCCTGTTCCAGATCGCCCAGCCGCTCGTGCTTAACGGCCTCCAACCCGAGCGCCCCGAGCCTCTGCACCTCCACCTTATTGTGGACGATATCACCAAGGGAGTAGACCTTGCCGCTCCCCAAGGCTTGCTCCGCGGCCTCTATCGCCCGGACCACCCCGAAGCAAAACCCGGATTCCCGGTCTATTTCAACTGCCGGCCGTGACATTTATAATTGCTGCCATGTGGATACCACCTCGCTTTGTACCGTAACGTGACGCCCCATCTGCCTGTATCCCTGTAAAATATCTTTTAACCGTTGTTTTTCTTTCTTGCCCGCTATAATAGCGCGCAAGCGCCGTTCGTCCCCGCCGGCCGTTACGAAATCCAAATAATTGGCCGTAACAGCCGTAAATTTCCCGACATGTTTCCGGCAATTGGTATACCGCAGGGAAATCCGCTTCAAACCGCTGACTGGGAACCGGCAGACCTCCCCGCCTGATTCCATCATTATGTCCCGGTCCCCGAGCGTATGTCTGCCGACCGTCCGGTAGGGACGGTAAACCATAAAGAATAACGAGGCGGCATAGAGCCCCGAGATGATCGGCACCCCGTAATAACCTCCCGATTCGAAAAAAAAGGCCGATACGACAATCAGCATCACCCACAAGGCGGCAATGACAACCCCTGTCGCCAGCCCGTAGTTGCGAACTCCCTTATGATCGATCAGCTCGAGTTCCATAGCTTAAATATTGCACAGTTTATCCGTCACCCAGGCCATCTGCTCGTCGAGGGTCATATAGCTGTTGTCCAGCACCACAGCGTCCTCCGCTTTGCGCAGGGGCGACACGTCCCGGGACTGGTCGGCCTCGTCCCGTTCCCGGATATTGCGCTCGATCTCCTCGAGCGACACGTCCATCCCCTTGGCCGCCAGCTCCTGGTAACGGCGCCGGGCCCGCACCGCCGGATCGGCTGTAAGGAATATCTTGAGTTCGGCGTCGGGGAAGACCACGGTGCCTATGTCCCGCCCGTCCATCACCACCCCCCGGTTGCGCCCCATTTCCTGCTGCATGGCCACCAGCTTGCGCCGCACCTGGGGAACACTGCTCACCGCGCTCACGAAATTGCTCACCTCGATGGTCCGTATCTTGCCCTCGGCATACTCCCCGTTCACGTAAATGTCGCTCGCCCCGCGGGCCGGGTTGAACCGGAACACGATATCTATATCGTCCAGCATCCCCACCAGCTTGTCCTCGTCCAGAATGCCGTTACGGATCGCCCCGTGCTGGAGGGCATAGAGCGTCACGGCCCGGTACATAGCCCCCGAGTCGATAAATATATATCCCAGCCGCGCCGCGATCTCCCGGGCGAACGTACTCTTGCCACCCGACGAAAAGCCGTCGATAGCTATTATTATCTTCATGTCACTGCAAAATCCCATCCACCGGTGTATTTACGAACATCATTAGAACCGTCGCCGCGCCCAGCAGTACGATCACTGCCCCGGCCGTGCGGTTTATCCAAAACAGGTGCCTCGGCCTGAACCTGCCGCGCAGCAGGCTGACCACCGACGTCAGGCCCAGCCACCATCCACCCGCCCCGCAGAACACTCCCGCTATCATCACCGTCCCGAGGCCCATCCCGAGCGTTTGCTCGCTGAAGCCGAACGTGGCGAACAGCCCTATGAAGACCAGTACGAATGCCGGGTTGGCCAGGGTGACCAGAAAGAGCGATATAAAATCCTGCCAAAGGCTGGTGCGGCCCGCCCTGTTGCGGCGTATCTGCACCACCGGGTTGAGGCTGAAAATATAGACCCCGACCATCATCACGCACAGCCCGCCGACCACCTTTATCAGGGTTATGTTCTCCCTGATGAAACCCAGCACGAACGCCAATGAAAAGAACGCCGCCAGGGCGAAAATAGTATCGGCCGCCGCCGCCCCCAACCCGGAGACGAATCCCGACCGGTGGCCCTTGCTCAGGGTCCTCTGCACGCACAAAACCCCGACCGGACCCAATGGTATGGACGCCACGAGACCGATCACGACACCCCGTATGAAAAGCGATAACAACACGGCAAGCCCTGCGAAAAGACAAAATTAATAAATATATCCGTCTTTATATCCGTCTGCCCGCCAACGGGGCCCCGCTGCCGGTTGTGTCCCTCCCCCTGCCGATTACAGCATGCGGACGTGGTGCCGGTATTGAAGTAAAACTTATGCCGGGGATATGGCGCCGTTTATATGAACCTGCCGAAATATCCGGGGCATATTTTGTTATAATTGTATCCCGGCCGCTTCACGGCCGCTTCACACTTCGATCCGCTTACCGACCACCGGCCGACCCACGGCTGACGGTCCGTTTCCTTCCCGCTTCCCATCTTTCGGCCCACTTCCCTCCTTTCGGCTGACGCTCGCCTACGCCATAAGCGCCGCCGCCCGGTTTACGTTCCATCCAGTTCGGCTCACGTTCTAATCACTTTAGGCCCACGTGAGACCCACGTTCGACCCACGTGCGGCCCACTTCCCTCCTTTCGGCTTAAGCTCGGCCTATGCTCGGCTGACGCTCGCACAAGCCATAAGCGCCGCCGGGGTGCGGCTTACGTTCCATCCTGTTCGGCCGACGTTCTGCCCACGTTCAAATAACTTTAGGCCCACGCTCTGCCCACGTTCGACCGCGTTTGGCTCAACCCGACCATGCCGGCCCAGCTTGACCACACTCAACCCACGCGGGCTTATGTTCCATCCAGTTCGGCCCACTTCCCTCCTTTCGGCTTATGCTCGGCTGACGCTCGCCCTATGCTCGGACTATGCTCGCCTACGCTCGCCCCCACCAGAAGCACCGCCGGGGTGCGGCTTACGTTCCATCCTGTTCGGCCGACGTTCTGCCCACGTTC
>JAJQED010000001.1:92170-111447 GCA_021201825.1 Alistipes sp.
CTGCCCACGTTCGACCGCGTTTGGCTCAACCCGACCATGCCGGCCCAGCTTGACCTTTCTCAAAACCCACGCGCGGCAGGGAGATAAAAAAACCGGCTGGCCGGCGATAATTTTCCCGTAAGGATTTATCTTTACCCAATTATTCGCACGGTATGGAAAGAAAGAGGGTTTTGCTGTATTGTCTGGCTTCGGCGGTTCTACTGTCGCTGCCGTGGTACGGGGTAACGGGGATGACCCTGCCCGTTGCGCTGGTGCCTTTGCTGATGGTGAGCGAGGGGTACCCCGCCGGGCGCAGGGGTTTCCGGGCCATGATAAAATGGGCCGGCGGGACCATGGCCGTTTGGGCGGCTGCGACCACCTGGTGGGTGGCCTACGCCGCATGGATCGGGGCCGTGATGTCGGTCATTATCAGTTTTACCCTGTTCGGCGGCATACTGGTGGCCTACCATTGGGCCAGCAAACGGGTGCCGAGGTACGTGGCCTATATCCTGCTTATCGCGGGCTGGATCTCCATGGAACTGCTCTATACAAACGGCGAGCTGTCGTTCCCGTGGCTTACCCTGGGCAACGGCTTCGCAAGTGATATCGCACTGGTGCAGTGGTATGACACCACCGGGGTCTTCGGCGGGTCGCTGTGGGTTCTGCTGGCCAACGTGCTGTTCTTCGAGGCGTGGCGCCGGAAAAACAAAAGGACGGCGATAGCGGGCCTTGCGGCGGTACTTATCCCGGTGTGCGTCTCGCTTGTTAAGTATTACACCTATCGGGAGCTGGGGCGCCCGGTTGTGATCACCGCCGTACAGCCCAATATAAATCCCTATACCACAAGGATACGGTTGTCTCCCGAAGAGCAGACCGACCTTATGCTCCGGCTGGCCGGACAGGCTCCCCGGGACGCCGGTTTCGTGATCTTCCCCGAGAGCGCCGTCTACGAGACGGTGGTCGAGAACTCGTTCGAGCAGGACCGAAATATCCGAAAGTTCACCCGGTTTATCGCCGCGGCTTATCCAAATACGATGTTTATCACCGGTGCATCCACCCGGTACTACTATATGCCCGGCGAGAAGCTCTCGCCGACGGTCCGGTACGACGGGCGCAACGACCTCTATTACGACTTCTACAATACCGCGATCGCCATGGACAGCAGCGGGGTAGTGGACGTATACCACAAAGCTCGGCTGGTAGTGGGCGCCGAAAGAATGCCCTTTTTCAACCTGTTGAAAAAAATGGATTTCCTGGTGGTGGACCTCGGCGGGGTGACGGGCCAGCTGGGTTACGACCCGGACCGGAAAGTTTTTACCTCGGACGGCGTGGGGATAGGGGCGGCCATCTGCTGGGAGGGGGTCTTCGGCCAGTACTATTCGGGCTTTGTGAAAGAAGGGGCGGACGTGATGGCCATAATCAGCAACGACGGCTGGTGGGAGAACACCCAGGGGCATAAACAGCTATTCCGGCTCTCCCAACTCCGGGCCATCGAGAGCCGCCGGGCCATAGCCCGCAGCGCCAATACCGGGGTGTCGGGCTTTATAAACCAGAGGGGCAACGCCATCGAAAAGGTAGGCTGGGACGTCCGGGCCGCCGTGACGGCTACTATCCTGACCAACGATAAGCTCACTTTCTATACCCGCTACGGGGACTATATCGCCCGCATATCGGTTCTGGTCTTCGGTCTATGCGTCCTTTACATCATAGCTTACCGGGTGCGCAAACGCGACCACCTGCCGGTTTGATAATTGCACGGGTAAGGCCGATATGGACTACAAACAGACACTCGACAAACTATACGGGATGCTCCCCGATTTCCAGCAGGTGGGCGCCGACGCCTACAAACCGGGACTGGAACGCATTGAGGCGTTCTGTTCCCTGCTCGGGAACCCCCAGCGGGATTTCAGGATCGTGCATATAGCCGGGACCAACGGCAAGGGCTCCGTGTCGCACATGCTCTCGTCCGTGCTTACGGCGGCGGGATACCGGACGGGGCTGTACACTTCGCCCCACCTGCGCGACTTCAGGGAGCGTATCCGCGTGGACGGGGAGACGGTTTCCGAGGAGGATGTGGTGCGGTTCGCCGCCCGATACATGGAGCGGATGGAGGCCTGCGGGCTGTCGTTCTTCGAGGCGACGGCGGCCATGGCGTTCCGGTATTTCTCGGACCGGGGGGCGGATTTCGCGGTAGTGGAAACGGGACTCGGCGGCCGGCTGGACGCCACAAATATCGTGGACCCCGTGCTGAGTGTGGTGACAAATATCGGCCTGGATCACATGGCCCAGCTCGGCAACGACCTGCCGTCCATAGCGTTCGAAAAGGCAGGCATTATCAAACCGGGAGTCCCGGTCGTGATCGGCGAGAGGGACCACGAAACGGACCCGGTATTCGAGGCGGCGGCCCGGGAGCGGGGCTGCGAAATTATCTTCGCACAGGACCTGTTCCGGTACGTCTCTTCGGACGGCCCCAACGGCACCGCCGGTTGCGACGACCCCGGTACGACCCTCTATAATATCGAGCACCTGCGGACCGGCGAGGTCCACGGGTACCGGTGCGACCTGGGCGGCATCTACCAGCGCCGGAACATCGTTAGCCTGCTTGGCGCCGTTGATACCCTGCGGAACAAATGCGGGGTGGAGATACCGGCCGAGTCATTGCTCACCGGCCTTACAACCGCCGCTCTCTCCACCGGACTGCGCGGGAGGTGGCAGGTGCTCGGGCGCTCCCCGCTCGTAGTGTGCGACACGGGCCACAACGCCCACGGCATGGAGCAGGTGGCGCGGCAAATAGTCTCGCAAAATTACCACAGGCTTTTCATGGTCCTGGGCATGGTCCGCGATAAGGACCTGGATGCCGTATTGCCGCTGCTGCCCAAGGACGCCTACTATATTTTCACCAGTCCCTCGATCCGCAGGACGCTCCCGGCGGACGAGCTTGCACAGGCCGGCAACCGCCACGGACTCGCCGGGGAGACCTGCCCTACGGTCGGCCAAGCGGTGGAGCGGGCCCTTTCCATGGCCACCCCGGAAGATATGGTCTTTATCGGCGGCAGTACGTTCACGGTCGCCGAGTTGACGGACCTCTAACTCCGCAGAGCCGGTACCGTTAGACGGCAGTCTGTCCGGTCATGCCTTACAGTACGGGCGGTGCTTTCACGGATCGACGGGTATGTAAAACCCGGAAGCGGTATTTTCCGGGATCCTGCCGGTTTGTCAGATCGTAATGCCGCGCCCGCACTGCCCAGCCGTCATGGGCCTCTAATTCCGGAACGCCGATAAGCTACGGACCTCTTCCCGTTTCCTTATTGAAGTTTCCCGAAAAAACATACTTTAACCCGGCTCGGCGAACGTTTAAGCCAAGATCATCCCGTAAAAAATATCGTATAATTGCCGTGGGCTGTACAAACCCGGTTGGCATACTTTTGATACCGGGTTCGATAATATTTATGGCAAGTCGGTGCATTTCCAAAGCGGTACAATACCCCAGAGGCATAAAACCGTGGGTCTTCGAACATATTCGGCAAAACCGCCCCGTTCCGCATATCATAAAAGCCCGCCCGGTGCATTCCCGTTCGGCATCGTGTCCCCCCGGCCGGTAACGTTCACGGCAAGATTTCCCCGTCACGCATAAATATAAGGGTCTGGGGCCATTCGGGGCCAGTGTCGTTCGGTTGGGGCGGGCCGGGAGTGGACCGCCCGTCGAGGATATAACGCCGCATTTTGGCGGTCATTTTTCCGATACGGTCACGGTAAAGTTCCTCGAGGTTCGTGGTCTCGCCCACATCGTTCCGCATATCGTAAAGCTGTACGGGCGGCAGGGTGGCCATCAGCTGCCGGTCTTCGTTCAGGGGGTCGCTCCATCCCCCGGAACCGCCGCAGAACAGCAGCTTCCAATCCCCCTCCCTCAGTGCGAAACTCCCGTCGCCCGAATGACTCACTATATCCGTACGCGCCGACCGTCCGGTCCGGGCGAGAACCGGCCAGAAACTGTAGCTGTCCTCCGCCTCGTTGGCCGGCACCGTGTATCCCGTCATCTCGGCGAACGTAGCGTAGAAGTCGGTGAGTGAAATTATGCCGTCCTCCCGCAGGCCCCGGAACCGGTCGCCCCAGGAAATTATGAGCGGAATGCGGTGGCCGCCGTCGAACAGGTCCGCCTTGCTTCCCCGGAATACATAGCTGGAGAAATGCCCCTGGGCCATCATCCCTGCCATATCCGCATAGGGGGCGCACCCGTTGTCGGAGGTGAATATCACGATGGTATTATCCAACTGCCCGTGGTCCCGGAGCTCTTCGATCAACCTGCCTACCAGATGGTCGATCATCACGCAGAAGTCCCCGTACGGCGATAGCCCGGAGGCTCCCCGGAATTCCTCCGTCGGCAGGATGGGGGTATGCGGCGCCGTAAGCGGCATATATAGGAAGAACGGTTTGTCGGACCCGCTACGGGATGCTATGTAATTCATGGAACGGTACCAGAGGTTCGGCAGGCAGTTTTCGGCATCGAAATCGGGAGCCTGCGGCCCCTCCCGCTGGAGCAGGATGCCGCCCTTGCCCTCGGCTGTCCGGTCGGGCACGGCCGTGGGCATATCGTTTTCCACATAGACGTACGGGGGCATATCGAGCGAAGCGCTTATGCCGTAGAAGTAATCGAAACCGCGTGTGGTCGGGCCGTTGGCTATCGGTTTGGAATAATCCACCTCTCTCCCGTCCGGCATCCGCGCCCAGTCCCATCCCAGGTGCCATTTGCCGATACACGCCGTTTCATAGCCCTGACGGCCGAGCATTGTGGCGAGTGTGCTTCGGTTCGCATCGATCAACGGGGGGTCATACCCGGCCGGAGTCCACTGCTTCAGCGTGGTACGGAAAGCGTACCGCCCCGTGAGGATACCGTACCGGGACGGGGTACTGACAGCCGAGTTTGAATGGGCGTCGGTAAAGACGATGCCCCGTGCGGCCAGCCAGTCGATGTTGGGGGTGTGGATCTTGGAATTTTCGTTCAGTACAGAAATATCCCCGAACCCCATGTCGTCCGTAAGTATCAGGATTATATTCGGCCTCACCGGCTGTCCGACCGGCTGTCCGACCGGCTGTCCGCCTGCCTGTCCGCCTGTCTGGTAGCCGTGCTGGTCCTCCGCCTGTTCGCGTACCTGATGTCCGGTGTGACCAACCGCCCGATCGCTTGCCGCACCCGTGCCAAAACCGGCTCCCAGTGCCGAGGCCGCGAGCATAATACTTCCGGTAATTCCCATTGTGTACGTTTTGGTTCGAACCGCAAGATAATTCCCTGCCGCAAAACCCTTTTCCGGTTTCCGGTCATTCATTTTAAATTTCCGGCCAACAGGAGAACACCTGAGTAGTGTTGTTTATAAAGCGGGGAATTACTCTCAGGAATCCCGGTCCCCCTGCGGGCCGGCGTGATCTTAGGATAGATACAGGTGTAAAAATCACTTGCCCACGAGAAAATTAATCCGGGAACGGGAAACACCAGCGAAGAAAAATATTTGTAATGAGACCGTGGTAAAGCTATATTATTTCCATATTAGCGTTTGATCAGCCAATAATTCGATAATACTATAGTTAACCGTAAAAGGGTTTTCCGTATTGATATCATTTATTCCCCCGGTGTAAACCTGCCTGCCAGGACGCATATGGTGGATAAGATTATAGGTCTGGGTATTTTCAATCTCGGTATCTCTCTTTTCTTTTTTATCGGGGAAATAATTTTTTGCGAAACAGAAAAAGAAAAGTAAAGCGACGATGATCAATAGTATCATTGGCAGGAAAGGACCGGTTCTGAATAGTGCCCATATATGATGCCAACAATTTCTCCCGCAAGGAATTTTAATTTGTTCTTCTTCCTCCGGGGTACTAGCCATTTTTCTTTTATATTTCTGGTGTAATTTCCCGATCTGTTCGCGGCATTCGTGAATGAAATTGTATTTGATAAGCATCACGAAAAACACCAGTGAAAGAGTAAAGCCGGCACAGAAAATAATGTATTCTGTTATGTTGTCCGCAATTTGAACCAGCCCGATCGTGGTAGTGGTAAAAGCCAGGAAAGCGGCGAAGATACCCAGTATCTGAATGGTGTGCCTGCGCTGGTCGTCTATAATTTTTCCCGTATCCTCTTTAAATTTCTCCTCTCTTTGTGTTTGATCCTTTTGAGCATCGTCTATCTGCTTTGTTGTATCCCCAATGACTTTTCTTGCCTGGGCGGCATTGTATTCACGAATTTCGGTAGTTTTGATGATCGACTCGAACCTTTCCAGTTCCAAAACGATTTCCTGGTAGTTTTCCGATATATCTCCCATGTCGTTCATTTTTTCCATATGGAAAATAACGAGGAACTTTCGCGGTACGGGAGAAATACCCAGGGAAGCGAAGAAGAAAATATCACCGAATACCTCATCACACTTATAATTCCTGATATCTTCCGGATCGATATACTCCGAATATCTCACTTCCCCGGTTTCAGGATCATATTTATAAAAACTGTATTCTAAAAAAGGACGGTATTGATGGGGAACGTTATATTTATAAACCTCCAGGAATCTGTTAAGTTCGGATAAAATCTTATTATATTTATTGATATTCTCACTTAATTTTCTCCTTAATTCTTTCAGTTCTTTTAACCCTGAATAGGTCTCATCGAATAATTCCCTGTATTGTTTTTGTATTTCTTTATTTTTTTTAAAGTCCTGACCTAACGATTCGATCTCTTCTTTCCTTTTGTCGAATTTAGCTTTCTCCCCGGCAAGCCGTGTTTTGAAATTTTCGATTTTATTCGATATAACTTCTGACAGACCGGTCAGATATGATATAAAAAAAGTATGCGATCTATTATCCCTGAAAGCTTTTTCATCCGGTTCGTCACCTATTATCCGGGATTTTAAATCTACAAAAAGGGAAGAATATGCACAATATGTACGTATTCCCAATTCTACGGAGTCGTTATAAAGGTCTACGTCTTTATGCGAATTATAAATTAGTCTCTCCCTCAATTGATGATCTTTGATAAGATCGTCATAGACTAATAATTCGTCCTTTTTATCAATCTTCGCCCGTAAGAACTTGTTTTCATTGGATACTTCTTCCATCTTGGAAGAATATGCGGTATATTTGTGGGAATCGAGAAATGAGTTTTTCCCGCTGTATATCAAATCATATTGATATTCCTGTCCTATTTTCTCCTTACCAACGATATTGACCAGATCCGGATCGTTGATCGTATATTTCCTATCCAAACATTCGAACAGGGTAAAAGCTTTATATTTGGTAATTTCCACTATTGTTTTTAGGAAATGGTTATCAGCGTGGTTCTTCAGGAAAGTATCCTCGAAAATATTGAGCCTGTCCACCAGGATAGCCATTTTCTGCACATTTACCTTATTTTTGATAAAACAATGGTCTATGTGTGTCAGGTTGATTATTGATTCTGCAAGCTGTTCGAAGTACAAGGTTTCGGAATGGGGAATATAGAAATCTTCAGGACATATCGAGTTGACCCGGGCTTCGATATCGGAATTGATTATTACGAAACTTTTTTGCGGATTGGTCAATACCCTGCGGATATGGGAACATATTTCATCCCCATGCAAGGAGAGCTTAACAAAGGATTTTAGGGCATAAGGGAATTCCGGAAAAGTTTGGGATTCCGCCATGGATACCCTTTTTCGTTCGTTCGATCTGATAGAGTCCTGTTTTTGCGCGGCTGCTTCTTTGAATTTACTCTTTACTTTCCGTAATAATTCGCTGTAATTATCCAGTATCAAATATTCCCCTTTCAGATAGGAATACATAAGGTTCCCGAAAAGTTCGATATTGATTATTTCATGGAAAGTTATTTCCGGATTTGTAAAAGCTATATACCGGATCATCGACTTTAGCTGCTCTTTGTTTTCTGGTTTCGACAGGAAATTCAGAAAGAAGTCTTCGAAATCTTTATCGAAAGAACCTGGAGAGGGTTTATGGTTGGTAAGCATGGGTATTTGTGAAGCAAATAAGGCAGCTGTCCTGACCCGTTTCCCTGTTTCGGCCAGTTCAACCGGCACTTCGTATCTTGTCTCTTTTGACGGATCTTTTTCATCTTCCGTCTCCACTTCCGTTTTAAATTCAAGCGGTTTCCATCCATCCTGTTCTGATGGGTTTTTCAATAAACTTATTTCTATTTTCGGTTTCCTTAATGCATCAATGATCTTCGATAATGAACTGCCGAATTGGAAGTCTTTCCGGTAGTAAAAGTTTAACTCCCGGTTTGAAGAAACGTCTTCCGTATAGAAAAGCCAGAACGCATTCAAAACCGTAGAATCCAATAAACGATTGACTTTAAAAAAATCCTTTATCAGGTAAGAATATAACAAAGGATCGTAATCGAGGATGTCTTCGAATAGTTTTACGGCCCTTTCGATATGGGAAGAATAAAGTTCTTTGTTCCTATTGAAATAATTCTCGTACCGGGTGGTCATAGAAAGTTTAGGTTACATTATAAAAGAAAAAGGTTAGCAATAATATTGCTAACCTTCAAATATACAGATGATAGTTCTATTTACAAACCTAAATGTCCAATTTTTTACCTAATCTCTCTTCAAGCCATGAATACTCGATCTTTACTAAATCTTCGTCTTTGACTTTCATTTTAGAATTATCGGTATAGGACCAGAGAAGAAGGTCATGGGATAAATTAACAAGTTCGTCCGTAGATTTAAGGATCAATCCGGTACCGATAAATTTATTCATGGCTGCCGGGAACTTCCTGATATAGGACGGTATTCTGTCATCGACTTCATTGTCGTTTTGAAAGTTATCTATCAATTCAAAATTACTGAAAGAATAGCTGTCCCTTTTATCCTGCAATTTCCCGTTCTCGAACTTAAAGCTATACATATGGTCACGGTTTTCATAAACGTCGACTTCGACCGGACCTCTTGCGTAAGCTTCAAAATTGTCGAAATGATCGAACAACCCGATATCTGTATGGTTGGCGTCAGCTTTCACACTGGACAAGCAAAAGAAATACAATAATTTCATTGCACGTACGGTAGTAAACTCACTTATGACTTTTTCCTGTGAAATCTCTTTTTCGCTGGATTCCAACTCAATCATCTTGTGAAGTATATACTCGAAAAAATCAAGTTTTTTAGATACTACGCACATTTTCTTATTACTTTACGACTTTACAATTAACGGACTGCAAAGATACTATTAATTTGCGAGATAAAATAAATAAAAAAACTAACCCCCGTCAAAAATTTTAACAGCAATGCAATTATCTTACATTACTGTCACAAAATGAAGCTATTGATGATTTCGCAATATATATACCTTTTTCCGTTTTTGCAATACATTTTTTCCGTTTAATTTCCGGCTTTACGGAGTAGTCACCATGCAGATGTCTTATAATCAATGACATGCATTTATTTGCTCCGGTGTTTCTAATTTCGAAACTCACGGTGTGGATTTCCGGCTGTATTAAAAAGGTTTTGAATCTCCGCCACTGCCATAAATTTTCCCTCTAACCACCGTTAATGCGGCCCGCAAGGCAATGCTTAACGGTAAATTCACGTTAGGTTTGCGGTAACGGCAAATAATTTGCTATCTTTGTCGCTGTAAACACAATTAGTTCATTCCGATCTTTTCTCTTCCTTGTTTTATCCGGGGCCTCTGTTCCGGTTTTGAATCATCGTTGAAATAGACCTGCATTAACTTTTTTTGTTTCACCGGAAATCAGCCCGAGTAGGTTGCAGCGCATACTGAAGACGGCTTTTGTCTAACTTTAACGATGATGTATGAAATCATTCTTTATCGGCAAGTACGAGATTAAACTGCCTATTATACAGGGTGGTATGGGTGTCGGCGTTTCCCTGAACGGCCTGGCTTCGGCCGTGGCCAACGAGGGCGGCATCGGGGTCATTTCGGCGGCGGGTATCGGCCTGCTCTATCCGCAGTTCAAGGGTAACTATGTGGACCGGTGTATCTTCGGTCTGCAGGAGGAGATACGCAAGGCACGGGAGAAAACGCGCGGGGTAATCGGGGTCAACATTATGGTGGCCCTATCCAATTTCTCGGACATGGTCCGCACGTCGATCTCCGAGAAAGTGGACGTTATCTTCGCCGGGGCCGGGCTTCCGCTCGACCTGCCGTCGTACCTTGGCAAGGAGAGCAAAACATCGCTGGTGCCGATCGTTTCATCGGCCAGGGCCGCTAAACTGATCTGTGAAAAATGGTCCGCTAACCACGGTTACCTGCCCGACGCCATCGTGGTTGAGGGTCCCAAAGCCGGCGGGCACCTCGGCTTCAAAAAAGACCAGATCGAGGACGAGAACTTCTCCCTGGAACATCTTATCCCGGAAGTGGTGAAGGTCACCCGCGCTTATGCCGACAGGAAAAACATACCGGTAGTTGCCGCAGGCGGCATTTCTACCGGGCAGGATATCGCCAGGTTCCTCGGCCTGGGCGCCGCAGGGGTCCAGATGGGTTCGATCTTCGTGCCCACAAACGAGTGCGATGCGGCGGAGGAGTTCAAGAAAGTTTACGTGGATTCCGACGAAAAGGATGTTCGCATTATCCAGAGCCCCGTGGGTATGCCTGGACGTGCTTTCGACGGCGAATTTATCCGCAACGTGGCCGAGGGCCGGGAGAAACCCCGCTCATGCCCGTTCCACTGTATCAAGACATGCGACTATACCAAAAGCCCGTACTGTATCATCAAGGCCCTCTACAATGCGGCCAAGGGTAACCTGAAAAAGGGTTACGCCTTTGCCGGTAAGAACGCCTATATGACAGACAGGATCACCAGCGTTAAGGAAGTGATCGAAAAACTCAAAACCGACTTCTTCCTCTCCAAATCGGTCTTCTGACAAAGGAGGCCTATTATTTATTAATGCGCCTTAAAACGAAGAGGGCGCGCCAGAACATATTATGACATTTGACGAACTGAACATTGCGGAGCCGATACTGAGGGCAGTCCGCGAAAAAGGATACGACATCCCCACCCCCATACAGGAGCAGGCCATTCCGGTGGTTCAGCAGGGCAGGGACATTTTCGGGATAGCCCAGACAGGTACCGGCAAGACGGCCGCTTTCGCTATACCCATACTGCAGCACCTTATGGAGAGCCGGGCCACCGAGCCGCAGGCCGCCCCGGAACAGCCGCAGGAAACCATACAACAGGAAAACCGCCGCGACCGCCGGGGCCGTTCGCACGGCCGGGCCAGGGACAACCGGGCTATCCGGGCGCTGATACTCACGCCCACCCGGGAGCTCGCCCTGCAGATTAGCGAATGCTTCACCGACTACGGACGCCATACCGGCCTGAGGCACACGGCCATATTCGGCGGTGTGAAACAGGGGCCGCAGACCGACAAACTGCGCAACGGGGTCGATATCCTTATCGCCACCCCGGGCCGGCTGCTCGATTTGATACGCCAGGGGCATATCAAGCTGGGCGGGCTTACGCATTTCGTGCTGGACGAGGCCGACCGGATGCTCGATATGGGCTTTATAGCCGATATCAGGCGCCTGCTGCCGCTGATCCCCAAAAAGCGCCAGACACTCTTCTTTTCGGCCACTATGCCCAACGATATTGTGGCCCTGTCTCGGAGCATCCTGCATGACCCGGTGCGCATCGAGGTGGCCCCGGTGGACTCTGCCGCCGACACCATCGAGCAGTGCATCTACTTTGTGGAGAAACCCGAGAAGAAAGGGTTGCTTATCTCGGTCCTCAAAAAGGAAAGGGAGAAATCGGTGCTGATCTTCTCGCGCACGAAACACGGCGCGGACAATATTTCGCGCACCCTAAAGAGGGCGGGCATCCAGAGCGAGGCCATCCATGGCGACAAGTCGCAGGGCCAGAGGCAGAAAGCGCTGAACGACTTCAAGGCGGGTAAGGTCAAGGTGATGGTAGCCACCGATATCGCTTCGCGCGGTATCGACATCAAGGAGTTGCAGATCGTGATCAATTACGACCTGCCCGACGCTCCCGAGACCTATGTGCACCGCATCGGCCGTACCGGCCGCGCCGGCCACACCGGCACCGCGCTTACTTTCTGTTCGCAGGACGAACACATGAAAGTCAACGACATCCAGAAACTTATGGGCAAAAAGATGGAGATGATCCTCCACCAGGCCTGAAAACCAATACGAGAGAACATATAAATGGCAGGATCGCAATCATTCGGAAAAAGGGAGAACGAAAAAAAGAAGAAGGCTAAGCGCCTCCAGAAACAGAAACGCAAGGACGAAAGGAAAGCCACGGCCGGTTCGGGGTCGCTGGACGACATGATCGCCTATGTGGACGAAAACGGGATGTTGACCGACACCAAGCCCGAGGACGGCCCCAGGGAGGAGATCAGCCTGGACGAGATTGAAATTTCGGTGCCCAAGAAAGAGGACACCGGGCCCGACATCCTTAAGGGGAGGGTCGAGTATTTCAACAGCGACAAGGGCTACGGGTTCATTAAGGACCTTGCGACCACAGAAAAATATTTTTTCCATATCTCTTCCGCCCCGGCCGATATTAAGGAGGGGCAGAAAGTCGACTTCGAGATCGAAAGGGGCCAGCGCGGCATGAACGCGGTGCGCATTTCGGTAACGAAGTAGCTTCCGGAGGGTTCGCCGGGCCGGCGAAATAGATTCGACCCGCTTTATTGATGCACACCGGGCAGCTGCCGGACCGATCGGTCCGGCAGCTGCCCGTGCATTGGGCGGGCGGGCCAGGGTCAGAACGTCCATAGGTTGTATTGGATGCCGACTCCGACGTAAGGTGCGGGCCGCCCGGCGGTTATTCCGTACCCTGCCTGCAGGCCGACCCCGAACCGGGGGCGCTTGCGGACGAGGTGTTTTTCACGGTCGGTGATGTAGTAGGTATCAGGAAATACCTCTATCTCGGTTAACCGCGCATTGAATCCCTCGACCACGGCGCGGTAGTTCTCTCCCTCGTAAACTTTTTGAGATATGGGGATGCCGGCTATCAGGTTGCCGTTGTCTTTGCCGATAACCGTAATTGCGGGATCATCCTCCCGGTAAATATCATCCGGTATGGCTATTCCCGAAGCAGAGGTCGCGGGAAGCTGCTTTTTAACGATCCCGGAAAAGTTGTCCTTATTCCCGTCTTGGTGTAAACGGCCCTGAAAAGGCGTGGTCCCGTTGCCGACAGGCATTAAAAAGGGGTAGTTGCAGCCATTGGTAAATTTTTCCGAGGTATACACCCCGGCCGTTAAGGTTCCGGCACCTTTGCCCGTTGGTATGGCGGGCCGATATCCCCACACGTTAATGTTACCCGATTCGTACGATCCCGCTATATCCGTGCCGGTCTGATGGTCCTTTATCCCAATGGCGTTCCGATTCCCTTTCCCGTTGCAATTCCGTGTCATTACAACTCTTGCCGGAGAGGCATCGCCCTCACGGTCAAGGCTTTTGCTTATGGTAAAAAATCCATGCGGGTCCACAGAGCCGGCACTGATAACCCTGGTCCCGGGGTCCCCGGATGTTCTCACGGTGGCCGGGCCGGTCGGTACGCTACCATACACGGTAGCCCGGTCCATGGTAACGGGGATGCGTACGGTATCCACCCGTACGTGGGTGATATAGACTGGGGTCGGTTCGACGACCCTTACGGTATCCCTTACGCGGACCGTATCCACCGTTCGGTGGACCAGCTTATCGGGGCCGCCGCCATGGCGGATGTGTTGGAAAAATATAATGCCCAGAAGCAGGGCAATGACCAGGTTTTTTGCCGTGTTTTTCATATCCTTATAATTTCGATCGTTATATCTTTTTGGTTTTCGAGGCGTTCCAGCAGGCGGTTTTCCCAGGCGCGGGAATCGAGCACCCGGCCCCGGGCGCGGTTCTCGCCCACGAGGATACATCCGGCAGTGTCGGCCGGGGTGTTTCCCGCATGGATCAGCACCCCCTCGAACCCGGGCACCCCGTACAGGAACGGCAGGGGGCGTTTAAAGCGTGGCGAGGGGGTCACCGTGACCGGGTATGTGCCGGTGGGGATGGCCGTTTGGCCGTAGATCTTCTTGGTGAGGACCTCCTCCGGGGACATCCCGGAGTCCAGCCCCCGGTCGGTATTTTCGAGGGTGTCGCAAAAGGGTTGGCCGTCTACGAGGAGGGTCCCGACGGTGTAATTATCGCCGAAGAACCGGCGTCGGAGCGTAAGTTTCATGGTTACCGGGTTTTATCGTTCAGGGCGCTATATTACGACATGCCGGTCCCCGGGCGTTTACACAACTGCCGACCGAATCTCCGCGACCAACCGTAAAACCCAGTACAGCACGGGGTTATACCTTCCCGCACGGGAAATATTCTGCGGCAGGGGTTTGTGGTAAATAAATTTTATTATATTTGCAGTCCCGAATCGGGGTAATGCCCAGATGGCGAAATCGGTAGACGCGCTCGTTTCAGGGGCGAGTGTCAGTGATGACGTGAAGGTTCGAGTCCTTTTCTGGGCACAAAAAAGCGCCCGACCCAATGGTCGGGCGCTTTTGTTTTTCCCGCGATCCCGTCGCTTCCATCTATCTCCTCTCCTCCCGTTTTCTCTCGTCCTCCTATCGTTTCCCGTCTCTTCCCGTCTCTTCCCGTCTCCTCCCGTCTCTTTCAAGCAACCCCCGTTACTCCTTTCGCTTCCCGTCTCCCGTCACATCACCAGATAGAGTTTCTTAAGGTCCATAATGGGGATATTCAGGGTGTCGTATTTTTTCCGGTTGGGGCAGACAAGGTTGATGTAGCCGCTACCCGCTGCCCGGCGGATAATGCGGTAGAGGCCGGCATAGTCGGTTATCACGAAATATAGCTCCCCGAAGATAACGGGGTCCCGTAACGACCATCTTTTTAAAAACAGGAGGTGATCTTTCTTACAGACCGGCAGTAACTCGTCGGTATGGCACCTTGCCGCGAAGTCCGCATCGTGCACTAGTTCCTTTGAGAAGTAGAGCATCCTGTCCGGTTCGGCGGGTGGGCCTCGTACAGGGAAATCGGCGTAGAACGGGACGGCTTTTACCTGTTTCAGGATGGGGTGTATTTTCATCTCGAGCATCATCTCCCCCTCGCCGGTCAGCAGCCAGCCTTTGCTTACTTCGGGCAGGCGAGCAGAGATCAGTTCGGCCATTTCACGGCTGATGCCGTTGTTGCCCCGTTTTATCTGGTAGAGGTTTTCTCCGCGGGTAAGCCCCAGGTGCCGTGCGAATGCAAGGACGGGGTGGAATCGGTAATGCTCCATAACCGCCTCGATACGCGGCCATGCGTTATGGCGGGTTTTCATAAGTTTAGGGATTTAGGATTCGTTAAAACCCCGCGCCCGGAAAAAATAGCGCAGGAACAACACCCACCTCAAGGCCTTAGGATGCCTCGCCCGGTATGTTGTCCTGCGCCCAGGGATAGCCCCGGTCCGCAAAGGCCCGAGGCATACCCGTGGGTTTCAACAACTTTTACGCCGGGCTAAATTTCCTAAGTTTAGAGGTGGCATAAAGGTCGTTTACCCTTTATTTCTTTTCGCTTATAAGATCAAAGCGAATTCATATGTTTCCACAAAGATAGCATAGTATTCAATATAAAGTGAGTTTCAAATAGCTCTCCACTGGAGAGCGCTAAGTTATGTGATTTGATTTAATTCGCATAATGCTTTAAGGTTCAATGAGAACAGAAACGGACAAAGTAATTATTGAGAATGTTAAGTGCTTGCGTAAGAAATTGAAAATCTCTCAACGCCAACTTGCTGTTATCATTGATACTTCTTATTCATTTGTAGCGATGGTGGAAAATCCTAACTCCCATCAAAAGTATTCCGCCCATCATCTGTTCCTTATCGCAGAAGACTTCGACTGCGATTTTTCCGAACTGTTCCCTCCCGTAAATAAAAAATAACCGGCCGGGCGAATATAGAATAGCGATTAACCCCGGCGGGACGGCTTTCCTGTAAATAGCGCAGGAACGACACCCGCTATCTTGGCCTTAGGAAGCCATGTCTGGAATGTCGAAACCTGCGCCCGGAATATCACCGGTTAATAATGACCTGCAAGACTATATATAAATACCGTCCCGGTAGCTTCGTCGATGCCGTAAACTAACCTGTGCTACTGGCTGATACGGCGGGACCATTTGCCGGATAACTCGTATTTTAGCTGCTCTACCTGACCGGTACCCGTTGCCGGATGCTCTTCCAACTCGGAAGTCAGTTTGACGATCTTTTTAAGTATACCTGTGTCGCCCGCCCGCGGGTGGTATTCCAGGTCCGCCAATGCCTGCCCCGAGAAAATAAGTTTATATTTCATACCCCCAGAATACGGGCTATGTCTTGGGAAGTGAGGGTTTTACCCCCGTCTTCCTCGATCGATCTTTCAGCGGCGGCCACCTTGTCTAAAAACTGCGGGTTGTAATGGCCGCTGTCCGTTATTTTTTCTTCCGGCAATATCTCGAAAATGCGTTTGCCGGCCTTGACCATCACCCGGGTCCGGGCCGAGAGGTCGATGTATTTCACGTAGTTACGCCGGAATTCCGTTATAGTTATAAATACCATGGCTATCCCTTTTATGTACTGTAATCGGCACCAAAATCTGTACCGTATCCAGTACAAATATAAGGCAAAAAGGCACGAATAAAAAATATTTCATTAAGGGTTTCCCTCCTTTTATATCGTGCCTCCCCGCAATAATTTTCCCGAACGGCTTCTCAAATCGGCCTTTACCCTCGCAAGCAAAACCGCCCCGGGCCGTATAAGCCCCGGGGCGGTTCGTGCTAACTAACCTGTAAATCATTGACTAACCTATTGATCTGTGCTATACCTGCCGGTTTGTGACCGGCCCGGAAGCCGTTGTCTAACCCATAGATCTGTGTTAAGATTCCGGACTATGGCGGGCCCGCAAGCCGCCGGCAGACCTGTAAATTATTTAAGCCGTTTTATGCCTTTGGTCGGGGTGTCCTCCGTTACCGGGACGATGCTCACGGCATAGCCGCCGGCCGGGGCGCAATACTGTTTCAGGGTCGAAGCGCTGGTTACCAAATAGCGTTTTATCTCGTACGATTGCGGGTTCTCCCTGTAGTCGGTCTCCGGTGTGTCCGAGTAGACGGTGGCAAGGTAGGTGGTTCCCGGGTCCAGGTAGCTGAAATCCAGCACGGACTGGCGCGGCTCGTTGCCGTTCGTCGAGCCTGCGAACCAGCGGTCGCCCCCCTTTTCTTTCCTGGCTATGGTCACATACTCTCCCGGTTCGGCCTCCACGTAACGGCTCACTTCCCAGTCGATGGCCACGTCCTTTATGAACTGGAATGCGTCCAGGAACTTGCCGTAGGTCTGCGGCAGGTCGGCCGCCATTTGCAGGGGGCTGTACATGGTGACATACAACGAGAGCTGGTTGGCGAGGGTGGCGTTCACCTTGGAGGTGTTGCGGGGGTTGTATTTGCTGATATCCATCTCGAACAGCCCCGGGGTGTAGTCCATCGGGCCGCCGATCAGGCGGGTGAACTGCAGGATGGTGGTGTGGTTGGGGTTGTTGCCCCCGAACGCCTGGAATTCGCTTCCCCGGGCCGATTCGTTACCTATCAGGTTGGGGTAGGTCCGGCAGAGGCCCGTGGGGCGTACCGCTTCGTGGGCGTTCACCATGATCTGGTGTTTGGCCGCTTCCTGTACGACATAGAGGTAGTGGTTGACCATCCATTGGCCGTAGTGGTGTTCGCCACGGGGCAGGATATCACCCACGTAGCCGCTCTTAACGCTGTTGTAGCCGTTTTCTTTCATAAAGCGGTAAGCCGCGTCCAGGTGGCGTTCGTAGTTGCGCGATGAACCGGAAGTTTCGTGGTGCATCATCATCTCGATACCTTTCGAGGCGGCATAATCGCGGATACCCGGCAGGTCGAAATCGGGGTAGGGGGTCACGAAGTCGAAGACGTAGTCCTTGGTGTGGCCCGTCCAGTCTTCCCAGCCGATGTTCCAGCCCTCCACGAGCACCGCGTCGAAGCCATGCTCCGAGGCGAAGTCGATATACTTCTTCACGTTCTCCGTAGTCGCACCATGGCGGCCATTGGGCGTAGCGGTCTCGTAGTCGGCAAGTTCGAGTCTCACACTCCGGAAATCGTCCGTATAGGCCCACGAACTCATCTCGGTTATCATCTCCCACCATACGCCCATATACTTTATGGGGTGGATCCACGAGGTGTCCTCGATCTTGCACGGTTCGTTGAGGTTCAGGGTGATGCGGCTCGCGAGAATATCCCGTGCGTCGTCGCTCACGATCACGGTGCGCCACGGCGTGGTGCACGGGGTCTGCATAAAGCCCTTGAAGCCGAGCGCGTCCGGGGTGAGGTTGGCGTTGAAAACCATGTTTTGGTCGTCCAGTTCGAGATAGAGGCACGGGAAATCGACCAGCGCCGCCTCATGCAGGTTGATATAGAGCCCCTCGTCAGTCTTCATCTGCAGGGCGGTCTGCACCCCCGTGGGCAAGAACGGCGACTGCGAAGCGTGGCCCTGCTTGGTTATCTCTTTCTCGGACAGGTACCTTATCTCGGACAGGCGCGAGGTGGTATAGTCGTATTCTTGGGTGTCGTAGTCGCCCGGTATCCAGAAAGCCGTGTGGTCGCCCGTCATGGCGAACTGGGTCAACTCTTCCTGTATCACGAAGTAGGAGAAGCGGCGCTGGGCGGGGAATTCGTAGCGGAACCCCAGTCCGTCGTCGAACAGCCGGAAGTGGATCACCATTTCCCGCCCGCCGGGGTCCTGCCGCAGGCTTACGGCCATCTCGTTGTAATGGTTCCGTATCTGCCGTTCCTCGCCCCATACGGGTTCCCAGGTCTCGTCGAACGTGCCGGTATCGACCGAAGCTACCGTAAACCGGTCGTGCAGGGAGGAGGATTCCGGGCGCGTACGGGCCAGTTCGAAGCCCATCATGCTGGGCGCGATAACGGTTTGCCCCTTGTACTGCAGGGTGTAGATGGGAGTGCCCTCGCCGTCGAGCGAGAATTCCAGCCGGAGGTTCCCGTCGGGCGAGCGCAGCTCCTGCGCAAGTGCCGTCCCCATAACCAGGGCCGACAGCACTGTCGTTGCAAATATCCTTTTCATATTTCTGTATTTAATTCTTCGTATCGTTACCGGAACCATCTCCGGGGAGCGAGGTCATAGCGGCACTCTGAGCCACCCGCTGGGAATCATATAAACCCCGCTCTTGCCGTTTCCGTACATCTGGCCGGATCGGCCGCGTTTCCGCACCTCTTGCCGGGGAGCAGGTCACAGCGGCACTCTGAGCCACCCGCCGGGAATCATATAAACCCCGCTCTTGCCGTTTCCCGGATTTGCCAGGAAACGGGGA
>JAJQED010000006.1 GCA_021201825.1 Alistipes sp.
CAATTAAATAACAAAACAAAGGCTCCGCACCGTGTTTAAAGTTCTGCTACGCAACGAACCGATAAGCCGTACGCACGTGGGTTGTAGTTAGCGGGGTAGACGTTGCTCGAGTTGATGCTCAGGTAGCTCGAACGCTCGGGGTTGGATGTATTAGCGGACTGTGACGCCGACCAATAGTAGCCGGCGGTAGAAGTACCGCTCACTACCCCGGTAGTGTAGAGCCGCAAACCCGCCGCCGGGTAGTAACCCAGCTGGCGTTGCACAGCAATTTAAAGCGGCCGCTGGATTGTTTCGCCGTGCCGGACGGTCCGTGGCAAAACCTAAAAGCCGCACGGAACCGAACGGCACGGAAAATCTGTTATAACCGGAAGCGCAAATACCTCTCCCGGTGGGCCGCTGAATTTTAAAACCCATCTTCCTGCCAGCTTACCGGCAGGAACTCGGGGCTGTATCCGTAAGTGCGGAGCCTTTGTTATTCAATACAAACACGGGACCGGGTAGGCCCCGTGCCTTTATATATACCTCTGTAAAATGCCGAACAGTCCCGGGGAACAGAGCGATGATATTGAAGCTGAGGACCACGCAACGACGGCAGGAACTCGGGGTCGTTTCCGTCAGTGCGGAGCCTTTGTTATTCAACACAAACACGGGACCGGGTTGCCCCGTTCATTTCGGACACAAATCGACGATATCGAATCCGAGGACTTCGCAACGTGCAGCAGGAACTCGGGGCCTTTCCGTCTGTGCGGGGACTTTGTTCAGGACCTGTATTTTGAATCGGACCCGAAATGTAGAAAGCCCCAGATTATTGACGCCTTTTGACCTCACGGTAGCTTACCGTGTCGACGATCTTCCTGTCCCGAATTATAAGTAGCCGTTGATCGTCCGAAGTCGTGCCGTCGGCAGGGGCGGATTTTTTCTCCGGACCGCTTTCAACCGGGACGGGAATAGGATTATGCGGATCGGCCTGCCCTTTTTCCGGATAAATAGTTTCCGGGGCGGAACCGGCAGTGCCGTAATCCTCGAAAACTACGGACGGATGCAGAACACTGCTTACCGAACCTGCCGCGTTATCGGAACCGGCCGGATGCTGACCTGAATTGCCGAAGCCCGGAATACCGGTCGATCCCGAACCGGGATTGGTCGCCGGAACAGATCGGTGTGAAATGCCGCTGGCTCCCACCCTACCGTCTGCAGTTGTGCCGTAATCCGTATGCGGCTTAGCGTCCGGATCACTGGTACCAGGTTGTTTTCTCCTTATTATCACGTGTTTTCCTGAGACAAGTATCCTGTATTTACTCTCCTCGAGCACCATGCGCAATGCCTCCACCGCCCCGAGGCCGTCCGTCTGTGGGTATGTATTTCCGGTGATTTGTATATCCTCTGCCGAATAGGCTATTGAGAACCCCGTGCGCTCCTCGACCTGGGAGATGAACCCCGCAAACCACGGCGGAGATTCCACCGCTTGCGCTCCATAGACCCTGCCGGTGCCTACGGCCCATAAAACAATGACAACACCCAGGATAATTCCTTTCCTGCTTCCCATCGGTAATTCGCGTTCGGGTTATTCCGTAGCAGGCCCGTTTCTATTCGGTGCCTGCCCGTAGTGCAAAAATATAAAAAAGACGGGAAAGTTTTTACACTTTCCCGTCCGCCAATAAAGGGGCTAAAGAACCTATTAACTATAAAATGCTTATTAAATAATTCTTTAATACATCCACTACGTTATCACTCTATATAAATAGATCTGCGATCTAACTGGTAGTCAAAGTCTTCTGTCAGTAATCGGAGTATCCCGATAATCTGTTCAATGTCTTCCTCGCCCGTGAATTTCACTTCATAGGTCTTGCTGCCGCCGAAGCCAGGTTCCATCTCAATCTCGAGCCCGTGGGCCAGTGCTACGGCACGTAGGATCTCTTCGAGCGTCGCTCCGGAGAAATTCAGCCTGCCGGTGGTGAAACCCTCCGCCGTCAAAAGCGCCGCGGGCAATGCCGTTATCTCGATGCGCCCGGTCTGCGGGTCGTAGGTCAGTTGGTTGCCCTCGGTCAGGTGTACAGGGTCGGCACCGTTTATAAATATATCTACCGTACCCTCGACAAGCGAAACCCTCGAAATCCGGTCGGCTCCGGCCGCCGTAAAGAGGAAGCGCGTCCCGGTCACCCGGACGGTAACCAGCGGCCCCTCAATTATAAAGGGGTTCGCGGCGCCTGCACTCACCGTAAAGAAAGCCGTACCCTCGAATTTCACCCTGCGCACATCGCCACTGAAAACTTCCGGATAGGTAACGATCCCCTCTTTTACATTGACGACGGTACCATCCGGCAGGGCCGCACTACCGCCCGCGTACGCCTGCAGATAAACTGCCTGGCTGTCGGTCGCTGCATTGTACTGCTGGCGCATGAGGACTGCCGCCGCGATCACCATCAGGGGGATCACTACGGCCGCTACCCTAAGCACTAAGGCCGGCAAACGCCTGCGTGACGATACCGTGAAGCCCAGCTTTTCCCTTACCTCCCTCAAAGAACTCCTGGCATCCGAAACCTTTCCGTAAGGCACCGCCTCCCACATACTCTCGAGGGCCTGCTCCTTTTCCCTGCCGTTCTCCCCGCTGAGGAGCCAGAGATGGAAACGCCTTTCGATATCTGCGGGATACCTTTTCTCGAAGAACTTTTTTACCAGTTCCGCCGCTTCCGGTTTTCCTTTACGAGCAGTCATTTTCGTTGCCTTAACATATATAATACAACCGGGCGGGGAAAAACTCCCGGCCGGCCCGTGATTTTTTTTCGAAAATTATACGAGAAAAAAGAGGAACAGCGACAACACCCGCTTTATATCCTTGATAGCCAGACTTAACTGGTTCTCCACCGTTTTACGGGAAATTTCGAGTTCCATAGCAATTTCGTCGTTTGTCTTGCCCGCGACCCGGCTCATCCGGTATATCTTCCTGCGCTGTTCGGGCATCCCGGCCACTGTCATATCTATCAACAGCTGGGTCTCCTGCGCCTCTATCATCTGCCCTCCGTCGACCGATACCGCCGCATCGGCAAGGATACTCCTGGCAAATTCGTCGTGGACATACTTGTGTTTGAGGAAATTGAGCGATGCGTTCTTAGCCGAAGTATACAGGTAGGAGTCGATCGGCCGGGCCGGATCCAGGTTCCGGCGGTTCTCCCAAACCTTGACAAAGATATCCTGTGCGATCTCTTCCGCATCCCCGTCCGAGCGGACGAGCGAAGCGACGAACGACCTTACCTTTACGAAATAGACCAGGAACAGCGTCTCGAATGCGGCATGGTCCCCCTGCGCCAACTTTTCTACCGTATGTGCCGATACTTTCAATTTATGCCTGCGCCACCGGGCGTTTTTTACCCGGACCATTACAAATATACCTTTTATTATCGTATAAAGATAATGCCGCCGCCGGGGCGGATCTTACAAAAAAAATATCTGTTTTTTACAATACTCTAACACACAATGCTTTATGCCGCCCAGACGGAAAGGCGCTCTCCCGCGGCGCTCTACAATATGCGTAAATGGTTAACTTTACATATCCGTTCAACGACTTGCGTATCTGCCGGCGGCCGTTAGTACGCTAAATGTAACACCTTGAAAAGCACACTGCGATATCTACTCCTTACCCTATGCCTTTGTCTGGTATATGAGTTCTTCGTGCAGGAAAACTTCGTGGCTACGGTGCCCCGGGAAGAACCCGCAAGTAATTGTCCCGGCAAAGTGGAACTGAATCAGATAGTCCTCGTGCGGCATCCACCGGGCAGTGAAAACGCGGATATCGAGATGATCCTCGACTATTATTCCCGTGAGGGGATACCACTCGAAAATATAAAGGCCCGGGGCGATATCGCCTCTTACTCCATCCTGTTTTACAGGTACAGGTATGTCACCGACCGTATCTTCGGTAAAGGAGACCGGAATTACGGGTATCCGGACTATGCGGCACACTATATTGGCGGGGTAACGTTCCGAGCCTGTGAGTATGATCCGGCCAAATGGAGCGCCACGGTAACCTCCCGGTCGCGGAACCCGGACGGCACCCGGAACGTCTATACCCTATTCGACGACACAGACCCGGGAATCGGGAACGACGGCAAAAGGTGGGCCAAGTATTACCATAAAATTTCATCCGGCAACTCCCGGCAAACCATACGATAACCGTAGTAACGATGAAAACACGCAACCCGATACTGTTTTCTTTCTACCTTACTGCCGCCCCGGCAGTTATCCTTTCGGTGGGAACCGTGTTGGTTTATGCGGTCCTGAAACTGGCCGGTGGCGATCTTCTTACCTTGCACATCGCTGTGCCCTATGTCATTTTCTACTATATTTTGGCGGCACCCGTCTTTGCCATTGCCGGGTTCCTTTACATGGCCGCGAAAAACCCGCAATGGAACTGAAATTACGGCTGGGTCGTTATCATTTATACCCTGCTTGCGTTCCTTTTTTACCGTTCGGCGTGTTTCTATTTTTTTTAAATGAGGAAATTAACAAAGGCTCCGCACTGTCGGATACAGCCCCGAGTTCCTGCCGGTATGCTTGCGGGAAGATGGGTCTTAAAATTCAGCGGCCCACCGGGAACTGTTGGGTTTCCGGTTATAACAGGTTTCCCGTGCCGTTCGGCTCCGGTCGGCTTGTAGGTTTTGCCTCGAACCGTCCGGCACGGCGAAACAATCCAGTGGCCGCTTTAAATTGCTATGCACACCAGCTGGGTTACTACCCGGCGGCGGGTTATCGAGTCAGGGATACCGGTGTTATGGACTACTCATCTATGTACGGCTATTACTGGTCGGCATCACATGCGGCTTCCCATACAGAGCGCGTGAGCAACCTGTACATCAACTCGGGCGGCGTCTACCCCGCTACCGCTGACTACCGTGCGAACGGCTTTTCAGTTCGTTGCGTAGCAGAACTTTAATACTCAGTGCGGAGTCTTTGTTTTTCTTATTTGGTCGGTTATGTCTTCCCGCCTGTTACTGCCCTGCGCTTTATCCGCACCAGCCTGCGGCTGACTGCGGGCTACGGGCAGTGAGCTCGCCAACCCAAGGGGTTGGCTCGGTTGCGTAGCAGAACTTTAATACTCAGTGCGGAGTCTTTGTTTTTCTTATTTGGT
>JAJQED010000020.1 GCA_021201825.1 Alistipes sp.
CCCCGGCGAGGCGGTGTCTTTTGCTCCACTTTTGGACAAGCAAAAGTGGAAAAGATATGAAAGGATGATGCGCAAGGCATTAACAACTGAAATTGCAAGAAATGACGCGATGCGGCAATCTATTGCCAACCCTGCCGTCATTAATATGACCTTTAACACCTTGTCATTGCGAGGAGCGTAGCAACGCGGCAATCTTCATGGTAATACAAGGATGGAGATTGCTTCACTGCGTTCGCAATGACGGGGAGAGAGAGCAGAGATTGCTTCGGGCTTTCAGCCATCACAATGACGGGAAGTAGAGAAAGAGATTGCTTCACTACGTTCGCAATGATGTTATTTTGCATTCAGTGACGCCTTTTTAGGGAGTGCCACCGACGGAGCCGCAGAAATATAACCTCAAACCCATACAAAAAAGCCGGCTATCATAGCCGGCTTGATTATAGCATCGGGACCTTATGAAAGGCCGAACTCCGCCTTTATATTTTCCACTTCGTCGAGTTTCTCCCAGCCGAAGAATTGAATCTCTTTTTCTGTCTGCCGGCCGTTTTGCCATACTTTGACCATTTGGGTGAACGGGCGGTTGCCGAAGTGACCATAGGAGGCGGTGGCTTCGAATATGGGATTCTTCAGGCCGAACCGTTCCACGATCTTGGCCGGGCGCAGGTCGAACATGCGGCCGATACGGACGGCGATCTCCCCGTCGGTGACGCCGGTCAATTTCGAGGTCCCGTAGGTGTTGACATATATGCTCAGCGGCCGGGCTATCCCTATGGCATAGGAGAGTTGTACGAGAACTTCGTCCGCGACGCCCGCCGCTACGAGGTTCTTGGCTATGTGCCGAGCCGCGTATGCGGCCGAGCGGTCTACCTTGGAGGAATCCTTACCCGAGAACGCCCCGCCGCCGTGGGCACCGCGGCCCCCATAGGTGTCCACGATTATCTTGCGGCCCGTCAGGCCGGTGTCCCCGTGCGGACCCCCGATAACGAATTTGCCGGTCGGGTTGACATGCAGTATATAGTCGTCCCCTATAAGGTCGGCCAGCTTATCGTGTACCTTTTCCAGGCGGGCTTTCACGCGCGGGATAAGGATATTCTGCACGTCCAGCCGTATCTGTTCACCCATCGCCGCCTCCGCCTGCTTCTCGTCACGGCCGTCCAGTGGCAGGATAAACTCGTCATGCTGGGTGGATACAACGATGGTATGCACACGCAGGGGCTTGCCGTCGTCGCCGTATTCGATGGTTACCTGGCTTTTGGAATCGGGCCGCAGATAGGTCATCACCTCTCCCTCGCGCCTGATACGTGCTAACTCTTTGAGGATGACATGCGACAGGATAAGGGTGGCGGGCATGAACTCTTTGGTCTCGTTACAGGCGTACCCGAACATGATGCCCTGGTCCCCGGCGCCCTGTTCGTCCGCCGAATCCCGCACGACTCCCTGGTTGATGTCTGGCGACTGCTCATGGATGGCCGACAGCACCCCGCAGGAGTCGCCGTCGAAGCGGTATTCGCTCTTGGTATATCCGATGCGGTTGATAACGCTACGGGCGGTGGCCTGAACGTCTACGTAGGCTTCGGAGCGTACTTCCCCGGCCACTACCACCAGGCCCGTGGTACATAGCGTTTCGCATGCGACTTTGGATTCGGGGTCGCGGCGCAGGAACTCGTCCAGGATGGCGTCCGAGATCTGGTCGGAAACTTTGTCGGGGTGTCCCTCGGACACCGATTCCGACGTGAATAGAAATCCCATTTTAAAATCGGTTTTTATAATTTTAAACGGGAAAGGTATGGTCTGGAAACGAGGCTAAGAGAAAAAGAATGCTGTTTTAGCAATTTTTTTACGTGGTAGCAATCAACCAAATCTTTCCACAAATATTTGCCTGCACCGGCCCCGCAGGGCCAATGCAGGTGCAAATATAGTATAAAATATTACGTTAAGACATCATCTCGGGATCATAATGATAATCCCCTTTGAAAATCTGCCAGATATTCTTGTGGAACAGTCGCCTCTATTTTCTTTTTATCTTGAATGGGCCCCATTACAAAGCCATGATTATTTGCTAAGTTTTCCACAAACTCATTACAATTAACTCTGGAGTGGACATTTCCTACCCCCGCAGTTTTGGAAAGGTAAGCAGATACCGGTACGAGAGGAGAGTTTAAATGAATCCGGCCTTCACTTGCCCAGGCACCTTGTTCCTCATTATGTTCCCAGACTAAAGAAGAGGTGCCGTCGGATTTTGCCAGATAACCCAGCAGTTCATAATATTCGTGTTCGTCTTTAACTCTGATCTGTTTTTTAGAGCCGAAATGGGGTTTATACATAATTAAAAAAATTAATGGTTATTATAATATTCGATCAAAATTAACTTTATTTCCCGGAACTCCAGACCCGGGTCCAGTACAAGGTCCAGGCCCGTTTCGATCACCTGCAGGAACCGCTCTTTGCTATAGTTCTTGTCCCCGTCCGTCCGGATGGACCGTTCGATACTGTCGGCTTTGGAGAGCAGGCAGGTCATCTGGTAATCCCGGTTGACGGACTGGGTATTATTATTGGGGTGCGCTTTGGTAAAGTGCTGGGTGGCCGTAAGGCAGATAAGGTTCTCGGGAAAGTGCGCGATTTGCGGGAAGTCCTTTTCCGGGAAGATATGGTGTACCTGGGTGGCGTCCCCGTTGGCCCACTGGTCCCGGACTTCGCTCTCGGCATGCAGCCTGCGCACAAGCCCTTTAGCTTTCTGCACAAGGTATGCCCTACTGATCATTGTCAGGTCCTCTTCCGGGATCAGGGCCGCTGCCTGCTGCCGGGTGAGGCTTTTCTGTTTTTTGGCGTCACGCCAGTTCTTCCGGTTGTACATCAGGTCGGAAAACGTGAAAATATCTCTGGATATGCTGCCTTTTACCGCCCCGTATAACTGGTATTGGACCGCCAATACGTTCAATATTTTGGGGAAGATCCTATCCGGTTCGTAATTACCCTTTATGCGGGTGTGGCCCCAAAGGTATCGTTTGAAATATGCTTTCAGATCCAGGAATTCATCCCGGGTGGGTTTCCCGTGGTCATGTTTATTTTTGTAGCTGTCGAAGATCCGTTTCAGGCTACTGTCGTACAGTAATTTTTCGATATATTCCAACAGGAAAACGAACGCGTGGTGATAATTCCTGGAGATATAATCCAGTATTTCTTCGTTGCGGATACGGAAACAGAACGTATTTCCCTGGGTTTTCCTTTCGAGCAACCCTGCATAATCGAAAAGCCGAAGAGGCTGCCGGATGATTTTGTCATATTCTTTCTCGGCCGTCTCATCCGACGGGTCGGGTTTGCCATAGATCAATTTTATCCCATTAGCGAAATACTGGCTGTCCCAGATATCCCGAACCGTGAACCACCGCCCGTCCGTTGCAAGGTTCATCACACAGTCGGCAATGAAAGCGATTACGTCCGGGGTACATTTCTGGTCCAGGAAACGGGCGTCTTCCATCTTCCGTATATCGAGGTTTACTTTCGACAGGTGGGTTTTAACCATCTGGGCGGGGGTCTGTCTGTCGGTCTGCGGAATTTCACGCATATCTTCCGGAATTGGTTTGTTTATAGGTTCGTTTTTATTGGCGATACCGAAAAAGAAAACGGAATTGTTATCTATGTTCAATGACCGGGTCCCACGGTTGCGGGCTACGGCGTAAAATTCACGGAATTCGTCGGAGCCGTAAAAAGCGAGGTCTTCCCGGGTGATAACGGCAGCGGGGTCTTTGGTCGTAAGGATGGCCACCGAACCGTCAGCAATACACCCTGCGGGCATGAAGCAGGCCCGGGGATAATAGGTCAGGTTGGGAACAAGTATGCAATTCTCCCGGTCGAGGAAACGGGCTGCGTCGAGGCCCGAAATATCGTCCATGTAGCTGTCATACCCCTCGATATCCACGATCCGGTTATCGCCGATATTACGGGATTTAAGGACCCGGTATTTACCGGGGGTGGTCGTTGTAAGTTTTTTCGTGATTACCCGGTCCCTGTAAGAATTGAAAATACCGAAGCGCATCCGGTCCGCCACCCTGTCGAATTCCCTGTTGCGGTAAATCAGCCAGGAGGGGAACCGTCCGTCCGTGATATATTCCTGCGGTTTTGTCTCCACACGGTTGGTGATAAGCGAACTGACCGTGGTCTTGCCCGGTTTGGCGGAGGTATCTATAATAAAATTTACGGTTTCGATCTTAACCCCTTTGAACCCTTTTTCCCCGTGGTCTATGATATCCGTTATACGGTACCGGGACATCGCTTCTCGGGTTTTGTCGAATTCGGGAGCGCTGAGCAGGCTCTTGGGTACGATCAACGAGACGGTATCGCCTAATCGGAGGCATTTTTCGATAAAGAACGAAAAAATGTTCGCGGTGTCCTGGTTCGCCATCCCCTCGCGGTAACGGGAAAGAAGCGGGTTGCCGGCCGGGAGTTTACCGAAAGGCGGATTACCAATTACGATCTGGTACCGCTCTGCGAAAGTATGTAACAGGAAATCGGCCGTAATATAGTTGACGGTTATGTTCCCGGGAAGATCGAGAGTTTTGACCAGTTCCTTGAGCACGGCGATCGACTGTTTGTCTATATCGACTACGTCTATGGTTACCTGCGGGACTGACCCATAGCGGGCCGCGAGAAGCGGCAGGAAGTTGCCCACGCCGATAGACGGCTCCAGGATCCTCAATTTGCGGTAACGGTTTGCCTCCGGCAGCCGGTCGATGATATTATAGCATATATCCTGGCGGGTATAATAGGCCGCATTGGTGTTCCTGCGGGAGTTGGCCAGTTCGGCGATCTTGGACAGCATCGGGAATCCCAGCGCCCTGTTCCTGCTGACGAACGCCAGCAAATGGCGGTGGCCGGCAATACCCTGTTCCTTAATAATTGTCTTTATATCGTTTTCGGTTACCGAACCGTACGCCAGCGCCACCCGGATCTTACGGGCCACCTGCCGGAAAACCGCCGTCGGTACGGCCTCCCCGAGGCATTGCCTGATATTGAGCTCTTCGCTTTTCAGGAACGCTTTCTTTTCCTGTTCACTTAGCCCGTTAAGTTCCCTGTACGGGACGGCGCTCCATTTGAAGCCGGAGGGGACCGACATCATCAGCATCAGTTCCCGGATACTGAAAACACGGTTATCCGCCGGGTGGACCGTGTTCTGGCTCGCCAGGATATCGTTGCGGGTATGGACGCAGGGGGCCACCTGGTCCCACCGCTGGCGGGTATACTTGTCCCCGTTCTTACGGGCATTATAAACCACCTTGCCGTCCTTGACCGTATGCGGGATACGGCTCGGGTCCGGGTTGTCGAAAGCCGACTCGCCCTCCCGCAGCCCCGAAATCCACCTCTCCATATTAGGGGTGTAACTGCGGAAATTGTGGTAAATATCTTCTGGATGTATCTCGCCCATCACCGCCAGCGGTGGCAGGTGGCCGATGGTCTGCCGCAGGGTAACTTCGCCCACGCGGTCGGGGAACAGGTCCAGAGGAGTAATATCCCTCAGGTCCTTGCGCACGCCGATCACAAGGGTACGTGTCCTGCTGGAGGGACTGCCGTACTCTTTGAAGTTCAACACCCGGGAATGGATATTATAGAGGCCCGAGAGGTTTTGGGTTATGGCCTCCCCGATAGATTTGTTTACCCCGTCCACATCGGTGCAAACTGACCGCAGGAACGGCTTCACATTCTCGTAGAGGAAAAATTTGGGCCTTAGTTCTTTGGTAAGCCTGATGGATTCGACCACCAGGGAATTCCGGTTCAGTTCGTCTTTCTTCTTATGGTTGGCCACCGACATTCCTTGGCACGGAGGAGTGGCTATCAGGACGTCCGGGCCGGAGATACCGAAATTATTGTTCCATTTTTCGATCTGCTCGAAAACCCTGCTTTTTACGGCATCTTTTGTCAGGTCGCCGCAAATATATCCGGACCGGTACCTGCATTTATTATTATATGCCTGTATTTTAAGCCGCCGCTCCAGGATCTCCACGGTGGCGATGCATTCGAATTTCTCCTGCTTGAACCCGTAGCAACCCACTCCCGCACTGCTGAAAAGGCTGACATAGGTATACGGTCCGTCCCCGCCCTTTTTAAGGCCTTGGCCGCCGACTTCCAATATCTTTTTTCCCGGGTAACCCATCGCCTTGCAAAGATAAGCAAACCCGGGCGGAATCGTGTCCGCCCGCTTTCAAAGATTGGCATGCGGGAGGAGTGTTTATTGTTGCGGAAAGATCGTGAGCGGTAATAAAACTTTGTTTATCGGATCGTCCGGGAAGTGATTCGATCAGCTGACCCGGGAGCTTATCGACGCCTGAGACGTGCCAGATAGATCGGTTACTTTGGATAATTCACAATAGCCCGAAAAAAAACCGGCCCGTTTCGACGGGCCGGTAAAATTACATAAACGGTTATTGTTATTTCTTGATAGCCGCAACGCCGGGGAGTTCCTTGCCCTCCATATATTCCAGCAGAGCGCCGCCACCGGTAGAGACGTAGCTTACCTTGTCGGCCAGGCCGAACTTATTGATGGCGGCCACAGAGTCACCCCCGCCGATAAGGGAATAGGCCCCGTTGGCCGTAGCTTCCACGATGGCGTCGGCGACGGCTTTAGTCCCGGTCGCGAACTTGTCCATTTCGAACACCCCTACCGGGCCGTTCCACAGGATGGTCTTGCAGGATTTGATATGCTCGGCGAAGCTCACCTTGGCCTTGGAGCCGATATCGAGCCCCTCCCAACCGTCGGGAATATCGTTCGACGGGCACTCTTTGGTATTGGCGTCCTCGCTGAACGCGTCGGCGCAAAGGGCGTCTTCGGCGAAGACCATCTCTATACCTTTATCCTTGGCTTTGGCAAGGATCGACAGGGCCGTGTCGAACATTTCGGGTTCGCAAAGGCTGTTGCCAACCTTGCCGCCCTGTGCCGCTTTGAAAGTGTAGGTCATCCCGCCACCGATAATAAGGCTGTCCACCTTTTCCATCAGCTTTTCGATGATGGTTATCTTCGAGGAGACTTTCGAGCCGCCGATGATGGCCACGAACGGCCTTTTCGGATTGTCCATCACCGAGTCTATGGCCTTCAGCTCCCTTTCCATGACGTAGCCGAACATCTTGTCGTTCGGGAAATAGTCGGCGATCAGGGCTGTGGAGGCGTGGGCGCGGTGCGCCGTGCCGAAAGCGTCGTTGATGTATACGTCGGCATAGGAAGCCAGTTTCTCGACGAATTTTTTCTGGCTCTCCTTGAGGGCTTTTTTCGCTTCGGCCTTTTGCTCGTCCGTAGCGTCGGCGGGCAGCCCGCGCGGTTTGCCCTCTTCCTCGGCATAAAAGCGCAGGTTTTCCAGAAGAAGCACCTGTCCCGGTTTGAGTTCCGCGGCCTTGCGGGCGGCTTCCTCACCCATGCAGTCGCCGGCGAAATCGACTTTCACGCCGAGGTTCTTTTCCACGGCCGGGATAATATGGCGAAGCGAGAATTTATCCTCCGGGCCGTTTTTCGGGCGCCCCAGGTGCGACATAAGGATAACCGAGCCGCCGCCGGCAAGCACCTTTTTAATGGTCGGGATAGCGGCACGGATACGGGTGTCGTCCGTTACTTCGAAATTTTCGTTGAGCGGCACATTGAAATCCACACGGATAATGGCCCGTTTGCCCGAAAAATCGTAAGTGTCAATCGATTTCATCTTCTGGTATTTTTTACGTTAGACAATTTCCAATAGGGCGGCCCGTGCAAAAGCCTCTCCAAATCAAAACTCTCAGGGTAGGCGGCCTCCGGTTGCGGACTGCACGGCCCGGGCAAAAAATGCTTTCAAAGTTACATAAACGGCTGAATATTTCGGGAGTGGGTGTCTGTTTTTTTATTATAAATAGTAACTTTGCTAACAATGTGTAAGCAAATAACCCCGATGGGATTATAGACAGGTCACGGACACAACCCAAAAATTAAATTCCGCCATGTACGGTAAACTGAAAAGTCATCTCACGCAGGAGCTCGCCGCCATCCATGAGGCGGGTCTATATAAACAGGAACGCATCATCCAGTCGCCGCAAAGGGCCGCCATAACAGTGGGCGGGCGGCAGGTGCTTAACTTCTGCGCCAATAACTACCTCGGCCTTTCGGACCATCCGGCCCTCGTAGAGGCTGCCAAACGCGCTATGGACCAGCGGGGTTACGGCATGTCTTCGGTGAGGTTTATCTGCGGTACGCAGGATATCCATAAGCAGCTGGAGAAAGCCATAGCGGACTATTTCGGGACCGAGGATACCATACTTTACGCCGCCTGTTTCGATGCCAACGGCGGGGTTTTCGAGCCGTTGTTCGGGGAGCAGGACGCCATTATTTCCGATTCGCTGAACCACGCTTCGATAATAGACGGGGTGAGGTTGTGCAAGGCCGTGCGGTACCGTTACGCCAACGCCGACATGAATGAACTGGAGGAGTGCCTCAAGCTGGCCCAGGCCCAGCGGTTCCGTATTATCGTTACGGACGGGGTATTTTCGATGGACGGCAATGTGGCCCCGATGGACCGCATTACCGAGCTGGCCGAAAAATACGACGCCCTGGTGATGGTGGACGAATGCCATTCGGCCGGGGTGGTCGGCAAAACCGGACGGGGGGTTACCGAGCTGTTCGACCTGCGCGGGAAAGTGGATATTATTACCGGTACCCTGGGCAAGGCGTTCGGCGGGGCTATCGGCGGTTTTACGACGGGACACAAGGAAATAATCGACCTGCTGCGCCAGCGTTCCCGCCCCTATTTGTTTTCCAATTCCATCCCGCCGGCGGTGGTTGGCGCCTCTCTGGAGGTTTTCAGGCTGCTGGAAGAGTCGGACGAGCTGCATGACAGGCTTGTCGCCAATGTGGAGCATTTCCGGGGCAGGATGATCGCCGCCGGGTTTGACATCAAACCTACCCAGTCGGCCATTTGTGCCGTTATGCTATATGACGCCAAGCTCTCGCAAGACTTCGCGGCCCGGCTGTTCGAGGAGGGTATATACGTCACCGGGTTCTATTATCCGGTGGTGCCCAAGGAGCAGGCCCGTATCCGGGTGCAGGTGTCGGCCGGCCATACCACCGATGACCTGGACCGGTGCGTTGACGCGTTCGTCGAGGTCGGCAGGCAGCTCGGTGTGCTGAAATAATTATATATCAACCCTAATCCCTATCAATACCTAATGCCATGGCAAAAGTCAATATAGACGCGATAGACCGCAAGATACTGCAGTACCTGATAAAGAACGCCCGGATGCCGTTCCTGGAAATCGCGCGCGAGTGCGGTATCTCCGGAGCCGCCATACACCAACGGGTCAAGAAGCTGGACGACGCGGGGGTCATTCTCGGCTCCCAGCTCGAAGTTGACTCGTCGGCCCTCGGGTTCGACGTCTGCGCCATAATCGGCATCAAAATATCGGACCCGACGAAGAACTTCGAGACGGTTAACAAACTCAAGGAGATACCTGAAATAGTCGAATGCCATTTCATTACCGGGAGTTACAATATCCTTATCAAGGTCTACTGCGTCAACAACGAGCACCTGATGCGCACGATCTTCGAACACGTGCTCAGCATCCCGTGCATATCCGATACCGAGACGTTCATCTCCCTGTCGCAGGCTTTCTCCCGGCAGGTGTATGTGGAAAGTATCAAGGAATAGGTTTGCCTCGGCGTGGTAGTTGTCATTACGGGCGTATGAGCATTATCAGGATCACTAAGGAATTTTCTTTCGAGGCCTCCCACCTGCTGGAGGGGTACGACGGGGCGTGCAGCCAGATACACGGCCATTCCTACCGGCTGTTCGTCACGGTCAAGGGCATCCCCAATCCGGACCCTGCCGACCCGAAGTACGGCATGGTGATGGATTTCGGGGCGCTTAAAAAGATCGTCAGGTCGCTTATCGTGGACAAGTACGACCACTCCCTTGTAGTGCGCCGAACACCGGAAAATTCGGCGTTCCTCGAGACGCTCAAAGGCAGGTTCGACCGTATAATCGAAACGGATTACCAGCCCACATGCGAGAATATGCTTCCCCGTTTCGCTTCTGTCATCGCTTCGGCATTGCCCGCAGGGGTGTCGCTGGTTTCAATGCGGCTCCATGAGACGGCCACTTCTTTTGCCGAATATTTCGCGGAAGACAATCTATAGACCGAACGGAAAAAATAACGGTTCTTCCCCGCAAGGAAGAACCGTCTTTTTTTACCCTTTATCTTTTTACCTTTCTGATATCGGGATAAATTTCCGGGGCGATTCGATCACGTTCTTGTAGGCGGGCCGGATAATGCGGCGGCTCTCGAAATTCAGCTCCTCGATACGGTGCGCGGTCCATCCCGTGATGCGGCTCATGGCGAACAGCGGAGTGAAGACCTCCTGCGGAAGCCCGATCATCTCATAGACGAAGCCGGAATAGAAGTCCACGTTGGCGCAGACCCGCTTGTTCACCTGGTTCCCTTTGAAAGCCATGAAAGTTTCGACCGCCCGTTCTTCCAGCAGTTCGAGGAATGCGAATTCCTTTTCGCGGCCTTTCTCCTTGGCCAGGTTGCGGGCCATGTCCCTGAGCAGTAAGGCCCGGGGGTCGGAAATGGTATAGACGGCGTGGCCGATACCGTAGATCAACCCCTTGCGGTCGTAGACCTCCTTGCGCAGTATTTTCATCAGGTAGGCGTCCACTTCTTCCACGTTCTCCCAGTCGGAGATGGCCTTTTTGAGGTGGTGGAACTGGTCGATGACCTGCAGGTTGGCCCCACCATGCAACGGGCCTTTGAGCGACCCGATGGCCGCCGCTATGGACGAGTAGGTGTCCGTGCCGGACGAGCTGGTCACGCGGACCGTGAACGAGGAGTTGTTACCCCCGCCGTGTTCGGCGTGCAGGATGAGCGACAGGTCGAGTACGCGGGCTTCCAGTTCCGTGTAGCGCCCCTTGAGCATGTGCAGGAAGTTCTCGGCGATGGAGAGTTCCGGCTTGGGGTGGTGGATATGAAGCGCCTTTCCGCGGCGGTTGTGCCGATAGGCGTTAAAGGCGTAGGCTATGATGGTCGGGAACTTGGCGATAAGGTCCACCGACTGGCGTATCAGGTGTTCCCGCGAGGTATTGTCCGGGTCCTCGTCGTAGATGTAAAGTTCCATAACGCACCGGGCCAGGATGTTCATTATGTTCTGTCCCTCCAGCTCGAGAATGTTCATCTTTATCTTGGGGGCCAGTTCCATCTGCCGTCCCAACAGGTCGCAGAACGTACTGTACTCCTCCTGCGTGGGCAGGTAGCCCGACAGGAGTAGGAACGCCGTCTCCTCGAATCCGAACCGCTTCTCGCTGTAGAGCCCCTTAACGAGGTCCTCCACGTCTACGCCACGGTAGAGCAACCGGCCCGGGATGGCTTTGATGGGCTGCCCCTCGACCCGCTGGTAGCCCACCACGTCGCCGATGGTGGTCAGACCCACCAGGACCCCCGAATGGTCCTCGTTGCGCAAGCCCCGTTTGACGTTGTAACGCACGAACAACTCCTGGTCGATACTGCTGGTGGTGCGTATGGAGTCGGACAGTTTGGCCATCAGGTTATCTATGTTCGGGTTTTGCCCGGTGTCGTTCTTCGTTTCTTTGTTCGTTTTCATATGGCGTCCGGTTTTTATTTGCTTATAGAGTTTACGAGTTGCGCGGTGAACGCGCTTGTGGAGAGTGCATGCCCGTTGTCCATGAAGCGTGCAAGGTCGCCCGTGGCTTTCCCCTCGGCAAACGAGGAGCATATAGCCCGGGTTATGGCATCCGCCGCTTCCGTCCAGCCCATGTATTGGAGCATCATAACGGCCGAAAGTATCAGCGAGCAGGGGTTGGCGGCGTCCGTGCCGGCAATGTCCGGGGCAGTACCGTGCGTGGCTTCGAAGACGGCATGGCCCGTGGTATAGTTTATATTGGCTCCCGGGGCGATACCAATGCCGCCTACCATTGCGGCGAGCTGGTCCGAGATGTAATCCCCGTTGAGGTTAAGCGTGGCGATCACCGAGTATTTTTCCGGGGTGAGCAGGGTGTTTTGCAGGAACGCGTCGGCGATGACGTCGTTCACTATAACCTTGCCGGCCGCCCTGGCAGCCGACAGGGCGGCCTCGGCAGCTTCGCGTCCCGATTCGGTGGCGGTCTTCTCGTAGGTCCGCATGGTATAGCACTGTCCGGGGAATTCCGTCTCGGCCGTTTCATAACCCCAGTTGCGGAACCCTCCCTCGGTGAATTTCATGATATTGCCCTTGTGTACAAGGGTCAGTGAAGGGAGTTTGTTTTCCACGGCGTATTGCAGGGCCGAGCGTACCAGCCGCCGGGTGCCCTCTTCGGAGACGGGTTTTACCCCGAACGAAGAGCTTTCCGGGAAGCGAACCTTTTTCACTCCCATTTCGCCGCTAAGGAAACGGTAGAACTTTTCGGCTTCCGGCGTTCCGGCCATCCACTCGATACCGGCGTAAATATCCTCGGTGTTCTCCCGGAAGATCACCATGTCGACTTTCTGCGGCTGCTTGAGCGGGGAGGCGACGCCCGTGAACCAGCGGACGGGCCGCAGGCATACATACAGGTCGAGCGTTTGCCGCAGGGCCACGTTGAGCGACCTCATTCCCCCGCCGACGGGGGTCATCAGCGGCCCCTTGATGCCGACCAGGTACCGGCGGAACGCCTCGAGTGTCTCGTCCGGCAGCCAGCTCCCGGTACGGTCGCAGGCCTTGCCCCCGGCAAGAACTTCCGTCCATTCTATCCGCCGTGAGCCGCCGTAAGCATTGTCTACGGCCGTGTCTACCACGGCCCTCATCGAAGCGGTGACCTCGGGTCCTACCCCGTCCCCCTCGATGAACGGGACGGTGGGGTTTTCCGGTACGGCCAAAGCGCCGTCTGTTATCGTTATTTCTGCCATTTCCTGTGTATGCCGCCGCTCGGCCGGGCGGCAAAGTTTAACCGTTAGTGTTGCAATTCAGGGCCGACCCCGCCTTAAGCCATGCGATCTGCAGGTCGTTGTAGGTGTGGTTGGCCGTGATCTTATCTTCCGTGCCGTCGCTGTGGCGAACGGCTACGGTGAGCGGAACGCCCGGCTCGATATTCCCGACCCCCTCTATGGTGAACGTATCGTCTTCCCGGATCAGGTCGTAGTCCGCCTTTTCCGCGAACGTAAGGGCGAGCATCCCCTGTTTTTTCAGGTTGGTTTCGTGGATGCGGGCGAACGATTTGGCGAGGATGGCCCGCACGTTCAGATAGCGCGGTTCCATCGCGGCGTGTTCCCGTGACGACCCCTCGCCGTAGTTCTCTTCGGCCACGACAATGGATCCCGTCCCATTTTCTTTGTACCCCCGGGCGACGGCCGACACTTCGCCGTAACCGCCGTCCAGCCGGTTGAGAACGCAGTTGGTTTTGCCGTTGAACGCGTTTACGGCACCCATCAGCATGTTGCCCGAGATGTTCTCCAGGTGGCCCCGGTAGCGCAGCCAGGGGCCGGCCATGGAAATATGGTCCGTGGTGCATTTGCCCTCTGCCTTGATAAGCAGGGGCATCTCCCGGAATCCGTCCGGGTCCAGAGCCGGGAACGGCTCGAGCCGTTGCAGCCGTTTTGAGCCGGGATCGATAGATACTTCCACGCCCGTACCGTCCTGCGGCGGGGCGATATACCCGTCGCTGTCGCCCACAAGGCCTTTCTGTGGCAGGGCATCGCCGGTTGGCGGGTCGAGCATGACCTGTTCGCCCCGGTCGTTGGTGAGGGTGTCCGTCAAGGGGTTGAACCTCAGGTCCCCCGCGATGACCAGCGCCGTGACGATCTCAGCAGACGCCACGAATGCATAGGTGTTGGGATTGCCGTCTGCCCGCTTGGCGAAATTCCGGTTGAACGAGGTCACTATCGAGTTTGCCCGGGTATTGTCGTCCGTGTGGCGCTTCCATTGCCCGATGCACGGTCCGCAGGCGTTGGTCATAACCACCGCCCCGAGCGCCGAGAAATCTGCGGTAAGGCCGTCACGCCGGGCGGTGCGCAAAATCTGTTCCGAACCGGGGTTGACGATAAATTCCGCTTTGGCTTTCAAACCTTTGGCGGCTGCCTGCCGGGCGACGGAGGCCGCACGGGCGAGGTCCTCGTAGGAGGAATTGGTGCACGATCCTACCAGCCCGACTTCCATTCGGGCGGGCCACCCGTTGGCTTCGACTTCGCGGGCGAAGTCCGAAATGCGGTGCGCCGCGTCAGGAGTGAACGGCCCGTTGAGGTAGGGCTCGATCGCCCCCAGGTCGATCTCTATTATCCGGTCGTAATATTTTTCCGGTTCCGCCGCCGTCTGGGGGTCCGCCGAGAGCATACCGCCTGTGGCGAGTTCATCCGCGAGAGTGGCTATTTCGGCCCTGCCCGTAGCACGGAGGTAGGCGGCCATATTTTCGTCGTACGGGAAGATGGAGCAGGTGGCGCCCACTTCGGCCCCCATGTTACAAATGGTTGCCTTGCCGGTGGCCGATATGGTCGAGGCGCCCTCGCCGTAGTATTCGATAATGGCGTTGGTCCCACCTTTAACTGTCAGGATGCCTGCAAGTTTGAGTATAAGGTCCTTGGGTGACGCCCAGCCGTTGAACCGCCCGGTAAGCCTCACCCCGATGATCCGGGGCATCTTTAACTCCCACGGCATCCCGGCCATGACGTCCACGGCGTCCGCGCCGCCGACCCCGACGGCTATCATTCCCAGCCCGCCCGCATTGGGGGTATGGGAATCGGTGCCGACCATCATCCCTCCGGGAAATGCGTAATTCTCGAGCACGATCTGGTGTATAATGCCCGAACCGGGTTTCCAGAAGCCGATGCCGTATTTGCCTGATACAGAGCGCAGGAACTCGTAAACCTCTTTGTTCTCCGCGAGGGCCGCCTGCATATCGGGCGAAGCCCCGTTGTCGGCAGTTATCAGGTGATCGCAATGGACCGTGGACGGTACGGCGGTGCGCTGAAGCCCGGCGTTCATAAATTGCAGCAGGGCCATCTGCGCCGTGGCGTCCTGCATGGCTACGCGGTCGGGCGAGAAATTGACGTAATCCGTTCCCTTGCCGTACTGCCGCAGGGGCTCCCCGTCGCTCAGGTGGGCATATAGTATCTTTTCACACAGGGTCAAAGGCCTGCCGAGCGCCTCCCGGGCGGCTTTTACCCGCTGCGGAAAGCTCCCGTAGACCCGTTTTATCATCTCCAGATCGAACATACACAAAAAGTTTATCGTCGCACCCCGTTACCGAAGCAGTGCAAAGATAAACTTTTTATTAAAAAAAGCAACTAAAAGTTTTGTTTCCTATACCATACCCAACAGGTATGTAACAAACCGTGCGGATCTTAACCCCGTTACAGGGTATATTCCTGCCAGCTCTTGATAGGTATGTCCTTTTCTTTGAGGTTGCAGAACGCATTTATGAACGCCCCTGCAAGCCGGGAATTGGTTATGAGCGGGATATTGTGGTCGATGGCTCCCCGGCGTATACGGTAGCCGTTTGTCAGCTCCCGGCGGGTGAGGTTCTTGGGGATATTGACTACCAACTCGAACTTATGGCCCGCGATCATATCCATAATGTTGTCGGGGGTATTTTCGTCCGGCCAGCCCACCACTTTGGCTTCGATGCCGTTGGATTCCAGGAATTTGGCCGTGCCGGAAGTGGCGTAAATCGTGTAGCCGTTACGTTGAAGCATCCGGCATGGGTCCAGCAGGTCCACCTTGGATTTGCTATCACCCGAGGAGACCATCACGTTGCGGGCCGGGATGCCGTAGCCCACCGAGATCATAGCAGCCAGGATGGCCTCGTCGAAGTCGTCGCCGATGCAACCAACCTCGCCCGTCGAAGACATATCAACGCTCAGCACCGGATCGGCGTTATGAAGCCTCGAGAACGAGAACTGGGATGCCTTGACCCCGATCCAGTCGATATCGAAATTGGAATTGTCGGGCCTGGTGTACGGCGCGTCGAGCATGATGCGGGTGGCCGTGTCGATAAAGTTGCGTTTGAGCACCTTGGAGACGAACGGGAAACTGCGGGACGCCCTCAGGTTGCATTCTATAACCTTTACGTCGTTGTTGCGGGCCAGGAACTGGATATTGAAAGGACCGCTTATGTTAAGCTCCCGGGCGATCTGCCGGCTGATCTTATTTATGCGGCGCGCGGTGGCGAAGTAGACTTTCTGGGCGGGGAAGACGAGTGTCGCGTCGCCGGAATGCACCCCGGCAAACTCGATATGCTCCGACATTGCATACTCTACTATCTCCCCGTTATGGGCCACGGCGTCGAACTCGATCTCCTTGGCGTTCTGCAGGAATTGCGATACGACCACCGGGTGTTCCTTGGATACCTGGGCGGCAAGTTTGAGGAAAGTCCCCAGGTCCTCGTCAGAGTAGCAAACGTTCATGGCCGCCCCCGAAAGAACATAAGAGGGGCGCACCAGTACCGGGTAGCCGACCTTGCCGACGAACTCCATGATCTGGTCAAGGCTGGTCAGCTCCTGCCATGCAGGCTGGTCGATACCCAGCTGGTCGAGCATGCTGGAGAACTTGTGGCGGTTTTCCGCACGGTCTATCGAAAGGGGCGATGTGCCCAGGATCGGGATGTCCTGCCGGTGCAGGCGGATGGCCAGGTTGTTGGGTATCTGGCCGCCTACCGATACGATAACCCCTTTGGGAGTCTCCAGGTCCAGGACGTCCAGCACCCGCTCGAACGACAGCTCGTCGAAATAGAGCCGGTCGCACATGTCGTAGTCGGTGGAAACCGTTTCGGGGTTGTAATTTATCATTATGGACTTATAGCCCAGCTTGCGGGCTGTCTGCACCGCGTTCACCGAACACCAGTCGAATTCCACCGAACTGCCGATGCGGTAGGCCCCCGACCCGAGGACCACCACCGAACGGTCGTTCTTATAGAACGGGATGTCGTGGTCCGTGGTCCCGTAGGTCATATAGAGGTAATTGGTAAGCTCCGGGTTCTCCGAAGCGACCGTATTTATCCGTTTTACGGCCGGCAGGATACCCTCCTTTTTCCGTTTTGCCCGTACGCGGAGAGCCTCTTTCTCGAGGTTCCCCGTTGGTTCCTCTACGAACCGGGCTATCTGGAAGTCTGAAAAACCCAGTTCCTTTGCCCCGGCAAGCACTCCTGCCGGAAGCTCCTCGATGGACCCGTACCCGGCCAGTACCTGCGAATAATCGTAAATATTTTTCAGCTTGCCCAGGAACCACGGGTCTATTTTTGTCAGCTCGTGTATCCTTTCCACGGTCAGCCCTTGTGCAAAAGCCTCGGCGACGGCGAAGATTCGCATGTCGGTGGGGTTCGAGAGAGCCTGTTCGATATCCCCGAATTCCAGCTCGTGGTTGCCTACGAAGCCGTGCATCCCCTGGCCTATCATACGCAGGCCTTTCTGGATGATCTCCTCGAACGAACGGCCTATGGACATCACCTCCCCGACCGATTTCATGCTCGATCCGATATGGCGCGACACCCCGGCGAACTTGCCCAGGTCCCACCGCGGGATCTTGCAGATAAGATAGTCCAGGGACGGCGCGGTGTAAGCGGAATTGGCCGTGCCCATTTCGCCTATCTGGTCGAGCGTATAGCCCAGCGCGAGCTTGGCCGCAACGAAAGCCAGCGGGTAACCCGTGGCTTTGGAAGCCAGGGCCGAGGAGCGGCTCAGGCGGGCGTTGACCTCGATCACCCGGTAGTCGTCCGTTTCGGAATTGAAAGCATACTGGATATTGCACTCCCCGACGATGCCGATATGGCGGATAACTTTGCGCGAAAGTTCCTGCAGCATGGCCAGTTCCCCCTCGTCCAGCGAACAGGTGGGGGCCACCACGATACTTTCGCCCGTATGGATACCCAGCGGGTCGAAGTTCTCCATACTGGCCACCGTGAAGCAATGGTCGTTGCCGTCACGTATAACCTCGAACTCTATCTCTTTCCACCCCTTTAGGGATTCCTCTATCAGTATCTGTTTGGAGTAGGCGAACGAACTCTCGCACAGGGTGCGGAATTCCTCCATGTTGTTGGTGATGCCGCTACCGAGGCCTCCCAGGGCGTATGCCGAGCGCACCATGATCGGGAAGCCGATCTTTCGGGCGGCGGCTACGGCATCTTCCATGCTTTCTACGGCCTGGCTTACCGGGGTCTTTACCCCTATCTCGTCCAGCTTTTTGACGAATAAGTCCCTGTCCTCGGTAGCCATAATGGCCTCCACCGAAGTGCCGAGAACCCTTACGCCGTACTTCTCCAGCACCCCGTTGAGGTAGAGTTCGGTGCCGCAGTTCAGGGCTGTCTGCCCTCCGAACGCCAGCAGTATGCCGTCCGGGCGCTCTTTTTTGATGATCTCCTCTACGAAATAGGGAGTAACGGGCAGGAAGTAAACCTTGTCGGCCACTCCCTCCGAGGTTTGGATCGTGGCGATATTCGGGTTGATCAGAACGGTCGATATTCCCTCCTCGCGCAGGGCTTTGAGGGCCTGGGACCCGGAATAGTCGAATTCCCCGGCCTGCCCGATCTTCAGGGCGCCCGAGCCGAGAACGACGGCTTTTTGGATGTTGAGTGACTTCGGCATTTTTCGTTCGGTTAGCTAATGGTAAGATTAAAATCTTCCAAAGATAACGAAAGACTCTCGAAAAGTGGCAAAAGTAAGGGAATCAAAGTAAGTCGCTGTGAATGTGAGTGGTCTAACCTATTTCGCTATGAACTGCCGAAGGGCTAAAAAGCGGAATTTGGTAGGGTTAAGCAAAAGAAAAGTTACTTATCCGTTGCCCTTTTAAGTTAAACGGCACCCTGCGGGGAAATACCCTTAACACTTCTCAAAGAGCGCTTAAACTAAGTTTGAGTATCAAAGATAACCTGATTTTTCTTTCGGATTACGAAAAACGAATTTTGGGCTCAAAAACGGAGTTTTATTCCGCTTCACGCTGAATTCTTCGCAGCTTCAAATAACTCTATATCAGTTAATTTTGTTAATGGATAAGAGTTATGAAAAACACAGAGTTAAAGGTTGCGTTCTACCTCAAAAAGAACGAACAGAAACCGGACGGTAAGTGTCCTGTTATGGCGCGGCTTACGGTCGGCAACTCCCAGACCACCTTCAGCACCAAATTCGATGCTCCTGCCTCGGCGTGGGCATCCGGGCGGGTAAGCGGCAAGAGTAAGGATGCGGCAGAGATAAACCGTCAATTAGACTCCCTGCGGGCATCGGCGGTAGTCCATGTCCGGGAACTGTCCTCGGTGAGCGATGGTGTCTCCGCCGAGCAAGTGAAATCCCTTGTGCTGGGTATGGCATCGGGCCAGCAAACGCTACTCGCCTATTTTAGCCGCCACAACGAGAACTTCCAGAAGCGCATCGGAGTCAGCCGCAAGAAAGGTTCCGAAAAAGGATATAAGCAAGCGCTACGGCATCTAACGAACTTTATCCAAAGTCGGTACCATCTTTCGGATATATCGTTCACGGCCCTCGACCGCTCATTTATCGACAAGTTCGACCTTTACCTGAAGATAGACTGCGGCCTCGAACCCGGTACGATTGTCTTTCTCACGATCCGGCTTAATACCATAATCGGGAACGCCATAGCCGAAGGGATTATAACCGAAAACCCTTTTGAGGGATATGAAGCGGAACGACCCGCGCCGCGCCAGAAATACCTCACCCGTAAGGAACTGGAAAGTATGATGACAACACCGCTCGAAAAGCCGCGCCAATACCTGATCCGCGATCTGTTCCTATTTTCTTGTTACACGGGCATCCCGTATTGCGATATGCGGACGCTATCGGCAGAGGATTTAACCACCGACCAAGACGGGACGGTGTGGGTTAAATCCAGCAGGGGCAAGAATGATAACGATTACGGCCTTCCCCTGCTCGATGTCCCAATGTATATTTTGGAACAATACCGGGGAACGGCACCGGACGGGCGGTTGCTCCCTATGTATGCGATTTCGGAATTAAACAGGGAGTTAAAAAATATCGCCCGGATATGCGGCATCCAACGGCGGTTGACCTTCCACATGGGGCGGCATACCTACGCTACCGAGGTAACGCTTTCGCAAGGTGTTCCCCTCGAATCGGTCAGCCGGATGCTGGGGCACGGTCAGATAAAAACTACCCTGATATATGCCAAAACAACTAATGATAAACTTGACGAGGATATGAACATCCTTGAAAAACGTATCGCCGGAAAATTCAAATTTGCCATTTAATAACAGCCGACCATTAAATCAAAAGATAAAATAAAGGCACGCAGCACTTTCGCCATTCTGTTTTACATCAACCGGACAAAAGTCCGCGCGGACGGAACCTGCCAGCTTTTGTGCCGGGTGAGCATCGACGGAGTGGCGCAACAGATTGGTACAAAGGTCACGGTCGATCCGAAAGTCTGGAACCCGGAAACCGGAAGGGCCACGGGCCGAAGCCGCAACGCCGTGGAAGTGAACCGGGCGATAGACGCTCTCACCGATAAAATCACCACCCACTATGAACGGATCCGCACGAGCCTCGGTTTCGTGACGGCCGAGTTGGTTAAAAATGCCGTTAAAGGAGTTGCCCAAAAGCCGGTTTCCCTGCTAAAGCTATTCGAGGAACACAACGAGGAATTTAAACGGCGCGTGGGCCATGACCGCAAAATTGAGGCTTATCAGGCATACAACCTATCATACCGGCACCTGAAAGCATACATCGAAAAGGTTTACGAAGTCGGTGATATATCGCTGAGGAGTCTCGATCTGGATTTTTACGACGGGTACGACCTTTTTTTGCGGACGGAACGCGGTATGCAACAAAAGACCGTACACCAGCACCTTTACAACCTCAAAAAGATGACAAAGCGGGCCGTCAGTCAGGGCACACTCCGCCGCGATCCCTATCTCAAACTCTTTCCCAAACTGCCCCGACTAAAGAGCCGTCATCTGAAAGCCGAAGAACTGGAAAAGTTAATGCAGTATCGGCCTACGAAGAAAAACATGGAGTTCGTTCGGGATATGTTTGTATTTGCAACCTTCACCGGCCTTTGCTTTGCCGACTTGAAAAGGCTGTCGGACGAGCATATCCAGGAAACGCCCGACGGTAAGATGTGGATCGTGATGGATAGGCAAAAGAGCGGGATCGAGTTTCGCGTAAGGGTGATGGATATTCCCCGCCGTATCATGGAAAAATACGCTCCGAAGCGTAAAGATGAGCATATTTTCAATCTATATTGCCGCGAATGGATGATTAAATTGACGGGACAGTTAGGTAATCTGTGCGGCATACCGAACCTTACGTTCCACCGCGCCCGGCATAACTTCGGAACCCACATCACCCTCTCGCAGGGTGTACCAATTGAATCGGTAAGCCGCATGATGGGCCATAAACGGTTCTCAACGACTCAAATTTACGCGAAAGTGACCGATACGAAGGTGGCCGAGGATATGAAGTTACTGGCTGCTAAAACATCCAAAAGAAAGATATCTTTGTACGAAGATGATAAACTCCGGGCGGCCATCCGTTTCCCCGGTGCCAACAGGAACAAAAGTGTCGAACCCAGAAAAACACTATGATATGGAACCCAAATTTATAACGATAGAAAACGGACAGGTCACAGTCCGTCCGACCAAAAACGGAATATGGCTTACCCAAAACGAAATCGCCCGGCTGTTCGAGGTATTCGTACCGGCTGTCAATGCCAATATTCGTTCGATACTCAAAAACAGGGTGCTGCGCGAGGAGGCCGTATGCAAGGATATAGACCTACTCCGGGTATATAATATGGAAATGATAACCGCCCTTGCCTTCCGGCTAAAATCCGGCAAGGCCGAGCAATTCCGTCGTTGGATAATCGACCAGGCGGTTAACCCGATAGTCGTATGGAAACTGTCGAACGATGATGTGACAGTAAGTTAGGTATCGAATATTAACGGCAACGGCTCCCGAATTGGGGGCCGTTGTTGTTTAGAGTAGTTCCATCTGGTCGAGAGTCCGCCTGCGACCCGCTTCGAGCAGTTGCTCTATTTCACTTTCACAATAGAGCACCTTGCCGTAAATCAAATAATAGGGAAGGATACCCGCCGTGCGGTATTCCTGTAAGCTGCGACGGCTGATCTTCAACCATGCTGACAACTCCCGGTCGGTCATAAACCGCTTACCGTAAAATGTCGGGCACGCCGAATCGCCGAGACTGTCCAGGGCTTTGATTGTTCTGTCCATGCACCGCATAAGTTCCACGATACACGGCTCCTTTTTGTCTAAAAAGATGCTGTTCATGGCTGCCGGGATTTTTGTAGCAGCCTTTGAACGTCCTCCGGTCTGTAAAAAATCTTATGCCGTATTTGGCTGTACGGTAATATTCCCTTTTCGCGGTAAGACTGCAAGGTACGCTTGCTTATTCCCAAAATTTGGCAAACGTCCTGATGATCGAGCCATTTTTTAAGGGCCAGGTCTTCCTGCCGACGGCAAAGGGAGTGCGCCTTGTTTTCTATCGCTTCCAAGCGCTCCGCCATAGCGTTGAAAACCTCGGCACTCATGCTTATTAATTCCATCGCACTGTGATTTATCTTCCCGGACTGTAAATCTAAATCATATACCGTAATTATCTATGTATTACTTCCGTTACGGCGTATTCTGGCCGTAGGGTGGCATTAAAGACAAGCCACAACCGATGGTGTCCGCCGTCGGTCGGGTTAAACGACAGACCGAGCGTTTGCGATCATTATAACGCAAACGCTCGTGATCGTTTTTTCTCAACTGTCCTCATAACTGCCTTCCTCTTTTTTCATAACCGGCCGGTGTCGGTGTTTCAGAATTCTGAAGCAGTAGCAAAGGAATGTCAGGGCTTCACGCCCAAGCAAGATAGCCTGTTCCCTACAACAGGCTGGTGACTCGAAAAATCTTCCAACATCCCTTCGGGACGTAGCGTATTTTTTACCCCTCTCTGTTTCGATCAACGGGCGAGTAAATCTTGCGTGGGCTAAACCCAGACAAAGGCTGCTACTGAATCAGAATCCCTCCACACCGGCTCCGTCACGGCATAAAAAAAAAGTCAGGCGTTATGAGAACAGAGAGAAAAAAATATAGGAATCAGGAATCTTCCAACCTTCCATCCAGCATAGGGTTTTGGGTGCGGTTCGTAGGCTCGGCGGTGGGCTTTTACCTGTGGGGCGGTGATTTTCTGTGGGTCGTTCTCGGTTGGGAAATTTTGTATGTGTTTTCGATTAGATAAAAGCGTAAATACATAAAGACGTTTTTATGTTTTTACATCTATCTACATATTAACTTCTTCTTATAAACAAAATTGATATCACATCCGTGTGAATTCAGGATAAGTTACAATTACTTAAGAATTGTGGGTATGGAGGTTTCTTTAAACACATACGGCGGAGGTTATAGCCCGTCCGACCGGACTGAATACCCGCATAACCGGCGGGTAGCAAGCTGTGTTTTCTGCTGCACAAAATAAATTTTGCACCAGAAAACAGGCTTGCCCGCAAGGGGGTTGGATGTATTTCTCCGAAGTCGAAAGAGCCGCTTTCGCGGTATTCTCGGATAGTTATACACAATCCTGTGTGACCTTACCGTCACAAAAAATCTGACCTTCTGGAAAAGAACTAAAATAGGAGCGCGGGCGGCTGCCCGGCGAAAAAGATACCGCTACACACTGTATCATGGTGCGATCCCACGACACCGAATACACGCGTTTTCAAACCATATTAGAACAGTAGGTGGATACTCTATCAGCTTCTTGCATAATTTCGGGTAGTCGGGGTCAATAACCCCCAGTTCGTAAAGGAACTACTTACCATTTTTACACCTCATTTCTTTTTCGTCCGTTTCATCCGCTTCAGCAACGCTTCCTCCAATTCACCCAATCCGGGCGCCGGGTCGTTGCGAAGTTTCATATCGCAGAACGCTCGCGAGAGGTTGCCAACATCGAGTTGCACATTAAATACGTTGGATATGTAGCTGGCAAGCTGCGTCAGGGTAACATTGCCGAAACACTCTTTGCTGTCCCATGCGTAAATCAGTTCGAGCAGGATGGACTTTTTATCCTGCCACGTAATCCGGGTGTCGGGCATCGGAAAACCAACCCCGCCGCGCCTTCCCGTATCCGCATCTAATTTCTCGATCTCGGTCATCAGGTAAGCCCACAGCATATCGTTGGCCAGTATCTTTGCAACCTTAAAATCGCACGTCGTCGAAAATTGCGGATCGCGTTCGTAATAGAAAGTCTCGAGATATTGATCGGTGTCGGCTTGATTTCTTAAAAAATAAAGGCTGTCGAGGTGTGTGGCCCCGGATCGGTAATATCGGATAAAGTCGAGCCGCTTTGAGTTGTAAAGATTGATGGCTTCCAGTTCCGTATTCAAATACTCCATTTGTACTTCGGTACTTGCCACCGGGCGGTTCATTTCAATATTATAGAGCTTACGGTAGTAGATCAATCGACTGCAAAAACGGGGTTTCTTGTCTTTGAAAAAGTCGATTTCTTCGGAATCATCTCGGAAAGAATAGTCGATGACGAACGCTTTGAGTTTCTGGAAGCCTTCGCCCAGAACATGTGATGCCTCGGACGCTTTCTTGATCGGGTTCTTATCCGACCGCTCGATCTTATCAATCTTCCGATTGATCTCGCGTTGAAGTTGCTTTGTGAAATCAATCATAAGGCTTGGGTTTAGGTTAATATTGTTGGTAACTTTTGTTGTCGGGTAAGTTTTATAAAAAAATATGGGGTGCCTCACGGCGGCCCATACCATAACCAAATTTTTTAATAAATGAAAATCAAATCTTGTTTAATAAATATTAAATAAATCCCCCTTTTGCGGTTACTACCCCAGAAACCGCAAGATTAAAGGGAATGGGATTGAATATTTTTATCTTTTTACGGTTTCCTCACCGGCGCGGCTGGCTTGTAGAGCTATACATTATGACCGCGCCGGTTCGGAAACCATCAACTCAATTTTATTACATGAAAATCAAAATAAAGTCCCGGCCGGTAACAGTTCTCGCCGTGGCGGACTTTATTGTTATTCTTCTTTTACGCAGCGGACGGAGAAAGCGTGGTTGCGTGAGTAGTTGTACTGGGCCGCGTACGTCGGGCTCACGTACAGGCTACCGATCGATGCCGACCAGTAGTCCCCGCAGAAACCGGTGAAGCTCACCTTGTAGACCCGGTAGCCGGAAAAAGGGAAAAATAAAGAGGCGTTGTTATTCGGATTATAAAACAGCCTGCCAATATAACCTACATCGGCAGAATTAGGACGCACTGCTGTATTGGCAAAACTCGTATTTGAAATCTGTATATAATGCCTGTCAAAAAAGCCGTCTGCCAAATACCCCCAAAGACTGTTATCATTGTTTCTGCTGTTCGAAGTCTGTGGATTAAGCCACAAGGACTGTCGTTGTTCCGAATCGGCTATCGCCGGAGAAGAAATTGCCGCAGAAGTACTCCCGTCAGTTGGTCGGCGATACCCCATAGGGCACGTTTCATTGGTTGCTTTCAGGGCATCCCAATGCTTATTCGTCTCGTTATTATCCCACCCCGTTATCATATCCGTCGGGTTAGTCGGATGCCACGCGTACGTTGGTAAATTCTCATTCGCCCACTGGAAAAAAGCACCCCCCTGTGACGGATATTCCGTAAAAACTCCACCGTTAACTCCAACCTGGGAATGGTCCCTATAATCGGTCCCCCCCGTTTTTGTCCCATCCAGATAATCCTGCGCCGTCAGGTTGTAAGGCGAATATTTCACGGTCTTTGTCCGGGCCGATATTGCACCGTTAGGCACCGGGTCGCCGTTGCGCATAAGGTAGTCGGCCGCCTCACCCTGCCGGATGTATAAAAGCTGAGACTTCTTGTAATCATTGTAGATAAGTCTTATTACCCCGTAACGGTGTTCCTCGGGGCCGATAGTACCATCGAGTCCAATCCGGAAATAAATCTCGCCCGTATCATCCGCCGCACAGTTTCCGCTTACGGTTGTAGCGTTACCGCCGACCTGGTGTTGCCCGTCCTCTGTCAACATATCAGCAACGGTCTGGCCTTTCCATTCCACACCCCCGGAAGGTTGCTCGGTGTCGAGCATGATCCACTCCTCCCCGGCAATTACCGTGGCATTCCATTCCCCCTCTATGCCCGAACCGTTCACGCTCCTTAAATTACGGATCAACCTCTCCCCGGTCTGGTCATGGCGCCAGAAAGCCCCGACATATCCGTAATTCATATAAGTTTCCACGATAGCGTCTTGATTAACATAAATCTTCGAGCGGAGAAGCTGGCCGCCGTCAACCATACGTGAGGCGTAAATCGTTCCTCCTGTCTGCGGTCCTTCATAATTTAATTGAATCCCCATAATGTGTAGGGCACCCGGTTCATGGAGTGTAACGGCATCGGTAATTTCGTTTTCCCCGTCCGTCGAAACGCTCAACCAATCTCCCGTACCCCGGCTCTCGATCTCGCAAGTCACGTAATCCTCGTCGGGTAATTGAATTACTCCTAAACCGGAGAGAGCTGCCCGCCTCTCGAACGTTACGGTCTGCAAGAGGTTGCCGAGAGTCAGGGTTGCCGTAGCGGAAGTTACACCTGTGGGCATTGTCACCGTCACGGGGGTCGCCGTGGCGGTTCCGGCGGAAGTGCCGATCGCGATGGTGGTCGTGGAGGCCGTAACGGTTCCGGACCCGTCGGTAACCACGAAAACGATTTTACCCGCCGTGGCTGAAATACCCGTATGGGCGTCGGTAGTTACGGTAAAGGCTTCGGTAAGGTCTGTTTCGTCGCCGTAAACCACTACCGAGGAGTTGGACACGGCAAGGTAATACTGCCCGTTGCTGACGATCTCGTGTCCGGTGGCGTCCATAACCTCGATCTCGCCCCGGATGCCGTTCCACGGGTCGCCGGCGATAGCCTCCTGTACGGTCGGGTAACCTTTCGTCGCCGAATGTATAGTAAAGATGTATTTTTTATTGCGTTCCACCGGTATCAGCTCGCCCCCGACCGTGAACGCAAGTTTGTAATAGCACATTTCCCCGTTATAGGTGGCCTGGAAGATAAGTTCGGTTCCCTGCGCGGTCGGACACTCGTAGAGATAAAGCGGAAACATCCCGGGTGCACCGGGGCCGGTAGCCGCGTTATCGCCCTCGGTATTCGATAATGTGTTCATCATGTCGGTCACATTGTCCGGGTCGTTAATGTAGGTTCCCGAATAATGGTATAGGGAGCCGTTCCGGGATGCTTTCAGGGCACCGATCGAGAACTGTTCCAGGTAATCTATTTCCGGGGAAATAAATATCTCCGCCAACGCCACGGCCCGCGAGAGGACAAGTTTGCCCGATGCCGAGCCGAGGTCGGTATTTTCATCGATCCCGCCCGGGGCGGTTACGGCGCATGCGGCGGGAGGCGCGGGCAAGGTGGTCATAAGTTCGGAATATATCGGCTTGTCATGGAGAGGAACATCGAGCTTTGTGGTTTGAACAAGGCCGCCGAGCTGCGCGAGCGTCGTACCGTCGAGATCCGCGGCGAGGGTTGCGGCATCGAACGTCTTGTCGGCCGTGCCGTTGAAATACATGGTGGGAGCGTTGCCGATTATAACCACCGTACTCGGGGACGTGGTTTTCGAGAGGGTTACCGTCGTGGACGTGCCGTTACGCTCCGATAATACGGCCTCGGAGAACACGGCATCCCCGTCGGTTCCGGTATAGACCAGCACCATCGGCGGGTCTCCACCGTAAACCTCGTTCGGCTCGTCGGCCCTCGTGGCGGGGAGGGCGTAGCCGGGCTGGTCGGTGTATAGTTCCAGCCGCACCTTGTCGGAGGGCTGGGGCGACGGTGCTTCGACCTCTTCCCGCACACATCCCGAAATGGCGGAAAGGAAAACCGCCGTAAAGGCTACCGCATGTATCCCTTTATAGTTTAAGTGTATCATATATTTTGGTTTTCTTTAGGATGAAGTCGGCCATTTATACTACAGTTACCGGTGTCGTAAAATGGTTCATCGGTGCAATCACGGAGGCCGGAAGCAGGATTCCCGCCAGAGCTGTTTTATATATTTTATTACACATATATCGTTTCTATTTTTCGGGAACACACCGCACGGTGATGCTCACACCAGCGTTAACACTCCCGCGAGAGATGTAATATATATTTAGTGCTTCCAGAAAATTGAAAGACAGTGTAGTGCTACTTGTAGTCGTGCCCTCTCCGATAGTCTGGGTGAAAGCGTAGTGTCCGGTTTGGCCGGAACCTCCGGGCGAGGTGCCGTTGCCTCGCGTGCCGGACAACGGAAAAAACAAACTACCGTAATTCCACGGATTGAACATAACTACCCCTAAATGTGCAATACGGTGGTCCGTCTTACTGACTACATTGTGATTCTCAAAACCATGACTTTCGAGCGGCCGCCGGTCGAAAAACCCGTCCGCATAATAACCTTTCACGCTGTTTGACAGCTCATTTTGATTATCTACCGGAGGATTCAGAAACAGGGATTGCGCACCTTCGCTCTCCTCGACTGGAGGTGTAAAAACCGTATTAAGCGTCCTCGTCTGATCGGTCGGGCCGTCGTCGGGAATTCGGTATCCTTTAGGGCATACCTCCCGGGCATCTTTTTTAGTGGCCCATGTTCCTGACTCCGAAGAAAAAGACCCTGCTACGGGTGTCCCGTTTATAGGATGCAAAATGTACCTTAGGAAATCCCGTGCGTGCATGGTTACGAACCCTCCCGTTTGTGTCGGGTACTCGGTAAACGCGGAATATGTACGGTTCTCGTCCGTATAGGGACCGCTTCCCCCTAACTGGGAATGGGTGTCTATTGTGGTACCTCCCGTCTTTGTCCCGTTCAGGTATTCCTCGGAGGTGAGGTTGTATACGGTATATTTTGTGGACAGCGGCCTGTACTGACCGTTGACAAGGCTCAGGCTGTTGTCGGCCGCAGGGTCTGTGGGCCGCATCAGATAATCGTCCTGCTCGCCCTGCCTTAGGTAGAGGTAATGGTTCTTGTCGGGGTCGTCGTCCCCGTCCCAGACGATTTTTACGCGGGCGTAGCGCGGTGCGGCGCCGGTATTGGGCCCGGTACACCCGAGGCGGAAAAAGATATGCTCGTTGCCGCCGATCGTACCTTGGTCCTTCTCCACTGGGAAGTCCTCGGCCTCGCCGGGATCTTCCGTCCAGTAATTAGGGTCGGGGCTTTTGCCCGCGGCAATCTTTACCCAGCCGGTTTGAGTACCCGTCTCCGTGCTGTATTCGACGGAAGCGGTCCACGCCTTTTCGTCGTTGTTTGGGATCACTATAACCCTTTCTCCGACCTCGTTGGCCCGCCAGAATGCCCCGACATAGTCGTGGTACTCCATAAGGGGGTAACCCACTATCTTCACGTCCACTTCGATAGAGCGTTTAAGCCCGCCGGCATTAAGCATCAGTGTGTATGAACCGTCCGCTGCGCCACTCTCACGGTCGGTCATAATGTCGATCCAGCCCTGCCCGGTTGCCGGGTCGAAAACAAGGTTCGACTGCGAGCCGTCGGTAAGGCCGGTAAAGATGGCGTCGGCCGGCGTGGCCGGTTCAACCGATATATCTTCCCTTTTGCGGGTAGTCCAGAACCATATGCGGGCCATATTGCGCTCGTTGATAGAGGCTTTGACCGCCGAGACGTTCAGAACGACGTCGTCTATGGGGTCGCCGTCGACCGTCGACCAGCCTTTGACTTCGATAGATATATCGATCTCGGCCGAGTTTTCCTTTATCGAACCTTTTACGTCAAAATAGTGGTTCCGGGGCATGGTATAATCGGGCCCCGAAAGGTCATAGCCTAATCGGCCGGAAACCATACGCACCGTGCCGTTCTCCAGCAGCCCCAGCCTTATGGTTACCGCTTTTGCGGCATCCGATTTTTGGCTGAGCAGGTATTCGGGAAGAATGATACGGGGATAAATAATTTCATAAGGTGTGGTCGGGCTGCCGCTCTCTATCCTGCCGGGAACATATTCATAACCCAACGGTGTAAAATTCGCTTCGTAATCAGCGGTAACCAAAGAACCGCCGTACTCTTCTCCCAAAAGGTTCATCCGCGCGGGAACATTATCCAAATACAAAAGATATTTCATATCCGAATTCTGGATACCATACTGTTGCCAGGCGGTTCCCTGCGCAGTGGTAAGGCTTAGGGTAACATCGACCCTGACCGCTACCCGCTCCATCGAGATTTTCCAAGTACCCGTATGGTCTGTCCCGGCAACGTTCACATGGTTGTCCTCCAGAACCTGAACATTGTCATAAACGGCGAGCATGGGGATACGTCCGTTCCACTGGAGCGACTGGTAATCGAGAGTTACTTCTTTCAACTGTTCGAGAGTGTTTACCTGCTGGTCATCCCCGAGAATACCTGACATAGTCGGGTCAACTTTCTCGTTGGCGATAAATACCATCGTGAAATCTCCGGTATAGATTTCCGCCTCGGCTGTCCATACTACATTTTCATTAGAGTTGCCTTTGCCTTCCGAGTTCGAATCGTCTGAGTCGGTATTGACCAGCCGGTTAAAAATGAGCCTTTTTGTCTTGGTATCGTAACCCATGACCCGAAGACAAGTTACATGGTGATCGAGCCAGGCGTGGTCGTCATTTTCGACAGCTATCCTCGTCTCCGCTCCGAGCGTGATACTGACGGGAATCCCGTACGGCACATCGCTCCTTGAAGCGACATCTTCCCTGACGCATGAAAGCATTAAGGTCATCGCCGTGCAAAGGCAAAATATCAATCTTAATATATATTTCATAAACATCGTATTATCCTATATTACCCTCGTTAGGGTTATATTTCCATCCGTTGACAGAAACGGTTACCCCGAGTATACCGCGGAACGACAGCTTTATATCGAACTCGAACTCGCGCTCGAAATCGACCGTCCGCCCGTTGGCCGCATAGGCTTTCTTTATCATATCTACGAGATCGTCCCCGAAAAGACTCTCCCCGGCGGTACTGTCGGAGAAATCGAACCAAGGGGTGCGCCCGTCCATTATCTTCAATACGGTCATCGAAGAGTAGATGTTTTCGTCGGTGAAACCGGCGGTGCGGATATATTCGATAGTATTCTCTTCCAGCTCGATAACCGAGTTATCGAACGCGAATTGCAGGAAGTTATCCGTTACGGTAAAAGTATATTGGTCGTCGCCGGGCGGGATACCCTCGACTGTAAAATTCAGCTTGTATGTATTCGGCCTCAGAATAACGGTAAACTCGTTATCGGCAGCCTCAATGACCTGGGCATCGGTAAACATACCGTGGTGAAGGTCGTCTATGTCGTCGGTGATTTTCCCGTCCTCGGGATACTTCATCGAAATTACAAGGGCTTCCGCAGGGTCGTCCTTGCCGTAAGTTGGTATTGTTTTGTCGTAAATTTGGCCCTGGTTCGTCCAGGCTACAAAATGGTAGGTGCCGGGTTCTATGTCGAATTCGGCCACGTAGGTCTGACCGTAAGTGTAAGCATCCCCCTGCCATGAGCCGACGTATCGTTGCTGTTCATCAAAGATGTAAATAACAACGTTGTCGATACGGCCGAGAGCATCGGCACGCGTTTCTTCCGCGATAGTCCTGACGATAATCCGCACCTTCGATACCTCGTCGAAGCAATCGTCGTCGTTCTCTTTCAGGCAGGATGTGACCGCCGGTAGAATCGCAAGCAGCAGTAACAAACGGAGTGCGGTATAGGTTTTTCTCATGTTCATATCGTCGTTCGGAATACCTCGGGTATAAGTATTTGTATAGTTTGAGTGGATATAAACCCCTGCCCGCCATAACAGGCAGGGGCCATTACAAAATCGGAGTATATTATTCGAGGATCACAGTATTATTCTTGTAAGTCCACCTATTGATGGTAACTTCCACGTTGAGCTGGGCCGCGTCCGGGTCGATGTTATCGTCCGGGTCTTTCGGGTCGGGATTGTTAGGTTCTGTCGGGTCGGTCGGGTCGATGGGCTTTTCCGGCTCAGTAGGGTCGCCGGGATAACCGGGGAAGTGACCGTCCGTGAGATTGATACCGTTGACCTTAACATGGATAAACTCGTTACGACCCACATTGTAGTCATTGTGGCCTTCATGGTTCAGGTAAACCTGGAAGTGAACCCAACCTTTGGTATAGACATAAATATTTTCATCCAATGAGTTCGCAGGCAGGTTGTATTTATCCACTAAACCGTCAGCTATATCCTGCGCTCTTGCCTGTGTGTTTGTCACGTAGTCCTCTCCCTGGTAATGTACGATATAAATATCATCGCTGCCACCGCCGTAAGCGCCTACCGAATGGTAAATCACTTCTTCGTCCGTGGTATCCCATTCCCCGTAATGATCTACTTTCACGGTAGTCGCTACCATCGCATAGGTCGATTTACCATAAGTGGCATCGCCCGCGGGTTCGTGGTTCTCACAGATATAAAAACCTTCCAGAGCCGAAGCACCCGTATCTCCTCCCGGATGCGGAGTGGTTACAGTTGCGTTCGTTTTACCTTTACTCGTTGTGAAATCATTGAGGGAACTTTTAGTCGTGGCATTTTTAGCAAGATAGCTTTCAATAGCCTCGTTATAAACTCCCATTTCCTTCACATCATAAGTGAATTCAACTCCGTTAGACCATTTTTCGGTATAAGAAGCTGCATTGGATGTCCCGACAAGTTTCGACACTACACGATCCACCGATACGCTTACGGTACTTACCGTGTTGGGATCGCTGCTGTCGTAAGGCTGAAGTGTAGCTATCTCCGCCCCTGAGAACATGGTGAAGCCCTTAGATGCGTCGCTGAGATTTGCAAGCTCGTCGAATGCTTCGAGCATCAATGCTTCCGAGCCGTAAGCCACATCTTTTCCGGTCGGCAGGTTAACCGCGATATAGATCCTTGAGGAGCCTGACATGGTTTTGATATTCTTGCTGTCGCTAAGTTTCCATGTTCCGCTGGATTCGGTGAAATCGCCGGCCGTTAATTTAGTATGACTGCCTTCCGCAACCGCGTATCCGTCGATTGCTTTGAAAACATATACACTCACCGTTTTTACCGCGTTTTCATCAGCCGTGCCAGCTACATCATCTTCCCAAGCGCGGGTATTGGCCGATGCAGGCATTTTGAAAGTTATACCGAGGCGGGCGTCCTCACCATCGTCGGACGTTTTCCCTGAGTTGTCGCCGTCTTTCGAGCAGGCGGCCAGTGTTAGTGCCGCCAGCGCAGCCACTGCGAATGATCTTAATTTCATACTTTTAAAAATTAGAATTAGACATTAAGTGTTGATTGTTTTTTAATTGTTTCTGGTTTTGAATTGTATTTGGTTAAAATTCCGGTGTGACTTCTTCGACGTTCCACCCATGTATCGTTACCGTTATTCCGGTCATGGGCTTTAAACCGACATTGGTTCGTCCTTTGACTTTTTCGGCCGAACCGCACAGGGCATCGGTCGTTGAGTTTTCAGTTCTACTGATACGGTCTATCGCTTCGAATGAAATATCAGAGGCTTTAGTAATCCCGGGTGCGGGATCTGATGGAAGTATCATATAATGGGAAGTAATATTGACGGCTGCGAAAACGGCACTGCCGCCGGTATGGTTATCCAACGGTAAAGTGTTGCCGTCGAGCAAGTCTGAGCTGCCGCGGACGATGCCGGTAAGGGTTTCGCCCGCGTCGAATATAAGGGCTGTTATATCGGTTATTCCGTCAGTATCAAGCCCGGTGAATACTAAGCACGGTCCGATGTTGTCCGGTTCGGAGTCGTCCACCGAGGTGGAACAACTCCCCATCCAGACCGCCATAGCGGCAATCGCAAATAACGTAATGATATATAGAAACCCCCTTTTCATTTTTATCTGTTATATCGTTGCATACGGATATTATCATCGCGTTTGGCTTCGAGTTCCGAGAGGTTGTGTGCGGCTTCGGGGGAGCCGGTTTCGGCTGCGCGGCGGATGTATTGCTCGGCCGTTTCGAGGTCGCCCGTGAGCAGGTGGAAAACGCCGAGGTTGTTGGCGGCGGCCGGATTGTCCGCAACTCGGTCGAGATAGCGCTTAGCCGAGGTGAGTTCTCTGCGGGAAAGTAGTACGGCGGCATAGTTGATGATAGCTACGGGAACGTCCGGGTATTGACGGATAATGGTTTCAAACAGATTTTCCCATTCGGGGGAACCCTGTTCGTATGATTGGGCCAATAGGAACAGTTCCCTCTGGGAGAGCATCTCGGGGTTGCGCGTGTCAAGTGTACGGGATTCTTCGAGGGAATAGTCCTTTACCGAGAAGTCTATCTGATACTCCACTCGCCGAAGCTGCGGGAACATCCCGCCAGTCATCGCCGTCCACGGATAACCCATCGCTTTCAATCGAGCCTCTTTGCGGTCGGGAGCGTCGTCGCTGTCAATAACCGCTAAGACTTCCGCCTTGCGTACAAGGTCGCTTTCTTCGACCAGTACCCTAAGGCCGTCCCAGTCCTCGGCCACCGAAGATGTACGGATAATACCCGCCGGTACGCCGTAATGTTGCGAAATGTAGTTTGAAAGAGCCTGCGCCCGCTCGGCCGCCAACCGCTCATTGCTCGCGTAACTACCCTCGGGCGATGCGTAACCCTCGATAAAGAGTCCGGTTATCTGCACGTCCGGGTCGGACTGTACCTTGCGGATAGCAGCCTCTATTTTGGCAAGTTCTTCCGGGTTGCGGCGGAACGTGGGCACGATAACCGACCGTCCCACGGCAAAATCCAGGAACGCCTGCCCCTGCATATTGCGGCGCTTGTCCTCACGCTCGGGCAGGATAAAGTTAACTTGTGGCTTTACTTCATAAGGTATTCGCGGTTGTAGTTGAACCCTGCCAGCCGAAGCCAGCGTGTAAAGTTGTTCCTTACGTGCGGGTGAACCTACGACCTGGTGTATGTCGAGGGTTGCCTCGTCCATCCACGGCTCGTACGGTAGGCGCATGGTGTACCGGACAAGGGTATCAGTATAGTTGGTAACGGCGATCTTCATTTCGGGCAGGTCGTCCACCACCGATGAATAGCCAAATTTCATCATCCGGCGGTAAAGCTGATCCTTTCCCCAGCCGTTGACAAGAAGTCCGGCTCCGGTAGCAGTGCTGTCGCCTGCGATCAGTTCCGGGATCAACAAGTAGCTCAGCCGGCGGTTCATCACGTCCCCGTGCATCCGAACCTCTATATCCATAAACAGTTCATCGTCCTGCTCGGAGAGTTCCCGAACGGTCACTTTCATCTGCCCGGCATATTCGGTGGGATCGACACGGCGCCGCGTTTGTGTTTTGACCGGAACGGCGAACACAGCAGGGACAGCGAACCGGTAGGTGGTCGGCGAGTTGCCGTCCATCAATTTGAGGTCACCCATCTCGACATAGAGCGAGTCCCCGACAAGGTGGGCCGTGAAGGATTCTATCACGAAGCGTCCGTCGCCAAGTTCCACCCGGCCGGTAATGGTTTCCGGCTGCTGGGCATAGAGGGTAAAAGAGAAAAGGGTGAGTATAAGGGAGTAGATATATCTCATAGGTGCGGGATATTAGCGATGTGATTTTATAAGGTAGATAAACGACACACCTACGTTGCTGGGCCCGAACCAATGCTTCGTATTCTTTTCGATAAAACTCCCGCACCGTCGGCACTCGGACTTTTTGTAGTTCAGGTAGTAATAGCCAACGCCTACGGATGCTTCGAGGTTCCAATGCGGTGATAGGAACCATTGATAGCCGTAAGTAAATCCCGCGCCGACGGCATAGCCCTCGTAGCGGTATTCTTTAAGATTGTCGAATGGGATTATAGGAATGTTCGCCCCGCCGGCATTATAGCTGATAAACCCGACCTGCGGGGCAAGGAAATGCCCGTCGAACCTCTCATAAGGCCAGAACCGCACTTGCCCCGTAACGGCCCAATGCTGTATCTTTTTGTTGGATTGCTTATCCCCGAACGTCCACGGGTTATAAGCTCCGCTAAAGTTGATGGTCGTCTTCAGTCCCGTCGCCAACTCTACCCCTATGTTAGGTGTCGTGGTAGCCCAATAGAGAGCGTTGCTCTTGACGGCCACCTGTTGAGCGGAAACCGATGCCGATAATAAGAGAAGGGGCGGTAATATAAGTTTGAGTAGGGCTTTCTTCATATTAAATAACTTTGGGGCTTATATTTTATCGTCGGGATCGCGCGGGGTATTTATAGACTTGAAAATGCGCTGCATAGTTTCTCGCTTCGGGCAAATTGTTTTAATGCCCGGTAGCCGGTCTGTTCGCCGGGCGGTGCGTCCCCGTTCAGCCACGGCTCGGTAAGCAAGAGCAAATCCCACATCGTCATTGAGAAAAACTTTCGGCGGTTAATATGCAGCAGGCCGGCCCGCTCGAGAACGATACTGTTCTTTTCGAGCAGGGTAATGATATACGGAGTATCGGTATTATAGAATGCGGTTTCAAACAGAAACACATCCCTGTCTATTCCCTTGCATCCGCCACCGAAATAGAGATAGCTGAACGTCCCCAGATGCTCGTATATAGTCTGGAAGCGCCGGCTGAATAATATTTTATCGTCCTTTTGCATTTGCTCTTCCCGGCTGCCTGTTTGGGTAACTGTCACTGCGTAAGTGACATAAGACCAGAAAGGGCAAATGCTAAAACACGCGCATTTAAATGGTTACACTTAAAACTGCCGTGCCGGACGGTAAACGTCCGTCAAACAAAATGATGGGAATAAGAAGTTTAAGAGAATTAGAACGGGGTTAGTTTTATTCGGTGGAACAGGGGTAGTAGTTTTTCCTGAAATCTGTAAATCGTTCAGGGTATATACAATAACTTAAAGAGAAATTTACAGGGGTAGAGTATCGGAAATAGAAAATAATTTTTACATTTGCTACGAATTAAGAGCAGAATGTTTGCCAGACCGTCACTTACGCAGTGACGTTTTTTATGCCGCTCCCACAGCCCGCGACATCCTCACGCTCAGTTCATCCAATGCCGAGCGCTCGAAAGAGGCGAGGTAAATCGAGGTTACTTTCGTATCCCGGTGGCCGAGGCCCTCGCTTATCAACGATACATTATATCCCATCCTTTTTGCCAGTGTAGCCCATGTGTGGCGTGCTACGTGCGTCGACAGGTTCTTTTCTATGCCGGCCATTGCCGCCAGTTCTTTCAATGCCTTGTTCTGGCGGTTAAGGGCCGATTCGTACTGGATTCTGTAATCCGACATTTGGGGGTCAATAATCGGAAAGATAAACGGTGAATATTTGGTGGCCGACTTAAAACCATCTATTATTCTTTTCATCGGCTTGGTAACCTTTACCTCGATATAGAAGCCGGTCTTTTTCCTTTTATAGATTATCGAGCCGTTCTTAATATCGCTCTTTTTAAGGTATGCCAGGTCGATAAACGACATTCCGCGGGCATGGTAGGCGAAAAGGAAGTATAGTAATGCCGACCGCAGTCGTGAATTGTTCGCCGGGATTTTCTTTTCGAGCGATGCCAGCGCGTTTATATCCTGCCGGTCGAGCGAACGACGGCGGGTTTCATAAACTCCCGTATAGACGTCCTCGAAGGGATTAATTTCGTTAGCGGTGATAACCTTAGCCGCCACCGCCCGGTAATAGATTGCCCGCAGGTTCCGCATATAAAACGAGATGGTGTTCATCTGTAAGCCACGGTCGAGAAGCCAACGTTCATACTCCCGCATACGCCCCGCTGTTATCTCGCATAGCAGCATATCCCGACCGCCGTTGAACTTTACCAGGCTTTTGGAAGCGGAGCGGTAGGCGCGGGCGGTTCGTACCCGGCCGTCGGCTTGCAGATCGCGGGCCACGTTACAGGCAAATGCAAGTACAGTATCAGCCGTTCCGGTCTTTTGAAACTCGGTTACAATATCGCCGACCGTGTATTCACCTGCGACCGATAGCTGCTTAATAATACCTTCCAACCGTAGCAGGTCGGCCCGCATCGCCGCCTCGATCTCCCGTAAACGCTCCGCGCGGGCGGGATCGCCCAACCCCTGAAGCCAACCGGCCGCCACGTTCCACTCATGGGCATAAATAGCGTAATCCCGCCTTATATCCCGATATTTGCGGTTATGAATTATCCGGACGAACAGCGTCCCGGATGCAGCCACCTCACTTGTAGGGGGCCGGAAATGAAATCTAAAACTTGTCATAAAATAGTGGATGTTTGATTATTATAACTTCCGTAAATATATAATAATGCAAACTCCGTGACTTTTTAGAACACTCCAAAAGCCTTATTGCGGCAATTAGGTCGAATATTTAATGAAATATGTATCGCCCTTTTTATTCAGAAAGGCGATAAAAATGTGAGATAATTCGGGAAATTACGAACTATTATTAACTTTGCGATAGAAACAAAGAGTTGTTTGAAAGCATGAAGAATGAAGTGCATCTAAGCACTTACCACGTTACTTATCCGTTGCCCTTTTCATGCAAGAGTCTTTATAACTTATTGGCCATTAGGAAAATTCAATAAGTATCCATCAAATATAGTGAAAGACTCCCGAAAAGCGGCGCAATCAAAAGCAAACCGAGGCAGGTTCCCGCTTCGGCGGCCGGTTTGACTTCATCGCGGAAAAATAATATCCAGTTTTCTCCTCCTGGGTTGCCACTTCCCGTTCCACCCGGCAGGATGCGGCTCGATCCTGTGTCGCACAAGGTGATAATAAAACCGTGCCTTACCGGACCATGCGTAATAGTCGTATTCACAGAACATATTGTTCCAGCGGTGGTCCAGCGAAGGATCGTCGTCACCCGGATATTTATCTGAAGTAACTCCCCTCCAGACGGGCTCGACAAGGACGTAATTACTGTCTATTAGCGGCGCGAGGGCATCGTAAAAGATTGCCGGTTCCAGGACGTGGTAAGCGACCTTACTGTAAATACTGATAAAAAAATGCTGGTTGGTGTAGAGGTAATAGTGGTCGTACCTCTCCGCATGGAACTGAAGCCATTGCCAGAAGTTGTCAAGAATATTCCATTCCGTTACGAGAGCGAAAAGGTAGTCCATCCACATGATGTCCATTCGCACGTATTTGGAGTCCTGTGACCACTCACTGTAAAGAAGCCAGTTGTAATTACGGTAAACGTCTCCGATAATATCCCCTACCGCCGAAGTCTCGTTATATATAAGGGCAAGAAGAAAAGCCCGGAACGAGTTACCCAACCGCAGCCTCTCACATTCGTCCTTTGTCTGTGAAACCTGCTGTGCGATCTGCCGGTAAACGTTCCATAGTGCTCGGACCTGTTCTTCGCTGAGGGTGTCCAGCCTGATAAAACCACGGTGATTGACGGAATATTCTTCCAGCCGGTCGTACTGCTCTCCGTGAATAACGGGAAAGTCATCTAAAATATCATCGTTGCTTCCGGCTAAAATGCCATGTGCGTTATCGAGCAGCATTTCATAAAGTCCGGGCAAACCCCTTTCATACAGTACCCTCGAAACGGCGCGGGGATGGGTGGTCTTATAGGACAAAACCAGTTCCGTATTTCTTTCCTCCATTCCCGACAGCACAATGGCGTAATGTTTTATCCTGTCGTTTGCTTTTTCATTCCGCAGGACTTTAAGTGCGAGGGGTACCCCGGCCCTGCAACCGTTATCGGCCATAAGGCGCATTTTGGCATGTGAGGGCCATGTATCGATCCCCCCGAACGTCCTTATATAAAGATACCAGGGGAATGGGTCATGCCAATCGAGGTAAAATGAAAATTCGTCGCAGGGGGTGATAAAATCGTCCGAGTAGTGTTTGTGTTTGCGGATGCCCTTTATCATAAAGTAATGAAGCCGGGCGTCATAAAGAATTTCATCCGGGTGCCGCTGACGGTACTGCCGGTACAGTTCCTCCACATAGTCACTGTCATGGAGGGTCTTCTCCAGACTCATTAATTCCGGGTATGAAAGTGAAGTACGAGATGAGTCGATAAAGCCGTCCGGGTACTCTTCGCCTTTATCCACTTTTAACGCCGCGAGGGGGGAAAGGTCGGAGGTGACAGGTAAATCGGGATGTTCTTCGGTAGTTGCGATCCAGGTGGTATTTTCCCCGTGTAATATCGCAATGGGAGACAGGACCGGTTGGTTTTTATGCCCGGTGAGTTCGGCCATGAGAATACCGTCCTTTTTACACGATCCTTTAAGGTTCGAAAGGATATAGTGCTCGCTTATGCCGCAAGTCAAACGGTATCGGGCACTGTCGGTTTCCACCACGAATGAATCGGCATAATAAAGTATCCGCTTGAATGGCAGTGAAAATCTCCCGTACGATATATCCATAGAAAATACTTTTCAAATACCCAGGCAGTTTAAAGGTAATTAAAGTATCTCTAAAAGCCATTATCTCCATGATCCCGGCAAGATGATCCGGCAGTCCGCTGCGGGACCGGCTCCGTATTATATCCGATCACTCCGGATAACTACCGTTCCCCCGCGTTCCTGCCGCCGAACCGGGCGGCCGATTTCCCCGGAGGTTCCCGTTAATCCACCGGCCGATAGGTGCCGGCTTTGTGGTTAATGGAACTGCCGGGAACGCCGAAAGGCGGGAAAAATTTTCCCGCCTTTCGGGTCTGTTTACCGAAACCCGGATTATTTTTTCCGGCTCTTGGGTTTTTTTGCGAAATCCTCGAGTTGTTTCTCTGTCATATGGTCGGCCACTTCCTTAATCTTTTGACTGGCGTGGTCGTTCTCTCCCCGTTTGTAGGAGAGTGCGGCGCCCATAAGCCTGCGCTGTTTTTCACTTTTTGCCGGCATAAATTCCCGTTTTAATTAATAATAGTACGACACCGCCGGCGGGCGGTATCCGGGGATATTTATGCAAATTCGGTTCCGTTAATGTTCCAAAAAGGCGGCGTAGCGCTTCCAGGCTTTGGCAATGAGAGGTTTGGCCGCCGGACGGCAGCCGTCGAAAAATGATGTCGTGACAGGCTCACCGGTTTTGCGGCCGGTCTTTCGCCAGTTGCCGGTGATGCGTCCGTTATGCAGGATCACGGGCTGGAAGATGCCGAAACTGTTGTAAGCAAACGGTTTGTGCTCATCCCGGATGCAGTCTCCCCGCTCCTTGTAGCTGATGAGGTATTCGTCGAACGGCGGGAGCAGATGCAGTATCTTGCCGCAGTCCGTGCCGCCGGTGCCGGCTGTCGGGACGTAAAACAGTTCCCGGCCGCCATAACTCTCCCGGACAGCTTCCTGCCCGAGGGAATAAACGGCAGATCTCGCCTCGGCCACCCCGAGGCCGGACCACCATACGAAATCGTCCAACGCGGCCGGGCCGTGGCTGCGGAAATAGCGTCGTGCAAGTTCGTTCAGCGCTTCTTCGCGGGTCAGCCGCACGGGGTCTGTGACCCGGTCTTCGTACAGGGCATAAGTGTGTTTGCCGTCTTTCCCAGGGCCGCTGCATATCCGCCCGTCGGCTTCGCCGGCGGAAATACAGAGCATCAACCGCCTCTCGTCACACACGATTCCCCTTGCCGACAGGGCGGCAAGCAGTTCCTGCTTGGTAAGGCTGGTTCCGGAAAGGCTATCCACTATCGGGGAATAGAGCGGCATGAAATCTTCCTGTGAGAGTCCGTTGGCTTTGGCCCAGGAGGTAAAGCCCGAGACCAGCCGTGAGCGGTTCAGCTCCGCCATCCATCCCATGTCCCGGCCCGGCACGATATGCCACGTAGTGCGCAGGATATGGAGCCTCAGTATCTCCCCCGTATCGAGGGCTTTATCCACTGCCGACAGGGCCGGGTCGGTGGTCCTCATTCCCACGGCCCACTTGGCGGACCTGAAATCCTGCCCCTGCAGGGCGCCCATCCAGCACACGACCTGTGCCGGCTCCCCGAACCGGGGAGCGGCCAGTTGCTGGGATAACATCCGTAACGACAACATGGCGCTAAAATATAAAAAAGAACGGTTCCCCGCACTTCAATTCACAGAAGTGCGGGGAACCGTCATAGTGGGCGTACATATTTAACGGGTGACCGTCGCGCAGTATGTATCGTAACGGGTTATGACGTTGCTGACGAAAGCCAGTGTCTGGCCGCTGCCGGTGAACCGGCCGCATTTGACCGCTTCGTCGGCAAGGTATTCCGGCTCGCTCTTGCGCTGGAGGTACCATGCCACGTCGTCCCATGAGTCGGGGTTGCCGCCGTATTTGACCGCCAGCCGGCGGGCGTCGAAAACATGGCCTACCCCGCAGTTGTAACAGGCCAGGATTATGGAGAGTTTGTCCCGGTAGGTGATTCCCTTTCCGAAGCGGAGCATGCTCTCTATCTTGCCGAGCAGTTTGGCCGCCAGCATGATGTTCACTTCCGGTTCCATTACCTCCTCCGGCAGGACGTTGAACTGCCGGGCGGTTTGCGGCATGATCTGCATCAGGCCCTGCGCCCCGCGGTGGGAGACGATGTCGGCATTGAAACGCGATTCGTTGTAAGCGATGGCCGAGAGCAGGCGCCAGTCATACCCCTCCCGCTCGCAAACTTCCCGCATTATAAGATCGTACTGGGAAATCCCCCGGTAGGTTTTGCCCCGTGGGGCTTTGGCGGCCAGTAATGTAGAAGATCCCTTGTCGAGATACATGTAATCCATTTCGGCATATTCATCGCTCGTGCGGAAACCGTCCAGCCAGACCGCGAACATATCGGCCGCAGCCGAGCCACGCTCGGGAGCGGCGGCGGCGATCTCCACCCTGTCGCCGAAGTCGGCTATACGGGTGATGCCGCGCGTGAGCGCCGTGGCGAGCTGTGCCTCGCTTTTTTCGCAGATAAGGTAGTCGAATTCACCGCTGCGCAGACCATCCACAAGGTCGATGGCGTTGCGCGAAGAAACGTAAGTGGCCGCCGTAGCGACGGAGTCCAGCAGCAGGTCCCACGACGGGGTCTGCTTGAACGCCGAAGCGATCATTACCCGCTTGTTCTCCAGGAAATCGGCCGGGGCGATGCGCCCCTCCCTGCGGGCCTCGGAGGCTTCCCCGGAGCGGGTGATTACCGAGAATGTCGTGGAATAAATGGGTTCGCAAAACCCGAGCCCGTCGGTAGTACCGGCCAGCGTAGCGGCCATGTCGGCCTGGCCGGAGGCCAGCAGTTCGGATATCTCCGTGAGGGTCAGTCCCGGGAGGATCTTGAGTTCCAGCCCTTTCTCGTCGGCAAAGGCCTTGAACAGGTCATATTGGTAACCGAACGGTTCGTCTTCGATGGTGAAATAGCCCGGCATATCCATGTCCATGGCGACGGTGAAAGTTGCCGGATGGGCAGCGGCCCGTATCTCCGTTGGGTCCGTGTGCCTGCAACCGGTCAGTGAAATAACTGTAAGAAGAAAAAGAACAAAAGCGTTTAGTCTACTTTTATTAAAAGCCATAACGAATGGTTTCGGGGTAGCTTACCTGCGCAATGCGAGGTTTACCGTCTTGTCAGCCTCCTACCGATGAGTGACGCCGCCGAAGCGGAGTCCCCGGGTCCGTACTGTCCCGTATGGGACGGTACAAAGGGCCGGTAAAGCCGTAGCTTTAATCGTAGAAGCTCCAGGAAAATCCCAACTTGAAAACACGTTTGTTCTGCGGGTAGTGAGGGATAGAAAAATAGTTCCTCTGCCCGAACATGTCGTCGTTCAAGTGTTCCATTTTAAGCAGGATGCGCATCCTTTTCCATTTGGCGTTAAAGAATACATCCAGCATCGGATATTCACCCACCTCTTTTTCGCGCTGGTTGTAAAAAACCGCCGCAGACGGGTTCCACCCATAGGCATACCATTTGGTATTTATCCGCCCGTCGACCCCGAACTGGGCCCGCAGGACGTTGCGCACTATGTTGAACTCGAAAAAATAGGAGAGGTAGGCACTACCGAGTGGTACCGGGATTATTTCCTGGGACGTGCTCCATTGCAGCATTACCCTGTGGTTGAGATGGAATCCGCCCAGGCGGAAGTCCTTTCGAAGATACACGCCCGTGACGCTGACACTTTCCGTGGCCTGGGCCGGGAGGCTGTTGGCGTCGTAATAGATCTTGTTGTTGACGACGCTTTGGTATGCTCCCAGCTCGAATCCTGCCCACGGCATTTCGAGTGACGCTTCGATACGGGTCTCATTCTCCTTGTCGAAGGAGTTCGACCATGCATAATGGTTCGAGAAGTAACGCTCGCTCCAGTATCCGGCCGACCGTCGGTCGTGCCAGAAGCGTCCGGAGAGAGTGAGTGGTTTGTCCTTAATAAAGGCGCTGACCGAGAGGTCGGCACCCGCTTTTATATCGCCGCTGCGGTAGCCCGTGGGATGGAATTCCACCTCGCCGCCCCATGACAGGTAACGACGGAATTTGCCCTCCACGGCCCCGTAAGCGTAATATTCGGTCTTTTTCACGTTGCGCAACCCCTGCAGGTAAAAGTCCGGAACGAACTGGTAATAAATATGGTTATCCATGCCCACCCCTGCATCAATCGTACCGATTATCCCGTCACGGTCGAACGGTTGTATCTGTACGAACAGCTTGTTCGAGACCAGTATCTCGGCTATCGAGTCGCGGGTTTCGGTGGGGTTGTCGTTCCAGAACTGGTAGTACGACCGGGTGTTGCCCTCGTCGTCCACCGGGATAAGGGTCCCGCGCCGGGTGTCGGTATAGACCCGGTGCCACCTGCTGTATTTGAAAGAATGGCCGAAGAAGACCGAAGACTGGTCGGCTATCGAGAAATCGTCCTCGGTGAGTTGGCGCAGCGGTACTCCGTAGGATTGAACTACGTAGAACGTGTTGTCCTTAATGAGGTTGAAAGCGTCGGTCAGGTTGACCGGGATGGTGTTTGCCTGTTCGAAAACCGTGTCGGTGATGTACCGGTCGTCCTGAATCCCGCCGTTCTCGCGGTTCTGTATTGTGTTGTATATATACCCGGCATGCACGCTGTATTTCTTACCCGTATGCGAGACGGCCATGGAGAGGTTCTTGGCCCGCTGACGCTGCCAGTTGTAAACCCCCTTTGTCCCACGGCTTTTGTAGTCGAGGTTGAAGCCGGTGGAAGGGGAGATGTTCTGGGCATGGGTGATCCCGAAATTTTCTTCGGCTTTCTGCTTCTGCCCGGCGGTAAGGTAGGTGAAAATAGTGAGCGGCCTCTTTACGTTGAAGAAAAGGGCGCTCTCGGGGAAGATATTGTAGGCGTCGTACGGCTGGCCGAAAGTGAAGTTGCGGTACTGCGGCCGGTCGAAATAGCTCAACGGCACGCTGGCCCCGCCGAGGGCTCCCTGGTAGGCATCGCCCACCCCTTTCATAAGATAAGGGTAAGTGATCTGGAACCCGTCCGTGAGGGTGTCTATTACGGCGCGGTAAACCTTGTTGCGGGACATGTCCACCGTCCAAACGAAGCTCCCTTCCTGCCGTAGGGAATCGTCGAAAAAGTAGGATTCCAGAGGCTTGCGTATCTTCGGTTCCTTGACGGTGGTGTCCGCCGGTTCGTCCTCGTCGTCCGTAGCGTAAGGATTGATCACGGTTTGGTTCAGTGCGTCGATCATCCCCTGGTTGCGGTCCCGGCCGGGCATCTGCGTGTAATCCTGAGCCGATGCCATGCAGGCGCAGCCCGCAAGCAGGAAGCAAGCGGCCATGGTCTTGAGTTTATGGCGGAGGATACGCATTATGTCCGTTCCCGTCACGGGAAAATTTCGCGCAAAGTTAGTCAAATTTATTCATTCGGCCCGTTACGCGCCGCGGCCACCCCTGCAAAGTGCAGAAACGAGGACCGAAACCGCTACATAACCGGCAATGACGAACGGTATCGCGGCGATATGCCAGAGGGCCATGGCCACGCCCGAGAGAAGAACGAACAGGTAGCGCACCTTATTTTGCCGCCATGACCAATCGGTGAATTTAAGGGCGAACATCCTGACCGGGCTGACCAGCAGATATGCCAGGACCAGCGAAACGGCAAGGACGGTAAAGGGATGGACGGTGATCGTCCCGGTGCATACCAGGTAGTAAGAGGAAGCTACGAACAGAGCGCACGCCGGGGTGGGCAATCCAGTGAACCCGGTCTTCTGCTCCTCGTCGATATTGAATTTTGCGAGCCGTAGGGCAGAGAAAAGTACGACCGCGGCCGTGATGATACCGTAATAAATCCCGAGCTCCCCGCCGCCGCTATATACGTACATGGTAAACAGCAGAGCCGATGGGATGGCGCCGAAGCTCACGACGTCGGCCAGCGAGTCGAGCTGTTTGCCTATTTCGGAATAGGCCCCGGTGAGCCTCGCTGCAAAACCGTCGAGGAAGTCGAACACCGCTGCCGCTATCACCAACCAGAACACGATAAACGGTCCGGTGTCCCGCGACCAAAGGCATAGTACCAGAGCCAGCGACCCGCAAAGCAGGTTGCACAACGTGAGTATATTCGGCAGGGTGTACATCCGGGGTTTCATGGCGTTCCGGGTTTAGGGTTGACGTTTCATTCTCGCGGTTCCCCGCTGGCTGACAAGGGTGTGTTGTCGGACCGGTAACGGCCGGGAATATCCGGCCTTCGGGGCGCACGGGCCTCAGACTACGACGTTTATTATCTTGCCCGGTACTATTATAACCTTGCGGGGTTCCTTGCCGTCCAGGTACTTTGGGGTGTTCTCGTCGGCCATGACGGCCGCCTCGATCTCGGCAGGGGTGATCCCCAGCGGCAACTGCTTTTTAAACCGCAGTTTGCCGTTGAACGACACCGGGTATTCGAAACTATCCTCGACAAGGTACCGCCCGTCGTATTCGGGCATGGCGGCATCGTAAAGCGAGCCGCAGTTGCCCAACGCCGAGGCCCACAGTTCCTCGGTTATGTGTGGTGCGAACGGGTAAAGCAGGCGCACGAGCGGGTCCAGGATCGCCCGTTTGTTGCACCCCCCCAGTTCGTTCACGCAAATCATAAAGGCGCTCACCGAAGTATTGAAAGAGAAGTTCTCGATATCCTCCCGTACTTTTTTTATGGTCTTGTGCAGTGTCTTCAGTTCGGCCGCTGTGGGCTCTTCATCCGAAACCCGGAACTTGTCACCTTGCGTAAAGAGCCTCCAGAACCGTTTCAGGAACTTATGCACCCCGTCGATGCCGTTGGTATCCCACGGCTTGCTTTGTTCCAGCGGCCCGAGGAACATCTCGTACATACGCAGGGTGTCGGCCCCGTAATCCTCGATTATCCGGTCGGGATTGACAACGTTGTACATCGACTTGCTCATCTTCTCGACCGCCCAGCCGCAAACGTACTTCCCGTCCTCGAGGATGAATTCCGCGTCGGCGAACTCGGGCCTCCACCGGCGGAACGCCTCGATATCCAGTATGTCGTTCTTCACGATGTTCACGTCGACATGTATCGGTTGGGTCTCGTAACCGTCTTTAAGGCCGAGGGAGACGAAGGTGTTGGTCCCGGTGATACGGTAAACGAAGTTGGAACGCCCCTGGATCATCCCCTGGTTTACCAGTTTGCGGAAAGGTTCGTCCTCGCAGACATACCCCAGGTCGTACAGGAACTTGTTCCAGAAGCGTGAATATACCAGGTGGCCCGTGGCGTGTTCGATCCCGCCCACATATAGGTCCACGCTTCGCCAGTATTCGTCCGCTTCCCGGCTTACAAGCTGCTGCTCGTTATGGGGGTCCATATAACGCAGATAGTAGGCCGACGACCCGGCGAACCCGGGCATTGTGCTGGTCTCGTAGGCATAACCCTCGTGCGTACACCAGTTCCCGGCGCGGGCCAGCGGCGGTTCACCCTGTTCGGTAGGCCTGAATTCTGTTATCGGAGGAAGTTCCAGGGGGAGTGCCTCCTCGCCGAGCGGCATGGCCACCCCGTCCTTATAGTAAACCGGGAACGGTTCTCCCCAATACCTCTGGCGGCTGAATATGGCGTCGCGAAGCCGGTAGTTGACCCGGCGTTTGCCCAGGCCCCGAGCCTCCACTTCGTCGAACATCTTTTCGATGGCCTGCTTCACCTCGAGGCCGTTAAGGATGTCCGAGTTTATCATTTTACCCTCTTTGGCGTCGTAGCTCTCATGTTCGATATCGCCCCCCTCGACAACCGGAATGACCGGAAGACCGAAGTGCCGGGCGAAAGCGTAGTCACGGCTGTCGTGCGCCGGCACGGCCATAATGGCCCCGGTGCCGTAACCTGCCAGCACATAGTCGCTGATCCAGACCGGGATCTTCTCGCCCGTGAACGGATGCACGGCATAACTTCCGGTGAATACCCCGCTTACGCGCTTGGTATCCATAATGCGGTCCCGTTCGGAGCGTTTTTTTGTCTCGGCCAGGTAGGCCTCCACTTGCCGGGCCTGTTCCGGGGTGGTGAGTTCCCCGACAAGGCCGTGTTCCGGGGCAATGACCATAAAGGTTACCCCGTATATCGTATCGGGCCGCGTAGTGAAAACCTCCAGGCTGTCCTCCCGGCCGTCGAGGCCGAAAAATACCTGCGCGCCAACGCTCCGCCCGATCCAGTTGCGCTGGATCTCCTTGAGCGACTCGCTCCAGTCGATCGTGTCGAGACCCTCGAGCAGCCGTTTGGCATACGCCGTTACCCGCAGCTGCCATTGGGTCATCTTTTTCTGTTCCACCGGATGGGCCCCTCTCTCGGAAAAGCCGTTCACTACCTCGTCGTTCGCCAACACCGTTCCCAACGCCGGACACCAGTTGACCATCGTGTCTGCGCGGAAAGCCAGGCGGTAATTATGCAGTACCTCTTCTTTCTCCCGCTCGTCCATCCCGTTCCACTCGGCAGCGGTAAATTCCAGTTGACGGGAACATGCCACGTTCAGTCCTGCCGTCCCGTTCTTTTCAAACGCCTCTATAAGTTTGACAACAGGCATGGCCTTTTGGGTGTCGTTGCAATAGTAGCTGTCGAACATCTTCAGGAATGCCCACTGGGTCCAGCGGTAATACTCCGGATCGCTTGTGTTTATTTCACGGTGCGGATCGTACGAGAAACCCATCTTGTCAAGCTGCTCGCGGTAGCGGTCTATGTTCTGCCGGGTAGTCTCCGCCGGATGCTGGCCGGTCTGTATGGCATACTGCTCGGCGGGAAGCCCGAAAGCGTCGTAACCCATCGGGTGCAGTACGTTGAACCCGCCCAGCCGTTTGTACCGGCTGTATATATCCGAAGCGATATAGCCGAGCGGATGCCCCACATGAAGCCCCGCCCCCGACGGGTAGGGGAACATGTCCAGCACGTAGAACTTGGGCCTGCTGCGGTCGATCTCCACCCGGTAGGTGTCGCGCTCTCGCCAGATGCGCTGCCATTTTTTCTCTATATCCCTGAAATCATATTCCATATCGAGCTCCGTTACATCGAACCGCAAATTTAACCTTTTTAATTCTTTTTAATGAATATTTACCGACCGCCACCGCCGGACGGGGTGATTTTTATACATTGGCCTGAGAAAATACATACCGCTGCCCGGGCGGCTGTTGTAGTTTTAGCCCGGAATTATGTCCTATTATCCGGCATTACCTGGATTGGCCCCGGAAGGTTAATTACCCAAGCATCCCAAAAGATATCGCCCTTTAGTTGTCCGACGGAAACCGGTATTAAAATCTCCAGGTCGATTTTTTCCGTCCCCGCACCCTATAGCAGGCAGGCGGGGGTTTTGACGGACGCCCCGTTTTCAGGGATCGACAGGAATGAATCCTATCGGCGAGCGGACCGTCCGCCGGTTCCGGCACCGGGAAGCGCCGGAAGCATTACCATAGCCGCCAATATCGTGCAGCAATAAGGACCGACCACGCCGGGTTGGTCCTTATTGCTGATTTAGTTAGCGTTTTTCGGAAAGATCGCTGGATAGGGATGTTCTTCCACTGTAATACAGAATACTTGAGCTGTCCGCTCCGTGGGAAGTTCCGCTTTTTTTCGTGAAGAGCCATACCTATGTAATCATAGTATCATCACGCCTTTACATGATCATGCAGCCATTAACAATAAGCGGTATTTATAGTTATCGTAAAGCCATAAGAAAATACAATGCGCCGCAGCGCCGTTTTTAGGCGAAAACGCTGTGTTTCATCGAAAAAAGTTGCGCCGGGGTATTGCAATACGGATAATTTGCCTAACTTTGCACTCCGTTTTGCTTGGGTAAAACCGGCATAACGACGGGAAAACAGTATGTAATTTACTTAAAATTAAGGACAAAGTAATGCCAACTATTCAGCAGTTAGTACGTAAGGGACGCGTGGCGATGCAGGACAAAAGCAAAGCTCCGGCACTCGACGCTTGTCCCCAGCGCAGGGGTGTTTGCGTACGTGTTTACACGACGACTCCCAAAAAGCCGAACTCGGCTATGCGCAAGGTGGCCAGGGTAAGGCTGACCAACGGCAAGGAAGTTAACGCCTATATTCCGGGCGAGGGGCACAACCTGCAGGAGCACTCTATCGTGCTTGTAAGGGGCGGCCGTGTTAAGGACCTCCCGGGTGTACGTTACCACCTTGTCCGTGGTGCTCTCGACTCGGCCGGTGTGGACGGACGCCGCCAGCGCCGCTCGAAATACGGTGCCAAGAGGCCTAAAGCCGCCGGCAAGTAGCGACAAAAACACAGCGTGGCCGATCCGGCTGTAACGGGAAAGGCAAAAAAACTTAAAAAATACACACATCAAGTCAAGTAATGAGAAAGTCAAAGCCTAAAAAGCGAATTCTACTTCCAGATCCGAAGTTCGGCGACGTGCAGGTTACGCGCTTCGTGAACAACCTTATGCTGGATGGTAAGAAGAGTATTGCCTACAACATCTTTTACGATGCACTCGACATAGTAGGCGAGAAGATGAAGGATGCGGAGAAGGCTCCTCTTGAAATTTGGAAGCAGGCCCTCGAGAACATCACCCCGCAGGTCGAGGTTAAGTCGCGCCGCGTCGGTGGCGCCACGTTCCAGGTCCCGACCGAGGTGAGGCCCGAGCGCAAAGTTTCAATTTCGATGAAAAACCTTGTCCTTTTTTCCCGCAAGCGCGCAGGACGTTCGATGGCGGAGAAGCTCGCCGGCGAGATCATGGCGGCGTACAACCAGGAGGGGGCGGCATTCAAACGTAAAGAGGAAATGCACAGGATGGCCGATGCCAACAAGGCCTTTGCTCATTTCAGGGTATAATACGCAGCGGAAGAGAGAGAAGACATGGCAACAAGAGATTTAAGATTTACCAGGAACATCGGCATTATGGCTCACATCGATGCCGGTAAGACCACCACTTCCGAGCGTATCCTTTTCTATACCGGTAAGACCCACAAGATAGGCGAGGTGCACGAGGGTGCAGCCACTATGGACTGGATGGTGCAGGAGCAGGAGCGCGGTATCACGATCACGTCGGCCGCGACGACCGCTTTCTGGAACTACCAGGGGAACACTTACCAGATAAACATTATCGACACCCCGGGACACGTCGACTTTACGGTCGAGGTGGAGCGTTCGCTCCGCGTGCTGGACGGTGCCGTAGCTACGTTCTGCGCCGTGGGCGGCGTGGAGCCGCAGTCCGAGACCGTATGGCGCCAGGCCGACAAGTATAACGTGCCGCGTATCGGTTACGTGAACAAGATGGACCGTACCGGTGCCGACTTCCTGGCCGTTTGCGCTCAGGTAAAGGAGCGCCTGGGTGCCAACGCGCTTCCGGTGGTGCTGCCTATCGGCGCGGAAGATAAGTTCCGTGGGTTGATAGACCTTATATATAATAGGGCGATAATTTACCATGAGGACAAAAAGACCGAACTGGTAAACTATACCTACGAGGAGATACCGGCCGAAATGGCCGCCGAGGCCGCCGAATGGCGCAACAAGCTGATCGAGGAGGCCGCTTCGCTGGACGATGCCCTGATGGAGAAATTCTTCGACGATCCGGACAGCATCACTGCCGAGGAGCTTATCGCGGCCGTAAGGAAAGCTACGTGCGAAATGGTTATCGTGCCGATGCTCTGCGGTTCTTCTTTCAAGAACAAGGGGGTACAGTTGCTGCTGGACTACGTGATGGCGTTCCTCCCGTCGCCGGTGGACATCGAGGCCATCGTGGGTACCGATCCCCGGACCGGTAACGAGGTTACGCGCAAGCCGGACGAAAAGGAGCCGTTCTGCTCGCTGGCGTTCAAGATCGCTACTGACCCGTTCGTAGGCCGCCTCGCCTTTATCCGCGTTTATTCGGGTAAACTCGACGCGGGCAGCTACGTGCACAATACCCGCACGGACAAAAAGGAACGTATCAGCCGCCTTTACCAGATGCACGCCAACAAGCAGAACCCCATCGAGTATGTGGGCGCGGGCGACATCTGCGCTGCGGTAGGTTTCAAGGATATCCGTACGGGCGACACGCTGTGCGATGAAAAATCGCCCATCGTGCTGGAATCCATGACGTTCCCGGAAACGGTGATTGGGCTTGCGGTAGAACCCAAGACGCAGAAAGACCTCGACAAACTCGGCATCGCCCTGGGCAAACTCGCCGAGGAGGACCCGACCTTTACGGTCAAGACCGACGAGGACAGCGGCCAGACGGTCATCAGCGGGATGGGTGAATTGCACCTGGAGATCATCGTGGACCGCCTGCGCAGGGAATTCGGCGTGGAGATCAACCAGGGAGCGCCCCAGGTCAACTATAAGGAGGCCCTCAAAGGCAACGTACAGCACCGCGAGGTGTTCAAGAAACAGACCGGTGGTCGCGGTAAGTTCGCCGACATCATTTTCGAACTCGGCCCGGCCGACGAGAAAGAGTTCTCCGGCCTGCAGTTCGTGGACGAGGTCAAGGGCGGTAACATCCCCAAGGAGTATATCCCCTCGGTGCAGAAAGGTTTCGAGGCCGCGATGTCGAACGGTGCCCTGGCGGGTTATTCGATCGACAGCATGAAAGTAAGGCTTATCGACGGTTCGTTCCACCCGGTGGACTCCGACTCGCTGTCGTTCGAGGTCGCCGCAAGGAACGGTTTCCGTGCCGCCGCGCTCAAGGCCAACCCGGTCATTATGGAACCCATAATGTCTGTGGAGGTGGTAACTCCCGAGGAGAACATGGGCGATATTATCGGCGATTTGAACAAACGCCGTGGCCAGATTGCCGGCATGGAGCAGAAAGGCAACGCGCGCGTGGTCAAGGCCAAGGTGCCGCTGTCGGAAATGTTCGGGTACGTGACCGTGCTGCGGACCATCTCCTCCGGACGGGCTACCTCTTCGATGGAGTTCTCGCACTTCGACGAGGTGCCGAACAACATCGCCAAGGAAGTTATCGAAAAAGCGAGCGGCAAACTCAAATCTGCCGAATAAACCAAACTTTTAAGTAAAGAAGTTACCGAAAATAGATATGAGCCAGAAAATCAGAATCAAACTCAAATCCTTCGACCACAACCTGGTCGACAAGTCGGCAGAGAAGATAGTGAAGACCGTCAAGGGTACGGGTGCCGTTGTCAGCGGGCCTATTCCGCTCCCGACGCACAAGAAGATCTTCACTGTGAACCGCTCGACTTTCGTCAACAAGAAAGCGAGGGAACAGTTCCAGTTCTGCACTTTCAAAAGGATACTGGATATCTACAGCTCGACCCCCAAGACCATCGACGCGCTGATGAAGCTGGAGCTTCCCAGCGGGGTGGAAGTGGAGATCAAAGTCTGATCTTTCAGCAAGCAGGTTCCGCCTGGCGGCGTTCCCCGCTCCGGTTTAAATGCTCACGTACCCGGTGTACGCTCCGCTTTAAATCCCCGCGCGGGCCTTGCCCTGCGAATACCCCTTGCCGAAATACCACTCGGGCGACACCGCCCGCACGACTATTATTGCAAAGCAGAAAAGAAACACACAACAAACATCTTCAAAGTAATTTAAGTCAACTGAAATGTCAGGACTAATTGGAAAAAAAATCGGAATGACTTCCGTTTTCGGTGCCGATGGTAAGAATATACCATGCACCGTTATCGAAGCCGGTCCCTGTGTGGTTACGCAAATCAAGACTGTCGAGAAAGACGGATACTCGGCCGTACAGATTGCCTATGACGAAAAAAGCGAAAAACACACCGGCAACAGTTTGTTGGGCCACTTCAAGAAAGCAGGCACCACTCCCAAACGTTTCGTGACCGAGATACGCGACTTCGAGGGCGAGGTCAATCTCGGGGACGTTATCACCCTGGACATCTTCCCGGACAACGAATGGGTCGACGTAACGGGAATCTCCAAAGGAAAGGGCTTCCAAGGGGTAGTAAAGCGCCACGGCTTCGCCGGGGTGGGCGGCCAGACGCACGGCCAGCACAACCGCCAGCGCAAACCGGGTTCACTGGGCGCCTCATCCTATCCCTCACGCGTGTTCAAAGGTAAAAGGCTCCCGGGCCAAACCGGAGGCGACCGCGTGAAAGTCCTCAACCTGAAAATCCTGAAAAAGATCCCGGAAAACAACCTGATCCTTGTGAAAGGCTCGATACCGGGAGCAAAAGGGTCGTACCTCATAATCGAAGATTAACGCCATGGAATTAGCGATATACAATACATCTGGAGCGGAAACGGGCAAGAAAGCCACGCTCAAGGAAGAGATTTTCGGCATAGAACCCAACGACCACGCTATCTACCTCGACGTGAAGCAGTATCTGGCCAACCAGCGCCAGGGTACGCACAAATCGAAACAGCGTAACGAAGTTGCCGGTTCCACCCGCAAACTCAAAAGGCAAAAAGGTACCGGCGGCGCCCGTGCGGGCAGTATCAAGTCGCCCCTTTTCCCGGGCGGGGGACGCATATTCGGTCCCGTGCCGCGCGACTACAGCTTCAAGCTGAACAAGAAACTCAAGAGGCTCGCCCGCCGCAGCGCCCTTTCATACAAGGCCAAGAACGAACTTATCACCGTGGTGGAGGACTTTACGTTCGAGGTACCCCGTACCAAGTCGTTCCTCTCGCTTGCCGAGAACCTGAAACTGGGCGGCAAGAAACTGCTCGTAGTGATGCCCGAGACCAATCAGACCGTGAGCCTGTCGGCCCGCAACCTGGGTAATGTCAAGGTCATCCCGGCGGCCAACGTGAACACTTACGACGTGATGAACGCCGGGGCGATACTGCTGTCGGAAAGTTCGGTGAACGTTATCAATGAAATGTTAGCTTAAACTATAGGAAGATGGAAAGTTTGATTAAGCCGATATTAACCGAGAAAATGACGGCTCAGGGCGAGAAGCTGAACCGTTACGGTTTCATAGTGGATCCCAGGGCTAACAAGTTGCAGATACGCGCTGCCGTGGAGCAGATGTACAATGTAGTGGTGACCGACGTCAATACCATGAACTACATGGGCAAGGCCAAGTCGCGCTATTCGAAGGCCGGCCTGCTGCGCGGCCGTGCGAACAACTTCAAGAAAGCGATCGTGACCTTGAAAGAGGGAGATACCATTGATTTTTACAGTAACATCTAATCCGTGAGCTAAGATGGCAGTTAAGAAGTTCAAACCCATTACACCGGGTACCAGGCATAAGATAGCGGTTACGTTCGACGACGTTACGACGGACAAACCCGAGAAGTCGCTCCTCAGCCCCAAGAAAAGTTCGGGCGGCCGCAACAACAGCGGGCGCATGACGGTACGTTACCGCGGGGGCGGCCACAAACAGATGTACCGTGAGATAGATTTCCGCCGCCAGAAAGACGGGATCACGGCAACGGTAAAAACGATCGAGTACGACCCGAACCGTTCGGCGCGTATCGCCCTTATCACCTACGCCGACGGGGAGAAAAGCTACATCCTCGCCCCGAACGGCCTCAAGGTAGGGCAGACGGTTCAGAGCGGCCCGGGCATCAGCCCCGAGGTGGGCAACACGATGTTCCTGTCGGAGATCCCGCTCGGTACGGTTATCCACGCGATAGAACTCTACCCCGGGCAGGGTGCCGCGATGGCACGCAGCGCCGGCACGTACGCTCAACTGCTTGCCCGCGAGGGTAAGTATGCTATTATTAAACTCCCCTCGGGCGAGACCCGTATGGTGCTTACCACCTGCCGCGCTACGGTTGGGGCCGTGTCGAATCCCGACCACAGCCTGCAGCAACACGGTAAGGCCGGCCGCCGCAGGTGGCTGGGCCGCAGGCCTCACAACAGGGGTGTTACGATGAACCCGGTCGACCACCCGATGGGTGGTGGCGAGGGCCGTTCTTCGGGTGGCCACCCGCGTTCGCGCAAAGGCCTGCTTGCCAAGGGTTATAAGACCCGCAGCCCGAAAAAGGCCTCTTCCAAATTCATCATTTCCAAGAAGAAAAAGTAAAAATAAAATAGTAGCATAATGAGTCGTTCACTAAAGAAAGGGCCGTATATAGAGCCCAAGCTCGAAGCCAGGGTTATAGCCCAGAAAGAGAGCGGTAAGAAGGCCGTTATCAAAACGTGGTCGCGCGCGAGTATGATCTCGCCCGATTTCGTGGGCCAGACCATCGCTGTCCACAACGGCAACAAGTTCATACCCGTCTACGTGACCGAAAACATGGTAGGCCACAAACTCGGGGAATTCTCACCGACCCGCCAATTCCGCGGTCATGCTGGTAACAAAAAAAGATAGTAGGACATGGGTAAGAGAAAACACGACAGGGCCGAATTGCTTAAGGCCGAAAAGAGGCAGAAAGCCATCGCTATTCTGCGCGACTGCCCTACCTCGCCGCGTAAGATGCGCCTTGTAGCCGATATGATCCGGGGCGTGGAGATCAACAGGGCCCTGGGCCTGCTGCGCTACTCCAAAAAGGAGGCCTCGATCAGGATGGAGAGCCTGCTGCGCTCGGCCATCGCCAACTGGGAAGCCAAGAACGAGGGCCAGAGGCTCGAGGATACCCCGCTATGTGTCAAAGAGATCTTCGTAGACGGAGGCAGGATGCTTAAACGTATCCAGCCGGCTCCACAGGGCCGCGCCCACAGGATCCGCAAGCGTTCCAATCACGTGACCATAGTAGTAGATAAAATCGTAACCGAAGAAAAAGCATAAGCAGGATGGGACAGAAAGTAAATCCGATAGCAAACCGCCTGGGTATCATCCGTGGATGGGACTCCAACTGGTACGGCGGTAAGAACTTTGCGGACAAGCTCGTCGAGGACGCCAAGATACGCGAGTACCTGAATGCCCGCCTTGCTAAAGCGAGCATCTCGAAGATAATCATCGAGCGTACGCTCAAGCTGGTTACGGTAACCATTTCGACCGCCCGCCCGGGTATCATCATCGGGAAAGGAGGCCAGGAAGTGGACAAGCTCAAGGAAGAGCTGAAGAAACTCACCGGCAAGGAGATCCAGATCAACATCTACGAGGTCAAAAGGCCGGAGCTGGATGCGGTGATCGTAGCCAACAACATCGCCCGCCAGCTGGAGGGCCGTATCTCCTACCGACGTGCCATCAAAACCACCATCGCTTCCACGATGAGGATGGGTGCCGAGGGCATCAAGATCCAGATATCGGGCCGCGTGGGCGGAGCCGAAATGGCGCGCAGCGAAACCTACAAGGAGGGACGTATCCCGTTGCACACTTTCCGCGCGGACGTGGATTACCACCTGGCCGAGGTGCTTACCAAGGTAGGCATCCTGGGTATCAAGGTATGGATCTGCACGGGCGAGGTGTACGGCAAGCGTGACCTTTTCGAAATAGCGGGCCAGAGCGCTTCCGGCCAGGGAGGTCCGTCCGACAGGCGGGACGACCGCAGGGGCGGCCGCGGCGGGCGTGACAACAAACGCCGCCGCAACAATAATAACAGGTAGGACCTTTTAAAGCTTTAAGGAAATGTTACAGCCAAAAAAGACCAAATACAGGAGGATGCAGAAAGGCCGCATGAAAGGTCTCGCCCAGAGGGGGAACCAGCTTGCGTTCGGCTCTTTCGGCATCAAGGCCCTCGAGTCGCACTGGATCACAGGGCGGCAGATCGAGGCGGCCCGCCAGGCCATCACCCGTTACATGAAACGTGAGGGACAGATATGGATACGGATATTCCCGGACAAGCCCATTACCAAGAAACCCGCCGAAGTGCGAATGGGTAAGGGTAAGGGTGCGCCGGAGGGCTTCGTGGCCCCGGTAACCCCGGGACGCATCCTTATCGAAGCGGAAGGGGTGCCCCTGGACGTGGCCAAGGAAGCGCTGAGGCTCGGCGCGCAGAAGCTTCCGATCACCACCAAGTTCATCGTACGCCGCGATTACACCGAAAACTCAATATAACAGGAAGACATGAAAACTGCAGAAATCAACGAGCTGACGGTTGCCGAGATCAAAGAGAGGATAGAGGCTTCCAAGGCGGAACTGGTCCGCCTGAAACTCAATCACGCGGTTTCTCCTGTTGAGAACACGAACGTGATAAAGAACTCACGCAGGGACATCGCCCGTATGCTGACCGTCCTGCGCCAAAAAGAAAACCTCAATCAATAACCGCCATGGAAAGAAACCTAAGGAAAGAAAGAATCGGGGTGGTCGTAAGCAACAAGATGGACAAGACCGTCACGGTTGCCGTAAAGAGGAAAGTGAAACACCCCATATACGGTAAATTCGTGAACAAGACCACCAAATTCGTGGCGGCTGACGACGAGAACACCTGCAACCCGGGCGACACTATCCGCATCATGGAAACCCGTCCGCTGAGCAAAACCAAGCGCTGGAGATTAGTAGAAATCATTGAAAGAGCCAAATAGTCATGATACAACAGGAAAGTAGAATGGTCGTTGCCGATAACAGCGGCGCAAAGGAGGTCCTCTGCATCCGGGTACTCGGCGGTACGGGGAAACGCTACGCCAGTATCGGTGATAAGGTGGTTGTGACCGTCAAGAGCGCCACCCCGTCGGGCGACATCAAGAAAGGTACCGTGTCCAAGGCGGTCGTGGTACGCACCAAGAAAGAGATCAGGCGCGCGAACGGGTCTTACATCCGTTTCGACGACAACGCGGTAGTGCTGCTCAACAACCAGGGTGAAATGAGGGGAACCCGTATCTTCGGCCCGGTGGCGCGCGAACTTCGCGACCAGTACATGAAGATCATCTCGCTCGCCCCCGAAGTACTCTAACAATAAACCGTAGAAGCAATGTCAGTTAAATTACATATCAAGAAAGGAGACAACGTCTACGTATTGGCCGGTGACAGCAAAGGTCAGACCGGTAAGGTGCTGCGGGTGATCACCAAAGACAACCGCGCCATCGTCGAAGGCGTTAACCTGGTATCGAAGCACACTAAACCCAACTCGAAGAACCCGCAGGGGGGCATCGAGAAAAAGGAGGCCCCGATACACATATCCAACCTGCAGGTGGTCGACGCCAAAACGGGTAAAGGTACCCGTATCGGCCGCAAGCCCGATGCAGACGGTAAATTAGTTCATTTTTCTAAAAAGAGCGGGGAGGAGATCAAGTAATGGCAACGTACGTACCTCAACTCAAGAAAATGTACAAGGAGCAGATCATCCCTGCCCTTACCAAGGAATTCGGCTACAAGAGCATAATGCAGGTGCCGAAACTCGAAAAGATAGTTGTGAACCAGGGCCTCGGGCAGGCGGTAGCCGATAAGAAACTTATCGAGATCGCCCAGGAGGAACTCACCCTGATCACCGGACAGAAAGCCGTGCCGACCAAGTCGCGCAAGGACATCTCGAACTTCAAACTCCGTAAGGGAATGCCTATCGGGGTGAGGGTTACCCTGAGGGGTGACAAGATGTACGAATTCATGCAGAGGCTGGTGGCCGTAGCGCTCCCGCGCGTGCGTGACTTCCAGGGCATCAACGAGAAGTTCGACGGCCGGGGCAACTACACGATGGGTATCACCGAGCAGATCATCTTCCCGGAGATCGACATCGATAAGATCTCCAAGATCTTCGGTATGGAGATAACGTTCGTGACCAACACCGATTCCGATGAGGAAGCCTATGCGCTCCTGAGCGAATTCGGCCTCCCGTTCAAGAACGCCAAGAAGAAAGCGGCCCCCGTTTTAGAAGATTAAAAAAGCAAAGAAAGCAATATGGCAAAAGAATCGATGAAAGCACGGGAGGTCAAACGCCTCAAACTCGTGCAAAGGTATGCCGCCAAACGTGCCGCATTGAAAGCCGCCGGCGACCAGGAGGGTCTCTCGAAGCTGCCCCGTAACTCGAATCCCATCCGCCTGCACAACAGGTGCAAGATGACCGGTCGTCCCAAAGGGTACATGCGCATGTTCGGCATCAGCCGTATACAGTTCCGTGAAATGGCTTCCAAGGGCCTGATCCCGGGAGTGAAAAAAGCAAGCTGGTAGGCCACCCGATGGGCGGGATGCGTTATGGCAAAGGCGGGAGTTCCCGGTGCGTTGTAACGTTTGGCCGAACGGATGACTCGATAAAAGCACCATCACACGACGGGTAACGGCCCGAGGTGCGGTGGTGTCTTTCGGGTAAATACAAAGGGTCGGCGGACCCCGGTCTGAAGGACATCGATTTTTCGAAAACAGGAGTAAACGGAATTAAATAATTCCGTAGGCTGTAAAGGAGCTGATTTTCAGAAAAAAAATGTATCTTTGGCCCGCATTAAGCGAAAATAATCGCTTTCCTCCGGGTTTCACCGTGCCGGCCGCAAGGCCGTAAGGGGACCGGGGAAAGTGGTTTTTGCCGTGCAAAAATTGACGCGTACCGTAGAGCTGCGCCGGAATTGAAGTGAGCGCAATAAGGTGTAAGCCAGGGATTTCCTGGGGGAAGCCGGCAGTGCGAACAAGGTCCGCAGCAGCTGCGGTCGGTGCGCGGAAAACCGACACAATAACTTTAGTTTTGATTTTTAACTTTTAATCTAACACAAATGACAGATCCAATTGCGGATTTTCTAACCAGGATTAGAAACGCGGTGAAAGCCAACCACAAAGTGGTTGAAGCTCCCGGCTCAAAAATCAAACAGGAAATGACCAAAATCCTGTACGATCAGGGCTACATTCTCGCCTACAAATTCGAGAGCAACGAAAAGGGCCATCCTGTTATCAAGATCGCCCTGAAGTACCATCCCGAGTCCAAGGTAAGCGCCATCAAGGGACTTAAGCGCGTCAGCCGTCCGGGCCTGCGCCAGTATGTGGGCGCCAAGGATATGCCAAGGGTTCAGAACGGGCTGGGTATCGCCATCGTCTCGACCTCGAAAGGCATCATGACGGACAAAAAGGCACGCCAGGAGAATGTGGGCGGCGAAGTTCTGTGTCACGTTTACTAATTTAAACTTTTAATAATGTCAAGGATTGGAAAATTACCTGTAAACCTGCCGTCGGGCGTGAGCGTAGAGATCGCTCCGGACAATACGGTCACGGTTAAAGGGCCGCTTGGCACGCTGAGTCAGAAAGTAGATTCCGACATCACTGTGAAAGTGGAAGACGGGGTGCTCACCGTTGAGCGTCCCACTAACCAACCCCGCCACCGTTCGATGCACGGCCTTTACCGGTCGCTGATCAACAATATGGTGGTAGGCGTCTCTACCGGCTACGAAACGAAACAGGAGCTGGTGGGCGTAGGATTTAAGGCCGAAGTCGAGGGACAACTGCTGAAGCTCTCCCTCGGATACTCCCATGACATCTACGTGATGCTGCCGCCGGAAGTTAAGGTGGAAGCGCAGCAGGAGAAGAAAGGTAACCCGATCGTTACCCTGCGTAGCATCGACAAACAACTTATCGGACAGGTGGCTGCCAAGATCCGTTCGCTGCGCAAGCCGGAGCCTTACAAGGGCAAGGGTATCAAGTTCGTGGGCGAACAGCTCCGCCGCAAGGCCGGTAAATCAGCAAACGCTAAATAGTAAAACGTGAAGTTATGTCATTGAGTAAATCGGAAAGAAGGGCGCGTATCAAGATGCGCATCCGCAAGATAGTAAGCGGAACCGCCGAAAAGCCCCGTATGTCTGTTTACAGGAGCAACAAGCAGATATACATTCAGTTCATAGACGACGTAAGCGGTGTTACTATAGCGTCCGCCTCGTCGGCCGACAAGGAACTCGCGGGCAAGACTGCGGGGATGAACAAAACTCAGGTGGCCGCCGCCGTTGGCAAGCTGGCTGCCGAGCGTGCTTTGGCAAAGGGTATCAGCGAGGTCTCGTTCGACCGCAACGGATACCTTTACCACGGCCGGGTAAAACAATTGGCGGACTCAGCGCGCGAAGGCGGGCTTAAATTCTAAGGTAGGTTATGTCAAATACAAACATAAAAAAGGTAAGGACCAGCGACCTCGAGCTTAAAGACAGGCTCGTAAGCATCCAGAGGGTTACCAAGGTGACCAAGGGGGGACGTACTTTCAGCTTCTCGGCCATCGTTGTCGTGGGTAACGAGAACGGCATCGTGGGCTACGGCCTGGGCAAGGCCGGTGAGGTTACTTCGGCAATCGCCAAGGGTGTGGAGGACGCGAAGAAAAACCTGGTCAAGATCCCCATTCTGAACGGGACCATTCCCCACAAGCAGGAAGCCCGTTACAGCGGTTCGCTGGTTATGATCCGCCCGGCGGCTCCCGGTACGGGAATTATCGCCGGGGGTGCCATGCGTGCCGTGCTGGAAAGCGTGGGAATCAAGAACGTGCTTGCGAAGAGCAAAGGCTCGTCCAACCCGCACAACCTGGTGAAAGCAACGGTAGCTGCGCTTCTCGAACTACGTGACGCACGCAGCGTCGCTCAGGTGAGGGGTGTGTCGCTCGACAAAGTGTTTAACGGATAACAGCGACGGCAATGGCAATATTGAAGATTACGCAGGTTAAAAGCCGCATAGGCGCGACCGACATACAGAAGAAGAACCTCGATGCCCTCGGGCTTACCAAGATCGGCAAAACGGTTACCCACTACGACGGCAAGACCATCCTGGGAATGCTTGAAAGGGTGAAACACCTGGTGACGATCGAGGTCGGCGAAGAGAAAGCCGTAAAGGCTCCCAAGGCAGCCAAGGCGGCTCCCGCCGCCGAAGCCAAAGCCGAGGCCCCGGCAGCCGAAGCGAAAGAGCAGCCCAAAGAGGTAAAAGAGCCTAAGGAAGAGAAAGCGCCCAAGGCGGAAAAGGCCCCGGCAGCGAAAGCCGCCAAAGCCCCTGCCGCAAAGGCTGCGAAGCCCAAAGCCGAAAAGCCTGCGGGCGAGAAAGCTCCGGCAGCTTCCAAAGCAAAGAAAAGTGTAAAACCGGAAACAAGCACAGAAGATGGATCTAAATAGCTTAAAGCCCGCCAAAGGGTCGACCCACAGCGAAAAGAGGATTGGACGCGGACAGGGTTCGGGACGCGGGGGAACCTCTACGCGCGGGCACAAGGGCGCCCAGTCGCGCTCGGGTTATTCCCAGAAGCTCGGTTTCGAGGGGGGTCAGATGCCTTTGCAGAGGAGGCTTCCCAAATTCGGCTTCAAGAACCACAAACGCGTGGAGTTCAAGGCGATCAACCTCGACGTTCTCGAGGACCTCGCCACCAAGAAATCCCTCACCGTCGTAACGCCGGAAACCCTGGCGGCGGCAGGTGTGGTATCGAAAAACGATCGGATCAAAATTTTGGGTAACGGTACGCTCAGCAAGAAGATCGAGGTAACGGCTCACGCTTTCTCCAAGAGTGCCGTAGCTGCTATCGAGGCGCAGCAGGGCAAAGCCGTAAAACTCTAAAAAACCCAACCCAAGCTTATGAAAAGGCTGATCGAAACGATTAAGAATATCTTCAGGATAGAGGAGCTGCGTAACAGGATACTGTATACGCTGGGTCTTCTTCTTGTTTTCAGGTTCGGTAGTTTTGTGGTGATCCCGGGCATCAATCCCACGGCGCTCAGTGCGCTGCAGGACCAGGTGGACGGGAACGGCCTGCTCGGACTTATAAACATCTTCTCGGGGGGTGCGTTCTCCAACGCGTCCATTTTTGCCCTGGGGGTGATGCCTTATATCTCCGCGTCGATCGTTATCCAGCTGCTGGGTATCGTCGTCCCCTATTTCCAGAAGCTCCAGAAAGAGGGGGAGAGCGGCCGCCGCAAGATCAACCAGCTTACCCGAGTGCTTACGATCATCGTCCTGCTTATCCAGGGGCCTGCTTACCTTGCGAATCTTTATTCGCAGCTTCCCGACGCGGCGTTCGTGTTGGGCAGGGGCAGTTTCCTGTTCACGATAGTGGCGACGGTCGTGCTTATTGCGGGTACTATGTTCGTGATGTGGCTCGGGGAGAAGATCACCGATAAAGGTATAGGCAACGGTATTTCGCTGCTTATCATGGTCGGTATCGTGGCCCGGCTGCCCCACGCCCTGCTCCGCGAGATCAATACCCGCTTTACGGAGGCCACAGGCGGCCTTGTGATGCTGGTGGTCGAGCTGGTTATCTGGTTTCTGGTATTCATGGCTACCATCGCACTGGTACAGGCGGTACGCAAGATACCGGTGCAGTATGCCCGCAGGATCGTAGGTAACAAGCAGTACGGCGGTGTACGCCAGTACATACCGTTGAAGATCAACGCCGCCAACGTGATGCCGATCATCTTCGCCCAGGCGCTGATGTTCGTGCCGGCGTTCTTCACCAAGTTCGAATCGACAAGGGGCTTCGGTGCCGCTTTTGCCGATTATACGGGCTTCTGGTATAACCTGGTGTTCGCATTGTTGGTTATCGCATTTACGTATTTCTATACGGCGGTAACCGTTAATCCCAACATGATGGCCGATGACATGAAACGCAACGGCGGCTTTATCCCCGGGATCAAACCCGGCAAGAAGACCGTCGACTACATCGACACCGTCATGACGAGGATCACCCTTCCGGGGTCCATCTTCCTTGCCATCGTGGCCATTTTGCCCGCGTTCGCAACGAGGTTGGGTATCAACAACCAGTTCGCCCTCTTCTTCGGGGGGACGTCGTTGCTGATCCTGGTGGGCGTAGTCCTCGACACCCTCAAGCAGATCGAGAGCTACCTGTTGCTCCGCCATTACGACGGCCTTATGAAAACGGGCCGGATCAAGGGCAGGGCGGGAGCGTAGTTTCCGTAAAGAGAGTTCTTAACGAATGCCCGGGGCCGGTACGACCGGCAGGCAGGGATAGCCGGCAGAGGGGGATAATACGGTGCAGGGAGGGCTGAACAGCTTGTCAAACAATAAATTATCGTCCGGCAACGTTTGTAAAGGCATTTAATTGATGATACACCTCAAGACGAAGGAAGAAATAGAGCTGCTCCGCGAGAACAACCAGCTCGTCTCGCTGACACTGGCCGAAGTGGGTAAACACATACGGCCCGGTGTCACCACAAGGGAACTCGACGCCGTGGCGGAAGAGTTCATACGTTCCCACGGAGCGGTTCCAGGCTTCCTGGGCTACAACGGTTTCCCGGCTTCACTCTGCATTTCGGTGAACGAGGGCGTTGTACACGGGATTCCTTCGGATTACGTCCTTAAGCAAGGCGACATTGTTTCGGTCGACTGCGGCACATTTATGAAGGGGTTTTATGGCGATTCGGCCTATACATTCGCAGTGGGGGAGATCCCGGCGGATGTAAGGCAGCTACTGGAAGTCACCAAGGAAGCTCTTTATAAAGGAGTCGCACAGGCAAAAGCAGGTAACCGCATAGGCGACATATCTGCAGCCGTGCAAAGCACGGCCGAAGCGGGCGGTTTCTCGGTGGTCAGGGAATTGGTAGGGCACGGCCTCGGCAGAAAGATGCACGAGGAGCCCGAGGTTCCCAATTACGGCAGCAAAGGCAGGGGTCCGGTCCTCAAGGAGGGGATGGTCCTGTGCATCGAGCCGATGATCAACATGGGAGGCCGGCAGGTCGTTTTCGAACGGGACGGATGGACGGTACGCACCCGCGACCGCAAGCCCTCGGCACACTACGAATTCGCAGTGGCCGTCGGCAAAGAGGGCGCAGACGTACTGACCGATTTCGGTGTTATCGAAAACGCGATTAACAACTAAGGCTCTATGGCAAAACAGACTGCGATTGAAAAAGACGGTACGATCATCGAGGCCCTGTCGAACGCGATGTTCCGCGTCGAACTTGACAACGGCCATGTGATCACCGCCCATATCTCCGGGAAGATGAGGATGCACTACATCAAGATACTACCCGGCGATAAGGTTAAAGTTGAGATGTCCCCGTACGACCTGACCAAGGGGCGGATATCGTTCTGCTACAAGTAGCAGGGCCGTACAAAGGGACTACGGGCCGTAAAAGGCCGGCGGCCACAGGGCCGCGAGCCGGCACGGTGCCGTGTTAAAATGTTTAGATGTTTACAGAGATGAAAGTAAAAGCATCGATCAAAAAGAGAAGCGAAGACTGCAAGATCGTCAAGCGTAAGGGTAAACTCTACGTGATCTGCAAAAAGAACCCTAAGTTCAAAATGCGCCAGGGGTAAACGGTTCCCGGAGGGGATTCCCGGGCGGGAGCCGGACAGATGTTCTTAGCGGTAAAAACCGGGAAAGCCGGGTTGCCGCATTAAAGCGTAAGAACATCGTAAACGGCCGCCAACGCCGGGGGAGATAACCGGGGCGGACCCGAAGGTCGTTTTAAAAGGAGTTTAACAACGTAAAAAAGTTTTATGGCACGTATAGTAGGTGTAGATTTACCTAAGAATAAAAGGGGCGAAATTGGCCTCACCTATATTTACGGTATAGGCCGCAGCACGGCCCGCATGATCCTCGAAACCGCCGGTGTGGATTACGACACCAAGGTGCAGGATTGGACGGACGATCAGGTTGCCGCCATCCGTAACGCAATTGCCGACACCGGCATCAAAGTGGAAGGTGAAGCCCGCTCGGTTGTCCAGCTCAATATCAAGCGCCTTATGGACATCGGTTGTTACCGTGGCATCCGCCACCGTATCGGCCTGCCGGTAAGGGGACAGAGTACCAAGAACAACGCCCGTACCCGTAAGGGACGCAAGAAAACCGTGGCTAACAAGAAAAAAGCAACCAAGTAATAATCCGGAGTATGGCTAAGAAAACAGGAAATGTTAAAAAGAGGGTGGTTAAGGTCGACGCGCTTGGCGCCGCTTATGTCCACTCGACTTTCAATAACGTGATCATCACCCTTACCAACGCCAACGGCGAGGTGATAAGCTGGAGCTCCGCAGGCAAGATGGGTTTCAGGGGTTCCAAGAAGAACACTCCGTACGCCGCCCAGACCGCCGCGCAGGATTGTGCAAAGGTTGCCTATGACCTGGGCTTGCGCAAAGTAAAGGTTTACGTAAAGGGACCGGGTTCGGGCCGTGAATCGGCCATCCGTACGATCAACGGTGCGGGTATCGAGGTGATCGAGATCGTCGACGTTACCCCGCTGCCGCATAACGGATGCCGCCCGCCCAACCGCAGGAGGGTCTAATCCCGCAGCTCGCCTTAACGGCTTAAACCAATAAAGTAAGCAGGGGCGAAAGGGATAAGGTGCCGCAAACACAATGGGGAGAGGCGTAAGCTCAAGCTACGACAGACCGCTACCCGGGTGGCCCGCAGAAATCCTGACGACGCCCGCAACAGTAAAAAACAAAAGAAATGGCAAGATATTTAGGACCAAAATCGAAGATCGCCCGTAAGTTCGGCGAAGCCATATTCGGCGCGGATAAAGCCCTCGAGAAGAAGAGCTATTCTCCCGGACAGCACGGCCTTACGCGCAAACGCAAAAAAGTATCGGAGTACGGTATCCAGCTCAGCGAAAAACAGAAAGCCAAATATACCTACGGCGTTCTGGAGAAACAGTTCCACCGTACGTTCGACGAGGCCTCTCGTATGGGAGGTATCACCGGTGAGAACCTGCTCAAGCTGCTGGAATGCCGCCTGGACAACGTGGTATACCGCCTGGGTATAGCTCCCACGCGTGCAGGTGCCCGCCAGCTCGTTTCGCACCGCCACATCACCGTGAACGGCAACATCGTGAACATCCCCTCGTACAGCCTCAAACCGGGCGACGTGATCTCGGTGCGCGAGAAATCCAAGAGCCTCGAGGTTATCCAGGAGTCGCTGGCAGGCGGCCGCAAGAACCGTTACGCCTGGCTCGAATGGGACAACCAGTCCATGTCGGGCAAGTTCCTCAACAAGCCCGAAAGGGAGGATATCCCGGAGAACATCAGGGAACAGCTGATCGTCGAGCTCTACTCCAAATAGTCCCACGGGGGATTAACGGAGCCGGCGGCTCCCCGGAGCGAAGCCCGGCAAATACCTGAGTTCACAGAGAACGTAACGAAAAGAAAACATATATTATGGCAATATTAGCATTCCAGAAACCTGAAAAGGTCATTATGCTCGAATCGACATCGACGTTCGGGAAATTCGAATTCCGTCCGCTCGAACCCGGTTTCGGCATGACGGTAGGCAATGCCCTCCGCCGTATCCTGTTATCCTCGCTCGAGGGTTATGCGATAACTACGGTAAAGGTGTCAGGGGTCGACCACGAGTTTGCCGCCATCCCCGGTATTATGGAGGGGATGATAGATATAATCCTCAACCTGAAGCAGGTTCGCTTTATCCGCACGGTGGACAACACCGACAGCGAAAAAGTGACCGTGAACGTTGCGGGACAGACCGAGCTTACGGCCGGTTACATATCTAACTTCCTGGCCGGTTTCAAGGTGCTGAATCCCGACCTGGTGATATGCCGCCTTACCCCCGAGACCAAGCTCCAGATCGAGCTTACCATCGGTAAGGGGAGGGGTTATGTCCCGGCCGAGGAGAACGCTCCCGCCGAAGCCGAATTCGGACTGCTTCCGATCGACTCCATCCACACGCCTATCAAGAACGTCAAATATTCGATAGACAACTACCGTGTGGAACAGCGGACGGACTACGAAAAACTCAACCTGGAGATAACCACGGACGGTTCCATCCACCCGAAAGACGCGCTTAAAGAGGCGGCAAAGATACTTATACAGCACTTCATGCTCTTCTCCGACGAGAAGATCACGCTCAATATGGAAGAGAGCAACACCGCCGAGGAGTTCGACGAGGACGTGCTGCACATGCGCCAGCTTCTGAAGACCAAACTTTCGGACCAGGACCTGGACCTCTCGGTAAGGGCGCTGAACTGCCTCAAGGCGGCTGAAGTGGACACTATCGGCGACCTGGTGCGTTTCAACAGGAACGACCTGCTGAAATTCCGCAATTTCGGGAAAAAATCCCTGACGGAACTCGACGACCTGCTGGCGTCGCTTAACCTCCACTTCGGGATGGACGTTACACCGTATAAACTTGACAAGGACTAACCATGAGACACAATAAGAATTTTAACCATCTCGGCCGGCAGAGCGGGCACCGCAAAGCCATGATGGCAAATATGGCCACTTCGCTTATCATTCACAAACGGATAAGCACCACCGTAGCCAAGGCCAAGGCGCTCAAGAGGTATGCCGAACCGATCATCACACGCTCCAAGAACGACACCACGCATAACCGCCGTGTGGCGTTCAGCTACCTGCGCGACAAGAACGCGGTAACGGAACTGTTCCGCATGGTGGGTCCCGCCATAGGTGACCGTCCGGGCGGTTATACACGTATCCTGAAGACCGGTTTCCGGTTGGGCGATGCCGCCGACATGTGTATTATCGAGCTTGTGGATTTCAACGAAACCTACAAGAAAGACGATAAGGCCGCCGCTAAGGGACGTACCCGCCGTGGTCGCAGCGGAGCTAAAAAGACCGACGGTGCCGCACAGCCCAAGGCCGCTTCCGCTCCCGCGGTAGAGCCTGCCGTCGAGGCGGTAACCGAGGAAACTCCGCAGGTGGAGGCTTCTGCTCCGGAAACGGTTGAAACCGCTCCGGTGGCCGGGGAAACTCCCGCCGTTGAAGAGGCTCCCGTAGAGTTGCCGGCGGCGGAAGAGGAAGCTCCTGCCGAGCTTCCCGCCGAAGAGGCCAAGGAAGAATAGGGTTCATACCCACACAGGCTATAAACCACAAGGCCGGACTGTAAAGTCCGGCCTTGTGGTTTATGGTTGGTTCTGCCGATACACCGTGTTCTACGGGTAGGCATCGGGGCTTACCTGCGCTCGTTCTCTTTTACTTCGATACAGAGCGTAGCATGGGGAACGATCTTCAGGCGTTCCTTGGGGATCAGCTTACCGGTTTCGCGGCAGATGCCGTAGGTCTTGTTCTCGATGCGGACCAGGGCCGCCTCCAGGTGCTGGATAAATTTGAGCTGCCTTTGGGCGAGCCTCCCCGATTCCTCTTTCGAAAGGGTAGCCGCACCCTCTTCCAGCACTTTGAAAGTGGGAGAAGTATCCTCCGTATCATTGCTGGACGTGTGCGTGATGGTGGAACGCAGCAGGTCGTAATCCGCCTTTGCCTTTTCGAGTTTATCTAGTATTATCGCCTTGAACTCCTGGAGTTCCTCGTCGGAGTAGCGTGTCTTTTCAACCTCAGCCATAGCTTATACAGTATTTAGGTTCATAAATATAATAAAATAATCCCGAACCTTACCTATTTTAGGAACGGGTGACGGCGATTTTGATCACAACCCCGTCTATATCCGCTTCGGAGATGAAATCCCCCGCCGGGTCGGCTTCCAGGGCGAGCTCCGTAGCAAGGACCTGGGAGGAGATGTAGTCCCGGTGCTGCTGCACTGCGGGGCTTACCGAGGGATTGTCCGACAGGCGGACGGTTATCTTGTCGGTAACCTCGAAACCGCTCTCCTTGCGGATATTTTGGATGCGGTTTATCAATTCACGTGCCACTCCCTCGCGGCGCAGTTCGTCCGTAACGGTAACGTCGAGGGCTACGGTCAGTTTACCCTCCGTGGCAACCAGCCAGCCCGGCATATCTTCCGAGGTGATCTCGAAATCTGCCAGGGTCACATCCAGGCTCTGGCCCTCCACGTCGAGTACGGCCGCCCCGTCCCGTTCGAGCCGTGAGATGTCCTCCTGCGAGAATCCGGCCACAAGGGCCGATATGGCTTTCATGTATTTGCCGTAACGCGGCCCGAGGGTTTTGAAGTTCGGTTTTATCTTTTTGGTGATAAGGCCTGCCGTATCTTCTATAAGGTCGATGCCCTTGACGTTGACTTCGCTCTTTATCAGGTTCTCCACCCGTTCGATCCTGCCTTTGAGCCCCTCTTCGAGGATGGGGACCATTATCCGGGTGAGCGGTTGGCGCACCTTGATGTTGACCTTTCTGCGCAGGGCCAGTACCATGGAGGATATCCTCTGGGCTACATCCATCATCGCTTCCAGTTCGCCGTCGACAAGCGACGGGTCAGCAACCGGGAATTTGGAAAGGTGTACCGATCCCTCGCCGTGGCGGCCGCTCACCGCATTCAGGTCACAGAATATACGCTCGGTGATGAACGGGGCATAGGGTGCCGCGAGCATGGAAACGGTTTCCAGACAGGTATAGAGGGTCTGGTAGGCGGCCAGCTTGTCACGGTCCATCTCCCCGCCCCAGAACCGTTTGCGGTTGAGCCGCACGTACCAGTTGGATAGGTTCTCGCAAACGAAATCCTGTATGAGCCGTGCCGCCGGGGTTGGATCGTAATCCTCCAGGTGGGCCGTAACCCGACTCACGAGGGTATTGAGCAGGGAGATTATCCAGCGGTCTATCTCGGGCCTTTCGGCTACCGGCACCGTATCTTCCCTGCCGGTGAAGCCGTCCACGTTGGCATACAGGGCGAAGAAGCTGTAGGTATTGTAAAGCGTCCCGAAGAACTTCCGGCGCACCTCGTCCACCCCGTCGCGGTCGAATTTCAGGTTGTCCCACGGCTGGGAATTGGACATCATATACCAGCGGACGGCATCCGGACCGTACTGTTCCATCACCTCGAACGGGTCCACCCCGTTGCCCAGCCGCTTGCTCATCTTGTTGCCGTTCTTATCCAGCACCAAGCCGTTCGAGATGATATTCTTGAAAGCCACGCTGTCGAACAGCATGGTGGCAAGGGCGTGCAGGGTGAAGAACCAGCCACGGGTTTGGTCCACCCCTTCGGCAATGAAGTCGGCCGGGAAGACCTTGGCGAACTGCTCGTCCGTGATCTCAAACGGGTAGTGAACCTGTGCGTATGGCATGGCACCGCTGTCGAACCAGACATCGATAAGGTCCGTCTCACGGTACATGGGCCGGCCGTCGCCGGCAACCAGTACGATGCGGTCCACATAAGGGCGGTGCAGGTCCAGTATATTGTAATTCTCCTCGGAGAAGTCTCCCTCCCGGAACCCGGCCAGCGGGTTGGACTCCATAAGCCCGGCACGGACCGACTTCTCGATCTCCTGCTGCAGTTCGGCCACCGACCCGATACATTTCAACTCCGACTGGTCCTCCGTAGCCCATACCGGAAGCGGCGTACCCCAAAAGCGGGATCGTGACAGGTTCCAGTCCACCAGCCCCTCGAGCCATTTGCCGAAGCGGCCGGTACCGGTGGATTCAGGCTTCCAGTTGATTGTCCCGTTGAGGCCGATCAGTTCGTCCTTGAGGGCCGTGGTGCGGATAAACCACGAGTCCAGCGGGTAATATAGGACTGGTTTGTCCGTCCGCCAGCAATGCGGGTAGGAGTGGACATGCTTCTCGATCCGGAAAGCCTTGTTCTCCCCTTTGAGCATAACGGCGATATCGACGTCCAACGAAGCGTCGTCTTCGGTGAGGGTGTCGTCATAGGCGTTTTTAACGTACCGGCCGGCCCATTCACCGTATGCGGCCGTGTCCACGTAGTCGTTCACGAACAGCGGGTCCAGGTCTTCGATCGGGAAGAACCGCCCGGTGCGGTCCACCATGGGCTGGGCCTTGCCGTTGCGGTCTATAAGCTGGAGCGGCGCGATGCCGTTCTCCCGGGCGACGCGGGCGTCGTCCGCCCCGAACGTAGGAGCGGTATGGACGATACCCGTACCGTCCGTGGTGGTTACGAAGTCCCCGGGGATCACCCGGAACGCATCCCCCATAGGACGTATCCACGGGATAAGCTGTTTGTAGCGGATACCGGTAAGGTCCGATCCCTTTATCGCCTTGTCGTCTATGGTGAACGTGCCTTCCTGCTTCTTGCCGAAATAACTGCCGGCGAGTTCCCTGGCAACCACGACCGTCTGGCGTTCGCCCGTATAGGGGTTCTCGCAGAATACCCGTACATAATCCAGGTTGGGTCCGACGGCCAGCGCCGTATTGGACGGCAGGGTCCACGGGGTGGTCGTCCATGCCAGTATGTAGACTTCGCCCTCGGCGCCCTCGAACAGGAATTCGCTGTTCCCGCCGCGTATTACCTCGAACTGCGCGGTTACGGTGGTGTCTTTCACGTCCCGGTAGCATCCCGGCTGGTTCAGCTCATGGTTGCTGAGGCCCGTACCGGCGGCAGGCGAATAGGGCTGTATAGTGTATCCCTTGTAGAGGAGACCCTTGTCGAACAGCCTCTTGAGCATCCACCAGAGGGTCTCTATATACTTGTTGTCGTAGGTGACGTACGGGTCGTTCATGTCGACCCAGTAGCCCATCGTCCGGGTTAGCTTTTCCCATTCCCCGGTAAACTCCATTACCGCCTCGCGGCAGATACGGTTATACTCCTCGATAGTTATCCTGGCGCCGATGTCTTCCTTGGTGATCCCTAACTTCTTCTCGACCCCGAGTTCCACGGGAAGCCCGTGGGTGTCCCATCCGGCCTTGCGCCTAACCTGGAACCCCTGCTGGGTCTTGTAGCGGCATATCACGTCCTTGATGGCCCGGGCCATTACGTGGTGTATCCCGGGGGTGCCGTTGGCCGAGGGGGGACCCTCGTAAAAAATGAACGGGGGGCAGCCATCGCGCGTTTCGACACTCTTTGCGAACATATCGTCCGCATCCCATTTTTCAGCCACTTCCCGCCCCGTAAGGCTCAGGTCGAGGCCCTTGTATTCCCTGAATTTACCGCTCATCGTCTTATCGATTGATCTTCTATTTCACTTTAACCGGCCGCTTAAGCACGGCGTTTACCGCCCCGCATACGGCAGAGGGCAAAAGTAGTCAATTTGGTTATAATTATCAATACATTAAATACCGCCCTCGGGTAGGTTCCCGATGTGCCCCTTACGATATTTTCCCGCCCGGGCACTGACCTCTTCCGGAGAGTAAGCTTTAGGGGGCGGAAAGTAAAAAATCTTAACCCGGGGCGAACAACGAGCCGTGTTTTGAAGTAGCTTTGCAGTACGGATTTCCTATATTTTAATTCTAACCGCCACATCAAATGAAAACCACGCCTTTTACCCGTTACCATATCGCGGCAGGAGCCAAAATGGCCGAATTCGCCGGATACGAAATGCCCATCGAATTTACCGGGATCAACGACGAACACATGGCCGTCCGGGAACGGGCCGGGGTGTTCGACGTGAGCCATATGGGCGAGATTTGGATCAAAGGCCCCAGGGCGCTCGAATTCCTCCAGCATATCACCTCTAACAACGTGGCTGCCCTCTATGACGGCAAGGTGCAGTACTCCGTTCTGCCCAACGGCCGGGGGGGTATAGTGGACGATATCCTGGTCTACAGGATTAACGGGGAAACCTACCTGCTTGTTGTGAATGCGGCAAATATTGAAAAAGACTGGAAGCATATCTGCCGCGAGGGTGAGAAATTCGGCCTCACCCCGGGCATGGAGCTGTACAACGCCTCGGACGAGATCGCACAGCTCGCTGTACAGGGGCCGCTGGCCATTAAGATCGTGCAGGAAATGTGTACCGAACCGGTGGAGGACCTGCAATACTATACGTTCGTAAAGACCGAGGTGGCCGGGATCAAGGATGCCATCCTCTCCATAACGGGCTATACCGGTTCCGGCGGCTGCGAAATTTATGTGGCGAACGAGGACGCACCCCAGCTGTGGGATGCCTTGTGGCAAGCCGGCAGGGAATACGGCCTGCAAAATATCGGCCTGGGCGCGCGGGATACATTGCGCCTCGAGATGGGCTTTTGCCTGTATGGCAACGACATAGACGATACTACATCCCCGATAGAAGCCGGGCTGGGCTGGGTAACCAAATTCGTGGACGGCAAGGACTTTATCGACCGTCCTCTTCTGGAGAAACAGAAAGCGGAGGGTGTAACCCGCAAACTGGTAGGGTTCGTAATGGAAGAGCGCGGCATCCCGCGCCACGGTTACGAACTGGCTTCGCCCGATGGAGAGATTATCGGCCACGTTACTTCGGGCACCATGTCGCCGGTGCTTAAGAACGGCGTCGGGCTCGGGTATGTCTCCACGGCTTATGCCGTCCCGGACACGGAATTTGCCGTGTTGATCCGGGGTCGGAAACTGCGGGCCAGGGTCACGAAACTACCGTTCATTAAGAAATAACAGGCAATAGCGATAAACTCCGGTACCGGGCAGGGCGCCGGGGTTTTTTCGATCGTTCAGCCGACCGGGCGGGAGCAAGGGTTCGTTCTGCAATAATGATAATAATATGAGCATCCTTTTAATGGTAGCCGTATTTGTGGTGGGCTACGTTTTTATCGCGCTGGAAAATAAGGTCAAGATAGACAAGGCCGCCGTGGCGCTTGTAACGAGCAGCATCCTGTGGGTCATTTATATCTTTTCCGCCGGGACCATCATTCCCGCCGCGTCACCCGAGGATTTCGCCATATTCATGTCGGCTAACCTGGACCTGGCGCACCACTCCTATTTCGAGCAGTGTGTGCGTTTTGTGACGGACCACCAGATCATCGAACACCTAGGCGAGACGGCCGAGGTCCTTCTGTTCCTGATCGGGGCCATGACCATCGTGGACCTTATAGACATCCACGGGGGCTTCAATTTCATCACCGAGCGGATCACCACCCGCAACAAGACCAAACTGCTCTGGATAATCGCATTTATCTCTTTCTTCATGTCCGCCCTGCTGGACAATATGACCTCGACCATCGTAATGGTGATGCTCCTGCGCAAGCTGATCGCCAACTATAAAGAACGGTGGGTGTTCGCGAGCATCATAGTACTGGCGGCCAACTCGGGCGGTGCATGGTCGCCGATAGGGGACGTAACTACTATTATGCTGTGGGTCAAGGGGAATATTTCCGCGGTACCGATCATCACTTCGCTGATCTTACCGTGTCTCGTATCGATTATGATACCGGCCCTGATCGCTTCGCGGATCCTGCGCGGGATACTCCGGTCGCCGGATTACCGGGACGATTTCGAGAAACGTCCCGTGGGGATCTCCAAAGGCGAAAGTATGCGGATACTGGCCGTCGGGGTGTTCCTGCTGGTGATGGTGCCGGTATTCAAGTCGGTGACCCATTTGCCGCCCTACATGGGTGTGATGACCGCCCTGGGGCTGATGTGGATATATACGGAGCTCCTGTACAAAAAGAAAAAGGATATAGAGGAGTCGATAAAGAACCGGGTGGCCAAGGTGCTCAAGCATATCGATATGCCGACGATACTTTTTTTCCTGGGTATACTCATGTCCGTGGCGGCCCTGCAAAGCGCCGGTATCCTCAATTCGCTTGCCGGGTTCCTCGACTCGGGCGTACATAATGTGTATGCGATCAATACCATGATAGGGGTTATGTCTTCCATCATCGACAACGTGCCGTTGGTGGCGGCCGCCACGGGGATGTATCCGGTGGTCGACCCGGCGTCCCTGGCCGGGATGGCCGACCCGGCATATATGGCTTATTTCGTACAGGACGGTATTTTCTGGCATTTGCTGGCCTACTGCGCAGGTGTTGGGGGGAGTATCCTGATAATCGGTTCGGCGGCCGGGGTCGTAGCCATGGGCTTGGAGAAGATCAATTTCATGTGGTATTTCAAGAATATTTCCCTTATGGCCCTTTGCGGCTACCTGGCCGGTATCGGGGTATATATGTTGCAGGTCTGGTTGTTTTGACGGCCCAGCCGGATAACGGGGAGGGTTCGCCCGGCTGGCATGTTAGTAATTAGCCACTGAAACTGTGTGATAGGTAATATCCCGACCTCGGCTCTATCCCGCCGGCGATTTTTTTACCACGGCCATGTTCACGGGAACCGTTAAAAAGGCGTATCTTCATGCCCGTAAATGGCGATGGTCACTATATACACGGACGGTTCGGCGCTGGGGAACCCCGGTCCCGGCGGTTACGGTGTGGTCCTGCTTGCGCCTCCGAACCACCGGAAAGAACTGAGCGGCGGCTTCAGCCTGACCACCAACAACCGCATGGAATTGCTTGCGGTATGCGTGGGACTGGAAGCGCTTAAAGTGATCCCGTGCGATGTCACCGTGTACTCCGATTCCAAATATGTCGTGGATGCGGTCGAAAAGGGCTGGCTGTTCTCATGGGAGGCCAAGCGTTTCAAGGGCAAAAAGAACGCCGACCTTTGGATGCGGTTCCTCGAGGTATACCGCCGCCACCGGGTCCGTTTCGTCTGGGTAAAAGGCCATTCCGACATTCCGGAAAACGAACGGTGCGACCGGCTGGCCGTAGCCGCCGCCAACTCTCCCGGGCTGCAGCCCGACCCCGGATACTCCCCGGACAGGGAGGAGGGAATGTTTTAGCCCCCCGTAGTCAGTTATCGATCAGATGTCCCGGCAGCCCCGGAAAGTGAAATATTTTTGCATCAGGAAGCTGTATACCGCCACAAGCAGGTTGGTAATGAACTTGGACGGGGTGGGGTCGATATGGAAAGATTCGATAAGCAGTTTCAACAGTGCGTAATTGGCCAGCAGGGCCCCCGATACCGACAGCGCATACCGCATCAGTTGCACATGGCCCCGTATGGGCGATTGCTTGAACGCCACATAACGGTTCAGCAGGAAGCCGTTGAAAAAAGTTATGGGAAACACGATGCACATCGCCGCGATGTATGGCGAGACGACCACCAGCCCAAGGTCGACGAACCGGTCCCGGATCATATAGTGCAGGATCAGTTTATACAGCGCCGTATCCAACAGCAGGTTCAGACCCCCGCAGAAAGCGTAACGGAACGTCTGGAGCGGCAACAGTTTCCTTACCGGCCCGATATAGAAAAGGTCCGCGAACCGTGTTATGTAATGCGCCAACGGGTGTTTCATTTCAGTATCTCCTGGAGACGCTCCTGCAGGGCGTACATAAGGTCGCGGTATCGGGCCGCTTCCATAAAGTCGAGGTTGCGGGCGGCCTCTTCCATCTTTTCCTTGGCTGCCTTTATACCGGCTTCGATGGATGCCGTGTTGTTATAACCCTGCTGCTTGTCCGCCGCCAGGGATATGGAATCGATCACCGGGTAGGCGGCGGTACCCGTGCGGGCCTCGCCGAGGACCGAGCGGTTGCTCTTGTGTGCGGCACGCGGCACGAGGTTGTGCTGCATGTTGTAGGTGATCTGCTTTTCCCGGCGCCGGTTGCTTTCCATGATGGCCATGCCCATCGAGTCGGTACGTTTTTCGGCATACATTATCACGTTGCCGTTTGCATGGCGTGCGGCCCGGCCCGCCGTCTGGGTGAGCGAGCGTTCGCTGCGCAGGAAGCCCTCCTTGTCCGCGTCCATAATTGCCACGAGCGAGACCTCCGGCAGGTCCAGTCCCTCGCGCAAAAGGTTGACGCCTATCAGCACGTCGAACATCCCGTTGCGCAGGTCGTCCAGTATCTGCACCCGTTCCAGGGTGTCGATATCGGAGTGGATATATCGGTTGCGTATACCCACGCGGTCGAAATATTTCGACAGCTCTTCGGCCATCCGTTTGGTAAGGGTAGTGACCAATACTTTTTCGTCCACCCTGGCCCGCTTCTCGATCTCCTCCATGAGGTCGTCGATCTGGTTGTCGGTGATGCGCACCTGCAGGGGTGGGTCCACAAGGCCGGTGGGGCGGATGAGCTGTTCGACGACCGCGCCCTCCGAGCGGATAAGCTCGTAATCGGCAGGGGTTGCGCTCACGTATATCGTATCGCCCATAAGGGCTTCGAACTCCTCGAATTTCAGCGGACGGTTGTCCACTGCGGCAGGCAGGCGGAAGCCGTATTCCACGAGGTTCTCCTTGCGGGAGCGGTCGCCGCCGTACATGGCCCTGATCTGGGGAATGGTCACATGGCTCTCGTCTATGACGAGCAGGTAATCTTCCGGGAAATAATCCAGCAGGCAGAAAGGGCGGCTCCCCGGGGGACGGCCGTCGAAATACCGGGAGTAGTTCTCGATACCCGAACAGTAACCCAGCTCCTTTATCATTTCCACGTCGAATTCCACCCGCTGTTTTATGCGCTGGGCTTCGTCGTAGCGCCCGGCCCGCTCGAAAAAAGCTATTTGCTTGCCGAGGTCGTTCTGTATCTGGGCGATGGCGGTGTTTACCCGCTCCTTGGTCGTGACGAACATATTGGCCGGGTAGATGACGGCCGTTTCGACGGTCTCTATGGTCTGTCCCGTGACGGGGTTGAACGTGGTGATCTGTTCTATCTCGTCGTCGTAGAACATCACCCGGTAGCAGATGTCCCCGTAGGCTAGACGTACGTCGAGCGTCTCCCCGTTGAGGCGGAATGTCCCGTTGGTAAGGTCCGAATCGGTCCGGGTGTAGAGGGCCTCCACAAGGTCGTAAAGCACTTTCTTGCGGCTGACGACCTGGCCGGTTTTAAGTGTTACCGAGGTGGCGTGGAAATCCGCAGGGTTGCCGATACCGTAGAGACAGGATACGCTCGAGACAACGATAATGTCCCGGCGGCCGGAGAGGAGTGACGATGTGGTCTTCAGCCGCATCTTCTCTATCTCTTCGTTTATCGAGAGATCCTTTTCTATATAAGTATTGCTCGCCGGCAGGAAAGCCTCGGGTTGGTAATAGTCGTAGTAGGATACGAAATATTCCACGGCATTGTCCGGGAAGAAGCCTTTGAATTCCCCGTAAAGCTGGGCCGCCAGCGTTTTGTTGTGGCTCAGAACGAGGGTCGGCCGTTGGAGCCTCTCGATGACGTTTGCCACTGTGAAAGTCTTACCGGAACCGGTCACCCCGAGCAAAGTGTTATGTCCGCTATGTCCGGTTATCGAAGATACGAGCTCCTCGATAGCCTCGGGCTGGTCGCCCGTAGGGTTATATTCCGATACCAGCTGAAATTTCATTTTACAAAGTTACGAATTGGTTTCTGAAAATACATCGTATCGGGCCGCCTCCTCCCTCCTCTATTGTCGGGAGGCCTCGTATCCCGCCGGGAAAAACCCTCCGTCGGCGCCGGTTAGACTAACGGACCCCTGCCGCATATTATTTAAACGCCCGGCAGGAGGGGTACGGCACCCGGCTCCCGCCCGGCTCCGTTGTGGTTGTTTCTTAGTACGATCGGTCGAAGTATATAGGCCGAAATGTTCGAAAAATTACCGTTAGTGAAAGAAAAAATAATGAACTGTTGTAGAAAATGTATTTTTTATTGTATTTTTGCGCTTAGCGAAAAGTCCTAATTATCGACACCGTTTGCGGGGGAACCTACACCTCCGGTATAGCTGGTTTCGGTGTCGGGGACTTTTCGCAATTTTTCTTTCACTGCTCCAAGCAACTGCCGGAGGATTTTTGGGTCGCCTCCGGACCTGACCGTCGAACCACCTGCAAATCACGGGCAAATTATAGGACGGACGGGAGAACTATTGCGAAATTTTTGCATAGGGCTTCCGCAAGTTCTTCTTATCTTTACATCCTTATAGCAGGGTTAGAAAACAGGTATGATAGACCGCCTCATAGTAGACAGGATTTTCGCCGCCGCCAATATCGTGGAGGTGGTGGGCGATTTCGTATCCCTGCGCAAAAAGGGGGTAAACTACCAGGCCTGCTGTCCTTTCCACAGCGAGAAGACTCCTTCGTTCGTGGTCTCCCCGTCCAAAGGGCTTTTCAAATGTTTCGGGTGCGGCAAAGGCGGCAACGCCGTAACATTCGTTATGGAACACGAGAGCATGACCTATCCCGAAGCGCTGAAATACCTGGGGAAGAAATACGGCATCGAAGTTCAGGAACGTGAGATGTCCCCGGAGGAGGAGAAGCGCAACGATGACCGGGAGAGCATGATGGTCGCCACCGCGTTCGCCGCCGAATGGTTCGGGAAGACCCTGTGGGATACGGACGAGGGACGTAGTATCGGGCTGGGGTATTTCCGCCAGAGGGGCCTCTCGGACGGTACCATTACCAAATTCGGCCTGGGCTATTGCCCCCGCCACGGCGACAGCTTTGCCAAGGCCGCTTCGCAAGCGGGCTACAAAGAGGAGTTCCTGCTATCTACCGGCCTCTGCGGCAAGAGGGAGAACGGCACCCTGTACGACAAGTTCTACGACCGGGTGATTTTTCCTGTCCATTCGGTCAGCGGGCGCGTTATCGCTTTCGGCGGCCGCACCCTGCGCAGCGACAAAAAGGTCGCAAAATACGTCAACTCCCCCGAGAGCGAAATATACCACAAAAGCAATGTCCTCTACGGGCTGTTCTTCGCCAAAAAATCCATTACGCAGGAAGACTGCTGTATCCTGGTCGAGGGTTACACGGACGTGATCTCCATGCACCAGTCGGGAGTCGAGAACGTGGTGGCCTCTTCGGGTACGGCCCTCACGCAGGAACAGGTCCGCCTTATATCGAGGTTCACCAAGAACATTACCGTGATCTTCGACGGCGATTCGGCAGGTATCAAGGCTTCGATGAGGGGTATCGATATCATCCTCAAAGAGGGAATGAACGTCCGGATCGTCCCCCTCCCCGAGGGTCAGGACCCCGACTCTTTCGCCAAAAGCCGCCCGGCCGCCGAACTCAGGGAGTACATCGCCCGGAACGAAGAGGACTTCATCACTTTCAAGACCCGTGTCCTGCTCGAGGGAGCCGGGGAAGACCCGATAAAACGGGGAGCGTTGATCAGCGAGATCGTGGCCTCGGTCGCCGTGGTCCCCGACCCGATCATGCGTTCGGTCTACATCAAACAGATCGCGGGAAGCATGGACATCCCGCACGAGGTGCTCGCCTCGGAAGTGGCCCGCAAGAGAATATCGCACGACTCGGACACCCAAACCCGTGACTTTATACGCCGCCAGGAAGAGATTCGCCGCAAAGAACGATCCTCCGGCTACACTGCGGACCCGGAGAGCGGCCTGACCACCGGAACTACCGGTGGCGGCATTGCCGGAAGCAGTATCGAAGAACTGGAAAAGGAACTTGTCAAATACCTCATTAAATACGGCGACCGATATTTCGACTACAAAGAGGGCCGCAACGTGGTCAGTTTCAACGTTGCCGAAACGATAATCAACGACATAGAAGCCAACGGCCTGGTGTTCCGTGACGACCGCTACCGCAAACTCTACGAAACCTACCGGGACCTCTATAACAATGCCCGTACCGCCGACGGCACCCAGGACCTTGCAAGCCCCAAAGAAGATACCGTAGGACTCCACAATTTCATAAACCACCCCGACCCGGCCGTTTCCAACACCGCCGTAGACCTGCTCACCGACAACGACAACTACGTGGTAAGCAAGCTATGGAAAAAATACGACATCGTCGTGGAAAGCGAATCCGACAAACTCGCCGAATCGGTTCCCCGGGCGGTTATCCTCTATAAATCAAAAGCCATCGAGAACATCATCGCCGAACTCCGCCAAAAACTGAACGGCCAAACCCTCACCGACGAAGAACTGGCCGAACTGACGTTCCGTATATCCACCCTCAACCGCGAAAGAATGGCTATCGCCAAAAAATTATCCCGCCTTATCCTGTGAAAACACTGTTTTATATAAATATATTTTTCTGTTCTTTCTTGTAAGAATTGACCAGTGCAGCATGGGGAGAGACTGAGAGGTTAACCTTTGGTTTCCCTGCTTGTCATTAGGGCAAGTTCCTGCAAAATAAGAGAGATTGCTTCGGGCTTTCAGCCCTCGCAATGACGAAAGGGAAAAAAGATTACTTCATTAACATTCGCAACGACGGGGAAAACATCATTCCGAGACAAAGTAAAGAATCCCCTGTCCCGGCAAAGCCGGGAATAAACCCGCTGTATCATCGACACGGGAATAAGTTGCGGGAGGGAAATCACCCGGGCTACTGTGTAGCACGGGAAGTTCCCGGAAGCAACGCCGTGTAGATGACAGCGGTGTCTTTTGCTCCACTTTCGGACAAGCAAAAGTGGAAAAAGGAAATAACAGAAAATGCGCAAGGCATTAACAACTATAATTGTAAGTAAAAAGAAACGTCATTGCGAGGAGCGCCAGCGACGCGGCAATCTAACTGGAAACGCAAAGGACCGAGATTGCTTCGGGCTTTCATCTCTCGCAATGACGGAAGGGAAGAGATTGCTTCACTGCGTTCGCAATGACGGGGATGTTCGCAATGATGAAAGAGAAAGAACAGAAAATAACGGTTATGAAAAAACGGCTTCTTCGGGTTATATGGTTGGCGGTAATGATTTTGGTCGTTACGGTGTCCGGTGTAGATGGTCAGCGGCGGAAAGTGGGGGTGGTTTTGAGCGGCGGGGGTGCTAAGGGTGTGGCTCATATTTCGGCGTTGAGGGTGATCGAGGAGGCGGGGATCCCGATAGATTATATTGCCGGGACGAGTATGGGCGCTATCATCGGGGGGTTGTACGCTATTGGGTACGATACCGGGACGTTGGATTCGCTGGTGCGGACCCAGAATTGGACGGAGTTGCTGAGCGATCGGGTTTCCAGGCGGTATTTGTCTTTTACGGCCAAGGAGTTGTCGGAGCGTTACCTGATCACCGTGCCGTTGACCAGCCAGAGGAAGTTCCAGTTGCCTTCCGGTTTGGTGGGGGGTAATAACGTGTATAACCTGTTGACGGAATTGACTATCGGGTACCACGATTCGATACCGTTCAACACCTTGCCGATACCGTTCGCGTGCGTAGCGTTCGATATGGTGTCGGGGGAGACGGTAACTTTGGACGAGGGGTACCTGGCAAGGGCCATCAGGTCCAGCATGTCCATTCCCGGGGCGTTCGAGCCGGTGCATATGGACGGGATGGTATTGATCGACGGGGGGATAACGAACAATTTCCCGGTCGACGTGGTCAAATCCATGGGCGCGGATATTATTATAGGGGTGGACGTTTCGGCCGGGCCACGGACAGAGGAGGAGATCAATACCCTATCGGATATGTTCAACCAGTTGACATATTTTACAGGGGTCGAGGCTTACAGGAGGAACCGGCCGTTGGTGGACGTTTATATCCATCCGGATATAACGGGCTACGGGGCCGGGAGTTTCTCGGCCGAAGCCATAGACACACTGCTGGTCAGGGGCTTAAAAGCCTCTTATGACCAGTTCGGGGAACTGCTAGCCCTGCGGCCGCAGATAGGCCTGCCGGAGGGTTTCGTGCCGCCGCAGCGGGAGCCTGTAGAGCTGGACCAGCCCATACCGCTCGGCAGCATTACTTTCGAGGGGCTCGAGTACCAAAAAGAGAGCGCCGTGCGCCGCATTTGCGGTCTTAAGGACAGTACGCTTGTCCGGCCGAGCGAGATACAGATAGCGGTCGAGAAACTGCAGGGTACCGAAACGTTGAGCGAGGTGAATTACCGGTTGGACGGGAGCGCGCCGTACGACCTGGTGTTCATGGTCAAAGAGAGTACGCGCAATTCCATCAGCCTCGGGCTGCGGTTCGATACCGAGGAAATGGCGGCACTGCTGTTCAACCTGAAAACCGCCGCCAACCAGATGTCCAATTCCCACTTCGACCTCACGGCAAGGCTCAGCGAGAATCCCTATATCCGGGCCTCGTATATCCTCGGGAACGAAGTGGAGCGTAAAATGACCCTGTCCTACCAGTACAAGTATAACGATATAGGCCTTTACAGTTCCGGCAAGAAGCTGAGCAACCTTGATTTCAGCCAGCATACGGTGGACCTTAATTTTGCAAATATCCGGTTCCGTAACTTCAAGGTCGGGGTCGGGGTGATGTACGAATACCTCGATATGAGGGCGGCCCTCACTTCACGCGATACGGAATTGAACGCCCGTTCCGAGGGGATGATAAGGTACTACTCTTCAATGCAACTCGAGACCCTCGACCGGCGGTATAACCCTAACCGGGGGATTAGCTTCACGGCGGATTATACCCTGTATACCTCCAACTTCCTCAATTACCACGGAGCCCCGCCGTTCAGCGCCGTCCACGGGGATTTCCATACAGCCCTGTCGATCAACCGCCGGGTGACGTTCATTCCGGGGGTATTTACCCGTGTGCTGTTGGGTAACGACGTGGTGTTCCCTGCTATGAACCTGCTGGGGGGCACCGTCCCGGGACGGTACATGAGGCAGCAGATGCCCTTTATCGGGATACAGCATTTCGAGCTGTTCGACAATGCGGTGCTGGGTGCCAGGCTCGATGTGCGCGGCCGGATCGGGAAGAAATATTTTATTTCGCTCAAAGGCAATTACCTCAAGGAGGAACACAGCCTGCTCGATATTTTCTCGGGCCGGGACGTATGGGGCGTCGGACTGTCGGGATCGGTCAACACTTTTGTCGGGCCGATCGACCTGCTGTTCGAGTATTCCAACAGGACAAAAAAACTGGGGGTTTACGCCAATCTCGGATATTATTTTTAAACTTGCCGGGAATATACGGGGACCATTATGGAAACAAAACAGGAAGAGTTACAGGAACAGCCGGAACTGCAACAGCCGGAACAGCGCCGCCGCAGGGGCGCGGCATGCAAGGGATTCAGGAGGTATTTCTACGATTTCCTGGTGGTGGTATGCGGCATAGCGGTAACGTTCATGGTCAACGGCTGGATCAATTCGGGCAAGGAAAGACGGGTTGTCAACAGCCATCTCGAAGCGGTGAAACATGAACTGCGTGACAACCTCGAATATATTCTGGCCCGGACGGCATATTACGAGAAAGTGATAGACTTTGCCGATTACCTCAATTCACGGGATAAAGCCGTGCACGACCCGGAACTGGTGTGGGAAGCCTCCTATTTCCAGGACGGCTGGAGCATCATGGAGGTATTCTCCAATCTGAAGATCGAGACCAGCGCGTTCGAATCCATGAAGACCTCTGGCGCCATGAACCTGATGGGCGACCAGGAACTTATGCGGGCCCTGATCAAATGCTACACGGAACTGGTCTCCGCCAAAGAAGCGGTGGATGCCGTAGAAGACCGCAAATTCATCATAGCCCAAACCGCCGAAACCCACCCGACCCCCTCGGGCAGGGGAACAGATATCCTCCACCCGGCGGCATCGGAACTGTACGTATTTTACTCCAACCCGTTCCGGCTGGATATCACGCTGACCGAATGTGCGGAGATACTGCAAAATACCCTTTCCATGTTCTGAACGGTATAACCAGAAAAAAACAACGGCATGGAAAACGGCAACGAGACGGAAGTAAAAAGGACCAGGAAAAAGAGATTTTTCCTCTCGGGTACCAACTACCTGCGGGAAATTTCCGTAGTGGTGCTCGGGGTTGCGATCACCCTGCTGGCAGGGGCATGGATAAATAACCACCAGGCAAAGAAGCAACTGCGCGGTTACCTTTCGGCGGTAAAAATGGAGATGCAGTATAACCTTGCCCTGCTGGAAGACCACCAACCGTTCTATGACCGCATGGAATCGTTCGCAACCTATCTCGTATCCCACCCCCGGGAAGACCTCGAGGCGGATTCCGTGGAGCATCACTCCCTGTACCGCCCGCACAACAGCGTTATAAACGACTTCTTTACCCTGGCGGTCGAAACAAGTGCCTACGACATGCTGAAATCGTCCGGGGCCATGAACAATATCAAAGACCTGGATTTCCTGCAGTCCATCATGAAATGCTACAACGACCTGGCGGTGCAGAAAAAGAACAGCGACGAATATATGGACCGCAAACTGGATCTGCTTTACAGGTGCGTTGTGGAAAACCAACTGCTGTTCACCGAATTCGACCTGCTCGATCCCCGCATGAGCGAATTGTTCTATTTTATGGCCACATCGCATTTCCTGCATAAAACCAACCAGAACTGCATTCTCAACCTCGAAAATACGCTCGAAATCTTCCGGCGAAAAAAAATTAACTAAATTTGCACCCCCTGCAGATGCGCCGATGACAGACTACCGTAACATAAATATCAAGAACAAGCGGGCCACGTTCGACTATGAAATCCTCGAAACATGGACCGCCGGGATCGTTCTGACCGGCACGGAGATAAAATCGCTCCGCCTCGGCAAAGCCTCCATGGTAGACTGTTACTGCTACGTAGATCGCGGGGAAGTCTATATCCGAGGCCTCAACATATCGGAATACCACTGGGGTACCTACAACAACCACCAACCCCGCCGTGACCGCAAACTGCTGCTGCAAAAACGCGAAATATCCAAAATTACCCGGGCCTTTCAGGATAAAGGCCTCACCATCGTCGGCCTCCGCCTCTTTATAAATGACCGTGGCCTCGCAAAAGTCGTCATAGGCCTCGGACGCGGCCGTAAAGCATACGACAAACGCGACTACATAAAAGAAAAAGATGTAAAACGGGAACTCGACAGAAATTTCAAAAAGTAAACCCTATATCTCCCAGTACCCGGGAAATATAAATATACTTTTCTTCTCTTCCTTTCCCGTCATTGCGAGGGCTGAAAGCCCGAAGCAATCTCGGTCATTGCATTTCTAATTAAGATTGCCACGGCGCTCCGCTCCTCGCAAGGACGTTTATTTTTGCTCGCAATTACAGTTGGTACTGCCTTGTGCATTTTCTGTTATTTCCTTTTCCACTTTTGCTTGTCCAAAAGTGGAGCAAAAGACACCGCTGCCATCTACCCGGCGTTGCTTGCGGGAACTTCCCGTGCTACACGGTAGCCCGGGTGATTTCCCTCCCGCAACTTCTTCCCGTGTCGATGGTACAGCGGGTTATATTCCCGGCTTCGCCGGGACAGATTGCCACGGCGCTCCGCTCCTCGCAATGACGTATAGAATTTGCTGGCAATGCCGTCGCGTCTATTCCCGTTATGGCGTTCGTATCCTGTCATAGCGAACATTCCCCCATCATTGGGATTCGTGAGGAAAAAGAAGAGGGTGCCAGCAAAAAGCTATGGCACCCTCTCCTTATTACTTGACTGAAATGGAGGGAAACGAAGTTCCCAATAAAGTTAGTTCCTGATTTTGCGTCATCTCTCGGCACCGAAAACAAGTTTTCATGCTCTCATTCCTCGCAAAATTCTTTGGTTCTTTATCTTCGATTTCTTCTTCCTTGCATGGGATAGCCTGCCAGCAGTCTCTCCCCATGTTGCGTTCGTCAGCTATTATTTAGAAGTACCTTACGCGGTTGTCTTTTATTTTGGCGGCTTCGGACAGCGCTTGTTCGAGTCGTTGGTCGAGGTATGCTTCCGAGGAGGCGTCTATGCGGATGCGTTCGCTTTCGGGGGTGGCGTCATCGTCGGTTACTACGGAGTCGACCTGGAAGAGGTAAATACCCATGTCCCCTTTGACCGGTTTAGCCAGGTGGTTGGGTGTGGCGGCCGATACTGCCCCGATCAGGCGGGGTTCCACCCCGATGCCGTCGATAACGAACGGGTTGAACGAGACTCCGGACACTTCCCGGGGGTCGGCACCGATCGACGAGGCGGCTTCGGCGAGCGTGGAGCCGGCGAGGTCTTTGAGGATCAGGTCGGCTTTTTTCTGTTTTACCACGATGGGCCTGATCTGGTCTACAACGTCTTCCGGTTTTGCATATTCGTCACTGCGCACTTCGGTCAGGGCGGCGATCACATAGCTGTTGCCGATCTCTTTGACGTCGGAGACCTGGCCTTTCTTGTTCTCGAATGCCCAGCGTACCAGTTCGCGCGAGTCTTCCAGGCCGGAGACCGTGCGGTCGGTATTGCGGATACGGGCTACCCTTTTTGCGAGGGCTTCTTCCGTAGCGGCTTTCTTGAAGTTGTCATACGAGCCGGAGGCCGAGTTGTAGAATTTGCTTGCCTGGGCATAGATCTCCTGCTGGGTGGCCGAACTCGGGTCAACTTTGTAGCGGATGGTGGCAACCTGGGCACGGCGTACGAGAGGCGCTTTGTGGGTGAGTTCCACGATATGGATACCGTAACCGGTTTCCAGGACTATCACTTCACCGACACGCGCGTCCATGAGGGGATTACTGAATTCCGGCACCATGTATTCCGGGTTGAATTCCCCGAGGTCGCCGCCGTTCATCTGTGCCGACGGGTCCTGCGAGTATTGCAGGGCCAGCAGTTCGAAATCCTCTCCCTGCCGGATCAGGCCGGCCAGGCTGTCGGCCAGCGCCCTCTCGGTGTAGGGAAGCAGGATATGCCGAGCGCCGAGCGTTTCGGGAGCCATTTTCACATCCCCCAGGCGGGCGATGGTATAGGAGTCGCCGACCAGCTCGGGACCGTACATCCCGTCCGGGTTGTTGAACAGGGCGGCCGCGATGGGACCATCCACTTCGTTCTCGGTCAGGTACATCTGGCTGGGCGGGGTCTGGGAGTTGAGCAGGGCGTACTGCATCGGGTTCTCGGCCTCGGCGAATTCGGTCGCGATGGTGGTGATGTAGCGTTCCGCTTCGTCATAGTCAGCGTTGGAGGGAAGCAGGTCGAAGACCACGTATTCGATCTCCCGGCTGGGCTGCTGGCGGTAACGTCCCTTATGCTCGTTATAATACTGTTTGATGTCGGACATGGTGACCGTTACCAGGCTGTCCGGAACGCTCGAATAGTCCTTGCCGGCAACGGTGATATTATACTCCGTATTGGTGGCCACAAGGCCGGCCTCCACTTCAAGGTCCGTCACATATATCCCTTTCTGCACCAGTGTATAGAATTTGCTGGCGGACCGCTGGTCGTTCATCTGTTCAACCATATACTCCCACACGGCGCGCAGGCGTCCCGAGAAATCGTAGTCCAGCTGCATCACAAAAGTGCTCAGCATGGCTGGATCGTAGAGGCCGTTCTGCGGGTTTGCGAAGTTGCCCATGATGATAGGGGAGAGATACTGCCCGTTCACCATATCCGCCTGCTCTGCCTCGGAGTTGCTGAGACCCAGCTTTCTGAAGCCAGGGCGGTAGGCATATTTCGCGATGAGCGACTGCCATGCGTTGTTGCGGGCCACGTCGCTCTCCTCCAGGGAGAGGGCGTCCCGGTTGTACATAGTCTGGGCCAGGAGCTGGTAATGTTCCGACTCGAAATAATACTCCTCGTACCCGACTTTATGACCGTTTATCGTACCCACTGTAGTCGATGAACAGCTTTGTGGCACGAAGTCGCCCATAAGGAACGCGATGAGCGCGATACCGATTACAATGGAGATGATTATCCCGCCGCGTGTCCGTAACGTATTTAAACTTGCCATCTTATATGTATAAAATATTTAGCTTTAATCTGCCGGGCCGCTCCCGGTCCGGTTCAACCGCCAAAGATAACCAAAATTCCCGACTGGTAAAATACTTTATCTTTTCCGGTGTGGTTAACCGCCGGGAATATTACCCCACCGGGCGCTTTTTTGCCGTCCGACGGCCTCACCGGTAAACGAAGTCGGCATTAAAAACTATCTTTGCAGCTGTAAACAGCAACGTTATGGGCTACCACGAGGAAAAACAACGCCAGCTCGACCTGCGATATATACGCATGGCGCGCATTTGGGCCGAGAATTCTTACTGCCACCGCCGAAAGGTGGGCGCGCTTATCGTCAAGGACAAGATGATAATTTCGGACGGGTACAACGGCACCCCGTCCGGCTTCGAGAACCTGTGCGAGGACGAACAGGGGCTGACCAAACCCTACGTCCTGCATGCCGAGGCCAACGCCATAACCAAGGTCGCAAAGAGCGCAAACAGCAGCGAGGGGGCCACGCTCTATATCACCGCCATGCCCTGCATCGAATGCTCTAAACTTATTATCCAGGCCGGTATCGTCCGGGTGGTCTACTGCGACAGTTACCACTCGCGGGATGGCCTCGAACTGCTCCGGCGTATCGGGATCGAGACCGTGCAGATCGACGACGAACAGTGTAAATAACGAAATATAACTTACCGCCGGGGTATTCCCGGACGCGGAGGCAAAGCGTAATAAATAATTAAGCCCGGTCGACAATCGACCGGGCTTAATTGTTATTAAGTGAGGTTTAAGCCCACTTAACAAGGGCGAAGTCCATCCGGTGGGGAAGTTTCGCGTTGCGGGGATATACCCTTACCGCGAGGTCGTAGGTTCCCGTGCCTGTGGGCAGCATCTCGAGCGAGTAGTAGGCGTTGTTGCCCTCTTTTTTCACGAATTCGAGCTGGTGCCGACCGCGCACCTGTATGTCGGATGCGGTGTTGATCTGGCGCGCGATCACCAGTTCCACCCCGATATCCTCCGGGTTCAGGCCGTCGATATCCACGACTACCTGCACCTTATAGGGAGTATCGAGCATTACGGCCGCCTTACCCATATCGGACTGCTCTACGCTTACAACCCGGACCTTGTCCCATGCGTTGCTAACCCGGCGTTTCCATGCGGCGATCTCCCGGGCAAGGGTAAAGTCCTGCGCGATCATCATACGGTTGCGCTCGTACAACTTCCCGTAGAACCGCTGTTCGTAATCGCGAAGCATCCGGTTGGTGGTGAAGTTCGAAGCTATGTCGGAGATACAGTTCTTCATCGTATGGATCCACTGGTGCGGTATGTTGTCCTGCGAGCGGTTATAGTACATCGGGACGATCTGTTCCTCGATAGTGGTATAGATCAGTTCGGCGTCGAGCTGGTTCTGGAAATTCTGGTCCGTGTAGGTCCTCTCCATCGGGAGCATCCATCCGGCTCCCTCCTTGTATCCCTCTACCCACCAGCCGTCCAGCACGCTGAACTGCATTACCCCGTTCATCACGGCCTTTTCGCCGCTGGTCCCCGAAGCTTCGAGCGGACGGGTAGGCGTATTGAGCCATACGTCCACACCCTGCACCATCTTACGGGCAATATCCATGTCGTAATTTTGCAGGAAGATAACCTTCCCGGCGAACTGCGGCATGGCCGATACTTCCACGATCCGCTTTATCAGGTCCTGCCCCGGTTTGTCGTTCGGGTGGGCCTTGCCGGCGAAGACGAACTGCACCGGGCGCTCGGGATTGTTCACCAGCTGGGCCAGCCTCTCGAGATTGGTAAAAAGCAGGTGCGCCCGTTTGTAGGTGGCGAAGCGGCGCGCGAAGCCGATAGTCAGCACATCCGGTTTGAGCGAATCGATAATGCGCACGATCTGCCCGGGGGAGGCGAACAGCATCTGCTGGGGATCGGTCAGCCTCTTGCGGATATGGCGGATCAGTTTATCCTTCAGGTACATCCTCTCATTCCACAGCTCCTCGTCGGCTATCTCATGCACTTTCTGCCATGCCGGTATGTCGTAGTCCTTTTGGTTGAAACCCTCCGGGAAATACTTCTGGTAGAGCTTGCGCAGGTTGGGCGCGGTCCAGGTCGGGAAATGAACACCGTTGGTCACGTAACCGATATGCAGCTCGTCCTTGAAATATCCTGGCCACATCGCGCCCAATATATCCTTACTTACCTCCCCGTGCAGCCAGCTCACGCCGTTTACTTCCTGCGAGAGATTGGATGCGAGGAAGCTCATTGAGAACTTCTCGTTGGGGTCGTTCGGATTGATACGGCCCAGGTTGATGAACTGGTCCCAGGTTATATCCAGCCGGTCCGGGTAGTGGGACATATACTGCCGTATCATCGACTCGGGGAATGCGTCATGGCCTGCCGGAACGGGCGTATGTGTGGTGAACAGCGACGAGGAACGGACTACCTCCAGCGCCTCGCTGAACGAGAGTTTCGATTTGTTCACCAGGTTCCGTATCCGCTCTATGCCTATAAATGCCGCGTGGCCCTCGTTGCAATGGTAGACGTCCTGCCTGATTCCCAGCTCGTTCAGGGTGCGGATGCCGCCGATGCCGAGCAGGATCTCCTGCTTGAGCCTGTTCTCCCAGTCGCCGCCGTAGAGGTGGTGGGTGATCGTGCGGTCCTCCTCGAGGTTGAGGTCATGGTCCGTGTCGAGCAGATAGAGGTCGGTGCGGCCCACTTCACATTTCCATATACGGGCCGTAAGCGTACGCCCGGGCAGCGCAATATTGATACTGCTCCAGTTGCCGTCCGCGTCACGGGCGGGAGTGATGGGGAGTTTCGAGAAGTTCTGGGCCTCGTAGCCCGCTTCCTGCTCGCCCTGTGCCGAGAGTTTCTGCGTGAAATACCCGTAGCGGTAGAGCAGCCCGACGGCAACCATCGGGACGTTCTTGTCGCTGGCCTCTTTCAGGTAGTCCCCGGCGAGGATACCCAGACCCCCGGAATATATCTTGAGCGAGCTGTGCAGCCCGTATTCCATACTGAAATAGGCGATCTTCGGCCCTTTGGCCGTTTTCTTTTCGTCCATATAGGCGGTGAAGACCGAGTAGACGGAATCCATCTTGGCAAGGAATTCCTTGTCCGCCTCCAGCTCCCTCACCCGGCTCACGTTCAGTTTGTCCAACAGCACGATTGGGTTCTTCTCGCTCTCCTGCCACAGCTCGGGGTCGATATACTCGAACAGTTCGTGTGCGCCCGAAGTCCATGACCACCATAAGTTGCGCGAGAGTACTTCGAGGGGATGCAGCCGTTCCGGCAGCGACTTCTCGATCATTATGCGGGTCCAGGTCGGCGAATTGCTCACCAACTGCTGGCGAACGAAATTGATCTGCTCGTAATGCGCGCCCCCGCCCTCGTAGATCACCTTGTTGGTCCGTGAAATGGCATGGTCTATAGCGATGGAGTAGGCTTTCCAGTAATGTTCGATAAGGTTTTTCCACAGGGCGGATTTCGAGATCTCGAATGCCGACTCCCGGGCCTGCCGGTATTGTTTCTCGGACATCGCGGCATACCGCATGATCTCCGACGCTATGCTGTCAATCACGTAACCGTCGTTGTCGTCCGTGCGTTCGATCACGTCGATGCCGTTATGCCCCGCATTGTGCCTGTCCACCCAAAGGCCGTACCCGGCAAGGGTCGTGGTTACGGTCGGCACCCAGAACGCTACGCTCTCGAGCGGGGTGTAACCCCACGGTTCATAGTATGATGCGAACACCGTTATATCCATCCCGACCAGCAGTTCGTAATACTGTTTGTCGAAAATGCCGTCGCTTCCGTTGAGGTAGGAGGGGACGAAGATCACCTGTACCTGTGAGTCCGGCAGGGTAAGGATACTTCCTTTCATCGCCTCAACGATGGGGTCCCATCCGGCCAGGTAATGCGTGGTATGTTTGTAAAGCGTACGGTCTATGGGCTGGGAGGGGTCGGCCAGGTGGGCCTTGAGGTCCCGGCGCGGGCCGTTGTTGCCTGCGGGGACGGTTATGTAGGCCAGTACCGGCCGCTCGGGGTTCTCGTGGGCCACTTTTTTAAGCGACTCCACCAGGACGTCCAGCCCCTTGTTCTTGAATTCGTACCTGCCGCTGGTTCCAACTATCAGCGGGTCTTTCTCGTATTTGAAGCCCAGGCATGCCTCGGCGACCCTTATCATCAACTCCCGGGCCTCCTTGCGTTTGGCCTCCAATTCCTGGCCTTTCCAGACGATATCATCCTCGAAACCGTTAGGGGTCACTATATCCACCTCCTTGGCCAGCAGGTATTTACACTCCCGCGCCGTGAGGTCGCTCACCGTGGCGAAACAGTCGAAATCGGCCGCCGAAGTGCGTTCCAGCGAATGCTTGGCGACGATATTGTACTGGCGGGCGAACTCGTCGGGGATAAACCGTGTAAGGTTGCCGTAAAGCGGCTGGCCGTTGCCGGCGAGCGACCGCCCGAGGATCGTGGCATGGGTGGTGAAAACCGTGGCGGTGTACGGCGAGTACTTCTGCAGGTACAGCCCGCCGCTCCCGGTCATCCATTCGTGGAAATGGGCGACCACGCGGTCGGTCGACGAGCAGAAGCTGTCGATGAAGCTTTCTATAACTTTCCCGGCGGCATAGCCGAACAGCACGGGCTCGATATAGTCCCACTGGCCGCTGATGGAATCCACCCGGTAGGTCTCCCACAGGAATTTAAGAACATCGTCCTTGGTCGCGAAGAACGACGAGAAATCGACCAGCACCGCTATCGGACTGCCCTTGATCTTCCAGCGGCCCACCTTGATACGAATGCCCTCGTTATAAACGTGCTGGCGCCAGGCTTTGAACAATTCGGGGTCTTCCTCGAACTCCATATTGGGTTCTTCCCGGTTCACGTCGGGACCGACCAGGATATACCGCTCCGGACCGATGGTCTCCAGCACGCTGAGCGCTTTGGTGGCGATCACGGTATGGATGCCGCCCACCTTGTTGCATATCTCCCAGCTTACCTCGAAAAGGTAATCGGGCCGGGAGGTATTTACTGGTTTATTTTGGTTCTGTTCCATGGTAGTTCATACATTAAAGGGGTGAAGTAACAGGCAATAATATTATTATACTGAAAATGCCGAAGCCATAAAGTTAATATTTTCCCCCTGAATTATCCATTCCGTTTCCGGAATTATGACTAATGCCGCCTTGCGGCTGTGGCCCAGAGAGACACTTCCGTTGCTTTTGGCAAAAACCCGGTAACCGGTAACCGGAGCCTGTACCGGAAAACGGTAATCCGACAGGCTGTAAAAGCGCTTTATCCCCAGAAAATATCTTTTTTTGTAATATAAAATAACATAAAAAGGTACTTTTTTTATTTTTCTTTTGACTTTATTAACTGAAAACGGGCCGGTTTCATATTCCGTAAAGGCGCAATTGGTAGGGTTGTTTTAAATTTACCCGAATTTATAAAACCCATTGACATGACCAGTATTAAATTTCATTTGAAGCCCTCCTGCAAAGCAGGACCGGCTTCCGGTACCCTATTTATCAGGATCATCCACAACCGAAAGTACCGAGACCTGAAGCGCGACTATCTCCTCTACCCCGGAGAGTGGAACGCCACGACAACCTCTATCGTATTCCCCGGGGTCGCCAACCCGGCACGCAACGAGCAACTTATCCGCATGGATGCCTCCATGCAGGAGGACCTGGCACGGATCCGTAACATCGTTCACCGGCTGTCGAACAGAGGTCCGTATTCGGTGACCGATATCGTCGAAGAATTCTATAAAACAGGAAAAAACGATACGGTCGCCACCTATGCCGACATTCTCGGCCGGGAGCTGCTCGCGCACGGTCGGGTGCGCACGGCGCGGGCCTACCGCTCGGCGGCCAGGAGCCTTGTGAAATTTAACGGCGGCAAGGACGTGCTGCTCTGTGAGATCTCCGCTCCGATGCTCCGCAGCTTCGAACGCTACCTGTTGGACTGCGGCTTGCAAATGAACACCGTCTCGTTCTATATCCGGAACATCCGGGCCGTCTACTACCGGGCGGTCAAGGCCGGGATCGTGGACCGCACCGACGCCAACCATTTCGAGGATGTCTATACCGGTGTATACGAAACCCGCCGCCGGGCGCTCGACCAGCAGGAAATAACGGCGCTTGCCGCCCTGCAATCGGCCCTGCCGGCCGAAAAGGCCCACCTCAAGAGGTCGCTCCTTTATTTCCTGTTCGCCTATCACTCGCGCGGGATGTCGTTCATCGATATGGCATACCTCAAAAAGCAGGATATTAAAGGGGACACGATCATATACAAAAGGAAGAAAACGGGGTATTACCTCGAGCTGAAGATAACCAAGCCCATGAAGAGGATCATAAACTCCTTCAGGCACCAGACAAAGCACTCCCCGTACGTTTTCCCGATCCTTGACCCCTCTGTCCCGGACCACAGGATGCAGTACGAATCGGCCCTGAACCGGCAGAATAAATTCCTGAAGATCCTGGCATCGATGGCCGGGGTGGACAAGAGGATCTCCACCCATGTCGCGCGACATACCTGGGCGACTTTCGCGAAACGGCTCGGATACGGAATTTCCCTAATCAGCGAGGGGCTGGGCCACCGGGACCCCAAGGTAACGTCCATATACCTCGCATCTTTCGAGCGGTCGGCCCTGGACGAACTTAGCACTAAAATTTCCGGGATGGTACAGGTGGCCTGAAAAAACGTCACTTTGGAAGTGACAGGCCGCAGGAGGTTCCTCCTTTGAATTACGAAACAAATGTAGAAATAATTTTCTTTTATAGACAAATTTTTCACAAAAAATCTTTTTTGGTAACATATTTTAAAACAAATGCTTTAGAGAATCTGTCTAAAATTACTTTTCCCGGAAACCGGTCGTATTATTATCGGTTTCCGGGAAAAGCCATGTTTTGTTTTTTGTTTCGGGTAAGTTGTAACTGTTTGGGTGGTAGCCGGAAGATCATTGTTCGTACGCGTTTTCGCTTTGGCGGCCTGTTACTTCCAAAGTGACGGATACGAGAAACAGGGAGCCATGAAGATGCGAAAAGGCGATAAAATACTCTTCAGCGACCGCTTCCAGACAGTCTACGAGCTGTTGGGGGCTTTCTCATATATGTATACCGTCTCCGGGGAGAAAGGTATCGAGCGCAACCGGTTTATAGCCGGGTTACCCCTGCGCGAGGTGGACGCTTCCCCTTTGCTTTCACTGTTAGAAACGAACAATATTATAGTCGGGCGCGGCGGCAAGCTGCACCTCGGCCAAGAAGTATTTTATAGTATGACCGTCTGGGACCTGCTCATTATAGCCGAACCGTGGCTGGCCCAGGGCGCCCTGTCCGCGAACCGCGGCCGGGATTATATGGAAATGGAACGGTTCGGCCGGTCACAAAAATTATCTATGGCATTATGTAATACCTGAAAGATCGGCACTTATACTTTATTTACCCCAAATATATATTATATGAATAGAACATTTATTACCGTCACATTTACCCCGTCTTTTTCAAATACCCCAGCAATCCCTATCCGGTTATCCGGATATACCGCAAGTTTTGCTGTCCGGACGGGCAGTAGGTTAACCCAGTGTAAGACATATTCCGGTACAGGAGCCAACCCGCTTACGGTGAGCCAGGGATAAAAGTGTATCCCGCAGGCCTACCAGGCAGATAGTTTTTGCATTCCCCTGACCGGCCGGAACACCCGGCTGCATGGTCCCGCAGGTTTTTTCCTGTCGGCGCCACGTTGTACGGCACAATGAGAAGTTAATGTATATCAATATTATATCAACTAAATGTCAAACCCTAATTAATCGACACATGAAATTCAGATCAATTCTTGTAGCTGCGCTTGCAGCGCTGACACTCGCCGCTTGTTCCAAGGACAAGGACAACGGCGATATTATCGACCCCACCGACCCTTCGTCGGAGGGCGGAGTGGCTTCGCTGAAAATCTCTTTCAGTTTGCCCAACACTATTTCCGGTGGCGTTAATTCCCGTGCTACGGAAGAGGCGACACAGGCGGAAAGCGTGATCAACACCGTTTCCGTTTACGTTTTCAAGCCCAACGGCGATCTTCCCTCGCAGGGGGATTATTTCTCACTGGACGATACCGACTTTGACAGCGGTACTTTGAACGCCGACGGTACCAAAACTTACGAAATGGTCACCACCCCGCTGCGCACCACTTCCGGGAACAAAAAGATCTACGTAGGTATCAACCTGCCGTCGGCCCTTGACGGAGCCGTTACCAACGAAGCGGCCCTGCTTGCCAAGGTAGCCGAAGTAAACGGCGACCTGCTGCACTACACCGGAACGACCTTGGACGACCTGGTAATGTTCGGTATTACCGAGGAATTCCTCTACGATGTCGACACCCAGGACAACGAGATCGACGTTGAAATGGCCCGTGCCATGGCACGCGTGATCACGACCTATGACGACAGTAAGTCGAATATTTCCAACACGGGCGAAGTAACCGTTAATTTCACTTCAGGTGTTACCTTAACTTATCAAATCAAAGGTTTCTTTGTAGTTCAGGACGCTTTCCGCAGTTTCCTTGCGCCTAACTTCGCATCGGACGGAACGGCTTATACCCTGGTAAACACCGTAAGCTTCGCCGACCGTGGCGACGTTGTGAACCTGTACGATCCGGATGATTACATATCGACCTCAACTATTCCCCCGTACGCGACAATCGGGGCCGATCCGGGAGCGAACAACCGTGCTACCCTCGACGGATTCTATATCGGAGAGAACGTAACGACCCGTGACCGCCAGCTGGCTCAGTACGGTAACACCACCTATGCCTACATCCAGACCCAGGTTGCCGTTAACCAGGGCGCATACCTGAACGGTACCGTTGGTGATCCGGGAGCGTCTATAGACTGGAGTACGGGAAATGCGGTTGCAGCCGGAACAGACCTGATCGTACTGAACGTTCTCAGCAACCCATCCGTTTCGAATAACGCCCAATTGGTAGGGACTTACCTCTGTACACCTGCCAATCTTACGGATATAGTTAACCATTTGCAGTACTTAGGTTATACTACTGCCGAGCTTCCTTATTATACCTATTGGGATTCTTATGTTTACTTCCCCGTATTCCTGAACGCGAACAATACCAACAAGACCGGTTTGGATAAATACAACATTTATCGTAACGAGTTCATAAACATCCAGATCGCCGGTATCAACGCTTCGTTCGACGACGGCTTCGGCGGCTACCCCGGTGACGAAGACAACCCGGAAGTGCCGATCGATCCGGGTACCGAAGACCCGAACAACCCGAAACCGTGGGAACCGGAAGACCCGATCGACGAAAACGATGCGGACCTGACGATCAACATTATCGTTAACCCGTGGGATTACATCGAGAACGAAACTATCCTCTCCAGGTAACACACATATTACATTACCATCGCCCGTTCCGCTGCGGGCGGGCGATGGTTTTTAATTACCAAAGGCATTAAAAACGGCCGCCCCGGCGGCAAAACCCTGCAATGAAAAAAATAGTTTCCGCATACCGCTTCCATATCCTGTCCCTATGCCTGGGCCTTGTTTTCGCCTCATGCATCAAGGACGATACCGACGACTGCTACCCGGCACAGCCACAGGTGCGCATCGTGGTGAAGACCCTTGCGGAAGTAACCCGTCCGGAAACCACCGGCACGGACCAGATCGACAACGTCTGGATATATATTTTCGACGGAGAAGAGAGATTTATGGGCACATGGATCGGAGGGGCATACACTCACGGAGAACTGTATGAAGCCTACCTCGATCTCGAACCAGGAAATTACCACTTCGTAGCCTGGACCAACCAGGGCGAAGTATACAATACCATCGACGCTACCAAGGCCTCGGCCAACGACTATATAGTAGGACTCACCTACCCGGAAGACCACCGCATCACAGAAGACATACCCGACCTGCACCACGGGATGATCTCCGACGCCGAAGTGGTCCCCGACATCGAGAACGAATTTACCATCGTAATAAAACCCAATACCTACCGCCTGAACTTCACGGTGCAAGGACTGGACGAGACCCCGGACGATTACGCGTTCTCGGTCACCGACAACAACTCGCATTACTATTTCGACAACTCGATAATTGAAGACCAGGAAGAGATACAGTACTTCCGATCCACCGCATTCGCAGGCGCAGAACTCAAAGCCTCGATGAAAGTCCTCCGGCTAATGGAAACCCGAACCCCGTGGTTCCAATTCGCCGATCTTACGGAAGATAACGTAATGTACGAGGATAACTTGGTGAAAATGATCAAAACCGCATACGAAACATCCGGACAAACTGTCGACTTCGACAGTACGTTCGAATTCGACATAACGCTGATATTCAATGCCAACCTGGGTGTGACCATCGACGTCAACAGCTGGAGCTATACCCAAAACCCGACAGAACTGTGATAAAGGCACGATGAAAGCGATAAAATATAATATACCAAGACATATATTTTCTTCTCTTTTGAAAAAGAGAAGCAGAAAACTTTTCTGGAAACTTCGTTTCCCGCTTTTCTTTTCATTGTGTATAGCAGGGTCGGCAAATCTTGCCCGGACCCTGCTATACACAATGAAAAAGGGAATCATGAGATACGCAGTATCTCCGGAAGTTCTTTGGTTCTTTCTTTCAAGAAAGAACGGAAAATATGGTCTGGGTAGGTTATGTTTTATTGTTTTGATGGTGTTTGCCGGGGTGTCGTGTGTTAAGGAGCAGGGGCTGGACGGCAGTGATGAGGAGGGTCTTCCGGTGAGGATCACTATCGAGAACGGTCAGCAGTCCGGGGCCAGTCCGACGGCCGGGGCGACCCATGCCGGGAGTGATATAGATTCACGGGTTGAGTCTATCAGGGTGCTGGGTTACCGGGTTTCTAACGGTACTTTGGCTTTTAACCAGAAGATTACGGTGTCTAATCCCGACGACGGGTATGCCCAGGGGACTATTCAGGTACTTACGGGCAGTTTCGATTTTGTTTTCATTGCCAACGAGGGGGCGGATGCGAGTTTGCCGCCGATGTTGGACGACGATAATTATGTGGGTACGTTCAGTAAGTTGTGCGAGTTGTCGTTCGACGGTGCTTCTTTCCTCGAAACCAAGGCTATCCCGATGGTCAGTATGGTGGAGGGGGTACGGGTGCTGGGCGAGAACACGGTGCAGGTGGACGGATATATCTATTCCGATATATGGAACGTGGGCATCGACCGGTTGGCTATACGTTTAGAGCTGGAGTTGGAGATGCCGGACGATTTTGCCACGGCGGCTGAACTCTCTTTCGGGAATGTGCCCGACAGGGTTTACCTTATACAGGACGAGAACATAGCCACGGTAAACGACGTGACCCGTACGTTCACTCCCGATAGCAAGCAGAGCGACATGGCGGGGACGACCACGATGAAATGGGAGAGGATAATACTGCCCGAGAGCTGGTTTGTGGACGCAGGTAAAGAGGAGAACGGGGTAGAGGTACGCCTGACAAACTCAGGCGACACAAAAAAGGCGACCCTCGGGGTGGATCCCGGCACGGACTACACTATGCCGCGCAATACCTATTTCGGGATCACCGGGACGGTCAGCACCGTAACCAAGGAGGAGATAGACATAACGGTGGATGCAAAGGACTGGGATTTGATCTATGCGGACACTACCGGTATACGGTCGCTCAATGTTTCGGCCGTCAAGGCGTCGGTCAACGAGCACAATATGGCCCGTATCTTCTTCTGGTCCGACACGGAGGATGTGTATTTAGACGAGCTTACAAGCGACGGGGACCCTGTGGTCGATCTTTTCTACGGGTTGACGGGCAGCGATGTGTCGAACTTCCATTATACGTGGGATGCTTCTGCAGGGGAGGGCACGGGTTATTTCGATGTGGTGGCCGACCGGAACCTGACGGGCAGCGGCTATAACGGCATCCACGGGCTGCTTCTCACCACCGGCGACGGACTGCTCAAACGGGAGATCCAGGTAGAACTTACCGTGCCGTCGACTGGTTTTGCATCTGAATCTTACGTGGGCGCTTTCTGGCGCCACGACCAGCGTGGTGAAAGACTCATAGCGCTGAACAATACCGGCACATGGACGGCCAAGGTAGTTTCGGGTACGGATTGGATTGAACTTGAGGCTTCCAAGACCCTCGATGCTAACGTTTGGGCCGGCGGCGAACCGGAGGATGCGGAAAAATACCCTGTGAATACGGGCCTTACCGAGGTGTCGGGAAGCGGGTTGGTCTTCCTGCGCATTGGGCTTACGGAATACAATTATACCGGTAGTAACCGATACGGATTGGTTACGGTGACAACGTCGGACGGCGACAAGAACATTTACATACGTCAGGGGGAAGACGCGGATTATCTTATGGCTCCCACAGACGCTGCCACAACATGGTCGGGCGACCGGTCTTTAGCGGCCAAATTTTCTCCATATAACCTGACGGCGCCGCAGTTCAAGAGCGGGTCGACCACTGATTATGTTCAGTTGGATGCGCAGAGCGCAACTGCGGGCGGCGGTGTATTTACGGACTATCCGTCACAGGCGGGAGCGCTTTTCCAATGGGCCAGCGATGTCAACCCGCGCTACGCCTATCATCCGACAGCCACCCCTACGGTATGGGATGCGACATCCGCATCACAATACTGGTCGGCCATCGGGTCGGCCAACGAGACCTGCCCGCCGGGATACCGGCGCCCGACCGACGGCAGTATCTCGACCGATACGGGACATAATATAGAAGACAGCGAATTCCGCCAATCTTTATGGTTAAATCCGCAGACACAAACAGAACCTAACATTGATAACGTTATATGGGGATATTATGCCGACGGTTTTTTCGACCGCAGGCAGATAGTTTCAGCATCATATGGGTACGCGGTTAGCCGGGATGGGGGAGACTCCCGGGTGGGGTACACGGGAATGCTGTTCTATAATCCCGACTCAAAAGCATCCCTGTTTTTCCCGGCTTTGGGATACCGAACTGTGAGCGGAAATTTGAATGCCGATGGAATGATGGGTTACTACTGGACGGCTTCGAGTAAGTTTGATAATGGCATATTTAACGGTAGTCTCCTTTCGTTTTCTTATATGGCTGTGAATGGGATAGTAGTGGTTTTTACAGTTGGACCGAATACCGATCAAATCATGGTTGGCGGGGGGATACGATGTGTTTACGATCCGCAGGACGAGATCGACCTGGTGGACCCGTACGTTTGGGTTATAGACGATACACTGGAGGAACGGATACTGGCCGAATCCGACGCTTTATCGGACGGTGTAACAGGAAACGAACAAATGAGCTGGGCAGAAGCTATGGGAATTAATACGACATACAATTCGAATAGTTTCTACCTCTCGGGATATTCAAATGGACATTTGACTCTGGCTTATGGCGATTATGCGAATAAGGGGTACAATTATAACGTTGTCGGGCACACGGATGCGGGTACGGGATGCGCCGCTTATTGGGAGGGTGACGAGAACGACGCGGTGACCGGTAAAGGCAAGTGGTTCGTGCCTACATACGAGGAGCTTCGTTTGGCTTATGAACATCTGGAATATTTACAGGGCCCGGACGAAAGTGTAGATGCGACAGAGGGCTATTGGTGTTCCGTGGAATCTGATTACTATATCAGTTTTGCCAGTTTGGTCGTAACGGTTGATAGCCGCAATATAGGGAACAAGACCTCAACTTCGCGGACGACCCATACCCGCTGCGTGCGTTACCCGACCGCCGAAGAACTGGAGGTACATAACCTACTGAAATAACGTATGGTTATATTAAAAAATAGAGGAAAAGAGATTGCTTCGGGCTTTCAGCCCTCGCAATGACGAGATAAGATTCGGATGACGAAGCTAAAAAAGCGATATAAAAGCGAAAATATATATGTTACCAAGAATTATACCGACGGTTTATGCGGTAGGCCTCATCGCGCTGGCGGCCGTATCCTGCATAAAGGACGATACGGTCAACCCGGACCCGGGTGACGGCAAGGTGATCATTAACCTCTACACCAACGCCTCGGCCGCATCCAACCCCGTAACCCGTACGGACGAGGACGGGATAGACCCGCCCATCGTGCTGGTCTTTACCGGTAACGACGGCACAGCGCTGTTCTCGGAAGCGGCCCAGGCCGTGGGTACGGGCAGTACTACCACGGTCTCGCTCACCGCTACCACGTCGGAAAGCATCTTTGTGGTTCTGGCGAATTCACCGGATTATTACGGAAGCGGCAGTGTCCTCACGGCCTCGAGCCTTACCGCCCTGCTCAATAATAAATACCTCTCTGACCTCGAAGATGTGCTGCGGACGGTGGACTATATCGGCCCCGTTAGCACCAGGCCGTACACCGGAGTGCAGGACAAACTCCCCATGTCGGGATTGTCCACCCCGGTCAGCCAGATCGACGAATATACCCAGATCGTGAACGCCACGGGCAAAATGGAGCTGGCCCGGGCGGTTGCCAAAGCCTATGTCGAGGTCGATCCCGACGTGTCGGGTTTTACCCTCGAGGGTATAGGGGCCATAAACGTGGCCTCGAACGGGGCGCTGTACAGTTACTCCGGCGCTTTCGGCACCTATTCAACCGTGGACTACCTGAGCAGCGCTAACCGCGCTACGGCCGACGTGATCGCCCCCTCGGCCGACGGGGTGACTACGGCCGACGTGCCGTTGTACCTGTATGAAACCGCCGTGGGCGACGGTCCGGCGATGATAATAAAGGGTTCTTACCACACGGTGAGCTATTACTATAAACTCGGCTTCACGGTTAACGATACGGCTATCCCCGTTCAGCGAAACAAGAACTATGTCTTCCGGATAACTTCGGCGATGCCGGGATATTCCACGGTGGAAGAAGCGGCCAACGCCCCGGCATCGAACCTGAATTTCGAGATTGAGGTTACGGACGCCACGGGCCACGACATAATAAGCAACGGACAGTATTACCTCGCGGTATCCAATTCGACCGTACTTGTCTACGGGAATATGACCGAGCTGACCGATGCTATCGTGGTGACAACAGATGCCACGGCGGCCATGGGTGTCGAAAAAGGGAGCATTGCCCATACCCCGGGCCTTTCGGTGGACAAAACCGAGATCGAATATGACGGTTACACCGCCGTAAAGGTAACCATGGACGAGGCGTCTACCTCCGAGACAGTCACCCTTACGGTCGGTAACCTTATTCAGACCGTTAGCTTTATCCGTTATCCGTTTTATAGTTTCCCCGGATTTGGAACGCTGCCCGCGGATGATTATGTCAACCTCGAAATGGTTTCAGGCGGAGGGGAGTGGTTCCAGATGATGGACGGGGAATACAACCGGTTTACGGTGAGTGAAATTACTTTCCGGCAGGGCCAACAACTCTATATCACTGCCGATCCCTGGTATACGGAAGACAATACACGCGATGCGGTATTTTATACGGCCCGCGCAGGTAGCGGCGGACGGACGAAAGTCTTCGTACGTCAGCAGGGCCGTTACATAGATTTACATACCACGAAGCATACCGTGCCTGAAAACGGCTATGTGGGTGCTTTTTGGAGAGCCGACCAAACCGGTGAACGACTGATCCGGATTCCCTATACGGACGATATCGTGGGCGACTGGACTGCAACGGTTGTAGACGGTGAGGATTGGATCAAGCTCGATATGGAGCAATCGACCGACTCGGGAGTTACATGGGGAGATACGGAGGACCCCAAAGATATGTCGCTGTACGACGCCGAACACCAGGTAGTCCGGGGTTCCACGTCGGTAGGAGGTACCGTCCAAGACCAGAATGATATGATATACTTCCGCATAGGATTGGACGGTACCATATCACCGGACGGTCCGCCCCGGTACGGGGTGATCCTGATCAATATCGAGCGGACGAATGAAACCGTTTTATGGCGGATCTTCGTCCGGCAGGGTGAACAGGACGATTACCTTATGCGTCCGGACGACCTGACTCCCGCCGGAGAAAGTTACGGCACTCCCAACAGGCCGTACGCGGTTAAACTTTCCGCATTCAATATCACCGCGCCCGAATATGCTTCGGATCCCGATTATTTCACCACTCGCAATTATAACGGCACTACCGCCACCCAACATCCGCAGATCGTTGTCAGGGGAGGGGTATTTACCCAGTATCCGACCCAGGCCGGAGCATTTTTTTCATGGGGGAACTCTGCAACGGCATATTACCGAAGAGCATGGCACCCATCCATACCTACATCCTCACAGATCTCGAGTTTTCCAACAACCTATGCATCCGGTTATTGGCCCGCCCTGGAAAGCACGCATGAAACCTGCCCCGAGGGATACCGCCGGCCCATGGACCATGTCGATTTGACAACGAATATTTCAATTGTAGATCCTGCAGATTCGGAACTGCGGCAATCATTGTTTTATAACCCTCCGGCAAATAATTCGGTTTTATCGGGACCGAAGACGATCTTCGGGGGCTATTATGCCGACGGTTTCTTCGACCGCCGGGCCGTCCATAACGAAGGGTCGACAGCAAGCTATGTGTCCAATAATTCGGTAGAGCCTACCAACGCCAATGTAGCTTATCGCGGAGTCGTCTTATATAACCCGTTAAACAACGCGTCGATCTTTTTCCCGTTTGCAGGCAGCAGGGATACTAACGGACGTCTAACAGCGGGAACGCAAGGCTTTTATCATACGGCCACAACACCCACTAACAGTTATCAATTTTGGTATTTAAGTCTTTCTAATCAAAATATGGGAGGAAGTTCGAACGATAGTAACAGGGGGCAGGCTCAGTTTAGTACGGGTTACCGCTATAATGCTTATGCCATTCGGTGTGTGGTTGATGAATAATGATCGGCCCTGCCGGCGGGCAGGAAGAGATATTATTGGGTTTTATAATATAATAGTCCCCCGAACAAGGTGCTGGGGTAGTTGCCCGGGGGAGGCATTGAATATTATATTCAATTATTAGATCTTCAAACTAAAAATGATGCGATAAAGGGATACCGCGAGGTATCCCTTTATTTATGTCAGGCCGGGTGTATTTGCTCCTTATTGTAAGATTTGTTGCCGTGGCGGCTCCGGCAGGTCTTTGCGGTCCGGGCAACGGTTGGTCCGATGGTTTCTTTTTTCCCGGACCGGTTATCGGTACCCGGCAATTCCGGAGCGTTTACTTGACCCGGGTTCCCCTTTCCCGGTTTTCCCGGCTCACCGGTCGCCGTGTCCATATCCAGGGTTCATACCGGGTAAGGGCGTTTTAGGGTTCAGACCCCGT
>JAJQED010000038.1 GCA_021201825.1 Alistipes sp.
GACGCCTGATCCCGGCGAGGCGGTGTCTTTTGCTCCACTTTTGGACAAGCAAAAGGGGAAAAGAAAATGGATGGAAGATATGTAAGGCATTAACGACTGTAATTGCGAAAAGCGAAGCGATGCGGCAATCTTAACTGGAAGCGTAATGACCGAGATTGCTTCAGGCTTTCAGCCCTCGCAATGACGAGATGAAGAGAAAGAGATTGCTTCACTAACGTTCGCAATGACGGAGAAATATTCGCAATGACAAAGAAACGTTCGCAATGAGCTGCGGACTTCTGCCTCAATTCGGGTGGAAAAAACCGGGAAATCTCCTTGCCCTCTATTTGCAATACCTTGTGGCTTCCTTTTTAAAAAAGTAGTATCTTCGTAGTTGACTAAAAAGTTTAGCAGTATGAAAAGATTGTTAGTGCTTATCCCGGCGGTCATTCTGGCGACCGGGTGCGTTCCGACAAAGAAATACAATGCGTCACGGGCGGAGGTCATGCGGTTGGAGAGCGAGGCGGAGACTTACAGGCTTCGGGGCGACGAGCTCAGTGCGAGCAATGCAAGGTTGATCCAAAGGGTCGAGGAACTGGCGGCCGATACGGCACGGTTGTCCGGACAGATCGCCGAGTTGTCCGCGCGGTATAACCGGTTGTTGGGCGAGGGTTCCGCCGAGGCGGCCCGGATGCTGCGGCAGTTGGAGGAGAGCCAGCGCGAGTTGGATGCACGGTCACAGAGGGTGGAGGAGTTGGAGCAATTGCTCCGCGCCCGCGAGGAGGCTATACAGGAGATACGGCGTAAGGTAGCTGCCGCTCTGCTCGGGTTCGAGGGCAACGGGTTGACCATAACGACCCGGGACGGTAACGTTTACGTATCTATGGACGACAAACTGTTGTTCCGTTCCGGCAGTTTCGAGATCGAGAAAGACGGGGCTCAGGCCGTGCGCGACCTTTCGGTAGTGCTGGCCCAGAATCCCGATATAAATATTATGGTGGAGGGGCATACGGACGATGTGCCTTACCGGGGCAGCGGCAATCTTCAGGACAACCTGGACCTCAGCGCCAAACGTGCCACGACGGTAACGCGGCTGCTGTTGGAAAATAAGGATATCGCTCCCGAGCGGATCATCGCCGCGGGTCGCGGGGAGTCGCTTCCCGTAGCCACGGGGACGAGTGCCGAGGCAAGGGCGCAGAACCGCCGCACGGAGATCATCCTCTCGCCAAAGCTCGACGAGCTGATGCAGCTTATGGACAGGTAATAAGGGTTCCGAATGAAATATAAAAGGATATTACTTAAACTCAGCGGCGAGTCGCTGGCCGGAGGAGGCGGACACGGGTTCTCGGAGGAGGTGCTCTCTTCTTACGCCCGGCAGATCAAGGCCGTAGCGGACCGGGGGGTACAGGTCGCTATAGTTATCGGGGGAGGGAATATCTTCCGGGGGTTGAGCGGCGTGGGCCGGGGATACGACCGGGTGCGGGGGGACCAGATGGGTATGCTCGCAACGGTGATAAATTCGCTCGCCTTGCAGTCCGCCATCGAAAGCGCAGGGGCTAAGGCCGTGGTGCTTACCTCGGTGCGGATGGAGCCGATAGGGGAGTTCTATTCCAAAACTAAGGCCCTCGATTACCTCGGCAACGGGTACGTGGTCATTATCGGCGGCGGTACGTCCAATCCCTACTTTACGACCGACAGTGCGTCGGCCCTGCGGGCCGTAGAAACCGAGGCAGACATTCTGCTCAAGGGTACCCGGGTGGACGGCATATATACGGCCGATCCCGAGAAAGACCCGTCGGCCCGGAAGTTCGACCATATCACTTTCGGCGAGGTTTACAGCCGGGGGTTGAAGATCATGGACCTTACGGCGTTCACCCTCTGCCGTGAGAACGACATGCCGGTGATGGTTTTCGATATGGATACCGAGGGTAACCTCGAAAAAGCCGTGGCCGGCGAGATGATAGGCACGATAGTGGATAATTGCGGTTAACGGGCCGACAAGCCGGGAATTGAAAAGACAACGAAAATAATTAGAATATGAAAAAGTTAATTTTAGCGGCGGCGCTCACCCTGGCCGCAGTGGCGTTAAAGGCCCAGGACGGGCTGGAATCTATCGTGAACAAAGGTGATGTGGTCCCCGAGTTCACGGTCGAGATGGTGGACGGGTCTAAAATATCGATGTCGGATCTACGCGGCAAGGTAGTGCTGGTCAATTTCTGGGCAACGTGGTGTCCCCCGTGCCGGGCCGAATTGTCGGTGATCCAGAGCGAGCTTATCGACAAGGTAGGAAGCGACGACTTCATGCTTTTGGCTATTTCCCGCGGTGAGGAGCTGGAGAAAGTGCTCAAGTTCCGGGAGCAGCAGGGGTATACGTTCCCCATGGCTATCGATCCCGAGGCGCTCGTTTTCCCGATGTTCGCCGAGTCGGGCATTCCCCGCAACTACCTGGTAGATAAACAGGGGGTTGTGAGGGACGTTACCATCGGGTTCTCCCCGTCCGACGATCCGTTCGGCGAGCTGGTGGGCCAGATACGGGAATTATTGAAATAAACGGTATAAATTTTTTGCGTATGAGTGAAGAATCTAAAGCCATTCTGGACGCGGCGGCGGCAAGGATGGACAAGGCTATCGCCCATTTCGACGAGGACCTGGTCGCCATCAGGGCAGGCAAGGCCAGCGCGAACCTGTTGAACGGCGTAATGGTGGATTACTATGGCAGCCAGGTGCCCGTCTCCCAGGTAGCCAGTATCAATGTTCCCGATGCCAAGACGGTGCTGATCCAGCCGTGGGAAAAGGGAATGATAGGTCCTATAGAGAAAGCTATCCTGGTGGCCAATATCGGGCTCACCCCGTCCAATAACGGGGAACACGTCCGGCTCAGCATTCCTCCGCTTACCGAGGAGAGGCGCAAGGGGTTGGTCAAGCAGGTCAAGGCCGATGCTGAGACCGCGAGGGTCAGCCTGCGCAACGCCCGGCGCGATGCCGTGGAGGCGTTCAAAAAGGCCCAGAAAAACGGTATGCCCGAGGATGTGGCCAAGGACGGCGAGGCCGATGCGCAGAAGCTGATCGACAAGTACACCAAAAAGGTGGAGGCCATGATCGCCGAAAAGGAAAAGGAGATCATGACCGTTTAGAAAAGACCCCCTCTTATGAAAAAGTTAATCTTGCTTATTGTGCTCGCCGTTGCGGCGGCTCTCGGGTCTGCCCCGCAGGCTACCGCACAGGTCAGTATCCAGATCAACATCGGCAAACAGCCCGCATGGGGTCCTGCCGGGTTCGATTACGCACGGTGGTACTATTTCCCCGCGCTTAATATTTACTATGATGTGGATGCGGGGTTGTTCTATGTGCTGTCAGGCAACCGGTGGCGCAGTTACCGTACGCTTCCCCGGCGGTACCGCACCTACGACCTTTATACGACCTATAAGGTAGTTATCCACGACGACCAGCCGTGGCGGTATAATACCCGCCATGTCCGGGATTATGCACAGTTCCGTAACGACCGCAGCCAGACCCCGATCCGTGACAGCCGGGACCCACGGTACGAACAGCACCGCAACAGTCCGCCGAACGTCTCTTCGGGCAATAACCGCAATAGCAATAACAATAGCCGGCGGACCACTACCACGACTAATACCCGCAGCCGCAACGATAACAACACCACGAACCAAAGCGGCAACAGCAGGGGCAACAGCAATAACAGTAATAACAGCAACAGCAGGCGCTCCCGGTAACAGCCCGGTACTGTCATAAACCAATGGGGTTACACTTCCGTGTGTAACCCCATTTATTAATACTCCCCCCCCCCGTCATTGCGAACATTCCCCGTCATTGCGAACGCCAGTGAAGCAATCTTTTTTTTCCGCTCCGTCATTGTGAACGCCAATTAAGCAATCTTCTTCTTCCCCCGTCATTGAGAACGCAGTGAAGCAATCTCTTTCTTATTCCGGCTATCAGCCGGAAACCTACTCTCTTCGCGTTCCCGTCTTCCATGGCCCCATCTCAAAACTCAACCCCCAGACTCAACATCACCACCCACCAATAACCCGAATGCCTTAATCAAACACCTAATCCGAATCCCCACCCGGGCCCTAAGACTAACCCTCACACTCAACATCCCCACCAACCACCACTACGAATTACTAACTTAAACCCCAAAACCACACCGAACCCCTGACCCAAATGCATAACCCGAACCCCCAATCCGGCCCCTCCTCAGACTAAACTCCAAACTAAACCGTCAGCCCGATCCCCGACAGCTCCCGCCGGTTACTCACTACCCCAAATGACTAAACCAAACCCACCAATCCGAAACCCCCACCCGGCCCCCGCACCCCCCAAACCCCCCCTAACTCCAAAAACCCCAAATTCCTACTCCAAAAAACCAATCTCTAACCAAAAAAAAACCAAACCTGGAAAAACCCTCTGTTCAAATTTATCGCGCACTTTTATTACCTCGCGGTAAGGG
>JAJQED010000034.1 GCA_021201825.1 Alistipes sp.
CGCGAAGTTGTCGAAGGCTAGCAAGTAATCAGCGTCGTCAATCACATAGCTCTGCTTTGTCGCATTTGTCAGCGCCTTCGCGATTGTATCGTACTTCACGTTATTTGCGACCGGCAACGAGTTCCGAAATGGCAGGGGTTTCCCCGCCACGTTCAGCACGCCGATTTCTTCCGGCGCAAAATTTCTCATGCTCGTGGACTTTCCTGATCCACTCGCACCCAGTACTAATACACACATTCCCATTTGTTATTCCTCCTTCTTTTTTCTGTTCCTAGTTTCCACTCGTCGCGGCGCTGCCGATAATCGCGCCAATTACTGCCCCGAGCATGCCGCTGACAAACGCAGAGTCGTGGTGATGATGTAGCGGCCTTGGCGGCGCGGGGCGCATTGGCAGTGGTCGCGGCGGCTGCGGGCCGGGCTGACCTCCACCACCCGGCCCCCCCGGTGCTGCTAGGGCCGTGCTGGTTATCATTAGTGCCGCTATGGTTAAGGCTATACACCTTTTTACTTTCATGTTTTTCATCTCCTTTCTCTTTTTTCTCCCCTACATTCTTGGCCGTGTACTGCCATAGATGGCCAGGAATACGACTGTGATACATATTATTATGATGTTAATCGTTGACGTTGCCATCTTTTTTTTACTCCCCTCCTCTCTCTGGCTATATTATAACATGCCGGGGAAAAAAGTCAAGCGGCAATGCAAAAAATGCAAAAAAATTGCCGCTTTTTTGTGGGGGGAGGGAAGGGGAAAAATGCTATTCTAATACACTTTTTGGTGGGAAAAAGTGCTATTCCAATCCTATTCTGTGTACGAACTGGTCAAACGTTTCTTTAGGCGTTACATCCGGGGCGTTGCCCATGAGCGCGTTTAACTGCATTTGCGGTAGGAGCTTCATAGCATCCGACTTGCGCGCTTCCTGCCAGTAAGGCTGCAAGCACTTTGCGAGGTGTTGCTCGAGTGCGGTGTTTTCTTCTTCAGGCCGCCCCCGGTGCCCGCTGGACTGCAAAACGCCATAATAGTACGCGGCGATGTCAAAAACACAGTGTGAGACTGGCAGATTCTTGCTCTTAAGGATTGCCAGCGGTTCCGTTGATGCGGTCACGTGCTCTATCGTCGAGTTGTAACGGTATATACCGTTATCTCTGCGTACCGTGCTATTCGGGTTCCAGCACCACAGATACCCAATAAACCCCGGTTGATTAATTATTGCCTGATTACCCGTTTGTTCAAAAGAGAGCCGGTTGAAATACGTGTCCTCGTGGACGCGTAGCGTGTCATGCATTCGAATGTCGGCTGCGGCTAGGAATCCTTTTCGATACGCCTTGCTGAACATCCACGTAGCGTCCGGCGGGTGCTCGACATAGGAAAAACCCTTACTCGACAAATCCTCTCTCCATACCTCTTCTAACCACGGGGAGCGAATGATATCCGGATGCTGTTGCATCATCATCTCGGCAAATGCACCTAATACTGTTGTCGAGTAAAGGCGGTCGTCCGCGTCGATAAACATCACATAGTCACCGCAGGCGGCGTCTATGCCGGTCTGGCGCGTCACTCCAGGCCCCGCGTTGCGTTTTTGTTGCACCTTGCGCACGTACAGCCCCGGCCACCGCTCACAGAACGCATCCGGAACCGCGCACTGTGGATTACCATCATTTACTAGCACAACTTCTACGAGCTGTAAATTGACTCCACATTGCATAGCAACGGAATGCACGGCATACTGCAACACAGACTCGGACTCATCGTAGTACGGAATTATAACACTAATCAGCTTTGGCATTTTGTTCCCTCTTCATTCTCTTCCACCAGCTACCCCACGTCTCGGTAATCATCTCGTAACGGACATGTTTGATTAATTCGTTGTTAACGATATCGGCGCGTTTTTCTTCTGGCAGGGGATCAACAAGGTCAAAATACTGCCCTAGATACTTGATTAGCGCGTCCTCTGCCTGTTTTATGTCTTCGGGGCGCTCTTTCCACTGCTTCTGCAGCATCGATGCATAGTGGTAAGCAAGCAGTTGCGTCACGTGCTCAGCGGTGTTCTGCGGCACCTCAACGGCAAGTCGCTCAAGCGCTAACGCGTGCCCACGAATAAACGTCACAGCGCTGTTAAATCGATATTCTCCATTATTGCGGCGCACCGTGGAAGTGGGATTCCACCGCCAGACGTACGACGTGACTGGCATATGGATGGCAAGACTTGCCAGCGAGAACGCTAACGCATTGAAGTAGGAATCTTCATGGACGCGTAGTTCCGGGTGCATGCGAATGTTTGCGCCCTCCAGCCAACGGCGGCGGAAAGCCTTACCAAACATCCAGGTGCGCTCGTTATCATGAGTGATATACGAGTAGCGCCCATCCGGATAGTGCATTTCCTCGAGCCACGGCGTGGAGATGAGGTCAGGGTGCTTCTGGTTGATCTCCTGCAGGAACGCCCCCAGTACGCCAACGGAATGTAAGCAATCGTCCGCGTCGATAAAAAGGACATAATCGCCAATAGCGTTGTCGATGCCTAGTTGACGGGCGACTCCGGGGCCTGCGTTGGTTTTTGCAACCACAGTCCTAATGCCCAGATTATGCCAGACATCAAGCCACTCGCGCGGCGGTAACGCGTCGGGGTTGGCATCGTTAACGAGGACTACCTCGATTTGGTTCCAATCAATACCAACCTGATTGTTGATGCTCGAGAATGCCGGTGTAAGGTTAGCCGGCGTCTCGGCATAGTGCGGGATAATTATGGATAACATTTTTCCCATAGAAAAGTCCTCCTTTTTTTTGTAAAATCTTAGTTAACTGTTTTTTCTAGTTCTCGTATTCTCTTGTTCATCTCTTTAATTGCTCCAATAAGAAATGGCACTAATTTTAGGTAATTTAGTTTTAACTCAGATTCGGCGCCTGCAGGAATGTTTCCTTCATAGGCAGAAAAACTGTTCACGACAACATCGCCATAACCTGCGTTATTATAGATTGCGCTTAAGGCTGCTTCTACATCCTGAGCAAGAAGGCCTATGTCTTTTTTTTCGTCTGCTCTTGTTTCCGCAACATGGGCTTCTATGTTGTAAGCAGTTAAACCGTACTCTTTTTCATGCGCTCCATAGTTTGTACGCCGGTTCCAGCAAAACTCGACTGGGGTCAATTCTTCGATGAATGCAAGAGCACTCCCCGGGAGAGGATTAATTCTTGTTTTGTCCCGAGTATCAGAACTCGTGGTCTTAGTCTGAAAGTTTGCAAGGTTATAGTGACCAATTATCACAGAGTTATCGCTGTTTGCATTCACAGCCAGTCCAATCGCAATAGAGTTATTACCGATTGCACGAGCGCTATGGCCAATAGCAATCGCGTTTTCTCCAGCCTTGCTACCGCTGTCTTGGAACGTACTGGTGTTACGTCCAATAGCAATTCCATTATTCCCAGCCCGGCTGTTATGTCCGATTCCAACTCCAGACTCCAGATTTGCGTTCACATACGTTCCGATAGCAATTGAATTACCCCCCGTTCCTTGTGCTCTCCAACCGATAGCGATTGCGTACGTGTTTGTATTTGCTTGGTACCCGATGGCAATCCCCGTACCCGCTACATTGGCCTTCGCTTCAGTTCCGATGGCGATAGCGTTAATGCCGCTACCGTTTGCGTTGTAGCCTATCGCAATGCCATTCGCCGACGTCGTGCATGCCCGCACACCAATGGCGATGCCCGAGTTTGATGTCGCGTTCGAACACACTCCAATTGCGATAGAATTTTCTCCACGCGAAACTGAGCCTTGTCCAAAAGCCATTGATTGATTATTGTTCGCGCAAGCGGTGGCTCCGATTGCAATGGCATTATTCTTCAGTGCGCTTGTTGCAGTTCCAATCGCAATCGTGCCGGTCGTTCCCGCATTTGCGTTTATTCCAACTGCGGTTCCTGAATTCTCAGCTACAGCTCTATCTCCGATTGACACTCCGTTATTTGAAATTGCCTTGTTTCCTACCGCAAGCCCCCCGCAAGCAGTGGCATCTACGCCGATTACAATAGAGGACTGCGTAGAGTTAATACTGGAGTTCTTTCCGATAGCAATTTGTGGACAAGAATTCTCGTCAGATATTTCTTCTTCTGATATCGTGTTTACGTTTACATTCTGTCCAATTAAGACGGATTCTGACAGTGTGGCCGTGCTCCCGAAGATAAAAGAGCTTACATCGGAACCGCCAATTATAACCTGATTGTCATTAGTGCTTGTTACTCCAGCCCCCAGCGCAACACTGTTTCTGTGTCCGTTCGTATCCGCACAGTTTCCAAGGGCAATTGAATTATCCCCCGTTCCTTGTGCTCCCCAACCGATAGCGATTGCGTCCGTGTTTGTGTTTGCTTGGTACCCGATGGCGATTCCTGTTCCATCTACATTGGCGTTTGCTTCCGCTCCGATGGCGATAGCGTT
>JAJQED010000008.1:0-187410 GCA_021201825.1 Alistipes sp.
CAAGATCATCCGCCAAAATCACTATAATGTTCGGACGTGACTGAGAATAAGAAGAGGGACTGAAGAAGCCTGCGGACGTCAAAAGTGTGGCCGCAGGAAAAACGATTGATTTAGTACTTATATATCTCATATTAAGGTAGTTTACATTTACGCAGGTTGGATCCCCGAAGGTTTGGGCAGCAGCTCACCTACGGCGGCGGGAATACCGGGTTCGGGTCGGCCGTCGGCCGAGAAATCGAGCTTCTGCATCCAGATGCCGTAATGGTCGACGCCCGGGAGGTTCATCTCCTCCGTGCGGGCTTTGTAGACCATGTAATATTCCGTGCTGTCCGGAGATGGAATGATGTGCATCAGGCCGGGGCCGTAAACTCCTTTCCCGGGACTTTGCTTAAAGACCGGTTCGGGACTCTTTGTCCACGAATCGGGGTCGAGGATGTCGCTTCCTTTCTCTGCCGTTAGCATTCCCACGCACGAGAATACGGTCCATTGGCCGCTGGCGCAATAAAACAGGTAGAGCTTATCGGTAAGCTCGTTGTCGAAGAAAAATGGTGATTCATTGACGAATATCGGGTACGGCTGTTTCGTGCCGTCCGGGTCGACCCACTGCCTCTCCCATTCGTACTCGGGTTCGGATAGTTTGACCCGCCGGGTTTCGAGGGTCATGGGGTCGGCCATACGGGCGATATAAATACACTGCGTCTCCACATAGACCCGGCGCGATTCCCACCCGGACCATACCATGTACCACTGGCCGTCATATTGAAAGACATGGGCATGGATGGCCCAGTTGTTATCCGGGTCGGTGCTGATACGGCCCAGCATCTCGAACCGGCCCTCCAACGGGTCTGCGGCCGGGTTTGCCGCCACATAAAACTGATGGTTGTCGGTATTGCCGTCGTCGGCCGTAAAATAGATATACCACACCCCGTCCCGGTTTATTATCAGCGGGTGCCACATGTGCATAAGCCCGTAATTGCGCTCGGCGTCGAAGATGAGCACCCCCTCGGTCTCCCCCAGTTTGGTGGGATCGTCCATAACGGACAGATAGAGGTTTCCGTCCCTGTTCTGCAGGAAATAATATTTCCCGCCGTGTAAGGTCATGGAGGTGTTGTCATGGCGGACACTGATGGGGTTGGAGAAACTTTCGATCTCGGCTTCCGGGAGCCGGTTCTCCCCGCATGACACAAGGCAAAACAGCAGGACAACCGCAAAAGATGCGGTCCGTATTAATTTACGGGCTGGTTCGGGTAAGTAGGTATATTTTCCTGTCATTTCAGGCCGGGTAGTTAGGTCGCGTCAAAAATGCGAATCGGCCTGCGGACGGGATTTAAAAATTCAGCCTTTTGGTGTAACTATTTATCCACTGCAAAACCTGCATCCGTATTTTGGTTATTTTTTAATAGCCATGGTCTAATATTTACAATTCCCGATAAAAGCTTACGAACGGTCAGTATATAAATCACCCGAGCGGCTGTAATGGGGGATTATTATTTTTATATTTGCCGTCGAGGTTAACCCATAATTGTGATTCCGATAATGAGACACAGGATTTTTTTCTCTTCGATATTGCTGCTGGCCCTATTCTGCGGCTGCAAAAAGGATAAGGGTACCCTGCTTCAAAATCCCCTGGACATCAAACTGGGCGACCCTTACGTGTTGCTGGCTTCCGACGGCCGGTATTATATATACGGTACGCTGGAAAGCGGAATCGGGTTCGATTGCTATTCCTCGTCCGACCTGGCGGAATGGGCCTACGAGGGGCGGGCATTCGACGGCAATACCGATTATTCCTGGGGAACGGACTGTTTCTGGGCGCCGGAAGTTTATGAACGGGACGGGCGCTTCTATATGTTCTACAGCGCCAACTGGAAAGAGAACCCGGTGGAGAGCGAGATAGCCGATTGGGCCCGAGAACAGGGGCTGTTCGGGGAGATCGAGGAAAGCTGGATCTACGGGGTGGAGATGGAACCCGATTTTTCCGGAATAATTGGCGAACCGGTTCTGCTGCTCCGGCCGCCGGTACGGACGGACGATACGCAGGCCGAATGGGAAAGCCGCTCGGTAACCTCGGGCGAGGTGAACCGCCGCTGGACCGAGGGGTCGTTCCTGCTTAAAAAAGACGGGATATACTATATGATGTATTCGGCCAACTATTTCGGCGGCCAGCACTATGCGGTCGGTTATGCCACCGCCCGGCACCCGCTGGGGCCTTATACCAAGGCTGCCGACAATCCCATCCTTGAAAAGAACATAGAACGCGGCGGCATAGTTACCGGCACGGGCCACAATTCGGTAACGTGGTCCCGGGACGGAAGCCAATATTTCTGTGTGTACCACGGCCGTACGGAAGCGACCGGCCAGGACCGGGTCGTACTGATCGACCGCATGGAAATCGGCGACGGCAGGATAACCGTCCACGGCCCCACAACGGAACCGCAGGTTATTAACGTGAATTAACGAACCGGTATAAAACAATAAATGCCGGCGCATAACGCGCCGGCATTTATTGTTACTTGTTCCCGTTACCGGGATTTATGAGGGATCACTTCCCGATATTACCCTCGAGCATCTTTATCCAGTAACCCCCGACCACTGCGCGGGCCTTGAAGCCGCGGTGGAGCGGTTTGTCGGTCCAGATCCAGTCGGACATGGGTACCCGGTCGGTGGTCTCGTTCATGAAATCCCACATCGGGTCGATGAACTTCTCGAACGTCTGCTTATCCTGTGCCAGGGTGGCGCTCCATATTATCCAGTCGGTCTTGGTGTATTCCATGCGGTTATCCAGGGGCAGGCCGTAACGGTTTTGCTTTGTGAGGTAATAAGCGACCTCGGTAACGGCTACGTCGTCCGGGAAAATACCCAGCCCGAGCAGTTTATCCCACACGATGTTATACTTCTGGCTCCAGGTGCCCGGTTTGTCGAACGTCAGCCTATAATGGTCGCCGTCGTCGGCCATCTGCATCCACATACGGGCCATCTCACGGGCTTTGGCCGTGTAGAAATCGGCAGCGGTTTCCTTACCCAAAACACCGGCAACGTAACCGTAGCTGGCGATACCCATGATGGCTTTGGCCGAAAGGTTCACGTTATGGGCGAAATGGCCCGCGAAGTCGTCCGTGCAAAGCTGGTTTTCCGGGTCCAGACCGTATTCTACCAGATAGTCGGTCCATACGGTGAGCACGTCCCAATGCCTGGCCGCGTAATCCGCGTTGCCCTCGGCCATGGTGATGGCCGCAACGAGGGTGAGCATGTTACCTGCCTCCTCGATGGGCATGTCGCCGCCGTAGGTCTGGCCGTTGGCAAGCGGATAAGTACCCACATCGTGTGCCGGGAACGGTTTGGTCCATTTGCCGCTCTCGCTGTAATAGAATATATGGTTCATCAGCCCCTTGACCAGTTCGGGGTTGTAATACAGGAACAGCGGAGCCGACGGATATGTTATATCTACGGTACCGATCGAGCCGTTACTGTTATTTTCCTTGGACAGCCACAGCAGGTCGCCGTTGGGCGCCTGAACCAGTTTGTGGGCGGCGATGGCCTGGCGGTAAGCCAGGGCGCACAACTCGGCGTATTTCCTGCCTCCCGCCGCCATTGCGGCTTCCATCAGTTCGCGGTCGAATTGATAACACTGTTCTATCAGCTTGCGGTAGTCGCGGCTGGCTGCGGCGAACTGCGAAAAGATATCCTTATCGCCGTTACGGTTCCAATAGGGCCGCAGGTTGTCGCCGAAATACTGTATGGAGTAAATGTCGTCGTAACCGAGCATAATGTAACCCGAGGCGGATTTGCCTTTACCGAGACAACCCGTTAGGGCGAAAACATTTTCACTGCCGGAGAACAAGCCGGCATTGCCGGTCTGCAGGCCCCCCTCTACGAATCCACGGCGCAGGTCGGCCGCTTCTCCGACGGCGAAGTCGAACTTTTTCTTGTCGCCCGCCATATAGAAATAGCCCCAGTCGATCCGCAGGTCGTCCCCCCGTTTGGCGAGGATGCTCTGCTGTTCACTGCCCGTGCGGAGCAGGACCAGGCCGTTATTTTCCACCGTCTCGATGGTCGAGGTTTGCAAAGGCGAGTCGAGCGCCCAGTTGGACGCGGCCTCGAAATAGATCTCCGTTTGGTGGGCCTGGCCGTCTTTGGAGGTTACTTCGTAAGTAAGGTAATTCACGGGGCGGGACAGCAGGTCCAGATCCTCCATGAACGAGGGAGCGGCGAAAGACACTTTCAGTTCTACCGGACCGCATTCGAAAACGTAATGGGTCTGGGTAGCCTGCACATCGGCCGATATTTGTTTGGCCGTGTTGGTCAGTATCTCGTAGTTGTCTTTCTGGCGGAAAATGCCGAAATCCAGCAGTCCGTTACCCTGGGGGTTATTACAATAGCCGGCGATCACGTTCCTGCCGGGTTTAAGAGTGGCAAGCACTTCGTCCGACAGGCGTGCCCTGCGGCCTTTGCCCGTACGGTCGCCTGTGTCGACCACCTGAATACCATTAACGTATATTACGGCACGGTCGTCATGGGAATACTCGAGGAATACCCTGCCGGTCAGCTGTTCCGGCAGATCGAAGCTACGACGCACCCAGATATGGTCCGTGCTCCACTGGGTCCGGGCGGTCGGTTCGTTCTCCATGGTACCGAAAGCCCCCTGTCCGGCCTGCCATCCGGAATCGTCGAAACCGGGTTCCATCCAGTCCGCGGCAGGCTGATCGGTAGTATAAACGCCCGGCCAGCTTCCGGCCTGTTCACCTGTGCGGATCACCGCCTCCACGGGAATATTCTCGGCACCCATAAAACGGTACGCCTCCCCGTCGACCTTGAGCACACCGATAAGCGGGAAATCCCTCCCGGTCCAGTGTTTAACGCTTTCGTCATAGAGATTGTCGGCCATCGACCATGCGCTGGTGTACGGGTCGATGGTCACCAAAGGATAAGCAGGAGCACGGAGTTCGCTCGGGATAACCTCACCTCCCACACCTGAAGCCTGGCTGCAACCGGAAACCGTTCCGGCCAGCAAGATCAAAAATAAAAACTTGTCACTCATTTATGTATTGGATTATGTTTTCAGATCCGGGTAACCCAATACATTACATCCGTTCCCGAACGTACCGCACCGGGACCGGAACACAAAGATATAAATATAATCGGTCTCTAAAAATCCCTCACCGCAATTTCACGGCAGTGGGTCCGGGCATACCGGTTAGGAAAAAAAATAATTATTCCTAAATTTGAACTTCCCGGACCGTAGGACCTCGGCGAGAGTCCCGACTGTTCCGGTATGCCGTCAGACCTTTGTCCCTTTGCGGGCAGGAGCTCCCCCACCGGATCGAAACCTAATAAATAAACCCATACTATAAAAATGAAAACTACCAAGAACCTTTCCCGCAGGGATTTCCTGAAAACCGCAGGGCTCTCGGCCGCAGGGCTGATGATGGCCGGGGTGTCGCCCGCTGCGGCCATCGGTGCCTTACGGGATGAACGAACCGGCCGGGAGCCGGGAGCGAACGGCAAAGTAAACCTGGCCTGTATCGGCATCGGGTTCCGGGGAGCGGAAATTATCAAGGAGTTCGACAGGACGGGCCTTTGTAACGTCGTTGCGCTGTGTGACGTGGATCTGGACGGCGACCATACGGCGGAGATACGAAATATGTTCCCTAAAGCGCGGACGTTCCGTGACTTCCGCCAAATGTTCGACAAGTTCGCCCCGCAGATCGACGCCGTCTCCATCGCCACGCCGGACCATTCGCATTTCGCCATCGCAATGCTGGCCATGTCGCTCGGCAAGCACGTGTACGTCGAAAAGCCTATGGGTCGTACGTTCATGGAGATCGAGCTGATGATGGAAGCCGCCCGGCGGCGACCCAACCTCGTCATACAGGTCGGCAACCAGGGCCATTCCGAGGCGAACTATTTCCAGTTCAAGGCATGGGTGGACGCAGGCATAATCAAGGACGTGACGGAGATCACCGCCCACATGAACAGTCCGCGCCGCTGGCACGGGTGGGATACCGGTATATATAAGTATCCCGAGGCGCAGCCGCTGCCTCCCGGCATGGACTGGGACACATGGCTGGTAAATGCCAAATGGCACGATTACAACGATAAATACCACCGGGGCGAATGGCGCTGCTGGTACGACTTCGGCCTCGGCGCCCTGGGGGACTGGGGAGCGCATATCCTCGATACGGCGCACGAATTCCTCGACCTGGGTCTGCCGGACGAGGTGTTACCCCTGAAACTGACCGGGCATAACGATTATTTCTTCCCCGGATCGTCGACCCTGTTGTTCAAATTCCCCCGCCGGGGGTCGATGCCTGCCGTGGACGTAACGTGGTATGACGGGGTGGACAACGTTCCCCCGGTTCCGGAGGGTTACGGCGTGTCGGAACTGGACCCGAACATCCCGACAGTAGCCGGTGGCAAGATACAACCGGCCTCGCTCAACCCCGGCAAGATAATCTACTCCAAAGACCTGATATTCAAAGGAGGCAGCCATGGAAGCACCCTGTCGATAATCCCGGCGGACAAGGCCAAAGAGATGGAGCCGTCCCTGCCGGAAGTTCCCGAAAGCACCTCGAACCATTTTGCCAACTTCCTGTTGTCCTGCATGGGTGAGGAGAAGACCCGTTCGCCGTTCGAGGTAACCGGGCCGCTCTGCCAGGTATTCTCACTCGGGGTGATCGCCCAGCAGCTTGGCCAGCCGATCAAATTCGACCGGCACAGTAAGCAGATAATAAACAACGGCTTTGCCAACGGCCTGTTGGCAGGTACCCCGCCCCGCAAAGGCTGGGAAGAATTCTATAAACTCTAAAAACAAAAAAATGATGAAACGAACTACGATACTGTTTTTCGCAACCGCGCTGCTCATCACCGGATGTACAAGCAATGCCCAAACTCCCACGGCCGGTACGGATATTCTCGACCTGGAAATTCCGACCGCCGGGAACAATACCCTATCCGACACCGAAACCGCCCGGGGCTGGAAGCTCCTTTGGGACGGAGCAACTACGGACGGCTGGCGCGGCGCCAGGCTCGACGAATTCCCGGCAGGAGGATGGTCCATATCGGACGGTATACTGACCGTACATAAGAGCGACGGGGGCGAATCGACCAACGGCGGGGATATCGTTACCACCGAGCGCTACCGTAACTTCGTACTGAAAGTGGACTTCAAAATCACCCCGGGAGCCAACAGCGGCATAAAATATTTCGTCGATCCCGACCTGAACAAAGGCGAGGGTTCAGCCATCGGATGTGAATTCCAGATACTGGACGACGAGCGGCATCCCGACGCCAAACTGGGCGTGAAAGGAAACCGGGTACTGGGTTCGCTGTACGACCTTATTCCCCCGCACCGTGGAGAGGGCTATTCGTTCGATTTCGACGGATTCAACACGGCGACCATCCTCGTTCAGGGCAACCATGTCGAACATTGGCTGAACGGTACGAAGATAGTGGAATACGAGCGCAACAACCAGATGTGGGACGCCCTTGTAGCTTACAGCAAATACCGCGACTGGCCTAATTTCGGCAACCATGAACAGGGCCATATCCTGCTGCAGGACCACGGTGACGAAGTCCATTTCAGGAACATCAAAATAAAGGTTCTCGACTAAAGTTTGAAGCCACCCGTTACAAATCGAGGCGGAACAGTAGTTCCGCCTCGATTTGTAATGATACCGGGGAATCCGGCTTTCGGTTTAGCCGAGGAATGAGATAAGCACCCCGGCGGCAACGGCCGAACCGATCACCCCTGAAATATTGCTCGACATGGCGTATTGCAGCAAGTGGTTGCGGGGATCGTATTTAATGGCGATATCGTTCGCCACCCGCGAAGCCATAGGCACGGCACTAAGGCCTGTCGCACCGATAAGCGGGTTGATCTTTTTGCGGGTGAACAGGTTATAAAGTTTCACCATAAAAATACCGCCGGCCACCGAGAGGGCGAAAGCGAAAAACCCGCCGGCCACTATACCGATGGTCTTCCAGTTAAGGAACGCTTCAACTGTCATCGTAGCGCCCACACAGAGACCCAGCAGCACCGTCGCAACGTTCATTATCGTATTGGAAGCGGCATCGTAAAGCCTTGAGGTTGCAGTGCCGATCTCCTTGACAAGGTTCCCGAACATGAGCATACCCACCAGCGGCACCGCCGAGGGCACGATGACCCCCACGAGAGTACCCACGAAGATCGGGAAAACGATCTTGGCCACTTTCATATTCTTTATCTCCGACTTGGACGGGTACAGCTTCTCCTGATCTTTCATATTGATAAGCAGCTCTTTCCGGGAACAGCACAGCTTAACCACCAGCGGAATGATCACCGGCACCAGCGCCATATACGAATAGGCGGCGATGGCGATCGGTCCCAGCAGGTCGGGCGCCAGTTTTATGGTCGTAAAAATAGCCGTAGGGCCGTCCGCGCCTCCGATTATACCCAGTGAAGCGGCTTCGTTAAGTGTGAACCCGGCCAGCACCGCGACGATCAGCACCGTAAAGATCCCGATCTGGGCCGCCGCACCGAAAATGGCAAGTCGCAGGTTACGGAGCAGTGGACCGAAGTCGGTCATCGCCCCTACCCCCATGAAGATAAGCGGCGGTAAGAGGCCCGTCTTTATCAGCGAATAATAGAGGTAGTTCATGATGCCGTAATCGTGGGCGATCTCGAGCAGGGTCATGTGCATGATCCCGTTCTCGTCGGTCGCCTGCACCACGCCCATATCGCCGCCGGGGAAATTGGCCAGAAGCACCCCGAACCCGATCGGTACCAACAGCAGGGGTTCATATCCCTTTTTGATGCCCAGGTAAAGCAGTACGAATGCCAGCACGAACATCAGCAATACCGCCGGATCGGCGGCGATATTGCTGAACGCCGTCATTTCGAATAGGTTATCCAATATCCGCATGGCCTACCGGATTTTCATCAGCACGTCGTCCTCGAACACCGTATCGCCGTTGGCGGCTACGATCTCGGCCACGACCCCGTCACGGTGGGCAAGGATGGCATTATAAGTCTTCATTGCCTCCACATATCCGAGCCGGTCGCCTTTTTTAAAACTGTCGCCCGGTTTGAGCGGGGACTCGCTGCTGTCTTTCGTGAGGAAGAACTTCCCCTCGAGCGGCGACGGCAGCTCTTCCGTATCCCCTGTTGCGGTCGGGGCCGCCGGGGCGGCTTGGGCTGTCGCGGCAGGAACTGCGGCCGGGGCAACTGCCGGCAGGGACGAACCCTCCGGAACGATGCTCACCCGGAACTGCTCGCCGTTGACATCGACGGTAAGGGTCTGGGGAGTCACGGCCACGGCTCCAGCGGGAGCGGCGGCAGGAGCGGTTTCCTTAGCTTTACGCCTTGCGATATCCTCCTCGAAGTCGGCCTTGGCCTTGCCCGATTTGTAGGCCTCGTATTGAGCCGGGTGCATGGCATACTCGAACAACTCTTCGTCGTCCGGACCGTGTTCCCATCCTTTCTCTTTCATCAGACCCCGGTATTTGTCCAGCGCGTCGGGGAAGCCCTCCTGCGGGTCGCCGGTATAGAATTCGCGGCCCTGCTCTTTTGCAAGTGCTTTGATCTCGTCGTCCACCTCGCCGGGCAGGCGGCCGGACTTACCCAGGATCATATCCCAAATATCGTCCGCGATCATAGACCAGCGCTCCTTGCCTTTGAGCATCTGGGTTACGTTCATCAGCGCAAGGTTCTTCACATACTGGCTGAACGGGGTGACCAGTGGGGGATACCCCACTTTGGGCCATACGTAAGCCACCTCGTCGAACAGCTTGATGAGCAGGTCGTCCTGCGTGAGTTTCGGTTTGCCGTTCTTCTCCATGTAGCGGTTGACCCCCTCGAGGTTGGTTTCCAGGTCGGCCATAAGGCTGCCCATCATCCCACCGGGAAGCCCGGGGCCGATAAGCAGGGAACTCATCAGGCGGTTCTTCGGGCTGATATACAGGCCAAGGAAGTCGTCCATGAACTCCTGCGTCAGGGCGCGTACTTTCATATAGGCGTCCATATTTATTTCAGGCACCGTGAACCCGGCCTGCCTGAGCATGGACTGGATGGTGATAACGTCATGGTGGCCCGTGCCCCATGAGAGCGGCTCCATACCCACGTCGATATAATCGCAACCGGCCTTGCAAACTTCCAGCACCGACGCCACCGAGAAGCCGGGTCCGGCATGGCTATGGTAAGTGACCGGAATGTCCGGGTATTTTTCCTTTATATTGGCCGTGATCGTTCCCAGGTCTGTCGGCCGGCCGATACCGGCCATATCCTTGAGGCAGATCTCGTCGGCCCCGGCCTCGATAAGTTCGTAGGCCATCCGGGTATAGTAATCGACCGTATGGATAGGCGAGAATGTGATACTCAATGCCGCCTGCGAGATCATGCCCGCATCCTTTGCGTACCTGATCGACGGGATAATATTCCTCGTATCGTTGAGCCCGTCGAACGTACGCACGATGTCCGTACCCTGGGCTTTCTTTACCTTATACATCAGTTTACGCACGTCCGCCGGAACGGGGCTCATCCTCAGGGCGTTCAGGCCACGGTCGAGCATGTGGGTCTGGATGCCGGCGTCGTTGAACGGCTTGGTCCATTTGCGTACGGCCGCGTTGGGGTTTTCCCCGAACAGGAGGTTGACCTGTTCGAAACCGCCGCCGTTGGTCTCCACCCGGGCGAAGCATCCCATTTTGACGATCTCGGGAGCGACACGTTCCAACTGGTCCACCCGGGGAACATACTTACCGGCGGACTGCCACATATCCCGGTAGACCAGGCTGAATTTGATTTCTCTACTCATTATCATTTAGGTTTTACGTCTGTTACTCCTTTCGTTCCACTTTGACCACCCGGCCTTTCCCCTTGGTCGCCACATTGACTGCCGCCGTTATAGCGGTGAGCGTACGGGCGGGAATGGCCGCCACCCGGGCCACCGCCGGGGCGACCTCTTTCTCGGGGAACCAGCGGTTTATTGCCGCAATCAGCCCCCGGCTGCAAAATATCACCAGCAGCAGGACAAGGAAGACGGTACCCATACCGACCCCCATTAACATCAAAGCTTCGTTTATCTGATCCATTTTTATATCCGTTCTTTATAATTTGACGACCGAAACAACTAAGAGACAAAAATACGAAAACTATTGATAGCCCGAAAAAAAACATTTCGATTGTTTTTTAACATACCGGCGATTTTTTGGTATATTTTTCCTGACCGTGCCGGGCTAAGTATAAAACGTAAAAATTCCCGTAAAATTTATTACGGGAATCAAAATGATCCGGATGAGGGGATCACGGCAGGCGGGAATAGATTTCCCGCAGAACTTCCCTCCGTTTCGACTTCCCGAAATGCCCGACGGGCCGGCCGGCAAGGCTGCTCCAAAATTGGTCCGTTTCCGCATCCAGTATCTCTTCGAGGGCCGCCTGCCAGCCGGGCAGGTACCCGCGCAGGGCCATTTTCTGGACCATCGCAAAATCCGGGTCGTCAGGGGTAATATCGGTGAAATAGACCAGGGTCGCACCGTAGCCGGTAAGTTTGTCCTGCAATAAATCCAGCGGTACGTCCCGCATACCGGTGCCCTCCGTCTGCGAGATCGCCGCGGCAAGGCCTGCCGCTTCGCCCAGGGCCATCCAGCAGGGCTCCATCCGTATAGTGGAAAAACCGACATGGCTCCCCGAAACCGCTACCGGGAACAGCAGGTTGTCTACCGTGCGGGGAACCATCACCCCGTACGGCACGGTATATACCGCCGTCGGGTGGCTGAAAAAGCCGTCCAAATGGACCCTGCCCGGCTCACGCTTTCGGACCGCATGGGAGTCCAGCGCATAATGGCTGGCCGTGACGGAAGAACAATGGACCGGAGGGCGAAGCCCGTCACCGGCGGGCAGCGCATCGTTTGCCGTGAAAAAATCGACGCCCTCCATCCGGCGCCCCTCCCGGACATAAACCTGCCGGGGAAACCCTCCGTTGTCCGTATACTCGTCCGCCGAAAGACCCCACTCCAGGCACGCCTCACGAAATCCGGCCGGCAGCTGTTCGTCGTTCTGTGCGAACCACAACAGCCCGAGGGTATAATCCCTGAGCCGTTCGGCATACCGGTCCCTCCATTCCCACCCGGAGGTCGGCCAAGGCCAGTTCTCTTCGGGCAGGTCGGTAGATATAAGGGCCAGGTGCTGGTTGTTTGCGTCCGTTTTGGCGTTGGGCAGGCGGGTCATACTGCTTATCTTGGCCATACCCCACACGTCACCCGGTGCCGAGCTCCGCTCTCCGGACAATACCCGCCGGCGGTGGTTCTCCATCTCTTCGGAAGTAAACTCCCGGAACCGGACGTCTGTATTGCGGCCGGACAGCACGTCGTCTATCAGCGACAAATATTCGTTGCGGTCGTATTTCTCCGGCCGGGTGACTGGCAGGCGGTTGGCCGGATCGTTGGTCAGGCATAAGCGGTAGTTATAAGCCTGTATGGCATTATCGCCCCGGTAAGTGGTACCCTCGTCGTCCGGCCCGTGCTTCCACCACCGGTAAATGCGGCCTGCACAGGGTTCGCCGTATTCGTCGGCACCCTCGCGCCCGAGCCTGGAAGGCACCCCGGCGGCCGCCGCAAGGTCCCCCTCGTATGTTGCGTCAATAAAGGTATTGCCGCAGTAATATTCTTCCCGGCCGGTCTCCCGGTTCAGGACACGGATCGAGATGATCCTCGAGCTGTCCATAGGGACATACCGGGGTTCGCTGTCGAACTGCCGCATGGTCAGCACGGTTACCGTTCCGGGCCCGGCCTCTTCCAGCATCCGTCCGAACGTCAGCGCGGCCACATGCGGCTCGAAGTGGTAGCCGTCGCTGCAATCCGCTACTTGCTGCGACCCGGCCCCGTATGTCCGTTCATAATAATCCCTGTTAAATTCCACGAAACGGCCGAACAGACCCGTAGTCGCGCCCCGCGTCCCGATGTCGGTCGCTCCCAGCCCGTTCACGGGCAAACCTCCGATATGGCCGCCGCGTTCCAGCAGCAGGCAGTGCTTTCCCTCTCTGGCGGCAGCGATGGCGGCGGTTATCCCGGCGGGAGTGCCGCCCACGATCACCACGTCGTAATGCTCCGTAGCAAGCGATCGGAGCGGGAACAGTAACCCGGCGAGCAGAATGACAATTAAGCGGCCCATCTTACTAATAAGTCCTTAGGTTCCGGTGGTCGTTGCCCCGGGGGCGGTCGGTCCGTTTGAGCGGTATGTTCATACCGCCGGTCCGCTCCAGCCAGTCGTCCAGTTCCCCGGCCAACCGGCGGATCATCTCACGGTGTTCGGGCGATGCGATGAGGTTCACCGTCTCGGCAGGGTCCTCCAGGAGGTCGTAGAATTCGTTCGTATCCCAGATACCGTGGTAACGGATATATTTATACCTGTCGGTCCGTACGCCGAACGTGGTCGGGATCTGCGGGAAGTCGTACTCCCAATAGTATTCATAGAAGATACGGTCCCGCCAGCGGTCCACTTCCCGGCCGGCTATGAGCGGGATGAACGAATCGCCGCGCATCTGCAGCGCTTTTGCCAAACCACAGGCCTCCAGGACAGTAGGGGCGATATCGATATTCTGGATCATCCGTTCCACCACGGTGCCGCCCTCTATAAGGCCGGGACAGTAAGCCAGCATCGGCACCTTGACCGAGGCCTCGTAAAAAGTGCGTTTATCTATCAGCCCGTGTTCGCCCCAGCAGAACCCGTTGTCGCCCATATAGATAACGAGCGTATTCTCATCCAGCCCGTTATCCTCCAGGAAGCGTAACACCTCGCCGATGCTTTCGTCCAGGCTGGTCAGTGTCTCGCAGTATTTTCGGGCTTCGGTCTCCCAGTCGCTGCGTCCGAAGTAACTGTAATCCACCCCGTGCCAGCTTTCCCGCTGGTTCTTCACCCAATCCGGACGGCGGCCCTCACCGTACCACTCCTCGCCTTTTGCAGGCTCGCCGTCGGGGTCCATGGACGGTGCGGTCGAAATACCGTAATACGGTTTGTTGAACGATTCCGGGCGGGGCACCTCCTCGCCGGAGTACATCCCCCGGTGGTGCGGAGCGGCCTCGAACGGATCATGCACCGCCTTATGCGACAGATAGACGAAGAACGGCCGGTCCCGGTTATCGGACATAAAACTTATCGCATCCCGGGTCAGGATATCGGTAATATACTCCCCGGGGTCGAAGACCACCTGCTCACCGTTGATGTTCATCCGCACGTTGTAATATGTCCCCTGCCCTTTGAAACTCTCCCAATGGTCGAATCCGGGCTGGGGCTCGTCGCCCACGTTGCCCATGTGCCATTTGCCGAAAAATGCAGTGGCGTAGCCCGCCTGCTGCAAATATTCGGGGAAGAAGATAAGGCCCTCTGGCATCGGGGCGGTATTGTCCACTACCTGGTGTTCATGCGAGAACATCCCGGTCAGGATCGAAGCCCTCGACGGGGAACTCAGGGAAGTAGTCACGAACGCATTTTTAAGGTATGCTCCCTCCCGGGCCATACGGTCCATATTAGGGGTTCGAAGCCACGGCACGGTCCCGAGGAATTCCATATAATCGTAACGGTGATCGTCGCTCAGGATAAAAACGACATTAAGCGGCCTGTCCCCGGTTTGGGGCCCCGACGCCCGTGCTGCCGACGGGACAAAGGCCGCCAGCCCGGCGGCGGGAATAAGGATAGATCTCATAAATAAGGTATTTTAAAAGTTGCGGCAAGGCTAATATAGCCATTAAATCCGAATAACGGCAAGCCCGACATATCTTCCGGACGGAGTGATATACTCCCGCAGTTTCCGGGCATCCGATTATAGCATCCTAACCGGGCGGTTGACACACTGTCTAAACTTTCTGAACGGTAATCTAAACTTTATTTGGGGCCGAATTTATTCCTTGCCATTGCTCTCCGGTCCCTATCGGGGAAAACTAACCTAAAACTTACCGTATGATAAAAACTCGTCTAACCTTATTTTTATTATTATGGCTGGCATTGCTGTTCCACGGATGCAGCGACCTGTTCGACAACACCACCGACGGCGGGAAATACTCGCTCGGCACGATCAGGCAGGTCCTGGAGCAGCGGGGCGACTATGGCATGTTCATCGAAGCCCTCGATCTGACCGGTTACGGCCGGCTGGTGGACGGGGGAGGACTGGCAACGGTCTTCGCCCCCGACGACGTCTCTTTCAGCCGCTACCTCTCGCAAACCTACGGCACTTCGGACCTGACGGCCGTCCCGATCGAAGAGCTGACGGTACTGGTAGGTTACCACATGATCCAGTTCGCCTACAACACGGACGACTTCCTTGCATTCACAGTCACTTCACAGGACGAAGATGCCGAGCAGGGCGACGGCTCATGCTATAAGTATAAGACTTACGCACGCGCCCCGGTAACCGATTTCGTCGACCCGAAATCCGGGCGGACCTACTCGATCTTCTCGCAGGAGAAATATCTGCCCGTGATCTCCACAAGGCTGTTTACCGGCCGGGCAAGTGCAAACCCGGAACAGGATTACAAATCGTTTTTCCCCGACGGGAACTGGATCGGGGCGGACGACCGGCTCTATGCCGGTAACGCGGCGGTCATCGAGAGCGGCATCCCGACCGACAACGGTTACCTCTATCTCATCGACGACGTATCGCATCCCCTACCTACATTATATACCGCTCTAATTGAGGAATTTACGGGGGGGGGGGTAAATCATACCGGATTTACAAAGAGCTGTTTGACCGCTTCAATCTCTTCCATTACGATGCCGACCTCTCTAAAAACTATGCCCAACCGGGCGATTCGCTTTTCCTCCATTACCATTATAAGGCACCGCAGGCTTCCAACGACCTGCCGGAACTGGCCAGCGAATGGTCCTACCATAACGAGAACGGCAACGTTTTCGAAAACGGGCTCCGGTATGCCGTAAACTGTTTCGCCCCGAGCGACGACGTTTTAGAAGCGTTCATCCGGGATTATTTCTCGGAGTTCGGTGTGGCCCAGATGCCGGAGGATTATCTGGACGTCCTTCCCGACAACCATGTATATCACCTGTTACAGGCCCATACCTACGGCCTGCGGGACCTTATAATCCCCAGCGAACTGGACAAGGCTCCCGTATCGGGGCCGTACGGAGAGAAATTCGACATACCCTCTTCGGATCTGAACGATATCCGGTTCTGCACCAACGGGGTGATCTACGGCACGAACAAGGTGCTGGTGCCGGCCATCTTTACCGGTATCACCATGCCGTTGTTCAAATATCCGGAGTTCACCTGGTTCTCCCTTGCATTTAACAAACGGAGCCTCTATCAGATGGCCAACGACCCCAATAACCGCCATACGCTCTTCATTATAGACGATACCGATATGCGCAGTGCGGGGTACACCTATAATATCAGCACGCAGGCCATCGGCGAATTCCAGCTCTACAACGGCAACAATACGATGGCGGACAACGGCATTACGAACCTCGTGCTTCGCGGGTTCGTCCTGGGTGATGTTCCCCCGTCCTACAACTCGATCTCCCAAGGGCTTCGGTTCTACGTCTCAAAAAACTTCAGCAACTATTTCTATTCCCACGAGGGGGATTTCTTCGACTGTATGCACTCGCTGATGGAAGTCAAGAACACTTTCGATACCGAAAACGGCACCGTCTACCAGATAGAGGCCCCGTTCAGTACCACCAGCGGAGGGATGATGCAGAGGATGAACCAGGCGGACGTAACCACATTCCGGGCCCTGATGGTACAATGCGGCCTGATATCCGGCGGGGCGCTGCAGTTCGTGCAGACCGAGATAGCGTTCGTCCCGACGAACGACGCCATGCAGGCGGCCGAAGATGCCGGGATGCTGCCGGACCCGGACGACAGGGAGGCGCTGAGGGCTTACCTTATGTATTACTTTTCGCCGCTGCACCAGAACAAGCTGGACCACTACATCCTGCCAGGGCTCGGACCTAACGGAATGACGGACAGCGCGTTCGAGACCGTCCTTGAGACCCACGTGGAATACCACGACGCGGACGACGCCAAAACCATCAGGGTGAGCTGGGACCCGGACGACCCCTACGTTATGACCCTTACGGACATGGCCGGCAACTCGATCCGCACCAACGGCGACATCCCCAACTTTTACAACAACGGCACCTGTTATACCCTCGAAGAGTGCTTCGACTACAGGACCATGTTCGGGAACTGATACAGGCTAAAACTATCCAAACTACAAACCTGATTTGAATGAAAAAATATATACTGGCCATAATACCGGTAATGATGCTCCTTATCCCGTGGACGGCATCGGCGCAGTCCGCCGTGGTGAGCGGCGTCATTTCGGACCGACTCGGTCCCTTGCCGGGAGCTACGGTATACCTGCAAAATAAGGACGAGCGGATCATTACCGGGGTGGTATCCGGCCTGCAGGGCGAATACTTGCTTAACGTTCCCCGGGACGCGAGGGACCTTACGCTTGTGATCGCGTTCGTAGGCTATACCACCGTTAAAGTCCCCTACACGGGACAGGAGCGCTACGACGTCAGGCTCAATGAAGACGCCAAGGATATCGGCGACGTTATAGTAAGCGCGGCACCCATAGACCGAAACGTGATGGGGGTCCGCAAGGAGGACTCTGGCTCGGCGACCCAGAAGATCGACGTCACCGAGTTCGAGGACATGGCGGCCACTTCAATCGAGGATGTGCTGCAAGGCCGCATGGCCAACCTCGACATCGTATCAGGAGGTGACCCGGGAAGCGCCGGGAGCATCCGCATCCGTGGCACGGCATCCCTCTCGGCCAGCAACGAGCCGCTGATCGTTATCGACGGCATCCCGCAGGACACCGATATCGACGACGATTTCGATTTCGGCGATGCGGACGTGGACGACTTCGGTGCGCTGGTCAACATATCCCCTACCGACATCGAGTCCATAGAGATACTCAAGGACGCCTCGGCTACGGCCCTTTGGGGTCCCCGTGCCGCCAACGGCGTTATTATAATCACCACCAAACAGGGCGGCCGCCACAAGCCCAGCTTCAAGTTCAGCCAGAAGTTCAACTTCTCATTCGAACCCAAGGCCACCCCGATGCTCAACGGCCCGGAATACGTGACCCTGATGCAGGACGCCCTTTGGAACTGGATACGGGACGGTGGATACGCAGCCAACCGGATCAATACCCTCAACGGCTTCCGGGACATCCTGTATGACCAGTCGTACGAATACTTCAACGAGTTCAACCAGAACACGGACTGGTTCGACCTTATCACCCGCAACGGGCTGGTTTCCACCAGCAACTTCTCAATGGACGGGGGCGGGGAGAAAGCCAATTACTTTTTCTCGGTGGGTTACGAGAACCAGACGGGTACCACCCGTGGCACCGACCTGTCGAAGATCAATTCCCGGCTGAACGTAAACTACAACTTCTCTCGCAAGTTCCGTGTATCGTCCCGGTTCGCCTATATGGAGTCTACCCAGAACCAGCCTATCCAGGACGACGGCCTTGGCGCCATCCGCGGGGTTTCGCTCCGTAAAATGCCCAACATGAGCCCCTATATCCTGGACGAGGACGGCAATCCGACAGACGAGTATTTCACTCAGCCCAGCAGCAGTATCCAGGGGGATATGCCCCATCCGCTGGCATGGGCGCTGGAATCCATGGACCGCACGCTTAAACGCAAGGTGGAAGCAAGCTTCGTGGGGCGCTACGTGGTTATCCCGGGACTGATAGTCGAAGGGACGTTCGGGCTGGACCTCAGCACCGACAGGAACAACAAATTCCTGCCCGCGTCCATGCTGGACGAGGATGTGAAATGGTCGGACAACCGGTATAACCGTGGCCGGGAATACCGCCGCAACCAGGTACACACTTACGCCAAGATACATATCCAGTACAACAAGACTTTCGCCAACAAGCACCGGATGCTCTTTTCGTTCGCCGACGAAATCGAGGCCAGCAACAACAGCGCCTACGCCATCGTAACCTCGGGCAACGGCGGGGTCGGCGTGAGCCTGCCCTCGGCCGGGGGAAAGATCACCAATATGAACTCCGAATGGAACAAGAAGCGGACGGTCGGGCTGGTCGGCTCGGTGAATTATAACTTCAAGGAACTCTATTCGCTGGTATTCGCCGCAAGGATGAACGCCAATTCCAATTCGGGTGGTATCTCGACCTGGCGCAATCCGGTTCCCAGCATCTCGGGAGTATGGAAGATACACAACGAAAAGTTCATGAAGCCGTACAGCAAGAATATAGATGAACTGCGCCTGCGTCTAAGCTGGGGCAAGAGCGACCGGATACCTACGGCCGCAAACGCCTCGGTGGGTACGTTCGGCTACGAGAACGACTACATGGACCTTTCGGCGCTCAAACCGGTCAAGATGCAGCTCAACAAGCTCAAACCGGAGATCGTGACCCAGTATAACGCCGGGGTCGACCTGACCCTGTTCAAGAACAAGATCAATATTACAGTGGAGGTCTACGAGAAAAAGACTACCGACCTGCTCCAGCAGAACATCGCCATACAGTCTTCGACCGGTTATGCCCAGGTGAACTATTTCAATTCCGGCGCCCTGCGCAACCGCGGTTTCGAGTTGATCATGAACTTCAACAACGTTATCCAGGCCGGCAAGGTGAAGATCAGTTTCAAGAACATCAACCTTGCCCGCAACGTAAACAAGATATTGGAGATACCCGAAAACCTCGAGACGGAGATCTATACCCTCGGCAACGGCAATTACGCAAAGAAGCTGATCGTGGGCAACCCCGTAGGAGCCATTTACGGCTACCGCTATGACGGAGTTTACCAGAATTATGACGAGACGCTCGCCCGGGATGCCAACGGCAACGTGATACGCGACATAAACGGCAGGGTGGTCCCGGTGCGCATCGGCGGCACGTGGCGCCAGAGGCCCGGCGACGCCAAATACGTGGATATGAACTACGACGGGGTGATCGACGAGTACGACATCGTCTACCTCGGCAACTCCTACCCCACCCTTACCGGTGGCGGCCAGCTGAACGTGGCATGGAAGAACATAACTTTCCGGGCTTCGCTTCACTTCCGGCTCGGCCAAAGCGTCATCAATAACGTGCGCCACCAGACCGAGAAAATGAACAACGGCGACAACCAGTCCGTCACCACCCTGCAACGCTGGCGTTACGAGGGCGACGACACGGATATACCGCGTGCCCTATGGGGAACCAATTACAACTCACTCGGATCGGACCGGTTCGTTGAAGACGCCTCTTTTTTCAAGATCAAGGACATAACCCTCACCTACCGTCTTCCTAACAAACTGCTCTCAAAAGCGGGATTCCAAAGCGGCAGCGTATCGGTTAGCGCCTATAACCTGTTCACTTTCACCAAGTACAGCGGACAGGACCCGGAAATCATAGTTGGCAACGGGATGCTCGGCCTGGCGATAGACTCGAGCCGTACGCCACCGTCCAAGCGACTGATGATGAGTTTTTCCATAGCATTTTAAACCGCACAAGATGAAGAACAGCATTAAATATAAACTATCGGCGGCGGCGGTTACGGTGTTAGTATTGGCCGGCTGCGCCAACTGGCTGGATGTGAAGCCCAACAACGAGCAGGGCGTCTACGAGTTCTGGAACTCCAAGGAGGAGGTCGAGGCGGTGGTGGTCGGCATCTACACCTCGTTCCGCAACTGCATCGACCGCATTACCCAATGGGGCGAACTTCGCGGCGACGGGGTCGACATCGGCCCGGGACAGTCCGGCAACGACAACTGGAACAACATCAAAGACCTCGAGATAAGGGCGAACAACAACCTGATAAAATGGGTATCGTTCTATACGACCATCAACCGGTGCAACGCGGTTATAAAATACGCCCCGGACGTACTGGACGTGGACAACACCTTTTCCCGTGAAGCCTGTGACAACCTTATCGCCGAGGCGAAATGGATGAGGGCCCTGTGTTATTTCTACCTGGTCCGGGCGTTCTGGGACGTACCGTATGTCACCGAGCCCTACGTGGACGACAGTATGGACTATGCCGTGGCAAAGACGGACGGTGACAAGATACTGGAATACATAGTGCAGGACCTGCTCTCGGCCCTGCCGCACATTACCATCACCTACCCGTCCGAGATGTGGCAGCTGCACGGACGCGCCACCATCTATTCTGCCTACGCTTTGTTGGCAGACATTTATCTCTGGCAGGAGAATTACGAGGAGGCGGCTAAAATGTGCCAGTATATTATCAACTCGGAAGTTTACAGCCTTATGCCCACCCAAAACTGGTACCGGCTGTACTATCCCGGCAATTCGGCCGAAAGCCTGTTCGAGATACAGTGGTCGTACGCCTACGACCAGACAAATTCGCTGTACGGGTGGTTCTACGGCAATCCGAACAACAATTATGCGGCCTCGCAATCGGTCGTGGACCTGTTCGACAGCGACGAAGAGGATTACGGGGACGATGTGAGGGGTGTCGGAGGCAGCTATCTGGCCAACCTCAAGATATGGAAGTACGGGGGCACTTCGCGCGGAAGCGGCAACGAGCGGGACAGCGAGAACAGGGATGCCAACTGGATAGTCTACCGGCTGGCGGACGTGATACTGATGCGCGCCGAGGCCCTGATCATGATAGGTGGGGACGCAAATTACGCCGAGGCCCACGACCTTATCGTCCATATACGCGAGCGGGCCGGGCTGGAAATCCATCCCTCGATGCCCTCGCGGGAATCGGACGCCCTGGACCTGCTGCTGGATGAGCGCCTGCGCGAACTTTGCTTCGAGGGCAAGAGGTGGTTCGACCTGGTACGTGTGGCCATACGCGACGACGCGCGCTACAAGAACAAACTCATAAACATCCTGCTCAAGAACGTCGCCGCCGCAGACCGGCCCCTCTACGAGTCTAAGCTTAACAACGTTTACAGTTACTTTTTCCCGATCCACGAGGACGATATCATCGCCAGCGGCGGGGTACTCCTCCAAAATCCCTACTACCAATGATAAGAAAGGCATACCATATAATACGCTCGGCGGCCCTGCCGGCGGTCATGGCCGCCTGCTGCCTGCTTTCCTGCAAGGACCCGTATAAGAACGAGGTCTTTATGGCCTACGACGAGGTTCCCATCGGGCTCTGGCTCGAGGAGCGGCCCGAATATTCGATGTGGGTCGAAATGCTCAAGGAGGCCGACCTGTTCAATGCCCTCAACCTGGCCACCATGGAACTGACGTGCTTTGTGGCCGACAACGAAGCCGTGGACCATTACGTGCGCAACGTGGCCGGTTACGGCTCCTATAAGGATATGGACCCGGAAGAACTGGACTACCTTATGCGGTATCATATAGTACCCGGCGCAAAGCTTATGAGTGCGAACCTCATGCTTAAGCTCTCGTTGCCCACCGCCTCGGGCGACTACCTTACGGCAGGCATGGATATCGAGACAGACGTCCGGTATATCGATAACGGCGCGGACAAGCAGCCGTCGAATATCGTACGCAAGGATATAGAGATGTCCAACGGGGTGGTACACCACCTGGACAGGATGCTGCAGCCCATAAGCGAGACCGTATGGGAAGTGCTGACGGCAAGCAGCCGCTACACTATTTTCAACGAAGCCCTCGAGACCGCCGGCCTGGACCTTTGGCTGGACAACGTAGAGCGGGAAGTATTCGGCTACACGGTACGGGAATACAAGACCGTGTTCGCAGTTTCGGACTCGGTCTACAACGAACAGGGCATACACAGCCTGTCGGACCTGCAGGGACTGTTCCCGGGAGACCCGCTCGATACCGAATCGAGGTTCCACCAATACCTGCTCTACCATACCATGGACAAGCTCAAGGGTTATGCCGACCTTACGGTATTCCCCGAGGGGTATAATTCCATGATAATCTATACCTGTTCCTCGCTCAAGGGGCTGTGCGTACTGGACCAGGGCGGCGACGTGTGGTTCAACCCCCAGGAAGAGAATTTCCGGATACTTTCCTCGCACCGGGATATCCCGGCCCGCAACGGCTATATCCACGAAGTGGACAATATTATGGCCCTGCCGTCCGAGATGGCAAGGTACGTCGTTGAATGGGAACCCACGGACAAATTCGAGTTCACGGCGATACCGTTCTACCGCATCACTAAGGACGGGGACGACCCTGCCGACAGGTTCTTTATCGAACAGGGCGAGGTTCCCGGCATCCGCTGGGAATCTATCCCCGAGACCAAGGCGCAGGTGTGGTACCACAGTGAGAATATCGGTGACGGCCGCTACCTGTATAACGACGCGCTGTACTGGGACCTCGGCGATATCGGCTGGATAGAGCTCGACATCCCGGTCCTGCCGGCAGGCACTTGGCAGCTGCGGGCCCACAAGTCCAACCATGACAACGGGGGCCGCGCCACGGCCCAGTGGAGCGGCCGAAACGCAAACGAGGGCAACACCATAAATTTCGTCAGCGGGGCCGACTATGCCAACTGGAACAATGAGACATTCACCGGCGAGCAAACCCACACCATAAAGTTCACCGTGACCGAACACGGGGGCTGGATGGGAATAGACCGGTTCGTCTTCCTACCCATTGATTAACCAGGTTAATTGAAACTACGATGAAAAGACAACTGTTATATATAGCCTGCGCCCTTTCGGCCCTGATCGCCACCGCGTGCGGCGACCCGGTGAACGATTATTACGTGGGCAAAAACAAGAACTCCACGGAGGGAACTATACGGGAGGGACTTGAAGCCAAGGGGGAATACTCGGAATTCCTGGACCTGCTCGTGGAGACAGATATGCTCGGCTTCCTCGAGGGAAGCGACGACCTGCTTACCGTGTGGGCTCCCGTGAACGGCAGCCTGCCGGCGGGGCTCGAAACGATGGATGCGGACGAGAAGCTCAAACTGGTGCAGAACCATATAAGCACCTCGATTATCTACAGCCGCAATTTCGACCGCCTGAAGAGGGTGAAGACCCTGTGCGAGAAATACCTCGACGTAGAATCTGCCGACGGGTTCTCCATCGACGGGGTGGAACTGCTCTCGCCGGACATGATACACGACAACGGTATTATCCACGGTATCTCCGATTGGCTGGTTCCCCGGATCAATATCTACCAGTGGCTGGAACAGGCTCCGGACAATTTCTCCATGATGCGGGATTCTATCCTGAAAAGGAACACCCGCACGTTCGATGATGTTAACAGCACCATCCTCGGTGTGGACGAGAACGGCAGGATATATTACGACACCGTATGGAAAACCACCAACGATATTCTGGACGCCGGCCATCCGGCCATCGAGAACGAACGGTACAGCTTCTTCATTCCGGACAATGCAGCCGTTCGGGCCATGATCGAGGATTATGAAGCGTTCCTCGACGGTGTGCAGTACGAACACGGGGACGAGGACAAGGCCCTGTGGTTCGACTGGCTGATGCGGGCCGCGATATACAACGGCACCACGGATTTCGGCGCCGGCACGAGTATCCGGTCGGTTCACGGGCTAAACCTGCGTACGGACTACCAGCAGGTGGATTCCAGGGAGGTACTGAGCAACGGCGTTGTCTTCAAACTGAGCAAATGCCATGTGCCGCGGGACCTCTACTACGATACCCGGATCTTCAACCCATACTATATCCGCGTGGACCGTGGCGGGCCTACTCCCAACCCGGGGCTGGACTATTTCGAGAATATAGCAGACCTCGCCTACCAGCTGGACGAGAACACCGAATGCGCCCTTTTGCAGTTCCTTACATCGAACAGTTATTACCGGTTCCTGAGCTACAACTTTAACGATGAAGAGGGGCTGCATCCGGTACCGGTACTGCCCGGAAAGTATAACGTGCGTGCGCGGCTGCGAAACTTCGTCAACGGGGGGATATCCAACCAGACCGACTCGCTCCATTTCTATATCAACGACCAGCATATAGCCAAGGTCACCGGCATCCTCACGGGCCAGTACAATACCGAAACCGGGGGCATAATCGCCACGGATATCGAGGTGACCGGCATTTACGAACCGGTCGAAATGGAGATCAGGATCCCCTACCCGACCGGGGTCGCCGAACCGGGCAACGAGTACCGCCGTATCGGCATTGGCCGTGTGACGCTCGTACCCACCGATAACTACTAAAGCGGACCAGACATGAAAAACAAAATAGCCATAATAACCGTCCTTTTGCTCGGCTTTGTAGGCCTTGTGTCCGTCAGCGGGCAGGACGCTACGCCGACGGTGCAGGTCGAGGGGTTAGTTCTCGATGCCGTAAGCGGCAAGCCGATCCCTTACACGCAGATTTCGTCTCCGGACGGCGTACGGTCGGCCATTACGGACTCCGAGGGTAAATTCCAGATCGGAGTCAGGAATCTGTTCGGAGAACTCACCGTGGTCCGGGACAGCTACCATACCGGCCATATCCCGCTTATGGGCCGAACCTCCGTTGAGATATACCTGCTTCAGGGCAGTGCGACCATGCGGCCGGAATTCCACAACCTGCCCTCCGGTCCCGAGTCCGTGCAGGAGAATTACGGCAGAGCCGTAACCGTGGACAAAAAGAACATCGGGGACGCCTATTTGGCCACTAGCGATGCCCTCACGGGACGTATTCCCGGGCTGCGGGTACTCTCCAAGAGCGGTATGCCGGGAGAGGGTTCTTTCCTCAACCTGCACGGCACCCGGTCCCTGCTGGGGCAGAACAGCCCGCTTGTGGTGATCGACGGGATACCCTACCTGCCGGACCAGAAGCAGTCGCTGCTAATAAACGGCCTGTCGACCGACATACTATCGCCGGTATTCCTAAAGGACCTCGAGAGCATCTCGTTCCTGCAGGGTTCGGACGCCCTGGCTTACGGTTCCCTGGGCAGTAACGGGGTGATAATGGTGGAGACCGAGAAAGGGGTGGACAACCAGATACTTGTCGAGTTCCAGACCGTAAACGGGGTGAGCTTTATCGACAAGACCCTGCCGCTGCTCGGCAGTCTCGATTTCAAGAAGTATATTTCGGACATCGGTAGCACCCGTTACCAGGACCTGCAGGACCTCGAGACGGCTTTCCCGTTCCTCAAGGAGAGCCTGACCGACGTCGAGCGTGTACGATACGGGTACAACACCGACTGGCAGAAGCAGATATACGCCCCGGCGTTCTCGTCGGACAACTTCCTGAAAGTCAAAGGAGGAGATGCCGTAGTGAGGTTCATGCTCACGGCCGGGTACCAGCGCGAGACGGGTATCGAGAAAGGAACTTCACAGGACCGGTTCCATACCCATGGCAACACCAACATAAATTTCAGCAGCAAGCTCACGGCATACGCCGCCGTCTCGTTCGATTATACGGACCTCTCACTGATGGAACAGGGAATGGTATCGCAGACCAACCCGATGCTTGCCGCCTATTCCCACTCGCCGCTCACGGGTAAACACGTTATCGACGACAACGGGAACCAGACCAAGGCGTGGGCCGCCATCGACCCCACCATGCTGGTCAGTAATCCGGCCGCGATGGAGGACGGGATCAACGGCGGAAGCAAGATATTCGACATGACCGTCAACACAGGCATTCAGTATAAATTACTGGACGACCTGCGGTTAGACGTAGGATTCGGCATCTATTACAAGTACATAAAGGAAGACCTGTTCATCGGGGGCAAGTCCGACGGCTCCATCGCCCCACTTATGGACGGCCTTGCGGAAAACACCGTACGGGGAGGCGCCCGTGAAACCAAGAACTACTACGGTAAGGTTTCGGGAACCTACTCCAGGGTTTTCGGCCGCAAGCACCATCTGGATGCCACCGGCGGCTGGCAACTGCTCTCGGCCCGGTACGACGCCAGCTACGGAGCCGGTATCAATACAACCAACGACCGCTACCAGAACCTTACCAACGTTAGCGGCGTGCTGCGCACATCGGACGGGTATTCGGAGATATTCAACTGGACAAACACCTACTTGTCAGCTGGTTACAGCTATGACCACCAACTGTTCGTAACGGCAACCGCGACACTCGACGCGGCGTCGACTTACGGGAAATACAGCCAGCGGTATTACGTATTCCCCGGGATCAAGGCTGGATGGAAGATAGACAACGCCCCGTTCCTGCGCTACAGCGGCACGGTCTCCAACCTGGTGCTCCGGGCCGACTTCAGTGTCAATCCCAACAGCCGTTACGACAAGCGGTACAGTAGTTATTACTATGTACTGCAAATGGTCCGCGATGTGAGCGGGCTGGTCCGTGCCGGGGTTCCCAACCAGAAGATCGGGCCTGAAAAGGTCCAAAACGCCTCCCTCGGGCTGGATTTCGCCACACGGGGTGATAAGTTCAGCGTCAGCGTGGATATTTACGAAGAGAGGTCACGCAGGATGATAATCGAGAACGAAGCCTCTCCGGTATACGGGGTGAATTCAATATTCAAGAACAACGGGTCCATCCGTACCCGGGGTGCCGAGCTGGGATTCAGCGCACTGATCACCGGCGGTGAATTCCGTTGGCGGGCGGGATTCAATGTTGCCCGTTACAAGAGCGAGGTCCGAAGCCTGGGCGGCCTGTCCGAACAGATCATCGACCTGGGCGACGGCATCACCCTGATCAACCGCATCGGCGATGCCCCGTTCTCTTTCTACGGCCACCGGGCCGACGGGGTATTCACCACCACGGCCGAAGCTACGGCGGCCGGGCTGACTGCCGTAAGCGGATATAATTTCGCCGGTGGTGACATCAGGTTCCGGGACCTGAACGGCGACAAAGTCATCTCGTCGGCCGACCGTACGGTGATCGGCTCTCCCGATCCCGATTTCTACGGCGGTATATATAGCCTTATGGGCTGGAAAGGATTCTCGCTGTTCGTGAATTTCAGCTACAGCTACGGCAACGATATCTATAACGGCGTCCGCCGTTACAACGAGTCCGGCAACACTTTCACCAACCAGGCCGCCAGTATGGCCCGCCGTTGGGTCACCGAGGGACAGCAGACCGACATTCCCCGTGTAGCTTTCGGCGATCCGGCGGGCAATAACCGCTTCTCCTCCCGATGGATCGAGGACGGGTCGTTCCTAAAACTCAAGGAACTGACCCTCTCCTACGTCGTGGACCGCAGGCTGCTGTTCATGACCGGCTTCCGGGTTTTCGTCAGCGGGCTGAACCTTTTGACGTTCACCAAATATACCGGCTCCGACCCGGAATTCAGCTACTCCTACGACATGGAACTGCAGGGCATGGACCTGGGCAAGATACCCGTGCCGCGCATGGTTAAGGTCGGACTGGTAATGAACTTCTAAAACACGCTAAAATGAATCGACTCAAATACATACCGATAATCCTTTGCCTCTGCCTTGTAATGCCCTCCTGCGAGGGGTTCTTCGAGAAGCAACCGGACAACGTGATGGCCGGCGAAGACAACTATGAAGACCCGTCGAACCTCTACGGTTCGTTCATCGGGCTGCTCGGAACAATACAGGATGCGGCGGACCACCTGATAATCGTCAGCGAACTGATGGGCGACCTGATGACACCCACGGCCCAGGCCCCGGAGGAGTACTGGGAGGTGTTCCGTTACCAGGCCGCCGAGGGCAACCCGGTCGCCGACCCGGCCCCGCTCTACCGAATAGTTCTCAACTGCAACGACTTTTTGCGCAACACGGTGGAATACAACCAAAAGTATCCCGGTGTGATCCCGGCCAACAGCTACCGGCAGCTTATTGCCGGGGCCGTTACCCTGCGCACCTGGGCCTACCTTAATATCGGTAAGATATACGGGGAGGCGGTCTACTATGACTACGCCATGACCTCGGAGCAGGACATATCGCAGTTCCCCGTACTGACCTTCGACGAGCTTATCCCTGAACTGATCCACTTCCTGACTACCGGGGTGGACCGTATCAACGGCCTTGTACGGGTTGACGTGGATACAATACTCGGGGTGAGCGGGGTGCTATGGAGGAGGATGGTAATCCAGGCCGATATCCTGCTGACCGAACTATACCTGTGGAACAGGGATTACGAAGCGGCGGCCAAACGCGGCATAAACCTAATTACATCCAAGGGGCTTCTGGGTATATCCGGCAACAACCAGAACTTCACCTGCGGCTATGCCTGGGGAAGCGATATTAACGGTACAAACCCATGGCGCGACCTGTTTTTCACTTCGCCCGTCGAAAGGCACCTGCGCGAGGGGCTCACCATCGTTTTCTACAATTATAACCAACTGCAGACCAACCAACTGCAATACCTTTTCTCGGCCGTGCCGCCCAATGTCTATTACCTCGCGCCAACTTCGGCGATGACCTCGCTGTTCAGCGGCCGCGACTACTATACAGGCACTTCTGTAGTGACCGACCCGCGCGGGGTAAACGTGTCCTACGGGACCGAAATGGGTGAGACGGTAATTATGAAATACCACAGCGGACGCGAATATTACGAACACGACGCGCATATCTTCCTCTACCGGGGCGGCGAACTCCACCTGATGATCGCTGAAGCGCTTGCGGCTCTGGGAAATTACGATGCGGCGGACTATATCATCAACTGCGGGTTCAGCCCCACGCATATCTCCGGCAGTACTTTCGACTATCCGTTCGATGCCCCGATATACGCCTACGAGGGGCTAAAAGTTGGTATGGGAGTGCGTGGCCGGGTGGACGTACCCGAGATTATGTCCACCTCCGAACGGTTTATTGGCGATCTGGTCGAGGGAATGGACGGCTACGAGGAGCGCCGGCATTTCGTTCTTGACAGTATAATTCTCCAGGAGACCGCCCGGGAACTTGCCTATGAGGGCAAGAGGTGGTTCACCGCCGTGCGCATTGCCCGCAACTCCGACCGGGCGGACCTCCTCGCCGAAGTTATCAGCGGCAAGTTCGGCCGCACCGAAGCGGCGGCCTACAAGGACCTGCTGCGGGACCCGAAAAACTGGTTCATAAAATACGACCTGAGGAATAAGGACTAACCCGAAATAACCGTGAATATGAAAAAGTACCTGATATACATTCTTTTCCCGCTGTTTTTCGGATTTTCCGGCTGCGGCGAGGACCCACAGCCCGAAGAGCCGTTCATCGACATATCGGACGGCGGTACGGACGGCGGAAGCGGTAACCCCTACTGGGACTGGGCCGACAAATTCCCGGGAACGGTAAACCCCAACATCGAGAGGGTGTTCGACCGGGAGGTGGTAGTCCGGGGCGGCAACGGCACGATCGGCTATGCGCCGGACCGGCCGGTGCTTATCAGCACCGGGCTCTACGCGCCGGGCGACGAGAACATAGAAGTGATCGTACCCGACGGTGTGACGGACCTCCATTTCCAGATCGGGATAGGTCACGAACTGCCGGACGAGCAGGTGAAACTCCGGTACAAGGACGTGGTGACCACCGGAAGCCTCCAGCCGGGCAGCAATACGATATTGAGTTATTTCGGCGGCTTCCTCTATTTCTATTACCCGCCCGGTACGGCGGACCGCGGGGAGATCACGGTCACGGTGAACGGGGCCGTCGAGTCGTACGACTTCCGTAACGGGGAGACGGACGTCAAGGAGTGGCTGACCGTCGTACAGGAACAGGCCCGGATCCTTGCCGAGAACGGGGACGACCAGGACGCCACGGCTTTCCTGAACTGGGTCGAGATGCACGGCGAACATATCATCCTCACGATGGGAATACCCGAAATGTCGGACGTTCCCAACCCGGAAACCATGATGCACCTGTATGACAAAATAGTGCAGGCTTACCTGTGGTTCGGCGGGTACGACCCCGCCAGCCATCCGCCGATGCGTCTGTACACGGATGTCCAGCTTCCCGACCCGACGCAGGACGCTTCGTCACCGGCGATAGCGCGGTATTACTACGGCGGTTACCCGACCGGATACGTCCGGGGTGAAGACCCGACCAAGTTCGTGGATGAGAAACGGCTGCTGAACCTCAACCTGCTGCAGGTCCAGACGGACGGCGGTTTCGGCAACTGGTTCGCCGGACTTTACGGTTTCAGCGAGACCGTTATGGAACAATGGCAGACACCGGAATTCCTGCTGATGCCTTCCTATTTTATGGGCTATTACCATTATGCACGCACGCTGGGGCTTTGGCCGGGTAAATTCATTGACTTCGCTTCAACCGTTGAGAACCTGAACATCACCGTGCCGTTCCTGGACTACGTGACCCATTACGTAATCTACGGCAAGGAAGAGGAGGAAGTGCGCTCCACCATGCTTATGCAGCTGGCCCATTACCTGGGTTGGGGGCTGTTCCCGTACATCAACGAGGTATCGCGGGAATACGGATTCGTGAACGAGTATGACCAGGACGCGCACGATTTCTTCGTGATGAGCGTCTGTGAATATGCCGGGGAGAACCTGCTGGAATTTTTCCGCAAATGGGGCTTCCCGTTCACCCAGTACGCCGCCGCATACTGTAAGAATTTCCCCGAAGCTTCCACCGAGTTCTGGACCTCCTACGACAGTTCCGGCGAACCGTCGTTCGTAAAGCGTACTCCCAACCGGAACTTCCAGCGCGGGGAGAAGCCCTACCTGAGCTGGTACGGCAAGGACGACTGGACCCTTACTGCCTACGTCACCCATGCCTCAACTGGGGATTCCCTGCGTACCCGCACCGACAACGAGAAGAACGCCATAGATAACGACCAGGATACTTATTCCAACCTCGGCGGCAACCTGCTCTGGCAGGCGGGCGACTCGTTGAGCCATGTGGTGCTGTGTACGCTCGAGGTCGGGCCGGAGCCGATCGATATCAATGCCCTGTCCCTGTGGCATTACAGGATCAGCTTCGTCAACCGGCTGCACGATATCGAATACTGGGACGATACCCTGCAGGAATGGAAACCCACGGTGCCAAACGAAATGAAGATGCTCCGGGTGACTACCAACGAATTCTATTACTTCGAGGAGACCTACACGACCACCAAGATAAGGTTCTACGCCCAGCCACGGGTGAACGACTGGAATTCGTCGGACAACCGTAACATGGCGGTCAGGGAGATAGGGCTCGGGGTTGTCCGGCCCCGGAGCGAATGATAGCGGGCAGACGATACCGGCCCCTCCGTGCGGAGGGCCGGTACTTCGTGCCTGCAAGTTAAAAAAGATTAACCACGCCGCATCCGGGTACCGGCCGGCCTGCAAACCAAAAGGGATGTCACGCCTTATTGCAAGGATATTTTTTGCTGCCATTACAGCCTGCTTTTGCGGGACGGCGCTCTACTGCCACAGGGAACCGCAGGTGGAAGAGGGCGATCATTTCTACAATCCCGTATTCACCGCGTTCGAGAACATAACCCCCTGCTTCCATGAAGGGCGGTACTATTTTATCAGTGCCCTTGACGACAGGCTGAACCTTTACGTCACGGAGGATCCCACGGCATTGGCCGACTGCGAACCCCGCTTCCTGTTCGATTTCACCGAAAAGATGGGTCTCGAACATGTCTGGCATCCCTACCTGAGCAATATCGGCGGGGTGTGGTACATCCATTTCAACGGCGACCACGGCAACACGGACGACCACCAGATATACGTCGCCATGAACCCCCACCCCGACCCGCTGGACGGGGAGTTCGAACTGGTCGGCAGGATAAGCACCGACCCGGAAGATAACTGGGCCATCCATTCCCATGTATTCGAGTACGACGGTGAGCTATATATGGTGTGGTCGGGCTGGGAGTCGCGGAGGGTTTTCGCCGAGACCCAGTGCATCTTTATCGCCCGTATGGAGAACCCGTGGACGCTTGCGACAGAAAGGGTGCTATTGTCCCGGCCCGAATTCGAATGGGAGAGGCAATGGATGGCGCCCGCCGGCTACCGGTCCACCTATCCGATCTTCGTCAACGAAGCGCCCTATTTCTTTTGCACCGAACAGACCGACAAAGCGTATATATATTACTCGGCAAGCGCCCTTTGGACACCATATATGGCCGTAGGGGAGCTTTCGGCGGAAAAAGGCAGCGATTTGGCCGACGCCGCCTCCTGGACCAAGAACCACCGTCCGGTGTTCCGTGAGAGTAAGCAGAACGGGGTCACGGGGCCCGGGTACCCGCGCTTCTTCCCGTCGCCCGACGGCACGGAATACTATGTTTTCTATATAGCCGGGGAAGCCGGGAACCCCTATAAGAGGACCGTGCGGATGCAACAGCTGGGATTTTCCCCCGGCGGCAAGCCCCTGTTCGGCGAACCGGTCCCTATGGACCAGCCCCAAAACAAGCCCTCCGGAGTACCATCCTGCAGGTAGCTACTGCGGCGTATTCCCGTCTTGACCGGGTAGTTCGCCGTTTCGGCTTTGTGTGCGGTATTGGCGGGGAGTCATTCCGTATTCCTCCTTGAAGCAGACCGAGAAGTATGCCGCAGATTTGAACCCGACCATCTCGAATATCTCGGTGATCTGGTACTGCCCTTCTTGAAGCAGTTTGGCGGCGCGGGTAAGGCGGTATTTTTTAAGGTAATCGTTCGGGGCGAGACCTGTCAGGGCCTTGATCTTTCGGTAGAAATTAGAGCGGCTCATAAACATGGTGCCGGCCAGCTCCTCGATGCTGAATGTCTCGTTGGCGATATTTTCGGCGACCTGCATGTCGAGTTTGACCAGGAATTCACGGTCACGGCCCGACAATCCGGCCACCCGTACACCGTCCGGTTCCTCTCCGCGTCGCAGCGAGCGGGCTATCCGTTCCCGGTTAAGGAGCATGGTCTGAACCTGAACGAGCAGGTGCTGCGGGGAGAACGGTTTTTCCATATAAGCGTCCGCCCCGTATCCCAAACCCTTTATCTTGTCCGCAAGGTTGGTCTTTGCCGTAACCTGTATCACGGGTATATGGCAATAGGATATATCGGACTTGATGAATTCGCAAAGGCGGTAACCGTCCATACCCTCCATCATTATGTCCGTGACCACCAGGTCCGCACCGTGGTTCTCCAGTATCCGTATGGCGCCGTTACCCTCCGTTGCCCGCAGTACGTTGTACCGGCCCGAAAGTATATCGGTCATCATATCCAGAAGTTCGGGATTGTCTTCCACCACCAGTACATTGGCTTGGCTTCCCTCCCCGTCGGTTACTGGGGGCACCGGTTCGGGTTCATATCCCGGTGCGGGAGCGGCCGCCTCCCCGGACATCTGTTCGGCTTCTTCTTCCATTACGGACGGGGTCAGGTTGCAGGGGATCTCCACTACGAACCGCGCTCCGCCGCCGGGCATGTTCCCGCAGCTGACCCGGCCCTTATGTTTATCCACCAGCAATTTTACCAGCGAGAGTCCTATCCCGCTGCCCGACTTGCTCCCCTCACTACGGTAGAACGACTTGAAGATGCTCTCCTGCTCTCCGGGCCTGATGCCCGGGCCGTCATCGGTAACCGTCAGGGTGAAAGTGCTGCCGTCCGTTCGCAGCTCCACCGAGATGAGCGACGCGGCATATTTGGTCGCGTTGGAAAGCAGGTTAGCGGCTATTTTGCCGAGGGCATCGGCATCAGCACCGGCGACGATTCCGTCCGCGATAGCGGCCTGCAGGCGCAGGCCCGAGACCTCATGGAGCGGTCCGAACCGTGCGCATACCTCGCGGACCGTTCCCGAAACGTCCGTACGCCTCATAACGGGATTGTAGTCGCTGCCCTCGCTCTTTTGCAGGTCGAGCAGCTGGTTGGTCATATCGAGCAGGTTGTTGGCATTTCGCTGCATTACCCCCAGGTAATTCCGGGTGCGCGGCCCCATATATTCCCCTGATTCGAGGATGAAATCCAGCGGCGCTTTTATCAGGGTCAAGGGAGTGCGTATCTCATGGGCGATATTGGTGAAGAAGTCCATCTTTGAGCGGTAGTTCTGCTTCTCCTGGCGTTGCAGGAATTCCCGCATCCGTTTCCGGCTACGGGCCTGCACATACCTGTATGCAAGCCACACACCCGCTGCCAATACGGCCAGATATACCGCCAGGGCTATCCACGACAGGTAGAACGGTGGCATGATCCTGATATGCAACGGAGCCGACTCGCTACCCCACAGCCCGTCGTCGTTGGACGAGCGGACGTATAACCGGTAGCGCCCCGGGGGTATCTTTTCAAACCTTATATAACTATCGTCCGTCGTTACCCATTCCCTGTTCAGCCCCTCCATAAGGTAGGCATAGCGGTTGCGGGCGGGTATCTGGTAGCTGGACGAGGAAACCGACACCGCAAACGAATTATTGCGGTACGGCAGCTCGACCCGCCCGCCCATATACACGGCGGCCATCAATCCGGGTTCGGCACTCCCCGGCCGGACGATCTCAACCGGCTTGTCGTTGATATAGAGGTCCGATATAACCGATACGGGATGGTACGGGTTGATCTCGAGCCGCGCCGGGTCGAAAGAGGCAACACCGTTGATAGTCCCGAAGTAAAGCCTGCCGTCAGCGGCCCGCAGGGCGGCCTTGGAACTGAGGATACCGCTCGGCAGGCCGTTGCCGGCCGTAAGCCACAGATACCGCCGCCCGTCAGCCAAACAGCATACGGCGTTGCCGGTCGATACCCATATATTTCCGGCCTTGTCGGTCGCGATGGCCGAGGCATCGAGCCCCCTGCCGCCGTCGCTGTACCAAACCAGGCATCTCTCCCGGTGGTCGATAGTGAAGATACCGGCTTCGCTTCCCAGGTAGACCGCATCGCCGTCGGTGCAGAGGCACTTAATTTCCGAACGGTCCCCCGTAGGAAACGGGTAATGCTGGAGCCGGTCGGAATCCGGGAAATAAAGGCGCACCCCGAAACTGGGGGAAACGACGAAGAACGACTCGTCGTCGTTCGGGGCGAAACCGCATACGTCCAGGTTGTTCCCGCCCCGCATCACCCGCGTGAAAACATCCCGGACCGGGTCGTACCCGGCGAAGCCCCACGGAGTGCCGGCATATAGTTTACCTTTGCCGGTCACTATCAGCGCATCCACGCAGTCGTCATGGAGCGTATTGTTGTTGTTCTTGTCATACCGGTAATTGCGCATCCGGCCCGTTGCAGTTTCATAGCTGTATATACCGTTCTTCGGAGTCCCTATCCACAGCACTCCACGGTCATACAACAGGCAGCGGACACTGCGTATTGTCCCCGGCCCGGCTTCCCATCCCGGTAGCCGAGGGTCGGTAATGCCCACCCCGTTCTCGATGCACACTATGCCGTCATCCTCGGTCCCTACCCAGATACGGCCCGTACCGTCCTGGGCGAATGAACTGATGATCCTGCCGCGCTCGTCCCCGCCGGAAGTGAAATAGACGTCCACCGGCTTCATTTCCCGCTTAATATAACTCAGCCCGGCATACTGGGTCCCTACCCAGATACCTCCCTCGATATCCCGGAACAACACGTTGGCGAACCGGTCGACCCCTTGTTCGGCCTGGGTGCCCGAAGAGACGGCCGTTGTCGCCCCGGACCGGATATCGAACAGGTAGAGGCCGTTGTCGGAACCTATAAGAAGCCTGCTGTCGTCATACGGGAGGATGCTTTTGACCGGATAGTGCGAGGCCCGGTGTACCGCATGTACGGCACCGTCTTCGCCGTACAGGTCGATCCATATCAGTCCGTCGGTTTCGAGGCCGCACCACAACCGTCCCGCGAAATAGTACATCGCCCGCAGTTCCGCATTGATATGGCCGGGCGCTATGGTTTCGGCCGGCAACAACCGCAACCTGCGGCCCGAAGCATCGTATTCGGCTATACTGCCCAGTTCGCAGCCGATTATTACATTGCCGTTATGACCGTGTTTGACCGTACCGATAAATGCCGACTGGAGGCTGTTCTGGACAAGGCTCCCTGTCTCGGGATCATATATGAACCAGCCCTGTCCCCGGGTGCCGATCCATAGTTTCCCGTCGGTATTTTGTAAAAGTCCGGTTACGGCAGCGGTGACCGTTATGCCGTCCTCGGTCTCGGCTTCGAACCTCTCGAACAACTCCCGACGTTTGTCAAATACGAACAGGCCACCGGCCGTACCGACCCACAGCCTGCCGCTGCGGTCGGACAGGATATCGAATACAGAGGTATTGTCCAACCCGTGGTAATCCCGGTTGGCGGAGGAAAACGATTTGAAAAAACGGCCGTCGAACCGGTTCAGCCCGTCGAGCGTACCCACCCAGAGGAACCCGTCCTCATCCTGTGTGACGGACCTTACGGTATTGCTGGACAGCCCGGCGGAATTGTCATAGGTGACGAAACCGAACTCCACGGCACGGTCGGCCACGGCAAGCACGGGCATGCAGGCAGAGAGAAATAATAACAGTAAAATCGAAGTACGGGTCGTTTTCATCGGGCTGAGTTTGGGTCGGAACGCCTCCGTGGCGGGAAGCGATATGCAAATTTAAAATTCCTGGGGGATAATCCGACCTCCCGGCTGTCAATATCAGTATATGACAATGGTAATCCTGTCGGCCGTGGGGCCGAAATAAGCGGGCCCTGCTGAGGGCCGGGGTTATACGGCCTCCGGCAGTGCCGGGAGCGAACACCGGTGGTACGTAAGGCTCCGTCACTCCCGAGCCGTACCGGCTGGCGATCCCCGGTTCTACGATGCGCAGGTCGATGGTCGGGGGTATTTCGCTGTCGTTGGGAATATTGATCACCCCGTCCTCCGAATCGTCGGCGTTATAATTGAATCCCCACGGGTTACGCATTGCGAAAAGCATAGAGCTGTTGCCCGTGTGCATGGCGGTGTAGGCATGGGCGGTCGCGGTGGAGACTGCCGTACCGCTGATAATTTTAGACGGGGAAAATCCACCCACTACGAATTTACCCTGTTTGAGGCTCACCTCAACAGCCCGGGCCAGCTGCTCGTTATTGAGCACCCCGCGGTCGAAAGAGAAGCTGTTGCCGTCGCCCGTAAAGAGCGGAATGGCATGTTCGGTCCCGATGCCGTTTATATCCGTATTGACCTTATAGACGGCGTTCCATTTGATGATCGCCTTTTCGAGCACCGAGGTCCAGCAGGCCACGTTGTTCTTCCCCGACACGGACTGTATATCCCCGTTCCCGTCGGCAAGGAATTTCGAGGACACCGTGACGTATACCGGGTCCCCCAGCGGGTCGAACATCGCCACGGTGTATGTATTGTCGCCGTTGTCGGTGATCAGCGACTTTATGAAATCCGGATAGATATAAGCGAACGAAGCGAAGACCGCAATGGCCGAACAATCCCCTATACCATGCTGGTTGGCATCGGAGGGATTGGGGTTTCCCGAGGTGGGGTACAAAAGCACGCCGAATTCTTTCCATGAAAAATCGGCCGCATTTGTCGCGGGGACCGGGGGTTCGCTGGCCGCATCGGCCAGCCAATCCAGATCCGACTGGCTCACCGGGTTCTGTTGCAGGTTGCGGGCGGCATTTGCATAGTGCGATCCCATCGGGGTTACCGAGGAATAGGTATCCCCGCCGGCATAGACCATCAGGTCGCTTATATCCAGTTTTATGCTTTGCAGGGAATACTGGGCGATCTGGGTCGCCCCTCCCCCGCTATTTGCCGTGATGTCCAGTCGGATAAACTGGTAGGCGCGGGTATTGGAGATCTCGAACTCCTTTTTCTCTTTACGTTCGGTAAATACTTGGTCGGTCTGGCTGTCGAGCAGAGTCCAGTTCTCCTTATCGTTGGAACCGTACACGGACCATGACCTGGGATCGCACTCCGGCTCGTCGTCCGCCGAAGTGAGGGCGTAGTAGTTGACCACAGCGCTCTCGTATCCGCTCCACAGGATGTAGAAATTGCTGTGGTATGTTATGAACTTGGTATTGTTATTACCGTCGACAAGCTGTGCAAGCCCGCTGCCCGACGGGGAGTCGGCATACTGCGATTCCAAAACCCCGCCGGTCGGCATCCGGGAAGAGGAAGAGGAGACGGTATGGGTATTGGGTTCGGTGGCCGGAACCGCATCCTCGCTATCCGAACAGGCGGACAGCATAACCGTCGCGATCGTTACGGCAAGGCAAAAGAGCGCCCTGAACAAGCCCCGCATCCTGCCGGACGGGTAGGCTTGTATAAACGTTGTGTTCATACGGTCGGTATTTTAGGTAGTTTTCTTCAGGTAAGGGTGTGACTGTGGCCCGGTATTGCGGATCACTCCGCAATACCGGACAGTCATTTCCAAATTAAGATATTAATATACAGCGAATTCGTATATCCTCACGGTATTGCCCTCGCTTTGGTCGGGCTTCGTGACGAGCAGCCTTACATAACGTGCCTTGACGGGTTCGGGCAGCAGGCGCTCGGTCTCCAGTGCGGTATTGTCATATACCGTATCGACCGTCGTCCACTCGTCCCCGGCTTCGGTTTTCACCTGCAGGCTGTATTCCTTGGTAATATAGTCGAGGGCCTCGAGGCCTGCGTGCATCACATACCAGCCGCGGACTTCGTTCTGGGCTTCCATATCCACGGCGATGAACTTGGGCCGCGCCGCACTGTAATCGCACCATTTGGTTGTAACCTCTTCGTCAAGGGCATTCTCGGCCCTTTCCGAGCGGTTCACCTCCCCGGAGCGCTCGATCACTGGTTTGCCGTAAACAAGGTTCTTCATCACCAGTTCGCCCTCGTCGGCGCCTTTAACCGGCAGCGCGATACGGAGCAAATCGCCCGCCGGGGCCGCCGCATTGTTCACATCGTTCACCACCGTGGCGGCAAATACCACTATGCGGCTGTTTTCGGGCAGGATCAACTGCCGAGCACCGGCCGGGATATCAATGCCGACACAGAACATATAAGTGAATTCGTACGGTACGTCCCTATTCTGGATCATATTGTGCTTGTGGGTTCCAACGAACGCTATATCCGCCGGTTTGACATATCCCTCGGTATGGCCGGTATGGCCCCACTGTCCCACAAAGCCGCTGTAATAGGGCACCAGCACTTCATGCTCCCGTCCATCCACGGTGAACACGGCGTTGTTGTCGTGTTGGGTGGAGGCGGCAAGGATATACAGCTTGTTGAAGTTGCCCTCGGGGAGCAGTATGGTATCGCCGCGGCTCTTCACTGCATTCTCTGCATCGGCCGAGCCGATCGTGAACCTAATGCCTTTGAAGTCGATCGACTCCGGCAGTAGCTCGGCCGCATAGGAGTTACCTTTTCCGTCGAAGTTGGCATCGGACCGGAACGAGTTGTATGAGGCGGTCTTCAGGTTATACGGCAGTTCCACGGGTACCGATTCGGGTAGGGACAGCGTCGTGGCCGGTGCGGCCAATTTTACCTTGAACGTCTTCATACCGTACGGCTTGACAGTAAATTCCAGCCGGCCGCCGTTATGTTCGGCATCGGCTATCACGTCCTCCACCCCGTTAAGTTCCTGTACCGAGACGATGTCGGCCCCGAAAGTGATGGCTACCTGCTGTGGCTCTTTGCCCGTGACCTCATAAAAGCGCACCACGTACTCGTCCGACTTCTCGGCCTGTTTCAACGCACGCAGTACTACGTTATCGTTGTCCAACGAGATGAACGAGAAGCTGCGGCCCAGAGTACCTTTATGCTTAGGCGCGACGAACGCTACCAACGGTTGGTTAAGCACTTCGGCTTTATGAACGGTAGGAACACGGCAGTCCGATTCGTGTCCCATTATGGAATAGGTGAACACATGGTTACCCATATCCTGCCTGTTCTGGTAGGCATAGCCGCCCCTTGTGGCAGGGGTATGGAGCAGGGTCAGGCGGATGGTATTGTCGTCGGGCTTGTCCCAGCCGTATTTGCTGTCGTTCAGCACGGACACCCCGTAACTGCCGTCGGCATCGGACAGGTCCGCCCACTGCTGGGCATACACCTCGTAAGCGGTCTCCGTGTTGTTACCCCGTGCGATGGACCCTACACCCAGGTCATAGACCGCCATCTCATTGGTTACGTTTAGCGGGAACTCGGCCTTGAGCAGGGCGTTGGTGCTTTGCCAGTCGATCTCGTTATAGATGTCGATCCGGTCGGGCTGCCCGCCCTCCGTAAGACGGATATACTGGCGGAAAGTCGAACCCTCGTGCGTACGTTCCACACATACGGACGAACGTATCGGGCCGTTCTCCACTACGGTAATATTGACATTGCCGGTAATGGCAACCGGTGCGGCGTCTATGGTCTTTTTGGTTATCTCCCACGCGGGCCAGCTGAACGACTCGTTCTCGGTGAACAGGGCCAGCCGTATCGACTTACCCTCTTTCACCAGCTCCCTGCCGTTGTTTTTGTCATATATGGACGATATATCGCCGTTTGCGTCAAGGGTAACCCTGTAAACGCTGTTTTCGAGGACATTACCGGCGGCTGCAGCACCCTGCGCGATCTTACCGGCGCTGCCCTTTCGGATATCGTAAACAGCATAACCCACGGCAGGCACCGACGCCCGGATGAGAAGTTTGGCCTCCCCGGCGGTATTGCGGGTTATCTGGTGAGGTACTTTCGTCCCCTTGTCGTCATATACGGCAATGTTCTGTGAGCCACCCGGCAGGTCTATCTCCACGATGTCAGACACCGGGAACCCGACGGGGTTATAAATAACCAGCGGAGTCCCCTTAACATCCGTATCCAGCGCGCGCGACACCGCACCCACAGAAGTCTCCAGCACGTTGGCGAACTGTTTCATCGAGATCAGCTCGTCGTTCCATGAAAATTCGTATGCGCGGGGGATACTCGTTCCCGTCAGGTCGTCGTGGAACTGGTGCCACAGGAACCTCTTCCATGCTTCGGTAAGCATATATTTGGGATAGGGCACCGCACCCAGCCAGTCTGCGGCTACGGCACTCCTCTCGGCCGCATCGGCCAGCAGTTCGTTACGGCGGTTGTAGAGTTTCATGGCTGCCTGGGAAGTGTAGCAACCGGTCGCGTGTACGTCCATAAGCAGTTCGCTCGACCAAACGGGAAGTTCCGGGTGGCTGTCGAACGGCAGGTAATCCTTGAACATCCGGTCGCTCGTCGCGCTTATAATTTCCACCGGACCGTTACCCTGCAGGCTGAGTTCCAGGGCCCTTACCGACTCGATGGTCGGGGCGCCCCCCGTATCGCCCGTTCCGTAGTAATGGTAGACCGTCTTGATGGGACTGCGGTCCGTCAGGCTCCGCAGGTACCTGCTCTCGCTCAGGTCCTCATACCGCCATTTGGTGGTATAGTTGTGGGCATCCATTACCGCCATGATGCGGGAACCGTCCACACCCTCCCACAGGCCGATCTCGAACGGTATCTTGCTGTCGCCATGGAACGGCCGGTGCCGCCACTGCAGCTTCTGGGTCGAGAACCCGATAAGTCCCGAGTGGGCCGCCACGGTAGGCAGGGTCCATCCGAAGCCGAAGCAGTCCGGCAGGAAAATATCGGTCCCCTCCACACCGAACTCGTCCCGGTAGAAATGCTGCCCGTAGAGGATATTACGGGTAAAGGACTCGGTGGACGGGATATTGGGGTCGTTGGCATCCCAAGTACTCCCGGTCACATGCCAGCGGCCCTCGTCGATATATTTCTTTATCAATTCGTACTGGTGCGGGTAATACTCTTTCATCCACTGGTATTTGATCCCGCCCTCGAAATTGAAGACATAGTTGGGATATTTGCCCAGCAGGAACAGGTTCTGGTCCAGCGTCTTGAGGATATAGTCGCTGATCGAGCGCTGTACATCCCAGTTCCACTGCGAATCGAAGTGGGCGTTGGAGACCAGGTAGGCTTTGTTCTTCTGCTGCGCCCCTGCATATCCGGCGGCGAGCAGGAGGGCAAGGCATAATGATAGAATGCGTTTCATTTTCGGTTTGAGCTATTTAGTTAGGTTTTCCTGTTCTTTTACGGGCAGCCGGTCAGACTTCTATATCCCCTACGGCGACCTGGTATTCGTGCCACAGCGAATCTATATCGTACTCCTCTCCCAGCACATGTTTAATGGCACCGTCGAAAGACCAGGGGACCACCTCCAGCGTACTGAGATTGAATTTGCGGATAAAGTCCGGGTCCTTGTTGTCGCGCAGCCAGACAAAGAAATAGCCGGCCGTGCGGTAACCGTCCATATAGTTCCCGCCCCGGGGCCGTCCGTCGGGGCCGAATCCCCCGTTGGCCACCCGGACGGCATCGGCCATCCCCTCGATAAAGGCCCAGAAGACGCGGTTTGTACCGTAGGAACCGATCCCCTGCGGCTCGAGCTGATAGGCGTGGGTGAGCTCGTGAAGCAGGACCCCCCTTGTTTCGAACAGTACCTTTGCGGTATCGCTGTCCTGGAACGAGTTCTCGATATGGCGGGTGCTGTAAAAAATATTCACGTTACCCCCTCCGCCGCCTTTGGCCGAGATGCCCTCGCTGTCTTCCAGCGTGTAGTAAATGCGGTGTACCGGTGTAATGCTGTCCTGCGGCGAGAAGTACAGTGTCGACAGCACGACCCTTGCCTGTTCGGCGATATATGATTCCGGATCGGGGATAATGCTGTTGTAAATAGCCGACCCGGCTGTCTCTGGTGCCTTATCCTCGAACACGATGTTACCCACGTCGTAACTCTCCCAACCGGACTGAGCCGGCAGGTTTTTCTGGGAACATGCGGCCAGGAGGGCAACGAGGCCGAGAGTGATCAATCGATTGGTTTTCATTGTCATTATTTTATTAGGTGGTTGGAATAAGCAATGTGATCGGGTCGGGTTTACCGTGCGTTTCGCATTTCCCGCCCCAGCTGCCCGCAATCCTTTTATCGCCGACAGTATCGGGATGCGGCCGTATGTCCCGGCCGGCAAACGGACAGGGGCGGCAACTGCAAAACGGCAAACTGCGGCACTTTGATCCCGGGAGCATTCCCCGCATATTTACGGACATGGACAAGTTAAGTCGGGTTGACTCTGCGAAGATATAAAAAGGGCCGGAAGAACCGGCTTCCGGCCCCTTCATATTTACGGTATCTTATTATTATTCCCCGTATTTACGAAGTCTGAACCTCAGCCAGCCCTCGTTCCTGGCACTTATCGCATATACCATGAAATCACCCTCTTCTATGGTTGCGGTTTGCCGTGCTTCCCGCAGAATTATCAATCCGTCCGGATCATAGAAGATATTACGAACTTCGTCAAGCATGTCCCATCCTTCCTGTATTTGTGCCTCCGTAGCAGAACCGTACGGGGTAGCGGTCTGACCACCGAAAGTAAATATTATTCGGTCCTCGGTAATAGGCATATACGGGGTGCCGTCCTGTAATGTATTGTAATAGAAAATCCACGTCCCCACAGACCAGGGGTATATCACCAGCGCACTGCTCTCACCGTTGAATTCCACACAGTAGGCGTCGTCGAAAAGTGAAGTCGGCACCGAACCGTGATGGTTGCCGACCGTGAGGTTCGACACCCGGTTGATACCCCCGTAATTCGAATGGGTATACATCCCGTAAATATCTTCGGCCGGCATCGGGGTGTCCAGTTCGAGGCCGCTCGTGCCGATAACGGAGAACGACGTGAGGTTACGGTTCATACCGCCGAAGCTGTTGCCGTCGTTGGATACCGTACTCCATGTAGCCTCGGTATAGTCGGAATTGAACGAAACCTGTTCCGTTACATGTACTGCATCCCGGTCGCCGGTAGATTCGATATAGGTAACGGTAATATAGCAGTTCGCCGCGTTGGACGGGTCTATGTCGTAAGTGTAGTGCATAACGAATTGCCCGGACGCATCACGAACGATACCGTACTCCAAACCGGCGGACTGCAATGCCGTAAGGAACAATTCGGGAGTGGGCGTCAGGGTAGATACCGTCACAGCTTCGCTGTAAATAGTACCCTCTTCCGATACTGCGTAGGAAACGATATAGTACCGGGTGTCCATATCCAGCCCGGAAAGGGTTATTTCGAAATCGCCTTTGCCGGTCGTCGAGGCCCGGGCTTTGGTGCCGGTTGCGGCCGGGTTGGCAGAGGTTCCGTAATACACTCCCCGTTCGGTTATCTCGAGGCTTTCGAGTCCGTCGGAGATTCGGGCATTCACTTGTATAGTCGTCAGATCGGCCGTTGTCCCGGTGATGCTGGTATTGAGGTAAGTAACTGTAGTAAACTGCCGGGACGAACCGTAGGAGACCTCGCCCGAAGAGTTCACCGCATATGAGCAAACATAGTATGACGTGCCGGCCGATAGGTTTGTCAGGTAGGCAGTGAATTCACCGGCTCCCGTACCCCCGTCGGCCTGTGAATTGCCGTCCAGCCGGGGGAATTCCTCCTGTTCCGACCAGCAGATCCCGCGTTCGGTGATATTGTCCCCGTAGACGTTGGCGATCACCGTGGCAGAATGGTACTGCCCGGAGTAGACCTCGTCGGTATTGGCGTGCAGCTGGCCCGCGAGATCGTTGTCGTCGTCGCAGCCTACCGCCGCTGCGGCAAGCAAAGCGATACATGCTAAATATATTTTTTTCATCTCGTTATTTCTGTTTAGCAGTTTGGTGATAGCCCTGCGGTGGCGGGCCGATGCCGGCCGCCGCAGGTAACATATCCTTTTCCTATTGTTCGTATTCGGCTTTCCAGTCGTAATTCTGAACCATCAGGGGGTTACGGCGTATCTCCGCATCCGGGATAGGCATCAGGTAATGGCGTGATTCGAAGACGCGGGTCTGGAACGCCACTTTCTGGAAGAACTGCGGAGGGTCGTATCGGTAGTCCAGCCCGTGCAGGTCTCCACCCTCACCGCCTTGTTTGTAAGTCGGGTAGATCCATCCGTCACCGACGGCCATGTCGGCTACCATCCAGCGGCGCACGTCGAAAAAGTGGTTGGCCTCCTGGGCCAGTTCTATCAGCCTTTCGCGGCGGATACGCTTGTCCACGTCGTCTCGGTTGCTCGGGTAGCTGATGCGGGCAAAACCGTTGTCGTCGGTGCCGGTCCCGTATTCCGGGATCCCGGCCCTCGCGCGTACCTTATTCACGTATTCCATCGCCCCGGTGTAATTACCGGTAGCGCTCAACGTTTCGGCATAACCCAGATACATATCCGCAAGGCGGAGATTGCACGAGAAATGGCGCGACTGGTTCTGTTCGGCGCTGCTCCTTGCCGTCTTCCTCCAACCGTAACCGGTATATGGAGCGTCATGGCCGGCGGCGGCGTTTCCGGAATTGCCGTTGTAATGCAGCAGGGTGGTCACTTCACCGGCGGTGGTCTCGGTATGTATCCATGTCGAGCCGTTGTATGTTACGCATACGTAGAACCGCGGCTCCCTGTTCTCCCACTGTTTGAGGGTGTAATTGGTGTTTGCCTTGAAATAGTTGCGGCTCGGTACAACCGGGTCGTTGTAGTCCAGGGCCGACCCGTAAAATGAAGCGTCCGGGGTGGTGTTCAGCCCATAATCCTTGTAATCCGGGTCGTCGTCGATACGAAGGCCCTTGTCGGTGAAGAACATATCCACGAACTCCTGGCTCACGGCAAAGCCGAGGCCACCACGGATATCGGTGCTCACGTGGTTGTGATAAGGAGTGACGGCATAGTTAAGGTCGCTGTGATCGACTCCCTTGACCGATATGTTCTCGCTGTTTATGTAATAGCCGCTCGACACCTGCCGGTAGGATTCGTACGGGTCGAACACCCCGTTGGTCGTCACATAATGCAGGTCGTAATAGGTCGGCACGAATTCGTTGAAGAACTCTTCGTAAGCGACTTTGGCCCGTTCCCATTTACTCTGGTCTTCGGTCTGCGGGAATAGCGGGGTGCCGTCGGTATTGACTACGGACGAAAACAGCGTGTTGCCGTTAAAGAGCGGACTTGCGGCATATAGCAGGATTTTGGCTTTGTAGGCCTTGCACTGCCCCCTGTCGATCAGGCCGAGGTTACCGCCCGAGTAGACGTTCGGCAGGTCTTCGGCCGCAAGGTCGAATTCGGAAACTATATAATTTATGCATGAGTCCACCGGACTGCGGGGCATAAGGATTTCGCTTGCATCCGACACCAGGGGTACCGGTTCTTCGCCTACGAGCACACACGGACCGTACTGACGGAAAATATAGAAATAATATAATGCCCTGAGAGCGCGTGCTTCCGCTTTCCATGTTATTTTCTCGGCGTCGGTCAGTTCCGGGTTCATATCCACGTTCTGGATAAACGTGCTGGCTTTGCTGATACCCTGGTAATAGTGTTCCCACCAGAACGTAACGTAATCCGACCCCGAGCTGGTTTCACCCAGGTTCCATTTATGGGAATCGTGCCAGTCCCAGCTCCAGTTGCCCTCGATGGAGCCTCCGCCCCAGATACCACCGTAACGGTCCGAGGTTCCGGAATAGAACCGCTCCCCGGTATGGTCGTCCGGGATGTATGTATAAACGTTGTAGAGGAACTGCTGGGTCTTGGACCGGTTTGTGAACGTGTCCTCCAGGTCGAGCTGCACTCCCGGAATGGTCTCGAAAAAGTCGCTGCATGCCGTAAGCACCGCGCAGGCCGAGAGCGCTGTTAAACCTAACTTAACTATCTTTTTCATTTCTCGAACGCATTAATTGTTAGAAACTGAATTTTACCCCGATCGAATAGCTCTGCGTATTGGGATATTTGATACCGTTGCTCGTATTGAGTTCCGGGTCCCACAGTTTGAATTTCGATATGGTGAACAGGTTGGTGCCCATCAGGTAGACGCTGGCGTCGTCCATGAAACATTTGTCCAACCAGCGTTGCGGAAGCCGGTAATTGATGTTCAGCTGTTTGAGCCTCAGGAAGCTCATGTCTTTCTTCCACCACGTACTGGTCTGGGTATTGTTGGTGTTGGATTCGCTGTTGTATGTCAGGCGCGGATAGAACACGTTCGTATTGGTCGGGTCGTCCGGGCTCCAGCGGTCGCCGATATTGGAATATAGGTTATCCAGACCGTTCTGGCCCGAGAAAGGCTGGATGGCCCGGCCGGAGAGTATGCGGTCGGCCTGTGCCGTACCCTGGAAGATGGCCCCGATCGAGAAGCTGTGAACCTGCAGGTCGAACCCGAAGCCGTAATATATCCTCGGCACGTCGCCCCGGCCGATCACGGTCATGTCGTCCTCGTCGATACGGCCGTCCCCGTTAAGGTCGCGGTATTTAATGTCTCCCACCTGTACGGTACCGAACTGTGTGGCGTGGTTGTCTATCTCTTCCTGGCTGGTGAACAGCCCGTCGGCGATGTAACCCCACGTGGCGTTAACGCTGGTTCCCCTTGTTTCGAGCCACGGATAAATGGGAGACGGCGTATCGTCCTCTATGATCTTGTCCTTATTGTATGTTGCGTTACCGCGTACGGTAAGGAATACATGATTGCCAAGTTTCTGGTTGAATTCCAGCTGGAATTCGATACCCTTGTTCTCCACTACACCCATATTGGCGTACGGGGCCTCTACGTACCCGGCATACCAGGGGTTGCTCTGGCGACGCAGGAATATCTTGTCGCGGTACTCCTTGAACAGGTCCACCGTCAGCGAGAATTTATCCTGGAACAGCCCGATGTCGACACCGACGTCCTGTTTGCGTGAGCGCGACCATCCCACGTCGACACCGTAAGTGGACACACCCCATCCGCTTTGGAGGGTATGGTCCGTACCCAGGCGCAGGCCGTACATACTGCCCATGGTCCCCTGATACATGAAACGGCGGTCGGTCACCGAGTCGCTTCCGACCCATCCGATGGTATACCTGAGTTTGAAATAGGACACGTACCGGCTCATCCTCTCCCAGAACGGTTCGTTGGAAACCACCCAACCGAACCCGAATGCCGGGAACGTACCGTAACGGTTCTTGGGCGAGAAGTTCTCGGAACCGTTGATACCGACGTTGGCTTCAAACAGGTAACGGTCGTCCCACGAATAGGTAAGGCGCCCGGCGTAACCCCTGCTCTTGTACGCAAGCGAACCGATCAGGCTGTCCGAATTCAGGTTACGGTACACCCTTTGGTTGAACAGCATAAGGCCGCCTACACGGTGCTTGCCGAAAACCCGGTCATAGTTCAGCGACGCTTCTACGTAGGATGTCCGGGTAGCGGCTGAAGAATTGCCGAAACTCAGTTCGTCGCTTCCCTCACGGTTACGGTTCATCCGGTAATTGCCCTCGTCGTCGAAAATGGTATCCTCGACCCACAGACCGGTCTCCGGATCGGTGTCCGCCGCAAAGTAATACATATCGCTCCACCGGTTATAGTTCAGCGTACGCGAATTGTAGGAGTCGAACGCGGCCATTGCCGATACGGTGAATCCCTGGCTCCAGTTCCAGAAATCCAGGTCCTGTGTGACCCTAAGGTTCGTATTTATCGTGTTGTTGAATTCCTGGTAGTATCCACGCAGCGCAAGGTCCATGTAAGGGTTGCGCAGGTCGCCGTTGGAATTTATCCCCGGCAGGGAGCCGTCGGGCATGGTCAGCGGCAGGTAGACCGGGTTGATCTCCATCGTGGAGGCGAAAAGGGTCTCGGCCGACTGCTGCGGGTAATGGCCCGTGGATACGTATCCGGATATACCCACATCGATGCGGGTTTTGTTAGTCGGTTTTAAATTGACATTTGAAGTAAAGTTGAAACGATCATATTGCATTTTGGTATTATAGTTCTCCAATTCGAAATTTTTTGTCATACCCTCCTCGCCGTAATAGCTCAGCGAGACGTAATAATTGGCGTTGGGTACCCCGCCGCGCACACTGGCGTTGGCCCGCCGGTTGTGCCCCCAGTCGTTGAACATTTCTTTGTGCCAGTTCACCGCCGGATAGAGATATTGGTTGTATATCAACGGATTGTCGTTATACAGCACACCGTTTGCCTTTTTGGTGGCAACGATATATTCCTGGCTGTAGAGGGGTTTGGTTCCGGGGTTGGCGTTGGCATACGCCTCGTTGGCTACGTCCATATATGTATATGCGTCGGCCATTTTCGGGACCCTTGTCATACGCGTGAAACTCTCGTAGTAGTCCACCGTGAATTTAGGGGTTCCGACAACACCCGGTTTGGTCTGGACGATGATCACCCCGTTGGCTCCACGTACCCCGTAAACGGCGGTAGCCGAGGCGTCTTTCAGTACGGTGAACGATTCCACGTCGTCCGGGTCGAGGTTGTTCAGGCTCCTCTCCACCCCGTCCACGAGGATAAGCGGCGAAGAACTCTGGCCTGAAAGGGTCGACAAACCCCGTATCCAGATATCCGAGTCGTCATGGCCCGGCTCCCCGCTGCGCGTAACCGACACGATACCGGCGATACGGCCTGCAAGGGCGTTGGACAGGTTGCCCGTGGGCATCTTGACGTCGGCTATCCTCATGGTCGATTGGGCACCCACCACCGAGACTTTCCTCTGGTGGCCGTAACCCACTACCACTACCTCGTCGAGCGCAGATACGTCCTCTACCAGTATGATATCGACTACCCGCTGGTTACCCACGCGCACGTCTTGCGTAACATACCCCAGGAACGACACCTCCAGCACGGGGTTCGCGGTACTCAGCACGAGGCTGTAACCGCCGTTCTGGTCGGTCACCGTCGCGTTCATCGTACCTTTTTCGATAATGGCCGCTCCGGCCAGGAAGAGTCCGTCCTCGTCCGTGACACGGCCGGTGACCGAAGCGGGATCCTGCGCGGATGCGGCAGGGATGCTGGCAAACAGCATGAGCAGTAAACATAATGCACTGGCAGAATGTTCTACTTTCTTCAACAAATTCATTTTCCCAGTTATTAGATTAGTAAGTTTTGAAAAGAGGATTGGTGAGCGTAAACTTATTGAAACGGTCAGGGGCGGATTTCCTGAATTGCGCCAAAATTCTGTCCATAAAAAGCAGGTCATCACGAGCATTCGTCCGCCGAATAAAGCACAATCTATACAGCTGAAAAACAAAAATTTACGCGCGATCAGATCAAACAGCGCACAACCCCGATGTTCAAATCGGACACAATCCGTAGCACACCGGGTCTTAACCCGGTGCCAGAAAAAACGGCGGCCGGGAAATTCCGGCCGCCGTAAGTGGTGGGAAAGGGTGGTTTTATGGAGCTGCCGGGCCGCCGCAATGCTGGTCCCGGTAATTCTTAGGGGTCATCCCGAAGCGGCGGGTGAACTCCTTGTAGAAATAGGAGCGGCTGGCGATACCCACGTCAGCGATAATATCCTGAATGGATAACGCGGGGTCGCGCAGGAGCACGGCCGCTTTCTCCATACGGTAGTTCTTGATTAGTTCCGTAGGCGGCAGGCCGGATATCTCCTTGAACCTGCGGTAAAACTGGCGCGGGCTCATGGCCATCTGATCTGCTATGAAAGAAGAGCCGAGGTCCTCCCGGTCGATATTCCGTTCGATGACGGCCAGCACCCTGCGAATGAACTCCGCCTGATCGTCACTCGAGCAGGTGATAAGCCCGGCAAAGTCCCCCAGGCCGTCGATGTGTATCGGTTTGATTTCCCTGCGGCCGTAGATAGCTTTGTGCACTATCTCTTTCAGGAACATAATGTCATAGGGCAGCACAATATCCGAATCGGCAAGCATCACCAACTGTCGCCGCATGTCCAAAGAAGTTCTCCAGGTGAGCATCGGGATGAACGCGGTCCGGGTCAGCAGGGAGCCGTTGCGGTTAATGAATTCCATGAACTTGTCCTCGGCATCGGCATACATCATCATATCCACCAGGAAGACCACGGGCGGGGTATTGCGGATAAACTCCAGGGCCTGTTGCACGCTGCGCACCTGATGGACGGTATATTCCGCCGAGAGCAGTTCGCTTACCAGCCAGTACATCTCGTCGTTATCCTCGAGCAGCAGCAGGCTCTTCCGGTCGGTGGCCTGCTGCTCTATGATAGCCGGCCGGAACGAGAAGCCCAGGCGGGTACCGCCGCCCGTGTCCGAGAACGACACAACGGGTTTAAGCTGGTCCACCATTGCCCGGACATACCGGTGCAGCAGTTGCATCCCGAACGCGGCGTCCGGGTCGCGGGTCGCGACCGGCAATAAGTAACCCTCGTCGGTCAGGCTGTCATGCAGTTTGCGGAGCAACCCCTTGGCGGAGCGGAAATTGACGGTCAACATACCGTCATCCTGCGATACGGCGACCGCAAAACCGGGCACGGGCCGCAATTCGCAGGCGAATAGGAAAACATAATAGAAGAAGTACCGGAAAGCGTTCCGGTAGACCGGGAACCGCAGTTCCACGGGAATATCCAGTTCGATATTGTCCACCTTGAAATTCCTCTCTGCCAGCAGGGCCATCACTTCGTCCGTGATCTCCCTGACGTTGATATGGTTCGCTACGGAGAATGTGACCGGGAAGAATTTGCCGGCTCCCGCCCCCCGGAATATCCCCGTAGGCAGGAACAGCGACATGACGTTCTCCCTGATGCGGGCTACTTTCTCGTTGCGCTCGGTCGGAGTGGTATCCTCAGCCTGCAAATAATCGCAGGCCTGGTAGATCGAGACAAGCACGTCTATGAACTGATGGTTCATACCCGCCGTCCCGCTGCCCGAGAGGCTCCGGCTTTCGCTCTCGGTGAGCCTGGCCACAAGCCGCCTGTTCTCCACGTACCGGTAAACCAGGAAACCTATATACCCGACGGTCCCCACCGCAAGAAAGGTGAACAGCAGTATAGCCCAGGTTGTCTGGTACCACAGCGGGACTATGCGAACCGGAATTTCGAAATGCTTGAATTCGGTATCGAAAATATCTTTCCTGTAACGGACCCTGCAGATATAGTTACCTGCCGGCACCCCCCGGTAAGAGGCTTCCCTCAGCATCCCGAACGGATGCCAGTCCGCATCGTAACCCTCGAGCATCCACGAATACTCTATATCGGCTCCCGAGATAAAGTCCGGGGCGGCAAATTTAAAAGCGAACCCGTCCGCGCCGAACTTGAACTGCAGCCCCTGCCCCACCATATAATCAGACAGGTTGACCTCAGCTCCCGCGATAGAAAATTTGCGTATCAGGATTTCGGGATAATAGTCGAAACCGACAGGCCCGTGCTGGTCGATATACAGCAGACCGTCGATGCCTCCGAAAAAGAGCCTCTCCGTATACGGGCATTTATAGAAAGCATCGTCGCTGAACTCCCCGATATGCACACCGCCGCTGTAATAATACGTATGCGAAGATCCGTTGGCCGGATTGTATTTTATCAGCCCCTTGTTGGTACTGAGCCAGAGGAAGCCGTTGCGGTCCTCGAGGATTCCGTGTATCATATCATTCGGCAGGCCCTGTTCCCGTCCGGTATACTGCGCCTCGATCCTCTTGCCGTCGAATTCCAGCCGTATCAGGCCAGCGGTGGTACCCACGAACATATCCCCGTCCGCCGTGCGGCAAATACAAAGTACGTCGTCCACGTTGCGCCCAATCCGTTCTGTCAACGAAACGACACGGTATTCTTCCGTGACCGTATTGAACCGGACCAGTCCCCGTTCCCGGCTGCCGAGCCATAGAATGGTGTCATTCTCGGGTACCATCGCGAAGAACGTCCTGATCTCCTGCTGGGCATGGAAAAAACGGTATTGTTTCTGGCTGCGGATCGATATCCGGTTGCCCGCCCGTTCGAGCGTAAGCCTGCGGAAACCGCTGTTGGCCGTGGCTACGTACAGGGTGGAGTCGTTCGGCTCGTGCAGGTCGTGCACCTCGTTGGGGAAGTCGCCCGACGGGTCTTCCAGATGCCTCAGGGTACCGTCCTCGAACAGGTAATAGAACAATCCGTACGCCCCAGAGCCGACCCAGAAACCGTCTATATAGTTACCGGGCTTTAGTTCGAACACCGGAAACTCCGCATCGCCCCGGGTATAGGCCGGGGCTGGCTGCGACCTTTCCGGGAAAAAGACCGTTGTTTTTTCCGGGGTCATACCAGCGGCGTAGTCCTCAATATGTATCAGCCCGTCCCCTTTCGTGCCGAACCACAGCCCGCCGAACCGGTCGGTCATCACCGAGCGCACCTGCCGGGTGAAGTTCGGCGACAGGCTTCCGGTCACAAGGTTCGTTGCAATGGAATGGCGCCTACTGTACATCATGGCCCCCTGGCCGTCGGCCCCGATCCACAGTATCCCCTGCACCGGGTCCTTATACAGGTCGAATACCCGCAGGTTACGGTCTATGACCTCTTCGCGGTACGACTCGGCCGTATTGAGCCGGATCAGTCCGTTGGTATGGAAAGCTATGATAAAATCGTCGTAGAACGGGACGATACCGGTAATGCGCCCGTACTTTCGCATAAGCGAATTGAGGTTATGTACCCGCACTTTGGCCTGGCGCCCGATATCGTACATATAAAGGTCCTTGTCCGAGTCTACGAAGCAGAAAGAGACGTTGTCCTGGTAGAAAATGTTCTCGATGGGTTTATGGTGGAACCGTGAGGACGTAAGGCCGATCTTTACGGAGTAATGGTCCCGGTCGAAACCATCCAGGGACAGTTTGTAAACGTCACAGGCATCCCCGCCCTCGGGGAACAACCACAAGGTTCCGTCGTCCGTAACGAAAGACCTCTGGCTTGTACTGCGGATATCGAGGAAATTCATCTCGACGCAACAAAATTCCTGATGACAGGTATTGTAGTATGAGATACTGTCCTGTCCTACCAGCCACGTATTCCCCGACGAATTGGAGCAGAGGTACGATCCGGGCGGGACGTTGTAATTGGCGACCACCTGGCGCTCGTCCCTCGAAAAGCGGTTCAGGCCCAACAGGGTGGAGATCCAGAGATTGTTCCCGTCCGCATTACAAATACCGTAAATGACGTTGTTGTCGAGCGTGGTGGACCGGGAAAAATCAGCCCGGTATATCTCCATCTCACTACCGTCATAACAGTTGACCCCGTCGTATGTACCGAACCACATAAGTTCCGAATCGTCCTTGAATATACAGATGACCGCGCTGTTGGACATGCCCTGCCGGTGGTCGATCTGCGAGAAGATATACGGGTCCGGGTCCCCCTGCATCGCCCTAACGGGCAGCGGGAAGACCGAAAATAATACAAAAAGGGTAAAGGGTACAGGTAGTTTCAAATTCGGTCCAGTTTTAAATTATACCGGCAACCCGGTTTGTTTGGCTAAAGGGCAAAGACAAAATATCCCGTCGGTGTGGGACACACGGGATCGACCCGAAGACATAAGTACCGGGGACACAGGCGGGAAGAAAACGATAGCAAAAAAGGGCGTGAAAATAGCGTTATCGGTAGTACGTAAATGTTTGGAATTATGTACTGTTTTGTTAAATTAACGCGCGATAGATTGTGTGTGTGTGTGTGTGTGTGTGTGTGTGTGTGTGTGTTTAGAAAAATTTACCGGTCTGCCAAAAATAACAGGCAAAATCTCCATTTTTTGTAAAATATTCGTCCGGTACATGAAGTTTCACAGATTGTTGAAAAAACACACGGTAATATAGAAAGACTGCCCGTGGCAAAAATAGGATAAATTTGCGAACCTCCAAAACACCCGGCCCTGCACTATCGTCAATAAAGACGCGTAAATAACGGTTTTTTGGAAGATGATTATACAATTTTTGTACTTGGTTTTAATTTCACTACCCCACCCGCCTGTAATTAATCTTTATGTTGCTGGTTCCGGGAAGAAATCCCAGACCGCATGAAGACAGGCAAGATGCATAAAAACCGACCGATAAAATGGTCTACCTGCGGCTCGGCTGGATTTTAACCCCAGCCGTAAATACCCAAACGAGAAAAAACCGCGACGCTGATACGGGGATGGTTCATGTAATGTATTTGTTCCGGATACATATCCGACAAATCATCCTATTTAAAACAATCGCTATCTTGGAACGGGATATGAGTTTTTTAAGGTTATTCGGCAATTATGAAATTACTTGCAACAGGTCTGTTATCTTTTTTATTTTTCGCCGTGGATGCCGGTATGCCGGTTTTTAACCCGGAACTGGGTGCACACGAAAATATCGACAGCGTTTTTGTGCGAAAAACCCTTTGGCCCGACACTGAAAAATACGAGCTGGTAATAGCCATCAATGGAGAAGATACTGTTATCTACACCGTATATTCGGCGGATGGCTCCTTGCTCCAATTCCTTTTTGGCTCAGGGGATAAAACCGACGGATTCTAATGTTTCGAAATATATAATGCCGCAGCCGGCGGCAACAGTTTTTTATTTTACAAGCTACCGCAGAATCAGTTGTATGTTACCTGCGGTATTTATCCGGAATACGGTCCGGTCCCCGGATCTGTAAACTTCGATAAAAAAGAGGTGCTGCTAAAAAAACGGTATTCCATAAAAATTCCCGGCGACACCCTCGACATAGGCCACCGAACAGGTTACTTCCATTGCGATTCCGAAATTATCATAGTCGGTTTTACAGAAGTATGGCCGTAGTATACGATAGCTGCCGGCGGCAGTTATTTAATTGATTATATACTTTCCTCAAACCAAGCCGGAGCAGTTCATTTCTCCGGCAGAGGGGATTAAATATCCCTGCCCTCGCCGAGCGGGCACGTTAAAAACACAGCAACACACGGCAAAGCCGTAATCAAATAAATAAAACAAACAGCCTGTCAGCAAACTGGAGCGGTTATTTTTCCGGCTGGGGGATTACATATCCCCTGCCCTCGCCGGGCGGGCACGTTCAAAAGGAACAGCACCTGCATATGGCAGGTTTATTACCTAAATAATAGCGCCGTTACTATGCTTTGCATAGACGGGGCTATTATTTAGGTAATCGTCCATCGGACACTGTTCCTTTTGCGGAGAGAGGGGGATTCGAACCCCCGGTACCGTGAGGTACAACGGTTTTCGAGACCGCCACAATCGACCGCTCTGCCATCTCTCCTTTCGAAAGGTCACCGGGGTTGCAAATTTAATAAATTATTTCGCCCGAATTATCCCCCACGGCAAAATAATTGTCAGGATTCATTAATTTTACCTGCCGATGAAGCGAACGGACCATAACGGTAATAAACATGATCATAGCCATGGGCTTGCGCATCATGTCCCCGCAGGCGAATACCTCAACAGGGCTTTCACGATCGGTATCGCCTTGAACCTGGTTTTCGTCGCGGTGGAATTTATTGCGGGCATCCTTGTCGGCTCGGTAGCGCTGATCTCGGATGCGGGCCATAACCTGAGCGATGTTATCAGCCTCGCACTTGCGATGTTCGCGTTCCGCCTGGCGCGGCAAAAGCCCAGCGAGAAATATACCTACGGCCGGAAGAAAAGCACCGTTATAGTATCGCTGGCTAACGCGTGTATCCTGCTTGTGGCGGTCGGTTTCATCATTTACGAAAGCATATTGAAACTTATCGCACCCGAGCCGGTTCAGGGCGGCATAGTGGCATGGGTGGCGGGAGTAGGCATAATCATAAACGCGTTCACGGCCTGGTTGTTCCTCAGGCATAAGGACACGGACATAAATGTTAAGGGAGCCTACCTGCATATGGCGGCCGATGCGTTGGTCTCGGTCGGGGTGCTCGTATCGGGCATCGTGATCAGCCTGACCGGATGGTACCCGCTCGATCCGATAATCGGGATAGTTATCGCCGTGGTGATCTTCTTCTCGACGTGGAACCTGCTGACGGCAAGCATCCGTCTCTCCCTTGACGGTGTACCGCCGGATATCGACCCTGACCTTGTGGCCCGGACCATCCGCGAGGCAGACGACGCCATACTCGACGTCCACCATATCCACATCTGGCCCCTCAGCACCACCGAAACCGCCCTTACGGCCCATATCGCCGTACGGGACGCCACACAGGCGGCCCGTATTCGTCATAAAGTAAAATGTGTCCTGAAAGAGATAGGGATTGCCCACGCTACATTGGAGACCGAATCCCCGGGAGACTGCGACGGGCAATGCCCGTGCAATCCGTAGTTAATCTTAATTCTCCGGAGCGTCCAGCACGGTCACATCGAATATCAGGACCGATTGCGGGGGAATAATGCCGCCACCGCCATATGTCCCGTAACCCAAGTCCGGATGGATATAAAGTTTGATGCGTCCGCCCTTACCGACGAGCTTCAACCCCTCGGCCATACCTGGAATGATCCGGTTAAGCTGGAAGATTACTCCATCGTCGTTGCGGTCGAATTCCGTCCCGTCCGGAAGGTTCCCCGTATAGATTATTTCCACTCCGTCCTCGTCTTCCACGGCACGGTAACGCATATCCCCCTCGTTAATTATCTCGTACAGCAATCCCGATTCTGTGCGTTGAACGTTAGGAAGTTCGGCTACCGTTTCCAGGTATTCTTCAACCTGGACAAGTTTTTTAGCGGGCTGTACCTCCTGATAGTAATACCGCAGGTAATTATGGATTTCCGTCTTATCCAATTCCCCTCCAAGTCTGAATCCCTCGGCCAGGCCCTGGTATACGAAATCCAATATAAGTTCCCTGTCCATACTACCCAGGCTTACGCCTATATCGACACCCAGATAGAACGATACGGAATCCATCTGGGTTTTCAGTTTCGGGTATTGAAGTTCCTGTGCGTTGGAATTTATTACGAACGCACAAGCGATCAGGCAAAAAAACAGTTTTCTCATAACCGGTTTTTTAATTTTTTGAAATAATATCATAGAAAGATTATCTTATTTTAAAATATCCTCTGCCGGCGACGTTAACTTTCAATATTCGGTTTTTCCAGTCCGTAACCTTTGCGGGCGTCTTCTTTTTTGAGGAGCCATGCAAAAACAACCGACATGATACCGAACAGCGCAAAGATAAGCATCGGGATGGTATAGTCGTAATTGGTTGTCATCACCCCGTCCACCATAATTTCACCCCTGCGGCAATATCTGTCCAGCACGAACCCGATAAGCAGCGGCACCCCGGAAAGGCCGATATTTTGGATATAAAATATCAGCGAGTAAGCCGTTCCCAGCTTGTTGAACGAAATTATCTTCGGCACAGAGGCCCACATAGCCGACGGAACCAGCGAGAAAGCCGCCCCCAGCAACAACATAAGCACAACGGCCATCCATGCGGCGTTGAGTGCCGGGACGGCGAAAAGCAGGTGAACGAATACCAGCAGCAAGGCCCCGATCATCATTATCGTTGCCCCGCGCCCCTTATGGTCGTATATTGATCCGAAGATAGGGGTCATTATCATATTCCCGATCGGGATAAGCGAAAGTATCGAACCGGCCCAGGCCGATGAGACCCCGAACTTCATTATCATCAGCTCGGTCGCATATTTCAGGAACGGGAACACGGCGGAGTAGAACAGCAGGCACAGGAGAGTAATGTACCAGAACCCCCGAAGCCGGAAGATGGACCAGATATCGGCGATCCTGAATTTTTCCTCTTCCGACGCGGAGCTTTCCGGGAGGGCCGATCTTTCGATGGCCCGTTCCTTATCGGCCCGGGCGTCCATCATAACGAACACGAGGTAGGCCATAAGGCCGATGCAAAGGGCCAGCAGGCAAAGAAGCAGGGGTTGGTACGGATTGCCGAAATATTTGGCTACCGGCAGCGCGAAGCCGGTGGAAATGGCCGTACCTATACGACCCGCCGCCACGTTAAGGCCCATGGCCAGTGCCAGCGAATGGCCCGTGAACCATTTTACCACGATCTTGGTTGCCGTGATCCCGATCATCTCGATACCCACCCCGAAGATGGCAAAGCCGAAAGTGGCGAAGAACACCTGCGACTTCAAGGCGAAAAGCTGTTTACCGAAAAGGGTCAGCGAGACCACCCCGCTGCCGAAATCGCTGGAGATGGCCCAGTACTTCACCGCCGTTCCTATGATCATCAGCACAACGGCCAGCAATCCGGTGAACCGGGGCCCTATCTTGTCGAGGATGATACCCCCGATAATGAGCATCACAAGGAAGATATTGAACAGGCCGTATCCGCTCGTGAATATGCCGTATTCGGCCGAGTTCCACCCGTTCTGCTGCTCGAGCATGGTTTTGAGCGGGGCCATTATGTCCGTGATGATATATCCCGTGAGCATTGTCAGGGAGACCAGGGCCAGCACCGTCCAACGGGCTACCGGCGAGGAGGAGATCTTGCGGCGTAGAGTTTCTGTCATTTGTTCGGGTATTTGATTAACCGCAAGCGGCCGCAGCGTAAACATCTATGCTGCGGCCGCGAGCAGGTGGTTGTCAGCAGTGTCCTGTCATTTTAATCGTCCAGCGGGGTGTACTCTTTCAGTATCTCGTAGGCCTGGCTGAGACCGAGTTCCCCGGCCTTGCTCAGATCGAGGCACCCCTTGCGGGTATCTTTCATATATATCTGTATAAGGCCCCTGTTGAAGTAAGCCTCCGCAAAATCGGGATAGAGCTCGATGGCCCGGGTGAAATCCTCGAACGCCTCGGGCATCCGCGAGGAGCGGGCAAGCAGTATCGCCCTGTTATAGTATATATGCGCGAATTCCGGCAGGAGCTTAGCGGCCTTATTCAGGTCGGCTATCGCATCGTCATACGTATAAACCCGGGTGGAGCTGTTCATAAGCCTGCTCGTGGGGTCCGAATCTATGGTAATGCGCTGGTAAGAGTTGTCGATGGACGAAATGAAATCGATCATTTCGCTCCTGGTCGTAGCGCGGTTGATATACAGGAATGCGTTGGTCGGGTTGCGGTCGATCGCTTCCGTATAGGTATTGACCGAACTGGTATACTGCTTTACCTGCGACTGGGTAATGCCCCGAAGGAACAGGTCGGGCCATTCCCCGCGCCCGAACGCTATCTTTTCCTCGAGTTGGCGGTCGTACGCCAGCAGCGAATCGGCGGGCAGGTCGCTCTCCGTGGTTGTAAGCACAAGGTAGGGGTTGTCCATCTCATCCCGGAATATCTCGAGCTGTTCCAGGCGGTAACGTCCCGGCGAGGGCGCCGGAATGGAATCCGGGTGGGTGAGCGAGAAGCGGTACATGGGCAGCAGCCTTACATGGGCTTCTTCGTCCGTAGCCGTCCCTCCGATACGCGAACCTGTCATCCTCGACTCGAATGCAAGGAGCTGGTTGAAGTTGCGTGAGGTGTCGGCATATATGGAGAATGTGCTGTCGTTGAGTTTGGAGCGGTATTCGGCTATCTTCTGGTTGGCAATGGTGTGGTCCGAACGGGATCCCCTCATATCGCCCAGGGTGTATTTCACACCGGCCCGGCCCAGGTATGCGTTGGCAAAGTCGGGATAGAGTTCGATGGCCCGGGTATAATCCTCGACGGCCCTTTCGTAATTCCCCAGCTGCTGGTACAGCCCCGCACGGTTGTAATAAACCAGTACGTTACCCGGGCTGTAGCGGGCCACCATGTCGTAATCCTCCAGGGCACGGTTGTAATCCCCGATCTGCGAACGCACGATGGCGCGGTTGAAATAGGTCTGCGAATTGGTCGAGTCCAGCTGCAATACACGGTCGAAATCACCGATTGCCTGCACCGGCCGCTGGGTATTTGCATACACCACGGCGCGGTTGAAATAGGGGGGCACATAGGTGCTGTCGCATTGGATGGCCTTGTCGAAGTCGAGCAGGGACATGTCGTATTCCTGCTGGGCCATGTGGAGGGTACCCCGGAAGTAATACCCGCGCGGGTCCTCCCTGTTGGTGCGGATGGCGGCGTTGAAATCCTCGTAGGCGCGGATGGTATCCTGCAGGTGCAGGTAGCACAGGCCCCGGTTGATATAGGCGTCCGAGACCTTAGTCTCGTATTTCAGGAACTGGTTAAAGTCCTCTATGGCATTCTCGAACTGCTGGCTCAGGAAGAAAGTAACCCCCCGGCTGAAATAGGTCCCCGCAACGTCGGGACGCAGGTCCACCGCCTCCTGGAAATCCTTAAGCGCGTCGTCGTAATTCCCGAGGCGCGAGCGGGTGATGGCACGGTTGCGGTAGGCGAGCGTATAGACGGGATTCTTCTCGATGGCGGTGGAGAAATCCTGTTCGGCTCCCAGCAGGTCGTCGAGGTTATATTTGGCCACCCCCCGCAGGAAGTAGGCCTCGTATGCCTCCGGGTCGACCCTCAGCAGTATATTGAGGGTTTCTATGGCGCTCTCGTACTTGCTATCGTTAAGGAATACGGCCCCGATATAGTTAAAATAAGCCTTGTTCAGCTGCCCATAGGCGGCCGAAAAGACGGGTATCGTGAGCAAAAGTATTAGGATCGCGGTCCTGCGCATAAATGTTCGTCGGATTTTCCGCACGCTAAGATAATAAGAGTCTGTCAAAATTTGCCATAAATTATTCCCCCGCGCCTCTTTTAAGTTCGGTTTTCCGTCAGGCAGAGGGACTGCGGGCCGCCGCCCGATATTTTTTCCGAACGGCGGGGTATATTTGCCGAACGCCCCGGTGCGTCTTTTTATTGCACGGCTGCAACTATCGCGGGGCTATGGTATGGTAATTATAAAAAAAGGGTTATTTTTGACGGCAATTTGCCTTTACCGAAATCAGCGAACAATTTTAATGAAAAAGACAGATGTAGTGCTCGGCCTGCAATGGGGCGACGAGGGCAAGGGGAAAGTAGTGGATGTGCTCACTCCCGGGTATAAAGTCATAGCGCGCTTCCAGGGCGGTCCCAATGCGGGGCATTCGCTCCATTTCAACGGGGAGAGCTACGTGCTGCATACCATCCCGTCGGGTATCTTCCGCCCCGGTACGGTTAACATTATCGGCAACGGGGTGGTGATCGACCCGGTCATCCTTGCCGCGGAGGTGGAGCAGCTCGAGGCCGGCGGTGCGGACCTGAGCGGTTGCCTCAAGGTCTCCAAACGGGCCCACCTTATAATGCCTACCCACCGTATCCTCGATGCGGCTTCCGAGGCGGCCAAGGGTAAGACCAAGATAGGGTCTACGCTAAAGGGCATCGGCCCGGCCTATATGGACAAGACCGGCCGCAACGGCCTGCGTGTGGGCGACATAGTTTCCGGGAAGTTCATGGAGCGGTACGAAGCCCTCAAGGCCAAGCACCTGGGCATGCTGTCCCAGTACGACTACAGTTTCGACGTTGCCGAATATGAACGGCAGTGGTTCGAGGGCATTGAGAAACTGCGCCGCTTCGAATTTATCGACAGCGAGTATGTCGTGAACAAATATATCGACGGGGACGTACCGGTCCTGGCCGAGGGTGCCCAGGGGGCGTTGCTGGACGTGGATTTCGGCACCTATCCCTACGTGACCTCTTCCAATACACTGTGTGCCGGTGCTTGCACCGGTCTGGGCGTGGCCCCGAACCGCATAGGCGAAGTTTTCGGCATATTCAAGGCCTACTGTACCCGCGTGGGCGGCGGCCCTTTCCCTACGGAGCTGGAAGACGCCACCGGTGAGCGGCTGCGTGAAGCGGGCAAAGAGTTCGGTGCCACTACGGGCCGGCCCCGCCGCTGTGGCTGGCTGGATCTGGTCGCGCTGAAATACACCGTTATGCTCAACGGCGTCACGGCCCTTATAATGATGAAATCGGACGTCCTGAACGGCTTCGATACGGTTAAAGTCGCCGTGGCCTATAAAACCCCGGACGGCGAAACCCCCACGGTCCCTTACGAACTGGACGGGCAGCTGGAGCCGGTTTACCGCGAATTTCCGGGCTGGAGCGAAGACCTCTCCAAGATACGCCGGTGGGAAGACCTGCCGCGATCGTTCCGGGAATATGTCGAATTCATCGAGGCCGAATGCGGGGTTCCCGTAAAGATCATCTCCGTCGGTCCCGACCGCGAGGAAACCATCCTGCGATAACTCCCTCCCATACCGAAATATACCGAAACCGCCCCCGACCGGGCGGTTTTTTATTGCGTGGGCCCATAACCTGCATGGATTTTGCAATTGATAACCGGATAGCGTGATACCGTGTTCCCGTTCCCGGTTACCGGGGAGGATCCGAAACGGATATTCCGGAAATTTAATTGATTAATATATATTGTTATGAAGACAGGAAAATTTATTATTGTGGCGGTTGCTGTTGCGGCTATGGTTATGGCCGGCTGTTCGTCTACGAGCAGGATGAGTAAAACGGGTAAAGGCGCCCTTATCGGTACGGGCGGCGGCGCGGCTGCCGGCGCCGGTCTGGGTGCTATCGTAGGCGGCGGCAAGGGTGCCGCCATAGGTGCTGCCGTAGGCGCGGGCGTTGGTGCCGGTGCGGGCGCGCTTATCGGGAGCAGGATGCAGAAGCGCCAGCAGGAGATCGCCGAGGCGATCCCGGACGCGGAAGTAGAGACCGTTCAGGACGACAACGGGCTGACCGCTATCAAGGTGACGTTCAAGGACGGCATCCTTTTCAATACGGGCAGCGCAGACCTCAGCTCCTCGTCGCGCCAGTCGTTGGACAAATTTGCCGAAGCCGTTAGGAACGAGCCGGATACGGACATTACTATCTACGGCCATACCGACAATACCGGATCACGTGCCATTAACGAGAAGCTCTCGCAGGAACGCGCACAGGCCGTTGCCAACTTCCTTATGGGGGACGGCGTACCGGCGTCGCGGTTCGAGACCATCCAGGGTTTGGCGTACGACTCTCCGGTTGCCGACAACTCCACTGCCGAGGGACGGGCACAAAACCGCCGCGTCGAGATATACATTACCGCCAACCGCGACATGATAGCCCGCGCCGAGGCCGGTAACCTGGACTAAACCTGTTGACGGAGCGGGTCACTTCCTCAACCTTGTAATTATAAGTTATAAAGATGAGTAAAGATAAGGTTCGCACAGGAAATTAATGACTTGATCCAAACAGGCGGCCCCCGTACACAGTATGGGGGCTTTTTTTATTCGAAGCGGCCGGCAGAGGGCCGCCCGTTCGGCCGCCATGGCCGACAGCCGTTCGCTATACTTTCCGGTCTTTTTGCTATATTGCCGTCCGGTCGGCAAAGAAGCTGCAAACGGCCGAGTATCCGGCCGGCCTGCTTTCGTGTAGCGCTTAAGTGTATCGGTCCATGTCGGGGAAAAGCCGTTTGCTTTTTTATAAAAGCCTAACGGCCGTTGTACAACCCCGGATGCAGTTGCGTACCGGGGTTTTCATTTACGACACGTTCCCCGGCAGCGATAGGATATTACGGCGGCCTGCTTGAAAAGCTGGTTACTAAACGGATACGGCACAGCTTAGGCGAACGATGTGCTTGCGCCTGTCCGGTTCGGCAGGCCGCCTTTTTTTACCCTCCCCATTTTCCTCCCTATCGAACTTCTTTTACGGCCATCCCCCCGTTCAAGGGTGCGGGAAGCCCTTGGGATTTCGGACAGTTTTGAGTAAATTGCAGCTGTTTTGCCCCGGCGTAACACCGCCCGGGGTAAAGGCCCTCACCCGGCTATCGATTAAAACCAAAATAGAACTTTAGAATGAAGAAACCGTTAAAGATCGTCGTCCTGGCCAAACAGGTCCCCGACACACGCAACGTGGGAAAGGACGCCATGAAAGCGGACGGGACGGTGAACCGCGCGGCATTGCCCGCGATTTTCAACCCCGAAGACCTTAACGCCCTCGAACAGGCGCTGATCCTCAAGGATTCGCGTCCCGGAAGTACGGTGCACCTGCTCACCATGGGGCCCCACCGCGCCGCGGACATTATCCGCGACGCCATGTTCCGCGGGGCCGACGGGGGCGTGCTGCTTACCGACCGCAAATTCGCCGGGGCCGATACCCTGGCCACTTCCTACGCCCTCTCCCGGGCGCTTCTCAAGATCCAGCCCGACATCATTATCGCCGGCCGCCAGGCTATCGACGGGGACACGGCCCAGGTGGGTCCGCAGGTCGCCGAGAAGCTGGGTATCCCGCAGGTGACCTATGCCGAACAGATCGTCTCGCTCGACGACCAAAATACCGAGATCGTCATTAAGCGCAGGCTGGACCACGGCGTAGAGGTCGTCAGCGCGCCGCTGCCGCTGGTGGTTACCGTAAACGGGTCCGCCGAGCCGTGCCGCCCGCAGCACGCCAAGAGGGTGATGAAATACAAACACGCCCGCATCCCGACCGAGCTCCAGGAGATGGACACGGACTACACCCAGATGTACGAGAACAAGGACTACCTGAAGATCGGCGAATGGAGCGTAGCGGACGTGGACGCCGAAGACGGCCAGCTGGGCCTTGCCGGGTCGCCGACCAAGGTAAAGGCCATCGAGAACGTGGTGTTCCAGGCCAAGGAGGCCAAGCGGCTCACGGCCGCCGATGCCGACATTAACGAACTGATGGCCGAGCTTATCGCCAGCCACACCCTGGGTTAAACTAAAATTTGCAGAGAAAGATGAACAATCTAATGGTATATTGCGAGCTGGAGAACGGCAGGGTCGTGGACGTAAGTCTCGAACTGCTGACCAAGGGCCGCGAACTTGCCGATACGCTGGGATGCAAACTCGAAGCGGTGGTTATCGGCCACAACCTTTCGGGGATAGAAAAAGAACTGGCCGCCTACGGCGCGGACACCGTTTGGGTGGCCGACTCCCCGGAGCTGGACCCTTACCGCACCCTGCCCCACTCGGCTATCCTGTGCGGGCTTTTCGAACAGGAGAAACCGCAGATCGCCCTTATGGGGGCCACCGTAGTTGGCCGGGACCTGGGGCCGAGGGTATCTTCCGCGCTCCACAGCGGGCTTACGGCCGACTGTACGAGCCTGGTCGTCGGCGAACACAAGGACAACAAGACCGGCACCGAATACAAGGACCTGCTCTACCAGATACGCCCGGCTTTCGGCGGCAATATCATCGCCACCATCATCAACCCGGACTGCCGCCCCCAGATGGCGACCGTACGCGAGGGTGTGATGAAAAAAGAGAAAGCCGCCACGCCCGGCGCCGGGGAGCTGAAAGTTATCGACTACAAGAAATACCTCAACGACGCCGACTTTGCCGTGAAGATAATCGAGCGGCACATGGAAGAGCGCAAGATCAACGTCAAGGGAGCTCCGGTAATCGTATCGGGCGGCTACGGCATGGGGTCGAAAGACAATTTCAAACTGCTGTTCGAGCTGGCCGAAGTCCTCGGTGCCGAAGTGGGCGCTTCGCGCGCGGCGGTGGACGCCGGGTTTGCGGAACACGCCCGCCAGATCGGCCAGACCGGGGTTACGGTCCGCCCGAAGCTTTATATCGCCTGCGGCATCTCGGGCCAGATACAGCACACGGCGGGGATGGACCAGTCGTCGATGATAATCTCGATCAACACCGACCCCGAGGCTCCTATCAACAAGATAGCGGACTATGCCATCACGGGCGATGTTAACGAGGTGATCCCCAAAATGATAAAGTATTACAAGCAGAACAGCAAGTAAGTGACCGTAAGCTACACAATATCGCTCGACGACCTGATAGCTTTCCAGGCCCATTATATGGATCATGACAGGAAAGTCAGCTCCGTGGTGAAGTACATGATGTGGGGAACCGCCATGTTACTTATCCTGCTGCTGGGGATCAAAGCGGTATCCACCCATACGGTGGAAACGGACGATATCCTGGTTCTTGTCTTTTTCGGGGCATTATTTTTCCTTTTCTGGAAATTACTCCGCAAAACTTCCGTACGCATAGCCAAAAAACTTTACGACCAGCCGGGCAACGCATCCCTTCTGGGCGCTAAGACCCTCACACTGGGCGAGGAAATGCTGGAACTAACCGAAGAGTGGAAGCGAACCTGCCTGCAGTGGAAAGGCGTCGTTAAAGCCGGGGAAACCAAAGACCATTTCTTTATTTACGATTCGGCCCTTTCGGCCATAACCGTCCCGAAGAAAGGGTTGAACGGTAATGCGGATCGATTCCGCGCGATATTGACCGGGCACGGATTATTACCTTAAAACAACAAGATCATGGCAAACTTTTTTTTAGACAATAAAGACCTGCAGTTCCAGCTCGACCATCCGCTGATGAAACGGATGGTGGAACTTAAGGAAAAAGGTTTCGAGGACAAAGACAAGTATGACTACGCCCCGGCGGACTTCGAGGATGCAATGGACAGCTATCGCCGCGTGATGGAGATCACGGGCGAGGTGTGCGCCGACGTCATTGCGGCCAACGCCGAGGATGTGGACCACGTGGGTCCCAAAGTGGTCAACGACCGGGTGGAATACGCCCCGGGCACCCAGCGCAACCTCGACGCGCTGGTCAAGGCCGGCCTGTCCGGCATCACCCTGCCCCGAAAGTACGACGGGCTCAACATGCCGCTGATATGCTTCGTTATGACCAATGAGATGGTCGCCCGCGGCGACGCCGGGTTCGAAAACATCTGGGGGCTGCAGGACTGCGCCGAGACCCTCAACGAGTTCGCTTCCGAGGAGATCAAAATGAAATACCTGCCCAGGGTATCGGCCGGGGAGACCTGTGCGATGGACCTTACGGAGCCGGATGCGGGGTCGGACCTGCAGGCCGTAATGCTCAAGGCCCATTGGGACGAGGAGAAACAGACATGGCTGCTCAACGGTGTAAAGCGGTTCATTACCAACGGGGACGGCGAGATCTCGCTCGTACTGGCCCGCTCTGAGGAGGGAACCAGGGACGCCCGCGGCCTCTCGATGTTCGTCTATGACAAGAACAGCGGGGCGACCAAGGTGCGCCGTATCGAGAACAAACTGGGTATCAAAGGGTCTCCGACCTGTGAGCTGGTGTTCACCAACGCCCCGGCCGAACTGGTGGGCGACCGCAAGATGGGCCTTATCAAATACGTAATGTCGCTGATGAACGCCGCCCGCCTGGGTGTGAGCGCGCAGGCAGTAGGCATCAGCGAGGCCTCTTACCGCGAAGCGCTCAAATATGCCCACGAACGCCAGCAGTTCGGCAAACCCATAATCGAGTTCCCGGCCGTGTTCGAGATACTGAGCAATATGAAAGCCAAACTCCACGGTTCCCGCGCCCTGCTGTATGAGACCACGCGGTTCGTGGAGATATACAAGGACCTTATCCACATCAGCCACGACCGTAAGCTGGAACCCGAGGAGCGTGCCGAGCAGAAAGAATACTCGAAACTGGCCGACGCGTTCACCCCGCTTCTTAAATTATTTGCCACCGAATACGCCAACCAGGAAGCATACGACGCCCTGCAGGTGCTCGGGGGATCGGGCTATATGAAAGACTACCCGGTCGAGAGGTATTACCGTGACGCGCGTATCACCAACATCTACGAGGGCACTTCGCAGTTGCAGGTGGTTGCGGCCATTCGCCATGTCACTACCGGGACCTACCTTTCCAAGATCATCCAGTACGAGCAGGAGGCTCAGTACCCGAGCGATATGGAGGCCGTGTTCAAACAAATGGCCGGCTTGAGGGAGGACTACCAGAAGTGTGTGGAAAGGGTAACAGCGTCGGGTGACGGGGAGCAGATAGACTTCCATGCCCGCCGGATGGTTGAGATGGCCGGACATATCATAATCACCCACCTCTTAATGCGGCAGGCCGCCAATGCGGATATGTACCGCAATCCGGCGGAGGTTTATGCCAAATTGGCATACGCCAAGGTTACCGAGGCCAAAGCCTATATCTTCAACTCCTGTAACGGCGATATCGACCTGTTCAAAGCCGTACTGGATGAGAACGTGGAAGACCTGTAATAACATGCTGATAGATAGCGGGGCCGGGATCGGATGATCCCGGCCCCGTTCTTTTAACGGTTACGGTATCCGAAAGCGGCGAACCACTTGCCCGCACGAAATACCCGGCGGGGTATTTATATCTATTTTAGCCCTAATGACCGGCAGGTCCGGCACAATCTGGACGGTTTTAGCCTAACTTTACCGGGGTGAACTGTAATCTTATGAAAGGCAAAATAATAACGTGGCCGATAGTGATATTGTTCGGTATGTGCTGCACATTCCCGGCCGCAGGGCAAACGTTTACCGGGCGGGTTATCGGTGTCGACGACGGCGGCAGGGTCGATCTGGCAGGCGCAGTAGTCCTGTGGGAGGGAACCACCGTCAGCACTACTACCGATGCGGACGGCCGTTTTACTATCGAGGCCCCGCAAAACGGCTCCCGGTCGTTAACGGCATCTTACCCGGATTATATATCGCAAACTATCGATATATCGGACTACGACGAACACTATGTGGAATTCGAACTGCAATACAATCAGCAAACGCCGACACTTTCCCGGCCCGGCGTACAAAACGGACTTATCCAAGGGCATGTATACGGGCAGGAAGCAGAAGAGCTAATCCCGCTGGCCGGCGCTACCGTAAGGTACGCCGACAAACCGGACGGTGTGCTGACGGACCATAACGGGGCGTTCTCCATCGGTTTCGACGACGGGCCGGTAACCCGGCTCGAATTTTCCTACCTGGGATATTCCGGTGTCACCGAAACTTACAACACTTTTAATATGGCCGGTATATCCGGCGTAGAGATAGTCCTCCACCCGACAGCTTTGGAAGAGGTGGTGGTTCACGGCCGTCAAAGTGGCACCACGTTCTCACGGCTGGCTACCCAAAAGATAGAGACCATCACGGGTGCCGGACTCTTGAAGATGGCCTGCTGCAACCTTTCGGAAAGTTTCGAGAACAGCGCCACGGTCACCGTCGGGTTCACCGACGCCGTGTCCGGCGCCAAGCAGGTGCAGTTGTTGGGCCTCTCGGGCATTTACACACAGATGATGGACGAGAACATCCCCACTATGCGGGGGCTGGCGGCCACATACGGATGGAGTTTTACTCCGGGGCCGTGGCTCCATTCCATCCAGATATCCAAAGGGGCGTCGTCCGTGGTCAACGGGTACGAATCGGTCACGGGCCAGATAAACCTCGAGTTCAAGAAACCCGACCAGGCCGAGACCCTGTTCATAAACCTTTACGGGGACGAGTCGTCCCGGGCCGAAGCCAATATCACGTCGGCCGTCCAGATCAACGACAAACTATCTACCGGTATCTTCCTGCACGGATCGGCCGAGCGCAAGGGCCACGACCGGGACCACGACGGGTTCCTCGACCAGCCGCGCACCCGTTTCGTCAACGCCTATAACCGCTGGATGTGGATCGACGCGGCAAAAGGCATCGAATCGCGTACGGGATTCCGTTTCCTTTACGACAAAAGGGAGGGGGGACAAACATCCGAAGTGGCTACGGCTACGGACCGTTATACCACCGACATAATCAACCGCAGTTTCAGCCTGTTCAACAAAACGGGGATTTCCATAGGAGACCGGGAGGGGCAAAGCCTGGGGATCATTACCAGCTTTACCAACTACCGGCAGGATTCCCGGTTCGGCCTGAAGGATTACGACGGCACCCAGAATACGGTCTACCTGAACACCCTGTTCAGTTCCTATATCTCCAACACTTCCCACCGTTATACCGCCGGGGCCAGTTTCAATTACGACGATATCGATGCCACGTATCAGGACCGGCTATCGTATAACGACAATACGCCCTACGATCTGGGGCGCAGAGAGGCAGTGGGCGGAGTTTACGCCCAATATACATACGATTGGATGGACCGGCTGACCCTGCTTGCCGGTTTCCGCGCGGATTACAACAGCCGCTACGGCTGGCTTTTGACACCGAGGGTCAACGCCCGGCTCGCCCTGTCGGAAAACGTCGTACTGCGCGGCTCGGCCGGCAAAGGTTACCGCTCGCCGAACGTCATCACCGACAATATCGGCATAATGGCCACATCCCGCCAGTTGGATGCGGGAAACATAAATAACCTGGATATCGAGCGGGCTTGGAATTACGGCGCCAATATCTCGTTCTATATCCCCGTGCTCGTATCGAAAAACATCGTCCTGAGCCTGGATTACTTCCATACCGATTTCCAGAACCAAGCGATCGTGGATATGGAGCGCGACAGCCGTAATATCTATTTCTACAACCTCGAGGACCGCTCCTATGCGGACGTCTGGCAGGTGGACATTTCGGCGCCCGTGACCACCGGTCTCGACCTGTTCGCGGCGTTCCGCTATAACGACACCCGCATCACTTACCGGGACGGGCAGGGCAACTGGTATAAGGTGCAGAAACCGCTGACATCCCGTTACCGGGGCCTTGTGAACCTCTCCTATGCCACGAAGTTCCGCAAATGGGTGTTCGATGCCACTGCGCAGTTCAACGGCCCCTCCCGGCTTCCGGCATTCGCCGGGTACTCCGACGAGGGCAATTCGCCGTTCTTCCCGGTCTATTTCCTGCAGGTCACCAAAAATACCAAGCGGTTCGACATTTACGCCGGGGTGGAGAACCTGCTCGATTACCGGCAAAAGAACCCGATCATCGACGCCGGGGACCCGTTCGGCACGGGATTCGACAGCAGCCGTATATGGGGCCCGCTTATGGGACGGAAGATATATGCCGGTATGCGGATGCGCATCGGCAGGTTTTAATCGTTACCTTTATAGAGTAAAATTTTCTGAATATGAAACAAATAGCATTTATTGCCGTTACCGTACTGGCCTTCCTGCTCCCGTGGCAGGGTTTGCAGGCCCAGCCCAAAGAGAAAAAGGGCGCGCAGGTCGAGACTGTAGTCTTTAGCGTCAATGTCCATTGTGACAACTGCAAGGCCAAGCTGGAAAAGAAGATACCGTTCGAGAAAGGGGTCAAAGACATGGACGTGGACCTGGAGAACCAAATGGTCACCGTTAAGTTCGACACCCGGAAGAACGACGCCGAGGCCATAGCAAAAGCGATCGGGGACCTGGGTTACACGGTCGAGATTATCGAATAATACGGCGGGATGCTTCCCTCACTACATGGTAGTTCGGGTGATCTCCCTCCTGCGACTTTAATCCTGCCCCGGCGAAAATGGCGGATAATTCCCGGCTCTGCCGGGATAGGAGATTGCCACGTCGCTTTGCTCCTCGCTATGACGTTTCTGGTTTCTCCCAATAACGCTTTTTCCCATAATTGCAAACATTTCCCCGTCATTGCGAACGCAGTGAAGCAATCTCGGTCGGAGGAGCCGGACGTATTCGGGACCGACTACGGGATGTTCGACAGGACATATGAGATCGATGGCCACCGGTTCAGGGTCCGTCGCCTGCCCTATCCCGACTTCTTGCGGCTTTATGAATCCCGTACGGAAAGTATAAACCCCCGCGAGGGAGTGTCCGGCCGGGAAGAAATTAACCGGGTTCTGGATGGTTACCAGTTGGTCGATGATACCGTTTCTGGACTTCGGTTCCGAATCGAAAAAGACGGGTAGCCATACATTGTCCTGCCGGATGAGGTCTGGGACGATATCACTTACTACCCGTCGGAAGATATACTGATTTACCATATTGGCCATGGAGGCCAGAATGGCGTCCGGCTGGCCACCCGGGAAACCGTAAATTTTAACCCGGGGGTCACTTACTGGTCCCCAGAGAGGGACTACCGGTTTACCGGCATCTATAAAATGGACTGGTTCGATATGCATTTCGAAGTCCTCGACCCTGCTACCGGGCGCTACGAACTACTTGCTTATATTGCTGATTTTTTCCGGACCGTTCCGGGAAATGTCCTCGGCGGCAACCATGAGTCCGAAATGGAGGACTGCTTCTGGATCGGCCGCCATTTTTTCTTCCGCTGCGGCAAGAAGTGTTCCTGCATAACCATGCCGGAGCCCTGACCGCACCGTTTACGTATCCACCGTAAGGTCCCCGTATATTTCCGCCAGCCGTTTGCGCAGGTGAAGCACGGCATACCGTTTCCGTGAGATCAGAGTATTGACCGGTATCCCGGTGGATTCCGATATCTCTTTGAAAGAGAAATCCTGCAATTCGTTCAATTCGAAAACCGTGCATTGCTCATCGGGAAGCTCGGCCAATGCCTCTTCCAGCTCCACCCATACGGCCGACCTCACCATAGCCGTCTCCGGATCTCCGCCCTCCTCCAGCAGGAAATAGGTAAGTTCCCGCATCGAGAGGTCTCCCTCCTCACCGGTGGTCACCATGGGCATCCGCTCTTCGCGCTTTTTGCGCCGGAAATCGATTATCTGGTTGCTCGCCACCCGGTAGAGCCAGGAGCTGACGCTCGTGATCGCCTCCTCGTTGTCGTCGAGGGTTACCAGGCTCTGGAACACATTCTGGAACAGGTCTTCCGCGTCCTCCAGGTTGGCTACCCTTTTACGGATATAACCCTTTATGGCAGAACCGTATTTCACGAACGCCTCGCCTGCACGGCCCGTCGATCCCGGGCTTAACCCGGTCTTTTTCGCCACCGCTAAAGTCTCAGCCATTGTTGTCGCTCCGATCCGTCTGGGCTTCATCTTCCTGCGGACCGTTATCCGAAGCGGGCCGGCTGTGGAATCCATGACCGTGGAGGCCGGAGGCCATCTGACTCCTGATAAATTCCCTGCGCTCCCGGTGATTCATTGAGTGGAATTTGTCGTGCATCTCCCTCCAATCCGTATCCTTGCAGCCCTCGGCATACGATCTCCATTTATCGTGGCACCTGCCGCGATGGCCGAAATGGCCGTGGAAATGGCCGTGGCCCTTACGGACCCAACCGCCCAGCAACAGTTTGCTAAGGATCAGCAACCCTGCCGCATACCAAAAGTTAATGGCCGGCACGGCGAAAATATTCACCATTACACTGTTCCACAACAGCATCACTATGGCCGACACAGCAGCGAACACCGCCAGGAAAATAACCGGACCCAGCCCCCTTAATTTTCTCATAACATTCCTTTTAATCCGTAAATATCGCTATTTATTTGTAACCCATGCTCAACTGCCCGCTTTGCTTTTCTACATATAGCGCGCTCATATGGCAAACGTTCACGCACCTACCGCATCCGGTACACCGCTCGGGATATGCCAGCCAGACCGTGGCCTGGTCGTCCCTGAAGTGGAGCCGCAGCGCGTCCCTGCGGCACCGGGCCATACATTTACCGCATCCGGCGCAAAGCTCCGGGATTATCATCAGCGTAGCCGTAGTACCTGTGGTAGTCTGGTTATTTTTATCTTTACTGAAAAAAAACATAATCCGATCCTTAAAATTAATACACATAATTTCGAAAGGCCTTTCACTTATCCAGACGAAACAGCCGGAATAATATTTTAACTTTAAATGATTTTTCTACTCCTTTGCGGGAAAGGACCGGAATAATATCTTAAATATCAGGATCATGCTTGAAGCTCCGGAAGCCCTTTGCATAGCGGGCCAGATAGACAAAGACCTAAAGGGGAAAGTAGTCGGGACGGTCATAGCGGGATTTACCCCGCACAAGTTCACTTTCTTCAACCCCGCCGCGGACCGTTTCGCAGAAATGCTGCAGGGCCGCGAACTGACCGGTGCCCGGAGCGTGGGCGGCATGGTAGAGATATTGTTCGGAGAAATATCCGTGGTTTTGAGCGACGGGGCAAATATACGGTTCACGGCAGCCGCGGCAGACCTGCCCGCCACCCACCAGCTGCTTATCGGGTTTACGGACGAGAGTTGCATTACCGTTATGGTAAGGATGTATGCCGGCATTCTTTGCTTCGGCTCCGGCGGACCGCAGGGCCAACTGTCGGACTATTATGCGGTGGCGGCCGGCAAACCACAGATGCTCTCGGACAACTTTACCCGGGAATATTTCATATCCGTGGCTTCACAACCCTCATTAAAGAACAGAAGCGCCAAGGCCCTGCTGGCTACCGAACAGCGCTTTCCCGGCCTGGGCAACGGCGTACTTCAGGACATCCTGTTCAATGCCGGAATTCACCCCAAAAGAAAAACTTCCACCCTCGGGGAGAGCGGTTTGGATACTCTTTACCGATCTATCCGCCATACGCTGGGCGAGATGGCCGGACACGGGGGTCGGGACAGCGAGATGGACCTTTACGGTAATAAAGGCGGCTATGTGGCCTTTCTTTCCAAAGACACGGCCGGGAAGCCCTGCCCGAAGTGCGGTTCGACGATAGTCAAGGAGAACTATATGGGCGGCAGCGTTTACTTTTGCCCTGCCTGCCAGCCCATCGAGCCGTAACCGGCAAAGAAAAGGGCCCTCCGGATGGAGGACCCTGATTCGTAACGGACCGCCGCTGGCGGTCCATCACATCAACCCAGCTTTATTAAATAGAATATTATATAGGATATTCTTGTTTAGCCCCTATGGTATCCCGTCGGGGTCCGGCTTGATCGAGTTCACAAGCTTGCGGTGTTCGGCGAAGAACTTGATCCGCTCGGCCTCGGCGCTTTGCGAAATTAGAGTGGAATGGCGTTTAAGAGCCCTGATCCACGATTTTTGTGCGTCGCAGATCAACTTCTGCTGCGAATCGAAAGAGTTTATCAGGTGTACCTTGAAGAAGCAGATCTGGAAATTGTCCCTCTCGGCATATCCGTACGTAGACTCGAAGTCCAGGTTGGAAAGGTAGACCGAAACCTGTTTGCCGAGGTTGTTATGGCCGTCGATGGCCAGCCGCTCCAATTCGTCCAACAGCTGCAACAGCTCTTTTTTCATATTCCTGACATCCTCCGCGCTGATAACTTTCAGGGCGCAGAAATATTCCACCTCACGGATGTAAGATTTCAGCACGTTACAGTCGAAGATGAAAGAGACGGAATTTATATTTTTGATCGAGTCGGCCATTTTCTCCTGCATCTCGATGAGCTTGCGGGGCATCTCCAGGTTCTCCAGGGTGGAGGGGAGCGTCAGCCGGTCGTTATGGTAGAGCCAGCGGCAGAGCCGGTATCGCGTCAGGTAATTGTATGACGGATAGAGAGCATACGGGATAATGTTGCAGGCTATGTTCATCTCCGAAGCCGGGTCTTTCGCTACGTAGCTGAATATATTGTAATAATAATTCAGCATCTCGAAATAGTTGCGGTACTCGTTTTCGGAGTCCACCAGCTGTAGGTTGAACATCGCCCCGTTCGAGACTTTCTCGCCCATTATGCCGTCCAGCGAGATATTGAAGTGCTTTGCAAGGAATACCACTTCGTTGAACGTAAAGGGCACCTCGCCCCTAAGCCTGCGGTAAACCGATTCCTTGCCCAGGCACAGTATATCCATAAGAGTATGGGCGAGATTGACCCCCTCCGGGAGCCGGTCTTTCATCGCCCTTACAAGTTCATCACCATAATTAAAATCCGCCAATGACCTCATATTTCCCACATATTTCCTCTCTGTTCCCTTAGTGCGGACCTTTGCCGAATAATTTCTCCGGGTTAATTGGATTCAGGTCGAACGGTCCGTCCCCCATGTCACGGTAAAGGCCCGTTACAGGATGCAAATATGGCTGAAATATGCCACAGGAGGGTTCCGCTAAAACCAAAACGACGACCGCCGAGTGTCTAATTTTGACTCACGGTTAACCTGTTGCACAAAATGTGCTAATCGCAAATAACACCCCCGGATTGTTTTCCCAAAATATGCAACCACCCGCCCGTGGTTACAGTTCCGGATACTTTACAGCGAGCGGATTATCTCCCTTTGTTTGTTGAAGAACTGTATTCGCTGCATCTCCCCGCTATGGGAAATGAGTATCGAGAATTTCTTAAGCGAACGTATCCACGCCTTGAGGTTGCGGAACACCTCTTCGTCGCGGGAGGTCATCGGGTTGAGCGAGAATACCCGCAGCAGGCTGAGCATATAACTCTTCTGTTCGATATAACTGTACGTAGCCTGGAAGTTTATATTGGAAATGTATATCTGAACGTCGTTACCCGAGCGGAACCTGCCCGTATTGGCGATACTGAGCATCTCGTCCAGCAGAGCCATAAGCTCCTCGCGCAGGCGGTCCACCTCATGGGGGGATACCATGCCGATGCTTACGAAATAGCTAATGTCGTTGACCAGCGAAGTGAACAGCATACTGTCCAGCACATAATAGGTGAACCCGAACCGCTGCATGGTGGAGACGTATTCCCGTTGTTTACGATAAAGATCGTCCGGGATAACCACTTCGTCCATAGTCCGTGGCTGTTCATACTCCTGGCTCTGGTAAATCCATTTCATATACCTGAAGCGGGATATAGTCTCGTAATTCATCGTAAATACTTGTGGCACCACGTTGGCGGCCGTACCCGCCTCTACGGCCGAAACGTCGCCGATCCCCTCGAACAGCTGCAGGTAATTGTCCACCATGGCGTAGTATGTCCGAACCGGGTCGGGATATTTGACCAGGTTCATGTCGAACACCGCGTTGCCCTTACGGCCGGTCCCGGTCAGCTGGTCGAGCGATATACCCAGTTTTCCCGAAACGATCGCCGCCTCGGCCAGGGTGAACGGCACCTCTCCCCTGAGCCTGCGGTAAACGGCCTCCTTACCGATACAAAGCAGGTCCATCAGCACCCGCGCGAGGTTCATTCCTGCCGGGATCTTCTCCCGCATCACTTCTATCAGTCCGTTGTTGAGTTGTTCGGTCGTCATCATCTTGGGTCTTTTAGCCTGCCGCACCGCGCTTTGTTGCTCCTGCCGGAACGGCCCGGCCTTGTTTTTCGCTCTTGATCTAAATTACTAAAAAACCGGACAACAAGCAAAGGATTTACGCAACAGGCACCCCGGGGATTTTACGATTTGAACAACCGGAACCACCAGAAATTACAGAAACTGTTCTTCAAGGCCCGGCACAAACATAAAACAAGGGGCGGGAATATAGAATCCCGCCCCCTATGCTTTTGGCCGTACTACGTCACAGCGGCAGTTTGGCCCTGATATCCTGCGGTATGGCGTCCTTATGGACGATGATGTTGATAGTTTTGTATTCCACAAACGGGCGCGAGGCATAAAAATAACCGCCATATTTGCCGTCAGTACCCCACGAATTCTTAACCTTGTAGAAAATATCACCCCGCTGGTCGCGGGCTATGCCCGTGAAGAGCATCCCGTGATCGTCCGTTGTTTCGTAGTTATCGAACGCGGTCTGGCGGGCCTGCTGGGTAACTTTCATCTCTCCTACGGCGTCGAGCCTCTCGATTATTTTCTCATCCCTCTGCTGAGCGGGAAGACGCACCCACCGGGACATCTCCGTACCGGCCAGCGATGCTTCTTCCCCGGCCGGGACGATCGCCAAACCGTTGGAATAAAGGAACCCCGGTTCGCTTACGTCGGACCCCCAGCACACGGAATAACCGCTCTCGAGCGAATGGTCGATTACGGCCATAAATTCATCCAGGGGCAGGTTCCACGAACTTTCCCACGCCCAGTTATCCGGGATCTCTATAACGAACTGCTTATAGAACGGGTGGTGCGTGAACGAAGTCACCGACACGTAATTGTCCAGGTCCAGGCCGAGCGACTCCGCGAATGTCTTCGGGGTGTACTGTTTACCGTTATAGGTAAAGGTTTCCGGTGCCGGGCCGAGATAAGCGTCGAGGATCGCTACGTACCCCCTCATCCATGCTGTGCTAAGCGGCCTGCTCCTACCGTTTACTATGGCACTGACATAAGCCTCCAACACGGTATCCAGTTCGCCGTGGTCATGGCCCGCAGCTCCGTAATTCAAGCCCGGGTAGGCCTCCTCGGGCACCATTCCGTACTTCTCATAAACGTTGAAAACGTCGAAGAAAGCCCCTCCGGCCGAGAATTCCATCTTGCCGTGCAACCGTACGTATTTTTCGGCTTTATCTATATAAGTATTGCGGACGATCCACATCTCCGACAGGTCGTATTCACCTTTGCCCAGCCTGAGCAGCTCGCATTCAAGGAACGCGTTCCCCGCAAAACTCCAGCAAGTGCCGCTACGGTTCTGGTTGGGGACCGGGGTCGCCGCAACTTCGTTCACGATCGTGAACTCGTACCGCTCGTCCAACGACTTGGGTTTTTCCGCCTGCGGCTCTGACGCCAGTGCGGCAAACGACAGACTGAGGGCCGCCGCCGCAAATAATAGCTTCTTCATAATATTGTTGTTGGTTAACGTTTGCTTAATAAACAAAGATAACGTTTTTACCATGCCATTGTCCCCGCCTGATATAAAACAGTTGGGCAGGGCCGAAATTTCGGCCCTGCCCAACTGTTTTTATTATCCCTAAGCGGTCGTTACCTCAAGCGGCGCAGCCGGTAAAGAAGCTGCTGGATGGCCTCCTGGTAATCGTCGAGGATGGACGAAGAGAAGTCCTCGGTGAAGATCTCTTTCTGCTGGTCGATGTAGTCGTAAAAATCCTGGCAGTACTGTTCGATATTCTGCGGCACCGGGGTCTCGGGAATTACGATCTCGATATCGCCGTAGAGCGAATATGACGTTTCCACGACCCGGTCGATAATGTCCAGTACGGAATCTATTGCCTGATCCAGGGCTATATGCTCAGCATAACTCCCCTGGCCGGTCACATGCCAGTGGTAAAGTTTGAGGCTGGAATTGAAAGAGAACAGGCGGCCGAAGAATTCGCCCATCTGGGTCTTCTGGTCGGTGGCCTGCTTAGTCTGTGTGTCGGTTGCCATAACGGTTGTTTTTTAGTTTGTTCGTTCTCGACCCCGCGAACCTGAGCCACGGGCAACCGTAACCGTACTAAAAGTATGCCAAACGACCGCTCCCGTTTGCTGCCCCTACATCAGCTTGCCGTGGCGCAGCAGCACGGCGAACGCCTTCTGCTCGGCATCGGTGCAGATCGCTTCCAGGTCGTCCGAAGTGAGCCGCCCCTGCTCGACCAGGATACGTCCACCGACCATGACCATCTCCACGTCCGAACTCTTGCCGCAGTAGGCAAGGTTAGCCACCATATCGTGGCGCGGGTAATAATGCGGCTTGCGCACATCGAGCATTATAACATCCGCTTCCATGCCTTCCCGGAGCATCCCGACCCTGTCTTGAAGCCCGAGGGCCCTGGCCCCGTTGACGGTCGCCATCTGAAGCACCTCGTAAGCCGGAAGCACCACCGGGTCGAGCGTCGACACTTTCTGCAGGAAAGAGGCCGTCCGCAGTTCCTCGAACATATCCAGGTCGTTGTTCGAGCAGGGCCCGTCAGTACCTATCCCTACATTCACCCCGTGTTCCACCAGACTCGAAACGGGCGATATGCCGCTCGATATTTTCATGTTACTCTGTGGGTTATGGGCCACGGACACCTCCCGCTCCACCAACAGGTTTATATCGTCCTCCAGCAAGTATACGCAATGCACGGCCAACGTCCCGGGCCTCAGCATCCCCAGCTTATCCAGATACCGGAGCGGGGTCATACCAAAGTTTTTCCACACGTTCTCCTGCTCGTCCATCGTCTCGGACACATGGATATTGAGGGCCAGGCCGTGTTTTTCGGCCAGGTCCCGGGCTTTCAGCAGGTTCTGTTCACAACAGCTGTATACGGCATGCGGAGCGATCATTAGCGTTATCCGGTCGCATTGACCCTTTCCGTACATGTCGTACACCTCCTGGAAATCTGCCTCGAAATCGGCGAACCGGTTATCGGTGAATGTAGGTGACAGCACCGCCCGGATACCCATCTGCTCCACGGCCGCACCGACCTCGGCCTCGTGCCAGTACATATCCGTAAAAGTTGTCGTCCCGCCCAACAGCATCTCGGCGATCCCGAGCTTAGCCCCGGCCCTGATATCCTCCCGGGTGAATTTGGCCTCGTACGGCCAAACATGGTCGTAAAGCCACTTCATAAGCGGCATATCGTCCGCCAACCCGCGCATCAGCGCCATCGGTACATGGTTATGCGTATTGATCAGGCCCGGCATCAGGAGTTTTCCCGTCCCGTCGATAACCCTGTCGGCCTTTCCGTACTGGGCCTCGAAGCGCGCGAGGGCCTCCTCCCGCTGCTCCTCCATGGCCACCATTGCTATCTTTCCGTCGGCCACGGCCAGCGAACCGATAAAGAATTTCTCTACCTGCGTCTCGTCCATCGGGACGATCATCGCGTTATCGATCAGGATTTTCATGGGCTTGTATTTATATCGGTTCCTGTACTTTGTAAACTGTTTTAATGTGTCGACTACCGGGAAGCCTCAACGACCTCCCCTTTGATAACGATTATATCGACCCCCTCGGGAGCATTCGAGAACACCTGTATGGCCTTGTAAAATACCCCCTGCTGTTTTTTCGGATCGTAGGTCACCGTGACCGTCCCCTCCCCGCCGGGCGGCACCGGCTTCCTGGTATACGATGTTCCGACGCATTTGCACGAAGTGATTATACGGGTCACTACCAACGGGCTTGTACCCGTATTGCGGAAAACGAAATCGTACGACACCTTTTTCCCGTCCTCCCTAACCATGCCGAAATCATACTCGGTGGTTTCGAAAGAGATCGCGGGCGTAAGTTCCTGCGCCCGTAGCGCCGTTAATGCGATAATACCTAAAAGGGAAAGTACGAATTTTCTCATGCCGCTATGATTGAACGGTAGACTTGCCGGACGGCTATTTCAGCCGGAAATTATAGGTTATGGTCCCGGTCTGCAGGCCGTCGCCCTCAATTTTATTGAACCTCGACTGCCGTGCCGCTCTGAGGGCCGCAGCCACCAGTTCCGCATCGTTTGTCTGGGACCCGGCACCACGGTAAGCGGCGTTGACCACCTCACCCGCCGCATTAACAGTTATTTCCACGATCACCCTCCCCTGTTTATTGGACCCGTAAGCCGGAGCCGGCAGGGATCCTATCACGCTGCGCCCGGCCAGGTCGAACCCTGTACCGCTGCCGCCTCCGCCCGTACCGTCATGGTCCCCCTGCGGACTGCCGTCCGGCGAACCCTGGTTACCCGGCCCGGTAGGCGAGGTTCCCTCCGACTGGCTCGTACTGTTCTCCGTCCGCCCGGGGAAAAGCGCCTGCTGGTTCACCGTACGCGGCTGCTCCTGCGGCGGCCGCTCGCTGTCCGTCCGCTGGTTCTGCGGCTGCTGGCTGTTGTTATTGCTCCGATCCGGCTGCACTACCTCCGGAGCCTCCTCGAAATCCTGTGTCGCAATATCATCCTCCGCAAAATCGGGAGCCGAAAACTCCGGAACATCCGGATTCGTAATATCATTCACCGCCGGATCCACCAACCCGCTCCCCGTCTCACTGTCGCCGAAATCGATCAATATCCCACCCCCCGTATCCGGCTCCGCAAAACTGAAATTCCAAAAAACCATCAACAACACCCAAAACAGAACATAACACGCCCCGGCTACCCCACCGATAACCCTCCCACGCCTGTCATCACTATCCGTCCTGTAATAAAACATAATAGGCTCGTTATATATTTATTTCTTCGTTCTTTCTTCTAAGAAAGAACCAAACAATTTTTTGGAAACTGCGTTTCCCTATTTTATCCCTTAGTTATAAAGGGCAACCGGCCGCAGGCCCTTAGTTGCCCTTTATAACTAAGGGAATAGGGTGAGATACGAAGTATCTCCAAGAGTTTTCTGGTTCTCTTTTGCAAAAGAGAACAAAAAATATCTATTTGACCGGCTGTTATGCATTATTGTGGTCTTGTTGCGAGGATGAGCCGGTAGTGGTTATCTTTGGCTATGTTCATGACTTTGACGACTTCATTTATGGGTACCGTTTCGTCGCAGTGGAGGGATACGGTGGGTTCTTCGAGGGAGCCGAGGCGGGCCCTGAGGGCGTCTTCGAGGCCGGAGAACGGCACCGGTTCGGTTTCGACGTAATAGTGCAGGTCCGAGGTTATGGAGACCGTAGTATAGGGTTTCTCCGTGATCTGGTTGGAACTGCGCGGGAGTGTCAGTTTTATGGCGTTGGGATTTATCAGTGTGGTGGATATAAGCAGGAAGACCAGCAGCAGGAACACGATGTCGGACATCGACGAGGTGCTGAACGAGGGGTCTACTTTCGATCCTCTTTTGATTGCCATGGTCGGTTATTTTTCTACCGGTTGGTTAAGTATATCCATGAAAGCTATCGAGTTGGCTTCCATTTGGAAGACCAGTTTCTCGATACGTGCAACGAGGTAGTTGTAGCCGAAATATGCCGGGATACCGACGATAAGGCCACCCACGGTGGTTATCATGGCGGTGTACATCCCGCCCGAGAGCATTCCGATATCGACCGTTCCGCCGGCCGTGGACATCTCCATGAACGCCTTAACCAGCCCTATCACCGTTCCAAGGAAGCCGATCATCGGGGCGCCCCCGGCTATGGTGGCCAGTATTGGCAGGCCGTTTTCCAGGCGCGACACTTCAAGGTTGGCCGCGTTCTCGATCGAGCTTTGCACGTCGGCCATGGGGCGGCCGATACGCTCGATGCCCTTTATTATCATGCGGGCTATGGGCGTATTGGTGGATTTGCACAGGTCGATGGCGGCGGCTATCTTGCCGTCGTAGATATAGTCACGGATACGGTTCATAAAGTTCATGTCCCAGCCCGAGGCTTTACGGATGGCGATGAACCGTTCGGTGAAGATAAATATGGAGATCCCGGCCAGCACCAGCAGTATCCACATTATCCATCCCCCGGCCATGAATAGTTGGCCGAAGCTCATGCTCTTGGCGGCAGCCTCCGTAACGGGCAAATTGATGTCGGCAAGTTCTGCCTGCAGGAAAAATCGCATATCAACAGTTTTTATCGTTTTATTTTCGGCTCTTACTTACAGGATACCGCCGTATAAAATGCGGTCCGAACGCAAATTTAATCGTTTTTATCGGAAGATTCCGCCTCGGCCCGTTTTTTCCTGCGTTTCTCCTTGCGCGAAAAACGGTCCTTGAAGTTACGGACTATGTCACCTATGGTGTTGAAATCTTCGCGGTAATAGAGGCCCATTCCGCTCTCCTGAAGGCCGTAGTCCTCGAAGCGGTCTATGGTGCGTGTAAAGCCCCTAAGGCGGAGGTTCCCGGATTTGTCCACGAGCCAGGTCAGGTAGAAGTCCCCCGTAATGTTGCTGGCGTTTTCCGGGGCGGCGAAACCGGTCTGGTTGTGAGCGTTGTAGTTGCCCTCGAATTCCAGCAGTACGCGTTTACTGAACAGGTCGGCCGACAGCCCGAGGCCGAACTCGTCCGAGGTGAGATCGGACTGCTGGTTGAACCGGAAGCCTATGTGGATATTGTCGTTCGAAATCAGGCTGCTGAGCTGGTTGGACAAAAAGTCGATGGCCAGCGCACTGCCTCCGGCGCTTCCTATATTGCCGTTCTCGGAACTGTAGAAAGAATTGAGGGCCAGCAGGGCAAGGAACTGGGTCGAAATGCTCTCCTGGGTAGACAGTTCATTGGCGATCAGCGACCGTATCTCGGGGTCGGCATTGGGGACCTCGATATCGAACGTGATGTCGGGTTCCTCGAGGTTGCCGCTCAGCATTATGCGGCATTCGACCGGCACCGTGGAGAACGAGCGCTCCGAGCCGTAATAGTTATAGAGCAGTGGGGCCAGCGACGCCCGGAGGTTGTATACGGCCGACACGTCAAGGTCGGCATCCAGCGGGTCGTTGAACCAGGTGATCCGGCTGTCCGGCTCTATACTGAAGCTCTTGTTTATGATCCCCTGCAGGGAGAACTGGTAGCTCCCATCCGTGATCTCGTATACGCCGTTCATGCGCAGTTCGTCCGCCGAGGGGTTGAACCGCAGGGTAATGTTCCCGTTGCCGCGGGCTTTCATTTCGTCACCCGAACGGGGGTCGATAATAAGGGTAAACAGCAGGTTGGGCCGTGCCGTAAGGTTTATATTCAGTTCCTGTAGGCCGCCTCCCTCCCCGGCCTCTCGGCGCCGGCGGCGCCGGATGATGCTCATCTTACGTTGCTGGTATTCGTTGAGCTGTGGCCGGTCCGGCGACTCCGGCTGGCGGAAAGTGATTATGTCGGACAATCCCATCGAGTAACCGCCAAGGGGCATGAAGAATTCGGAATTATCGCCCGTTGTAGCCGTAATGTCGATATTGACCCCCCGCCTGTCTCCCCGCACCTCTACCGTACCCGAGGCGAAAGCACGGCCGTAAAACAGGTCGTTGTAATCCCTCTCGAGGTCCATGGCAAGGAAATCCTGAGGCCGTATCAGCAGGTTGTAATGGACGTTCTGCGTGCTGTTCAGATCCACGTTCATTTCAAACATGGCTATATTTCCCAGCGGGTCGTAAACGGGGAGCGAATCGGCCTTGATAACGTTATCCTCTACGCGTATGACCGCATCGCGCAGTTCGTATGGCACATTGAGGTAGTCCACCGTTGTACGCATATAGGGCAGCAATGCCTGCCCGTTCACGGCCAGCTGCCGGCGCTCTCCGCTCACCAGGGCTTCGACATTCACGCGGCCCTCCGTATCCCGCAGTATCCCCTGGAAGAACGGTTCCACAAGCGAAATATCTATATTGTCCATCCGCACCTGCCCGAAGTATTGCCTGGTCGCGGGGCGGTAATATCCCAGCACGACCGTATCGCCCCTCTCGAGGGACGAAAGGGCGAACCTCGCCCGCTCGTTGGGAAAGTCCCACGTACTCTCGAACAGCCCGTCCGGGAGCATCTTGCCGTTCAGGGTAACGCTGTCGAACTCCACCCGGGCATGCAGTACCGCATCGCCCTTTCCGGCCACTAGGTCTGCATGGCCGTTGGTCCGACCTCCCACGTCATAGCCGAGCCGCGCGGTCAGGTTTGTAAGGGGTTCCAGGTCGAAATTGCGCATATTCAGGTGCAGGGTATCCTCCCTGCTTCGCGATATCGCTCCGTCTACCGTCAGGTCCTGTCCTGAACCCAGTATGGTGAAATTACGGATATCAATCCTCGTGCTGTCGATCGTGATACCCCGCGAATAGATGTTCCACACCCTTTCCCCTATATTGATGCTCGAGGGAGTAAAGCCCAGGTTAACCCGGGTCATCCCCGTCTGTGGTTCCCGGTCGAACCGTGTGGCCACCCCGACCAGGGCGGTCATATTGCGTACCGAATCCATGAACCGGGCCGAAGCGTTGATCCGGTTGTCCTTCAGTCCCCCGATCACCGAGAAGTTGGGCATGAACAGCCCACCGGCATACATGTCGTCCGCACGCACGAAGACCGACAGCGAGTCTCCCTCGTTGCGTGAGTTTATCTCGAGGTTGGAAACAAAGTTGTTACGGTACTCCACATACTCGGACGAAGCCGTAAGCGACACCTGCCCGACATTGGGATTAAACATGAACGACATCCGCGTCCCTTTGGCCAGTATAAGCCCCGGCACAAAGATGCCGACCGCCTTGTTGGCCTCCTTTATATTGACGCTCAGCAGGGAATAATTACCGGCATCGGCCAGCTGTCCGCCCTGGGCCTGTTCCCGCTCGCCGTCACGGATAAGGGTCGGCAGGTATGAGCGCAGGGTGCTCCGCAGCTGTGGCACAAGTTCTTCGTAACTGGTGCGGCTGCGGTATTCCGCGTCGGCGAAGTAGGAGTCGAACGACAGGTATTTGGAATATTCGCTGTTCACCCCGCGCAGGTCCAGCCGTCCGGTCCACACCGAGTCCGTGTCGTTGATATACGTGAGGTCCGTCACTGTAACCGTACCGTTCAGGTTGTCCGGGTTGGCCCCGCTGCCGATCGCCCGGGCGTCGAACCTTAGCACGGATACCGTGTCTTTCTTCGCGACGTTCAGTGCGGCCAGATCGGCGTTGCGCAGGTGCAAAGAGAGATCGTAGCGGGGGATGGAGTCGTTCAGGTCGAACATCCCCTCCAGGTCGAAGTCGATATTTTCGTCAGCCGATGAGACCGTGCCCTCGAACCGTCGGTTCTCCACCGCCCCTTTGACCTCGATATCCCGATAACGGTAGCCGTTGAACTCGGCCAGCGGGATCGTGGCGTCGGCGTCTATCGTAAAACCGTCGCCGCCCAGCTGGCCGCTGAAACTGCCACGCAGTGCGGCACGGCCCAGTAGCGGCACCCCGGCCAACAGCCCCGCATCGAGACCGTATACCCCCAGGTTGCCGCTATATGCCAAACGTGACCCGGCGACCGGATCGACGGTAACGTCGAACCGCACCCCGGAGTTGTCGGCCCGCAGGTCACCCTCGGCCGTAAAATCCGTGTAGCTTCCGTGGAACGAACCTGTGAAATCGATCGCTCCCATGCCGTCGAGCGCCTGCCGCAGCCGGTCGGGCAACGGGTCCTCCACCACACCGGCCAGGGCTGCCGCTATACCCTGCGAAGAGGTTCGCAGCGTCAGCCCGTCCACATCGAACACGGTTTGCTCGATATCGGGCAATCCACGCATACGGTAATCGAACCCGGCCGAGGTCCCGGCCAGTCCGATATTGGCGATGGTCCCATACATATCGGCGACACGGCCCGAAGCGGTCCCCTCGAGGTTCGAGAATACGTAATCTATACCGGCCACGGTGGGAGCGAAGCACGCTATGGTGGCCATATCCACCACCGAGGGCCGTATTTCTCCCTCGAGCCGTATATCGTCTATGAAATTCTTGTAGACTTCCCACCCCCCGGCATAGAAAGCCATGGAAGCCAGGTTCAGATCCGTCCGACCGGACATCAGCCGTACGTCCGATACGCTTATGAAATTACCGGAGAGATTCTCGATCCGGGCCGAGAACCACGGCACCTCCAGCCCGGTCTTTTCCCTGAACGACATCCGCTCGATATCCATCTTCACGCTGTCGCCTATGATGCGCACGCCGGTGGCCCGCAGGTCGAACCTTTGGACCTCCAGGTCACGGAAATTGACAGCCCCCTGCCGGTCCAGCGGGTCGAGCCGCCGGAGGCTGTAATAGAGGTTGTCCACCTCGAGATCCGTAATATTGATCTCGAACGGGTTGCGCTCTTCAGGCGGGTTCTTGCGCTTTATTTTTTCGATGATCTTGCGGAAATTGGTAGTGCTGTCCGGGTCCTCGTGCATCATGAACCGCACGTCCGAGATACGGGTGCGTCCAAGGGTGAAACGGCCCCCAAGCAATCCCGTATGGAGAACTTCGGCGTCCACGTTACCCACATACATCAGGGTGTCCCCGCCGTAATCTTCCACATAAAAGCCGCGCACCTGCGCCCGGCTGAAGAATTTCAGGTCGATCCGCTCAATGGCTACCCGCGCCTCGAGCCTGGAACTGGCCCATTGCGAAGCCTTACGCACGGCATAATTCTGCACGAACGGCAGCTGGATGGCCAGGCCTATGAAGATAGGGAGGATTATCGCCGCCAGTACGATAGCAGACAGGGTATGAACCGATATTTTTATAACTTTGCGCATCGGGACCGTGGCGGGCGTATGTTCATAACTAACAAAGTTACGAATTAACGCCTAATATATTGCCCCGCGGCCCAGTTTTTTAATCCCCGTGTAACCCTTTCCCGCCATGGACTCACCAGTGATACTCGGCATCGAATCCTCCTGCGACGACACCTCGGCCGCCGTGCTGCACGGGCAGGTGCTCCTGTCCAACGTCATAGCCGGCCAGCAGGTCCATGTCAAGTACGGCGGGGTCATTCCGGAATTGGCTTCCCGCGCCCATCAGCAGAATATCATTCCGGTAATCGATACCGCTTTGAAAGATGCCGGGGTGGGTATCGGGGAGATAGACGCCGTAGCGTTCACGCGGGGTCCGGGCCTTTTGGGTTCGCTATTGGTCGGTGTCTCGTTCACCAAGGGCCTCGCGCTATCGCGCGGCATCCCGATGGTCGAGGTCAACCACCTCAAGGGCCATATTCTCTCCCATTTCATCGACCTGCCGGACCGCCCCCTGCCGCACCCGTCTTTCCCGTTCCTCTGCCTGCTGGTCTCGGGAGGCCACACACAGATAGTGGAGGTGCGGAGTTTTGAAGACATGGAAATTATCGGCACAACGATCGACGATGCCGCAGGCGAGGCGTTCGACAAATGCGCCAAGGTAATGGGCCTGCCCTACCCCGGCGGGCCGGTGATCGACAGGCTCGCCCGGGAGGGGGACCCCGGCCGTTTCAAATTCGCCCGGCCGCAGGTCAAGGGGTACGACTACAGTTTCAGCGGCCTCAAAACCTCGTTCCTCTACTTCCTGCGGGACCGGATCGCTGAGGACGATAAGTTTATAGAACATAACACGGCCGATTTGTGTGCCTCCCTGCAGCAGACCATAATCGATATTCTTCTCAAAAAACTGGTCCTTGCGGCCAAAGATCGGGGCATCACGGAGATAGCCGCCGCCGGGGGCGTTTCCGCCAATTCCGGGCTGAGGGACCGTCTGCTCGACGAGGGGCGCCGCAGGCGCTGGAACGTCTACCTGCCCGAGCTGAAATTCACCACCGACAACGCGGCCATGATAGCCGTGGCCGGGTACTTCAAATATCTCAAAGGGGAGTTCTCCCCGCTTGACGTCACCCCGGCCGCGCGGGCCGAGGGCCTCGAACGCCGCTGACCGTCAGTGATCGCAGGATAAACCGTTTCTCCCAAAATGGATATTACGACCTTATTTACCGAAACTACGCCCGAATACCTTTGCAGACAATGTGTTCCAACTAACAGGTAAAGATTTCTATGCCGTTACCGCCGGCACCCCGGACCGGTACAATTCCATGACCGGCAGCGGCGGGGGAATGGGGGTCATGTTCCGCGAACCGGTCATCTGGTGCATCTTCCGGGCCGACCGCTATACACTCGAGCTGTTGATGCAGGAGTAGAAATTCACCCTCTCGTTCTTCCCGGACCTCTACCGGGAGCAGCTCGTATTCCTTGGCACCCGCTCCGGCCGGGACACGGATAAAATGCGGCAGGTAACTCTCACGCCCGTCAATACCCCGTCGGGAAACGTCGCTTTCGCCGAAGCCCGGCTGGTCCTGGAGTGCACCCTAATTGAGGTGACCACTCCCGACCCGGAAGATTTCTACGATCCTCAGCTAAAGCGATATGTTCTGGATGCCCTCCGGGAAGCGGACCAGCCCCGCAGGTACGTTTTCGGCCGGATTGTCCATACCTGGACCCGCAAATAAACACAAGGGGCGCAACATGGCGCCCCCTTGGATCATTTTCCCGGTTCGGGAGGTCAATAGAATTTCGGCTCTTTTTTACTTTTCGTTTTCACCGCTTTATAATTACGGTACTTCAGCGGCACGCTCATCCCGAAATAGATATTCTCTGCCCGGGCATTGAGCGGTATGAACTGGGAGTTCACCTTGGTGACCATATAGTCGCTACCGATAAAGAAATTGAAGCCGTTGGGACTGAAATTCAGGGCGAAACCGTAGGTCTGGAAATTACTGTGGACGGTCGAGTAGCTGAGCGTCCCGGTGAACCAGTAGACCGGTTTGAAGTTTGCCGACACGGTAAGTTCGGTATAGGCTTTGGGCTGGTAGAACCGCGTGGTGGAGAGCAGTCCGAACGTTATCTTGTTGTCCATGATGCCGTATTCGGCACCCAATACCACGGTCGCGACCAGCATCGAGGTGCGGGCCGTGCCGTCACCCTCCTCCTTGAACCGGAACAGGTTCTCCAGGTCGTCTTTCATGGCGTCGAACTGGTCCGACACCGAGGGCAGGTCGCTGTCCCCGATGGGCAGCTGGAAGCCATCGTAAGTGAATTCACCGTCGGCCTTTGCGAAACGCGTCGCGTTCTTTGACCAGCTGATGAACCCCAGGTCCAGCACGGCCGCCGAGAACCGCAGGTTCCGGTCGAACTTATACTGCGCCCCCATGTCAACGGCCATCCCGAAGCCGCCCATTCCGAAACTGTCCAGGTCGAAGCCGCTGATGTACGGGCTTCCGTTGTCGTCCGTTTTCTCCTGGAACTCGAGCCCTTTCAGCGAAGTATAAAGTTCACCCCGCGAGGTTATATTCCACTCCTGGTCGTTAAGCGTGGCATGGAGGTTCTGGAACCGCATATCCAGATTGCCCAACCCCGGCAGGAACTTGAGCTTACCGCCCACGGACCATTTGCTGTCTATATCCCGGGCATAACCCACCGACAGTTCCGTATAGGCGTCCATCCTCATCCGCAGGTCCGAAATGTTATAGGTCCTGCCGTCCGTACCGTTGCCCTCTTTGAGGAACTCGAACAGGGACTTGGGAATACCGAGGCTGGTGTTGAGCTTCACGCTGATTCCGAACGACCAGAACGCATCGTTCTTCCACCATCCGGCCTGCACCAGATCGTACCGCATATCCACGTTGATCTGGTTATTGGATTTGAGGCCCCGCAGGAATTCCTCGGGGTTAACCCGGTTATCCAGGAACGTAACCAGTTTGCCGTCCCTCTGGTAAAATAAATCACTGAGAGCCAAGTTGTTCGAAGTGTAAGAGGCGTTCAGCGACCCGACGAACGGGATCGTAACGTAGCCCCTGTCGGGAACAAGGGCGGGATTCAGGTTGTGCCGCTCGACCGATTTGTCCATGAAATAGGCCGAACGGAGGAACTGGCCGCTGGCCCCGGTAGCCGCCGCGCTGAGCAGGGCCGTAAAAATTATGGTTCTGTATATCGTTTTCATTTTAGTTGTCCTTTTTAGCGTTACCGTTACTCGTCGTCGTCGTTACTGCTGATGTGGATACCGCCGGTCTTGCTTATCTTCAGGTCGAGGATAAGCATGTCGGCGGTATTGAGCGCCGGGGCGTCGTCGATGCCGTTGGCGACGAAACGCAGGTCGATATTGGCCGCGCCCTGCAGTTTATCCATATCGCTTTCGCTAAAAAGGAACGAAACTTCCGAAACCGATGCCTGCCCCGAAGAGAGCGGCTCGGCTATATCCTGCATCGGCAGGGTGATACCCACGGGATCGCCGCTGATATCGGTAACTATCATCTCGAGCCGGAAGCTCAGGGGAATGCTGTTGGTGACCGTACCGTATATCTCCGCCGTACCGCCCTGGAACAGGTAATCCACGATATCTCCGTCGAACACGTCCTCGATGGTCTGGCGGGTCACGGCGTAGAATTCCTTTGCCGGGGCAAACGGAATTTCGAGGGTATAATCCAGCTGGGCCTGCGCCCCTTTGGAATAGAACATCAGTTGGCTATCGCCCTGCTCGCCGGTACCTGAGACGTAAATCGACTCGCGGGCCTCCGTTATGGCTTTGCCCAGATTTTCGGCTTTTGCGAAGACATACCCGTTGGCGGGATCGTACTCCCCGATCCAGAAAAGTTCCGTGGCCGTCGACCCGTAGTAAGTTGCGGCAGGAAGCGTAATCGGCGCCACCTTAACGACGGTACTGCCGTTATCCGGCGTTATCTCCAGGTTGGCCTCCACCGGCAGGCCGAGGTCGCTGACCGATTTTATGATTATATGCGGGTCGCGGAAACTGAGTATGGCATCGTCCCCCTCGAAAATATCGTAGAGGCTCCCTATGGATGCACTTGTCGGCGTAAAATTAAAGTCGAGATCGAATATACCGTATATGACCGTATAATCCAGGGCTGTAAAACCAATGTCGAAACCGAACCCGACCTGGCTGCCGGACGAGACCGAGCCGGTCGATGGCACGTTTACGTTACCGGATATGGTGACATCCTGGTCCGCCTCTATATCTATCACCCTGACAGGGATAGCGGCCAGGTAATTCTGTAACCCGTTCATTTCGAACGCCCACCGGAACGCGTTCCCTGTACCGGAGACCCCGGCAGGCAGGATAGTGTCATCGATCTCGAAACCTGTCGGCAGTTCGATATCGAACACGGCCGTGCCGCCAGTAACGGTCGCATCCATATCCAGCGAGACTACCATAAGGGAAGTGGTCGGCGAAGTGTTGAATTCGGCCCGCAAGAACTTGGTCACATACTGATTACCTGCTACAGGTAGCTCCCCGTTTATATTGACAGGAAGGTTGATTTCCCCGCCCTGCATATTAACGGGTACCGTTGCCGACCCGATCGAGTAGGTATTGTCGCTCAATCCGGGCGCCTCCTGCGGCGCGGCATAGATAGTATTGGAATACCGGGCGACATAATCGCCGTTGGCATCGGTGATAATATCCGCATTATTTTTTACGTCCAGTATTTCGGCGGCAGAGATTATTCCCGTACCCAGGGGCAGGGTCCAATGGTCGCCGGCATAGAGATGGTCTGTATCCAGGTCACTGAGATCGTAACCGTCGTCTACACACGATACTAAAAAACACAAGGATAAAAGAAACGCAAGGCGTCTCCGAAAGGAAGAAAAAAATGACATAAGTTCGGGTTTAGGGGTTAACTTAAATTCGGCAGCAAAGGTAAGCATCTTTGCCGGGGGAATGTAAAATGAAGAACAATTTTACCATAGGATTTTCAAATCCTGTCCGGCACGTGCATAATTTGAACCTATAACGGCATCCAGCCAGCCGTTCCACGGTACCCCACGGACACGGGAACGCATTATATTATATGGCTATTCGGAAAGACAAAAGAAAAGGGGGACTTGCCATGTCCCCCCTCCGTTAAACAATCAGTTCGTTGAATCCGACCGACACCCGATCATACATCCGTCATTACTTCGAGAATCGCAGGTTTTCCGCCGCATTTATAGCTTGCCAGCTGGTGCGCCTGAAACTTGCGCAGGTTTGCGGAACCTTTTTTTAAACATCCAAGCATCCGTTCCGTCCGGCAGGGCCTTTCCGTTTATTCGTATTCCCATTACTGTTACCCGTCCGTCAGGAAAAAACATCCAGTGTCGTCGTCCAAAGCGTCCGGGGCGTCGGTTCGGTATCCGTTTAGTTATGGTTGACCTCGTTAAGGATGCGCATCGCGCAGTCGAGGATAGCCGTATCGTCCAGCGTAACCACACCGCCGTCCGGCCCTTTTTCGAAGTGCACGCCCTGGGGGCTTCCGCCGGCTTCGAAATGCCGTCCGCCGAAGTAGTTACGTACGGAGTCAACATCTATTCCCAATTCTTCCGCGATGCGTTTGCTGCTGCCGCTGGGCAACCTGTCCTTTATACGACGCAACTCATTAAACGTTATAACCATGTCCTTTTAATTTTAGTTATTGTTTCAGGTTTTTGCTAAATGGTGTAGATCTGATCGATAGGCGGTGTGGTTTAAAGGTCCGATTATATGTTAAAATGCGTCGGTGCCGCGTATGTTACCTGTAAATTTCCAACTCAAATTTTTTGCCACGGACGCCTGCCGGGTACCGCCGGCCATCCGCATTAAAAATACAATTTTTATCCGAAAAAACAAAATCCTCCAACCCTAATTTTAACGGCACGGGGGATTGTTCAAATTTTGCGACGATTTGTCATATCGCCCGGGGTAGAACATGACATTTTTTGCTTAATTGTCAGGTCTGCGGGCCCGCACGGGGGCTGCCAGGCCATTGGCATAAAGATTGAGAATTAATTGCGGCAGGCGGTCGCACCGCCTGCGGAATAGTAAATCGAACTCAAAATATTAAACATAAGACTATGGCAAAGATCATTGGCATCGACCTGGGTACGACCAACTCTTGCGTTGCAGTAATGGAGGGTAACGAACCCGTGGTTATCCCCAACAGCGAGGGTCACCGTACCACCCCGTCCATCGTAGCGTTCACCGAGGGCGGCGAGCGCAAAGTGGGCGAACCTGCAAAACGGCAGGCTATCACCAATCCCCAGAACACGGTGGCTTCCATCAAACGGTTCATGGGCGAAACTTACGACCAGGTCAAAAACGAGATAGACCGGGTATCGTACAAAGTGGTCAAGGGGGACAACAACACCCCGCGCGTGGACATCGACGGGCGGCTCTATACCCCGCAGGAGATCTCGGCCATCATCCTCCAGAAGATGAAAAAGACCGCCGAGGATTACCTGGGAACCACGGTAGACGAAGCCGTAATCACCGTACCGGCCTACTTCTCCGACTCCCAGCGCCAGGCTACCAAGGAGGCAGGGGAGATCGCCGGGCTCAAAGTCCGCCGTATTATTAACGAGCCTACGGCCGCCGCTCTGGCATACGGCCTCGACAAGAAGAGCACCGACCAGAAGATCGCCGTCTACGACTTAGGGGGCGGTACGTTCGATATCTCCATCCTCGAGCTGGGTGACGGGGTGTTCGAAGTGAAATCCACCAACGGCGATACACACCTGGGCGGCGACGACTTCGACAACGTTATCATCGACTGGATGGCCGACGATTTCAAGAGCAACCACCAGATAGACCTGCGGCGCGACCCGATGGCCCTGCAAAGGCTTAAGGAAGCGGCCGAAAAGGCCAAGATCGAGCTCTCCAGCTCGACCACCACGGAGATCAACCTTCCCTATATAATGCCGGTGGACGGGATACCCCAGCACCTGGTAATGACCCTCACCCGGGCCAAATTCGAGCAGCTGGCCGACAGGCTGATCCAGGCCACCATCGAGCCGTGTAAAAAAGCGCTCAGCGACGCCGGCCTTACGGCGAGCCAGATCGACGAGGTTATCCTCGTGGGCGGTTCCACCCGTATACCGGCTATCCAGAAAGTGGTCGAAGACCTCTTCGGCAAGGCCCCGTCCAAAGGTGTGAACCCGGACGAAGTGGTTGCCGTAGGTGCGGCCATCCAGGGCGGTGTGCTTACCGGCGAGGTAAAGGACGTACTGCTTCTGGACGTAACCCCGCTGTCGCTCGGTATCGAGACCCTCGGGGGCGTGTTCACCAAGCTCATCGACGCAAACACGACCATACCGACCCGCAAGAGCGAGACGTTCTCCACGGCGGCCGACAACCAGCCGTCCGTAGAGATCAACATCTGCCAGGGTGAACGGCCGATGGCACGGGACAACAAGTCCATCGGACGGTTCCACCTGGACGGCATACCGCCCGCACCGCGCGGCGTTCCGCAGATCGAGGTAACGTTCGATATCGACGCCAACGGTATCCTCAATGTATCGGCCAAGGACAAGGGCACGGGCAAGGAGCAGAAGATACGCATCGAAGCCTCTTCGGGCCTCACCGAACAGGAGATACAGCGCATGCGCGACGAGGCCAAGGCCAACGAGGCCAAGGACCGCGAGGAGCGCGAACGCATCGACAAGATCAATGCAGCCGACTCGCTGATCTTCTCGACCGAGAAACAGCTGGGCGAATACGGCGACAAGGTGCCGGCAGACAAGAAGTCGGCTATCGAGTCCGCCCTGGGCAAACTCAAGGAAGCCCACAAGGCCGGCAATGTTGCCGACATCGACTCGGCAACGCAGGAGCTTAACGACGCATGGCAGGCCGCTTCACAGGACATCTATTCCGCACAGCAGGCGCAGGACGCTACGGCGGGTGCCGGCGCGGATGCGCCCCAGGATGCGGGCAGCCAGGGCAACAACGGCGACAACGTGACCGACGTAGAATTCGAGGAGGTTAAATAACTCCGGCACAATTACATATGCGAACAAGCGGGGTGCGGCATCAGCCGTACCCCGCTTGTTTTTTAACCACAGGGTTAAATAGTTGGTTTTTATGGCCGGTTGATTATCTTTGCTTAATGGTTCGAAAATTGCCGGTCTGTAAAGAAGTAATTTTGAGGGAAAAAAGAGACAGTTATGAGAATATATGCGGCTGCGGTTCTGCTCGCGGCAATATCGGTCATGTTACAGGGTTGCGGCGGGAATATGGGAACTAAGACGACAGGCTTCAGCGGGGAGGATATAACTTCCACGGTCGAGATCCTGCGCGACAGGTTCACAAAGACCGCGACCGTACAGGTCAACGAGGATACCCAATGGGCGTTGTACGCTGGCCCGGCGGTGGACGAGATAGACCTGCGGGAGCCCGTGGAGGCCGGCAAAGCCGACGGGGAATTCCCGGTAGACGTGGATCCGGCCGTGCGGAGCTTTTTCCAGGCCGTTACCCCGGACGGGAAAGCTATCCTTGCCGAGAGGGTTCTGCCGATGGCCGGAGGATTCAATTTCAGGGATCTGGGGGGTTACCGTATGCAGGACGGCCGTTATGTAAAATGGGGCAAACTCCTGCGCTCGGACGAGATGAACTGCCTGACGGAGGAGGACTTGGTTTACCTTGCAAGCGTACCTCTGCGGTCGGTAGTCGACTTCCGGTCGGAAGACGAGATATCCAAAGCCCCGGACAGGCTTCCCGCTTCGGTGGAGCACCATTACGCCTACTCCATTTCGCCGGGCAACCTTGCCGCGAGCATGGTACGGATGCCAAATGCCGAGCAGGGCGAGCGGTTGATGGAACAGATGAACCGGATACTGGTCAGCGATCCGGAGGTGGTCAGCCAGTACCGACGCTTCTTCGAGCTGCTGGCCGACGGAGAGCAAGCCCCCGTGCTGTTCCATTGCACGGCAGGGAAAGACCGTACGGGTATCGCCGCCGCGTTGATCCTGTACGCCCTCGGTGCGGACGACCGGACGGTTATGAACGATTACCTACTGTCACGGGAATACAGCGAGCTTAAATACCAGCCTATCAGGAAACGTTTTCCGGATCTGGCGCCACTGCTGACGGTCGGTGAAAGCTACCTCGGGGCCGCACTCGACGAAATACGCTCCCGTTACGGCTCGGTAGAGCAATATCTCACGGATATCCTGCAGGTGGATACCGCCCGGCTGCGGGAATTATACCTGTATTGACCGGCCCCCGGAGGGATAACTTCGGGGCAAATAAGGTATTATCCTTGCAATTCCATGGTAAGAAATAACTTAAACCTATTTAGCCATGGAAGATAAACTCAGGGACGGGTTACAGAACCCGCTGACCATTTATCCGCACACGGAGTTCCCCATGCAGAAACAGCGCCCCCCGGGTATCCAGGCCGAAATGACGCCTGTCCCGGATTGCGGGGAGGAGAGTTACGTCGGATACGGAAGGCTCAAGGGACGCAAGGCTTTAATTACGGGCGGCGATTCGGGTATCGGGCGCGCGGTAGCCATCGCGTTCGCCCGCGAGGGGGCGCAGGTCGCCATAAATTACCTGCCCGAGGAGGACAGCGACGCACATTCGCTGGCCGAACTGCTCGGTGCGGAAGACAAGGAACCGATACTTATACCCGGCAACCTGCGCTACGAGGACGTTTGCGAAAAGGTAGTCCGGGAAGCCTGCGAGAAAATGGGCGGGCTCGACATACTGGTCCCCAACGCGGCGGTCCAGAAAGCGCAGTGGAATATCGAGGATATAACGGGCGAGCAGGTCCGCCGGACTTTCGAGACTAATGTTTACGCGCCCATTTTCCTGGCCCGAACGGCAGTCCCGTTGCTGCCTGCCGGGTCGTCCATTATCTTTACGGGGTCGGCGGAATATTACACTCCCAACCGGTTCCTGCTGGATTATGCCGCTTCCAAGTCGGCTGTGGTTGCGTTCGGTATCGGGTTGGCCAAGCAGTTGATCGGGAAAGGCATCCGGGTGAACACCGTATGCCCCGGGCCGGTGTGGACGCCGCTCGAGGTCTCCGGAGGCAACCCCGAGGAGCTTATCACGGCCCACGGGCTCGACACCCCGTACGGGCGGCCCGGCCAACCGGTCGAACTGGCCGGGGTTTACGTCTTCCTCGCTTCCAACGAAGCCAGCTACGTTTCAGGAGAGGTGTACGGTGTCACGGGACTGCTAAGTGCCCATTAACGAATATGTACCGGATGACCGGTAAAAAGAATAGATCGACATGCAAGAGACCAACAAACCCGGATCAGGATTCCTGCTGATCGGCACCTATACGGGCCCCGGCGGCAGTAAAGGAATATATGTCTACCGGTGCGATTACGGCGCTGGAACGTTCGAATACAAAGGATACGCCGAAGCCGAAAACCCGTCCTATATAGCCTTTGGCAAGGACGAACGGTTCGTATACGCCGTATCGGAACAGGCTCCGCCCTCTTTCGTAAATGCGATTGGGTTCGACCCGGGCAGCGGCCGTGTACATCCGGTCAACCGCAGCCGCGGCGACGGGGCGGGTATGTGCAATATCGTGGTTTCGCCGGACGGTAAATATGTAATTACATCTAATTACAGTTCCGGAGGGGTGATCGTTTTCCCGATCGCGGACAACGGAAGTGTCGGCCCCGAGGTTCAGCACATATCCTACAGCGGTTCGGGACCGCTGACCGACAGGCAGGAGGCGTCGCATATCCATTGTGCGCGGTACTGCCGGTGCGGTAAATACCTGTTCGTTACGGACCTGGGCAACGACGCCCTGTACCGGTACAATGTTTCCCACGACGGCCCGGATTATATAGACGAATCCACTTTCAGGGAGTTTAAAATGGCACCCGGGTCAGGGCCCCGTCACTTCGTATTCGACCGTGAGGGGAATTACATGTACCTTGCCAACGAACTTTCGGCTTCGGTAACGGTATTTCGTTTCACCAAAGGCGAGATCACCCAGGTGCAGAGCATCGCCGCCAGCCGCACCGGCTCGGGAGACGGAGCCGATATCAAACTATCGCCCGACGGTCGGTTCGCCTATATGTCCATCCGCGAGAACGGCGACGACGGCATTGCCATTTACAGCCGCGACGCTTCCACGGGCCTGCTCAAGGCTATCGGATACCAGCCCTGTGTCGAGCATCCCCGCAATATAGAGTTCTCACCGGGCGGACGGTTCCTGTTCGTCGCGGGCATGAAAGCCAATAAGGTACAAGTATTCGAATGCATGCCCGACGGATCGCTCCGGGACACCGGGCGCCGGCTGGATGTTCCCTCCCCGACCTGCCTGATCTTCACCGGCGGAGAGTTGTAACTCAATGAGCAATACTTAAAACAAGGCGGACCCGAGGGGTCCGCCTTGTTTAATTCTTGATGCCCATCCGGACGGAGTAAAACATTCTGCTATTCGTTTAAGCTCCGCCGGGGATGTTCCCGTCAGGCTCCGACACTCGGTAAACGGGAGCCGGTTTTAATAAACTTCCGTTGTTACTGTAAAAATCCGGGTACGGACTTGACTTGAGGTCCAGCCCGGGCATGGCAGCAAGCCGGACTTAAAGCAGCCCGAGGGTTTTACTTCTCACGAGCATACACGCCCCGTAAACCCCCGACTTCTCGCCCTGGTCGGAGAAGCGGATAGCCGTATCGTTGCTCACCAGTATCAGCGAGTGCTTGTTAACGGCGCTTTTGACCGGGAGCATCAGGTAATCGCGGGCTTGGGCCAGAGTGCCGCCGATAACTATAAGCTCCGGGTTGAACATATTGATAAGCCCCGAGATAGCCTTGCCCAGCGCGTAGCCCACCTGTTCCATTATCTCGATGGCCAGCACGTCCTCTTTTTTGAGGGCTTCCATTATGTCCTCGAGGGTGATCTTCTCGTTCTTCTTATATTTGGCCGAAAGGGTCGAAATGCGTCCCTCCTTTAATTTCTCCATGAAAAGCCTGCAAACGGCGGCACCGGAGACCCCCGTTTCCAGGCAGCCTTTCTTGCCGCACCGGCAGATTATCTCGTTCTCGAAGAACGGGAAGTGTCCGAACTCACCGGAGAATCCCGATTTACCATAGAAGAGCTGGCCGTTGAGTATCATACCGATGCCCAGGCCCCAGCTGGCATTTATATATATCATTCCACGGGAACACTGCTGCTTGCCCGAGATGTACTCCCCGTAGGCCATGGCCCGGGAATCGTTGTCGATATAGACGTCATAACCGAGTTTTTCGGAGAGGATCATCGTAAGGGGTTTCTCCTCCAGGAAATAATAGCTGTAACTGTAACCGCTTTCGGAATTTACGCGGCCCGAAAGGTTGATACCGATAGATAGAATCTTCTCCCGCGGCACGGGCAGTTGCTCGATCACCGACATGATTATCTCGCACAACCTGTCCAGCGAAGCCATGGAGTTCTCCAGCACGAACGGGTTCACGCTGTGCAGGTCGATGGTCTGTCCCTTGAAGTCTATCACCCCCACGTCGATATAATCGTTCTTCATATCGACCCCAACGAAGTACCCCGCGTCGGGGTTGAGCCCGTAAAGGCTCGGGCGGCGGCCGCCGCTGGTGTCCTGTTTGCCGAAATCGTGTACGAACCCCTCTTCCATCAGTTCGCCGATCAGCTTTGTGACCGTCGGTACACTGAGGTTCATCTCCTTACTGAGGTCCGTAATGCTCACTTCGCCGTTGACCACATAACGGCGGATTATCTCTTTTTTTATGAGGGCCGTCTTGTTCCCTTCGCCGGCCTGTTTTAAAAACGAATTTGTCATAACACTGGCTTTAACCTACGCAAAGTTAGGCTATTTGCTTTTAATAAATAAATATATTTATAAATATACGGAAAATAATCATCTTTTTTGGCCTTGCCCGGCGCTGACGCGCAACAAGCGGCCATACCTTTTTATATATATCTTTTTCAAGTCTACTGGTCGGGCCGGTATCCGGCCGAAAGGTCCGGCCCGGCTTTACCTCAAAAAAATTAACATTTGATCTAATTAACATAAAGTTTATAAAAAATTAATACGGTCGGATTTTTAACATTCCCGGACACTCTACGTCCTTTCGTAATGATACCCCGGGGTTTCACCCGAACTTTTCCATACTTGCAGGAGGAGAGCGATTAATAATTAATTTTACTAATATTTTTAATGATAGATATTTTTATTAATAAATTTTATTATGTTTGCTTTTGAAAATTACTAATCGCCGCACCACCATAGAAAATTATTTTATTACCGCCAGCCGTCGATCGGCCCTATCGATATGACCGCTAACACTGCACTTACCTGCTAACATATAACTCAAACAATGGGAACTATCAATTTCACTTACTAAATCGGTGTTTATGAAGAGAAAACTCTACACGCAAATCTCCAACCTTACACTGAAGGCGGCGATGCTTTGTGCGGCATTGCTACTGACGGGTACGGTTACCCTCTCCGCCCAGACAACGCAAGTGTCTGGTATTGTGTCTGATAAGGGGGGGGGGATTCCAGGGGTCACCATCACGGTAGTCGGCAATAACTACTATGGGACCGTTTCCGCCGCCGATGGCTCCTACAGCATCCGTATTCCGGCCAGCGACGATGTGCGCCTGCGCTTTTCGTTCATCGGGTACAAGACCCAGACCGTCTCTGTCGGGGGCCGCAGTAACCTCAACGTGGTGCTCGAGGAAGATGCAACGGGGATCGACGAGGTGATCGTCATGGGTTACGGGAGCGTCAAGAAAGAATTCGTCGCCGGGGCCGTTTCCCAGGTCAGCGGGGCGGAGCTGGTGCGCACGCCTATGGCCAACGTCTCGCAGCTGATGGTCGGCAAACTGTCGGGGATCACGACGGTACAGCGGTCCGGCCTTCCCGGTGACGACAACGTGGGTATAGCCGTTCGCGGCTACAATACTTTCAACGACGCTTCACCTTTAGTGATCGTCGACGGGGTGGAGAGGCCTATCAACTATGTGAACATCTATGACATCGAGAGCGTAACCATCCTCAAAGACGCCGGTGCGGCGGCCGTTTACGGGGTTAAGGGCGCTTCAGGGGTTATCCTGATCACAACCAAACAGGGGCGTACGGGCGAGGCGACTTTCTCCTATAACGCCTCCACCTCTTTTACAACCAACACCGCGTTCCCGGAATTCCTCAACGGCGAGGACTTTCTCTACTGGTACAACTATGCCAGCGAACTGGACGGCAAGGGTAAGAAATTCGGTGCCGACATCATCTCCAAGGTGGTTAACGGCGACCCTGACGGGCTGTTCGCCAACACCAACTGGTACGACCAGATATTCAAGAATTTCGGTTTCACCCAGCGGCACAACATCTCGGCCACGGGCGGTACCGACAAACTGAAGTATTATTCCAGCCTGGGCATACATGACCAGGACGGGATCATCAAGAACGTTAACTACCGCCGGTATAACCTGCGGGCCAACATGGAGGCCAGGATCGCAAAGAACCTCAATTTTTACTTCAGCACCAGCGGCCACCATCTCAAAAGGGAGTATCCCGTGACGGGCCTCGAGAACCTGATCTACATGGGTCCGGTAGAGCAGGTGGTGCACGCGGCCCCGATCCTATCCCCGATGTACAACGGGATGTGGACCGGATGGAGCCAGACCCCGGGGGCGGAAACCTACAACCCCCTGGCTGTGATCCAGAAAGAAGCCGGTTATAAAAAGACCTACAGCTGGAATACCCAGAACATAATGAAGCTCGAGTACAGCTTCAATTCCGTTCCCGCCCTGCAGGGGCTCAAGGTAGTTGCCCAGGCCAATTACGACTTCGGCTTTACCTCCAACCAGAACTACGAGAAAGGTTACGACATGTATGCCCTGGATGCCCAGACAATGGAATTCAACGTTATTAACTCCACGGGGATATCCAAAAAAGGGAACTATTCCAAATCCGCGTCGTACGGTACGACCATTTTGTTCCGCCCGTATCTCGAGTACCAGCGTACGTTCAAAGAGAGGCACAACGTGCGCGGTATGATGATCTACGAACAGAAGCAAACTTACGACAATACCATGACCGGCAACAAGGAGGGATATGATTTCTCTCAAGGTGCCGATATCACCCTCGGGGAGAGCTACTCCGAGTCGGGCACCATTGTTTCGGGAAGTCATTCGCGGACCGCTCACAAGGCCTATATCGGATGGTTCACCTACACTCTCGACCAAAAATATATCCTCGACTTCTCTTTCCGTGCCGACGGAACATACCTCTTCGACAAAAGCAACCGCTGGGGCTTCTTCCCCGCAATTACGGCCGGCTGGATCATGTCGGGCGAGAGTTGGTTCAAGGCCGCGTTCCCGAAAATCGATTTCTTCAAACTGCGCGCCTCGTTCGGGGAACTCGGCAACAACGACGTGAGCGGGGTTTACGGCTCGTATTTCCGCACTACTACCAACAACTACGTGTTCGGCGGTACGGCCAATTCGGCTTATTACACCTCCTGGGATTCACCAATATCACTCACATGGTCACGTACGCGCAAATCCAACGTCGGATTCGACATCACCGCATGGAGGGGCCTTTTCGGACTTGAGATCGACGCATTCTACGAATATTCCTACGATCTGCTCGAATCGGCCGGGTCCTATCCTCCCTCGCTCGGGGGTTATTATCCCGACCAGAACAACTCCGGCCGTCTGGCTAACCGCGGTATCGACTTCACGATGAAGCACTATAACCAAGTGACCCACGATTTTGCGTATAACATTAAAGGTATCTTCACCTGGTCGCGCAACAAACTGCTCAGCAGGGTCGAGGGCGAGGGTATCCTCTCGCGCCTCAGCGGCCTGGGATCGAGGATCGGATCGATGTACGGCTACCGGGTCCTGGGAATGTACCAGACCCAGGAAGATCTGGATAAAGCTCTGGCCTCACCCTCTTCATACGGTGCGATAAAACTCGGCGCTTTCATCTACGACGACGTGAACGGTGACGGTGTGATCGACTCCAAGGACTGGGTACAGATCGGCAACCCCACCATGCCCGAGATGAACTTCGCAATGGAATTTAATTTCTACTGGAGGAACTTCCAGCTCAACGCCCTGTTCAAAGGTTCGGCCATTACCAGCTATACGCTTTCCGGTACCTACACGGGTAACTACAGTTCGGGTGTGATCGATAATACGGCCTACACCGAAGCGTTTTACGTAGGGGGTAACTCACCCTACTACCTGGTCGAGAACTCCTGGACGCCGACCAACACCAACGCCAAGTACCCCACCCTGTCGACCGATGCCAACCCGCATAACGCCTACAACAACAGCGTTTGGGTCCAGAACGGGAACTACCTGCGTTTGAGGGAACTCAGCCTGATGTACTCGTTCCCCGAGAAATGGCTGCAGAACACCGGCATCAAGGGGCTGGACATCTCGGCAGGGGCCACCAACCTCTGGACATGGCACTCTTTCAAATATGTGGACCCCGAAATGCCCAGTGTGAGCAACGGTTACTATCCGCAGCAGAAAGAATTTACCCTTTCGCTTAACATCACATTCTAAACAGACGGTTCATGAAAAAGTTATTTAAATATATAGCCTTGATACCGCTGATGGCGGTAATGGGCACCTCCTGCGACATCCTGGATATCAACCGGCCGGGATATTTCGCCGAGGATGCGATATACGAGAACGAGGATGCTTTCGAGAAATATGCAACCGGTTTCTACGCCCTGATCCGGAGCCAGTCCCAGATCAACAATTCTCATTACTATGACGCCTATGCCGACATAATGAAGCAGACGGGATGGTACCTGCGCGGCAGCCAGAACCAGACATTGCTCACAAGCAACTATCTTACTACCAACTCCAACGGGTCGCTCGGGGCGTGGGATTACAGCCGCATCACCCGCCAGAACGAGTTCCTGATGAACGCTCCGGTCAGGGCGGCACACTTCGGGGAGGAGTTCCTTAAAGTGAGGATAGCCGAGGTACGGTTCATCAGGGCTTACAACTATTTCGCCATGGCCCGCGTATACGGCGGAGTGGTGTTGCGCACCGAAGAAGGCGGACTCGACTCCGTGGATGAGGGCGACAAACCCCGTGCATCGGAAGAAGAGACTTACGATTTCATAATTTCCGAGCTGCTGGCTGCGGCGGAAGACCTGCCGGAAAAATGGACCGACACCCAATGGTTCGGCCGGGCCACCAAAAATATGGCCTACGGGCTTTTGTCCCGCGTTGCGCTGTATGCCGGTAGATGGGAGATCGCCAACCAGGCGGCCGATATGGTAACCGGCGTGGACCTGCTGGACGATTTCGAAAAGGTCTTTAACGAGACCCTCCAGCAAAACAGCGAGGTTATCCTGGCCGTGGATTTCGAGGGACAGATATCCCACGAATACGACCAGAACTTCCGTCCGAAAGGGGACCATAACGAGAACCGCGTGATGTGCGTTCCGACCGGGGAGATGGTTGATTCTTTCGAATGGATCGACGGCACGCCGTTCAGCTGGAGCAACTGGCAGAGCAAGGCTTCCGAACTGGGCGCAACCCACCCGTGGGAAAAACGCGACCCGAGGCTCGAAGCATCTATTTTGTACCATGGCGCCCATTGGATAGACCGCACCATCGACGTGACCGAGGGCGGTGCCGACGAGTCCATCGCATGGGAACGCGGTACGGACCCCAACAAGACCGTTACGGGCTACTACGTGAAGAAATACCTGACCACGGACAGCCCGGAAATATACCTGTATGACAAGAGCCACCAGTACGACATCCTGATCCGCTATGCGGAGGTGTTGCTCAACAAGGCCGAAGCGCTTGCCGAGATGGATTATTCCCTGCATAGCACAGAGGCGCTGGAATGCCTCAACAGGGTACGCGAAAGGGCCGGCATGCCTGCCAAGACCCTGAGCGACGCTCCGGACAAGGATTCGTTTATGGAGTTGCTGCGTAACGAGAGGGTAGTCGAACTGGCGTTCGAGGGATTCCGTTACTGGGACCTGCGCCGCTGGAGGCTGGCGGTCGATGTGATAGACGGCCAGAGGGCCCACGGCGTCAAAGTGACCCTGGACAACGGCATTGCTTCTTATGAGGTAGTGGAGGTGGACGACACCGACAGGATCTTCCAGGAAAGGTACTACCTGCTCTCTATCCCGCAGAGCGAAAGGGATACCAACAAACTTCTCGGCGATAACAATCCGGGATGGTAACAGGTGTTAAACTTAAAATATCGACTGAAATGAAATTCCATAAATATATCACAGCGCTTATTTGGGTCGTCCTGTTTGCCGTGGCGGGTACTTCCTGCCAGAAAGCGGATCCCCGTCCCGTGCGTGACGACACCGAGATAGAGACTATCTACTGCGCCGAAGCTCCCACGGACGAGGGTTGGGCCGGTGTGATCGACTACGACAACAACATGATAGTCTTCCAGATACCCACCGAGAAAGAGGGCGAGATAGACCTCACCGAGCTTTTCGTCTGGATCAGCAGCGGGCCTATCGACGCTGTCTACAGCCCCAAGCTGGGCCAGTGCGATATGTCACGTCCGTGGGACCTAACCCTGACCGCCGGCAACGGCACCAAAAGGGTCTACACCCTGTCCACCGTATTCTATGACGGCGTAGTTCCGGTCGTAGATGAGGTATTAATTGCCCAGAACGAGGGCGACACGGGGTGGGAAGCCGTTATCGACAACACGGCCAATACCATCACGTTCAACATCCCCATGGCCCAGATCGGCACGGTTGACCTTACCCAAATGTATTTCTGGATCGAAAGCGGCACCGACAGGGCTGCCTACAGCCTGGAATCGGGCATAGTGGACATGACCAATCCGTGGCAGCTCACCCTCACGGCGGCCGACGGTATCCAAAGGACCTACACCGTATCCTACCGGTACTATGACGGGATCAAACCCATCATTACCGACTCGTATGTTTATTACAGCAAGGACGTTATCGGATGGCCGGGCATCGTGGACAACGACAATAACACCATCATCTTCGACATCCCGTGTTCGCAGTACCCGAACTTCGACCTGGAGAACATCTATTTCTGGATCGACGCGCCCAACAATAGGCACGGCACATACGGCACTCCGACCTACGAACCCGAAGAGGGACGCTTAGATATGACCAAACCTTTCCCGCTGACCGTGACGGCCGAAGACGGAACCGAGAACATCTACACGATCCTCGGCGCGCGGTACTATGACGGCATCCAGCCGGTGATCACCGACTCCTACGTCTTCAAAGACGATTCCGGGCCGGGATGGGCCAACAGGGTGAACAACTACGAGCGGACCATAATCTACGAACTCTCCGGTCCGACGGTAGAGGGCGATCCGGATTACGACTTCACCAACATGTGGTGGTGGATCGACGAGCCCAACAACAGGCACGGCACTTACGGCAGTCCGACCTACGAACCCTCGTCGGGTTGGATGGATATGACCCAGCCGTTCGAGGTAAGGGTAACGGCATGGGACGGCACCGTAACGGTTTACACCGTACTGGGTGTGGAATTGATGCCGTAATTTCACCGGCTGACGGTTTAATTTCAAAATCAAAATGGTTATGAAAATTATGAAAAGATATTTGTTCCTGGTCCCGGTCCTGTTCCTTGCGATGGCTTCCTGCACGGAATACGACAAGAAAGGGTGGCAGATGACCGACGAGGAGCTGACCGATACGGAACTGATCAGTTTTACACTGAAATCGACCTACGACGACCGCAGTTACCAGTACCAGGCCATTATCCGCAACGACAGTATAATTATACGCGTACCCTACAGCTTCGATTTCCGTGTACTGGACAGCGCTACGGCAGAAGTGAGCCTCAATAATATGTGTACGATCTCCCCGCTTCCCGAAAAGGAACGCAACTACAACGACACGCCCGTGACGTTCACCGTGACGGCTCCCGACAAGGTGACCGAAAGGGTTTATACGTTCGGTTGGGAACCCCACGGGTTCGGCGATGCGTACGAGTACTGGAACAAGAGCTGGGAAGACCTCGGATTGGGCACTGACGTCGGTCCCACTTCAGCAGCGGTTTGCGGTGACTATGTGGCAATTGCAAGGGCACATACGGTTTACGACAGGTTCACCGGGGAACAGATGCCTTTCAACTTGAACGTGACGGGTGTTCCGGGTGTTGTTTTCTGGCTGACCAACGACGATGCTGGCAATATGGTAGGATGTACCCTTCCCGCGACTTCGGACGGGGAATGGTATAATATATATAAATGGACATCTGTCCAGGATGACCCGATTCTGATCTGGAGCCAGAATATCACACAGGGAGGAATTAACGCCGGGCGTAAACTGGACGTCAAAGGAGATATTAACGGCACCGCCTATCTCTCGGGCTGGATCACGGGTAACGACTATCCGGCCATTTTCCACCGTATCAAGGTCGAGAACGGCGTGGTAACGGAACTGCCCGACGTGGAAACTTTCCGGCGGAGGAGGAGCGGTTACCCTGCATTCGCCCTGGAAGAAGCGGCCGAGCAGACGAGGTACTATGCTTTCACCCATTACGGGGAGTATGAGTCCACCCCGTCGGTAACGTTCGGTAACGTGGACGGTTCGAGCGACGAATTCATTCTTACCGGTCCGTTGAGCGGTTCCAGCGGAGACCATTGGTACGGCCATTACGGCTGGGGCAATACCGGCCGCCAGAATGTCGGGGTATATGCGGTCAACGGTATCGATTATCTTTTCTCGATAAACGGATATACCCTTGAATCGGGTGGTAAGGTCCGTTATTTCCTGAACGTAATTCCCATCGAGGAGATCAAGGGCCAATGGACCACCAATACCGCAAGCAGTACATACTTCGTTCCTGAAGTTCTGCTCGAGGGTAATGCGGAAAATGGAAACGGTACCGTATCGGTAACGGTGATAGACGAGGGCACAAAGGCCTACGTATACGTATTGGCCACCACAGCCGGGCTAACCTGCCATATACTGGAGAACGTCTGGGAATAGAGCGGTAAACACTAATGACTTCAAAGGCCTCCCCCGCCGGGGGGAGGCCCTTTGAAACGAACGACGGGCTTATTGATCGAACCTATACGAATAAATCCGAAAAACGCGGCCGGCCATGGCCGGGAAAAACGGCGCGGGTAATTAACCCCCCGCCGGGCAACTGTGGGGTAATCCACCTTTGCCAGGGAGCCTGGCGATAACATAGTGCGGCCGGGGATCGAATAAACTATATGAAGAATTTATTTACATATTTGATAATGCTTCCGGTATCGGCTCTCATATTGTTATCCTGTACGGATTACGATAAAAAAGGCTGGCAAATGACACCGGACGAACTGACCGATACATCCATAACCAGTTTCATTCTGAAAGCGACCTACGAAGGCACCCAATACCAATACACGGCGGTGATACGTAACGACAGCATACTTGTAAGGGTTCCCTACCGGTTCGATTTCACGGTAGTAAGCCGGGCTAAGGCCGACGTCTCGCTTGCCAATATGGCCACGATCTACCCTCTCGGGGAGACGGAGCTGGATTACAGCCAGCCGGGCCTGACTTTCACCGTTACCGCCCCCGACCAGAAGACGACCAAAGAGTATAAGTTCGGATACGAACCGTACGGGTTCGGCGACGCTTACCAGTCGTGGTATAAGACCTGGGCCGAACTGGGCTACCAAACTTTCGATTCCCAGGGCAACGAAACCTCTTACGACGAGCAGACCAGTTCCGTGGGAGTTTGCGGCGATTATCTTGTTGCCGCCCGGAGCCATTGGGTTTTCGACCGTTTCACGGGTGAGAAGCTCGATTTCGAACTGAACGTTACAGGGGTAGCGCCCAAACCGGACGGAACGAGCGAAATATTCTGGCTCACGAACGACGACGAGGGCAACCTGGTCGGTTCGACTCTCCCGGTAGTCTCCAACGGCGCATATAATATCTATAAATGGACCGACCCGAGGGAAGCCCCCACGCTGGTCTGGGAATCGACCGTGGATGCGGGCAGGAGGATCGACGTGCGGGGCGATATCAACGGCACGGCCTATATCACCTCATGGCTGACCGGCACCGACCAGCCCGTTATATTCCACCGTATCAAGATACAGGACGGTGTGGTGACCGAACTGCCGGAGCTTAATTCCGGCCGGCGGCGTCTCACCGACTACGGGAACAACTGGCCCTGCTGTTCGCTCAAGGAACCGGCGGACGAGACCACATACTATGTTTTCACCAATTACCTGAACGACTGGGACCACGGCCCCTGCATCAGCTACGGCACCACGGACGGCCCGACCACCGTGGTACCCTACGGACCGCTTGAGGTGGACCTGCCGAGCTATTCCGGTTATGTGGGTTGGGGCAACGAATACCGGCATTATGCCGGGGTTAAGAACATCAACGGCGACAATTACCTCGTAGTGATGAACGGTTACGACACCTGGGGAGCCTCCACGCATTACCTGGCGGTTGCCGAAGTCGAGGAATTCAAGAACTGGTGGCAATGGAGCATTTCGAGCGCCACGCTCTACTATGTGCCCCAGCTGTTCAGCCTGCAATGGAACCCGAACCGCAACATGGCCATAACCGTCTATAACGACGGGGACAAGTCATACCTCTATGCAATGGCCACGGGGAGCGGCATCGCATGCCATATACTGGAAACGAGCTGGGATTAGCAAAGCGGTAACTAAAAATAAGGAAAGTGAAAAAGACGGTAATATTCTCTTTAACCCTCGGCCTGCTGGCCCTTATGGGATGTGAACGGAGGGCCGGGGAGGCCACGAGCGGCGAGAAACCCAAATACCTCTGGTTCGATGCCGAGGCCAATTTCGAGCGGTTCGCCACGCGCGATTCCATAGACTGGTACCTGGACAAGACCGTCGAGGCGGGGTTCAACCGCATCGCGGTGGATGTTCGCCCCATGCTGGGCGAGGTGCTGTATAACAGCGCCATAATGCCGCCCCTGAAAAGCCACGGCGGCCATACGGTGGAACGCGACTGGGATTACCTGCAGTATTTCATCGACGGGGCCCGGGCGAGAAACCTCGAGGTCACGGTATCCACTACGATGTTCCCCCTCGGGAGTCCCGTCTTCATGGAGGGCCCGGCCTATACGGACAACAGCTTCGACGACCGGCTTTGCATCGAGTATCTGCCCGGGGGCATGGTCAATATCAAGGACGACCGCACCAAGGTCGGGGCGTTCCTCAATCCGGCGATGCCCGAGAACAGGGAATTCGCCCTGGGTATTATCCGTGAACTTGCATCCAACTACGATATCGACGGCTATGCGCTCGACTACTGCCGTTATCCCGGGTTCGAGAGCGACTTTTCCGATTTCTCCCGTGCGGACTTCGAGCGTTATATCGGGCAGACGGTCGGGAACTTCCCGGGTGATATTTTCACTTACGATGCCGCCGGGGAGCGTATTCCCGGGCCGCTATATAAAAAATGGTGGGAGTACCGCTCCATGGTGATCCACGATTTCGTCAAGGCGGCCAAAGAGGAGCTGCGTGCCATCGACCCCGGGATCGAACTCGAGTACAGGGCCGGGTCGTGGATCAACGCCATGTATCCCACTGCGCAAAACTGGGCGAGCAAGCGCTACGACTTCGCGGCACAACCCGAAAATGCCGAATGGGCTTCGGAAGGCTATAAGTCGACCGGGTTCGCCGAACACCTCGATATTTTCCTGCTCGGAACCTACCTCGAGAATATCTACGGTATGGACGACCCGGAATCCATCGAATTCGGGATAGACCGTGCCAAACGCGTGATCGACGGGGACTGCAGGGTGTACGGCACCATCTACGCCCTGAACCACGAGCATAACATCGAGGACGCGGTTTACATCTGCCTCGCCCAGTCGGAGGGGTTAATGGTGTTCGACATAATACAGGTCATCGAGTTCGACCTCTGGGACGACATCCGCAAGGGCATCGACCGGGCGGAACGGGACCTGCGGGACGCTGCCGGAAAATAATAAAATGATATATGATGAAAAAAAAATTAGCGCTATTAATAACCTTGCTTGCGGTGAACCTCGCCGCAGCGAAAGAATATAAGGTTTCTTCACCGGACGGGAAGCTCGTAATTACGGTTTGGGCAGGCAGTGATTTACACTGGAGCGTCCACTACGGTGGAGAAACCCTGTTACAGCAGGCCCCATTGGGCCTGAGTATCGAGGGTAAGGATGCCACCCCCGGGTTCGGGGGAAAGGTAAAAAGGGCCAGGGTATCGGCGGTTGACGAACGGTCCACCGCCGTGGTGCCGTCCAAATTCCGGGAGATATACGACCTTTGCAACCAGCTTACCATCACCTTTGCCGACAATTCGGCGGTGGTTTTCCGGGCTTACGACAACGGCGCGGCCTACCGCTTCGAGACCGCTTACCCCGACGATACTATTTACATCGCCGGGGAGCTCTCCGGCTTCGATCTGGGTGGGGATTTCCACACCTACTGGCCGCAGGAGACCGATCCCGACTTTATCACCCACTGCGAGGCTTTCTTCACCTATAAGCCCGTAAGCGCGATAGAGCCGGCCAATTATGCCTACCTGCCGGTCTATCTCTCCACTCCGGGCGGGGTCAAAATGGTAATAACCGAATCGGACCTGTCGGATTACCCCAACATGTTCCTGTTTGCCGCTGAGGGAGTGCTCGAGGCGCGGTTTCCGCAGGTGATCCTCGAGAGCAGGCTTAAAGAGGGCGCTGACCGAGACGAGGAGATAATCGCCAGGGCCGACTATATTGCCCGTACATCGGGCACCCGCACTTTCCCCTGGCGCATAGTGACCGTGGACCCGGACGACCGCAGGCTGCTGGAAAACAATCTGGCCTACCAGCTGGCATCCCCGGCCGTCAGCGGGGAAACGGACTGGATACGTCCGGGCAAGATCTCCTGGGAATGGTGGAATTCGCTGAATGTTTACGGGGTAGACTTCGAGGCAGGGGTCAACACCGACACTTACAAATATTTCATCGACTTTGCGGCCGCAAACTGTCTGGAATATATCCTGCTGGACGAGGGATGGTCGAAGAGCACCCATAACATCCGTGAGCCCCAGCCGGGGCTGGACCTGGCCGAGCTGATCCGCTACGGCAATGAAAAGGGCGTAGGCCTTGTGCTTTGGGCGCTGTGGAACCCCCTGGCCGAAGATATCGAGGGTATCCTGGACGTTTACCGCGACTGGGGGATCAAAGGGGTCAAGATCGACTTCATGCAGCGGAACGACCAGGATATGGTCAACTTTTACGAAGACGTGGCCAAAGCGGCGTTCGAGCGGCGGCTGCTCGTGGATTTCCACGGGTCTTTCAAACCCTCCGGGCTTCAGCGCAAATACCCCAACGTAATGACCTACGAGGGTGTATACGGCAACGAACATCAAAAGTGTTCATACGACATTTCCCCTGACCATAACCTCATACTCCCCTTTACCCGCATGGTGGCCGGCCCGATGGACTACACCCCCGGGTCAACCCAGAATGCGACCAAAGGGGAGTTTACGATAAGCTGGGAACAGCCGCGCAGCCAGGGCACCCGGGCGCACCAGACGGCGCTGTTCGTGGTCTTCGAGAGTCCGCTCCAGATGCTGTGCGACAGTCCGTCGCATTACTACCGGGAGCCGGAGTTCACCTCTTTCATCTCTTCGGTACCCACCGTGTGGGACCAGACGGTAGCCCTGCATGCCTCGGCCGGGGAATACCTGGCCATTGCCCGGCGCAACGGCGATAACTGGTACATCGGTGCGCTCACCAACTGGGACGGCCGCGAACTCGAGCTGGATTTGTCGTTCCTCGGGGAGGGGACGTACGATGCCGTGGTCATGGCCGACGGGGTCAACGCCAACAGGTATGCCCAGGACTTCACCTACACCCGGCACCGGTATGGCGGCGGGGACAAAATAAACATTAAGATGGCCAACGGGGGCGGCTGGGCCGCCATACTGACCCCGGCCGCAGAATAAACCGCAAACCTCTCCAACCACCCAGATCATGTACCTACCCCGCATCTTATTTACCCTCGCATTACTTACCGCGGCATATTCCGCCGCCGCAACCGGTCCGTTCCGGGCCTACGGACGGGTGGAATGCGGCGGCAAGGGGGTGGCCGGCGTTCCCGTGACCGACGGGAACATCTTTACGGTCACGGACCATAAGGGCCGTTACCGGCTCGACACCTCGGCCGAGTTCGTATACATAACCCTGCCCGACGGGTATGCCATACCCATGGAGGGAAACCTGCCGTGCATTTACCGCCGCACGGATGCCATGGACGGGAAAAAACGCAGGTTCGATTTCACCCTCGAAAAGAATACGGCGGACTATTCACGCCACACGTTCGTCGCCGTTGCCGATCCGCAGGTCTATTTCGATAAGGACGTGGCAATCCTCCATGACGCTGCGGCGGACCTGCGCGAACTCAGGGAGGCATCAGCAGAGCCGCTTTTCGGGGTTGTCCTCGGGGATATAATCGGCCACGTAGAGACGGACCGGCACCTGTTCGATTCGGTCAACAACGTACTGGCTTCCAGCGGAGTGCCATTCTTCTATGCACTCGGCAACCACGATATGGATATCGGCGTAAGGACCACCGACCATTCCAAAGAGACGTTCAAGGGTATCTACGGGCCCACATATTACTCCTTCAACCGGGGCAATGTACATTACGTGGTTCTGGACGACGTTTTCTTCCTCGCCCGCAGTTACCTCTATGCGGGCTACCTGGAGGAGCGGCAGATGAAATGGCTGGAGCGTGACCTGGCTTTCGTCCCGCACGGGTCGACGGTAGTGGTCTGTCTCCATATCCCTACCTATTCCCGTGAGGCCCGGGCCCGTAACTGGGGTGCGGAATCATACATGAAAGTGATGAACAACCGCCGGGGATTCTACGAAATACTGGAGCCCTACAACGTACATATAATGTCCGCCCACGAACATTACAACGAGAACTACACCCTTGCGGACAACCTGTACGAACACGTACATGCGGCGGTCAGCGGCCTGTTCTGGGAGTCCTACTGGAACAGCGACGGCACTCCGTCCGGGTACGGGGTTTACCGGTTCGACGGGCCCGGTGTACGGTGGCATTACAAAGCGGTCGGTTATCCGGCCGACCTGCAATTCCACGCCTACCCTCCCGGCCGGAACGTCGAGCGGCCGGAAGCCGTAACGGCCAACGTCTGGAACTGGGACGAGAAGTGGCAGGTGCGCTGGACAGAGGACGGGGAGGACCGCGGCCCCATGGAAAAATACACCGGCACCGACATGACCATATATTACGACGTTGTGGCAAACGGGGATAACTTCACCCACAAAGGGGTCGGCGCGGGACATACCGAACACCTCTTTTTTGCCGTCCCGGCACGGGAGGGCTCGGCGATAACGGTGGAGGTGACCGACCGGTTCGGTAACGTATACACACAAAAGGTACGATAAAACAAGAAAAAACGAAGATATGAAGCGGATAGCAGTCATTGCTTTACTGTCCATCGCAACGATGGCAGCGGCCAAACCGGTCGAAAAACGGGTTCAGGTCCTTGTGGTCGGGGGTACTACCAGCGGCACCAGCGCAGGCATAGCCTCGGCACGTAACGGGGCTACGACCCTGATCGTGGAAGAGACCCCTTGGCTGGGCGGGATGTTCACCGCGCAGGGGGTCGGAGCCGTGGACGGCAACCACGCTATGCCGTCGGGCATTTGGAACGAATTCCGGGAGCGGCTGCGGTCCCATTATGGCGGCGCTGAGGCTCTGGCTACCGGGTGGGTCAGCGCCACGCTGTTCGAACCTCAGGTAGGCGCGTCGATCTTCGCCTCGATGGCCGGGGAGGAACCATTGCTGGAAGTGCTGCACGAGTATTACCTAACCGGTTTGAAAACCAGGAACGGACGGATACGGTACGCTATGTTCGAGGACGGGCAGGGCAACCGGCTCAAGGTGACGGCCGATATCTATATCGACGCCACGGACCTCGGGGACTGCCTGCCGCTGGCCGGTGCGGAATACCGGCTGGGGATGGATTCGCGCCATGACACGGGCGAGGACCTCGCCCCGGAACAGGCCAACGACGTCGTACAGGACCTTACGTGGGTGGCCATACTCAAGGATTACGGGCCCGGCGCCGACATGACCATCCCCCGGCCCGAGGGCTACGACCCGGCGCATTTCGAGGGGTGCCATTCAGACTGGTCCCCGGCCTATATGCTGGATTACGGGAAGATGCCCAACGGCAAGTACATGATAAATTGGCCCCGCAACGGCAACGACGTCTACCTGAACGTCGTGGAGATGGACCGGGAGTCGCGCGCACGGGAACTCCAAAAGGCCAAGGATTTCACCCTTTCTTTCGTCTACCATATCCAGACCGCCCTCGGGCTCTCCTACCTGGGGCTTGCCGACGATGTGTTCGACACCCCGGACAAACTGGCCTACTTGCCGTACCACCGCGAGGGACGGCGCGTCAAGGGCCTCGTCACCTTTACCCTCGACGACGTTACCGACCGCTACGGGCGGCCCAACCCGCTCTACCGCACGGGTATTTCGGTCGGGGATTACCCGGTGGACCACCACCACGGCAAGCGTCCCGATATCGGCGACATAGATTTCCCGAGCGTCCCGTCTTTCAACGTCCCGCTGGGTTCTCTTATCCCGGAACGGGTCGACAACCTGATAGTTTCGGACAAAGCCATATCGGTCAGCAACCTTATCAACGGGTCCACACGGCTCCAGCCCATTGTCTTTCTTACCGGCCAGGCGGCCGGGACCCTGGCCGCGTTGTCGGCCACAGGGGGTAAGGCTCCCCGCACGGTACCCATACGGGAAGTGCAGGCGAACCTGCTCCGTCAGGGGGCCTACCTGATGCCCCTGTATGACGTGCAGCCCGGGGACGAGGGTTTCGAGGCCATCCAGCGGGTTACGGCCACCGGCATAATCCGGACCACCGGCGAACCTTACCATTGGGCGAACCGCACCTGGTTCTACCCCGATTCTACCATCACCGTAGCCGAATTCAGCGAGGGTCTTAATTCATATTACCCGTCGGTCGCCCTATCGGACGACCGGACGGAACTCACGGGCGGGCGGGCCAAGACGTTGATCGCGGCGGCAGGCGGTACAACGGACGGGATGGACATACCCGAAGACCGCCCCGTCACCCGCCGGGAACTGGCGCAGATCGTGGACCGGGCGCTCGATCCGTTTGCCATTCCCGTAGACCATAATGGCAAAATATTGAACTAACAATAACAAATAAAGAATTAATTTTAGCTTATTAGGTTATTTAAATAAATATATTTATTTTTCATTACTTCTAAAGGAAAAATATTTGGTATTTTTATGCCGGATAACAAAATAACTGTCCACTGCGGTGGAAAACTAACTCCCTCCTACCGGCCCGCGGCCGGGCGGGATAAGGAATTAAAAGAGAACGAGATATGGACTTCAAGAGTTTAGCAGCACAATACAGGGACGAACTTCTCCATTGCGTTATGCCGTTCTGGACCGATAAGTCGCAGGACCTGGAATACGGGGGCTATTTTTCCTGCCTGGACCGGGACGGGACGGTCTATGACACCGATAAATTCATGTGGCTTCAGGGGCGCCAGCTGTGGATGTATTCGATGCTATGCAACAAGGTAGAACGCAGGCAAAAGTGGCTGGACTGTGCGGTGCAGGGGGCGGAATTCCTTAAGCGACACGGCCATGACGAAAATTACGACTGGTACTTTTCCCTGACCCGCGAGGGACGGCCGCTCGTACAGCCATATAATATTTTTTCGCACATCTTCGTAGCCATGGGGTTCGCCCAACTCGCCGTAGCCACGGGCAACGACGAGTATGCCGAGATAGCCCGGCGGACGTTCGAGCGGGTGGTGCAGAAGCGCCACAACCCCAAGTGCCGCTGGAACAAGGCGGTGCCGGGAACGCGGGACACTAAGGGGTTTTCCCTGCCCATGATCCTGTGCAATATGGCCCTCGAAATAGAGCCGCTTATCGATAAAGAATTGTTGGACAGCACCATAGAGGAGTGCCTCGACGAGGTTATGAACGTCTTCTACCGGGAGGACCTCGGCCTTGTGGTGGAAAACGTTACGGCTGACGGACGGCTCGAGGACACGTTCGAGGGGCGTTTGATGAACCCCGGGCACGCCCTGGAAGCCATGTGGTTCATCATGGACCTCGGGGTGCGGCTCGGACGGCGGGAGTTGGTGGACAAGGCGGTCAGGATCGCCCTGCGTACGGCCGAATACGGCTGGGACCGCAAATACGGCGGCATATTCTACTTTATGGACCGTCTCGGCAAGCCGCTACACCAGCTGGAGTGGGACCAGAAGCTCTGGTGGGTCCACATGGAGGCTGTTGTCTGCATGCTCAAGGGGTACAGCCTCACGGGGTCCCAGGAGTGCCTGCAGTGGTTCGAGAAGCTCCATAATTATACGTGGGACCACTTCAAAGACAAGGAGTTTCCGGAATGGTACGGGTACCTTAACCGGCGGGGAGAGGTTTTACTGCCCCTCAAGGGTGGTAAGTGGAAAGGATGCTTCCATATCCCGCGCGGTTTATACCAGTGCTGGCAAATCCTCGAGCAATGCGACAAGCTATAATTGCGGCCCTTATATCTTTCCTCATGCTGGCTACGGTCGGCGCGGCGGCACGTGATACGGTCAGGGGGAGCGTAACGGGCAGCGGGCAGCCGCTGGGAGGGGTAGCGGTGACGGACGGCTACCGGGTCGTCTGGACGAACAGCGACGGACAGTTCTCCTTAGAGCCGGACGTACGCAGCCGGTTCATTTATATATCGATCCCCGCCGGCTACCGGCCCCCGGTCGAGGACGGGTTGGCTAAATTCTACATACCGCTCATAGAGGGCCGGTTCGACTTCGTACTGGAGCGAAAGGCGGCAGACGATACCCGGCACGGTTTCATAGCGATCGCGGACCCGCAGGTTACGAAAGAGCGGGAAATAGAAATGATGGCCCCGGCGGTGGCGGATATTACGGCAACGGTCCGTGAACATGCCGACCGGGATTTCCACGGCATCGGTTGCGGGGACATAGTGGGCGACAGACCTGACTTTTACGGCCCCCTTAACGCATCGCTCGCCGCAACGGGCATCCCGTTCTATCACAGCGTCGGCAACCACGACATGAAATATACCGACCGGTCGTTCGAGAGTTCCCTGACGGCCTACGAAGAGGTTTACGGCCCGCCGTGGTATTCCTACAATACCGGGGAGATCCATTATGTGGTCCTCAACGACTCGTTTTACATCGGGCGCGAATATTTCTATATCGGGTACCTCGACGAGGCACAGCTCCATTGGCTCGAACAGGACCTGAGCAGGGTCCCTGCCGGGTCGACGGTCGTCGTTACACTCCATATCCCTACCACCCTGTCGGAACGGGACAGGCAGGGTTTCCAGTACGCCACCATATCCAAGGTACTGGCCAACCAAAAAGCCCTTTACTCCATTCTCGAGGGATACAATACCCATATCCTCTCGGGGCATATCCATACCACGACCAACTGTGCGGTTAACGACCACCTCTACGAACACAACCTTGCGGCCCTTAGCGGGGCCTGGTGGCAGGGGACGCTCTGCACGGACGGCACACCGGCCGGCTACGGGGTATTCCTGTGCGACGGGGGGCAGGTAGAGTGGTATTACAAATCCGTGGGCTACCCGCGTGACCACCAGATGAGGGTCAGTATCCGAACGGACGGCGAGGGGCGACCCGTCGTGCTGGCCAACGTATGGAATACGGACCCGGCATGGACGGTAGAACTCTACCAGGACGGCAAATATAGCGGCCACATGAGCCGTACGGAGGCCGTAGACCCGCTGGCACAGGAACTCTATTCGGATAAAAGCAAACTGGAGTACGGCTGGATCGGCCCGACCGCATCGGACCATTTTTACACCGCACCGCTCGGGCAGGGCACTACGACGGTAGAAGTCGTCGCCACCGACCGGTTCGGGAACCGCTATACCTCGTCGGTTCCGGTCCATACGGCCGACGCCGGGCAATGGGATTTTTACCCGGCCGATAGTCCTGACATCCGTTTCACCGGCAGGACCCAGACCGGCACGGACGGCGTATCGTTCGATTGGACAGGCGTGTATTTCTGTTTCTCCACCGACGCCGGGGTGTTCGAACTCCACGCCTCCGATACGGGGAAGAATTATTACAACCTTTTTGTAGACGGTGAGTTACGGGAAGTTATCGCCGTGGGCGGCGACAGGGAGCTTATCCCGGTAACCGTCGGCTTGCCCGGCACCCGCAAAGAGGTACGGCTGCAAAAGCGCACCGAGGGCGAACAGGGCCGCACCACCATCCACGGCATTTCCGTGCCTCCGGGATATACGGTCGCCGCGGCGGCCGCCCGACCCGGACGGCATATCGAATTTATAGGAGACTCGCTGACATGCGGCTTCGGCACCGAGGGCACCTCCCCGCAGGAACCGTTCCTGCCCGAGACCGAGAACTGCGACCTTGGGTTCGCCTGTATCACGGCACGGTATTTCGAAGCGGATCACACCCTGATAGCCCATTCCGGGCAGGGAGCGGTCCGCAACTGGGACGACAGCGTTTCCGTCTCGTCCGTAGCGATGCGGCACCGTTACCTGCGCACGTATGACATGACGCCGGAACCGGCCTGGGATTTCCCGGCCAATGCGCACAAACCGGACGTGGTGGTGATCAACCTAGGAAGCAACGACTATTCGACCAGCCCGGTCCCGGATTACGGGGAATTCGCCGCCGGTTACAACGAGATAATCTCGGCGGTCAAAACCGCCTATGGCCCTGACGTACCAGTGGTTTGCATGACCCCGCGAAACGACTCCCCGGCTTTCGACCATATCCGCCGCATTTGCATGGATACGCAATACAGTAATATCTTATTCGCACCGGTGCTACCCGGGATTTGCCGCGCCGACACCGACCTGGGGTCCGTTTGGCATCCCAACCACTCCGGCCACCGCAAGATGGCCATGACGCTCATCCCTTACGTGGCCTCGGCCACAGGATGGGACATGCCCGGGCGGCCCGTCCTATAACCCGGCCGCTCCCCGAGGCACCGAATTTGCTCCGGTACTGGGATAACCAACATACCGGACCATGAACAGGATACCTATTCTATTACTTGCCGCCTGCTTTGCCGCCACTTGCGGTGTATGCGCACAGGCGCCGCAGTACATCGCCTACCTCCAACAACCCGGACAGGCCGGACCCGTGGACTTCGAGGATTTTATCGAGCGGCCCGGCGGGGTAGAGATAAAGAAAGCCCTGCAGTACGACCGGCATACCCTTGCCGACGAGTACGACTACGAGGGCACCCGGCGCAAATTCCAGTGGGACAAGATCAGCGGCAGGCTCGGCCGGATAGAGGCGCTCAACGGCAAGGATGCAAGTTGGGCCGTATTGGAGAACTACAAAAACGAACATGACCGTCCGCCGCTGGCCGAGGATTATCAAAAGGAACATAACGTTGTCACGGACCGCTACGGGGTGATCCAAAACCAGTCGGCACCCCTCTATACCGCCGAAGACCTGCATGAGCCGGAGCGTTACGGGCGGGACGGGTCTCTTGTGGAAATAACCGCCGAGGACGACGGCTATTACATAATCGATAACGTCAACTTCGACGGGCAATGGTACGTTCCCGAGCAGTACGTGCGCCCTATAGATGCCCGGCAGTTCCACCGCGTGGTGTTCGTGGACCGGACCAACCAGAATATAGCTACGCTGGAGAAAGTGAACGGCGAATGGTATGTGCGCAGCATGAACCCGGCCACTACCGGACGCGACAATCCTCCTTACCAGTATGCCACTCCTGAGGGCATATTCCTCATGCAGGACAAAAAAGAGAAGATGTTCTACACCGGCGACGGTTCGAGCGAAATAGTGGGTTATGCACCATATGCCAACCGGTTCACCAACGGGGCCTACATCCACGGCGTACCCGTGAACAGCCCGGACGGGTCGGTCGTGGAATACAGCAATACCCTGGGGACCATACCCCGTTCCCACATGTGCGTACGCACCGCTTCGTCCCATGCGGAATTTATCTACGACAATTTCCCCGTGGACCAGACCCTTGTGGTTGTTATCGACTGACCGGATTGGCCGGGCTCCCCGCCCGGGACGTCCGGCACGGGCAGCCGGCCGCCTCCGGCTGCCTCAGGGCAACGATGCACAGGATGAGGCCGGTATCCCCCGCGAAGACTTAAATTGTTGTTTATCAATTTATTTTTATAATTTTACGAAGTATTTGGCGCCTGGTCGACAGCGGACCGGCGCCGGATATGTTTTATAAAAGAAGACGTTTACAGGCGTTTGTCTTTCGTATTCAGAACTTCGCAACTTTTGAACTTTCCGGAAAGACGGGTGCAACGAGACGTCCTTGTTGATATGTGGCAAAATTCCTGCCCCGTACCACCGTACGGGTACTGGCGGATTTACATATCGGCGTGGGCTTTCTGCGTTGCTCGTTTCCGGAAAGTGGGCAATGCGAAGGCCTCGAATACGAAACGGGCTAATGTAAGGATTCCCACGCTTTCTTTTACCGGACAACCCAAACCATATCAGGCCATCGGGGAATCATGGCGTCCGAACTACCATGGAGAGCATCCATACAGGACGCCTTATCAGGCAGACCCTAACCCGGCAGGGGCGCACCGTCACATGGTTCGCCTCTCGGCTTTGCTGTACCCGCCCGAACGTTTATAAGATATTCCGTAAACAGCATATCGACACGGGACTGCTGTGGCGTATCTGCCGTATCCTGGACCATGATTTCTTCAGGGACCTCTCTTCGGCCCTGGAAACGGACGACCGGCCGTAGCCATTTTGGATACACTTCCGTCGCCTTATGGGAACTATCCCGCGGCGGCTTCCGGGCCATATTCTCCATAACTTTGCTCCCGATTAAAAAATTTAACCCCGTAGTGCTTACACTTTATTCCCGGCCTTATCCGCCGGTTTATTTTAATCTAATCCGAATATGAAGAGAACAATCTTTATGCTGTTGCTTGCCCTTTGCTGTGCGCAGGCATCGCACGCCCAGCGGGTGGTGACCAAATTCCGCAACACCCAGGCCCGAATGCTGGACGTAACTTCCAACGCTTACGTCCGCCCGGTAGTGGTAGAACTCGAGGTTGAACCCGTTAAGGTCGATACCACCTATTTCCTGACCAAGGAGGAAGCCGAAATAGAGATGAGCGGCGATATTCCCAATATCCGCAGCTGGGGGGTGTACAGGGCTTCGGCCGACTACGACTGCGACGTAATAGTGGCCGCGACCTTTATCCTCGAGTCCACGGAAAAAGGGGGCTACAGCCTGACCATCACCGGGTTCCCCGGCAGGTATAAGAACTGGGCCACCGCAACGTCCGAGGACATGGAGTGGATAAGGGTCGAGAAGATCGCTTCCACGGCCGAGAAAGACAAGATCGCACCTATCATTAAATAATGAACGTAATTACTAAAACAACGACGATACGATGAAAAAAATCCTTATCTTTATTGCCGCAATTACCGCAGGGCATGGAGCCAGTGCCCAAATCGTTACCTCCGAGAGCCGGGGGATCACGGTAACCACACAGCCTAAAACCTCTCAGTGGTATTGGAAAGCCGGCCTGAATGTAATGGGCATGGCCGGGAAAGACAGCGATGACCTGGGAGCTAACGTAGGGTATAATACCACTTTCGGATTCCAGAAGCCCATCCGCGAACAAGGCGCCTACTGGGGCATGGAGTTTGGACTGGGGTCGCGTGGATGGAAAGACACATGGGAGGACGAGACTGAAAAAATGACGGCTCATAACGTGCAGTTCTCCCCGTTCACGTTCGGGTGGAAATACGAAGTTATCGAGAATCTCTCCATCGACCCGCATTTCGGTATTTTCGCAAGTTACGATTACGCCGGGAAATTAAAATGGGAGGAACCGGGCTACTCGGAAAGTTACAAGCTCAGCGATTTCGACGAATGGAACAATTACGACGTGGGAATAAATTTAGGTATCGGGATCTGGTACCGGCAGTTCAATTTCGATCTGACTTACCAGCGCGGGTTCGTCAAAGCGGCAGAGGACTGGAAAGTCCATACAAATAATTTTATGATTAGACTTGGGATAGCTTTTTAAACGGCTCCCGTAAAATAAAACCCTTTTAAAAAAAAATGATGAGTAAATTTTTCTACCTGCTGCCCCTGCTTGCAGTCGTGTTTACGGCCTGCAGTGACGATGACGACGACAACAACAATACCGACCTGGGTAAGGACGGTACTCTTAAAGTGAGTGCGAGCCAAATAGCCGACCTGCCGTCGGCGGGTATCGACGAGGTGCGCCTCGTGGTTTACGGCAACCGGGATTACACCGCCGCTACTTCGGCATGGGACGACGGGTTCGAACTGGAATTCCCGGAGACCGTATCTTCGACCTATCTCGCCAGTGTTCTCGACGCTTTCTGGATGGACGACGAGGAGTACGAGGCCGTGCAGATCAGCGATCCCGAAGTAAGGCTGGCCAACGCGGATATAGAGGGCTACCGGAACAACTCCTACATCGGGGATATTTTCCTGTACAATGAAACCTCTTCCCAGGACGTCTACGTTTCTTACTATTACAGCGACGGCTCCCTTACCGTTAAGGGAACCTATACCTACGAGGATTACGGCGAGGTGTACTCCTATGTCTACAATGTATCCATAGGTAAAGGCTGGAACCGGATAGCGTTCATCAACAGCTGGAACGGCGATAACTATAAGTGCGAAATTACCACGAGCATCCCGGGCGGTGTTTCATGGATATTCGACTGATAACCCCTATCACCTAAGAAAGCGAGGCCGGTCCGTCATGGGACCGGCCTCGGTATTTTTATGTGTGTGGGGGGGGGGGGCTTTACGCCCAGTCCCCGTGGCCACCGAGCAGCGGACTGCGCGAGGCATAATCTTCGGTGCCGGGATAGATGAATATCACCGAACCGCCTTTTATGGTGTCGATTATCTCTTTGGTCACCGCATAAGGCAGGGCCGGACATCCGAGGCTGCGGCCGACCTTGCCCAGCTTCTGGGCTATCGACGGGGCTACGTATTTGGAGCCGTGGACCACGATGGCCCGTTGTTTGGCCTTGTCGTTGATCCCCTTTTCGAGGCCGTCGATAATTAGGGAATATCCGTTCCTGCCGTGGTAGGTCCCCTCGGTTATATAGAAACCGGGCGAGCTCTTGTAAGAACCGTCTACGTTCGAGAACGACGTGGCGAATTCGTCCCCGCTGTTGCGCCCGTGCGCGACGTGGGACTTGAACAGCACCTGTTCGTTCTCCATGTCGATAACAAAGAGCCGCTCCACGGCCGAAGATTTGGAGTAGTCTATAAGCGTCAGTATCTCTTTTGAGCGGTCCTCTATCTTGCGGTATCCCTCGAGGGCCAGTTCGAACGCTTCGTACTCGACTTCCTCTTCGAGGAGTCCGAGCCGGTCGAAGAGTACGGAGGCTTCGGTGAACGGGGTGAAGCCGTCCACGAGCCGGACCTGTGCCGCATCCGCAGGTTCATTCTCCACGGCACCCTGGGTGGCCGGGTTAACCGGGGATACGATGGTCAGTAGCGATAAAATCAGTTTGAGCATTAGTATCATACTTCACAAACGCTCCCCGGGGCCTTTCTATTGCCATTATATGGTAAATTTGGCCCGGTTTATGCAAAGTCCGGCTTCCCTCTCCGGCAGTAGCCACAGGGGCACCGGGATAGCGCGAGCCCTTATTTTACCTGGCTGCACCGATGGCCTTAACCTGTTATTGGTTACCTTTGGTCATGGACCTTGAGACATTCCGCGAATATTGCCTTGCCGTGAAAGGGGCGGGGGAAAGCCTACCCTTTCTGGGTAACAACGTGCTTGTTTTCAAGGTTATGGGAAAGATGTTCGCCATGGTGCCGCTGGAACCACGGGACGGGGTCATTAGGGCCCACATGAAGTGCGACGCGGAATATGCCGCACAGCTGCGGGAAAGCTACGGCGGCATCGGGCCGGGTTTCGATCCCCGGTCCGATACATGGTATACCCTCACGCTCGAGAGCGACGTACCCGAAAGGCTGATCCGGGAGCTTATCGGCCGGTCGGTATCCGAGGTTATCCGGGCCCTGCCCAAATACCGGCAGGAGGAATACCGACGGATGCCATAGTGAACGGCCGTAACAACGGGGCCGGCTGTAATGGCCGGCCCGGATATTCTCTAATAAGGATAACGACTCTATGAACCGCCTCCTCCCGTTCTGCCCGGTTGGTACAATTCGGCGGTTATTTCCAGTTCCCCGGCGGTGAATTTTGCGAATGCGGTTCGTGGTATTGAATAGGCATTGTTTTCAACGGTAAAATCAACAGTATAGGTTACGTCCGGGGAGCCGGAGGTAATATCGGTCGGATAAACCCACGTGGCCGGCGCTCCGACGTCATCCACGAATTCCACCTCCCAGCCCAAAGGCACATTGGTACGGACATACATCTCCGCATAGGCCCCGTTTACGTTAAAACTTTCATAGATCGTGCTGATACCCAGGTAATACCGGGGGCTGTAGACGATATGGTTTATTTTGCCCTCTTCTTGGACATGCAGTTCGTAGTTGACACCGGCATTGACATTTTCGAACGGGATACCTGCCGCAGTCGTAACTGAGGAGTACCCCTCGCTCCTGATATCCAGGATATTCACACGGTAGTAGTGGTTCCGCAGCAGGGGTTGTTTTTTGGTCGGATCTTCCTTTTGTGTCAGGTGCAGCGGGTAATAACGGACCGATACGGTACCGGTATTGGGATCGGTGTATTCGCAGTGCATAACCAGGCAGAAAGACCCTCCGATCGAGGTCAGGGCGTTTACGTCCGGTTCGTAGAAATACAACCCGTTGATCACCCTGTCGTCGGTTATTCCCGACTGTAAAATCCTTGTGCCCGATTCGATGGTCGCATATACAGAGGGGGCAATGGCTACCCCACCCACTATATTTTCCCTCAGCGGCAGCAGCAACCCGCCGGCGGGGGGGTTCCCCGCCCTAATACCTTTCAGTTTATAGTTCTCGATCCCATGGGCCACGTTATTTTCGTCCAGGTTGAAACCAATGTCTATCTTTACGAACGAACGTATAAAGGAAAGCGCCGGGAAATCGGTATCGAAATCGACCGTAAAATTTTGGTCGTATCCGGCCCAGAACGGAAACCATGTATCGGAGTTGATGTCCGGAGTTGCGGCATTGTAACGCAAACTTTTTTGTATTTCCTCCCGGGTCATCCCACGGGAGACCGGGCCGCCGTAATTAGAAGGGTAGTTATAACCGCCGCCCATTGCATCCAGTAGGGTTTGGCTGCAGTTGGCCAGGAAGTCGAACGAATACTCCTCGCCGTTCTGGCTGCGTGCGAGCCTAACGGTAAAGGTTCCCTTTCCCGTTTGCCAGTCATAGGTCAAAGCGATCGGATTACGGTGGTAAGTAAATATTTCAGAGCCGTCGTCCGGGTCTATCTCGTAGACCATTATATCGATCTCCTTTATACGGTTCTCAATCTGCTCGTCAATGAATACGCCCCGGGTCGTTACGTCATAACGCAGCGGCCCCGTATCGAATGCGAACGTAAACTCGATCTCATCCTCCGTACCGTCCGTACCGGTATAGATATCTTCCTTGACGCAACCGGCAAAAAGCAGCATCACGATCGTTACCGCCGTTAATATATATGACTTGCGTGTTCTCATCTGCGGTCCCATATTATCCATCACTCCTCCAAAATCCCCTTACGGTTATGACATTGGTCATATTCCCGGAGACTATATGTAAATACTGAAAGACTTCTTTCAGGTAGATGGCATCGATATCATATAACTCGAATTCCAATATGTATTCCCCGGGGTCAGATACCCCCATATATGTCTGTCCATGGGCGCCCTCCTCGTCGAATGACCAATCAGTTGTATTTATGTACGTTAAAGATGTATGCGAAGCCGGGTCATATTTGTCCGGGGAGTCGGATGCATATATTTTCAAGCCGTCCGGGTGCGTGGTAGATATTTTTATATATATCGGATTAGGCTGATTTACTTCGAGATAAGTGCTGGAAACATCGAGTCGGTATATTCCGTCGTTGCCGGGTATATACTCCCCCGTACCCATATCTTTCCATCCCGCCACCTCGAAATCCAGGTCGTAAATCCAGCTGTGCAGGGCCTGTTCCGGCTCCGGGAACCCCTGGTTGGTGATGGCCTTTACCAGGAATGTGTAATTATGGTTGCGTAGGATGTCGAGGTATTCGCCGTTGTTGTCGATAAAGTCCATGCGGTAATACCAGATCTCCTGCTCATGGTAGGCAGGGTCGTCCGCACGTGTCAGTTCTCCCCTTACCCCGCTGCCTTTGTTTTTTTCTGAGACACCGACAACCAGCGACGGGTATATCAGCGGTTCGTAATACTCGCCGCTCTCCTTGTCGGGCTTTTTGTTTTCGAACGTATAGATCGAGGCCGTATAGCTCGATACCGCCGGGGACATCGTATACAAAAGTTCCTGGCTGTCCCGGCCGCCCGTCTCGGGGGCCGAACTCTCTTTCACCGTATAGCTCCAAACCCCGGATGCATAATTGAATTCCACGGCATCCTCACGTGGAATCGCGGCGGCGGTCGTATACCAGTTATACAGGCGTATGCTGTGGATGTCATAATTGGAAGCCACACTGAACATACCCCCGGTATCGTCCAGTTTAACGTCTATGCGGGCCAGCATCCGTATCATCGGCACCAGGTTTTCCCTGCCGCTCAAGTCCGCCCCGTTCGCGTCCACCGTTACCGACTCCTTTTCACCCCACATTGGCATATACCGGAAATCGGGGTCCGAAGTGTTGGTTATCCACCTGCCGTCGTCGCTTAAATTGTGGGCCAGCCATGTAAGGCTCATCTGCAGGTCTTCGAGGGTGCAGTCCCCGGGTTCGAAATCCTCTATCCCGAGATCCTCCAGCGGCTCGCCGCAGTTCGCCAGAAGCACCATCCGGTATGTCCCCTGGGCCACCCCTACCTTATAAAGCGGATTGTTGTCCGTACTGAGACCGTACTGTTCCGCCTGGATTATCTCAAGGAAGTCGTACGGGTAGTCCGGTTCGAAAAACAGCACATGCAGTTCCTTTATTTTATCCTCGTGGGTGAGGCCCACGTAACCGTCGTTCTCCTCCGGGGTATCCGCGCGGGTGATCTGCAGCTGGAAGATAACGTCCCCCGACGCCGGCTTCACGGTTTTCTCCTTGACGCACGAAGTAAAACAGAGCATAACTGCCACCAGGACCGGTATCCCGCCCCGTACAATATGTCCATATATCTTATCGAATCCCATCGCTTCGTATCTCCGTATCAGAATTCCGGTTTGATCTCCTCGGTTTTGAATTTGGGCAGGGTGACCTCTACCAGCGTGTCCCCCCAAACGAGGGCCAGGTCGAGGACGATGTCGTCCCCGTCATAAAGCTCCTCTATTTCGTTCAGTTCCAGTATCTTTTCCATCGTGACCGTCTCCAGCACATCCTGTCCGGGTTCGGAAATGACCACGTTTATATCGTTATCCCCGTCGAAATGGGGGATGTAAAATTTCACGTAACAATAGCGTTCCCCCTCCACGGTTATCTCCTCGGGCTGTTGCAGGAAGTAAGCGTTTTCGGGACCCCGGCCAAGCGTGAACGAATAGTATTCCGACAGGTTCTCTATCGCCACGTCGGGATATACCGGCTCCGGGTCGTCCATTCCGGGGAAATTCTGCAGGTAAACATTGACGGTCCTGTGGGCGCTCATAAAGGCTACGGTGTCCTCTTTGGCGCCGGTAGCCGGCACCGACAGCAGCCATGTGCCCTCGTCCGTAAGGCTTCCGGACCGGGTAGCCCTGCCCAGGGGCAGCGAGCGGCGGTCGGGAGCGAAATGGAGCGGGTCGGCGGTAGCGCGGTTGTTATGGTGTATGACCGACTGGCCCAGTGAAGCGGACTGATCGTCCGGTATCTCGTCGCGGGACGAACTCAGATTCGCCCAGCATATCAGGTGGTAATCCCCCGGTTCCACTTCGAGCCGTACACCCCGGAACTCATCGAGGTTTTGTTTACTGAGGTAGACCCAGTTGTAGAAATTGAACTGCTCGTCGAAGATCACCACGTCGACCATCTCTATCCTCTCGGCGAATATGTCGTTCTCCTCCTGGTCGAAATATTCGAAATGAAGCACCAGGTTGCGCTCTGCGGGGGTGTCGCAGTCGTCCCGGCTGTCCTTGACACAGCCAAGCAGTGCGGCAGCCGCAAATATGGATATAAAACCCGCTGCTAAATATTTCATTGTATAAATTATAATATAGGATGCCTCCCGCCGGCACCGAATTGGTGCCCCTACGGAATTAAATTAAAAACCCGGGCCGTGACCAACGGGGGCGCAACGGCCCGGGTCATTTTAAAAGTACCGCTGAAACGGTCCTAAAGATTAGTTGTATTCGACGATGATCTCTTCCGTAGTCCAGTTCATCAGCTCAACTTCAACCAGCACTTCGTATTTTTCGTCGCCGGGTCCGGGGTTATCCGGGTCTTCCGGTCCTTTGGGTTCGTCACGCAGGTCGTCGGCACTGAATTCCATATCTTTTATGATATAGACATAGCCACCCGCGAAAGCCACGGAACCGCCGCCGTTGGACGGAGTCGCACGGTAACCGGTTACGGTCAGGTATGCCACACCGTCGTTGTCACCCGGGTTGTTGCCAGGGATGTTATCCAGCGTGTCGTTCGGACGAAGCTTGGAACCGCTGGCACCGTCGTCCACGGTTACGTTGCTCAGGTGCAGGATAATATTGGGCACCATATCGGCAGCCGGATAGAAGTTATAGGCCCACACTGCATTGGCAGTTCCCGGCTGGAGAGTATACGGAGATGAGGTGGTAGATGTGCCCAGACCGGGAGAGGTCGGTCCACCGTCGTCGAACAGGATAGGATACCAGTCGGCGGTACTGTAACCGGTCGACCTCGAATATTCCGCATAGCTCGTCTCGAGCACATAAGGGATCACTTTTGACTGATCCAGCGTACCTACGATGGACGAACTGTAGTAGAAGTTGTCGATATAGATACCTTCGAGTTTGAACTCGGCTTTCAGGTCGCTCGAGCTTATTTTTTCGATCTCGAAACGGGCGAGGATCGGGGCAAGTTCCACCTTTGCCTCACGGTCGGCACCGAGCTGTTCACCTTTGCTTCCCGAACCGATTACCACATCCGTAAGGATTTGTGAACCGTAAAGCGTCGCGTTCGATACGCCGTATTTGGCATCCGTAACTTCTTTCAGGGTCTTGGTATAGGTGTCGAGCTGGGCGAGGTCTGCAACGTTGGAGATCGACGAAAAATCGTAGTTACCGATCACATGTACGTGCGTGGCCAGGTTGCTGATCCCTTTGAAAAGGTATCCGTCTTCGAGTTCGGTGGGCGAAACGTCGGCCGAACCGTAGCTGCTCGATACGCGTACGTACCTGTATACGTTGTTACCGGTTGCATCGGTAAACAACACGGCACCTTCGTTGAAAGCCACTTCCTGGCCGTTCTCCACGCGGTCCGGGGTCTCAGCGCGTGAATTGACAAGGTCGTCTTTGGTGATCTGCATGTAAAAGTCGAACTCCCCGTCGCCGTCAACGCCAGCCGAATCCTTGCTACAGCTTGTCATACCCGCGACCACGGCTACGGCAGCTAACAGTAAATGTTTGATCTTCATGATAAAATGATTAATTAAAGTTAATTAGGGTTTGTGTATTATTGGTATTGTTCGTTCCTATAGCATCACATGTGGCGTGCGGCCGGCACAGGAAAGGTGTGCATTAAGATTGCCGCGTCGCTCCGCTCCTCGCAATGACGCTTTTTCTCCGTCATTGCGAACGCAGGTGAAGCGATTACTTTCTTTTCCCCGTCATTGCGAACGTCAGTGAAGCAATCTATTTTCCCTTGGTCATTGAAAGAACTAACGGTCTGAAGCGATGGAAGAAATTGCGTGTCCGGTAAGATTGCCGCGTCGCTCCGCTCCTCGCAATGATGCTTTTTCTCCGTCATTGCGAACGCAGTGAAGCGATCTCTGGATATGACCGACCGTACGGATTTGCCGGCTGTCGCCGGGAATGGGGGTAGTAAAGAAGTTTTGGTTATCCGGGGGTAATTTATTTCCGCCGGGCGGACAGGATAGCCGAAATATTGCCGATGTACGGTAATAACCATAATGATCAGGGTTTATGCAATAAATATTATATAATCTTCGGCCCTGTGCGGCTCCCGCCGCCCCGGCCTGCTAAATCCGGCAGTGCCTCCCGGGATCTGCTGTCCCGGGACTACGTCGTATCACTTTTTGTTTCTTGTTCCCCGCTTACGGGAACAGTCGAAACGGTATGCGTCACTACCGGAAGCAAAAGTAGCCCTTAGCGAAACAACGGAATTGCCGTTTTCGACTTTTGTTTTGACGATTCGAACTATTTGATAGACCGGGACCCCGGCGAGCGACCCGATTTGCGTAACTGCCCCGGCGAACTGCCCAGCTCCCGTTTGCAAAAGCGGCTGAAGACGTAAATGGAATTGAAACCGTACTTCTCGCTGATCTCTTTTAGCGGCAGGTCGGTATAGAGGATGTCCCGCAGGACCATGTCGGTCTTGTAGCGGGTGAGCATATCCGAGGGTGACTCGCCCAGCAGGCGCTGGAATTTAGCCCTGAAACCCGTGGCGCTCATGTGGGCAAGTTGGGCAAGCTCGTTCACCGAGGTTACCTTACCGATATGGGAGAAGATGAAATTCTTAAAATAGACCTCGGCACCGAGCAGCGGGTAGAACAAGGCAGCCAGTTTATCCTTTGGATAGCTTACCCGCATAAGATAGAGCAGTTCGGATATTTTGGCCCCCTGGTATACGGGCGAGGAGAACCCCCGCCTGAGGAAAAAGATAAAACCGTTTACGAATACCCCGAGGTTATCCTCCATCGGGAGCGTATACCCCTGGTCGGAAATCGCCGGGCGGAAGCGCGACAGTCCAGCCAGCTGGAGCCGGTCGTATATCTGCTTTTCCTGATAAAGTCCGCAGACCAGCACGCAGGAGGATTCGACGGCCGTAAAAGAGACGAAATTACCCGGCATTACCAGTATCAGTTTGCCCGACTCCACCCCCACGGTATTGCCGTCACGGAATGCCACTTTTACTGCCCCCGAGTGAACCAGTACCAAATGAGGCACCTTTAACTCACGGGCATAGCCCTGCCCTGCCCCCATGTCGAGGGCGGCGGCCAAATTGCCCGCACGGGACGCATAGGCGGCAATATCCGTCAGATCTTCAATAACTGGGAACCGGGACATATAATGGGGTAGTTTGGTCCGGTCTTTGGCAAAATTACAAATTAAGTCGACAGTATCCCCTGTCGTGCAGGGAAATATCCAAAAAATAAGCAGCCCCGCCGATTGGCGGGGCTGCTTCCCTAACAAAAACTAACCTAATAATACAATTATTCGATATGGAGCCCCATCACGTCGTCACGGTTAGTGTAGACGGTGGCGGTACGGGTAGTCCCCGCGAACTCCGTTTTGAAGAACCAGTTGGCCTGCCAACGGTTCGGCATTTGGTTATAGGTATAATACGGGGTGATGACTATCTCTTCCATTTCCACACCGCCGGCCTCGAAATACGGGAGCCAGTGTTCGGCATGGGTCGTGGTGCCGCTGTAGTACCGGCCGTACGGGTCGATGGTCATATTGACGTCTTCGGTGTACTTACAGCCCCAACGTACGTAATCCCCGTTCTCCATCACCTTGAGGAAGTACCGTGCGTCGTGGAAGTAACGCGGGTCTTCCGTCGTTCCCTTGTTCTCGTGGTCTACGTGTTCGAAGTCCACCGGGATGTTGAACGTGAGGGTGAATTCGCCATTGCCTGCATACGTGAAGTCGGGATTGGCGGCATCGACCGGTTCCATGGCGTTCACCCATTTGAGCGATACGGTTCCTATTTCGTCCACGGTCATCATGCGGGTGGTGGTATTCAGGGTCAGCCTCAGTACGCTCGCGGCGTTAGGCACGTCCATCGTCACGTCGCCCTGGTAGAAACGGCCGTCGTTGCTGTCTATAAAGTAGCGGCGCGACTGGGGATCGTCCGGGTCTTCGGTGCTGCTGAACCAGTACTGGCCGGCACCCGAGAATTTGGTGTATATCACGAATACGTCGTCCCCTACCCTGCGGAACTTCTGCCCGGCTTCGGCCGTGGCGCCCTGCAGGTATAAAGCCGAGGGAATGTCGAAGTGCTCCTCGATGGTGAGGCTGCGGTTGTGGAAATTGACCGTGATGTCGGCCCCGAGCGGGTCGGGATCGACGGCGGTCGTGCCGCGCTCCTGCTTGAGTGTATTCTCGCCGTTGTCGTAATAATAGAATGTCACTCCGGCGGCATCCGGGTCGGGACCGTCGGCAAAATAGATATTACCGTCCGAAAGCGGCAGGTAAGTCAGGTATATCCCGTCGTCGATCTCGTCCATCATGGTGCCCTGGTCTGAAGCCGCAAGAGCGGTACCGAATATATACAGCCCCTCTTCCGGGATGTCCAGCACGTCGGGACGGGTTAGGGACAGGTTACGGGAACCGGTCGCCAACTCCATTTTACCCCCTTTGGAGGCCCTTACGGTCCATTTGACCGTGCCGGTAGCCTTGGGGCTTATCAGGAACTTACGGGCAATTTTATCCAGTTCGGCATGTGTCAGGGTAAGCTGTTCGTAGGTTCCCAGATCGCTCGCCTGTATATATACCGGGTCCGAAAAGTCGCCGTCCACATGGTCGAACACCACGTCGTAAAGCAAGTGGGTGCCGTCGTTAGCCTCACCCCCGCTCCATGACAGGACCACGGGCAGCAGGCTGTTCACGTCTATCGTCACGCTCTCCACACCGGCCAGCTCGGTCGGCGGGGTGAATTTGTCGTCGTAACTGTAATTCTCCTCACAGGCGCACAGGAGCACCGGCAGCAGGAGCAACACATATTTCAATCGTTTCATCTCTTCGGGTTTTAGGTTTACCAGTTCGGGTTCTGCCCCAGGTTGCGGTTTATATCCCTCTCGCTTTGCGGAATGGGCCACAGGTAATGCTTGGCCGGGTCGAACTTGCGGGTTTCCACGATATAGAAACCGTTGTCGGTGCCGATGGTGGCCCCGGTATACATCCCGTGGACGTTGCCGTTTAGCACCTGTTCGGCCGTCTTCCAGCGGTAGATATCTTTCATGCGCAGCCCTTCGAACGCAAGCTCGCAGCGGCGTTCGTTACGCACGATCTGTATCAGCTCCTGCGACGACTTGCCGGAGGGAAAGTCCAGCGCGCCCGAGTCGGTGAAGCCTGCCCGTTCGCGTATGGGGCGGATGGTTTTATTCCATTCGGACGAAGTGAGCGACTGGGTCTCGGCGCAGGCTTCGGCGTGCATCAGCAGTACGTCCGCATAGCGGATCACCGGGTAGTTGAGACCGGAACGCTGGGCCGTGGTGGCCTGGTTGTCGTAGAATTTCTTGAAATAATAACCCGTCGAGGTGGTTATCACCGACGTACCCGGCTGGAAGCGGTCGTTGCTGTTGCTGTTGGGGTCGGTTATCACCGTATGGTGCGTACCGTCCGCCAGCACATAGTAACCGCCGTCGTAACAGATCGTAAGCGCCAGCCTCGGGTCGCGGTTCAGCCACGGCGAGTTGCTGTTGTAGCCCGAGCCACTGTCGTGTATCCCGGCGCCGTTGAGCATACCGTAACTCTCCACCAGTTCGTTGGTCGGGTTGATGTTCGCCACACCGGCCAGCGACGGGGGCAGGAAGTTGTAATTACCCTGGTTCTCGCGCAGGTTGAGCGCATACTGTATGTCCAGGATATATTCGTCGTTGTCTTCATATTCCACGGTGAACAGCTGTGCGAAGTCCGGGTGCAGGGCGTGGTGGCTGTTCTCGATGATGTTCTCGGTAACGGCTTTCACCTCGCTGTAACGGCCCTCGTTTAGCAGTATGCGGGCTTTCATGGCCATGGCCGCCCAGTGCGTTACCCGGCCCCTGTCGGAAGCGGGATATTTCTCGGGCAGGTATTTCCCGTCGATCACCTCGTCCAGCTGTTCGAGGATCGCACTTACGACCTCGGCCCTGGGGGTACGTTCGATCACCTTGGACTCTTCAACGGTGATAACGTTGGTGAAATAGGGTACGTCCCCGAACCTTACGACAAGTTCGTGGTAGAGGTGGGCGCGGATCACATAGACCTCGCCCAGGTAGCGGAGTTTGAGTTCTTCGGTCAGTTCGGGAACCAGGTCGATGTTCTCGGTAAGGATGTTACACCTTTTCACACCCTCGTAGAGGTCGCCCCACATGCTTTCCACATAGGAGTCGGCCGTGGAATAGCTGCCGTTGCCGATGGACTGGGTGTTGCCCGAGCGTACGTGGGCATTGTCGGTCGCCCCCTCGCCGAAGAGCAGCATGGCGGGGTTGCCGAGCGAGCGGTAGCACGAGTTTACGGACTCGAGGGCCGACGAGGGATTGTTCCAGTAGTTGACGTCGGTCTCCCTGTTAAGCGGCTGCGTGTCGAGCGAAACGCACGAAGTCATCGCCGCCGCAAGCGCTATACCGGTAATTATCAATATCTTTTTCATCTTGCAGGCACTCATTAAAATTTAACGTTCAGACCGAGCGACACCACGCGCGATACGGCATAGTTCGCCGCGTTGTTCTGCGAGGTCTCGGGGTCCCAGCCGCCCCTCATTTTGGAGAACGTGAGGGCGTTGTTGACACTGCCGTAGATACGCAGCTGGTCAATCTTCACCTTGCGGGTGAGCTTCTGCGGGAACGTGTAACCCAGCTGCACGTTCTTAAGGCGCAGGTAGGCGGCGTTCTCGATCCAGAAGTCGGAATTAGCCGAGTTGTTGTTCGATTCGGAACCCATCGTCAGGCGCGGGTAGGAAGCGTTGGGGTTGTTCGGGGTCCAGCGGTCCAGGTGGAAGTCCAGGACGGGGCCCTCGAAGTTGTTGGCAAAGGCTTCGGTCGCGACCCCGTAGAGCCACACGTCGCGTTTGCCCACTCCCTGCCAGAACATCATAAAGTCGATCCCTTTCCAGTTCACCGAGTAGGTCAGCCCGTAGGTGTAGCGCGGATAACGGTTACCGATGATAAAGCGGTCGTCGTCCTCTTTGATAAAGCCGTCGCCGTTCTTGTCCACATACCGCAGGTCGCCCGGTTTGGGGGTTATACCGTCCAGGTGGGGACCGTTCCTGACCTCGTCTTCGTTCTGGAAGATGCCGTCGTATTTGTAGCCGTAGTAGGACCACAACGGGTAGCCCTCCTGGATGATCGTCCCACCGGCACCGCCGCTGATATCTACCACGCCGAGGTTATCCACCACTTTGTTCTGCGAGTCGGAAAGGTTGGCCGTTACGTTATGGTGGAAATCACCGGTCTTGAACTTGTAGTTCACCAGGAATTCCCAACCCCACGTCTTCACCTTGCCGGCGTTCTGCAACAGGGTACCCGAACCGAAAATGGCCGATACGGGAAGTTCCACCAGGATGTCCCGGGTCATGTTGTGGAAGTAGTCGAACGTGATATTAAGGCGGTTGTTAAGCATACCCACATCGAGGCCCACGTCGAGCATCCGGGTGGTCTCCCATTTGATATCCCTGTTATAGGTGTTGAAATTGGAGGTCGGCGCCAGCTGGCCCCCTATTATATAATTGTTGTTCACCGAAACGCTGGCAAGGTACTGGTAGAGGCTGATATTGTTATTACCCACCAGACCCCACGAGCCCCTGAGCTTGAGGTTCGGGAAGATGTGCTTCATATCGCCGAAGAACGCCTCCTCGGAGATTCGCCACCCGGCCGAGAACGACGGGAAGATACCGGTGCGGTTGCCTTTGGCGAACCTCGAGGACATATCGTCACGGATATTGAACTCGAACAGGTAACGTTCGTCGTAGTTGTAATTAAGGCGGCCGAATATCGAATAGAGCGCCCAGGCGTTACCGCCGCCCGAGTTGGATACAAGGTCCCCGCTGCTGGCGTCGCCTATCACCTCGTATTTCATCTCGTCGTACTCGCGGCTGGTGGAGAACCATTTCCAGCGTTCTCCCTCGTAGGAGTAACCGGCAAGCGCCTGGAAATTGTGTTTTCCTATGGACTTATTATAGTTGACGGTTATGTTGGTTATCAGGTCCTCGTACCGCTCCATGCGTTCGGTGATGGAGTTCACGGCGTCGCCGGCCCCGGCCGTCGGGTAGTCGATGGCGGTTGACTGGTTATGACGGTGGAGCTGGTTGAGCGTACCGCCCATCATACCGGAGACGGTCAGGCCCTCCATTATGTCCAGGTCCAGTTTGATGGTGGCCTGCAGTACGTCCCTCTTGTCGTTGATATACCCGCCGTCCCAGAGCCTGGCGAAAGCGTTGGAGTTACTTCCGCTCGGGGTGGTCCAGTTGTCGTCCTCGTCCTTGGGAAGCTCCCACGGTGGCATGCGCACGCTCTGGCGTACTATCTGATCGTGCAGTTTGGAGGGTTCCATCAGATCGCGGCGGGTATATGAAGTGGTGGTGGTCACCTTGAGGTAGTCCTTGATCTGGTGGCTGAAGTTGATACGTGCGTTGTACTTTTTAAGGCCGTAGTTCGGGCCGACCCACATGCTGGCCTGGTCCACATAGTTACCCGAGATGAGGTACGTGGTGCGGTCGTTGCCGCCCGAGGCCGAGAGGGTATGCTGCATTATGGGGCTGGTCTTATAGATATGGTCGATCCATTTATAGTTCGGCCCGTCCTCCCGGAAGCCCCGGATATCGTCGGCGCTGAACCGGGGTGCGTTGCCCGAGTTGACCATGGCCTCGTTGTACAATTCGGCATATATCCACGAGTCTACGATGTTGGGAAGCATAGTGGGGCTTTGCCAACCGTAGTTGAAATCGTAGCTGATAACGTTGCGGTCCTTGGAGCCCTTGGATGTCGTGATAAGGATGATACCGTTCGAGGCCCTCGACCCGTAAATGGCGGTCGACGCGGCGTCCTTGAGCACGGAGATCTGCTCTATATCGCCCATGGCCACGTTATTGAGGTTGCCCTCGATACCGTCGATAAGCACCAGCGGATTGTTGTTGTTCATGGTGTTCAACCCACGGATATTGATCTCGGGGTCGTTGCCGGGGTTGGATTCGTGCTGCTGGATGATAAGCCCCGGCACGCTGCCCTGGATGGCTTCCACGGCGCTGGCCACCGGACGGCCGATCAGCACTTCCTTGTCCACAACGCCCACGGCTCCCGTGAGGTTGACCTTGCGCTGCTGGCCGTAGCCTACAACGACGATCTCGTCTACGTCGGTGGCCTCTTCATGCAGCGTCACGTCGAGGGTGGTCTGTGTACCGAGCGTGATCTCGACGGTTTTATAACCCATATAGGTCACCAGCAGGGTTTGCCCGGGCAAGGCGTCGATAGAAAAGTTACCCTCGGTGTCGGTAGTGACCCCCGTGGTAGACTCCATGATAATTACAGCCGCGCCGATAAGAGGCCGGCCGCTTACGTCGGTAACTTTACCGGACAGTCTTCCGGCCTGCATCACGGCGGCGGTCGCGTCCGCACCCGAAGCCGAAGCCGGGACCGCCGTCAACAGGGCAAGGGCCATAAGGGCCAGCGCTATGGCCGGCAATGACCCGTACCTGTACGGTAGTCTGGTTTTCAGGTTAGTCATAATTTAAAGAATTGGTTAGTTTGTCGAATGTAGAATCCCATGCGGGGAGTGTTCCCCCTTAGGTTTAGCCAAAATTAGCAATAGGGCGGCAGGTTAAAAATTCGCTGCAAATGCCACCCCTCCCAGAGGGGCCTCCAGAGGGGGTAAACAAGCACGGCCGCTGGCCGGAAGTCTACTTTTTGATTCCATTTCAACGCATTTAAAATATTGGTTTTCATAATTATAACTCCTCTACCCACCCCCATTGTCTACATTTTGACCACCTGCGGCCTTGGCGAGGTTTCATCGGAACGGTTTAACAGTAATTTTGTAATCAGGATATTACGTATTAAAACCTGACTACTATGGATAATCGAACTTTCAGATTCTTCGCCCTTTCCGCGGCCCTTTGCGGCCTGCTGCTGGGCGGCTGTTCCGACGACAACGACGGCGACGGGGAGCCCAATCCCCCGGGCGGCGGGACCGGGGTCCCTGCCTACGAGTGGGACCTGATAGCTGCTAACGCCCAGCTGGTACTGGAAACCCAGTTCTGGCGCGGCGAACCCGACAACTATTACTGGGTGGACAACACCCACCAGAATGCCACTTTCTACCATTACTGGCAGACGGCCCATGCCATGGAAACCCTTATGGACGCCTACGAGCGTACGGGCGACAGCTTCTACCGCGAACGCGTCCGGGTTGTGCTTGCCCGCATCGAGCAGAGCAACCGCGGTTACGTGAACGAATACTACGACGACATGGCCTGGATGGGCATGGCCTGCCTGCGTGCCCACGGGCTGTTCGGGGAAGCCGAATACCTGCGGGCCGCCGAGATACTGCTCGAGGACGTCAAGGGCGGATGGCTCGGGAACGACGAGGGGATGCTGTGGTGCAAGATCCCGTCGGAGGCCGAAAACCGCAACGCCTGCACCCACTGGACTGTGAGCTGTTTCGCTTCCAAAATGTACTCGGAGACGGGCCGTTACGCCGATCTCGAGTTCGCCAATGCGGTCTACCAGTATGCACTTGCCCATCTCTACGATCCCTCTACCGGCGCCACATTCGACGGGCTCGATGCCACGAACGTCTACCTGACATATAACCAGGGAGTTCTGATCGGTTCCGCGTTGATGCTCTACCGCCATACCGGCAGCAACGACTATTACAACGTGGCCCAGAAGTGCGCGGATTACTGTATTAATAACGATCGTTTCGCCTCCGGTGGTATATGGCGCAACGAGGGAGCGGGGAACGACGGGGCCTTGAACCAGAACAACGGCATATTCAAGGGCATCCTGGTCCACTACATGACCGAATTCCTCCATGAGGAAAAAGTGCCGGAGAACCGCCGTATGGCCTATATACGGTTTATCGAGAACATGGCCGTCACTCTCTACAAGGCCACGGCCGACACGTTCCTTTACGGCGGCGGCTGGGATGCCGCCCCGGAGCCCGGCGAAAGGATCTGGCTCGGATGCCAGCTTAGCGGGGTGATACTAATGGAGGCGGTGGCTGTCTATGCCGACCGCTACCCGGACCTGCTGGCCTACGTCAAGACCGCCGAATAAAAAAACCGTCCGGTGGGAGGAACAGGCATGGGTTAGTGAGGAACGGGCATCCCTCCTGCGGACGGTATCTAACGAGGGCGGGACGGCTTTTCAGCCGTCCCGCCCTTTTAACTGTATTCTGCGGCTCACTGCCCGTAATTCACGAATGGCTGTGTCTGGGTCCAGTCGTTCGCCGTATCGTTCTGTAGCGGGTTCCCGGGGGTACTGCGGCCGTTGACCAGCACGTCCCGCATTCCGGCGGTCATCTCCGCGATCCTCTCCTGCAGAGTGCGTTCGTTTATAAGGTTGGTATCCTCATGCGGATCATACGAAAGGTCATAGAACTGCATGGGCGGCAGCGGGCCGGCTGCCGGGTCACCCGACGGGTCGCCGTCCCCGCCGGAGCCATCCGTGAAGATCAGCTTGTCCGCTGCCATCCGGTAGGAGAACCAGCCCTCTCCGGAGGTCGCCACCAGCGACGGCCGGATGACCGGCGCACCGCTCTCGATGGCGGGCCAGAAGCTGAAACTGTCTTCGGCATGGTTCGACGGAACGGTGTAACCGAGCATTTCGGCAAAGGTGGCCATAAGGTCCGTCAGCGAGACCAGGGAATTGTCCACACGGCCGTTGAAACGGCTTCCCCAGGAGACGATGAACGGCACCCGGTGGCCTCCCTCATAGATATCGGTCTTATAGCCCCGGTAGATGTAGCTGGGGAAGTGGCCCATATTCTCCATCTGTTTGGTCTGGATATAGGCGGCACACCCGTTGTCCGAGGTGAATATCACTATAGTGTTCTCCGCCTGCCCGGTCTGCTCGAGTACCTCGGTGACCTGGCGTACCATATCGTCGATCTGCAAAACGAAATCCCCGTATGGCCCGACGGCCGACTTGCCCTGAAACTCGGGCGAGGGCAGTATCGGGGTATGCGGCGCGGTAATGGGCACATAGAGGAAGAACGGACGGTCGGAGTCCGCACACTCTGTGATATACTGCACCGTCCGCCCGATAATATTCGGGAAGACCTCCTCGGGGATAAAATCTTCGGCCGCTACGCCGCTTCGCATCAATTCCAGCCCCGTGCGGGCGGGCATTATGCGGGAGGGCACCTGCACCACCCGGTCGTTCTCGATATAAACGTACGGAGGCATATCCAGCGAACCGGCTATGCCGTAGAAATATTCGAAGCCCCGGGACGTGGGACCGTTTTTCACGGGACGGGAATAGTCGATATTGTCATTGCCGTTCTCCACGTTGTCGAACTGCAGTCCCACGTGCCATTTACCTATACAGGCCGTGTGGTAGCCCGATTTGGCGAATATGTCGGCGATGGTGGTCCGGCCGGAGGGGATAAGCTCCCGGGCGAATCCGCCCGTGGCCCCGGATTTCAGGGTAGTGCGCCATGCGTAGCGACCCGTCAGGATGGAGTAACGCGACGGCGTCGAAAGCGACGAGGAGGCATGCACGTCGGTAAACACTACCCCGTGGGAGCAGAGGTTGTCTATGTTCTGCGTACGGATCTTCGACTGGGGATTCAGGGCCGAGATGTCTCCGTAACCCAGGTCGTCGGTCAGGATAAGGATAACGTTCGGGCTGTCGCCACCTGTCGGGGGAGGAGTCGGGTCCGGTTCGGGACCGTTGTTGTCGGATGCGCAGGCCACCGACCCAACGAGGGCCGTACCTGCCAGTAGTCTGTAGTAATTCATTCGTGAAAGCCGTTTAGGTCAATGCTTAAAATTAGCCTTTTTAAGCCGCGGCCGGACTGTCGCTCATTCAATAAGTAGAGCGGTAAACCGGGATATTGTTTCCCGGTATACCGCTCGCAGGCATATCCCGTATGTAAAAAGTAGCGTCGGCGGATCGCCGCCGTGGCCGGATTCCCGTGATTTACTATCCGGCCGCCTGCCCTGCGTCGATCTTCATTACCTGTGCCTCGAAGTCGTCGCGCGGCCCCAGGGAACAGTTCCGCAGCTTGGTGCGGTAATTATAAATGGTCGAACTGGAATAGCGCAGGAACGACGCTATCTTCATACTGTCGGTGATCCCTATGCGTATAAGGGCGAAGATCCGCAGGGCCGGGCTCAGCCCGTCCTTGGTTTTGGTATATACTCCCCGCGCCTCGGGCACCAGCAGCTCGTCGAACTGCTCGGGAAACCGGGGGAACAGGTGCAGGATGGTCGCGTCGAAATTGCGGTAGAACTCTTTTAGCTCGTCCTCGATATTAATTGCGTCGTCAATGGTGGTGAGTAACCCGCGCACATCCGTACCGCCCTTTGCATTCTTGTGGGCCTTATTGCGCAGGGAGGTGACCTTGGTAAGGTAATTCGACAGCTGTTCCATGTAGAGGCCTATATACTCCTCCTTGATACGGTTGGAGTCCAGCAACTTGGCATTGGTTTCATTGAGCGCCATGTTGGAGAGGGAGAGCTTGTCCCGCGCCCGCACCAGCTTTCGGTTCTGCTTGCGGATGGTTAGCAGGGTGGCAAGAAGCATCAGGGCGAGTATCCCGGTGACTGTTAGCAGGATAATAAGCTGTTCCTTACGCTTTTTCTCTTTCAGCAGGTATGAGCGATCTATCACCAAGAACATATCCGAAGTTTCGAGGGCCATAAGCCGCGCATTGCAGAAAAGCGCATCCTCGAAAGAGCATTTCATATAATTATAGGCCCGGTCTATGTCGCCTTTCTCGTACATCAGTTCGGCCAGCCTGCGCAGGGAGGTATAATCCTTGACCCCGGCCCGCAGGTCGGCGATGGCCGAGCGGGCATAATATTCGGTCTCCTTTTCCCGGTCCCCCATCGCATTGTAGGCCACGGCCATCGAGTAGGCGATAATGCCGGCGTTGCGGACCGTCGGGTCCAGCTCGCCGTATGCCTGCCGCAGGTCGGCAAGGGCCTCGTCGTATCGTTTCTCGGACAGGTACTGTTCGGCCTGCACGAACATCCGTGTCATGGGGTTAGGGGTATAATACACCAGCAGCGAGTCCCGGTATGCGGCGGCGAGCGAGGAGTAGTGTTCCTTGAGACTGGCTTCGATGGCGAACTCCCTCATGGCGTTCAGGATAGACAGCTTTGCGTCGAGGTAATCGGGTATCTTCCTCTCGGGCAGGCCGGAGCGGATCGAGTCGAGCAGGTCCGAGGCCTCCTTGTACGACCCCATGACCCTCAGGGTCCGTGCCTTGTTTATGGCCGCCTCGGCGATACGCAGTTCGTTGCCCAGCTCGGAGGCATGGTCGGCCATAATATTTACGTAATGAAGGGCCGAGTCGGTCCTGTATACTATATACTCGAGGGTGAGTGCATTGGCCAGGCCGATCTTACGGAGCATCTCGTCCGTCTCTCCGTATAGGGTGCGCAGGCTGTCGAGACGGGCCTCTTTATGCAGGGAATAGACGGATTTGCTGCGGATAGACTTGTCCACCTCGTTCAGCAGCGAATCCAGTTTGCCGTTACCCCAGCCCGGGAGCGGCAGGAGCAGGGCCAAAATGGCTATAGGGATCTTTTTCATCTCGGGTTGTTAATTGCGGGTTAGCGGTTATATGCGTCCAAAAATAGTCAAAACGGTCGTTAAAACATCGGAGCACGGTGCCCGCCGACGATAAAAGCCACTCCCTGCAATCTACTTTTACAGGAAGTGTTATGGAATATAAACAGTTGTTTATAAATATTTTAGCTTTAAAACGGGATTTACCCGTCTACATTGAGCGATCACGGTTAGAGGACCCGCCCCTAAAGCGGATAACTTTGTATTACCCTAATTAATAGCGGAAACCGGCGGCGGTTTATTTTGCGCCGGGCAAAATATCTTGTAATTTACGAACTTAAAACGAATAACCACCTCGATCATGAACTCAAAACTGGCAAAGCGGACCACGGCCGCCATCTCCTTGGGAATGGCCGCCTGCGGGGCCTACGCGGCCGGGCCGAACATCATAGTGATGTTCGCGGACGACCTGGGTTACGGCGACGTCACGGCCCTGAATCCCGATTCGAAGATCCCCACTCCCCACCTCGACCGGCTGGCGGCGGAGGGTGTGATATTCACCGACGCACACGCTACCTCTTCTTTAAGCACCCCGTCGCGCTACTCGCTGCTTACGGGCAGGTATAACTGGCGGTCCACATTGAAACATTCCGTACTTGGGGGTTACTCCCCGCCGCTTATCGAGGCGGACCGGACAACGCTCCCGGGCATGCTTCGCGGCCAGGGCTACACTACAGCCTGTATCGGCAAATGGCACCTGGGCTGGAACTGGAACAACATCGCCGAGGGCCAGAAAGCCATAGACTACTCCAAACCCATCACGGACGGTCCCACCACCCGTGGCTTTGACTACTATTACGGTATCGCCGCCTCGCTGGACATGGCCCCATACATTTACGTAGAGAACGACCGGGCCACCATGGTTCCGCAACGGATCGAACCGGACTACAACGACGGGGTGGTATTCTGGCGCGAGGGGCCAATCTCGGACGACTTCGACCACGGCCTGGTTTTCGAGAACCTTACCAACCGTGTCTGCGATTATATAGCCGCAAGCACGGGCAGCGACAGGCCGTTCTTTCTCTATTACCCGATGACGGCCCCGCACACCCCCGTTATGCCCTCGGCCGAATTCCTCGGCAAATCGGGGCTGAACCTTTACGGGGACTTCGTAATGATGCTCGACCACGAGGTGGGCCGGATACTGCAGGCCGTCGACGATGCAGGGATATACGAGAACACCATCGTCATATTCACGTCCGACAACGGCTGCGCCCCCTATATCGAGCCCGAAGAACTTATAGCCAAGGGCCATTACCCGAGCGGTATCTACCGTGGCTACAAATCGGATATCTACGACGGCGGCCACCGCGTACCGTTCATCCTGCGCTGGCCCGAAAAAGCCGTACCGCATACCGTAGACCAGACCGTCAGCCTCTCGGACCTTATGGCGACATTCGCCGCCGTGACCGGCTATACGATCAGGGATAACGAGGCGGAAGACAGTTTCGACCTGAGCAGGGTCATTTACGACCCCCCGTATCGTGAACCGGTTCGCGGCGCCACCATACACAGCTCGAGCGACGGCTCTTTCGCCATCCGCAAAGGTCCCTGGAAGCTGATCACCGTGGCCCACTCGGGCGGATGGGGCTACCCGACCAAAAACGAGACCGAGGGCCTGCCGCCCATCCAGCTTTACAACATGCAGGACGACCCGGGCGAGACCCGTAACCTCTACCTGGAATACCCGCAGGTTATCGAGGAACTTTACTCGGACCTTACCGACTATGTTCGCAACGGCCGCAGTACGCCAGGTGCGCCCCAGAGTAACGACGGGCGCCAGTGGTGGCCCCAGCTGAACTGGATCGAAAAAGAATAAAGGCGGCAACTGCGCCGTTTATTGCTAAATACCTGCCCCGATGGGGCAGGTATTTTATTTCGCACTCGGGCCGGGGGAATACCTGACGATCCGCCCCGGGGACAGGCCCGTATGTCGTTTGACGAAAAACCCGAAATGCTGGACCGAATTAAAACCGTGACCGGCAGCCAGTTCCGACAGCGTTTTATTGCCGGACCGCAAATCCCGCAAAATCGCCTCGAGCCGCTTTTGTTGCCGCCATCGATAAAACGACGTTCGGAAAACCCTGCGGAACCGCTTCTCGAACCCGCTCAACGAAAGACCCACAAGTTGCGCAATATCCCGGGATGAAATACCGTCGCCCGCAAACTCCTCGACCCGCACCCTGAAAAACCATTGCCTGGAGATCAGGGCACATTTTATTTCCCCGACATTACGTTCCGCTAATGCAGATAATAACATATATACCAGCTCCCGGAATTTTAGCTCCGCATAACGCCGGCAATGGATAAGGCTGTCCATCAGACCCATTGAGAATTCGAAGAGGGGCATTCCGCCGCAATCGAGCCTTACAGGACGCGGCTTCCAGGACGGTTTACGAATTTTAGTATGATCGATCTCCAATGCCTCTCCAAGGATTCTAACCAAATCCGGGCCGAAAATTACCGCCCTCACCGGACCTGACGCTTCGACCCTGTAGCAGGAATGCGGGACCAGCAATAATTGCGGCGCCGAAAATTCGGCCACCGCTCCCCCGTCCGTAGATAACCGGCCGGTTCCCTCCCGGAACAACACCACACACGGGCCATAAGGTTCGAAAGCCCGTTTATCCCCCTCTTGCATCCGCAATTCCTCTAACGGGTTTCCGTTGGACGACGGGTAAAAAATACAACCGCACGGATAGCTGCCGAAGGGACAAAGGTTCATGGGATATAGTTATTAATACAAAGAAAGGCGCAGGATTCAACTTCCGTAAACCAGGTATGAGGATACCTTTCGAGCGAAAGTTGTCACCCACGCCCAAGTCAGCCCCGACGTGAAGCCAGGGCATAACCCGGGACTGGCGACATTATACTGCTCAAAATCTCCTCCCGCGAGGAGTTCCTCATTTTGGTTTACAGTATAAAGGTCGTTTCCCTTTATAATTTTAATCCCTGTGCCTATGGATAAAGGCCCAAAGATAATAATGTACCGAATAAATCTCCGGCAAATATACCCATTAATTCTTATACTCCAAAATAGGAGTATGATTTTCCTACAAGTATGGAGTTATTTGTTTCATGAGAAATGATAGGTCAAATGAAATTCTGCTTAAAAGGGTTATCGACAGATTAATCGAGATCCGTAAGGAAAAAGGAATTAAGCAAAATGACGTTCGCTTTGATTTGCACGAACTTAATATCGGCCGGATCGAATCCGGCAAGCACATGATATCGTTGTATACCCTTGCCGACCTGTGCGATTATTACGGGGTTACCCTCGAAGATTTTTTCCGGGGGATCGAGACCCGGTAATTTCATGAATCGGATTACTTCGTGATCCAGCGCCGCTGCGCGGGGCTGATTCAAAAGAATTACCGCAAGCATTTCCGGAAATTTAATCTATTATATAATCGACTGGATTACTCCGTGATCCAGTGCCTCTGCGCGGGGCTGATTCAAAGTTCGTTCAGGACAATTCTTCGAAGAAGTTTTTCTCTTTACAGGCAGGAATGAGTGCAAGCACATTCCTGCCTGTAAAGAGAAAAAACCGCCTTAAAGGCGGTTTGTCCTGAATGATGTTTGTCGGGGTGACTGGATTCGAACCAGCGGCCACACGCCCCCCAGACGTGTACTCTAACCGGGCTGAGCTACACCCCGTAACCCGTTTCGGACTGCAAATATAAAACAAAAACCGCATTCCGCAATTTTTCTCCCCCCAATGTAATATTTTTCATCCGCCCGTAACAGGCTTTAAACGCAGATACAGTCGTTTAACCGGATAAAACGCGGGTTTAACCGATAATTTTGACTATATTAACCAAAGCGGGGTATATTTACCGGCAAGCCGACCGTGCGGGCCGGGTCGTACATTTGGTTCTTAGTTTGGCCGGAAACGGACAGCAGGACCGGACATTTCAAAAGATATTCCTAATTTTGAGGCGGAACATGTGAGGGGTATGCCATTGGAAACTACTGATAAAATTTTGAACCCGGCTGACTTCGGGCAGCTTTATTCAACGTATAAGTCCCGCTATATAGTGGTGGCTCTCGGCTATGTGCGTGACCGCGCGGTGGCCGAGGACATCGTGAACGACAGCTTCCTGGCGTTTTGGGAGAACCGCCACCGTATCCCCGACGGCTCCAACATCCCGGGCTACATAATGACCACCCTCAAAAATAAATGCCTGAACTGGCTCAAACAGCAAAAGGTCCACGCCGAGATCGACCAGAAGATACATTCCATCCAGCAGCGTGTGATGCAGGCCAACATCCGGTCGCTCGAATTGTGCAACCCCACGCATGTTTTCGAGAACGAAGTGGAGGCCATAGTGAACAAGGAGCTGGAGACCATGCCCGAATCCACCCGCCGCATTTTTATCGCCAACCGCTACCACGACAAATCCTATAAGGAGATCGCGCTCGAGTACAACATCACGCCCCGACGGGTGGACCACGAACTGCAGAAAGCCCTGCGCATCCTGCGCAAAGCTCTGCGGGATTACCTACCCCCCCCCCCTGGCTATTCTTCTCATTATTAGCTTATTGCAATAAAAGGCCGGTTTTTCTCAAAAAAAAGCCGGTTTTTTTTGGGAAAACTCACCGATGGGTTGTTATCTTCATATATGACCCGAGAAATATTATTTAGGTTTTTCTCCTGCACAACTACCCAACGCGAAGAAGAACGAATAATGGACTGGCTGGATGCCAGCCAGGAAAATAGAGACAGGTTCGAGGCCGAACGCGCAATTTTCGACGCCCTGGCCCTACACGCCCCCGGGATCGGGAGCATAAAAGAACCCGTACGCAATACCACCACCTTAAGGACCATCGCGCGGACAGTAGCTGCCGCCGCGGCCATGCTGGCGCTTATCGCCGGGGCCGGCCGGTACATGCAAAGCCAGCTGCGCAATGAGTTACAAAGCAAAACCACCACTTTGACAGTACCCTCCGGCCAGCGGATGAGCCTCGTGCTCGACGACGGCACGCACGTTTGGCTCAACTCGGATACCGAGTTCGAGTTCCCGGCCCTGTTCGGGAAAGAGCGGCGGGTAAGGGTAAACGGGGAGGCGATGTTCGACGTTACGCACGATCCCGCTCACCCGTTCATCGTGGAAACGTTCGCCGGTGAGCTGGAAGTACTGGGTACGAAGTTCAACGTTGAGGCCGACCGGCAGGCCGGGGTGTTTCCCGCCTCGCTGTTGGAGGGCAAACTCAAGGTCACCGACCGGCTTACGCCCGGGGGCCAGGAGTTCATAATGATGCCTGACAATACGGTCGTGCTGGCCGACGGGAGAATGTCCCTGAAAATGCTCCGCAACCATAACGACTTCCTGTGGACGGAGGGGATAATCAGCCTCGAGGATACGGCATTCGACGAGCTGATGAAACAGTTCGGGAAGTATTTCGACCTGGACATACGGATCGAGCGCGACGAACTGCCCAGGATAAACTACTCGAGGGGTAAGATAAGGATCATGGACGGATTCGACCATGCCATACGGACCCTGCAGTACGCCTCGGATTTCGTGTACGAAAAAGACGAAGAGAACCGCCTTGTCATAATTAAATAACCTAAAACTCGAATACTAACTTAAAAACGAACCTGACATGACAAAAAGCCCACCCTAAAAACCCCGAACAGCTTATTATCCTACCATAAAAAAACCTGCAAATACGGCCATATTCGCAGGTTGCAGGATAGTAGTATGCCTATTTCTCAAGAACTATTTATCCTTAACTATAAAAGTATGAATAAAACTAGTATTCAGCAATTAAAATGTCTGTTTACTTTAAAATTCGCATTATGCCTATGCTTTCTGCTGCCGGCTAATGCCAAGGCGCAAACCTCCAACGTCACTCTCGACGTGCGGAATTCTTCCCTGGAGAGCGCCATCAACGAAATCGAAAAACAGACCAGATACCTTTTCCTTACCAGCGACGATATCGACCTTTCGAGGTCCGTCAGCGTGACTATCAGCGACCGTCCGGTAAGCGAAGCGCTGGAACAGATGCTCAGCGGCACGGATTATTCCTACCGCATCGAGAGTTCCAACATCATCCTCTCCCGCCGGCAGCAGTTGGGTCCGGTTACGGTAACCGGTACGGTGTATGACAACCATGGGATGCCGGTCATCGGCGGTACGGTCGTGGTGCAGGGAACGATGACCGGGGTGACCACGGGCATCGACGGCGGGTTCGCCATACAGGTTCCCGCCCCGGCCGAAACGGCCGTCCTCCTGGTGAGCTATATGGGTTACGAACCGCAGGAGATCACCGTAGGCAACAGGACCAATATCACCGTAACCCTCCAGGAATCGGCCATCACGGTGGACGATGTGGTCGTTACCGCCCTCGGTATCAAACGTTCGGAGAAAGCGCTGAGCTACAACGTTCAGCAGGTGGGAAGCGAGGAATTGACCCGGGTAAAGGACGCCAACTTCATCAACTCGCTGAGCGGTAAGGTGGCCGGGGTTACGTTCAACTCCTCCTCTTCGGGTATCGGCGGTGCGACCAAGGTCGTGATGCGCGGTACCAAATCCATCCTGCAGTCCTCTAACGCCCTTTATGTTATCGACGGGGTGCCGATGTTCAACTTCGGCGACGAGGGAGGTACGGAGTTCGACTCCAAGGGTACCTCCGAGGGTATCGCAGACCTCAACCCGGAGGATATCGAATCCATCCAGGTGCTGACCGGTGCCGCCGCCGCGGCCCTGTACGGTAGCAACGCGGCCAACGGCGCCGTGCTTATTACTACAAAGAAAGGGCACGTAGGGGCGACACAGGTGACCGTTACCAGCAATACCGAACTGTTGAACCCGCTCTCTATGCCGAGCTTCCAGAACCGTTACGGCACCGGCAACATCTACACCGGCGTGGACGCTCCCGAAATGAGCTGGGGCAGGCTTTTGAACTCCTCCAACTATTACGGATACAGTCCCCGCAGCGACTATTTCCAGACCGGTATCATCGGTACGGAGACGGTGGCCGTGTCGCGCGGTACGGACAAGAACCAGACCTATTTTTCGGCCGGTGCGGTAAACTCCAAGGGTATCGTACCCAACAACGCATACGACCGCTACAATTTCATGTTCCGCAACACCACCCAGCTGCTGGACGACAAGATAACCCTGGATTTCAGCGGGAACTACATCATACAGTACGACCGCAATATGACCAACCAGGGGGTTTACCTCAACCCGCTGACCTCGGCCTACCTCTTCCCGCGCGGGGACGACTGGAGCGACATAAAGATTTTCGAGCGGTGGGACCCGGCGCGTAAGATCTACACGCAGTACTGGCCCTCGGGTGCGGGCGGTTACGTGATGCAGAACCCCTACTGGATCAACTACCGCAACCTGCGCGAAAACAGTAAGGACCGCTTCATGATGAATCTCGGGCTGGACTATCAGATACTGGACTGGCTCTCGGCATCGGGCCGTATCCGTATCGACAACGCTTCGAACGAATACACCGACAAGCGGTACGCCTCGACCAACAACCAGCTGACCGAACTCTCCAGCAACGGCTATTTCGGACAGACCCTGAGCAAGGAGAAACAGACCTACGGGGACGTGCTGGTCAGCATCAACAAATACTTCAACCACGACATCACGCTCAACGCCCACGTCGGGGCGTCCATCTCGGACGTGCGCTTTAAGGGAACCAATATCCAGGGACCCATCCGCGACACCGACCAGGGCGACGTACAGAACGGTATCGCCAACGTCTTCAACCTCGCCCAGCTGAGCGACGTGAAGACCGTACGCGAACAACTGGACTGGAACGAACAGACCCAATCCATCTACGCTACGGCGGAACTCGGATACAAGGGCACATACTACCTTACTCTCACGGGCCGTAACGACTGGCCGTCGCAGCTGGCCGGACCGGGTTCGAAGAACAGCTCTTTCTTCTATCCGTCAGTCGGCGGCTCGGTCGTTGTTTCGCAGATCGTGCGGATGCCCGAATTGTTCTCCTACCTCAAACTGCGCGGATCGTACGCCGAGGTGGGTGTGGCTTTCGAACGCTATCTGGCGACTTCGACCTACGGATGGTCAAACACCACCAAATCATGGGAGAGCCTGACGAACTACCCGATCTACGACCTTAAACCGGAGCGAACCAAATCATGGGAAGTAGGGCTCACGGCGCGGTTCCTGCACAATTTCGACCTCGACGTGACCTATTATAACTCCAAGACCTACAACCAGACGTTCGACCCGGGCGTTTCGGCAGGTTCCGGTTACTCGGTGATCTATATCCAGGACGGTAGCGTGCTTAACCGCGGGGTCGAGCTGTCGCTCAAATACGGCAACCGCTGGGGCAGCTGGAAGTGGAACTCCACTTTCACGTTCGGCACCAACCACAACGAGATACTCGAGATCGGCGAGAATTCCTACAACGCCATAACCGGCGAGAAACTCTCCATCCCCTACCTCGACATGGGCGGCCTGGGCCAGACGGCTTTCATCCTGAAGAAAGGCGGTACGCTAGGCGACATCTATTCAAAGACCGACATAGCCCGCGACTATAACGGCAATTATTACATCGACGACAGCGGCGCTATCTCCACCGCCACCCTTTCCGACCCCGATTCGTGGATCAAACTGGGCAGCGTGCTTCCCAAGGCGAACCTTTCGTGGGGCAATACCGTCGGCTGGAAAAACCTGGACCTGAGCTTCATGTTCACCGCAAGGCTCGGGGGTGTGGTATTCTCGCGCACACAGGCCGCTCTGGATTACTACGGCGTTTCGGAAGCCACTGCCGCCGCACGTGACGCGGGCGGGGTGACCGTGAACAACGGCCTCAACACACTGTCGGCCTACAACTGGTATTCGGTAGTTGCCGCAGGCGACGCCATCTCACAGTTCTATACCTATTCGGCGACCAACGTCCGTTTGCAGGAAGCCTCGATAAGCTATACCATCCCCCGCGACAAACTGGGCGGCGTGGTCGACATGACCATCTCGCTGGTGGGACGCAACCTGTGGATGATATACAACAAGGCTCCGTTCGATCCGGAATCCGTGGCCTCGACCGGTAACTATTACCAGGGTATCGACTACTTCATGATGCCCAGCACGCGCAGCATCGGATTTAACCTGAGGCTTAAATTCTAAAAGACAGACGCCATGAAAATTAGAAATTCCAAAATACTTTCGATAACTGCGTTACTCGCCCTTGCCGGGACGGTGGGTTGTACCAGCCATTACGAGCGGCTGAACACCAATCCCAACGAGGTTACGGCAGACGAGAAAAAGCGTGACGACTACAACATCGCCGCCGCGCTGACCAACATGCAGAACACGGTCATATCTACGGACGTGAATACATGCCAGTTCACCGAGATGCTTCTCGGCGGGCCACTGGGCGGTTATTTCGCCGATTCCAATAGCGGTTGGGGTACCAAGATATCGACCTACAACGCGCCGGACAACTGGATGAAACCGATGTTCGACGACATAATCCCGGAGTTCTACTCCAACTATAACGACCTGCAGGACCTCACGGACGACATCGTACCGCTTGCCATCGCCAGGGTGATGAAAGTGGCCACGATGCACCGGGTGACCGATACCTACGGCCCCATCCCCTACTCGCAGATCGGCGAGGACGGACAGATACAGGTGCCGTACGATTCGCAGCAGGATATCTACAACCAGTTCTTCGAAGAGCTGGACCTGTCCATCGAGGAGCTGACCGAGAGGCGTACCGAGAGCCTGACTGCCGCCGCCGACTTCATATACAGCGGCGACGTGGAGAAATGGATCAAGTATGCCAACTCGCTCAAGCTGCGCCTTGCAATGCGTATCGTCTATGCGGACGAGAGCCTGGCCCGGCAGATGGCATCCGAGGCGGTTAACCACGAAGTGGGCGTAATGGAGTCCAACGACGACAACGCGGCGTTCAACGGTTTCGGCGAGAAAGGTAACCCGATATATGTGGCCGCCAACTACAACAATGCCGACCCGGACACCGGAGCGGCCTCCAATACCGGCGGCGACCACCATACCTCGGCCGATATAACCAGTTACATGAACGGTTACGAGGATCCGCGCCGCTCGGCTTACTTCCTTAATTCTGAATTTACCGGTTACGAATACGTGGGCCTGCGGTCGGGTATCGACATACCGTCCTCGTCGGTAGTGTTCAAGTATGCCGGTATCAATGTGACCAACACCTCGCCGCTCTACTGGATGAACGCCGCAGAAGTGCAGTTCCTCAAAGCGGAAGCGGCCCTGCGCGGCTGGACCGAGATGGGCGGCACGGCCCAGGAGTTCTACGAACAGGGCATCCGGCTGTCGTTCGCGCAGTGGAGCGCCAGCGGGGTTGACGCCTACCTTGCCGACGACACCAGCACCCCGGGAGGTTACGTGGACCCGGAGGGCCTTTACGGCTACGGCACGGCGATGAGCAGCGTGACCATCGCATGGTCCGACGCGGCGGCGTTCGAGGAGAACCTCGAGAGGATAATCGTGCAGAAGTGGATCGCCAACTGGACCCTGGGTAACGAGGCATGGGCGGACCGCAGGCGCACGGGTTACCCCAGGCTGTTCCCGGTGGCGGTGAACCTCAGCGGCGGCGTCCTGCAGGACGGCGACATCCCGCGCAGGCTCCCCTACACGGCCAACGAGTATTCGACCAACACGGCCAACGTAATCTATGCCGTAACATCCCTGCTCCAGGGTACGGACAACATGGCGACCCGTCTGTGGTGGGACAAGAACCCCAATTCAAATTAACCGTAAACCCGAAGTTGTATGAAAAACATAATAAATAAAGGTCTTACTTTTCCGCTGCTCGGGATCACGGCCGGTTTGATGCTGATCTTCACCGGTGCGGTGATGGTGTCGTGCAGTGACTGGACCGATACGGAGAGCATCGACATAAAGGATGCGGCCGAGAGCGCCAATTACCAGAAATACCTCTCGGAACTGCGCGCCTATAAGAATTCGGACCATAAGATACTCTATGCCTGGCTGGACAATCCGCAGGAAGCCAGCTCGATGGGCTACACCATCGCGGCCCTGCCCGACAGCGTTGACGTGGTTAACCTATTGAATCCCCGCGACCTGCCGCAGTGGACCGTGGACCAGATCGCAGACGTCCGCAGCACCAAAGGCACCCGGACGGTCTACACGATCGATTACCCGGCCCTGGAGGCCGAGTACAGGTTGTATGTCGCCGGGCTGGAGGACGGGGCTTCGGCCACGCCGTTCAACACCTACCTGTCCAACTACCTCGACGAGATGATACCGCTCTGTACGCAGTACGGTTTCGACGGGATCGCACTCTACTATACCGGGTCGCTTACCCTGCACATGACCGACGAGGAGCTGGCCGAATACCAGTCGCGCCAGTCCACCATGATGTCGCGCATATCGGAATGGAAGAGCGCCAACAGCGGCAAGATGCTCATTATCGAGGGAAACCCGGAGAACCTGCTGGACAAGTCGATACTCGACGAGGTCGAATTCTTCGTACTGCGCACCGAGGGAGTCTCCTCGACGTTCGGGCTGACAAAAGCGGTATACGACGCAATTGCCTCCGGGGATATCCCCACCGACAGGTTCGTTGTAACGGTACAGACCCGTGCCATCGACATCAGTGACGAACGTTACGGGATGTACTACGACGAGAACGGCGACAAGACCACGGCCATCCCGCTTGCGGCAGAGTGGGTCGTTACCCCCGAAGCGGGCTTCACCAAACTCGGCCTGGGCATCTACGACATCCAAAACGACTATTTCAACTCGTACCTCAATTACCAGTACACACGGGAAGCTATCTACATCATGAATCCCTCTCCTAAATATTAAGCGCCATGAAACGACTGAAATATTTGACCATACCTGCCTTAGCGCTTCTGTTCACCCTCTCGGCCTGTACGGACGAGGAGACCAAGTCGCGGTTCGGCAACAAGGCTTACATAACGGCCTCTACCAACGTGACCAGCCTGTTGATCGGGGATGAGACCGGTTACCAGATCGAGCTGGGCGTTTCCACCGCCAAACCTGCGGACAGGGAGATGAAATTCACTTTCGCCGTCGCCAGCGGAATGGTAGACTCCTACAACGAGGCTTACTATACGCGGGCAGAACTCCTGCCGTCGGCGAACTACACGCTGGAAAACACCACGGTAACCGTGGCCGAAGGTAGTTCCCGGTCTACCGAATGCACGGTGGTCTTCACCGGTATCAACGACCTGGACAGGGAGACCCTGTTCGTACTTCCCGTTTCGGTGACCTCGAACGATATCGACTTTATCGAGAGCAACCGTACCCACTACTTCGCCTTTAAGGCCGGCGCCATCATTAACTGGGCGGCCGATATAGACCGGAATAACTTCCCCGTCAACTTCGTATCGGACGTCACGGCCCTACAGGAAATGACGATGGAGGCAATGGTATGGCTCGAACATATCGACGACGGGGTACTGGAAGCCAATATTCGCACCTTTATGGGCGTCGAGGGCGGCAACGGGATGCTCATCCGGCTGGGCGACAACTTCGGAATTGACGAGATCCAGGTCCTTAAGTTCATCAACGGGAACGAGAACAAATATCCGTCCGTTGACCGGGTGGCCGTGCCGGTACAGAAGTGGACCCATCTGGCTTTTACCCAATCATCGGACAATACCGTGAAGATATATATCGACGCGGAACTCAAGGCTTCTTTCACCGTGGTTGCCGGGGCGCTGGATTTCAGCTCCAATTTCTACATCGGCAAATCCTACAACGACAGCCGCTGGTGGCCCGGGATGATCACCGAGACCCGCATCTGGAGCGTGGAACGTACACAGGCTGAACTGTTGGAGAACATGTACCAGGTAGACCCCGAAACGCCCGGTCTGGTAGCTTACTGGAGGTTCGACGAGGGCGCTGGCGACAACGTGGCCGACCATACGGGTAACGGCAACAATATCCGGTCAGCCAATCCGCTGACATGGGTGAGCGTCTCGCTGCCCGAAGAAGCGGACGAAGATTATTAACAGTGAAATAGCTTAAGGATTATGAAGCATATAATAAATAGCGGACTTCGTATCGCGGCGGCCATCCTGCTCGTGGCAGGGGCGGTTTCCTGCGCCGACGATATCAAAATGCCCGACGAGGACCAGAGCAAGTACGACCGTGTGGATACCGTCTACGGCTATGTGCAGAATGCGGTCTCCCCGGCCAGCCGGTTGGTGGATCTCTACACGCAGGACGTGGAGCGGGCCATCGAGGTAGGGCTGACCAATACCCTCGACAAGATCGTGACGTTCGAGCTGGCCGTCAGCCAGACGGCCCTCGACGAGTATAACTCCCGGAACGGGTTCGACTACGAGATGTTCCCCTCTTCGCTGGTTTCACTCGAGACGAGCTCTATCGCGATCGCTCCCGGCTATAAGGTATCGGAGAGCATCGGGGTAACCCTATCCCCCTCCGCAGAGCTTACGGTAGGGACTACCTATGCCGTACCCATCCGCATTTCGCCGGACGCATCGGAAGTGGAACTGACTTCGGAACAGCGCGACTACTTCTTCTTCGTTACCGCCAAGGGCGACCGTCTCAGCCCGGCCAAGAACTCCGGTTTCCTGGTCGTAAGCTGTATCGAAACGGGCGACGTGGACCCGCGTATCCATCTGGAGCTGCTACTCGAGAACGAGGGCAAACTGCTTACCGACGTGGTCATCCTCTTCTCGGCCAACTGCAACTACAACGAGGCCACGGGCCAGGTGTATGTCCACATGAATAACAGTATAACCCCTATCCTTAACAATCGCGAAAAGTACCTGAAACCGCTGCAGGATGCAGGGATCAAAGTGGTCCTCGGCATCTTGGGGAACCACGACCCGGCCGGTATCGGATACATGGACGACGATACCAACATCCAGTTCGTGAACGAGCTCAAGAGGGTTATCGACACCTATGAACTCGACGGGGTATTCTGGGACGACGAGTACACGGCGGCAAATCCGGAGATCCCGGGATTCATCGAGAGCAGTTTCGAGAGCGCGGCTCACCTGCTCTACACGGCCAAAAGGCTGATGCCGGACAAGCTCAATATGGCCTACCAGTACCAAAACCTGCGTCCGTCGGAATACATTTATGTCAATGGAAGGCCTACTGGTGTTCAGTATCTTCCACTTCCTGCAGTAAACGGTATCGAACCGATCAACTTTATCGACTTTGTTATTGCCGACTACGGAGATGCCATCAACAATACATGTTATCCCAACCTGCCGACCAAACAGGGTATGCCCTACTCATGGGAGTTGAACCTGGCCCGGACGGGCAACCCGTCAAGCGTTAAGTCCGGCGACTGGGCAGGCATTATGGTCTTCGCCCTGAGCGAACATCGCGACAACTGGGAATCATACCAGCTGCCCTCCCTGCAAACCGTTGCACGGACCCTGTTCGACGACGACCTGTACTACACCGGCGTATCTTACGAAGTAGAATGGTAAAACCTTATGCCCGGGAGGGGCGCCTCCCGGGCATAAACAAAAGTTAAGGATTTATGAGAAAGTTATTTATATTGATAGCCTCCTGCGCGGTGCTGCTGGCATGCAGCGACGACGACGACAACGGGAACCCGCAGGGGCAGGGAGGAAGCATCTCACTGAGTTCCGAGGCGGTACTGTTCGATACGGACGGGGACGTGGTATCGGGCTCGGCGAGCGTCACCGTGACCTCGGACGACACATGGAGCATCGTGGGCAAGCAGGACTGGTTCACCGTATCGTCAACCTCGGGCAGCAGCGGTTCCGCCGTTACCATCACCCCGCAGGTGAACACCACGGGGGAAGACCGCGAGCAGACCCTGATCTTCGTATCCGGGAGTGCCACGGCCGAACTGAGCATCCGACAGGCGGCGACCCTGTTCGACATCAACACGCGTACCTGGAACATACCGTACGAGGCCCGCAGTATCTGGGCAGTCGTTACTACGGACCAGGACGTGACGGACTATACCGTGAACGTTTCGTGGATCACGCCCGAGAACGTGACCAAAGATTCGCCGTGGGTAATTTTCGCGGTGGACCAGAACAACTCGGACGAAACCCGCACCGGCACTATAATATTCGCCGGCGGCACCCCGTATGAGAACACCATCACCGTGACCCAGGCCGGCATTCCCGACTTGAACTACTCCGATATCACTTCTTACGATACCGGGCTCGAGGCGGACAGATTCACCGTTACGTTCACCACCAACGTGGAAGAGTATGCATACTCGAGCGATACGTGGATAACGTTCGAAGAGGTATCCTCCACTACGACCGACGGGGTGTACTATGAGAAGACCTACCGGGTGGACCTCTCCGAATGCGAGGCCTACCGCGACGGTTCGTTCAGCATTACCGACGGGGTCAATACCGCAACGGTAGCGATCACACAGTCAGACCCGAATCCGGAGTTGTTCGACATCCCCGACGCCACGTTCCTTAGTAACCTGCTTAGCTGGGGCTACATCCGTTCGAACGGCAGCGGGCAGTATTTCGTAACGCAGGCCGGCTTGGAAGTCACCTCGTTGAGTTTCGCCAGCTATTCGACCATCGAAGACCTCGAGGGGATAGAATACCTGCCGGAACTTACTTCCATTTCCCACAGATACGGTTTCCTCAAGAAGATAGATGTGAGTAAGAATCCGAAAATGGCAAGTCTCGATTTGTACTGCAATCCGCTGGAAGAAGTCAATCTCGGAGATATGGACATACAATCCCTGTCATTGGAAATTCTTTCTTCATACGCCTCCATGGGCCGGGTTTATTCGACGGACCTGAAAGTAATAAGCAGCAATTTGGAGACCCTAAGCATATACAGCACCTCCACTGCCTATGACAGGCTCGAGACGCTCGATGTGACGGAGTGTCCTGCACTTGTCAATCTTGATGCACGCAGGCCTGCTGACCGGTTACATACGATCTACATAAACTACGGACAGGTATTCGAAGAGTTAGAGAAAAACGCCAACACGGAATTCGTGATAGTGAATTGATTCAGGGTTTTTATTAGGTTAGGAATGGGTTTTACCCCGGCCCCGCAATGTATTGCGGGGCCTTTTTTTATCGGTCCGGACGGCTCCCGGGAGTATAAAAACGGGCAAAAGTTGATATTCAGGATTTTTTTTTCAAATTTGTATTAAATCTTTGCGAAATTCCCCGGAATGAAAAAAACCCTGCTGACCTTACTGCTTCTCTCTGCCATACCCTGCCTGCATGCCATCCACAGGGTGGATTCGCTGCTCAAAGTCCTGGATGCCACCATTGCCGAACGACAGGTTTACGCCGACCGTAAAGAGGCCCGTATCAACGACTTGATACTGGAAAAGGCCAAACTGCGGTCCCTGGAGGAAATGTACCGGATAAACCAGCAGATAATAGGGGAGTTCGAATCCTTTACGTGCGATCTGGCCGAGGAGTATATCCGGGAGAATATCGAGATAGCCCGGGAGCTGGGCAACCGGGAATACCTCACGGAGAGCAGCCTGCGGCTCGGGTTCGTCTATTCCCTATCGGGGCTGTTCGTGCAGGCCAACGGTATTTTCGAAGCGGTGGATTACGACAGCCTGCCCACGCACCTCAAACTGGCCTACTGCTGGAACAATATCCGCTATTACGAAAACCTGCAGCGATATACGGACGACCCGAAATTTTCCGACGGCTATACGGCCCAGGTATGCTGGCTTCGCGAAGCGCTTTTGGGCCTGCTTAACCCGGCCTCGGACGAGTACCGCAAAGAGATGGCGTTCAAATACCAGTCGGAGGGAGAGTATGGCCAGGCTATTGGGATACTCAGTGAGATATTCGACAAACAACAGTCCGAGACCCACAGCTTCGCCATGTCGGCGATGAGCCTTGCCAAGGTCTACCGGCTGGCCGGGGACCGCCGGCAGGAGAACTACTACCTGCTGCTTGCCGCCATCACCGACACCAAACTGGCCGTCAAGGAGAACGAGGCGCTGCTGGTGCTGGCCATGAACCTGTTCGAGGAGGGGGATATAAAACGGTCCTACAACTATATCAGCGCCGCACTGAGCGACGCCAATTTTTACAATTCCCGGTTCCGCAACACGGTCATAGCCCGCGTACAGCCGGTGATCGAGAGCAACTACCTCTACCGTATCGAGAACCAGCGGCGCAACCTGCGGCTGTATGCCACCCTTATAAGCATATTCCTGGTGGGACTTATAATAATGTCCTATATAAACTTCCGGCAGATAAAGATCGTGACAAAAGCCCGGCGGCACCTGCGCGCGATGAACGACAAGCTGGTTGCGATGAACCGCAAACTGGACGAGTCGAACCTTATAAAGGAGAAGTATATCGGCTATTTTATGAACCAGTGTGCGGTCTATATCAACAAGCTGGACACCTACCGCAAAGAGGTGAACCATAAGATCAAGAACGGGCAGGTGGACCGCATTTACAAATCTTCGGCGATCGAACTGGAGAAAGAAGTCGAGGAGCTTTACGCCAATTTCGACGAGGCGTTCCTCAAGCTCTATCCCGACTTTGTGGACCAGTTCAACTCCCTGCTCAAACCGGGCGAGAGGTATACCATAGATAAACAGCGGCTCAACCCGGAGGTGAGGATCTATGCCCTTATCCGCTTGGGTATAACGGACGTGAGCCAGATCGCGGTATTCCTTCGCTACTCCGTACAGACCATCTACAACTACAAGAGTAAAGTCAAGGCCAAGGCCCTCGGCGGGGGAGGCTCGCTGGAGGACGAGGTGAAAAAACTGGGCTCGCTCACTTTCACTCCCGAGTCAGAATAATTTACCAAAACGGGACAGCGGTGTCAGACTAAAATCCTGGCTGCCAACCATTTCGATATCCGGAGGGTTTACTCTTTTTTTACTTTGCATTTACCCCCCACCCGGAAACGGCATTTATGTTTTTTATTTGCATTAGCGGAAGTGACCGTTCCGCTTACGAAAAAACCTGAACTGCCGACAAAATGAACGACCGTTTCCACAGCCGCTCACTCCCAACGACGATCCGTTATGCTGCAATTTGCGGGATAGCGATGCTTGCTCTGCTCGTTGTGCCCTGCGCCTCGCAGGCCCAGCGGGCCTATTTCGTCGACGGGTACCACGGCGGCATCTACGGCCATTACCCGGTGGAGTGGAAAACGCAGTTCATGGTGGACAAGCTGGCCGAGCATCCCGAATGGAGGATATGCCTGGAGATCGAGCCGGAAACGTGGGACACCGTAAAGCTGCGCACTCCCGCCGCCTATGATAATTTCAGGAAGATAGCCACCGACAAACGTGTTGAATTCACAAACCCGGCATACGCACAACCCTATTGTTACAATATTTCCGGGGAGAGTATCATCCGCCAGTTCCAGTACGGCATTCGGAGTATCCGCAGGCACTTCCCCGGGGTCGACTTCACCACCTATTCGGTCGAGGAGCCGTGCTTCACCAGCAGCCTGCCGCAGATACTCTCGCAGTTCGGCTTCAAATACGCCGTGCTGAAATGCCCTAACACCTGCTGGGGCGGCTATACGGCGCCCTACGGGGGTGAGCTGGTCAACTGGATCGGCCCTGACGGGACATCGATACTCACCGTCCCGCGTTACGCCTGCGAGGAGCTGGAAGAGAACTCCGTTTGGCAGACCACGGCGTGGGGCAATTCTTCGGAGTATCTCGACGCTTGCTTCGCAGCCGGGATAACCCGTCGAAGGTTGTGCCGTCGGACCAGCGCTTCGCGGTCTATGGCGCCCTGCCCCTGAGCGGAAGACACGGGGGCCCAGGTACAGCCGGCCAGGGCGGCTGTAAAAAGTAGTATACTTATATTCATTTGTTGTTTAGATGGGTTATCTGACCAGTGGGAACTCCACGATACGCAGCGTTGTACACCCGTACGGGATCAGCTCTATCTCCTCCACGGGGGTGTCCACCCGGCTGACGGAATAGGGAAGCGGCCCGGCCGACTCGTTATAAAGCTGCCAGTGCGGGATTTCCTTTGCCCTGGCTTTTATCGTTATGGGGGCGTTCTCCGGGTTCCACGGGTAGGGCGAGGACTGTTTGGCGGCATCTATCTCCACCGTGAAATGCTCGGCCGCCCTGCGCGTATCGAACTCCACCAGGCCGTAGTTCCATTTGTCGGGCGAGGTTACCTCGTAATACTCCTCCCCGTAATGGTGCGCTTCGTCCCCGGTGAACGTCTTTTTGTGCCACTGCTCTTTCATCTTGAGGGCGTATACAAGCGGGCCGCGCTCGACGGCAACCGAATTTTCGTACCACCGGCTGACGCGAACCTCCATCGGCAGTTTCAGCACCAGTTCGTCCCCGTCGTTCCACGTACGCTCCACAACCGCTATCGTGCCGCCTTCGGGGTTCTGGACCACCTGGCCGTTCACGGCAATCTCGGCACCGTGGCACCATCCCGGAATACGCAGGTGGAACGGGAAAGCCTCGGATTTCCGGCGGCTCCCGGTAGACACGGTGAATTTCACCACATCGTCCATCGGGTAGAGGGTCTGCTCCGTGATGGTCACTTCGGTTCCGCCGCCCACCGTGAGGGTTACACTCGACGGGGAGTAGACCATTGCGGCCACCCCGTTGCCGGGAGCGGCGTACCACAGGTTCTGCGTGAATTTGGGCCACCCCTGGTGCATATTCGAGTAGCAGCACGGATAACCGGACAGGGTGCCGAACACCACATCGGTACCGCCGTGGTTGGAATCCTCGTAGAAGTTATGGACATGGCGCGTGGCCATCACCTGGTTGGCTTGCTGGAAGTATTGCTTGTGCATGAAATCGTCCGTGACCTGGGTAGGAAGGGCGTTGAATGCCACGCGCTCCAGATGGTCGGCGAAAGAGACGTCGCCCGTGATCTCGGCCATCTTCTCCAGCGAGAACATCAGCTCCACGGCCGAACAGAGCTCCGAACCCTGCGTCGGGTTGTGGCCATGCAGGCCCTCGTCGCCGCCGTACATCCCCTGTGGCTGACCGTTGTATTTGCGTATATCGTTGAGCCCCTTGCGGACCGCATCGAGGTATTTCTGCTCGGGATGCTGCTGGTAATAGACCACTGGCAGTTTCAACCCCTGTGCGAGGTTCACGCAATGGATGCTGTTGAAGCGGGCCATGTCGTCTGTCTCGAGGAACATGCGGGTAAAGTCGTGCCCCTGTTCGTAGAGCAGGTCGGCCAGCTCGAGCAGGAAGCGCTCGCCGGTGATGTTATAGAGCCAGTAGACGGCCAACAGGTTGTCGCACACCCGGTAACGCGCCCAGAACGTCCAGTTCCCGAGCGGCTTTTCGGGCAGGGTGGCCAGCTGGTAGCGGAAATAACGGGTCATAAAATCCACCACCCGCTCGTCCGAAGTGGCCATATAATATTGCTGTAATATCTTGAGCACCACCATCCTGGGCCACCAGTCGGCCGAATTGTCCCGCTGCAGGCCGGCCTCGTGGGGATAGTCCTGCGCAGGGCCGAAGTAACCGTTCTCCTGCTGGCTCGCCAGGGCCCACTCCACCCACGGCTGTACCTTGGCTTTGAGCGCCTCGTCATCGAGGATATAGGCCAGCGGCAGAAGCCCGTCTATCCAATAGGGACCGCGTTCCCACTGGTCCCCGTCGCCGCCGAGCCAGCCGTTGCGGCTGCCCATAACTTCGGGGTAAAGTGTATCCATATGACCGGTCGCTCCTGAGACCTGCCTCTGAAGCATCTCGAGCAGCCACCCGTCCGCCCGGATGGCACCCAACGGGAGCTCCATATATGCCTTTGGGGCGAGCGGCGCCCGGTTATTGGTATATCCGCCAGCCCGGGCGGCGAACGGCAGGGCCGCGAAAAGCGATACGGCAAGCAAGGTCAGTTTTCTTATCATGGCGGTAAGTTTCATAAAGCGTTTCGGGTATAGACAGGTACAAAAATATCATTTCAGCCCGACCGTGCAACAATATTAATTGATTAAATATTATTGGAAATTGATCTTTATGGCATACCGCAGGCCGGGCGGTTTGTCAAAATGCGATGTTCAAACATCAAAACCCATAGCCGGGTTTAGGCCCGTATGGCCCATTTTTGCGGACTGCCCGGGCGATACCGGAGCGAAAAGTTTACTAACGATTAAATCCTTACGATGCGTAAAATCATCCTTTTTCTGGCACTGCTGTTCTCGGCGGCCCGGTCCGCTGCCGGCACCTGCGAACTGCGCTCCCCCGACGGGCGGCTGACCGTGACGGTGGACCTCGCCGACCGGATCACCTATTCTGTATACGGGCTGGACACTCCCCTGATGCTCAACAACACGATAGCCCTGCACGTGAACGGCCGGATGCTCGGGGAGCATCCCCGGCTGATCGCCTCGCGCACCACGGCCGTCGACACCTGGTTCGAACCGGCGGTCGCTTATAAATTCGCCCGGATAAGGGACTGTTACAACGGCCTCGAGCTGGAATTCGAGGGCGGCTGGACCGTGGAATTCCGGGCCTATGACGACGGGATAGCCTACCGGTTCATCACCTCGTTCGCGGGAGAGGTCGAGGTGGACCAAGAAGAGATGTCCATAAACTTCCCGGGGGACTATTCGGCCGTCGTACAGCTGACGGGCGGCTTCCGCACCGCCTATGAGGAGCCCTACGAAGTGGTCGCCACCAGCGGCTGGGGCCCGGAAGACCGCATGGCCGTACTTCCCGCGCTGTTCGACAGGGGCGACGGCTGGAAGATACTTGTAAGCGAATCGGCACTTACCGACTACCCCTGCATGTTCCTGCGTGGGACCGGGTCCAACGGCATCAGGGCCGTCTTCCCCCGCCGGCCGCTCGAATTCCAGCAGCATGGTGACCGCTATATGCACCCGGTCCGGGAGGCGGACCATATCGCCCTCACGGGCGGCACGAGGGAGTTCCCGTGGCGGTATTTCGTTGTCACCGACCGGGACGACCGTTTGATCGAAACCACCATGACCGCCCGCCTCGCCGAAAAACAGGCCATCGAAGACGCCTCATGGATAGAGCCGGGGCAGGTAAGCTGGGAGTTCTGGAGTTTCGCCACGGCCTACGGTCCGGACGTTGACTTCGTGGCCGGGTTCAACACCGAGACCTATAAATACTATATCGACTTTGCCGCCGCGTACGGCATCCCTTACATCATAATGGACGAGGGCTGGGCGCTCACTACCGGCGACCCCTACACCCCCAACCCGAACGTAGACGTACACGGGATCATCCGGTACGGTCGCGAGCGGGGCGTCGGGGTGATCCTGTGGATGACCTGGCTTGCGGTGGAGCAGAACTTCGACCTGTTCGAACGGCTCTCCGCGTGGGGGGTCAAGGGGTTGAAGATAAACTTCATGGACCGGAGCGACCAGTGGATGGTGGACTATTACGAACGGGTTGCGGCCGAGGCGGCCCGGCACCGGATGGTGATCTCGTTCCACGGCTCTTTCAAACCCTCCGGGCTGGAATACAAGTACCCCAACGTGCTGACCTACGAGGCGGTAAGGGGTATGGAGAACATGGGCGGCTGCACCCCGGCCAATTCCGTGTGGCTGCCGTTCATCCGCAACGCCGCAGGCCCGATGGACTACACCCCTGGGGCGATGATCAGCATGCAGCCCGAATCCTACTGCGGCCACCGGCCCAATGCGGCGGGCGTAGGGACCAGGGCCTACCAGATGGCCCTTTATGTGCTGTTCGAGAGCGGTCTGCAGATGGTCTCCGACACCCCGTCGCTCTACTACCGCGAGCCTGACTGCACCCAGTTCATCACTTCGGTGCCCGTGGAGTGGGACGAGACCCGTTCGCTCAACTCCGTGGCCGGTCAGTATGCCGTGGTAGCCAAGCGCAGCGGCGAGGTCTGGTACATAGGTGCGATCAACGGCGGCAATGACCGGGAGGGTGTGGAACTGGAAATACCGCTGGACTTCCTCGCCGACGGCAGGACGTACTGCATGACCAGCTTCGAAGACGGGGTCAATGCTTTCCGGCAGGCGATGGACTACCGCATGAAAGACTCCGCCGTACGGCGCGGCGATACAGTGACCTTCCGTATGGCCCGCAACGGCGGCTGGGCCGCAGTGCTGCGATAATGCATCACCGCATTGCACAAACCGAGGGGGCTGCACTTCACAGTGCAGCCCCCTCCCCCTTTTTGAAAAACTAACCTGTTGAGAAAATCAGTTTATCTGTCCTTTCTCCACTACTACGGGTCCAAGCAAACCGCTTTCGCGCAGCGGCTCATCGGCGGCAGGCCACCTTATAACCCATGTCTTCCGGTCCTCTTCCGGACGGCCTGCATCGTAAACCAGCCGGTTGAACCACGTTCCGGTTACTTCGATCCTGACCTCGTTCATCCCCTGCCTGACGTACTGGGTAATGTCGGTCCGGTAAGGCGGGGTCCAGAGGGTCTGCACCGGATGGCCGTTGACCGTTACGGCGGCTATCATTTCCACGCGGCCGAGGTCGAGCTCGAAAGATTCGCCGAGGCCCGGTGCCGGTAGATCGAATGTGGTTTCATAGACGGCAGTTCCGGAGAATGCCCGGCCTTCGGGCGATATGTCAAGGTCTTTCCATGCGGCAAGTCCGGGAATTTCCAAGCTTTGCGGCGCCCCCCATCCCTCGGGGAACGAGACGGTCCACGGGGTGGACGGTTGGACCGAGGCCACGCTGGTCCGCTGCCGGAGCGGTCCGGTGGCGGCCGTACCGTCGTTGCGGAACACTACGTAACATGAGCCCGATCGCGGCATATCGAGCCGGACCCCGGTCCTGCCGTCCTTTACCTGTGCGGCCACGGGCCGTATCTCTCCAGTCACGGCATCCCATATTTCCACGTTGCCCGTCGCCCGGAACGAGACCTCGCCGCTGAAGCCGCCGCCCTTACGGGGGCAGACGAAATACCAGTCGGCACCCTCGGCATCGCGGTGGGCCCAGGTAACCTCACCCACAACATCGGGGGAAATCCCGGCGGCGGAAAGCGCTGCCCCTATCTCCATTTCCGATATCACACGGCCCCGACCCACTTTGCGTACCCCGGTCCGGCCGGTTTTCCCCCAGATAGACCTTACCGCCTTGTCGAACCGTTTGCGGGTTTCCTTACCCCCGTTGAGGGTCGCCGGCCCGGTGGGCGCCTCGCCGATCACGGTGGCCCCGTCGGAGATCAGCGAAACAATCTTCTCGAGCGTTTCGGGCAGCATCCGGCAATTGTCCGGCAGCCACAATACGCTGTATGTTATGCCATCGGGAGTGACCAGCCGGCCGTCCTCGACCCGGAGCCTGTTTAGCAGAATATCGGGGTTGCAGTAGTCGTATTTATACCCGTGCAGGAAACCGGGGTCCTGGTCCGGTTTGGCGCTCATTTCGTCCCCGAGGTACCACAGGATGTCCGACACGGGCCGGCCCCGCTCGGACATGAATGAACAGCGGGCGAAATAGTCGTTCAGCAGGGGCATATACCGCCACCACGTCTGCCCCCGCAGGAACGGGGTACCTATACCGGGACCGCCGAACGACGTGCCCGGCGGCAGGAACGGCCGCTGTGGATTGTGAGTGTAGGTATGGAATACCATATGGGACACCCCCTCGGCGATATTTTGGTCGGCAACCTCCTTTAGCATGCTCCACTGCTCGTCCCACGTATGTGAGAACGAGGTGAAAGCTTCGGCCGAGACGCGGGGCTTGCCGTACAGCCGTGCGGCCGAAGCGGTGGGTTTGACGGGTTTGAAGTTCAGCGAACCGACGAACCCCTCGGTGAACGGCTGCCAGAACTCGCACATGGGCACGTCCGCATATTTGAAATATTCGAGTATGTCGGCCGGGAAGACGTCCCCGGCGGCCGTCTCGTAGGAAATGGAAAGACTCCTTTCGCGTGCGAGGGAGGCCATCGTACCGTAAAAGTTTTCGCTGAACAGCCGCGATATTGTCCCGCGCCAGTCGCACAGGAAGCGTGCGGTGGTCTCCTGGTCCGCTATTACGTAGCCCATCACGGCCGGCAGCCACCGGCGAAGCCCGTAGTCGTTCATCCGCTCGAAATCCTCCTCCATGCTTTCCGTCCAGGTCTGGGTCTCGCACTCCCAGCTGTCGAGCAGCATCCCGTCCAGCAGGCCGGCCGCAAGCGGTCCGTCGACAATACGGCCTATGTAACCAGCGAATTGGGCTTCGGCCCCGGCGGGCGAGAGCTTATTGCATTCCCAGCCCGTACCCTCGGCAGGGGCCGGGGAATTGCGACGCCCGGTATTGACATGGCCTATGCGCAGGACGGTCCACTTGCCGCACGGGGCCGTCCAGTCCAGGCGGCCGCCGGCATCCATCAACGGCGTTAGGTCGGTGATCTGGCCGGGATCGATATAGGTGGCGGGGTCCTGCACGGGCCAGGTATTGGCCCGTTCGAGGTTGCGCAGGGTCCAGGCCGCCTCGGATTCCCAGCTGTTCTTGCGGGAGGCGGTATAAAGCCTGAGCGACGCAAGGGACATGTGGTATTTATGGTCTATCACGATGCGGTACCTCTCGGAAGAGACTTCCCCCGAGCAGGCGAGCGATACCGGTTTGTTGTCCTGTGAATTGCTGGCGGGCATTTCACACGTCATCACCTGCGTCGTACCGCCGTCCTCACCTATGGCATACAGGGTTACGGTTATACCCGGTTCGTAGCACCGGTGGTGGTTGACCTGGTTAAGGCTCGGGAATTCCAGCGTACGGACCGTCACGGGTTCTGCGAAAGTGACATCCAGCCGGATGGGCCGGCCGTCCGGGTCGGGATGGACCCCGAAGCCGTTCCCGCCCGACATGAGCTCCCTCCACGGGTAGTCCCGGTTGCTATCCACCTCCACGGGCTGTAACTGCTGGCCGGTATCGCCCAACGGGGTCGGGAACGCCAGTACGGCCACGTCCCTGTAATCCCGCCACGGCTCCTCGCTCGGCCGGGGAACCGGCAGGATAACACCTCCGTCCTGCGGGGTGATGTCCGTGCGGCTCCATACCAGATGCCTCATTGCGTTTTCCGGCTCTATCCACGGGCCGCCCGAGGTAGCCCATCCCGGACAGTTCTGCATGGTGAACCGTAGCCCCAGGCGCCGCGCCTCGAGGGCGGCATGCCGGATCACGTCGTCCCACTTCTCACTCAGTGAGGTTATTTGCTCCTCGACCCCGGGCCACGGGCCGCCGAACTGCCCGTGGAACAGCTGTACCCCGGAGAACCCCGCCTCGGCGATGGCCTCGAGGTCGTCCGTAATGCCCTCCGCCGACACGTTGCCGCCGATAAGGTGGAACCAGGTCTGGGGATAATGTATCTTGTCCGGGGAGCGGAAAGCCTCCTGGTCGTGTAGGCCGAAAGGCCTCCGCAATTCTTCGACGGACGGTACGGCAGGCACTACCTGTGCAGTGGCGGCGGTGAAAGTACCCAGCGCAAGCAGGGTAAATACGGTTCGGTGGATAACGGTTGTTCTCATCCGGTTGGCAACTATTTGCGATTTAACATTTAGTCCCGACCCGGGCCGATATAACCTTCTTCCTTTCGACTGTTATATGCCCAATCGGCCCATGGCCGGACTAAAGATCGTATTGTTTTAATTCCAAATCACACCCTCAACACCCGACGTCAAGTTCCACGCGGTCGAAGAACATGAGCCGCACCGGCCCGAGCAGCCCCGATCTACGCATGTATTTATCCGCGTCCGGGGCGTCGTATTTGGAGATATTGGTTTGCGTGAAGCGCTCTCCATACGGCAGTTTACCGTCGCCGATAAGTCTGTTGGGCCAGAGGTTCACCACCTCCACAGAGAGGGTGTTGGTTCCCACCCTGACGTACGGGGTTATATCGACCTCGTACGGGGCGAACCACGACACGGGGAACCGGTGACCGTTAACGGTTACGACCGCCACGTCCTGCACATTGCCCAGGTCGAGCAGTACCTTTTTGCCTTTCAGTTCGTTCCGGGTAAGGCTAAATTCGTTGCAATAGGTCGCCCGCCCCGAATAGTATTTAATCAGCGGATCGTCCGATCCCGTCCAGCAGACCAGCCGGTCGAACACAACCGGCTCCTTTTTACCCCACTGCGGATCGAACGTAACCGTCCATGGGGCCTCTACGGCAACTTCGCGGGGTTGACCCTCCGACCGCACCTCGGACACCTTCCCGTCGGACCAGCGGACGGCGTACCGCCCGGGGTCGTAAACGGTCGCGAAGACTTTGTTCCCCTCGGACTCGAAGCCGACAGCGGGATGCCGTGCCGCCCTTTGCAAGGACGGCGAAAGCGGGGTGCCGTACCGGTCTACACGGGTTATATGACGATCCGGCTCCCCCTTGCGGAACACCACCACCACGGAACCCTCCGGGCCGAAATGGAGCGGGATATAGGTCCGGCCGTCCGATTCGTAATAGTTCAAAACCGGAGTTATCTCCCCGGTATGGGGATCCCAGAGTTCCGGGACCCTGCCCGTTACACGGAAACTGCATTCCACCTGTTCGTAGCGGTCCGGCAGGAACGGCATATAGCGGTAGAAATAATCGTCGATACCCTTATAGGCGAAACGGTTGGCGATAAAGTAGATATCCTGGTCCTCCGTGGCCCGGTGGATATAATCCAGCATCGTACCGGAGTTACTGCCGGCATACTCCATATCTGGCCCCACGCCGAGCGAAGAGAGCACGGCGCCGATCTGTTGTCCGCGGATAACCCGGCCCTTGCCGTAATTGTTTTCCGTACGGTTCACCCCGTCCATCCATCCGCCCATGTTGCAGCGCCACATACGGTTGCGTATGGCGTCCAACTCCCGGTCACCCTCCGGGTAATGGCCGAGGCCCGTGGTCCGCAGGGGCGGATCGCCGATCAGCACCATCCCCTCGAGCACCAGCTGCTCGAGTTTACGCATTACCTCCAGGTCGATGTTCTCATGCGGCGGAAGCACCATCACGTTGTAAGACATGCCGTCCGGCAGCCGTATCTTCCCGTCCGAGAACGTGACCCGGTTCAGGATCACGTCTTTGGAGCATTTGTCCCAGTCATAGCCGAAAGGCAGGTCGGTCACCTCCTCCTTGAGGAACACCATATTGGGCACGTCGTCCCCGGTGTAATACAACACGTCCGCGACGAACAACCCCTGTTGCATAAGTAAGGATATCCGGTCTATGTAACCGATAAAATCCCGGGCCTCCTCCCACCAGGTGACTTTCGGATTAAGGTGGGTCCCGGCAAAATAGGCGATACCCGGAGTGCCGTATTCTTCGGGCGAGGCGGTGAAAGTATGCCATACAAGGCGGTTGACCCCGGAGCAGAATATGCGGTCGACGATGCCTTTCAGGTCCCGCGGCGCCCGCTCCCAATGCGGCCCGATCGATGTGGGCCCCTCGGCCTCGACGAACCGTTTGCCATTGGTATGGGCGATGCACGCGCTCTGCCTTACGGACAACCTCGCCCCCTCCGAAGCGACATGGGACGGTGAACGCGCCCAGTATTCGCCGTGGGGTATGTCGCAGATACCCATGACTTCCATCGCATCCACGGGAGTGTAGCACGGACCGCCCGCCTCCGGGTCGACCATCATGCCATGCTCATGGGCGAGCTCCTTGAAAAGCTTGTAGTGGTAATTCAGTATGCAGTCGCTCACCGTACGCCTCATATCCTGCAGGAACCGGTTGGACACCTCGGGACTCCCGACCACGCGCCCGGTCATCACCGGCATATATGGCCGGATATCGTACCCCCGGAACCGCATGAACTCCTCCGGGAAGCGGGCGGTCCAGTTGACCATACCCATCTCCCAACTGTCCGTCAGCAGGAAGCTAACGCTGTTGCCCTCCTCCTGTGCTGCCTCTATGAGCGGTTTTATCACATGGCTGCTGAATATCTCGAAAGCCTCGGGATCGATATGGTCCACGGACAACCCGCCCCAGCCGTCGCTGGTGGTCGAAGTGTGCGACCCGTTCCAGGTCCACCCGTACCGGATTATCGTCCACTCCCCCTGCGGGGCATCCCACACGAGGGTATGGCCGTCGTAGCTCTCCGTAAGGTCGATAATTTGGTCCATGCGGATAATATCGGCCCCGTAATCATTGGTGAACCCCTCGCGCAGGCGCTCGAGCGGGAATACCTCTTGGAACCCGAGGTAACCGTTGAAAGTTTTGGCGGACCAGTGCAGGATAGCCTGGTCCCGCAGCGGCGCCCCCGGCGAATTCTTCGGTACGGCCTGCACGTACACATCCCTGTAAATATGCCACATCGGGGGCTGTTCCAACTTTATCTCGACACGTCCGCCGCCCGTTATGTCGGTCTCGGACCACGTGAGTTTTTTGTTCGCATGTTCGGGCTCTATGAACGGCCCGCCGGGGTTCCATCCGCTGGTAACGTTCACGGCCAGGGCGATCCCCACCCGGTCCGCCTCGCGCACGGCATGGCGGTAGAGCTCCATCCACTCCGGGGACATGAAAACCTTGCCCGGCTCGGGCTTACCGGTGACCGGATTGAACCCGCCGGCATCCACCAGCGAGGCGGTGCCGTAACCTTTGGCCCTCATCTGTTCGAGGTCGCGGTTGATGGATTCCTTGGTCGCCACCCCGTTCAGCCACCACCAATAACAAGACATCCCGGCCTCCTGCGGCGGGACCTTGAAATTTTCGACCAACTCCCGGTCGGATATCTTCGTGACGGGCTCGAGACTGAAGTTCCCCTGCGCCAGCAATTCACGGCCCAGCAAAGGCAGGATAATAAGACAAAGCAGCAGTTTTTTCATTCCGCAAAGATCGGGTCAGGGTCTTTTGCGGGACACCGCGTTGTTACTTATAACGATAACCGCGCCGTACGATCCCACACCGCAAAATTAGCCGCCACCCGGGCTGCGGAAGTACATTTAATGATATAAGGGCATGGGAAATTGATTTTGGAAAGAACAGAAAAAAGAAAATTATCAATCCCGTTGTAATTATTCTTTCACCGTCCCGCGAAAGCGGACCCGAGAATCCGCAAGGGTTCGAATGCATCGACCGTAGCCCCGTCGTCGCGCGAAGCGCGGGAGGGAAAAGCGTAGGGAGATAAAACGGGACCCGGACCTGCGACCACATACCTGACGGTATGGAATTTCTTTTTCATCGGGGCAAGGTTCTGCCTTTCTGACTGAACCAATGTAAAAAGAAAAGCCCTCTGTCGAGAGGGCTTGCTTTCAAAAGCGGAAAACGGGACTCGGACCCGCGACCCCAACCTTGGCAAGGTTGTGCTCTACCAACTGAGCTATTTCCGCGTTGTGTTTTGTTGTCGGTATTTTCACCTTGCCAAGGTTGGGATTTTATTCCGCCGCCTGGGGCAAGGTTGTGCTCTACCAACTGAGCTATTTCCGCGTTTAATCTGTTTGCCAAAGCGGAATCCCACTTTAGCGAACACAAAAGTATAACATTTTTTTAAATCTACAAAACCCGCCCGCCAAATTTTAATTCCTGCCGTGCAGTGAAAATGGCTGGCTACCGGTATATCTCCCCGATCCGGCCTGAAAACGGCAGGCACATAAGCCGTTCGAGGTAACGGCGGTCCGTATCGTCGAACGCCCCCGGTTCCGAATGGTCGATATCCAGCACGGCTACCACCCGCCCGTCCGACATCACCGGCACGACGATCTCCGACCGTGACAACGGGTTACAGGCTATATGGCCCGGGAACAGCTCCACATCGTCCACGACGATCGTCTGTGCCCGCTCCCATGCCGCACCGCACACTCCCCGGCCCTTTTTTATGGTCATACAGGCTACCGGACCCTGGAACGGCCCCAATACGAGTTCGTCCCCGTCGACGACATAGAAACCTACCCAAAAAAACCCGAATGCCTCCTTGATAAGCGCACAGATATTGGCCATACACGGCATAGGCCGCGTCTCCCCATCGAGCAGGGCCTCCGCCCGGGCAATAAGGTCCCGGTACATCTCCTCCCTGGTCATCTTCGAAATTTCCATACCGCAAATATACGAATATCAATCTGCCCCGCCGGACGGTGCCTTATTTTTCTGACGGAGTATTTCGGTAAACCCCTTGAGCAGGTCGTCACGGTTCTCCAGCAGGGTTATCAGGTCGGCAAGGTTGGCGGCTGCCGTACCGCGCATCTTGTCGCCGGATTTCTCATATACCGACCGTGCCTCTATAAAGACAAGGAAAGCGCTGGCCAGCATCGTAAAGTAGGGCTGGTTAACGACCATGCTCCCGATAGTATCGAACAGCAGTGCGAATACCATCATGCTGTAATACTGTATCAGTTTGGACACCGTACGGCGAAACCCGTACGAGGTGCGGGCAATATTGGCGCACCGGGCTTTCCGCACCCCGGAAATAAGGTCGATGGCCACGGCCGTAAGCACTACCACCCACAATACGAGGACCAGCGGCAGGTTGGGCATCAGGTTAAGCAATTCCTCTCTCAATGCAGACATAACATAAGGTTTTTTCGGTTATTATACATACTTTCAGGGTACGCATTATAACACACCGGGAGGGTTTTCCGGTTATACAAAGGCCGACAAGCGGCCCCGGGCACCCTCTTTGCAGGTTTGACCCTAAACGAACAGAAGCATGAAAACACTCAAGAACCTGGCGGCCCTGGCGCTCGCATTATTTACCGTATCGTGTACCACGGTCCGCACCAACAGCCAGTACAATAACCCTCCGGGGTTCATCACGATGGAGATCGCCCCGGCGGTCGTAAACAACCATACGAGCGTAGTTAGCCTTTCGATCACCAACCACAGCCAGGAGCCTGCCCAGTTCGGGGCCAATTATACGATCGAAAAATTCACAAACGGGGAATGGAAAGAATTCGAGCTGCCGACTTTCGCCGTGATAGCCATTATGTATATGCTCAACCCGGGCCAAACCCAATCCTACGACATTAACCTATTTCCCGACCAGACCGATTACACACCGGGCAGGTACCGGATCGTGAAGCCTATCTACCTGGCCATTCAGGGAGACGGTTACTATACGGCGGAATTCACCGTGGAATAAAAAAAGGGGGTCCGGCTACGAATCCGCAAGGTCAGTTATGGGTCGCCGCCCACCAGGCCGTTTCGGTCTTGGCGGCGGTGTAGGTGCTTTGGCAGGGGTCGGAAGTCGTGATACCCGAAAAGGCATTTATCGTGATGGCCCCGCTGGCTCTCGTATAGAACTGGGCAGTGTGCTTCCGGGAGCCGGGCGGCACGGCCTTTTCGAGTTGCGCCCGGAATCGGGTAAGCAGCACATCGTCTTCACATAACTGACTCACATAATCCCCCAGGTCTACGAACCTCTGAGGATAGTAACCGTCCATGCGCTGCACCGACGAGAGGCTCCCATCGAAAGTGAACGCACCGTTGATCTGCTTCATTATGCCGGCCAGGGCATCCAGTTCGGAACAGACCGTAACCGCTATCGTGCCGCAGGGCACGCTATAGCCGCTGTAAAATTCGAGGAACGCGTCCGTGGCAGCCTCGAAATCCGGCTCCCCGAACAGATATTCTGCCATCGCGGAATAGGGCATACCGTACGCCATAACCTCCGTAGGACATCCTATCAGGTAATCCGTCACGTTGCGCAGATCGTAAGCCGCCTCAACGGAAGACATGTAACAGTCGTCGAAAAGTATATATTCCATCTTTATCCCCGCATCGGAGATAGCCTGCGCAAGGGTCATAACATCGGTCTGGTAGAGGGCCAATGTACCACCGAACCACCTGGTCTTATGTCCCGTACCGTATTGGCCCACCTCAACGGAAGTCTCCTGCCGGGTCGCGGAAGCGGCACCCACCGGTATCCACCCCATCCCGTGGCACCCGATGATCATGGAGTATTTAGCGGCCGGGGCATGCGTTTTAACGTCGTTAAGAATGGAAGTGATCCCGGAGGCGCTGGTAAAAGCGGGTGAATTATAGATCTTTACCGTCTCGCGTACCGCCTGCCCGTTGGCATATGTTATCTCGAACAGGGTCGCTTCGGTCGCCGACGAACTCAGGAATACCACAACCCGCTCGTTACCGAGCATCCCCCGTGATACGGCGCTCTCCAGGTCGGCAATATTGACCAGGAACTCTCCGTAAAGGTCGCTTGCCCACGGTAGGTACATAAACACCGTGCGGTCCGCATCGGCTCTGGTGAAAGTGATCTCCTCTTTACCGCACGACAGCAGGAAAGAGACCAAAAGAATAATATAAATAGAGTATTTATTCACGATATCACCGGTATCCGATCGATTTTTACGGTCACTTTTTACCGGGGGTACAAACCCCGGGCCATACACGGCACCGCAAAGATAAACCTTATACCGGAAGAATGATAATAAGTATCACCGATCGACATACGGCGAACCGGCTGCATAATGGCAATTTCCGGCCGGTTGTTTCTTGTATAACAAATTATTATTTGTCGCCATTAATTTTGCCTGGCTGAAAATAAATCAACCTATAAGTTGATTTTTCGGAAAAATGGTATTACTTTTGCAACAAATCATCATATGAATGCACGTCAAGGAAGTTACAACGAACCTGTGGTCAGTGGTTTTGCCGGGCGAAACTACCGATGAATGGGATAAGTTAATGGAACAATGGCATAACCCCTATTATTTGCACAATTTCTTTTCAGAAAGGGTTTCTTACTTGAGATACTTCAAATTGGATGTCGAACAAGCTATAAGGGCAGTCATAGATGAATGTTACCAGATTGAAGATATTATTCTGGAAGGTAGATTTGCCCAGGATTTTTTCTTTCAGCCGCTGGATAAGGAACAAAAAGAAATTATCGAATTCCAATTGAATAAAGGGAAACTCGCCCACTTGGATCGACCGTCACTGTTAAGGCTTTATGCCATAAAACTCCCGGAAGATGTTTACATACTTACCGGCGGTGCGATAAAACTGACACGGAAAATGCAGGAAGCAGAAAATACTAATTCCGAATTGATAAAAATGAAAAAATGCAGGGATATATTCCGTCAAAATAATATTCTTTAGAAAACGACAACGAAACAACAACGAAACAACAAAGGAGATAATTATGAAAACCATCAATGAGAAATTAAAAGCATTTCAGTTGGATTCTCCATCTTTATGGAAAGAAAAAGCTGAATGGCGTAAAAAAAATAAAGAATGGTTAAAGAAATCTCAGTATGTTGCAATAAAAGTGATGAATTATTTAAGGGATAACGACTTATCTCAAAAATATCTTGCGGAACGGATGCAGGTATCACCGCAACAAATCAGTAAAATACTAAAGGGGACAGAAAATTTGACACTTGAAACGATATCCAATCTGGAGAGTGTCCTCGATATTCAGTTATTCCCCACAGACATTCACACCGTAAGGGTAAAAATGGATTACCATCCGATTTATTTTAAAATATCGGATATGCGTGGCACCGGAAAATCTTTCCGTGAGCATAAAAAATATAACGCCAAGTTCACTATATCACCGCAACAGCTTACCTGTACACAAATTCCGTCATGACAAAAAACCCGGTTCAATTCAATATGAGAAAAATAAGTATCGATCAATTTGCCATACTTATCGATACTTTCCCTGAAACCGCGTCTTTCGGGATGGAGATCCAACTCGGATTCAAGGCTTCTCCAAAAGAGAGGCTAATCGCAGCTACTTTTAAATATATTTTCGAAACGGAAAATAAAAAGCCTGTAATTATTCTGGAAGTGAGTTGTTATTTCGAGGTGGAAGAAAATTCATGGAAAGAATTCAAAAATAAAAAAGAAATTGTTATTCCCCGGGGATTACTATGTCATATGGCGGTACATACGGTAGGAGCTTGCAGGGGGATTCTACATTGCCGCACGGAATCGACTCCTTTCAACTCGTTTATTCTTCCTCCAATTAATGTAGAAAGTATGATCGATGAAGATATGGTACTTCCACTGGAGGAAAAATAATTATTATTTATTCACTTTGAAATTCACCAGTATCTTATCGGTCACCCCTTTGTTCGATGCTATATAATCGAGGGCCCGGCTTTTGGCGGCGGTATATGCAGCCGGGTCGGATTCGAGTGAGGCATACCAGTTTTCCAGGTCCAGCGGCGAACTTACACTGCGGGCAGCACCGAGTTCGATAAGCTGGCGCGCCTCGCGGAACTTGCGGTAATTGGGCCCGAATGCCACCGGCAGGCCGAACGTCGCCGCCTCGAGGGTATTGTGTATCCCGGCCCCGAACCCGCCGCCGATAAAAGCATACATGCCGTACCGGTACAATGCCGAGAGCATCCCGATACAATCCACGACCAAAATACGTTTGCCGGCAAAGTCCGTATCCTCCCCGCATTCTGTGAACCGTACCGCTCCGGCATTGGCAACCAGGCCGTTGATCCGGGCATGGTCGATCTCGTGCGGGGCGAGGATAATTTTCACCTCCGGCCGCCGTCCCATGAATTCAAGCAACAACTGCTCGTCCTCCGGCCAAGTGCTTCCGGCGACCAGTACCGTATGTCCCCGTGAGAAATTACGGGCCACGGGAACTTCCGGTGCAGTCCGGGGTATGGCGGCTACACGGTCGAACCGGGTGTCGCCCGACACAACCACGTTCCGGACCCCGATACCGTCCAAAAGTTCCTTTGAGGTTTTATTCTGCACGAAGATCGTATCGAACGTCCCCAGGGCTTTGCGGAACGACCCGCCGTAAGGCCGGAAGAACACCGAATCGGGCCTGAAAATAGCCGAGACGATATAGGTCCTGACCCCGCGCCGGCGCAGTTCCCTCAGGTAATTGAGCCAGAACTCATACTTGACGAACACCGCCGCTTCGGGCCTCACCGCATCGAGGAACCGCCGCACATTGCCAGCCATATCCAACGGCAGGTAGAATACGGCATCGGCCCCCTCGTAGTCCCGGCGTATGGTATAGCCCGACGGCGAAAAGAAAGTAAGCAGGATCTTATGGCCGGGAAAACCCTCCCGCAGCCGCTCTATCACGGGTCTGCCCTGCTCGAACTCCCCGAGAGAGGCGCAATGGACCCATATCACCCGGTCCTGCGGCCCGAACGACGCCAGCAACCGGTCGAATATACCCCTGCGGCCCCGTACCCACTCGCGGGCCTTTTCGCTGAAAAGCCCCGCTACCCGGATACCCGTCCCGTAAAGGAATATGCCTATATTATAAAACACCATAATGGTCTGGCCTTGAAGTCTCGTTTTTATAATATCCCCCAACGTTCCTGATCCAATGGACAGCAATTCGGACCGGCTCCTCAGAGCCCGAAACAAAATGGCCTAACGTCGAAAAAAGGCAATATTCATATGGCTTTCCGTCGGCTTTAAGGGCATTGAGATGCTCTATCGACAAGCCCACCGGAACCTGTATGTCTTTCCCGCCGAAAAGCCAAAGCCCCGGAATCGACAGCGTACTCAGCGCATCATAAGGATCGGTATTCTCAAAGCTGTAACGGTCCTCAGCCGTGCGGATATGTTCCCGCACTTCGGCTTCGGTGTGCGTGTCCCAAAAATCCGTATTGCCATCCGTAAAAAACTGGTATCGCAGTTGTTCGAGGGTTGGAACCACGGACCCGCTGAACAACACCATAAAATCTGCCAGCCGGTTATTGTCCGCGGCAATGGGAATCACCCAACCCGCCTGGCTGAACCCGACAAAACCGACAGGCACATTCTCATTCCGCCGGCAAAGAATATCCAATGCACTGCCCGCATCTTCGGCCAGGAGCAGGAGATTGGACCGATCGATGTTGTTCGTACCTACTTCCGGGCCGGCATAAACCCCTCCAGATTCTCCCACTCCACGTTTGTCGTAGGTAAGCACCGAAATCCCGTTTCCGGCTAATAGCCGTGCGAAATCTCCCATCCGGGGTGTCCGGTCGGAACCGTGTACCAATACCACCGCAGCATGGGTTTGAAGTGGGGTGTAGATCGTACCGGAAAGAGTGACTCCCCCGCTTTCAAAGGTGATATCCTCGATGGTCACATTATCCGATTGAGCATTTACCCCCAGCGGCGACAGCATCACCGGCAGCAAAAAAAAGCACACCCTCCGTAAGAATATATATCGCCTTGATCTACCCAACATTTTATTGCAACTGACATTACCCCCCAGACGGATCGTATCTATTGAATTTGTTTTGTTATTCACTACCTGAATATACGTTTCGGCATTACAAGAAAGCGAGCGTAACGCACAAATGCGCTGCCAATTCGCCACGCCCTGTTTAACATTTCTTCCGGCCGGGCAGTTTACTTTAGGATATCTTCCAGGGCATGGCGGTTGACGATCCTGATCGTGTCGCCGTCCACCTCGATGATATGCCGTTTTTGCAGGCCTTCCATCACCGTGGCCACCGAGCTGCGCGTTGCGGAGAAATAGTCGGCGATCTCCGTAATGTCCGGCACCGGCACCTGCGTAGAGCCGTCCTGCGTATGGTCCAGCAGGTATGAGGCCATCTTCTCGCGCAGGGTTTTGTAGGACAGGGCATAAATCCTTTTCTGCCACACTCCCGCGCGGTTGGAAATAATATCGATAAAGTTGGAGAGGATCAGCGTATTTTCCTGCATCAGCTCGAACAGCAGGCCCCGGTGGAGGGTCATTATCCGGGTAGGTTCACACGCCACGACATCCACCGGCAGGCGGTTATATCCCCCGAAAAGGAACGCCGGCGCTATAAGTTCGCCCGGGGAGAGGGTCTCGATGGCCGACCTTTGGCCGGACGGATAGGTGAATATCCCCTCGGCGGCCCCCGACAGCACCACCATCAGGCCCGAATAGGCCATATCCTTTTTAGCTATTACATCCCCCGCGCCGAACTCGCTCACGCTGATATCGTCATGTTTAAGCACCTGCTCGATCATTCCGTAATCCATCCCCCGGAACAGCGGGCAGGCGGTCAGTATATCGTAAATTTTTTCCATAGAACGTCATTTATGGCACCCCGTGCCGATACGTAAAGTTAATCGTTTTGTCCGGGACAACCAAGCCCGGGCGCTCACCATCGCGGCGGTACCGCATCGGGAATATATTCCACCTCGAACCGGCCGCCGCAGTGGGTCACCGAAGCCAGGTCGAAATGCACCTCCGCATCCGTGCCGTTCTGCTCTATATACGCTTCGGCCGCCCTGTGCAGCGCGGCCAGCTTGCTCCCGGTATAAGCATCCCCGGGTCCGGTCAGGCCGCCCCGGGCCCTGCATTTGACCTCCACGATATGCAGTTCCCCCGCACGTTCGGCAATAATATCCACCTCGTAGCGTCCGGCCCGCCAGTTCCGTTCGACGATCCTGAAACCATGCCTCTGCAACCACGCCACAGTGGCCTCTTCGCCCAACCTGCCTATTTCCGCTTTATCCTGCATCGGGATTATAGTTCGTTCGTGTTTTTGATCGGTCCGGCCATACCGCTGGTTCCGGGTTATTACCGGAAACACCGCAAACAGAAAAATATGCTATTGCGCTTTATTGTCGATAAGCTGGAGGAAATTGTCGCCCATTTCGTCGCTAAGGGCCTGAGACACCTCGAACGACGCCCGTTGCTCCGCTTCCTTTTTGGAAGACCCCTTACCGTACCCCAGCTCCATATCGTCGATCACGGCCACCGAACGGAATACGGGCGACTGGGAAGTGGACCCCGAATCGAACCCCGTGCGGAAGCGTATCGAGTGTTTGCTTTTCTGGCACCACTCTATTAGCCTGCTCTTGTAGTCAGTCTCGGTATGGGTCAGCTCGTCCAGGTCGAGGTACCGTTTCAGGATACGGTCGATAATGATACGGTTCACCCGGTCGTATCCCAGGTCGAGGTACAACGCCCCGATCATGGCCTCCAATGCGTCGCCGTGCAGGTGCTTCTGGATAATGCTGCCCCCGGCATGGGAGACGATATGCTCCGACAGTCCCAGCTTATGGCACAACTCGTTGAGCGACTGGCGGCTGACGATCTTGGACCGCACCTGTGTCAGGAAGCCCTCGTTACGGTCGGGGAACTGCAGGAACAGGTACTCGGACACAACCGATTCCAATACCGCATCCCCCAGGAATTCCAGCCGTTCGTTATTGATGGGTATGCCGCCGCTCTCGTCCGGCACAAAAACAGAAGCTGACCTGTGTATCAAGGCCAGCTTGTAGAGTTCGATGTTACGGGGATATATCCCGAAAAGTTCGTCGACAAGCCGGTAGTACCGCCTGTCTTTGCCGTATTTTTTCCTGACAGGTTTTAATATAAAACCCAGCATCCGATCGTTTCCTTTCTATTGCTGCGGCCGGGTATGGCGGCCGCACGACGGGAACCCTCGTTTACGGGGACACCCGCGTATTATCCGTTTCCTCCAGGCCCTGCAGACCACTCCCGGACGCCCTGCACAGGGATTATTCCGCCTTACGCAGAACGATGGAGGCGTTGTGGCCGCCGAACCCGAAACTGTTGCTCAGGGCTACTTTCACATCCCTCCGTTTGGCCTTGTTGAGCGTAAGGTCCAGCTTGGGATCGATCTCGGGGTCGAGCTCGAAGACGTTTATCGACGGGGCCACGATCCCGCGGGTCAGGGTCATTATACACGCCAGAGCCTCGATAGCCCCGGCGGCACCGAGCAGGTGTCCCGTCATGGACTTGGTCGAGTTGATGCTCATGTCGTATATATGGTCCCCGAACACGGCCTTGATACCGGCCAGCTCCGCCGGGTCGCCGGCAGGAGTGGAGGTACCGTGGGTGTTCACGTAATCCACGTCGTCGGGAGTAAGCCCGCCGTCCTTTATCGCGTCGAGCATCGCCTTGCGGTTACCCAGCCCCTCGGGATGGGGAGCGGTGAAATGGTAGGCGTCGGCGCTCGCGCCCCCGCCCATTACCTCCGCGTATATCTTCGCGCCGCGTGCCCTGGCGTGTTCGTATTCTTCCAGTATCAGCGCCCCGGCCCCCTCGCCGATCACGAAACCGTCGCGGTCCTTGTCGAATGCGCGCGAAGCGGTCTTCGGGTCGTCGTTGCGGGTCGACAGCGCCTGCATTGCATTGAACCCACCCACCCCGGGAGGGTTCACGGCGGCCTCAGAACCGCCGGTGACCATGATGTCCGCCTTGCCGAAGCGTATATAGTTGAAAGCGTCTATCATGGCGTGGTTGGACGAAGCGCACGCGGAAACCGTACAATAGTTCGGCCCCCGGAAACCGTAGCGCATCGAGATATATCCTGCGGCGATGTCCGCGATCATTTTAGGAATGAAGAAAGGGCTGTAGCGGGGTACGAAGCCACCCTCTACAAAACCCTTTACCTCCTGGTAGAACGTTTCCAGTCCACCTATCCCCGAGGCCCATATCACGCCGGCCTGCTCGGGGTCGATCGCCTCGACGTCGATACCCGAATCGGCTATGGCCTGCGCGACCGACACCAGCGCATACTGGGTATAAAGGTCATACTTGCGTACTTCCTTACGGTCGAAATGGTCCGCAGAGTTATAATTTTTTACCTCACACGCAAATTGTGTCTTGAACAGCGAAGCATCGAAATGTGTTATCGGTCCGGCGCCGCTGACGCCGTTTGCGAGGTTTTCGAAATATTCTTCAATACTGTTACCCAGCGGGTTAATCGTACCAATGCCGGTAACGACTACTCGTCTGCATTGTGCCATAAATAAATCCGGGATTATTTGAACAAATTTGGGTTCGGTAAAGTGCGGGCAGCAGGTTGACCCTGCCGCCGTTTTATTTCTTCGATTCGATGTAGGTAACAGCGTCGCCTACCGTACCGATCTTTTCTGCGTCTTCGTCGGGAATGGAAATGCCGAATTCTTTTTCGAATTCCATGATAAGTTCTACAGTGTCGAGCGAGTCAGCACCGAGGTCGTTAGTGAAACTTGCCGAGGGAACGACCTCCGCAGCATCAACACCAAGTTTATCCACGATAATCTCGGTAACTTTTGATGAAACTTCTGACATAATTTTAAAATTTAGTTTAACAAATGTTTTCTCTTATTCTTGATCAGGACTGCACTGTAATTCAGGGCAGAATTTTTGCAAAAGTAACACTTTTTCCATTATTTTTGGCATACGGACTTTTTTTTTACCCCCAAACCCTTTGCCGGGGCCCTAACTGCCGAATAATGAAAAAAATAGCTATACTCGCCTCAGGCGGCGGCTCCAATGCCGAGAATATCGCAACCTATTTCCACGCCTCGCCGCTGGCCCGCGTCAGCCTGATTGTCAGTGACAATTCCCGTGCCTATGTCCTCGAGCGGGCCCGACGCCTTGGCGTTCCGGCCGTGGTCGTACCGCGTCCCGCATGGCGTGACGGGGCCGCCGTAATGCAAACCATAAACGCCCATGCCCCGGACTATATTGTCCTGGCGGGCTTCCTATCCCTGGTCCCGCCCGAGCTTGTGCAGGCTTTCCGGGGCCGCATCGTGAATATCCACCCGGCCCTGCTTCCGGCCTACGGTGGTAAGGGTATGTACGGTGAGAATGTGCACCGGGCGGTGGTCGCCGCCGGTGAACGTCAGTCGGGGATCACGATACACCACGTCAACGAACAGTATGACGACGGAGCGGTAATCGCACAATACACCTGCGAAGTCTCCCCGAACGAGACGCCCGAGACCCTTGCCGACAAGATACACCGGCTGGAATACGAACATTTCCCAAAGATAATAGAATCGGAGATCCGTAAACTCACCCGCGATGAAAACAAATAAGAGATTTATCGCCGTTTCGTCGGTCGCCGTACTGGCCGTATTACTCGTCGCCGGGCTTTTCGTATGGAACGGCCACCGGCCAGCCACTATATATATCGACGGGGACGGGGTGCATATCACCGGGATCTACGGGGGTGTGACCGGGTTCGGGGAGATCGCGTCCGTCGAGGTCGCCGACGCCATTCCGGCCGTCCGGATACGGACAAAGGGTTACAGCTTTTGCGGGACCCACAAAGGCTACTTCACGGTCGACGGCTGGGGCCGGACCCTGCTGTTCACACACTCCGCAAGCACTGGGCCCTACCTGGTGCTTACCGATGCTGACGGCCGCCGGACGGCTTTCAAAACCACGGGCGAAGAGCAGGCCCGGGAGCTTTGCCAAGCGATCCAGGAGAAAAGAGTTTGCTTCACTAACGTTCGCAATGACGTAGCAAAAAAGATATGACGGGAAATAACAGGAACGTCATTGCGAGGAGCGAAGCGACGCGGCAATTGCTTCACTGACGTTCGCAATGACGGGAACAGACGGGTTCACATTGCAAGCAAAATAAAACGTCATTGCGAGGAGTGAAGCGACGCGGCAATTGTTTCACTGACGTTCGCAATGACGGGAACAGACGGGTTCACATTGCAAGCAAAATAA
>JAJQED010000008.1:187510-251171 GCA_021201825.1 Alistipes sp.
ACGTCATTGCGAGGAGCGAAGCGACGCGGCAATCTTAATGGGAAAGGCAATGGCAAAGATTGCTTCGGGCCTGCCATAGCAATGACGAAAGAAAGAGAACGTCATTGCGAGGAGCGAAGCGACGCGGCAATCTTAATGGGAAAGGCAATGGCAGAGATTGCTTCGGGCCAGCCTTCGCAATGACGGAGAGAATATGGCCGCCCGGTAACTAATGCCCGTACCGAACGAAACCGACTTAAAACAGATAACCATGAGACTTCTTCTTATCAGCAACTCGACCAACGCCGGCGAGGCCTATCTCCAATACCCCCTCGGGAACATCGACGCGTTCTTGGGCGGCATCCGCGAGGTGCTTTTCGTTCCCTATGCCGCCGTGACGTTCTCCTATGACGAGTACCTGCAAAAGGTTCAGGAGCGCCTCGGCGAAGTGGGCATAACGGTACGTTCGGTCCATAACTGTGATGACCCCGTTGCCGCGGTTGCGGCCGCTCCGGCCATCGCCGTGGGTGGTGGGAACACGTTCGCCCTCGTAAAGAAAATGCAGGAACAGGGCCTGATCGAGGCTATCCGCGACCGGGTGCGGGCCGGGGCGCCCTATATCGGATGGAGCGCAGGCAGCAACGTGACCTGCCCCACGCTCTGCACCACCAACGACATGCCCATCGTCGAACCGCAGTCGTTCGCGACCATGGGGCTCGTCCCGTTCCAGATCAACCCGCACTACCTGGACGCTAACCCCGAGGGCCATGCCGGGGAAACCCGCGAACAGCGCATACAGGAATTTATCGCCGCAAACCCGGACCGTTACGTCGTGGGCCTGCGCGAGGGTTGCATGCTTGTTGTGGACGAGGGTGAACTGACCCTTATCGGCCCCAAGCCGGTCCGCGTTTTCAAATGCGGCGAGCAGACCCGGGAACTCTCGGAAAACCTGTCGTTCCTGCTCGGATAGCGACACGTTCCGGCGATGCGGTTAACAATAAGGGATAGCCAGCTGGCTATCCCTTATTATATAGGTACGGGTACGAACCCCGGGGTTACATAAGCCGTATCTGCTGTCCGGGTTTGAGCGGGGTGTCGGCGGGACGACGGTTGATCTTCACCAGGTTCTTCAGGCGGATACCGTATGCCTGCGAAATGGAGTGCATCGACTCACCGTCCTTGACCGTATGGAGCAGGCGGCCGTTCTGGGCCTTTTTGGCTTTCTGGCGGATATACACCGGTTCGCCGGCTTTTGGTTCCACGCCCGGCCCTACGTCGTTGAATTTGCGCAGTTTGGCCTCCGAAACACCTGAAGCATAGGAAATACGGCCGTAGGTATCCCCCGCCGTTGCCACTACGAACTCAGACCCGTTATTGTAATAAACCGGGTAACCCGACACGCTGCGCACCGACACTACATAGTTATCGACATCCACTTTCTCGAACGGCACGAAGACCGCGTCGCCGGCGTGTGAGTCGTCCGGGGGCGTCTGCGGTTGCAGGTATGCGTAAGACCCTCCCGCACCCGGCACCGAACTGTCGAGGGCATAAAGTTCATAGTCCTCGATTATCTTTATCAGCAACTCCGCATACCGGGGATTAGTGGCATAACCGGCCGCCTTAAGGCCGTGTGCCCACCCTTTATAATCGGTTGGGTCCAGATCGAAAAGGTCCTGGTAACGGGCCGACTTATCGAGGAACTCCGAGTGGTCGAGGAACGACTGCTCCGGCGAATCGTACTTACGGAAACATTCGCCCGGTGCGTCGTCGTCGTGCGCAATGGTGGCTCCCGTCCAGTCGCTCTTGCACTTTATCCCGAAGTGGTTATTGGCCTCGATCGCCAGGCGGCTGTTGCCGCAGTCGGACTCCAGCAGCCCCTGCGCCAGTTTGATACTGACCGGGATGCCGTAAATATCCTGGTGCTCGAGGGCTATATCCTTATATTTTTGGATATATTCGGCATGGCTCATACGGGCCTGGGCCGAAGCGGATAGCGCACCGGCAACCATGGCAAGGAACAATAGCGTGGTATATCTCTTCATGTCCGACGGGTTTTGGGGTGTAATAAGCAAAGATATAACATTTCCGTTAAACGTCCCTACACTCCGCCCATTTAAAGCCCGCCCGCTATCCTTCCCGTCACTGCGAACCATCCCCTCGTCATTGCGAACGTCAGTGAAGTAATCTCTTTCTTGCCCTCGTCATTGCGAACGCCAGTGAAGCAATCTCTTCTCTTCCTTTCGTCATTGCGAGGGCTGAAAGCCCGAAGCAATCTCGGTCCTTGCGTTTCTAATTAAGATTGCTTCGTCGCTGTATTCGTTTGCAATGACAGTCGTTAATGCCTTGCGTTTCTTCCTTTCTTTCCTTTTCCACTTTTGCTTGTCCAAAAGTGGAGCAAAAGACACCGCCTCGCCGGGGTCAGGCGTCGCTCCCGGGAGCTTCCCTCACTACATGGTAGTTCGGGTGATCTCCCTCCTGCGACTTTAATCCTGCCCCGGCGAAAATGGCGGATAACTCCCGGCTCTGCCGGGACAGGAGATTCCTTATTTCGTTTAGAAAGGTTATTTTCTTCTTTTCGTCACTGCAACATTTCCCCGTCATTGCGAACGCCAGTGAAGCAATCTCTTCTCTTCCTTTCGTCATTGCGAGGGCTGCAAGCCCGAAGCAATCTCTTTCCTTTCTCTCCGGTATAGCCCCGGTCACTCAGTTATCCAACACATCTCAGTCATTGCATTTCCAATTAAGATTGCCGCGTCGCTCCGCTCCTCGCAATGACGTTCTTTTTTGTTTTCAATGACGTGTCGATGGTGACACCGGACGGCGTCCCTAAACCAGCCCCTCGTGCCGGAAGCTGAAGCATTTGCTGGCCGTGACAATCACATGGTCATGTACCGAGATGTCGAACAGGGCGGCCGAGTCGGCTATCTTCTTGGTGAGTATCCGGTCGTTCTCACTCGGCTCGCAGATGCCCGAGGGATGGTTATGGACCAGAATGATGGCGGAAGCGAGAAGTTCCACCGCCTTTTTAAGGATAATCTTGGGGTCGGCCGTGGTGGAGGTCACCCCGCCGTGGCTGATGCGTATCTTGTCCAGCACTGTGTTGGCGCTGCTGAGGTAAACCACCCAGAACTCCTCGTGCGCAAGCAGGGAAAGTTTGGGTTTGAACATGCGGAAAATATCGTCATGCCCGGTTATAATGCTCATCGTGGAGGATTCCCTTTCGGCGAAACGGCGGCCCAGCTCGAACGCCGAAGCGATTAGCGCGGCCTTTTTGATTCCCAGCCCCTCCACCATCCGAAGCCGCTTGATATTCAGGCGTGTCACAGCCCATATATCCCCGCCCAGATTCTCCAGCACTTTGCGGGCCTGCTCCAGGGCGGTCATCGAGGGGGTACCCTCCCGGATGATTATACTGAGCAACTCGTCGTCCTGCAGCGACTCCGCACCCCGCGCCAGTAACCTTTCGCGGATCTGTTTCTCAGTGGGCAGTTCTTCCCCCTCCTGCTGTTTGCGGGTCTTTGTAGCGGCGTTGTCGCTTGCGAAAAGCATAGGCAAAGGGTGGTTTAGCTGGATTTTCGGTCCCGAAAAATAGCTAAAACTTTCCATATAAAAAATAGCCCGCAAAATAACACCTGCGGCTTCGGCCAATAGCGCGCAAAGCCCGGCTACCCGAGCGCCTGCAATATAAGGCGGACGCTCTCGCGCACCTGGTCCTGCGTTATCGTAAGGGGCGGCGATATGCGGAAAGCCGTATCGCAGAAAAGAAACCAGTCGCTCAGGATACCCAACTCTTTGAACCGGGCTAGCACTTCCATCATCCGGCTGCTCGAGCCGAGCTCCACGGCCAGCAGCAGCCCGTTGCGGCGTATCTCCTGCACGGCCGGGTGGCCGGACAGCAACTCCTCGTACAGCGCACCTGCCGTCTCGGCCCGCTGGCACAGACCCTCGTCGACGGTATACCGCAGGGCGGCCATTCCGGCGGCACAGCAAACCGGATGGCCCCCGAACGTGCTTATATGGCCCAGTACGGGATCGTAGGTCAACTTGTCCATATTCTCTTTGGAAGCAATGAACGCCCCGAGGGGCATCCCGCCGCCCAGCGCCTTGGCAAGGCAGAGTATGTCGGGAACCACGCCGTACTTCTCAAAAGCGAACATGGCGCCGCACCGTCCCAGGGCACTTTGTATCTCGTCGAAGATCAACATGGCACCCACCCGGTCGCACCGGCGGCGCAGGGCTTCGAAGTAACCAGGCGCGGCTATCCGGACCCCGGCCTCGCTCTGCACGGGGTCGACGATCACGGCGGCGGTGCGCTCGGTGATCCGGGCCAGGGCCTCCATATCGTTAAATCCGATCTGTGTGATATCCGGTAGCAGGGGCCTGAAAGAATTTTTGTATTCTTCGCCGCCCATCACGCTCAGGGAGCCGTGTGTGGAGCCGTGGTAAGCGTCCCGGTAACATACGATACCGGTACGGCCCGTACACCGTTTTGCCAGTTTGAGCGCCCCCTCCACGGCCTCGCTCCCCGAATTGAGGAAATAGACCGAATCCAACCCCTGGGGCAGCAGCGACGAGATTAGGGCGGCATATTCCACCTGCGGCCGCTGGACCAGCTCGCCGTACACCATCGTGTGCATATACCGCTCCGCCTGCCGCTTCACGGCCTCTATCACCACGGGGTTGGCATGTCCCACGTTGTTCACCGTAACTCCGGATATCAGGTCGAAATACCGCTTACCCGCGGGGGTGTAAAAATATACGCCCTCGGCCCGCTCCACCTCGATCAGCAGGGGCGAGGGGGAAGTTTGTCCGACGTGGGCGAGGAATTGTTTGCGAAGCAGGTCCATATTCCCTTAAATTAAGTGCGGATGGTTTTACAGGTCGTACCGGCGGGTGGCTTCGGCTATCTCGGAAACTTCGGTAACCCCGGCATATTCCAGCGTCCAGAGCCTGTATATGGAGATCATCTGGTCCTGGCCACCGGCCCCGTCGCTATGGGCGTTGAACACCAGGAACGGATAGAGGCTTGCGGCCCTATGATCGCCGTTACGGTAGGCCGCATATAGGGCCGTGAACACCCAGTGGTCGGTTTCATAGTTGAAACTTAGTTCCCGGGCGTCGGTCCTCTCCCCGAACCGGGAGCGGAAATTTTCGGCTATGTGGATGGCCTCTTCCATGCGTTCGGCTGAAAATCCTACCGGGATATTGCCGGTCGGGACGATGGATATACAGGTCCGGCCCGCGGGGTCCTTAATGAACGAGAACTGCGCGTCGCAGTAATCGGCGAACACCGTCCTGCCGGGATAGATGTAAAACGCGGCTATCGCGTAGAGGGCGCCCCACGAGGCTACCATCTCCCCGTTGCGCAGGTCGTAAACATACACATTTTCGGCACGGGGCCGGCACACCACCGGGACCGAGAGCGAGAGGTCGAACCGCTGCAGGGCCGGTTCGTATTGGTTATTGTACAAACCGCTGCAATGTATGAAGATATGCGGCACGTCGGTCCCGCCGATAAATCCCAGGAAGTCCTGTCCCGGGCGTTCCTCATATCCCGCGGCGAGGACCCCGGCCGGGTCTTCCGGCATGGGCACCAGGCGGCTGCCGTGTACCCACCCCATCCGGCCCTGACGGCCGGTCACTTCCACCCAGCCGTTTTCCGTCACGCCGGTCTTCACGACCTGAAGGTTATAGAGCGTGTCCAAGATGGGCGCACCCGGGCGGGCCTCCTCCCGTACCAGAACGTAGAGGTCGCTGTCATGTACATAGCGGAACTCCTGTCCGAAGGCCGTCGCAGCTCCCTGCAAGGCCAGCAATAATATAAGGTATAGGTGTCGCATACTGTCGTATTTTTATTCTATCTCGGTTACACCTGCATTCCTATGGACATAAATCTCCCTTTCGAGCTCCTGCCCGGGATAGGGGTCCCCGCCCCATATCATATATCCCAATACGGCCGGGTAGGTCTCCCGGGCGTCCGCATCCCCTGCGAAATATGCCGCCCGCAACCGGCCGATAAAATCCATGTTGGTCACACCGATCATCTCGTACGACAGGTCCCATGCCGCCTCCGGGTCCAGCCGCTCGCCTTTCTGCAGTAACTCCCGGGCGGTCCGCAGGGCCTCTTGGGTCTCTTCGGGTGTATAACTTTCCGGGATCGACGAAGCCGTCGGGATTATGGACAGGCAGGGCCTGCCGGCAGAGTCAGCCAAAAAACAGTACTGTGCATACCGGTCCCAGAGCAGGGTACGGCCGTGTGAAATTTCGACCCGCGAAAGGCATAGCGGTATATCCCAATCGAGTATCTCCCTGCCGGTAACCGCATTGTAAGCCCCGGCACTTTCACCGGGCATTACCGTTAGGGCCGATACCGCTTCCCCCTTCTCCGTATGGGCCGTATGAAAAGCCGGGTGGCTGACAGCAATAACTACCTGCGGGAGGTCCGTTCCGGCTATAAGGAACATCCGGGGCCAGTCCCACCTGGTGTATTCCGTATCGAGGAATGCGGCGGCTTCGGCCGGCATCGGCACTACATTCTCCTTGTCGACCCAGCCGAGCCGTTGCTCCCGGCCGAGGATCTCCACCCAGCCGTTGCACTGTTCCCCGGTCCTTATTATCTGCAAGTTATAAAGCGTATCCACCACAGGGGCACCCGGGCGGCCGTTCTCCCGAAGGAAAACCATAAGCTCCCGGTCAATAATGTACCCGAATCCCTGCCCGCAGCATAACCCGGCAAGGTGTAACGCGGAAACGAACAGTATGGCGAGCCGTCCCATCAGCCGTCGAATTTGGTCAGTATGGTTTCGGCGTTCTTGACCGAGCGCATCATCCAGTCGAACAGGATAACCTTTTTTTCATCCTCCGTGAGGCGCCAGTCGATGCCGCTTTGCCGAAGCCGTTTGGAAAGCATATAAAGGATTATGGCCGCCGACGCCGACACGTTCAGGCTCTCGACGAACCCCCACATCGGGATACGGATATACCCGTCCGCCACGTCGGCAATGCGGCCGCTCACCCCCTCATGCTCCGTGCCGAATACCAGCGCGAACGGGCCGGCTTCGATATCGAACTCCTCAGGGGAGCAGTCCCCGCGGTGTGGTGTGGTGGCTATTATGCGGTAGCCCCTGCGGCGCAGTTCGGCGATGCCGTCCTCGGTCTTGAAACTTCGGCGGATATTGACCCACTTGTCCGTCCCTTTGACCACGTTGGTGTTGGGCCGGAAACGGCATATCTCCTCGATGGTGAATATATCCTGAATGCCGAAAGCGTCGCAGTGCCTCACCAGCGCCGAGGCGTTCTGCGGATGGTAGATGTTCTCCAGGCATACGGCCATATAGCGGGTGCGGTCGTCGAGCACCTGCCGGAGCCGTTCGGCACGGCCGGCCGTCATAAACCCCGAGAGGTACTGCGTCCTTTTCTCGAAAAATTCGGGGGGCGGCATCTCCCGCATCCCCTCACTTGCGGTATTTTTCATCTTCTTCGAGTATTTTAAGGTAGCTGATATAGCGGTTCTCGGCGATCCGGCCCTCCCCGACCGCTTCCATCACGGCGCATCCCGGTTCATGGACGTGCGTGCAGTTGTAGTATTTACAACCCGATGCGGCCCGCATCATTTCCGGGAAGTAACGGTACAGCTCCCCGGGTTCGATCTCGAGCAGCCCGAACCCCTTGATGCCGGGGGTATCCACAATATAGCCGCCGCCGGGCAGGTCGTACATCCGGGCGAACGTCGTGGTATGCTTTCCCTTATGATGGTAGTCCGATATTTCGGCCGTGCGTATCTCCTCGTCCGGGACGAACTTCTTGATAAGCGACGATTTACCCACCCCGGAATTTCCCGAGAAAAGCGTCGTTTTACCGGCCAGGTAGCCTGCCAGCTCTTCGAGGCCGTAGCCCGTCATGGCGGAAACTGAGATAACGCGGTACCCCGCCGAAGCGTATATTTCGACGAACCGCTCCACGGCCCGGGGATCCTGTCCGGCAAGGTCGTATTTGTTGAGTACGATGGCCGCCGGGACGTTATAGGCCTCGCATGTAACCAGGAAACGGTCTATGAATTCCATATTGGTCTCCGGCGCAAAAAGGGTGACCACCAGGGCCGCCTGGTCGAGATTGGATGCGATTATGTGAGACTCTCTCGAGAGGTTGGGCGACCGCCGGATAACATAATTGCGGCGGGGCGCTATGGCGGTTATCACACTCTCCCCGTAACCGTCCGTCTCGTATTCGACGATATCCCCTACGGCTACCGGATTCGTGGTCCGCACCCCTTTCAGGCGGAGTTTGCCCCGGATGCGGGCTTCGGTGACGTTGCCGGTCTCCGTATCGCGGACGGTATAGAGGCTCCCTGCCGACCTCATTACAAGGGCGGTAGCCGTTGCAGATCGCTTATGACCGCTGTCACTCATCGGCGGCAGGGTTGGTGGCCGGTTCGCCGCCCGGTTCGGCCGCGGGTTCCGGAGAAATCCCGTTGATCGATTGCCCGGACGGGTTCGGTTCGGCCGTGGGTTCCGGGGACGGCCCGGCGGGCTGTCCGGACGGCTCTACCCTGTAAAGGGGAGCCAGCAGGTCGTCCACGGTAACTATATATGGAAATACGAATACGGTCACATCCACAAGGGGGCGGTAGAATACCGAACGCTCCAGCTCCGAGGGGTCCACCCATCCGCGCGGGCGGTTCATCGTGTCGAACCCCCACAGGACGAGGCCCAGCACCAGCACGGTTTTGGCCAGCGACAGCACCAGCCCCGCCAGCTTGTCCAGCAAACTCAGCCCGGCGAATTTGAACACTCCCTTGAACATCCGCCCTACGCCGGCCATTGCCAGTATGACCAGCAGCAATATAATAAGGAACCCGGCGGGGGCGGCATATTTCCCGTCGATGCACAGAAAGCGCCCCAGTTCACCGCCGAACCGCATGGCCAGCCACGCACCGATGAACAACCCGGCAAGCCCGGCCAGCTGGATAAAGAACCCGCGCCGGAAACCGTTGTAAAGGGCCAGCAGTAACAGCAGGCCGGTTATAATATCGAATACGATCATCTGCTGCGAAATTAGTAAATTTTACCTTTATGGCGGGAATTGCCCGGCAAACAGTTAAATTTGTGGATAACCGTAATTTTGGTGGTATGTGCAAACTATGGATATGGACCATCTTAGCGGCCCTTTGCCTCCCGTCCGCCGGGCAGGCCAGGGAGGTGCACGATTTCAATAACGGGTGGCGGTTCTTCTACGGCAACAACCCCACGGCCGAGAGCGGGGTGCGGGTCAGCCTCCCCCATACATGGAACCGGGACGCCCTGGCAGGGGACAAGGATTACTTCCGGGGGATGGGATATTACCTCAAGGAGAGCGTGATCCCGTCCGACTGGCGCGGCAAAAGGGTCTTTATCCGCTTCAACGGATCCAACGCCGTTACGGGCGTATATATAAACGGCCTGCTGGCCGGGGAGCATGCCGGCGGTTACACGGCTTTCACATACGAGATAACCGACTACGTACAGTTCGGCTCTAAGAATACGTTCTGGATAACGGTGAGCAACGCCCCGCGGAGCGACGTGCTTCCGGTGGGCGGCGACCAGAACTCCTACGGGGGGATACTTCGCGACGTGGAGGTGATCGTCACCGGCCGCGAGATGGTCTCCCTCACCCACTTCGGCGGTACGGGGGCCTACATAATCCAACGGGAGGTGACCCGCGAGGTGGTGGAAGCCGAGGCCGAGCTACACATCAGCGGGGTCAGGGACAACAACGTTACCGCCGTACTTACAGTATCGGACGAGGAGGGGCAGGTGGTCGCAAGCGAATCCGCCCGGCTGCGCCTTAGCGGGCGCACCGTCTCGGACATCCGCATCCCGTTCGCCGTTCACGAGCCGCACCTTTGGGACGGAATCGACGACCCGTACCGCTATACGGTCACCGTAAGCATCCACGCCGACGGGGCGGCGACCGACTCTGTTTCGTTCGCGACCGGGTTCCGCCGGGTCGAGATCTCGCCCGAGGGCCCGCTGCTGCTCAACGGCAAGCCCTACCCCGTGCGCGGGGTAGCCGTCTCGCAGGACAGGGCGCTCGTAGGTCCGGTTTTGCTTAAAGAGCACGTAGCCGAAGACTTCGAAATGCTGACCGAGATGGGCGTTACGGCCGTGCGGGTCATGGGCGTCATGCACCACCCCTATTTCTACGAACTTTGCGACCGGTACGGGATGCTCGTTCTGCAGGACTTCCCGCTGATGGGCGGGGTCTACTTCGCCGACAACCCGTTCATAGACACCGACGCTTTCCGCCGCAACGGCGACGTGCAGGCCACCGAGACCATCCGCCAGCTATACAACCGTCCCTCGGTCGTTATGTGGGGCCTTTTCTCGCACATGCACCAGCGGGGACAGAACCCCGTGGATTACATATCCACCTTGAACCTGCTCACCAAACGGGAAGACCCCTCGCGGCTGACGGTCTGCACCAGCAACGAGGACGGCGAGATAAATTTCATAACGGACCTCGTGATATGGGACCACCATTTCGGGTGGCGTTCGGGCACCCCGTCGGATATCCAGATATGGAAGCGGCAGTTCCAGCTCAACTGGGAGAAGATACATTCTGCCGTGGCATGGTCCGCCGGGGCTTCCATATACCAGCAGGGCGACTCCTTGCGGCGCCCCAACTTCCTGGGCAACTACCATCCCGAGCGCTGGCAAACGTACCTGCACGAGCAGTATTACGGCTACCTGAATGCCGACCGGATGTTCTGGGGGCTGTTCGCCGGCAATATGTTCGATTACGGGGCGGCCGGCCGCACCTGGGGAGAGGGTACGGGCATAAACGACATGGGGCTGGTAACGTTCGACCGCCGCTACCGCAAGGACGCATATTACTATTTCAAGGCCAACTGGAACCCCTACGACCCGTTCGTCCATATAGCCGAACGTCGCTGGACCCGGCGAAGCGCTCCCGTGCAGGATATCCGCGCCTATACCAACCGGCCCGAAGCCGAACTATATGTCAACGGCGTTCCGGCTGGGGTGGCAAAGGCGGTGCTTGGCACCGTGACCTGGAAAAACGTGGAACTTGCAGAGGGGGCCAACACCCTTGAAGTCCGTAGCAACGAACTGTCGGATATCGTTACCATAAACATCGAACCCGGCCATTCCCGGGTGTTCAGGTAGACGGGCGGACTGACAATATCGAAAGGCGGTAAACCCACTGTATTTCATGCGGCCCGAAGCCGAACTCTATGTCAACTGCGTTCCGGCTGGGTGACTAAATATAGCGTAGTGGCAGTTCAAAAGGACTGCCGCTTCGTTGTTGCAAACCTTTCAAGCCGTGGCTTCGCATCCGGCCGGCCCGGGAAATATCTCCCCGAAGTTGCCTGCCGTCCCGCGGGCGCTTTCATCGGCGGCAATATAGAGACCGGAAGCCGTCAGTACCATATCGACCCTCATATCGTGTTCCTCACAGGGGACCGATCCCACCATCTGGTGATCCATGCATATACCGATCCGCGGAGCCCTGCATGTGGCGATAAACCTGTCGTAATACCCCTTGCCCCTGCCCAGCCGCCCGCCGCCGGCGTCGAACGCCATTCCGGGGACCACCAACAGGTCCAGCTGTGAGCTATCTACCGGCGGGGTGCCGCACGGGGCCAGCATCCTCATACCGCTCTGGACCATTTTACAGCCGGGAACGTATCCGGAGAAAAACATCCCGTCGGCCTCGGTCACCGGCAGGCAGATATTTTTGCGGGAAGCCCAGCGGTCGATGAAATCATGGGTCGGTATCTCGTCGGACATCGACCAGAACAGCCCCACATTGGCCGCTTTGCGGAAAACCTCGAGCTCCTCCAGCCGGGAGAACACCTCGCCGGACTGGCGAAGCCTCTCCGCGCGGGGGATAAGTGCCGTCTGCTGGCCCATCAGCAGCCTCAGGCGGCGTTTACGCGTCAATAACATAGCGGATAAAATATTAAATAAATATAGGTTCCGATACCAAATTTAACAAAATTTGTTATCCATTTTACGATTCCCGGAAATTCGTAACCAAAGGTTAACCCGGACCGGTAATTTACGGAAAACGCAACTACCCGCCACGGTACATTAATTTAAGCCAAACATTGTTATTTAACAAACAATACGATAACTTTGCACTTTCGCAAAACAAGAGCAAACAAACTATAAAAACGTTATTCTATGGGAAATTTCCTCACCTCTTCATCAATCGGGAGGAAGCTCGTAATGAGCATCTCGGGAGCATTCCTCGTGCTGTTCCTGATCTTTCACCTGGCGATGAACCTGACGCTGCTCTTCTCGGAAGAGTCGTACAACCTTGTGACGAACTTCCTGGGCGCCAACTGGTACGCGCTGGTCGGGACGCTCGTGCTCGCCCTCGGGGTGGTCGTACACGTTTTCTACGCCCTGATCCTCACCCTGCAGAACCGGCGCGCCCGCGGCAAGCAGCGCTACGCCGTGACCGTCAAGGAAGAGGGTGTCAGCTGGTCGTCCAAGAACATGTTCGTTCTGGGACTGGTCATCTGCCTGGGGCTGCTGGTCCACCTGTATAACTTCTGGTGGAACATGCAGTTCGTTGAGATCATCGGTGGCCACGAGAACGCTTTCAACTACCATCCGGCCGACGGGGTGGCGATGGTGCGCCACATCTTCTCGAGCTGGGTCTACCTGGTGATCTACCTGGTTTGGTTCGGCGCCATCTGGCTGCACCTCACCCACGGGATATGGAGCATGTTCCAGAGCATCGGCTGGGCCAACAAGACCTGGTACCCGAGGCTGAAGATCGGGGCCAACGCCCTCTCGACCCTTATCGTGCTGGGCTTCGCCGCCGTGGCGGTAGTCTCTTTCCTCAGGGCCAACGGCATATGCTGCGGCTAACGGGCCATTACAAACATTGAATAACAAACGATCAGATATGGCAACATTAGAATCGAAGATCCCCGCCGGCCCGGTGGCCGAGAAGTGGAGCAAACATAAGGCTGAGATAAAGGTCGTAAGCCCCGCCAACAAACGCAAACTCGACGTTATAGTGATCGGTACCGGCCTGGGCGGAGCTTCGGCGGCCGCTTCGCTGGGCGAACTGGGTTATAACGTAAAGATATTCTGCATTTCCGACTCTCCCCGCCGTGCGCACTCCATCGCCGCACAGGGGGGTATCAACGCTGCCAAGAACTACCAGAACGACAACGACTCGGTGTTCCGGCTTTTCTACGACACCATAAAGGGCGGGGACTACCGCGCCCGCGAGGCCAACGTTTACCGTCTGGCCGAAGTGTCGAACAGCATTATTGACCAGTGCGTTGCACAGGGTGTACCGTTCGCAAGGGATTACGGCGGCCTGCTGGACAACCGTTCGTTCGGGGGTGCACAGGTATCACGTACGTTCTACGCCCGCGGCCAGACCGGACAGCAGTTGCTGCTCGGGGCCTACGCCGCCCTCAACCGCCAGATCGCCAAGGGCAGCGTAATGAGCTTCCCGCGCCACGAGATACTCGACATCGTGCTTATCGACGGGCATGCCCGCGGGGTTATCGCCCGCAACCTGGTTACCGGGGAGATCGAGCGATACGGCGCACATGCGGTAGTAATGGCTACCGGGGGATACGGCAACGTCTTCTTCCTTTCGACCAACGCGATGAACTCCAACGGTTCGGTGGCGTGGCAGGCATATAAGAAAGGGGCGTACTTCGCCAACCCGTGCTTTACGCAGATCCACCCGACCTGTATCCCGGTACACGGCACACAGCAGAGCAAGCTTACGCTGATGTCCGAGTCGCTCCGCAACGACGGGCGTATCTGGGTACCCAAGAAGATGGAAGACGTGGAGGCCATCCGCGCCAAGAGGATCAAACCGTCCGATATAAAGGAAGAGGACCGGGATTACTACCTGGAACGCCGTTACCCGGCTTTCGGGAATCTGGTTCCGCGTGACGTGGCTTCGCGTGCGGCCAAGGAGCGCTGCGATGCGGGCTACGGGGTCAACGAGACCGGCCTTGCCGTGTTCCTCGACTTTAAGACGGCCATCGAGCGCCTGGGAGAAGACGTTATCCGCGCCCGCTACGGCAACCTGTTCCAGATGTACGAGAAGATCACCGACGTAAACCCGTACCACGAACCGATGATGATCTATCCCGCCGTGCATTACACGATGGGCGGTACCTGGGTGGATTACAACCTGATGACCACCGTACCGGGTCTCTACTCTATCGGCGAGGCCAACTTCTCCGACCACGGGGCCAACCGCCTCGGAGCCTCGGCCCTAATGCAGGGGTTGGCCGACGGTTACTTCGTCCTGCCTTATACCATCGGTGACTACCTGGCCAAGGAAATACAGTCCCCCAAAGTGGACGTGGAACGGCCCGAATTCGCGGAAGCCGAAAAAGCGGTGAAAGCCAAGATCGAAAAACTGCTCTCGATAAACGGTTCGCAGTCCGTGGACGACATCCACAAGAAGCTGGGGAACATCATGTGGGACAATGTGGGTATGGCCCGCTCCAAAGAGTCGCTCGAGAAAGCTATCGAGGAGATACAGGCCCTGCGCAAGGAGTTCTGGAGGGACGTCCGGGTAGCCGGTGTCAACGACGAGTTCAACCAGGAACTGGAAAAAGCCCTCCGTCTGGCGGACTTCCTCGAGCTGGGCGAACTGATGGCCAAAGACGCTCTGAACCGCAACGAGTCCTGCGGCGGACACTTCCGCGTGGAATACCAGACCCCCGAGGGCGAGGCCCTGCGCGACGACGAGAACTACTCCTATGTAGCGGTATGGCAATACACGGGCGACGATTCACAGCCCGTACTGCACAAGGAACAGCTCGGTTTCGAAGCTATCAAGGTTGCCCAGAGGAACTATAAGGACTGATCCCGGGGGCAAGTGTCTGTAAACCTTTAATACGAGACGAAAATGAATTTGACATTAAAGATATGGCGCCAGAAAAACGCCAAGGCAAGCGGGGCTTTCGAAACCTACACCGTTAACGACGTGTCGCCCGACAGCTCGTTCCTCGAAATGCTCGACATACTCAACAACAACCTTATCCACGAGGGTAAGGAACCCATCGTTTTCGACCACGACTGCCGCGAGGGTATCTGCGGGATGTGTTCCCTGCATATAAACGGCCGGGCACACGGGCCCGACAGCGAGATCACGACCTGCCAGCTGCACATGCGCAAGTTCAAGGACGGGGATACGATCGTCATCGAGCCGTGGCGCAGCGCTGCGTTCCCGGTCATTAAGGACCTTGCGGTGGACCGCAGCGCCTATGACAAGATATTGCAGGCCGGGGGCTTCATCTCGGTGAACACCGGCGGGGTTCCCGACGGCAACGCCATTCCCATTCCCAAACCGGATGCCGACGAGAGTATGGATGCCGCCGCATGTATCGGTTGCGGGGCCTGTGCGGCCACCTGTAAGAACGGCTCGGCCATGCTGTTCGTAGCCGCCCGCGTGTCGTCCCTTGCCAAGTTGCCCCAGGGGCGGATCGAGGGCGCACGCCGGGCCAAGGCGATGGTAGCCAAGATGGACGAATTGGGCTTCGGCAACTGTACGAACATCGGCGCCTGCGAGGCGGAATGCCCCAAGCTGATATCGCTCACCCACATCGCCCGCCTCAACCGCGAATTCCTCTCGGCCAAGTTCCGGGATTAGGGCTGCGGCGCAGCACAATACCAAGAAAAAACTCACCCGTAAATTTACGGGTGAGTTTTTTAGTTTGCACCGGCCTAACGACAAAGGCCCCTGTCCGGGGCCTTTGTCGTTAGAGGGGTCCCGGGGATCAGTAATAAGTGATCTCCCGTAATTCCATCCAGATAAACCGGCCGCTTTCGTCCGTTACCGTACGCTTTGTCCAGTTGCCGGTGCTGTCATACTCGTAGGAGTAAAGGCGAACGAACGGATCATATGAATCCGACCGGATGCTCAGGAAATCGCCCTTGTCGTTGTAAACCAGGGTGGAGATGTAATACGGCTCATCGTCACCGTCCGAGACGCTGATAACTTCCGTGTTGTCGTCGGGATACGAAATGGACTTGACCGTAACCTCTCCGTCCTCGGTTTCGACCTCTTTAACCACCCTGTCGCCGGCCCATGTGAAGTCGGTCTGGGAGATCTTGATGCCCAGCGAACTGAACAGGTTGCGGGAAGTCTCCTTATTGCCCTTGTAGGTATATTTGTAGTAGTTGGTAGGCTCACCGTCCACATAATACTGTGCCTTGGCGATCAGGTTGCCTTTATAGGTATACTTTGTCGTGTAGGATACATCGCCCTCCTCCGTGTATACAGAGCCTGCCACACGTCCCTTGGAATCGTATTCGAAGACCTGTGTAAAGTTGTTAAAGTGCCCGGATGGATACACAGCAATGTGGGTAAGCACGTTGCCCTCCGTGTCGTAAGTCTTGGTATTGATATAAAGGGTATCGCCCGCACTGTCCGGGGCTACGTCCTCGAAGTCGATCACGATCTCACGGACGGTGGACGGATTTCCCTCCAGTTCGCTTTTTTCGGATCCGAAATTCATGGTGAGTTCTTCGGCTCCGCCGCCCCCGCAGGAGGCCAGCAAGTACGGTAATGCAACGATAAATAGGTAGATCGATTTTTTCATAAGCCTGGGTGATGGTTTAACGGTTATTATAAAAAAGGGCCTTACGCAGGGTAAGGCCCTTACATTGCTACTACTGTTTGATCCGCTCGTAATATTCGCGGGTACGGGTGTCGATCCTGATCTTCTCGCCCGTGTTGATGAACAGCGGCACCCTGACGGTCGCCCCTGTGTTGACCGTAGCGGGCTTCAACGAGTTGGTCGATGCCGTATCGCCTTTGACGCCCGGCTCGGTATAGGTGACCTCCATATCCACGATTGGGGGGAGTTCGGCCGAAAGGACGGTCTCCTTTTCGGTATGGAACATCACCTCCACCACCTGCCCCTCCTGCATCAGGTCGGCATTGTTGATCAGGCTCTTGTCGATGGATATCTGTTCGAAAGTCTCGGTGTGCATAAAGTTGCTGCCCATATCGTCGTCGTACAGGTACTGGTAGGGGCGCCTCTCGACCCTGACCGGTTCGATCTTCTCGCCGGCCGAAAAAGTGTTGTCCACCACCCTGCCGTTCTCCAGGTTCTTTAGTTTGGTGCGGACGAAAGCCGGACCCTTACCCGGTTTGACGTGCTGGAATTCCACGATGCTGTATGTTTTGCCGTTAAGCTCGATACACATTCCGTTCTTGATATCAGCGGTCGTTGCCATTGTATTAACAGTTAGTTTGGTTCAGGTAGCAAAATTAGTAAAATAACCCGAGTTTCATACCACGCCCGTCCATGTTTCATTCCGCTCCGTCCCAGCGGTAACCGTCCGAGTGTCCGGTCAGATAGTGCACCATCCGGTGGACTACCGTAAGGCACAGCTGCTCGATATCCTGCGGGCGGGAATAGAACGAGGGACTGGCGGGCATTACCATCGCTCCCGCTTCGGTCAATTCGGCAAGGTTACGCAGGTGGATCAGCGACAGCGGGGTCTCCCGCACCACAAGGCAGAGCTTGCCGCGCTCCTTGAGCATCACGTCCGCCGCACGCGTCAGCAAGCTGTCCGACACCCCGGCGGCGATACGCCCGGCGGTACCCACGCTGCACGGCACCACAGCCATAAAACCGTACCCGGCGGAGCCGGAGGCCGGCGGGGCGAACAGGTCGGCGGGGGAGTAGAATTTCAGCCTCGGGTCGTCCTGCGGGCCGGGAAGTTCGACACCCTCGTACCGGACGACCTGCTGCCCGCTATCGCTCACGATCACGGCAAGTTCCGTTATACGATCGTCCCGGAGCAGTTCGCGGATAGCCAGCCGCGCGTACAGTGCGCCGCTGGCCCCGGTTATCCCTATTACACCTTTCACGTGCGCAAGGGTAGTTATTTACTGCTGCGCAGGATTTCAGCGGCTTTGCGGCCGTCCACGTTGCGGGCCTCCCCGAACGCCGCGCCGAGGCGCTCGAAACGGGCCTGAACCTCGTCGATAACATCGTCCCCTATACCCTCTTGCGACAGGCGGGTACTCAGTCCCAGCGAACGGAAGAACTGCTCGGTCTTTTCGATGGCTTCATCCACGCGCTCCTCTTCGGTGCCGGCTGTAATGCCCCACACCCGCTCGCCGTATTGCAGTATCTTACCTTTCTTCTGGTCCCGCAATACCCTCATGGTGCCGGGCAGGACGATGGCCAGCGAGGCCCCGTGCGTAAGGCCGTGCAGGGCGGTCAGTTCATGGCCTATCATGTGGGTAGCCCAGTCCTCGGTGACGCCCATGCGGATAAAGTCGTTCAGGGCGAGGGTCGCCGTGAGCATAAAGTCCGACATCAGGTCGTAGTCGTGCTGGTTTTCGCGTATCTTCGGTGCTATCTCGATAACGGTCATCAGAAGTCCCTCGGCCCAGCGGTCCATAATGCGGGACTGGCCGGGCGTGGTCAGGTACTGCTCCATCACATGCACGAAAATATCGGCCAGGGCACATGCCACCTGGTGCGGCGGAAGCGAATAGGTGGCCTCCGGGTCGAGGATCGAGAAAGCCGGATAGGAAGTATAGAAAGCGAACTTTTCGCGCGTCTCGGTCCGCGAAATAACGGCGCCGCTGTTCATCTCCGAACCCGTGGCGGGCAGGGTCATCACGGAGGCATACGGTATGGCCGCATCGGCCTTACCCTTGCGGACTATCTCCCACGGGTCGCCGTCGTAGAGCATTCCCGAGGCGATAAGTTTGGTTCCGTCCAGCACCGAGCCGCCGCCTACCGCCAGCAGGAAGTCCACCCCCTGCTCCTTGCCGGTGATTATCGCCTTGCGCAGGGTTTCGACCGTGGGGTTGGGCTCGATGCCCCAGAACTCTATATAGTCCGTACCCTCGAGGGCCTGGCAAACCTGGTCGTAGATGCCGTTGGCGCGGACACTTCCGCCCCCGTATGTTACCATTATTTTTTTGCCGGCCGGGATCAGTTGCGGCAGGCGGGCTATCTGGCCTTTCCCGAAAACGAGTTTAGTGGGATTCTGGAAAATGAAATTTTTCATGTCGGTGGTCTTCGTTATACATTTTACAAGGGACTAAATTAATATTAAAATCTTTACATTTGGCAACAAACATGTAATCCCGTGCCAATGCCGCAGAAGATCCTCCCCGTGTGGTTCGTAATTGCTTCGTTGCTGAGCCGCCTCATGCCGGGCCTTACCGAACAGAGGGTTTCCCTGCCCGTTCCCGCCGCAGCCGTACAACCGACCGGGCAAAGTATCGAAACCCTGCCGCCGGGATTATCCGGCCCGTGCGACGAGCGGATCATCGTGGACAACCTTTTAAAAGGTCTCGGCGGAAGGTACGGGTTGGTCTACCTAGAGTCCGGCCGCGAAGTGTTATACGGTGAGAACCGCTTCGACCTCGAACAGTGGAGCAAATGGTCCAAGGAGCTGGATGAAGATGAATTGCGGCTTCTGGAGAGGCTTTTGACAGAGATGAAAGAGTACCACGGGTCCGACCCCGAACCGGGTATTTGGAACGCGGAATCCCCCCTGTTCCGGGAACAGGAATATGTGGAGTTCCGGATAATTCCCGACCGGGACCACTATCTCCGGGAGATGGCAGGCAACGGCCGGGAGCCGGACCGTATATACCATGTCAGTAAACCGCTCTATGACCGTTCGGGACGCTATGCCATGATCGAGGTTGTTACTCTCCCGCTCCGGGGCAGCGCCGCGTCGGCCAGTCGGGACATAATACTGGAGAATACACCGTCCGGGTGGGTGGTAATATTTGCGGGCAGGCGCACCATGACCGGTTAGCCCGGGAATATATATCTTTGCGGTGCCGGAAAGGACGAACTTTCCGCCCGACACGGTTACCGGAGCTAAAGTACGTTGTTCCTGTTGCGGGCTATCACGGTCCCCACCGGGACTATCCCGTACAAAGGTACAGGGAACACCGACGTTTCCCTTTGGCAGTGACGACAATACTCCCGTTCCACCGAAATACCGGGCGGGAAGAGCAACAGCTACTGGCACCGCACGGGCAGAATTCCCGCCGGGGCAGTATACCAACTGCCAAACCGAGTATGGACGTTCGGCGGAAAACCCATTGGCGAACATTGGCGGACGCCCTGTCAACGGTTTTTACGGCAACGGAGTCGGAATATTATTTTAGGAAAGCAACCGGGGAAACGGGCAGTACGCAAGGGAAATGCAGATCACGGAGTGGTTATGGATTCGAACTATAAAGAAATAGAAATAATGGCGCCGGCAGGATCGTGGGAATCGCTGACCGCCGCGCTCGATGCCGGGGCCGGTTCGGTTTATTTCGGGGTCGGCAGTCTCAACATGCGGGCCCGGTCCACTTCGAACTTCACCCGGGAAGAACTGCCGCAAGTTGTCCGTGCCGCACATACGGCCGGAGCGAAGGCCTACCTTGCAGTCAATACAATACTCTACGATGAGGAGCTGCCCGAAATGCGTTCGCTGCTGGACAGCGCCGTTGAAGCCGGGGTTGACGCCGCCATAGTCTCGGACCAGGCAGCGATAGTCTACGCCCGAGAACGGGGCCTGCCGGTCCATATCTCTACCCAGCTGAACGTATCCAACCTCGAGACCCTGCGGTTCTATTCCCGCTGGGCCGACGTGGTGGTCCTGGCCCGGGAACTATCGCTGGAGCAGGTCGCGGCCATCTATGACGGCATCCGGCGGGAGAATATCTGCGGGCCATCGGGGCGGCAAGTGAAAATAGAGATGTTTGCGCACGGTGCGTTGTGTATGGGGGTATCGGGGAAATGCTACCTGAGCCTGCACGACAGCGGCTGCTCGGCCAACCGCGGCGCCTGCCGCCAGATATGCCGCCGCTCGTTCATGCTTACCGACCGCGATACCGGCGAGCAGATCGCGGCCGAGGGCAACTACCTGCTTTCGCCCAAAGACCTCTGCACCGTCGGGTTCCTGGACAGGTTTATCCGGGCCGGGGTGCGGGTGCTGAAGATCGAGGGACGCGCCCGCTCCGCGGAATACGTTAAGCGGGTGGTCGAATGCTACCGGGAAGCGGTGGAAGCTCTGCAGTCCGGCACTTATTCGCAGGAACTGGCCGGGGAGCTGACCGAACGGCTCAGGACCGTTTTCAACCGTGGCTTCTGGGACGGTTTTTACAGCGGGGCCACGGTACCGGAACTTAGCGGCCATTACGGTTCGGCCGCCACCCGGAAAAAGGTTTATGTGGGCAAGGTCACCAATTACTTCCGCCGGATCGGGGTCGCCGAGGTGCTAATCGAGGCCTCCGTGCTGGACGACGGTGACGAGGTGGTTTTTATCGGCAAGACCACCGGCGCCCTCGAGACCGTTGCCACAGGCATCCGGGTAGCCGAACAACCTGCCCGCCAAGCCTTGCAGGGCGTCTATTGCTCTATCGCCACCCCCTCCGAGGTCAAACGCGGCGACAAGATGTATAAGATCGTAGACGCCTGAAAAGTCGCGCGGAACGGGAGTGAAGTAATTTCTTCCTGTTCGGCATTGCGAACGCAGTGAAGCAATCTCTTCTCCCTATCCGTCATTGCGAGGGCTGAAAGCCCGAAGCAATCTCGGTCATTACGCTTCCAGTTAAGATTGCCGCATCGCTTCGCTTTTCGCAATTACAGTCGTTAATGCCTTACATATCTTCCATCCATTTTCTTTTCCACTTTTGCTTGTCCAAAAGTGGAGCAAAAGACACCGCCTCGCCGGGATCAGGCGTCGCTCCCGGAGCTTCCCTCACTACATGGTAGTTCGGGTGATCTCCCTTTAGCGACTTTAATCCTGCCCCGACGAAAATGGCGGATAATTCCCGGCTCTGCCGGGAAAGGAGATTCTTTACTTTATTTCTATAATACAGCTTTATCTTTCACTTCATGGCGAACATATCTCCGTCATTGTGAATGTTTCCTCGTCATTGCGAACGCCAGTGAAGCAATCTCTTCTTCCTCATTCCGAACGTTTTCCCGTCATTGCGAACGTAGGGAAGCAATCTCTTCTTTTCCCTCGTCATTGCGAGGGCTAAAAGCCCGAAGCAATCTCAATCATTGCATTTCTAATTAAGATTGCTTCGTCGCTGCGCTCCTCACAATGACGCTTTCTTTCCCGTCATTGCGAACGCCAGTGAAGCAATCTCTTTCTTATGGTTATTACGAGGGATGAAAGCCGGGAGACCTCCCGGAGGGTTATTCCAGGTCGAGCTCGAGTTTCTGGCGGAGCAGGGTTACGGCGGGGTTCTTCTCGGTGAGGTAGCGCAGTTTATCCTCCACGCGCACGGGGAGTTTGGGCCCGGTGTCCTCCTTGATCACCACCTCGAGATCGAGGTATCCAGTAACCGACGCCGTGACCGATAGCAGGGTCAGTATATCGGCGCGGTTGCGCAGTATCTCCTCCCGTAGTTCGGGAGTCGGCACCGAGACCTTTATCTTATTGTCCGTCACCACCATCTCACTGAACGCCACCGCAAGGCGAGGCCGTTCGGCGTTGAGCCGTTTAAGGAATTTTTCACGGTAGGCCTCTATCTTCTCGGCAGCGGCCGGATCGGACGCGGGAAGAGGCCGCGACTGCTCGTTCTCGTCCGTCGGCACGTCATACAAACCTACAGGCTTTACCAGCAGGTCGTTGATCGAGGTACCGGACAAAGTGGGCCGGACCGTCTTCCTGGCCGTTTGCTGGCTTGGATCCGGAGCGACCGGTACTTCCTGCACCGGTGCGGAAACGGGACCGCTGTCCGTACTATTATCCGGAGCAGGTTCACCCTCTGCCGAGTCCACCGGGATCACCGGTGACAGGTCAGTATCTACCCCGTCATTCGATTGGAAAGGTATTCCAGTCTCGGAAGCCGGAGCCGTCACCGGATCGGCCGCTTCGGTGGCCGCCGTATTTGTCGGTATGGTTGCGACCGGTTCCGGGGCCGTAGATATTGCCGCCTCTGAGAGCGGTAAATCGTAAGTACTAGTAGCCGCCGGTATTTCCCGGGCCGGTATATTGTCCCCCTCCGATGCCCGTTCCGGAGTTCCCGGTACGGACGGGACGGGCTGTACATTTTGAGCAACCTGCGATGCCGGCACCTGTTCAATAACAGGGCCCGCAGTCGTTCCCGGCTGTGTGGTTCCGGCAAAAGAAGCGTCAGATGAAACGGCGCCATTAGTGGGGATATTAGCGGCGGGTTGGCCGGTAGATGCACCTGCCGACATGCCACCCGAGGTACCGCCCGAACCGGCGGATATAGCACCAGTCGAGCCACCGCCAGAAATGCCGGACGAAGCACCGGTCGAATCGGCTCCCGAAACACCGGTATCTCCACCGGCCGAAGTACCGGCTGAAACATCGGCCGAAGCACCTGCCTTACCCAATTCGGGCAGTGAGAGGCCCTGCGGGGCGGGGTTCAGATCAGGCCCGATGTTTTTTTTTTGACCCTGCGAGCAGAGTTTCATCAGTCCCAGCTCCACGTTCAACCGTTGGTTGGTAGCGTTGCGCAGCCCGTTGTCGATAGCCGTAACGAGCGACAGGGCATCGAACAAAAAGCCGGTATCGCACCGCGACGCCTGCTCCCGGTACCGCTCCATCAAAGACCCGGTGACCTCAAGCAACCCGGCCGTCTGCCCGTCGCGGCACATCAGCAGGTCCCGGAAATGGACATTCAGCCCGCCCGCGAAAGTCTGGGGCGAGAAGCCCTTGCGCAGCACCCCGTCGAACGCCGTCAGCACCGAGGGGTAATCCCCCTCGACGATGCGGTCGGTGATATTGAAATATGTGTCGTAATCCAGTACGTTGAGCGTCTCGGCGACACTGCGGAAATCCAGCTGCGTGCCGCAGAACGAGACCGCCTTATCGAACATCGAAAGGGCGTCCCTCATCCCCCCGTCGGCCTTTTGGGCGATGAGGTGCAACGACTCGTCGTCGCACGTAACACCCTCCTTGCCGGCGATATATTTGAGGTATTTAACCCCGTCCTCAACCCGTATACGGTTGAAATCGTATATCTGGCAGCGGGAGAGGATCGTGGGGATTATCTTGTGTTTCTCGGTCGTGGCCAGGATGAAAACAGCGTGTGCGGGAGGCTCCTCGAGCGTTTTGAGGAAAGCGTTGAACGCCGCCGCCGAGAGCATATGCACCTCGTCGATAATATAGACGCTGTAACGGCCGATCTGGGGCGGTATCCTCACCTGCTCGGTAAGCGAACGGATATCGTCCACCGAGTTGTTCGAAGCGGCATCCAGTTCGTGTATGTTGAAACTCCGTCCCTCGTTGAAACTGCGGCACGACTCGCACTCCCCGCACGCCTCGCTGTCGCCCGGCGAGAGGCAGTTTATCGCCTTGGCGAAGATACGCGCGCATGTGGTCTTGCCCACCCCGCGCGGGCCACAGAACAGGTAGGCATGGGCCAACTGACTGCGGCTTATAGCGTTGCGCAGCGTGGAGGTTATATGCTCCTGACCCACCACCGACTCGAACGTGGCCGGGCGGTATTTGCGTGCCGATACGACGAAATTTTCCATACGATTGTAACCGGATGCAAAGATACGGTTTTCCCCGGAATACGCCCCCTACTCCCCGAACCCGATGGAAATAAATTGCAGTACGCTCGGCAGGGCGCTCTGCCAGTATTCCCACGTATGGCCCCCGTCTCGCATGCGGAACTGCAGGGGGACCTGCTTTTCTTTCATCAGCAGGAACACCTGCACGTTGAAGTGGGCCAGGAAGTCGTCGTCGCCGCAATCGATGTACCAGCGTACGGTGCGGAAGCTGTCCAGCTGGCCGTCGGTGGCGTTGCGCAGGATGTCCTGGGGGTCGTTGCGGCCGATGTTTTCCGTGAAATCGTCATCGATGGCCACTGCCACGGGCCGGGTGCCGAGCAGTCCGCTCAGCGGACAGCACGAACCGAACATCTCCGGGTGGTGCAGTGCATAGACCATCGAGCCGCCCCCGCCCATCGAAAGACCGGCAATGGCACGGTACTTCTTCTCGGCCCGGACACGGTATTTCCCCTCCACATAGGGAATGAACTCCTCGAAGAAATGGGTCTCGTAGGGCCATCCCTCCTTATCGAAATAGCCCATGCGGAAGCCTGTCTTGTCGGGTTTCTCGCCCGAAGCGTCCGGCATGACGATAATGGCCGGGATACCGAAACCGGAAGCGTACAGCTCGTCCGCGATATTTTTTGCATTGCCGCTGCGGGTCCAGTCGGTATGGTCTCCCCATGCCCCGTGGAGCAGGTAAAGTATCGGGTAATCCCTGCCGGAATCCTCATACCCCGCCGGCAGGTAAACGGTAAAATTCTTGGTAACGCCCAACACCCGGCTGTCGATCGAATCGGCGACAACCCGGCTGCCCTGGGCCGACAGGGAAGCTACGGCCGCCGCAAGCAGGGCGACCAGGCAAAATAGTTTTTTCATGGTAAAGCGGTTTTGGTTACGGTACAAATTTAAGACACTTTATAGATAATCTGTGACAAACCCGGTTTAACTTTGCCCGGGCCGCACGATTTATCCGCCGTTTGGCTACCTTTACGGAACCTGAAACCAAAACCCATAAAATGTACAGGACCTTATCCTTATGGCTGCGCCTGGCCGCGGCGGCCCTTTTATCCGCCGCCCTTATCGCTTCTTGCGATTCCGACCCCGATACCGACGAGACAGGCGACGGGGAATCGGAAGTCCCGGCCCCCGGTACCACCGCCCGGCTGCAGAGCTTTATCATACCGGCCTCCCGCAATCCGTCCCTCTCGGCCGACATCGTTTTCAATATCGACCAATCGTCCCAAACCCTCTCCGGGGTCTGCATCGACTGGGCCGGCGACGACCCTGCCCTCGGGCTCATTCCGGTATTCACATTCACGGGCGAGGAAGTGCGCGTCGGGGAGACGGTACAGCAAAGCGGTATCACGGCAAACAGTTTCGCCGGGGAAGTACAGTACACGGTAGTTGCCGGAGACGGGACACAGACGGTCTACACCGCCATTCTGTTCCTGCCCCGGCTCCATTCCCAAATACCCGTATTCCGTATAGAGGCTTCGGCGGCCGTCGGGGACGATTACGTGGATTCGGCCGTAGAGATCATACCCAACGGCTGGCCCGGCGAGACCTGGGATTTTGACCGCGGCAACGTGGAAATACGCCTGCGCGGTAACTCCACGCGCCACCTGCCCAAACAACCCTACCGGCTCAAGTTCGGCGAGGCGGTCAGTCCGCTGGGTCTGGACCATGCCAACGAAAAGAGCTGGGTGCTGATCGCCAACGACTGCGACAAGACCCTGCTGCGCAACGCCATAGGTTTCGAACTGAGCCGGGTGATGTACGAGAATATGACCCCGGCCCACGACTCCGGGGTGATCCCGTTCACCCCGGCCTCCATCCACGTGGACGTTTACCTTGACGGGCAGTATAAAGGCATCTACCAGTTTACCGACCAGATGCAGCGCAAGGAGGGCCGCATAGAAGTGGACCGCCTGCGGGCCCGCGATGAGGGCGACCCGGAAGCGATCACGGGCGGATATGTGCTGGAGATAGATATCCACGCCGGGGACGGCGACCTGTGGTTCGCCTCGCAGAACGCCGGGAAGATCACCATGAAATATCCCGACGACGACGATTACGCCCAGGAACAGTTCGACTATATCGTAGCCCATGTCACAAAGGCCGAAGAGGCTCTCTATGCCGACGATTTCGCCTCCCGCTGGCGCGGTTACTTCGACGAAGCCACGATCATAGACTATGTGATAATCAACGAGCTGTGCGGCGACCCGGACGCATATACCAGCATCTGGTTCTATAAACGCCGGGGCTGTGACAAATTCTATTTCGGACCCGTATGGGATTTCGACTCGGGTTTCGACAACGACAACCGGGTCGGCGACGCGCCCACCCGACTGATGATCGACGCCTCGTTTAAACACGGGGGCTATGAAAACCGCGACCATTGGGTGCAGCGGATGTGGCAGGACCCCGCTTTCCGCCTTGCCGTCCAGGCCCGCTGGAACGAGATGAAATACGCATTGCTGGACCGCGCCCTGTGGCGTATCGACCATGACGTGGCCACGATGGGACCGTCCGTCGGCTTCAATTATACCCGCTGGGACATCCGTACCCAGGCCCTCGATACCGCCATGCCCCCGCCCTCGGACTACGACTCCGGTATCGCCGCCCTGAAACAGTACCTGCGGGACCGCTACTCGTTCCTCGACGGGCAGTTCAATGCCTTACCCTGACCGGCGGCCGTAAGTATATGGTCCTCCCCTGTTACGGGGGAGGATTTTTCTTGTATCTTTGTCATCCGAACAACGACAGGATAAAATCAGGCGATATGGTAGTAATTGACGGTAAGCAGGTCGCGGCACAGATGCGGCAGGAAATAGCGGGCGAAGTAGCCGCAATGGTATCCCAGGGCAAACGCCCGCCTCACCTGGTTGCCATACTGGTCGGCACCGACGGCGCCAGCCAAACCTACGTGGGCCACAAAGAGAAATGCTGCAACGAAGTAGGCTTCCGTTCCACGGTCCTGCGCCTGCCCGAAGAGACCACTGAGGCCCAGCTGCTGGAGCGCATCGCCGCCCTCAATGCGGACACGGACGTGGACGGCTTCATTGTCCAGCTCCCCCTCCCACGCCATATCTCCGAACAAAAGGTCATCGAAGCCATCGACCCCCGCAAAGACGTTGACGGCTTCCACCCGGTAAACACCGGCCGCATGATATCGGGCCTGCCCTCGTACCTGCCCGCTACGCCCGACGGCATCCTCTCCCTGTTGAAATACTACGGGATCGAAACCGCCGGAAAAACCTGTGTGGTCATAGGCCGCAGTAATATAGTAGGCCGCCCCATGGCCAACCTGCTCTCCCAAAAAGGCTGGGACTGCACGGTCACCATCTGCCACTCCCGCACGGCGGACCTGCCGCAGGTGGTCGCATCGGCCGACATAGTTATCGCCGCCCTCGGGCAACCGGAATTCGTCACGGGGGACATGATCAAACCCGGAGCCGTGGTTATCGACGTCGGGATCACCCGGGTCCCCAGCACCCGGACCAAGTCGGGCTACAAACTCCTCGGAGACGTTAAATACGACGAAGTTGCCCCCAAATGCTCCTACATAACTCCCGTCCCGGGAGGCGTCGGACCCATGACGATAATATCCCTGATGAAAAATACCCTCAAAGCCGCCCAAAAACAGATCTACGGTAATTGATTTTTATTTCTTCCCTTTTGTAACTGACGACAAGCCGAGGGGCGCCTGGGTTTACCCGGACGGCCGAGGTGCGGAGGAAGGAAAGAATTGAAAAAAGGGCAAACGATCAGTTACGGGAGTTGGTTAAATGATACGGCGATCTGGTCGGCTATCGTATCCAGGCCGGATTGTATTTTGTTTCCCAGCATCATTTTCATCATCATGTTCAGGTTTACATGCAGAACCAGCCGCAGGCGCGTATCCGTGGGATCGATTTCTTTTAGCTGGATCCAGAACACGAAGTCGAACGGCGTGCCGTCTTCACCGACAATCTTTATCATGGAGAATTCTTCCCGTTCGGCAATGGCGAGTTTGACGTTGAAGCCCTTGACCGTGAATGAGCAGGAGTCGGAAGTCGCTTCCCAGTTGTCCACCTTGTCCCGAAGCAGGGGGGTAAAGTTGGTGAAATCCGAAAGGGTGTTGTAGATCATCCATGCGGATTTGTTGACTTGTACTTGTTTGCTGGTATATTTTTCCATGCGAAAGGGGTATATAAGTATTATTTTTTCATCCAGCCGGATGGGTCGGCGCGCCAGTCCCGCAGGGTGTCCAGCTGGTGCGGGGTGACGTATCCCTCTTCGGCCGCTATGGCGATCATCGTTTCGTAATCGCTCAGGGTGTCCAACACGACCCCGGCCGAAGAGAACCTTTCACGGGCCACGTCGAAGCCGTATGTAAAAATGGCGGCCATTCCCAGCACCTGGCAGCCGGCGTCCCTGAGGGCTTCCACCGCACTGAGCGAACTGCCGCCGGTGGATACAAGGTCCTCAATTACGACAACTTTCGCGCCGGGTTCGAAAACACCCTCGACCTGGTTTGCCAGCCCGTGCGCTTTGGGTGCCGAGCGGACGTATATGAACGGTTTGCCGAGAGCTTCCGCGGCCAGTACCCCGTGGGCTATGGCACCGGTGGCCACCCCGGCGATAACGTCTGCGTCGGGATACTTTTCTTCGATCAGCGATGCGAACGAACGGGCGATAAGCCCGCGCACTTCGGGGAACGAGAGTGTGGCGCGGTTGTCGCAGTAGATGGGCGAGTACCAGCCCGAGGCCCATGTGAAATAATTTGCAGGGCTAAGTTTAATTGCCTTAATTTGCAGCAATGCGCGTGCGATGTCACGGGCTACGCTTTTATGGTCCATATACGGTTATGATAAAGATTTTTTACGGCGATCGCGTATTATTGTTCACCGGCTGCGGGGTTGTGCTGCCCGACGGCTTTAGGGCCGTTCCCGCCGGGGGAAGTTTCGCAAAGATGATCGAAAATCTCGAGAAATACAAACTGGTTGCCGTAGTGTCACCGGACCCGGAGGGGGCCGCCGCAGGGTTTACGGCAGGCTTCCGGGCCGTGGATGCGGCCGGCGGGGTCGCCGGCAACGGGCGGGGCGGTCTGCTGATGATAATGCGTAACGGCCGGTGGGACCTGCCCAAGGGCCACCGGGAGCCGGGCGAGACTTTCGCGGAGTGCGCCCTGCGCGAGGTGGCGGAAGAAACTGGCGCCCGGTGCATATTGGAGGAGGATCAGCCGATAGTCACTACCCGCCATTTCTACCGGCTGAACGGGGAGTGGGAAATGAAACGGACCGAGTGGTACCGGATGCGGTCGGAAGACGGGGAGCTGATCCCACAAACGGCCGAGGGAATAACGGGCGCCGTATGGGTGCCCCGCGGAGAGGTGCCGGAGAAAGCCGGTACGTGCTTTCCGTCCATCCGGGAAGTGCTCTGCGTAGCGGGATGGCTCGGGTGAAACGGGGCGGTTCGGTAAATTGTATTATTTTTGACTTGAATAACACAGCCTATACTTATCTGGAATGAAACGAATTTTTTCGGCCGCGGCTGCGGCCATGCTAATGGCGGGCACGGTGTCCGCGAACGATCCGGCAATGGATAATAAAGCGATACGACAGGACGGTACGGGGATGGTCACACAAGGAGTGCTGACCCCGGAGCTGATGTGGCAGATGGGCCGCATCGGGGGGTTCGACCTCTCGCCGGACGGCAAGACGGTGGTCTACGGCGTGACCACTTACGATATGGAAGCCAATTCCGGGAGCAGCTCGCTGTACCTGGTGGATTTCGGTTACAGCGAACCGGTACGCATTACCGACCAGGGGCATAACGATTCCTCGCCGGTATGGAGCGCGGACGGCCGTAAAATATATTTTATGAGCGACCGGGGCGGTTCCGACCAGGCATGGCAATACGATATGCAGACGGGCACTACCTCACAGATCTCCGACGTAGAGGGCGGAATTGAAGCTTTCGGCATTTCGCCGGACGGCAGCCGTGCTTTTTATACAAAAAAGGTTAAGGTCTGCAAGGTGGAGTCTTCGGAGGTCTATCCCGACATGGACAAATCCAAGGCGTTGATATACGACGATCTAATGGTCCGCCACTGGAACTACTGGGACCGGGGGGAATATTCCCATATTTTCATTGCTCCGCTGGCGGACGGGAAGTTCGGCGACGGGCTGGACATTATGCCCGGCGAGCCGTGGGACGCCCCGCTGGCCCCCTACTTCGACGCGGCCGAGATCGCATGGAACAATGCCGGCACCCAGTTGGCTTACACCTGTAAAAAACAGACCGGCACGGACTACGCCGTCAGCACCGATTCGGATATTTATCTCTATGACATCGCCACCGGCACGACGGTCAACCTTACCGCCGGGATGGTCGGTTATGACAAATACCCGGTCTTCTCGCCGGACGACAGCAAGCTTGCCTTTATAAGCATGGAGCGCCCCGGCAACGAGTCGGACAAGGAGAGGCTATTCGTAACCGACCTTGCCACCGGTGAAATGGTAAACCTCACCCGGGACTTCGACTACAATGCGGCGAACGCCGTCTGGGAAAACGATGAGAGCCTGGTATTTATCGCCCCCATAACGGCCACACACCAGATTTGCCGCGCCCGGTTGGACGGCACGGTAGAAGTAATTACGGAGGGGCTGCACGATATAAACCATATCGCCGTTGCCGGAGGGCGGGCCGTGGGAGCGGTCACCCGGATAGACATGGCCACAGAACTGTGGGGTTTCCGCCTCGAGAACGGTTCGAACTGGTACATCACCGAAACCAATAAGGATATTTACGACCGGATCAAACTCGGGGAAGTACGTGAACGCTGGGTCGAGACTACGGACGGCAAACAAATGCTCGTTTGGGTCATCCTGCCCCCGGATTTCGACGAGACCCGGAAATACCCGGCCCTTTTATACTGCCAGGGCGGCCCGCAAAGCGTGGTCAGCCAATCCTGGAGCTACCGCTGGAACTTCCAATTGATGGCCGCCCAGGGATATGTGGTCGTTGCGCCCAACCGCCGCGGCCTCCCCTCGTTCGGTCAGGACTGGCTCGACCAGATCTCGGGCGACTACAGCGGCCAGAATATCCGTGACTACCTGAGTGCCATCGACGACGTGGCCCGTGAACCCTGGGTGGACGAAACCCGCCTGGGCTGTGTCGGCGCCAGCTACGGCGGCTACTCGGCATTCTACCTCGCCGGCAACGACGGCGGCCGCTTCAAAGCGTTCATAGCCCACTGCGGCATCTTCAACTTCGAGAGCATGTACGGCGAAACGGAAGAGCTGTTCTTTGTGAACAACGACTACGGCGGCCCCTACTGGAGCGACGACCCCATTGCCCGCCGCTCATACGCCAACTCACCCCACAAATTCGTAACCGAATGGCACGCCCCCATGCTGATAATAACCGGCCTGAACGACTTCCGTATCCCCTACACCCAAAGCCTGCAGGCATTCACCGCCGCCCGCCTGCTCGGGATCCCCGCCCGCCTGCTCGCATTCGAAAACGAAGCGCACCAAGTATTCAAGCCTCAGAACTCGATGGTCTGGAACTTCGAATTCTTCGCCTGGCTCGACCAATACGTCAAAAACCCTACACATGAACAATGAATTTAATTAAAACATATATTTTGTTCTCTTTTGCAAAAGAGAACCAGAAAACTCTATTGGAAACTTCGTTTCCTGCTACTGTCAGTTACTAAATAGGGAGAGGCAAGCCAACGGCTTTTTGCCTCTCCCTATTTAGTAACTGAGAAAATCATGAGATACGTAGTATCTCCAAAAGTTCTTTGGTTCTTTCTTACAAGAAAGAACGAAGAAATATTGTTCCGATAAATTTATCGTCTTGTGTGGGTTTTAGGGTATTTGGTTTGGGATGTTGATCCGGTGATGGTTCGGGTTTTGGGCAGGGAGATTTATTGGTACGGGTTTGCGTGGTTTCTGGCGATGTGTGTCGGGACGTGGATCATGTACCGGGTTTGCCGGCGGGAGGGGTACGGGGAGTGGAGGTTTTTCGGGATCTTTTTGGCCGGGTATTTCGGGCCGGTGATCGGGGGGCGGTTGGGCCATTGCTTTTTTTACGGGTGGGCGCATTATACGGCCAATCCCGTCGAGATACTCCACTTCCATGAGGGCGGTATGGCCAGCCACGGGGCGGCTTTGGGCTTATTGGCCGCTTTGGGCATATTTTCGTGGGCGGCAAGGGTGCCGTACGTTTGGTCGCTGGACAGGATCATGTTGCCGGTCAGTTTCGGCGGGGCGCTGGTAAGGGTCGGGAACCTGATGAATTCCGAGATCTACGGGGCGCCGACCGGCTTGCCGTGGGGTTTCGAATTCGTGAGGGATCCGCAGTGGTGGTGGCCGGTGGCCGAGGGCGGGTCGGGCGCCTTGCCGGCGCATCCGACGCAGATCTACGAGGCGCTCTGTTATCTTGCGGTATTCCTTGTGCTTATGTGGCTTTACTACCGGCGGGATGCGGGCCGCAGGTGGCCGGGATTGATGCTGGGCGCGGGGTTGGTCGGGATATTCCTGTCGCGTTTTATGATCGAATTTATCAAGAACCCGCAGGAGGCGTTCGAGCGCGGGATGACGCTCAATATGGGCCAATGGCTGAGCGTTCCCTTTATTGTTGCGGGGGTTGCATTGGTGTGGTATTCGCTACGTCACCGGAGGGACAAACGGGCCGCATGTTAAATTTCGGGGCAGTTTTTGGATTTTTCCAGGCAATAATAATTAAATTGCACTTTATTCTGCGGTGGCATTAACAGGAAAATTATGGGTTTTCTCTCTATAGTATGGGATTTCAATCCCACTTTGTTCTCGATAGGTTCGGTGGAGATAAGGTACTACAGCGTTACGTGGATGCTGACGTTCCTTATCGGCATGTGGATGTTCGAGAAATTCGTGCGCCAGGACGGCTATCCGGACAAGGTGTTCAATTCCGTCTTCTGGTTCGGCTTCCTCTCCACTATCATCGGGGCGCGGTTGGGCCATTGCCTGTTCTACGAACCGGAGTACTACCTGTCGGACCCGATAAAGATCTTCTATATCCGCCAGGGGGGCCTGGCGAGCCACGGGGCGGCCGTTGGGCTGCTGCTCGGGCTATGGATGTTTTCACGCAAAAACAAGATACCGTATATATGGTCCCTGGACAGGATCATGCTCCCGGTAACCGTGGGGGGCGGGTTGGTCCGGTTGGGCAACCTTATGAACTCGGAGATATACGGGTCGCCGACGAGCCTGCCGTGGGGCTTCGAATTTATCCGGGACCCGCGCTGGTGGCAGCCGGTGGCCGAAGGTGGTTCGGGCGCTTTGCCGGTGCATCCAACGCAGATTTACGAGGCCATTTGTTATTTTATTACGTTCGGCATCCTGGTATGGCTGTTCTACAAAAGGGATGCGGGGCACAAGCGCCCGGGGTTGGTATTCGGTGTGGGGCTTATCGGGGTGTTCCTTTCGAGGTTCTTTATCGAATTCATCAAAAACCCGCAGGAGGCATTCGAGGCCGATATGTCCCTGCTGATGGGCCAGTGGCTTAGTATCCCGTTCATCGTTGCAGGGATTTGGCTTACGGTGCGGGCGCTCAGGCGGCCCGAGGCGGTGGATTTCCCGCAGCCGGTGAACGGGCGGCCCGCGCGCAAAATTAAAGACGACGGCAAATCGAACATAAAACCCCTTAATAAATAAGCACTTAAACCCGACCGCTATGGATGAGATAGGAAAAATAGTCTTTAATTCGCTCGCTTCGAAATCTCCGGTATGGCTTCCCTGCGTAGGCACGTTCGGCACGGAATATATTCCCGCCAAGGATAACGGCGACGGCACCATCACCCCGCCGCACAACCAGGTGCGGTTCTGCGAGGGCCGGCAGGAGGGTGCCGCTTCGGTGATCGACCTTATGCCCGGGGTCATGGACGGCGAGTCGGCACAGGCACGGTACGACGTTTGGCTGGTCAAAGCTGCCGAGCGGGGTCCGGTCGTGATCGACGGTATCGGTGTTGTGAACAACGGTTACTTCACCCCGTACGAATCGCTCGTCAAGGCCCTCAATCCGGCCCCTGCGCCATCGAAACGGATACGGGCAAAGAAAAAATCGCTCACTCCGGCCGAAAAGGGGTGGCTCGTATTTATCGCGGTGTGCGTCCTCGTCCTTGCGGGCGGATGGACATGGTGGCACTATTATAAGGCGGGGCCGACGGGTCACAACCGGTGGAACACTAAGAATGCGGCCGTTACGGACGATATGGACCGGGTTCCGGAATATACGGGGGCCGTCGATGACCCGGACGATATGCCGGCCATCGAGGTGACCGAAGAGGATATCGTGGTTGCGGAAGAGGCCTCACCGGCTCCGGTAAACACTGCAGTGTCCAATTCTCCGGGGTCGAAACCGGGGTTCTACGTAGTGGGGAATGTTTTCAGCGTACCCGGCAACGCAGACGAATATATCGAGAAGATGAAAAAGAAATATCCCGACCTCGACTACCAGAAACACGCTTATAAAGGCGGCCGTACGATGGTTTCGCTGTTCGGGTCCACGGACTGGAACGAGGCCAACCGCCAGAGGCGCAGGATAGAGGACCTTATCTACCAGTACGACCTCTGGGTCTACGAAGTGAAATAAACCCTGTTTACAACGCATCTTTATAAAGCCCTCCGTCCCGGAGGGCTTTTTTTATGTAGCCGGGTTTTTCACTTTGCACCCCCGGCTTTACCTTCCGGCGGCTTTCTATAACAGGTCCGGTTTGGTTTCGGTCCGCTTCGCCCGGGGACCTACCCCGAAGGCTTCAGCCCGGGAAGCCCATAGAAACCCGGGATTGCCAGGTGCCATGACAGACCCGGGATTCCGGGTGCTATACCGATTGTCCACCTCGAGGTTTCGGAGGGCTTTTCATAATAGGGCCGGCCGTACCGTTCGGGTCCTTTTAATGATCTTCGCCAAAGGCATGGCGCTCCCGGCTCTTTATCCTGAATTCCGCAGCCGCTAAAGGGCTGGTCCATTGACCGCGCTCATGCCGCTTTAGTCTCACCTGTCGAGGCCTTTAGTCCGTGGAAATATCCATGTCCCGACCAAAAGTTCCCGGACCTTTTGCTCGCCCGATCTCTCCTTATGCTTTCCCCCGGCACCGCAAGATTATCCGTCCTTTTATTACGGTCCTGTTGAAACAGTCCGAAAAAAACATTAAAAAATATCCCGGTCCCAGATGGCCAGACCCCGTCCTGACTCCTCCCGGAGCCGCTTTTCGTGTGAAAATCAAAAATATTTGCATAATTTTAGTAGTATGTATTGCATAGTATTAAAATAATTTCATATATTTGTAATACCAAAAGAATTCTTTCAGGAAACAGGTAATAATAATTAATAGGAAAGGGAGATGAAAAAGACGCTTAATGTCAATATCGGGAACATGGCTTTCACGATCGACGAAGACGCTTACTACACCCTGAGCGGCTATTACGACGATATCCGCAGCAGGCTGTACGAGTCGGACAAGCAGGAGGTGATGGAGGATATCGAATCCCGTACGGCCGACATATTCCGGGAGAACCTCGGCTTCCCGGCCCAGGTGGTAACCCTGAGCCTTGTTAAAAGGGCGATCGCCATTATCGGCAACGCTTCGGATTTCGGGGAGAGGAAATACGACTATTCCGACACCGGCAAACGAGGCGCCCCGGTTTTCGGCCGCACCGAGGGAAAACTCTACCGCTCGCGTTACGACAAGATACTGGGCGGGGTGTGCGGCGGGTTGGCCGAGCATTTCGGGATCGACCCCACACTGGTCAGGATAATTATTTTCCTGTCGTTCTTCCTCGGCAGTCTCGGGTTCTGGATATACCTCGTGCTTTGGATCGTAGTGCCCCTCGAACCGGAGAGGCCCGATTACGACACGTTTTATTACGAGACACGTTATTACGGTAAAAGAAAGGATAGGTTATGAGCGCGGACAACATTAAGGCGCAGATGCGCAAAGGGATCCTGGAGTATTGCATACTGTCGATACTTTCACGGAACGACGCCTATGCTTCGCAGATCATTTCCGAGCTGAAGCAGGCCGAAATGATAGTGGTCGAGGGCACCCTCTACCCGCTGCTCACACGGCAGAAGAACCAGGGGTTGCTGACCTACCGCTGGGAGGAATCCACTCAGGGTCCCCCGCGGAAATACTACACCATCACCGAGACGGGGCGGCAGCTGCTCGCACAGTTGGATGCCGCCTGGGACGAGCTGGTACAGCAGATAAACGTTATCAGGGGTAAAGAGTAATTAGGATTAAAACCACCGCTATGAAAGAGATAATTAAAGCCAGCCTTGCAGGCATCGGGTTCGTCTTCGACCAGGACGCCTACCAAATCACGGAAGCCTACCTCGACAAACTGGCAGGCATCTACAAGTCCAATCCCGACGGCAGGGAGATAATCGCCGATATCGAGGCCCGGATGGTAGAGATAATCCTATCGCGGCAGACCTCCGAGCAGGTCGTGGACCGGGAGACCGCCGAGGAAGTAATCAGCCAGATGGGCACTCCCGAGCAGGTCGGGGGCGAATCCACCGGGTCGGTTCCGGTGCCGGTGGAGGGTCCGTTCCCGCGCAGGCTCTACCGCAACCTCGACGGCGCCAAGCTGGGCGGGGTATGCAACGGGCTTGGGAATTATTTCGATGTGGACCCGGTTTTCGTCCGCATCGCGATGGCCTCGCCGCTGTTCTTCCTGATCATATTCCCCTCTGTCGGGTTCCATGCCCTCAACGCGTTCCTGGGGTCGCTGTTCGGCGCTATCTGCCTGCTCTATATCATTATGTGGTTCGCGGTCCCGGCCGCCAAGACCCCGAGGCAGAAATTGGAGATGAAAGGCCGCCGGATAACGGCATACGACATCGAGAGGGAGATGGCCGCCAGCGGGGGCAACCTCGACCGGCGGCAGCCACAGAGTGCCATGGCACGGTTGTTCTCCGTACTGGGCACGGTGATCCTGTTCGGGCTGAAACTTCTTCTGCTGCTTATCGGGTTCGCTTTCGCCGTTGCGGCATTCGGGGTCTTTATCAGCATTATCGGCCTGTTCGTAGGCAGCTCGTGGATGGTGCTGGACGGATGGGACGACGTGGGGATCCTGGCTTTCGGCAATGCGTCCGGCATACCTGCCAGGGCATTCATGGCCATGTTCCTCGGGGTGATACTCATTCCGCTTGTCATGCTGGTATACCAATTGATACGCCTTACCCTGGGCAGGAAGAACAACAACACCCTGATGTGGATACTTGGCGGGGCCTGGATACTGTTGGCCGTGTTCACCACCATAACGGCCCTCTCGAACCGGACGGCGATCCAGGATTTCCGGGGCATCCGTTATGATTTCTCCGATCCGCGTGAAACTACCCCGGGCCAGGACGGCTGGGAGATCTACGAGGAGAATGTAAGACGGTTCCGTGAAGAGCAACAGGCCGCCGCCGAGGCCGAGGCCGGGCCGGAAGAAACCGTAACGGTAGAACTGCCGGTCGTAGAAGAGACAACGGCCGACGACGGGGTGACAGTCAACCCGACCGTGTTGGAATAACGGCCACGAATTCAGATCAAGTAAATCGCAAATTATGGAAATAACGGATAAGAACGGGCATAAGGTACGGCCCCAGGCCTACCGCAGGGAGAAGAATATATTTATCGGGGCCGCCATCACGGTTTGCGGCGTGGTGTGGCTGTTGTATAATTTCGATATTGTAGGCGCGAAATTCTTCGACCGGTTCTTCTCATGGCAGGTTCTTTTGATGGCCCTTGGCGGGTACTTCCTGGTCTTCCGCAAATGGATCGCCGGGGCGGCACTGCTGCTGACCGGCTTCTCGTTCGCAATGGCAGACTGGTACGACCTGACGCTGCCCGTACGGCAGGTGATCCTGCCCATGCTGCTGATAGCGGCCGGGATAGCGGTAATGCTGCAAAAGAGATACTAAAGCGCGTGACCCTCAAAATGTACGGGGCCGGGTTCACTGCGAACCCGGCCCCGTACGTTCTGCCCTGCCCGGCACCCGGTTTGCACTTCCCATAACCGGCGTTTAGCCCATGCGGCCGAAAATATGGCCCCCGAAGGCTTTTAACAAAGGCTTAACGCACTTTTTAAAAAATTTTATAAAATTTATAATAACTTTGCAGCGAATTAATCAGGAGGAAAAAAGATGCATAACATCAAGTGTGTGGGCATACTTACATCGGGGGGAGACGCCCCGGCGATGAACGCCGCCATCCGGGCGGTGACCCGTACGGCCATCTACCACGGCATGGAGGTCAAGGGGATAATGCGCGGGTACAAAGGGCTTATTTCCGGGGAGATAATACCGTTCCGCACCCAGAACGTGAGCAACATAATCCAACAGGGAGGTACCATACTCAAGACCGCCCGAAGCAAGGAATTCGAAACCGAAGAGGGCCGCAGGGTTGCTTTCGAGAATATGAAGAAAGAGGATATCGACGCACTTGTAGTTATCGGGGGCGACGGTTCGCTTACCGGGGCCCGCATCTTCGCCGCCGAATACGACATCCCGATCGTGGGCCTGCCCGGTACGATAGACAACGACCTGTTCGGTACCGATACGACCATAGGCTACGATACGGCGCTCAACACCATAATGCAGGCTGTGGACAAGATCAGGGACACGGCAAGTTCGCACGAACGGCTTTTCTTTATCGAGGTCATGGGCCGTAACGCTGGCTTTCTGGCCCTCAACGGGGCGATAGCCACCGGGGCTGAGGCGGCCATCATTCCGGAGATCGCCACCGAAGTGGACCAGTTGGCCGAACTGATACAGAACGGGTTCCGCAAGAGTAAGAACAGCAGTATCGTGCTGGTAGCCGAGAGCGAGCTCACCGGCGGTGCGCTGGGCCTTGCCGACCGCGTGAAAAAGGAGTTCCCGGAATACGACGTGAGGGTGACCATCCTGGGACATATCCAACGGGGCGGCTCCCCTACGGCAAGCGACCGCATACTTGCCAGCCGCATGGGCGAGGCGGCGATCAACGCCCTGCTCGACGGACAGCGCAATGTAATGGTCGGCATCCAGAACGAGGAGCTGGTCTATGTCCCGTTCACCAAGGCCATCCGCAAGGACAAACCCATCAACCGCGACCTGCTTAACACGGTCAAGATACTTTCCATTTAAGGCCGTTGCAAACCATAAGTCAGGGACCCGAATACACGGGTCCCTTTTTTATGCCGCACGGGCAAAATGCAGGGTAAGGCCGGCGGTTTTAATCCGGAAACGGTTAATTTTACGGCTTACAGTCCGGCTTATGAAAACACTCCTTTTCCCGCTCCTTATATTGTTACTGTGCCCGGTGGCGATCTACGGCGCCCTATCGGAGCCGGAACCTGTCCGCGACGCACAATTTCCCGGACCGGATTCCATTAACGGGGTCTATATACCCATGGACATTCACGATGCGATCCGGGAGATCGACGGCATGATGGACGAGACCCGGAAGCATGAGATAACGGGTATGACGCAAGAAGAGTTTACCGGGCTGGCGCACTTGTCCCTGGGCATCGGTTTGCGAAACGAGTGGGGTTTGTGGAGCGGGTCACGCCTCGCGGAATATTTCAACGGCCTGGGGATATACCATCCCGACAATATGTCCGGGATCATTCTGGTGAGCTACCACCGCCACCTTACCGGCAAGCCGCTGAAAATCAAAAAACAGGTAGCCCTATATAAGAAGTCGCAGAAAAAATCTGACCGCCGGTATCGAAGATCTGCCCGGGAGAACGGCGTCCGGGACGGCCTTACGGAATAGCGGGTCAGACACGTTCCCGGGCCGTGGGTCACCCTACCGCTCCTTACGGCCGGTAGGGGAAACCGCTTCAGGGATGACGCTTCCCGTGCAGGCGAATCGCGACCATAAAAAGAGTACGGTGTTGATGTAGTTGACGATGGCGGCCCGGATCATAATAGTGATATCGTACGGCACCAACGCGGATGACGGATATTGTCGAGGAATGCATAAAGTTTCGGTTGGGTCCCGGTGGGGGGACCACTTAATGAAATAACAGGAAAAGGATGGTAAAAGCAGTAGTTTTCGATCTGGACGGCACTATCGGCAATACCCTGCCGTTGTGCATCGCGGCATTTCGTGAGGCCGTGGAACCGTATATGGACAGGGCGCTCTCCGACGGGGATATTATCGCCACGTTCGGCCCCAGTGAGGAGGGAACCATTATGCAGCTTATCCCGGACCATTACAGTGAGGGGGTGGAAGCCTACCTGCACCACTACGCCCGGCTCCATGACCGTTGTCCCACTCCGTTCGACGGGATAAGGGAAATCATCGACAAGCTCCGGTCAGCCGGTTTAACCGTTGCCCTTGTGACCGGCAAGGGTGCCCGAAGCTGTGAAATAACTCTGGCCCGATACGGATTGTCGGAGGTATTCGATACCATCGAGACGGGTTCCCCGGCAGGCCAGCGGAAAAAACAGGGGATAGAGGCCGTTATGGCGGCCTACGGCCTGAACCCGGACGAACTGATTTACGTGGGCGATGCCCCGGGCGATATAGAGGTATGCCATGCCCTCGGGGTACCGATCGTTGCGGCCGCCTGGGCCGAAACGGCCGACCCGGAAGCATTGTTACCGCTCTGTCCCCACCGTATTTTCCACTCCGTGGTCGACTTTAACGCCTATATAGATATTGAAATTTTGGGTACCGGGATAACGGGATATAAATAAATATTACTTAACGGGAATTTGATCACCCCGATTACGCAAAAGTTATCCGGTCAGTCCAGTCCCCTAAGGCGGGCTCGGGTGGGATCCGCTAATCGAAACTTACGGTATAGTAAATATAGTTCGTGATGCCGAACCGCTCGTACCACTGCGAGGGATGGACCAGCGAATCCCGCAGGCCGCAGTAATCCACTACCTCATGCTCTTCTCCGTAATATTCCCTTGTCGTTTTAATCCCCGGCGTGTAAGCGAATACCGGGATATCCCTGTCGGCGGGCGTTTCCAATTCGGTTTCCAGAAGCATATGGTATTCATACGGCATTTCCATCTCCCTTAAATTATAGTACGTATCCTCGATCACGATATACAATTTGAAAGTTTCGTCGGACACGCGGGATGCCATAGCCTTGATGATCACCGTATCGCTCTTCATCGGGGAATAGATCGCCATTTCGTTGGTGACCACCTCCGGCCCGGTAACGATGTGTTCCGTCAGTACCGCTTTCTTCCCGCTTAGCGCTCCCTGCAACTGTGCATTAAAATGCGCGATATCCATCAACACCATTATCATCAGCTCGTCCTGGCTGACCGGAGCCGGTGGCTACTGCCTTTGTCAATCAGGTGATGGCCTGGGAAAGCGAAACGTGGCGGAAGCCTCATATATAATCGCCGTACCGTCCCGGCAAACGGTTTATCGAAACGGCTGCGAACAATCCGGCGCAGCACTGTTCAGTCATAGGCCCGTGTCCTTCGTCCCTGTGCGCCTATCGTGGTGGGAACTAAGCCCGGTAAGCGGTTTTCCGTTTTCATCGGCTGCCCTGACCCTGCCTTATGCCATGCGGGCGTTCGTCCCTGTACCGGCCTCTCAAACTTTTGGTTATCCTTTATACCAGCCCTGGGTTGACGGTATGTATTAAACCTGACCTTATCCGGTTCTGCTTACTGCTGTTCCAGGCAAGCCCCTGTCAATTCTTTGTCGCCGTAAAAACGTCTTACCACCTCCCAAAAACCTCCATACAGGGTATAAGTGCTATATCCGGCTTCCGACCGATCCATAACTGTTCGGGAACCTCCTTTACCGGGTTATTGTATTTCTGCGGGCAAAGGTGTTTACGCGCTCTTAACGGGTTGTAAAGTTCTTTCGGCCCTGGCAGATTCCGTCAAAAAATCTTCCTCCGGGGAGCGTATTTTTTGCGGAAAACTTGACAACCCTAACCCCTACACCAGGTATCGCCCATAAAAACAATAACCGACAAAGGCAGTCGGTTCTAAAAAAATCAGTTATGGAAAATTTATCAGAAGCACGGGTTTATGTAGGCACTTATGCCAAGTATAATGAAGGTTCCATTTACGGGAAGTGGTTAGACCTCTCGGATTATAGCGACAAAGAAGATTTTTACGAGGCTTGCCGCCAGCTTCACAGCGACGAGGAAGACCCGGAGTTTATGTTTCAGGATTTCGAGAACATACCTACATCGCTTATCGGCGAAAGCTGGATGTCGGATAACCTGTTTGAAGTGATCGAGGCCGTTTCGGATATGGACGAAAGCGAGCAGGATGCCTTTTATATATGGCTTAACGACGGCAGCCGGGATATTGACACGGACGATATTAACGGGCTTATCAGTTCCTTCCGCAACGATTACCAGGGCGCCTACAAAGACGAAGAAGATTACGCCTATGATGTTGTCGAGCAGTGTTACGACCTGCCGGAGTTCGCAAAAACCTATTTCGATTACGAGAAGTTTGCCCGCGACCTGTTTATGACCGATTACTGGTTCGAGGACGGCCACGTTTTTAGCCGCTGCTAACCCCCCGGCCAGATAACACGAAAAGGCGGTACCCTCCGCCTTTTTTTATGCTCTTTGCAGGGATGATCCTTTACCCGTCAGGGTCGTACTTTTCCGGGTCGCCCCCTTTGGAAAAGTGCGATTTATGAAAGCCTCCACATCGCTCTCGCGGTAGTACGTCTTATGGTATATGGTCTGGTAGGGCAACTCGCCCGAAGTGCGGTAACGCTGCAAGGTGCGCTTACTCACATGAAGCAGTTGGCACACATCCTGGTTATCCAGCAGCCGTTCGCCATTCAGAAAATTATACCTGCCCGATATTTGTTGCAGGTTGTCGTCCAGGCTGTCAAACCGCCCGATAAACCGCTCGAACCATTCTTGCAGCCATACGAATAAATCTTTATCTCCCATAATACAGCTATTTTAGTTTGTTAATCTTCCTTGTTCCCGCAGCCCTTCGGCTCTCATTGTACGCCTGGTGCGCTCTGAGCAGTTCGCCTTCCTGACGGTACTTACTTGCCACCACACGCCCGGACATGGCCCGGTGTATTTCCTCCAGGGTGTACCAAACCCGGCCGCCCCGTATCGAGTAGGTTATTTCCCCGGCCGAGCGCATCCGTTGAAGGGTGCGGGTGCTGACCTCCAGCAGGGCGGCAGCTTCCCCGTTCGTTATCCATACCTGGCCGGGATCGGGTGCCGGTTCGGCCTCCCTTTCCGTCCGGGCCTTGATGAAGTCGTAAACCCGGTCGATCTTGCGAACGAGGGATTTATAGGCTTCCGAATCAATAGTAATTACCTTCATGTTTTCCGCTTCTTTGGGTTGTAGCGGCAAAGTTCAGCAGTAATACCAGGCGTTGTAAGGAGGCTGGGTGTGGTTTTTCTGGGTACGGCCCGCCGGACGGCTCCCGGCCGCATTTTTTGGATATGAGAAATGCGACCAGACCCAATTTTCGGAACCGGAAAATAGGGTACGCGATTTCCGAAGGCCGGAAAACGTGCTGACGGCAAAGCCTTTAAAGGAAGGTATTGATTGAATAAAGGAAAAGGGAAATTACGCCCGGCCCGATTTTTTTTAAATCGGCTTTTGTGGGCTTTGCATGGCCTTATAGGGCCATATTTCGCCCGGTTCCCTGTTGGAATTAAGGCAAACCCAGGCTGGGTATAAACCGGCCCGTAGGTCTATTTTTAAGGGAGTTTTAAGGTTGTGGGTACTACCGCTGGGCTGTGTACCGGGCCTGGATAATCCCGCCCTCGAATATTTGATGCTCCGACAGCTTCCAATAGGCAACCCGGTCGGACTGTCCGAAAAAAGCGGTACCCCTGCCGAGGGTTACGGGCAGAATGTTCAGCACTACCTCGTCGATCAGTCCGGCTCCGAGGAACCGTGCGACAGTTCTGGTGTCTCCGGCAAGCCATATATCCCCGCCGACACTCTCGCGTAGCGCCTCCACCGCACCCGCCGGATCCTTCTCCCCACACAGGATAATTTCGGCCCCTGCCGGTGCGGCAATATCATAGGGCGATAATATATAGCATTTTTTACTCCCGAAGGGCCACAGGTCGGAGCCTTGCAGGGCAGCGTAATGAATCCCGCTTATCGCCACATTATCGACCGAGCGGAGAAAGCCGTCGCCCAGGCCCGGATCGCTGTTCTGTTCCAGCCACCGCCAGGCTTCATTGTCGGCCTCGGCCACGAAGCCGTCCAGAGTTATGAATGAATAGATTATTATTTTCATCGTTTCCGTGTATTAGAGGAGCCTCCGATTGCGAAAAGGCGCGGAAGTTGCGCCGCTTATCGGGAGGTACTGACTATACCTTAAACGAGCCAACGCAAATCCACGCCAAATGCGTGAATACCGCGCTTATGACTTCTCGTTTATCCGTTTAAAGTGTCAGTTTTCCCGATAAAAAGAAAAAGCGTGTATCCATTTCCCGGCCTCTGGTCGCATCATTGCTACTGCAAACCATAAGCCGGTCTATCTATTCAAAGTCTGTTTATACCATACTGCGAATTTTAATTCGGTTGCAAATCTATATCTTTTTCCTAATATAACCCACAGATAGCCCGCTCTATTTATCCCGCTTCATTCTCCGCAGCAGCACATCCCTAAGGGCATCCAAAAAAGGCGTAGGGTCGTTCCGCTCTTTCATCTCGGCAAAGGCGCTCGATACGTTACCCAGGTCGATACCGCAAAGTTTCTGGAACACGAACACCACCCGTTACAGCGGTATGTTGCCGAAGGCCCGGAACGAATCGAGCGCGTAGAGCAGTTCGATAAGGAACACCTTTTTGGCCGCCCAGGGTAACTGCACGATTTCCTCGTGCGGGTGATCCAGTTCGTCCAGTTGCGATTTAAGCAGGATTTCCAGCCGCTCGTTGGCCTGTATCTTCGCCAGCTTGTAGTCGCAGTTGGTCGAGTAGCTCGGCTCCCGCTCGCTCATGATCGCTTCGAGGTACTGGCGCCCGATCTCGAATTTATCCCGCGTGAAGTAATACACGTCGTTGTGGGTCGAACCGAGGCGGTAGTAGCTGTAAAACTCCGGCCTGCGTTCGATATAGTCTTGCAGGTTGCGCAGTTCCCGGTACAGGTATTCCCGCTGTACCTCCACAGGCCCCACGGGTCGGTTCATTTCGATATTGTAAACCTGGCACCAGTATATCAGCCGGGACACAAGGTAGGGCTTCACGTATTTGAAAAAATATATCTCCTCGTCCTTGTTCCCGAACTCATGGTCGATAACACGGGCTTTAAGCTGTGCGTTGGCTTCGGCCAATGCCAGTGCGATAGAATAGGCTCTTTTTAGCGGGTCTTTTTCCGCCGAGTTAATCATGCGTAATTTATGCTCGGTTTCCTTTTTCAGTTTGAGTAAAAAGTCGTTCATAGCGGCATGATTTAAAAGTTTATCGGGTAGTAAATTGATAAAAAACCTCCCCCGTGTACTACCAGGAGAGGTTCGCCGTATCGCTTTAGCGGGCCTATCTATATACACTACCGGCGCTGGTAGTATAGATCAGGAAATTCGGTATTTTCCGTTATATTTTATAATGGATCTTACCTTTTACCCTCACGTTCGGTATCGAACAATGCAGATCACCCTTTACAGTTGTAGAGTGGAAGAAACTGGTACTTAGTGTTCCACTCACCTCTGTACCGGCCTTAATTCCTTTAGCTACAATCTTTCCTCCGTCGCTGCTGCGAACATCGATATCGAAAACACCATTTGCCGGTTCTTCAATTACGGCCGTGGCATGGACTTTGGCGCCGCCGCCGTACTGGGAAAACTTGTAATGCCCGTCGCCATTACCGTCTACCGCCTCATCAAAATTAACCGTGCCGCTAATACCGAGTTCATCTTTACCGTTATCCGATTGCTCCGGAGAATCGAACTGTTGCTCCATGTGCTGACGGATCCGTTCGGAAATTTCTTTAAATGCTTTTTCCATGATAAATTATTTTTAAAGGCGCCTACTCTATTAACAGCTTTTCGGCTTCCGCATTTTATTTAAGTTTTAGTCAGCGGTAACCTGGCCCCGGAAGTTAGGCACCCATGGTATGATTTTGCCGGTTGCCGTTACTTCCGTGCGGCCGAGGGTTACCTCGTAGGTATATTCGTTACCGCCGTCGAAGCCGGTTCCGGCGGCCATGTTCCAGACGAACGGCTCGGCTTTGCCCTGCGGGTCGATAATAAATTCCACCGAATAATCCCCGTCGCCGCTTATCGCTTCCGACGGCAGGATAATCGCGTCATACTCTTTCCCGTCGGTCAGGGTGCGGGGGATGATGTCGGTCGGGGTTCCGGGTGTGCCGAGCGACCCGGTCGATAGGTCGAACTTGCTGGCGGTATTCATATCCTTTATCGCTACGGTCATACCGGTAAGGTCGCTTTCCGTGAGGCCGTCCCCGGCAACGATGTTCATCACCAGCTTCGAGAGTTGGTGCGTAAATCCGAGTTTAACAGGGTCGTCCGCGTTGCTCTTATCCGTAGCGTCTTTGGAGTAGAGCAGGTCGAATGTCGGCTGGTTGGCCGTGGTCTGTGTCGTTGCGATATTGACCGAAATAGCGGTGGCGAGGGTTGCCGTGGCGGAATAGGGATAATAGGCGATAAAATCCACCGTGCCGTCCTGCGGGTAGTACATCTTGTCGGCATCCGTGGCGGCCTCGAACGCGCCGGTGGCGGCGTTGGAAACCTCGTACTTTTTATTTCCGGCCTCGTCCACGATACTCGTAGAACCGTTTTCCACCATAAAGATACCTATGGCATCCCCGGCGGCCCAATCTTCTCCGGCGGCACGGGTAGGCTGCGCCGGTGTGGCCTCGGCAATCCCAGCGGTGAAACTTAGGGCCTGCCTCTTTTGCGCCTCGCTGATCGGGTCGTTCACATTGCAACCGGCCAACGCGGCCACGGCCAGCACTCCGGCCGTAATTGTTTTGATTTTCAGTTTTGTACTCATTTGAATAAATAATTAAATGTTATCGTTGTTTTTACCTTTATTTTTTCCAGACCGCCAAAGGCGGGGGAAAGCGGACACTTCAAAATATTTTCAAAAATCGACCGCTTCGCGGTTTTAAAGTGCCTCGTATGCCTTCCGCTGCGGTCGTCCCTCCCTTGCTTTATGGCATACTCGTTTTTGCTCAAAGCGAATGAACCGACGCTCGCAGCAGGTGCAGAGCCATGCTCGCATGGGCTATGCCCTGCGCGGAGGAGGAAGCCCTCCGGGCAACTATGGGACGAACACCACGCGGAACCCGCAGTTGTAGTAAGCGTAGTCGGGGTTCGTGCTGCTACGGTATGCCGAGCGGCAGACCTGGGCGTCGTTGCTCCAACTGCCGCCGCGCAGCACACGGTTGATGCCCGCATCGGGGCCGGTAGGGTCGGTTACAGAGCCGCTGTCATAAATACCATACCAATCCGAACACCACTCGAACACGTTGCCATGCATGTCGTAAAGGCCGTAACCGTTAGGGTCATATTGACCGACCGCCGATGTCTGCCCTAAATAAGTGCCGTAACCCGACCCCAAATCTTTATGACCATTATCGTCCATATCGTAAATATACCGCCCGTTAATATTTGCCATATCTCCGTCCAGGTATTTACCATTGCCGATACCGAACGGCAGACTTTCCGTCTGACCGCCTCGGCAGGCATATTCCCACTCGGCCTCGGTCGGAAGCCGAACGGTCATGCCCGTAGTCTGGGAAAGCCACTCGCAATAGGCAACCGCGTCGTCCCATGATACATAGATAACCGGACGGTCGCCGCGGCCCCATCCCCCGTCGTTCGGTTTTGTGCGGCTTGTCGCATCACAGAAGGCATCGTACTCTGTGAACGTTACCGGATATTTACCCATATAAAAATCCTTCGTCAGAGTTACCGCGTGCAAGGTTTCGTTACTACTGCGGTTAGGTTCCGTTACCGGACTACCCATTTGGAATGTTCCTGCTTTGATTAATTTTCCCTCGAATGGCGGTGTGATGATTTCCGCCTCCCCGCTGCCGTCGGTGTTGGGGTTCGGCGTCCACTGGTTTATGGTCGGAATGCCGACGGAGATGCCGTTCAGGGTAACCGACACCGGGTAGATGTAATGCTGTCCGGCCTCGAATGCTTCGGTGTCGGGTATAGTCCAGGTCAGCGGGTCGGCTACTCCTGCCAGGGTAAATACCACCGTGCGTCCCGTGTAAGCGTTTGCCGCCTGGGGAACCACGAGGGCCGTAAATGTGGCATCTGCCGAACCGAAGGGTGCCGAGGCTTTCGCCGGATTAAAGATGCCAGTCGAACCGGCGGTAATCCCGCCGTTTTGCAGATCGAGCGTGGCCGTTCCCGGCATACCCCGAAACTCGACCGCCGAGCGGGTCATGCCCTGAATGCCCGTGGCCTCGATACCGTCCCCGGCACTTACATTCAGCGTAACTTTGCTCAATACATGGCCGAATTGTAGGTCTACCGGCGTTTTGCTTTTAGTGTAACCGAAGCCGCCGTTGTCCGCTTTGGCATACAGCACATCGAGGCCGTTCTGTGCCGCCTCATCCGTCTGCCCGTCCACGGTCAGGTGGTAAATGTAATTATCTATCTGGCCTGAGCCGGTTCCGGCCGTTCCCGTGTGGGGATAGTAGGCGATAAAGTCCACATTGCCCGATTGGGGATAATAGAGCGCACCGGCGTCGTCCGGGGTAAGCGCTCCCGTGCCCGGATTTACATTGTAAAGGCGGTTATCGGCCGTCGTACCGCCCACGCTCAGAATACCGCCGGGAAGCGTACCGCCCGTGCTTACCATAAACATACCCACCTGGTCGCCCGCCGCCCAACTATCCCCACCGTCGGTAGTTCGGGTTCCAGGGGCCGAGCCGCCCACGGTTGAGGTTCCGGTCGATGCTCCCGCAATTTCGGATTGCCGTGAGGCGCCACCCGGATAGAACGCCCGCGTTTCAAACCCGTCGGCATCGGTAAAGTCCCGGTATGGGACACCCGTAGAGGTCGTGCCGGTGTAAGTTTGCGGATCGTTCGCCCCGCCACCTGCCGGGCCGCGCGTCTGCGCTCCGTCGGTACTCCGCCCCTGCGGAAGGGCCGCGCCGCCTACCGAGGCTGTAAACTCCACGGCCACCAGCCCATCGTCCGGGCCGCCAGGCTCATCGGTCGAACAGCCCGCCAGGGCAAGCAATCCGACCACAAAGGCACCGACCCCGTAGAACCATGTTCCCGGTAGCACTCTTTTTTTCGTTTTTCGTTTCATATATTTTGTTTTTATATTCATTACCAATTATTTCTCCCTTATCGCCGCAGGACTTTTAAATATCCTGCGGCAAAGAATCGAATCCGGAAAACAAGTTCCCTCGATTATTCTGCGACACAACGGACTGAGAAGCCGTAGGCGCGATTGTTGGCGTTGGCTGGGTTGACGCTACCACTGTTGAAGTACAGGGCGTAACCGTAGGTAGCCGACTGCGCAGTGGTAGACCAGTAGCGCCCGTACGTACCCTGGACCTGCAAAAAACCACTGGAGAGGTTACGGAAGCCGCTGGCAGGATAATAATGGTTTAAATCCGCCGTGCTGTTCACTCCGTTAAATACACGGCCCTTATCGGTGAAAGAACCCCAATCCCCGCTATTTCCCCAACTGTTGGTGCCGCTAACTAAAATAGGCGGCATCTTCCATCCCGGAGGGCAGGGGTCGTAAGCTGTTTTACCACCCGAAACCCCGCCCCAGGAATTGTTCTGATCGCCTGATTGGTTTACCGAACCGTAATACGTGCTGTTATTCGTTGCGAAATTCAGCGGGTTTTGCACCATACCGGGTAGTTCGGTATAGGTGCCGGTAGGTAAATTGTCAGTCGTACCGGACGGATGGTCGGGGGTGTAATAGGTCTGGTTATTACCGGTGCCGTCCCCGGCCGGGAAGGCGTCCTTGCGTCCCCACTGATAAAACAGTCCGTTGCGGCCGTCCGGGTCGTAAAGTCCGGCAACTGCCGCACCCAGGTTGCGATCCATCCATGTCAGGCCGGTTTCGGTGTCGGTTGCGGATGTTACCGGCTCCGTCACCCATATATGCCAGCTCCATCGGTAATCCAGCTCCCCGTTCAGCTTAATACCGATCACGGCATTGCCTTCGATGCCGGGTTTAACAAGCAGGTATCCCTCCCCGTCGATCTCTACCGGCCCGGCGGCAGTTACCACGCCGCCGTCCCCGATAGGCGTGTCGGCCCATACCAGTTCCACCGTGTAATCTCCGGTCGTTACGGTGTTCAATCCGGCAATGGAGGCTCCGAGGTCTTCCCCGTTAAGCACCCGGTTGGCCTGCGATACGGGGATAAGCAGAGCCTGTCCGTAAGGACGTGCCATATAGCTGTTGGCCTCCGGCTGGGCAGAGATTGCAGAAATGGGTATTATCTGGGTAAACTGCTCGGCTTGCGCGGCTTGGAGCATTATATCGCCCGTAAGGGCCGAACTTTGGAGCAGCTGCTCACCGTTGGAAATAAGTGCGGGGCGGCTGTCCTGTTTTAATTCCTGCGCCGGAACAAGTGCGCGGAAGGTAAAAGTCGTTCTGTATTCGGGTGTGCCTTCCTGCTCCACGCGGTACATCTTTATAGCGGTCGGCTCGTTATCCGCCGCCGCCAATTCCACCTGCGGCCCGGTCGTGCCGCCCAGGTTCAACGTCGCTCCCGGCTTCACATTTTGCAGCTTCACGGATATTACGTTGGGGTCGATCCCGCCGCTCTCGTTATCCAGCGATACTTCCACCATAGCCAGGGCGTGAGAGAATTGCAGGCTGACCGTTTGGCCCTTTCCCCAACCGGAGCCGCCATTGTCCGATCTGGCCGTCAGCAAGTCGGAGAGGTTGTAATTCGGCCGTTCGGCACTCCCGCCGCCCGGAAGCGCGACCGTTGTAGCCGCATTCTGGTCGGCAGCCACATTAAACGCTATCGCCGTAGGGTCGGTAGCCGCCGCATCGTAGGGGTGATAGGCATAGAAATCGAGTTTACCTCCGCTCGGTAGGTGCCATAATTCCACCCCGTCGTCGAGTTTCCACGAGCCGCCACTATACGTCAGCTTCACGTTGTGGATATAGTTGCCGCCTTGCGCGAGGGTCGTTCCACTGGCGCAGGCGAATATTCCTATGGCATCGCCTTCCTCCCAATTGCTCGTAAAGTCGGTGCCGGTCGCCACTCGTGTTAGCGGGGCAAAACCTATATCAAAAATTATTTCGCCGCCGGGCACTGTGGTTCCCCCGCCCGGAGTGTCAGGCACCAGCCCGTCCTTCGAGCAGGAAGCCACCGCGAAGGCACCCATCACAAGTACCGCCGCCCGGATTATCTGTTTCGCATTTATCATATCGTTGGATTTTATAGTTTACTTGTTCCCTATCGTCCAAATAAGGCTCACGCCCGCCTGTGTCGGCCCCCAGAGAGTTTTCGTTTTGTCCCTGTCCTTATTAACCCGCTCGCCGTTCTCGATATTGAAACTATCGTACTCGGAATGGGTATAACCCAGGCCAACATTGAAGTCGAGCGAGAAGCAGGGGGAGAGGTAAAGCTGATAGCCCACCGTAGCCCCGGCGCTCCATATCTTGCCCTGATAGCCCGTATCGGACGAGAACAGACCGCCGACCGGGTATTTATAGATGTTATACTTGCCGAAATTCGCCCCGGCACCCACGTAAAGCCGCTTTGAATCGAGAAGGTACCAGCGCACCTCCGGGCTTACAAGCCATATCTTTTGCACCTTGCCGCCCGCGTCGCCCCACCAGCTTCGGCTGCCGTCGAGTTTGATGCCCACATGGCGGTTGATCCGGTATTCCAAGCCGAGGGTCGGCAGTCCGAACCCGTCGTACAGCAGGTTCGTCCGCACCGCAAGGCGGTAAGGCTCGTTTTGCCACCACGAGGCGGTCGGGGCTGGCTCTGGCATAGGCTCCGGTTCAGCGATAGGCTCCGGCTGCGGTTCTGTAACCGGGTCGGGATCCGGCTGTGGCTCCGGTTTTTGTGGTTTGGGTTCCGGCCGAGGCTCCGGCGTCGCCGGAATCTGAAGCGTTACCACTACCATATTCTTATACACCGTCCCCTCGGGGGCGGTATAAGCCGTGGCGAAGTTCCGGGTTATGAAATTGTCCTCCCGCAGTCCCTTGTGCAGTATCATTTCAGACTTCACCCGGTTTGCACGGATGAAGGAGAGGCTTTTGGTGGGGCTGTACCCGTCCACGTACACGGGTATCGCCCCGTCGGTTATCTCCGACCGGTAGCGGTCGAGAAGCGAGTAGAGCCGGTTTAATTCGGCATCGTTCCCCTCCCACGGGATATAAAACATATCGTCGCCCGGCACGAACCGGAACGTTACAACCTCGTCGGGGGCCGTCTGTGCGAAGGCCCCGCAGCAGAGGCAAAGCAGGGTAAGTAGTGTAAAAATCTTTCTCATAGTATATTATTTTCTTGTTGCAGTGCCATATATCGCTCTCTTAATTTCTGCCGCTCGTTATACCGCTTTACAACTACCAGCAGTTCCTTAGTGCTTAATCCCAGCAGTATCATCCGGTATCCCACGGCTGCCATCAGGTCATCGAACCGCCGCCACAGGATCACCTCGCGCCCCTCGATGGCTTCCTGCAACGGATAGTCCTCCCGGAAGGCAATGCCGATAGTGTATTTACGCCGCCCCGAACGGGTCACATAGACCCAGCTATAATCGTAGATTATCGGATCGTAACTCATGGCTTTACATATTCTTTCGTGCGGATATTTTACCCGCATCATTTTCCGTTCAAATGTATAGTTCCGACCACGAAATTTTGTCCAACTATACACGGTTGGACAAATTGGACGGATTTTTAAGCATTTTTAGGGATTTCCGACTTCAAACAGCCAGGCCACAAACGAGTAACGCCCCTCGAAAGGGGCGTTACTCATTACCGACAGAAAGAAAAAAGCATTTAACTTTTTTTGCCGTAGTCTATGTTTTTCCAGTATTGCGCTGGAGTTAAACCCGTGATAGTCTTGAACGAGTTATAGAAAGTCGATCGTCCGTTGAAGCCGACCCGTTCCATAAGCTGTTCCATCGACAGGCAGGAGGGCGGATTGGCGTTCATCAGCCGCAGGGCCTCCATTACGCGCAGGTCGTTGATATATAGCTTGAAACTTTTGCCGCTGGCGCTGTTTACCGCCTCCGACAATTTGTTCCGGGTCATCCCCAACACTCTGGCAAGCCCGTCGAGGGTCAGTTCCGGGTCGCGATAGGGCTTGTGGGAGGCCATATAGTCCTGTAACCTTTCCGCGATTTCCCTTACCTCCCGGCTGTTTTCCTGCCGCGTGGGGTTCCCGCTGTCGGAAGCATCAGCACTGCCCGCCCTGCCAGGGCCGTAAACCTTGAGTGCGGCACCCGTTTCAGCCCATGCACGGGCTTTCTCGGCAAGGGCCTTGTAGGCCGCCTGCTGGCGGCGGTAAAGACGCAGGATAATCGTGAGGAAGAAAAGGGTCAGAACAAGTACACCCGTAACGGCGGCGATGATAGCCCTCTGTCGTTTAAGGTTTTCTTCCCGTTCCTGTATCTTATTGTGTGCGAACCCCTGCCGGGCCTGTGATATGTATTGCGATGCCGCCGCATCATCTTCGCGCCTGTATATTGCCACGAGGGAATCCTGGTACTGCTGCATTGCGGGAATGTTGCCGATAACCCCGTTATAACGCGAAAGATTTGTGTATGCCTGTTTTAGCCGCTTGTTGCGGTTGTATCTGTCGAGGGTGGCATAGTGGAGCATACTGTCGGCGATGGCGCCGATCTTCTCCGGCTCGCCCAGACCGTAATAGCAAAAAGATTGGCAGGCGTACATCCCGGCGACGTGGCCGGGATCGCCCGTGGTTTTCAGGTATTCCAGCACCTCTCCGTTCAGGGCGAGTGCCTTGCGCCAATTGCCGCGATCCATCTCGTTGCAGGCCATGTGGGCCAGCGCCATTGCGTTGAAAACCGGACGGCCCTCGACCATATCGCCGCTTTGCCATGTCGAGCGGATAACCTCGTCCGATCGGTCGAAATCGCCCACCATCCCGTAAGCCATAGCCAGTATTTTGCGCCCTTCGAGGTTGGCCCGGTCGGTGAACGAACGCGGCGGCTGGTCGGTTATGGCCTGCAGGGCCAGTTCGATGCTCTTGTTGTAGTTCTTGAAAAGGTAGTAGGCCTCGCTGATACGGAAATATGCGTTGCGGCGGTCGGGGTACCCGCGCTCGGTCACCTCCGACAGCTTTTCTTCGAGGACAAGCGCCAGTTCGAATCCTTTGAAATAGTCCCGGTAATCCGACCAGAAGGCCAGCATAAATGCCCGGTATAGGCACTCCAGTTCGAGGTATGTTGCCTTTTTACGGGCCGCCTCCACCGATAATTTTTGTAGTGCGGCAATTTTATCAGAAACATTTGCTGCGTCCGTTTCCGGTTTAGCCATTATATTCGTATAACTTTCCGCCAGACGTGGATTTGATGTCAGAGGCAGCGTCGCCGGTGGTTGATTTATATATTGTGCCCGCGCGGCTTCATAAGCCTTTTGCCGTTCCGGGGTTAAGGTGCGGTGATATTCCTCTATTTCGGTGTAAACCGGCTTCTCAGCACCCCGGTTTTGACCGCAAACCGACTGTCCGAAATATGCGAAGAATACGATTGCGATAGAGAATAAAAAAAGATTAAATCGGGGCATAACTTACTATTAATTACCGACAAAGGTAATAAATAATAAATTCTATCCACACAAAACGATTATGAATAACTGTCGATAATAGCGGTAATCTTAGCCAATAAAAAATACTGTTTAAGATATATTAAACGGTAAAATAATTCTTTTTCGAGTGCATCATTCCAGTAAAATCACTATATTTGTATAAGTTATTTGAAGTAGTGCAAAACATTGTGGTTTATAGGTACTTAAACTCAACTTATCCATAACTGCACCGAAATCAAAACTGCACCTGCATTCTGCAAATCAATGACTTACTTCTTTATTTTTTATATTATACAAAAATAAAAAGGTTCGGAATAATCCGAACCTTTTCCGAGTAGCGGGGGGAGGACTCGAACCTCCAACCTTTGGGTTATGAGCCCAACGAGCTGCCAACTGCTCCACCCCGCGATATTGTGACTGCAAATGTAATACTTTTTCCCTAAACGGCAAAAACCACTCCGCAATTTTTATTGCGGAACCCTGCGGTAAGTATGGAATGTTTTGTCTGGGATACGGTTACCCGCCGAGTGACCCGGCAATAACCTCCGCGATATCGGCCGTTTTGCCGAACGCGCGGCCGATGGACTTCTTGCATAAGGGGCAGGAAGTTACCAGCACCGATGCTCCCGTATCCCGGTACCGCACGGCTGCCGCCGCGGCGATCTGTTGCTGTACCTCCTCTCCGATCTCGAGGTTGGCCAGGCTCGCGCCGCAGCAAACTGCGTCCTCACGGTTCCCATCCGCTTCTACAATGCTACCGGCCTTTCGGATCACATCCCTTGGCTCCTCGTAAATCCCGCAGCCGCGCCCCAGTTCGCACGGGTCGTGGTAAGCGAATGCGGTATCCTGGCGCACCACTTCCAGCCGGCCCTCGTTTATCAGGCGCAGGATATACTGAGAATGGTGCAGTACCTCGATCCCTGCAAGGTCGTAATCCTCCCGGAACACCTTGAGGCAGATCGGGCATGAGGTTACAAGCGTGGTTATTTCCTGTTTGGCGAACAGGGCCCGGTTATGTTCCATCATCCTGCGGGCCGCCGCCGCCTCACCCGACAGCTTGAGCGGACGGCCGCAGCATATCCCCCCGTCCCGGTCGGCCCACCACACGCTCTGCTCGGCGGCCTCGAATATCTTCTCCATCGAGCTTAATATCCGCGGGGTGAGCATCGTCATACATCCGGCGAAATAGCCGACCCGGCCGCTTCCCGACGACCTGTCGACCCCGCCCAGATATGCATACCGGTCGTCGGCCGGGAGCGCCGAGAACTTCTCCCGGCTGTTAAGCCTCAACGCAGTGAGCTCGATCCCAACGGGACATTTGGCTTCGCACCGCCCGCACATCAGGCAGTTGTCCGTCACCCGGCGCGAAAGTTTATGGTAACGCCTGTCGCGCAGGAAGTATACCGACTGCACGTCATTAAGCCCCCCGTCCGCCTGCAACTGGCACGGGTCGATACAGATACCGCACCGGGAACAGGCCTCGATCTGGAAGTTGTCGTAAGTGGTTTTCTGCTCTCCGCTCCGCAGCCCGAACCGGCGCAGGAAAATGAACGGTATCTCGGTAAAGATGTGCATGTAGCGCGAGAACGGCAACGCTATAAAGAATACGGCCAGCACGATGGAATAAGTCCACCACGCCACGGTCGAGAAGCCCGACACGAACTGCGACCCGAACGCCCCTACCATCGCTTCACCAAGGTTACCCGTCAGGAAGGAAGGTATGCCTTTCAGACCCGCCTCGGCGCTTTCTGCAAGGAACCTCACCGGGAACACGAACCACAGGGCCGTGAGGGCTATCCTGTCTCCGACCACATGTTTCGTGGTCCGCTTCATTCCCAGCGCCCGGGACCGCATCCGCTTGAACCACGCAAGGGCCACACCCGAAAGTACGAACAGCAATAGCAGGTCCATCAGGTTGGAAAGCACGCGCTCCCCTGCCGCTCCGGTCGGTTCCGGGACGAAATATTTGTAGAAAACATGGGCGTGGAGCGGAGCATAACCCTCGGTAAGGTGCATCGACGCCTCGACCCAGCCTACCGCGATCAACAGGAACCACCCGAACGCCAGGCTCATGTGCATATACCCGAGCAGCGGGTTCACCCTGAATATGCGCCTGTGGAGTAACGATTCGCTTACGACCTCCCCTATGGCCCCGAACACCTTGCGTGAGAACAGCCCCCGGAGCGTCAGGCTCCTATCGGCGGGCGGCAGTTTGACGAACCACCGGCAGTATTTATAGGCCAGCACGGCGAACAACACCGCCGCCCCGACCGTGAACGGGATCACGAAATGGTCGTAATACGTTAATATGTCCTGCTGGAAGCCATCCATCGCCCGGGTCAGTATTCTCCTAATATTCTCTTGATGGCCATCACCACCCCACGGGTATTGATCCCCCGGGGACAGCATAGGCGGCATTTGCCGCAAAGCATACACTTGTTCAGCTCGTCGTAGGCCCCTTTGTATTCCCCCCGGCGGACCAGGGTATGTACCTTGCGGAAATTGAACGGCGTGAGGTTGCCCGCCGTACATGTGGCCACGCAACACCCGCATGCAATGCAGGCCTGCAACTCGGGGAGCGACCGCAGCAGCTGCGAGGCGGCATCATGGTCGTTTGCATCCATGTCTATCGCCCGTGGCCTGCTGATGCTGTATCCCCAGTTTATCGACCTATCTACCGGCATCGCCCTTTCCGCTTTCGATATACCCGGCTGCCTTAACGGCCGCCGCCGTACCCTCGTTTATACTTTCGCCGACGTTTTTCGGCGCGGTGGCCGTGCCGGCATAGAAAACACCCGGTGTGCCCGAACAAACGTTCGAACAGAAACTGTCCGCAGGCTCCAGGAACCCGCTCGGGCGCAGCCGTATACCCTCGCACCCGGCGAACGGGACGTTGCTCCGTGCCGCCTGCATCCCCACGATCAGCACAAGCATATCCACCGTCATCTTCAGGGGACGCCCGATCAGGGTATCCTCGGCCTTTATCTGCACGCGGCGGTCCTGCGTTTCGCCGGCCTCCGAAATGCGGCCCCGGATAAAATGGATGTTGTATTTTTCCTGAGCCTCCCGGTACATCTCCTCGTACCCGGGCCCGAACATTCTTATGTCCATGTAAAAATTATAGACCTCGGCATCGGGGAACAGCCCTTTCATCTCCATGGCCTGTTTCACCCCCGTGATACAGCATACCCGTGAGCAGTGGCGCTGGCTGACCTTTTCGTCCCGCGAACCCACGCAGTGCAGGAACGCGATGCTCCGGGGGGCGGCACCGTTGGCAAGGCATACCCTGCCCTCGTTGAACATCCGCTCGATATCGACAGTGGTGTAAACGTTGTCGTAAAGCGTATAGCCGTATTCCTCTTTTAATTCGGCCGGGAAGACCTCGAACCCCGACGCGATGATAACGGCGTCGGCTTCCAGGCGGCGGCCGTCCGTGGTGGTCACCTCCCCGCTCCCGACGGCCTGAACCTCCGTACCGGTCAGCACCTCCACCCCGTCGAGCCGGCTTTTAAGCTGTTCCAGCACTTCCGTTGCGGGTGTAAGTGACGGGAACAACCTGTGCCAGTCGTTCAGTTTACCCCCGATGCGGGTATTCTTTTCGAGGATCACCGGCCGGTGTCCCATGCCGAGCAGCGTCGCTGCGGCCTGCATCCCGGCCACTCCCCCGCCTATGACGATAACTTTCCCACTCATAACGTCCTCATATAAGGCTGTGAAGTGCAGTTCATATTTACGGCCCCCTGGTCCGGGACCCCCATATATTTACCGTTGCGGCCCAGGTACTTGGCCGCCGGATCGTAGTCGATCCCCAGTTTGTCGAGCAGGGGTTCCACGGCCACCTGGTGCATCTGCATCCCGAGCGCCCACGGGTCGTAACCCAGCACCAGCCCGGCCATCTCCTCATAGGTCAGCACGGGAATCCCCTTGCCGTCCTGCCCATAGATACTTCCCTCCATCTCGGCTATCGTATACTGCCATTTGTCGAGGAACATAGCGCACCCGGGGCAGTTGGTCACGATAAAATCAGGCCTGTACCGGGACATGGACTCCAGCTTCTTCTGCGAATTGGCAATGGAGAACCCACGGTTGGCCTGAACCAGGTAATTGCGGAACCCGAACCCACAGCAATGCCGCCTCTCCGGGTAGTCCAGCACCTGGCCGCCCCACGACTCGATCATCCCTGCCAGCACGTACGGGAACTCCGACCCGCCGACCCCTTTCTTCGGGAACAACTTCGCGTAATGGCACCCGATATGCTCCACCACCTGCAGCGGCTCGCCGGTCATGGCATTGACCAGCCGTACTTTCGATTTTGCCGCGATCTCCTCCCGGTGCTTGTATATCACGTCCGACGTATGGGCCACGTTCTTAGGCTTTTTGAATTCCCGCCCGGTAGCCTTATAAAGGTATTCCCGTGTCCGCTCCTCCGTCTCGGGGAACTCGTGCCACGTCTCGAGCATCTCGGTATAGATGCCGAACGAAGTTATGCACGACGATGTGAGGTTCTCGTACCCGGCTTCGCCCATCAGGGCGAACTGACGCGCTACTACGGTCATAATGGTCTCCAGCGGGACTATATCCGTATGGTACCCTATGCCGGTACACGATGTATGCTTGAGGTCCTCCCCAATATCCTTACCCAGGTCGTTGCGCAGGATCGACAGGAAAGCCTTTTCCGACCCCGGAAAAAAATTCTGGCGTATGCAGCTGCGGACGTAGAAGTAACCGTCGTCCGCGATATCTTTCTGGTACTCTTTCCAACTGGCCCCTTTCATATCTATCTTTCCTTATAATATGAGCATAGCGGTTCTCCCGCGCAGATATTCATAACGGGGTTTCGATCACCCCTGCTTCATCCCGTCCCCCGACCGTCGGTGAGGAGTTCGGAACCGCTCTACAAGCGGGTTCCAATGGCATTACCCGGGTTACTTTTTTGCTCGGGTCTCACTGTTGGGTATGGCTTCCGTTATTGGAGGTGTAAACGTCCATAAAATAATCGTCCCCGGCCCCGTCGTACCCCATTTCGCGGGCCTTGCGCTCGGAATGCTCCTCGATACGTTCGAAAAACTCCTTACCGCCGCTCACCTCGAAAATGCGGTGAAGTTCCCCCATCGTCTCCTCGTCCACCTTGCGCAGGGCCCCCTCGCCGCCGGTTCGGTAGACCGGGGTGAACTGCCCGTAGATATCCCGGTCGTTCTCCAGTATCCACTTCCACACCGGGCCCTGCTCCGGATGCAGCTCGGGAGAAACGAGCCTGGGGTAGATGCAAAACCCCTCGCCGAGGATACTCCCCCCGATCACCCGCTTTATTGCCAACTGCTGCCGCCCCTTTTCGGACTCCACGAAGAACCCCTCGCTCTGCGACAACTTCCTGAGGGCCTGTATCACATAACCCGGAGTGTTGCCCCGTGGACACCGTGGCCTGCACGACATGCACTCCCCGCAATACCACAGCGCCTCGCTGCGCAGGATCTCCTCGATAGCCTCGTCATCACGCGACTGCACTATGCTGACGATCTGGCGCGGATCGTAATGGTAGAACTCGGCCGACGGGCAAACCCCCGTGCAAACGCCGCAGTTCATGCAGGAAGACAACCCCTCCCGCATACGGACATCCTGCATCAGTATATCGTAATATTTACCCATAAGCCTGGCCGTAGTATATTTGTTTTCGCCCCTCCCCGGAGCTATGGACGGCTCCTGCCGGCCTTTATCCCTAATCCCTGCCGAAGTAACCCGGCCCGGGTGTGCCGGGAATCCCCCCAACCGGGCGGGAACTGCCTGAAAATTCTATCCCAAAGCAACATATCCCCACCCCTCAACACAAAAGTACCCCCGACACCCATTACAACCGGTGGCACTTTATCCCATTTTCCCTACGTATAAATGCTTATTAATAATATTCTTCGTTCTTTCTTGTAAAAAAGAACCAAAGAACTTTTGGAGATACTGCGTATCTCATGATTTTCTCAGTTAATAAAGGAGGGGCACGGACAAGCCGTGGCTTTGTGCCCCTCCTTTATTAACTGACAGTAGCAGGAAACGAACCGACGCTCGCAGTAAGTGCAGAGACAAGCAAGCTTGTCTCTGCCTTACAAGGAGGAGGAAACCCCGCAGGGGTAACACTGTTTCCAAGAAAGTTTTGTTTTACTTTTTTTCTCGCGACTCGGTACCGCCTGCAAGCAGGCGTACCCTCGCTGCTCCAAAAACTCTGCTTCTCTTTTACAAAAGAGAAGAAAAATATCTTTAATAATTATTTACGGTACGGGGTCATAACCGTGGCCGCCCCAGGGGTTGCAACGGATTATTCGCCGGGCGGCGAGGTATGAGCCTTTGAGGGGTCCGTATTTTCGGAGGGCCTGGACTGCGTAGACCGAGCAGGAGGGTTCGTACCGGCATACTTTGGGGATGAACGGGGATATGCAGTATTGGTAAAAGCGTACCAGGGCGATGAGCGGAAAGATGGCGATCGCTTTACAGGCGGCTTTGAATTTCGGATATGATCTTTCGGATGGCATTGTTTATCCGGGCGTAATTTTCGATCTCTTTGGAGGAGTATATCAGGGCGATTTTCAGCGGGCACGCGGAGGCTTCCGGGGTTAGCTTTTGGAGGCGGTATGCTTCGCGGGCGCGGCGTTTGAGCAGGTTGCGCTTGTTGGCCCTTTTATGGTAACGTTTGGGGACCGAGAAAAGTATCCGTACGGGAGACGTGTCCCCGGGGGAGCCGCTCTCTTGCGGGCCAACGGAATATATGTAGCGGTACGGATATACGAATCCCGAGGCACCGCCGCGGAACAGGGCGTCCACCGCGTCACGGCCCGAAAGCCTCTCCGATTTGGGGAGGGTAGCCCGGCGGAGAGGGAGGGCGGTATTGGGTACGGAGTCCATCAGGGGCAGGTATTTTTGGGTTCTTTCCCGAACTTGCGGGCTATCCAGCGGGGGAACATCACTGCCCCGACGATCAGGTAGGGGTAATAGGTGATACCCCTCCACAGGAACGCTACCAGCGCGGCGGCGCTCAGCTGCAGAGCCAGCGGCACTTCGATAAGGTCGCTGCAGAAGTTGGTGAAAATATATTCGGCGAATCCGCTGCCACCGGGGGTAGGTATCACCAGCATCACTATCCACATCACAAGCTGTTTGGCGAACAGTAGGAAATGGTCGCTTACGGCGAAAAACGCCATCACGAGGGCGTTGGCCACCAGATAGCGCGAGGTCCATGACAGGAATGTCGAGGCGAACGCCGATGCCCAGAACCGTTTACCCTGCCGCCGCAACTCGCGCGAACTGTTGACAATATCGGTGCCGACCTTGTTCATGTCACGGTACCACCGCCTGAGCCACCCCATCCGGAACACCCTCATAAGCAGCCATTTCAAGCCTCGCGGATTAAAGAAAAGCCCGTAACTCAGGATGACGAGGTAGATCAGTTTAAGACTGTAGGCTATCACCGCGATGCTGATTATCCCCGTCTCGAGTATTCCCTCCCCGACCGGGGTGTGGAACAGCCTTGTGGGACCGATGATCACTACCAGCAGGGGGAACATTATAATGAAATAGAGCTCGTCCAGGAACGACGTAAGCATCACGATGGCCGAACTGCGGCCTACCGAGATACCCTCCTTGTGGATATAGAGCAGCGCGACGCTCGTACCGCCGACCGCCGACGGGGTCACGGCCGAAGTAAATTCCCAGAGCATTATTACCCGCAAGCATTGGCCCCATGAAAGGTCGCCGCCGCTGAGGGTCCGCAGGCGCAGGATATACCCGAAGTCGCGTCCGGCCATGAAAACGATGGCCAGCAGAAGCCAGAAAAGTGAGCCCAGGCGGAAATCTATGTCGCCGAAGACGGCCGGGTCGAAATCTTTCCAGAAGAGCCACACGATCACCGCAAGGCCTATCAGGACCGGATAGATGGCCCGCCGGAGCTTAATGGAGGGAACGGCGGCGGGGTCTACCTCGGCGGCATGGTCGCGAGCGGGTTCGGCCGCACCCGCCGTATCTGCGGGGACGCATTTGCCAAGTTCCGTATGTCCGTTTTCCGTTTCCATGGGATTTAACGACAAAGATAGAAAAGTTGGGATTCACAGCCCGTGATTTTATGCAGACCGTAACTATTTTTCCGGACGGCCGGTCTCCACGGCGTATGCGGCGTACACGGTGTATACGGTGAATATAGGGCGCACACGGTGTATGCAGTATTCGCAGTGTACGCGGCAAGCCAAGGCAAGCCGCCCGACGGATCGGTCCAAACCCTGTTCCAAACCGACTGGCGGAACGGGATATTAAATTATGGGATGGGAAAAAAAGAGGGCTTTTTTATGGATATGCTCCCCGGTAGCGGGAATCCTGTCACTACGAACGTTTCATCCTCATTGCGAACATTCTTCGTCATTGCGAACGCAATTAAGCAATCTCTTTCTTTTCCCCGTCATTGCGAGGGCTGAAAGCCCGAAGCAATCTCGGTCTTTGAGTTTC
>JAJQED010000036.1 GCA_021201825.1 Alistipes sp.
CGGTGGTATTTCATATCATGAACTTTTACAGAAAGAATTGGTATTATATAGGGGGCATACTTTTCGTAGTGCTTTCGTATTTTATGGGTTTTTGGGGAATTAATCTGATGAGCCATATCCAGGTGATATTGACATATAGTTTTATGGCCATGTTGGTACATCAGTTTGAAGAGTACGGTATTCCCGGAGGGTTCCCGTCGATTTTCAATATCGCCTTTTCCGGTCAAAAGAAAGATGTGGATCGTTATCCGCTGAATGCAAATACGGCGATGATAAATAACGTCTTCATGACCTATACTTTCTATATAATAGCTATTATCTTCCCGGGAGACATATGGTATGGCTTGATTCAGGTAGGGCAGGGAATGGTGCAGATATTAAACCACGGTATCTGGAACAACCGAAAACTGAAGACATGGTATAATCCGGGGTTGGCGTCCGTAGTGTTTTTACACTGGCCAATCGGCATTTACTATATATGGTATGTATCGGTGAATCACCTGGCATCCACGAGCGATTATATTATCGGCTTTATCGGGTCATGGTTGACCATGCTCGTGTTGTGGTTGGGGCCGGTAACCCTGTTGCGTAACAGGCATTCGAAATATCCTTTTACCGACAACCAAATGTATAAATATGCTAAGGATAAGGTCTTAAAGATATTGAATTCTTAAACGATTTTTAAAAGGAACTATAAGTACTATATTTCAGCAATATAATGTATTTATTAATTCAATGCAGCGATCAGTCGTATGTGATATAGTAAAAGTAAAGGGATTAATATTTCTTTGAGGTCGATCATAAATGATATAATTTATGCTTGACAATCTCGAAGTTCAAAAACAATTAGGTCTGCGTATCCGTGAAATGAGGATCGAAAGAAATTATTCGATCAAAGAATTTGCCTATAAGCTCGATGTCGAATACAGTAACCTTATAAGAATCGAAACAGTGCGGACGAACCTGCGGCTTAATACGATCGTCAAAATCGCCAATGCTTTGGAAGTTCCTATTGAAAAACTGTTTATTTATCATTAATCTTCCAAGTGGGTAAATTAAACTCCAACTGTTAGGCGAAGGCTCAAAAATGAAAAAGCAAATACGCAATCAACTTTTTATTGAGAAAGTAGGGCGGAAGTTGAGACGGTTACGGGAAGCTAAAGGTGAATCACAGGAAACAGTTTATTTCAAGACTTCAATTCATATCGGACGGGTCGAAAGGGGGCAGTATAATATCACCATCAGTACCTTAAAAGACCTGTGCGAATACTACGGTATATCGGTAAAAGAATTCTGGTCCGACCTGGAGGTGTAAAAATTTGCGTTTGTCTTTATGGTAAGGATAGGACCTGCTTCAGTTATGAACCCTGATTGACATATTGATATATCGCGCCTATCACCGCATCACTTTATATGACTTTTCGGCGGGATATATTACCCTCATAATTTAAGTTTTAACGACTACCTGGCCGGATGGTTGTCGAGGAACTCCTCGAGCCATCGGTACATAGGGGTTTGCCGGGTGCCGTTATATTCTATGTCGAAGTTTCCGGCGGGTATGATTTCTCCGGAGTCGTAGTCCAATCGGTAAACCGCTTCCTCCCACGGCGCACGCATATCGGGCATATAAGGCTGATCACCGGTCGGGAAATATAAAAGATATTTTGCCGGAACATGCCATACATAAATATAGAACTGGCCGGATAATTCTTTATAGGACATTTCATTGAGCCGTTCCACCAAAACATCGTATTTATCGTCATCCCTTACAACGGTCATTTTCTCCAGTTCCCGTTTTTCCCACGTTTCAGGCTCGTCTTTCGGAATAAATAAGAACATTGTAAGGCCGTCGGAAAAAGAGAGGCCGGAACGGAAAACGCCGGGATATTCCGTCCCGATCACCCTTTCGTACATTTCCTGCTCCAAACCGAAAAAATCCGGAGGGGTATCGGCGCCTGAAGTTTCCGGCTCACGGTAAGCATAAACGGCATACTCATTTTGCTGAAACTTTTCAGTGCCGGTATAAGGGTCGTATATAACCCCGGTTATATGCCGCTGAACCCAATTGCCGTAATGGTCGAAAGACCAGTATTGAAAACTGCGTTCTTCCTGCCATTCTCCCACTTCGCTGTCGTATTTTAAGATCATGACCGACGGGAACCGATCCTCGTCCCCACCGTAAGAATAGGATACCTGCAAATTCCAATGTTCAGCTTCTATCGAATAATTATCTATCCGCCCCAAAGTGTCGAACCGGTAAACGCACTGCTCATAATTGCCCTCCTCCAAACGCATATAGTCTTTTGGAAAAGTCACCTCGTAATCTGCATAGCCGTCGTTGTAATGAAAAGGGTCGGAATAAGTATGTTCGTAGGAGAAATACCGGTCAGTGAGCTTCACGATCTGGCCCGACTCATCGAACCGTATCTCCTTGCCCGTGGATGTGCTCATCAACTGCACATTTCCATTGAGGTTTTCGAAGTTCCAGCCGGTATACAGCAGCGGCTCCTGGGCGCCTGCGGGGAGGGATACAACTATGAGCAGCAGGACGGGTAATATTTTTTTCATCGGGAGGGATTTAATTTGCCGTAAAAATAATAAAAGGAGTTGCTATCTTGCCCATCCAAACCAACTTTATCCGGTTATGATCAAAAATCACACTTATATACCTTAATGTACCACATAGGTATATACATATCTAATGAATTATATCTTTAAATTCCAAAATACCCCCCCCCCCAGTTAAATATTAATTATTTAACAGTCGCAAGTTTTAGTTTTCCATTGGTTTTATCATTTTCATATCCGACCGCCTCGGTATTAAACTTAACAATTATATTAACTTATGGCATAGTCCCAGTACCTTATCTATTAGAATTACCACAATACACGAAGAATCATATTTTTCAACCTAATAGTTATTTACTCATAGAGGCTGATAGTATCTTTGTTAATATCACCCCATCAGAGGATACCAAATATAAATACAATTTTAACGAATAGATAAAATAATGGCTACCCAATCGGTAGCCATTATTTATGTCCAGTCCTCAAAAAAGAAAATATTTCTAAATTTTAATTCATTGATTATTAATATGTTAAATAAAATGATT
>JAJQED010000027.1 GCA_021201825.1 Alistipes sp.
CGGGACTCCGCTCGGTGAGCTCGGCCGCATTATGCGGCCTCGGTTGCGAGGAGCGAAGCGACGTGGCAATCTTAACTGGAAACACAAGGATCGAGATTGCTTCAGGCTTTCAGCCCTCGCAATGACGGGAATTAGACGAAACGTTCGCAATGACGAAAAGGATAAACTGTCTTTCGGCAAAAGCGAAACACAATTGTCTTACCGAAACCAAGTAAGGAATTTTCTGTCCCGGCAGAGCCGGGAATTATCCGCCATTTTCGCCGGGGCAGGATTAAAGTCGCAGGAGGGAGATCACCCGAACTACCATGTAGTGAGGGAAGCTCCCGGGAGCGACGCCTGACCCCGGAGAGGCGGGGTCTTTTGCTCCACTTTTGGACAAGCAAAAGTGGAAAAGATATGAAAGGATGATGCGCAAGGCATTAACGACTGTAATTGCGAGAAGTGACGCGAAGCAGAAATCTTAATTGGAAGTGCAATCTCACTGCAAACGCAATGACGAGGGAAAGCGTCAGAGCGAGCAACAATAGAACGTCATTGCGAGGAGCGGAGCGAGGTTGCAATCTTAATTGATAACGCAATGATCGAGATTGCTTCGGGCTGTTAGCCCTCGCAATGACGATGAAATGTTCGCAGTGACGAAGAAGAGAAGAAGAGATTGCTTCACTGCATTCCCAATGACGAAGAATGTTCGCAGTGACGCAAAAGGTCAGCCGGCACGCATCAGTTCGCGTTTTCCGGCGTCGAGCCTTACGGCGACGAAGAACAGGATGCTGAATGCCAGGAATGACGAGCCGCCGTAGCTGAAGAACGGGAGGGGAATTCCGATGACAGGCATAATACCGATGGTCATGCCGATATTGACCACCACGTGGGCGAAAAATATTGCGGCGGCACAGTAGCAGTAGATTCGGCCGAACGGTTCGCGCTGGCGTTCGCCCATTTTCATCAGGCGGAGAATCAGCAGGCAGAACAGGGCCGTGACGAATGTAGTGCCGACGAATCCCCATTCTTCTCCGACGGTGCAAAATATGAAGTCAGTACTTTGTTCCGGGACGAAATCGAATCGCGTTTGGGTACTTTCGAGGAAACCCTTGCCGAAGAGGCCTCCGGAGCCGATGGCTATTTTGGACTGGTTGACGTTGTAGCCCCAGTTCTGGGTGTCGGATTCGAGGCCAAGCAGGTCGAGGATACGTTTCTGTTGGTGTATCTGCATGACGTTATCGAACACGTAGTCTACCGTGGATACGAATGCGACCGAGGCGAGGCAGAGGGCGATGTAGAAATAGACGTTGCGCAGGCGGTACCGGTAGGCGTATATAATCACAAGGACGAGGGTCAGGATAACACTGGTCAGCAGGGACCAGAATACCGACGGGTTGCCCGGCAACAGGAATGCCGATATGAAGTATATCAACAGGGTACAGAGGGCGACCGAGCTGAGGTAGATAGCTTTCGAGCGCCAGTTGCCGTTTACGAGGCCCTCGGCGACGGCACAGCCCAGTACGAGCAGGACCAGGATCGTGGCCGGGGTAAACAGGAACGCGGCAATGAACAGGGTGGCCGCCATTATCAGGGCCACAAAGATCCAGGGGTTGAGCCCCTCCCGGTACAATACCAGCAGCAGGGCGCCGTAAACCAGTGCGGAACCGGTATCGTTTTGCAGGACGATGATCGCCGCCGGCAGGAAAATTATGGCGAAGACGCGCCACAGGTCCGAGAACCGGTGAATATTGAAACTGTAACGGCTCATGTAACGGGCCAGGGCCAGCGATGTGGTGAACTTCACGAACTCGGCGGGCTGCAACGCTACGGGCCCGATGACAATCCATGCGTACGCGCCTTTGATCTCCCGTCCCAGCACGAATACGGCAAGCAGGAGCAGTATGGCCAGCCCGTACATCGGGTAGGCAAGTATATGCCAATATTTATCGTCCAGAAGCAGGATCACAACCCCCACGGCGAGCGATATCCCGATCCAGATAAGCTGCATACCGTACCGCTGGCCCAGGTCGAAAATGGCGGACTGCGTCTCGGTATAAACGGCGGCGTAAATGTTCACCCAGCCGATGATGACCAGGGCGAAATATATCGCCAGGGCCCACCAGTCGAGATACCCCGTCCCAAGGCCGTTATCTGTCTTGCTGCCTGTCATAGTAAGGGTAGTTTATCTTCATTGCTTTGACCTGATCCACCAGGTACTGGCGGCTGATCTCCCCGTTGAGGTATTGCTCGATGAGCAGCGAGGCGATGGGGGCGGCGATAGTCGCCCCGAAGCCGCCGTTCTCTATATAGACCGACACGGCTATCTGCGGGTTCTCCCGGGGTGCGAAGCACATGAAAGTGGAGTGGTCGGCGCCCTGCGGGTTCTGGGCCGTTCCGGTCTTACCGCATATCTCCACCCCGTCGAGACGTACGCGCTGGGCCGTACCCCCGGGCATATGTACCGCGCGGTACATTCCCTCCACGATAGGATCGAAATACTGCGGGTCTACCTTGGTGTAATGCTTTTCATAAAAGCGGGCGTCTATCGAGTCCCGCCCGTGTATCTCCTTGACGATATGCGGGATGTGGTAGTAACCCCGGTTGGCCACGATGGCCGCCAGGTTGGCCATTTGCAGCGGGGTGCAGTCCAGCTCGCCCTGGCCGATCGAGAGGGAAATCACCGTCAGGGAGTTCCACCGCCCGTTATATTTCTTGTCATAGTCGGCCGTGGTGGGTACCCGGCCGTTTATCTCCTCGATAAAGTCGGAATTGAGCTTGCGCCCGAACCCGAAGCTTTGCACGTACTCGTTCCATACGTCCATTGCCTCCTTGATGCCGCCCGCGTATTTACGGTTGTCGAGTATATTTCGGAACACATAGCAGAAGTAGGCGTTGCACGAGGTCTGCACGGCGTCAACCAGATCGAGCGGTGACCAGTGGGCATGGCATTTCACACCGCGCCCGATCGTATACCCCATACTGCACGAATATTTCATATCGGGGGTCAGCACCCCCTCCTGCATCCCGATGAGCCCCTGCACCACCTTGAACGTGGATCCCGGCGGGTAGCGCGACATTACGGCACGGTTGAACAGCGGTTTACGGGAATTGCCCAGCAGGGCCATATAGTTGTTCCCCAGGTCGCGGCCGACCAGTTCGTCGGGGTCGTAGCTGGGACTGCTGGCCATAACCAGTATCTCGCCAGTTGCCGGCTCGATGGCAACCACACTGCCGACCTTGCCTACCAACAACTCCTCGGCCAGTACTTGCAGCCGGGCGTCGATGGTCGCCGTAATGGCCGGACCGGGCGTAGGCAGCGTGTCGTAGATGCCGTCCATATAACCACCCTGCGCTATGCCGTGGACGTCCACCATATTGACCTTGACGCCTTTCTCGCCCCGCAGTACGTTCTCATAGGCCAGCTCGATACCGCTCTTGCCGATATAGTCCCCGCTCCGGTAGTACTTGTCCCTCTCGATGGCGCGGCGGTCCACCTCGCCCACATACCCGAGCAGGTTGCCCCCGATCTTGCGGGGATAGGACCGTATGGTGCGGTAGACGGTATAAAAGCCGGGGAAACTGCGTTCGTCGAGCTTGAGCTTGACGTCCTTGGGCAGTTGTTTCATAATGACCGACGGCGCCCTCCAGGAGTGGCGCTGTGCTTTCTCGAGGTCGGCCCGCAGTTTCTCGGGGGTGATGCCCACAATGGCGCACAACAGCATCGTGTCCAGCTCCTTGACGTCGCGGGGGATAACCATCAGGTCGTACACGTCCTTGCTCTGCACGAGGAACTCCCCGTTGCGGTCGTAAACCTCCCCGCGCGGAGGGTACTGCACCTCATAGCGCAGTACGTTGTTAGACGCCTTGTCCTTATACTGGCTGTCGATCACCTGCAGGTAGAACAGCCGCAGCACGATGACCACGAACACGCCTACCGTGAACAACTGCAGTATCCTAACCCGCTGCCCGTTCATTGCCGCAGGTATTGGGATTTGTCGCGGGCGCCGGGGATCACCATCTGGCAGAAATATACCAGGATGACCGTGACCACGGTGCTGGCCGCGATGCGGATGAATGTCAGGTGGAAATATTTCCAGGCGAGGGATTCGAACGTAAAGAAGACCAGGCAATGCAGGAAGACCATGAACCCGGTGTAGCGGAAGAAGCGGCCCGCGCCCAACCGTGCCGCGAACGGGATGCCCCCCTCCTTGACCTCCTCCCGGCCGAGCAGAAGCGGAAGCATATAGGGGCGGGCGAACGCCGTAAAGACGGTGGCGATGGTATGCAACCCGCCCGAACCGGTGGACACGTCCATGATCACCCCGGTGAACAACCCCAAAAAGAGGATGCCCACGGCGGGAATATCGACCGGCAAAAGCAGGATAAAAGCTACATAGGCCAGCGGATGGATATAAATACCGAGGTTAAGGTTCTCGAACAGGAACACCTGCAGGACCAGAACCGTAATAAAAAAAACCGTATATTCTATAAACCTCAGCATTACGTACCGTTTTTCGCACCGTTAATCAAACAATCCCTCCTCCAACAGCATCCGTTCCTGTATATCCACGTAATTGACCACGAACAGTTTTCCCAACCGGGTCATGGGTGTTGCCAGGCGGACTTTTGCCTCGTAGTAGTTGGCCTGCGTGAGAGTGGTCTCCTCCACCGTGCCGATCAGCACCCCGGGGGGGAAGAACGACGAATAGCCGGTAAGGATCGTGTCGCCCCGCACTATATCGGCGTATCTGGGTATCTCGGACAGGGTAACGAAATCGGGGCTTACCCCGTTCCAGAATACGGACCCGAAATAGTCCTTACCCTTGATCTGGCCACCGGTACGGAACTTTGTGTTAAGCACCGACTTGGCCACCGAGAAATTCTCGCTGCAATCCTCCACGTACCCCACTATCCGTTTATCGGGAGTGACCAGGGCCATATTGACCCGCACCCCGTCCCGCGCCCCCTTGTCGATGACGATAAAATTCTCCTGCCTCGTGACGGAATTGTTTATGACCGATGCGGTCATATAAGTATACTCTCCCATCTCCTGCATGCCGAACCCGCCCGTAGAATCCTGCGGGATCATCATCTTCAGGGATTCCAACTCGTTGTTCATGGACGCCAGCTGCTCGAGAAGCATGTCGTTCTCGCTGCGCAGGTAGAAGTAGTCCCCGATCTCGGAAAGGTAGCGGTGGAACCCGCCCATCACGTGGTTTGACGCGGTGAGCAGTTTGGCCTTGGTATAGCTCGTGGAAGAGGCGTAATAGTTGAGCGCCAGTATCTCCATTACGATGAAGAGTACCGGCACATAAATCTTCCCGATAAAACCGATCAGCCTGTTCATTCTTGGGGCAGGTGCAGCTTATGCCGTGGCCGCCGGGCGGCCCGGGGGACTCCCCCCACGGCGGTTATTTCATCAGGAACGAGAAGCGGTGGATATTTTTCAGGGCGATACCCGTACCCCGTGCCACGGCACGCAGCGGGTCCTCGGCCACGATGAACGGTATGTTGGTCTTCTCCTGAAGCCTGCGGTCCAGCCCCTTGAGAAGCGCCCCGCCTCCGGCCAGGTAGATGCCGTTCTTCACGATGTCGGCATACAGCTCGGGCGGCACGGACTCGAGGACTTTCATAATGGTGGCGTCTATCTTGACGAGCGACTTCTCGAGAGCGTAAGCGATCTCGCTGTAAGAGAGAGTAAGGGTCGAGGGAAGGGATGTCAACACGTTGGGACCCGTAACCACGTAGTCCTCCGGTTCGTCCTCCAGCTCCGACACGGCCGCGCCCACGGCGATCTTTATATCTTCGGCCGTACGTTCGCCGATGCGTATGTTATGCTGCTGGCGGACGTAGCTCTGGATATCCTCGGTAAAGACGTCCCCGGCCACGTTGATACTCTCGCTGCAAACGATACCGCCCAGTGAGATACACGCGATCTCGGTGGTACCCCCGCCGATGTCGATCACCATATGGCCCTTCGGAGCCTCCACGTCCAGCCCCGCCCCCAGGGCGGCGGCCATCGGCTCGAAGATCATATACACCTCCCGGCCCCCGGCATGCTCGGCCGAATCGCGCACCGCGCGTATCTCCACGTTGGTCGACCCCGACGGGATACAAATGACCATCTTGAGCGACGGGCTGAAAAGGTGGCTGCGGGTGCGTACTTTCTTGATAAGGCCCCGAAGCATGAGCTCGGTGGCGTTGAAGTCGGCGATAACCCCGTCTTTCAGGGGGCGTATGGTGCGGATGTTCTGGTGCGTCTTGCCGTGCATCTGGCGGGCCTGGTTGCCGATGGCCACCAGCTTGCCCGTATGGTAATCCAGGGCGACGATAGACGGCTCGTCCACCATGATCTTACCGTCGCATATTATGATCGTATTGGCCGTACCGAGGTCGATAGCCAATTCCTGTGTCAGTGAAAACAATCCCATTTATTCGAAATATTACTGTTCCGGGTAATCTATGTCTTTTGTTTTTTATGCCTGTCAATGCCGGAAATGGCGCATTCCGGTGAAGACCATCGCCATACCGTGCTCATCGCAATAATCGATGCTGAGCTGGTCGCGTACCGACCCGCCGGGCTGTATCACGCACTCTATACCCTCGGCATGGGCCAGCTCCACGCAGTCGGGGAACGGGAAGAACGCGTCGGAAGCCATGACGGCCCCCTCGAGCGGAAAGCCGAACGCTTTGGCCTTTTCCACCGCCTGTTTCAGGGCATCCACCCGCGATGTCTGCCCCACCCCGCTCGCGATCAGGGTGTTGTCCTTTGCGAAGACTATCGCGTTGCTCTTGGAATGCTTAACCAGTATGTTGGCGAAGATAAGGTCTGCACGTTGCTGCCCGGTGATCCCCTTTTTCGTAACTACGGTAAGCTCCGAGTCCACGCCGCCCACCTTGGTGTCGCGGTCCATCACGGCCACTCCGTTCAACAAGCTTCGGTACTGCACCGTACTGCGGGAGGGGTCCTTGAGCTCGAGGATGATCCTGTTCTTTTTGCCCTTGAGCGTTTCCAGGGCCTGTGGTTCGTACCCCGGGGCAATGATGACCTCGAAAAAGAGCTTATCTATCTCCCGGGCGGTATCCCCGTCAACCGGGCGGTTACAAACCAGCACCCCGCCGAACGCCGACACCGGGTCGCACGCCAGGGCGGCGGCCCACGCCTCGCGTAGGATTGGCCGCACGGCCAGCCCGCAGGCGTTGTTATGTTTGAGGATGGCGAACGCCGGCTCACCCCTGAACTCGTCTATCAGGTTGAGGGCGGCGTCGATATCGAGCATGTTATTGTAGGAGATCTCCTTGCCGTTATGCTGTGCGAAAATACCGTCGAGGTCGCCGTAGAAAAACGCCTTCTGATGGGGATTCTCCCCGTAGCGAAGGAAAGTGCCGCTCTCGGCCCAAACGCGGAACGCGGGGACCTCGGCCTCCCGGTTGAAATAGTCGGATATGGCCGCGTCGTACGAAGAGCTGACGGCGAACGCCTCGGCGGCGAACCGCTCCCGCTGCTGGACGGTGGTCGAACAATCCTGCTCGCAAAGCAGCTCGTAAAGACTACCGTACTGGTCCACCGAGCTAACTATTACGACGTCCTTATAATTTTTGGCTGCGGCGCGTATGAGCGAAATGCCCCCTATGTCGATCTTTTCAATAACCTCCTCGTGCGAAGCCCCGCCGGCCACCGTCTCGCGGAACGGGTAGAGGTCCACGATAACCAGGTCTATCTCCGGGATACCGTATTCGGCGACCTGGTTACGGTCCACCTCATTGTCCCGCCGGGAAAGGATCCCCCCGAAGACCATCGGGTGGAGCGTCTTGACCCGGCCCCCCAAAATGGACGGGTAACCCGTAAGGCTCTCCACCGAAGAAGCCTCCACACCCAAACCCTCAATGAAAGACAGGGTACCCCCTGTCGAATATATCCTGACGCCGCTTTGGGCCAGCCGGTGTACTATCTCCTCCAGTCCCTCTTTATAGTAAACCGATATGAGCGCTACCTTTATCTTTTTCAAAACCCTGCTGAATTTTCTTCCGGTTAGTATTCGTCCTGCGGCCGGGAAAATCGACTCTCCCCGGCAGCTGTGGCTGTAATTTGCTTATACTGCTGGATTATAACTTACAAAAGTAAGAATTTAGCAGATACCGTCCCAAAAAACAACGAAAAATTGTGTAGGTTTGTATCGTTTATGGCGGAAAATTCTTACCAAATACCGGGAAAAGCGAAATTCGCCGTTATCGGGCACGGCAGCTGGGCTACCGCGATAATGAAGATCCTGCTGGAAAACCGGGACGAAATATGCTGGTACATAGGCAGGAGGGAAGTGGCCGACGAGGTGCGTGCCCGCGGCCGCAACCCCCGTTACCTGACGGACGTTCGGCTGGACCCGTCGAGGATTAGGGTGACCGAAGATATAAACGCGGCGGTAGCCGGAGCGGAAGTGATAGTGCTATGTGTCCCCTCGGCGTTCGTGGCGGATGTGCTGGCCACGGTCTCGGAACCGCTTGCCAGTAAATTTATCCTTTCGGCCGTCAAGGGCATAATCCCGGGCGATTACCTGACCGTCGCCGAATACCTCAACCGCAATTACGCCCTGCCGTTCGACAATATCGGCGTGGTGACCGGCCCCTGCCACTCGGAAGAGGTGGCGCTGGAGCGTCTCTCCTACCTTACCATCGTGACCAAGGACCCGGGCAACGCCACGGCCCTCTGCGGCGATTTCTCCACCCGCTACATTCACGCCAACCCCTCCACGGATATTTACGGCGCGGAATATGCCGCCGTACTGAAAAATATTTACGCCATAGGCGCGGGGATAGCCGTGGGGCTGGGGTACGGGGACAATTTCCTTGCGGGTCTTATCTCGAACGCGGCTACGGAAATGAACCGCTTTTTGATGGAGAGCTACCCGGCCGATAGGGACGTCACCCAGTCGGCCTACCTTGGAGACCTGCTGGTGACCTGCTATTCGCAGTTCAGCCGCAACCGTACTTTCGGCTCGCTGATCGGCAAAGGCTACGGCATCGAAATGGCCATGGCGGGGATGAAGATGGTCGCCGAAGGGTACTACGGCGCCAAATGTATAATGCAGGTCAACAGGCGCTTCGGCATCCGCATGCCCATCGCCGACTGCGTGTACCGCATACTCTACGAAAATGCCGGCCCGGCGGACGAAATGGCCGCGATGGCAGCCTGCCTGAAATAACGCGCTTAACAAAAAAATATATGGTTATGGAAATTCTGAAGATCGACACCTCTAAAACCTCCGGGACCCTCGCCCCGGGTGAAATAGAAGCCCTCTCGAGCGAAGCCTTGCGGGCCAACGCCCTGCTGCACAACCGCCTGGGCAAAGGCAACGACTTCCTGGGCTGGGTAAACCTCCCGCAGGAAATATCGGACGCGGACCTGGCGGAAATAAACCGTGTGGCCGGCCGCCTCCGAGAAAAGGCGGAAGTGATCGTAGTGATCGGTATCGGCGGCTCCTACCTCGGGGCCAAAGCCGTGCTGGAAGCCATGTCGGACAATTTCGCCCTGCTGAAAAAAGAAAGGAAGCACCCGGTCGTGGTCTTTGCCGGCCAGAACATCAGTGAAGATTACCTGTATGAACTGCTGGAGACCCTGCGGGACTACTCGTTCGCTGTGATATCGATCTCCAAATCGGGTACCACCACCGAACCGGCCATCGCATTCCGCCTGCTCAAAGCCGAGATCGAAAAGCGTTACGGCAAACAGGAAGCCTCCGAACGCATTGTCGCCATCACCGACGCCTCGCGAGGCGCCCTGAAAAAACTCGCCACGGACGAGGGCTACGACACGTTCGTGATCCCGGACGACGTTGGGGGCCGCTTCTCGGTACTAACCCCTGTCGGCCTGCTTCCGATGGCTACGGCCGGCCTTAACGTCGCCGAATTTGTGCGCGGCGCCCGTGAAATGGCCGCCGCTACGGCCGAAGCCGTGCCGTTCGCCGAGAACCCGGCAGCCGTTTATGCCGCCGCCCGTACCGCCCTTTACCGCAAAGGATTCAAGATCGAAATACTTGCCAGCTATGACCCCAAACTGCTCTACATCGCCGAATGGTGGAAACAACTCTACGGAGAAAGCGAAGGCAAAGAAGGCAAAGGCATATTCCCGGCCAGCGTCACCCTCACGGCCGACCTCCACTCCATGGGCCAATACATCCAGGAAGGCGAACGGACCCTGTTCGAAACGGTTATCAGCATCGCCGAACCCGCCCACCGTGTGCAGATCGACCATGACCCCGCAGACCTGGACGGCCTGAACTTCCTGGCCGGCAAACGCGTCAGCGAAGTCAACGCCAAAGCCGAAATCGGGGTAGCAATAGCCCACGTCGACGGCGGAGTGCCCAACCTGAAGATAACACTTCCGCAAATATCCGAATACTACATCGGGGCCCTGCTCTACTTCTTCGAAAAAGCCTGCGGAATAAGCGGTTACATGCTCGACGTAAACCCGTTCGACCAACCAGGTGTCGAAGCCTACAAAAAAAATATGTTCGCCCTGCTAAATAAACCCGGATACGAAAAAGAATCCCAGGAAATCCTCAAAAGGTTATAATTTTCTTTATTCTCTTCCTGCGCACCTCGGCCATCTGGGTAAACCCGATGGCCCTCGGTTTGTCGGCAGTTGCAAAAGAGAAGCAGAGTTTTCGGAGCAGCGAGGGTACGACTGCTTGCAGGCGGTACCGAGTCGCGAGGAAAAAGGAGTATCAGTTTTCGGAGCAGCGAGAGTACGACTGCAATGTTAACCTTTGATTTTCCTCCTTGTCGCTCAGCATAGTTCAGGTAAAACCTAACTCTGCCCTCACTCCTCCGTCGGTTGCAGGCGGTACCGAGTCGCGAAGAAAAAGGAGTATCAGTTTTCGGAGCAGCGAGGGTACGACTGCAATGTTAACCTTTGATTTTCCTCCTTGTCGCTCAGCATAGTTCAGGTAAACCTGACTCTGCCCTCACTCCTCCGTCGGTTGCAGGCGAATGTTTCCCGTCATTGCGAACGCAGTGAAGCAATCTCTTTCTCCCTTTCGTCATTGCGAGGGCTAAAAGCCCGAAACAATCTCATACCATTTCTTTTTCAGTTAGATTGCCGCGTCGCTGCGCTCCTCGCAATTACAGTTGTTAACGCCTTTGCATATCTTCTATCCATTTCCTTTCCACCTTTTGAACAGGCAAAAGGTGGAACCAAAACCTGCCGCTGCCATCTACACGGCGTTGCTTGCGGGAACTTCCCGTGCTACACGGTAGCCCGGGTGATTTCCCTCCCGCAACTTATTCCCGTGTCGATGGTACAGCGGGTTATATTCCCGGCTTCGCCGGGACAGGAGATTCCTCACTTCGTATCGGAAAGTTTGTTTCTTTCCCCCGTCATTGTGAACCTTTCCCCGTCATTGCCAACGTAGTGAAGCAATCTCTTTCTCTTTCGTCATTGCTTTGCCAGTAAGATTGCCGCGTCGCTCCGCTCCTCGCAATGACGTTCCTTTTTGCTCGCAAGGATGGCAACTGGGAACACCTTACAATGCCGTCGCGTCTATTCCCGTCATGGCGTTAGTTTCCTGCTACTGTCAGATTAAAAAAGAGGGAGGCAAAGCCGTTGGCTTTGCCTCCCTCTTTTTTAATCTGAGAAAATCATGAGATACGGCAGTATCTCTAAAAGTTAGTCCCTGGTTTTACATCGTCACTTGGCACTGAAAACAAGTTTTCGTGCATTCGTTCCTTGCAAAATTCTTTGGTTCTTTATCTTCGATTTCTTCCTCCTTGCATGGGAGAAAATGCTTGCATTCTCTCCCAATGCTGCGTTCGTCAGCTCTTACAAGAAAAAGAACGAAGAATATTATTCCTTATGTGGATTATATGGGATTTTATTTTTTCACTTTTGGGGCGAGCATCATTGTCATGCGTTTGCCTTCGAGTTTGGGCATCATTTCGACTTTGGCTATTTCCTCGAGGTCTGTAGCAAAACGCAGGAGCAGGATCTCTCCTTGTTCTTTAAAGACGATCGAGCGGCCACGGAAAAAGACGTAGGCTTTGACTTTCGCGCCCTCTTTGATAAAGTTCTCGGCGTGGCGCAGTTTGAAGTTATAGTCATGGTCGTCGGTTTGGGGACCGAAACGTATCTCTTTGACTACGACCTTATTGGTCTTGGCTTTGATCTCTTTGGCTTTTTTCTTCTGCTGGTACAGGAACTTCTGGTAGTCGGCGATCCTCACCACGGGCGGCTCGGCCTTGGGGGAGATTTCGATCAGGTCCAGTTCCATTTCGTCCGCGAGCTTGAGGGCTTCGCGTATCGGCAGCACCAACGGCGCTTCGATATTGTCACCCACCACCCTCACCTCGGGTGCCGTGATCTTTTCGTTAATGCGGTGCAGGGCTTCCTTTTCCGGCATCCTGCCGCGCGGACCCCGTGGGCCGCTCGGACGCGGACGGGTGTGAAAGGGCTTGTTTGTTGCTATGGTCGTGTCCTCCTTAAAATTAATTAAACTTACTTTACTAACGCAAGGTGCGTAATATGCCGTATAAATATACGATTTTTTTCAAAATAAAATAACGGCGGCAAATTTCAAGCCGCTTTGGCCCGGGCTCCCTGCCGGGTTTCCACGGCGGGGCGGCAGCCATCTCCGCCGGGCCTGGGCCCCGGTGATGTCAGTTACATTTGCGGCGCACAATAATATGCCGGCCGTAAAGCGCCGCCGGGACGTTAATCTTTCTCCCAAGTCAGGCCACTTTCCCGGTAACGGGCGGCCGTGGTGTCCAGTAGCGGTTGCGGCTGAAAAACGTCCGTCAGCCGCTATGCTGTACCCCGATACTCCGTTGTCGGTGCGGCGCGCATTAAAAGCGCCGTCCGTTACTTTTGCTCGCGGGCCGCGTCGATCTCGGCGGCCACGCGCTCCCCGATCAGGGCGGCGAACTCCTCTTTGGTCATCTGGCCCTTGTCGCCCTCGCCCTGTACCCGCACAGAAACCTTACCCTCGGCCTGCTCTTTCTCGCCGACGATGAGCATGAACGGTATACGTTTTAGCTCGTTGTCGCGTATCTTACGGCCGATCTTCTCGTTACGCTCGTCGATAATGGCACGCACATCCTGTTTTTTGAGGTAGGCTTCCACCTGGTGGGCATAGTCGTTGAACTTCTCGCTTATAGGCAGTATGACCACCTGCTCCGGGGCCAGCCAAAGCGGGAATTTACCCCCGGTATGCTCGAGCAGCACGGCCACGAACCGCTCCATGGAGCCGAACGGCGCCCGGTGGATCATGATGGGGCGGTACTGCTTGTCGTCGGCACCGGTATAGGTCAGGTCGAACCGCTCGGGCAGGTTGTAATCCACCTGGATGGTACCCAACTGCCATTTGCGGCCCAGGGCATCCTTGACCATAAAGTCCAGCTTGGGGCCGTAGAACGCCGCCTCGCCGTATTCCACCACGGCGTCGAGGCCTTTCTCCTCGGCGGCCTGTATGATGGCCTGTTCGGCCTTTTCCCAGTTCTCGTCCGACCCGATATATTTCTCCTTATTCTCGGGGTCGCGCAGGGATATCTGGGCTGTAAAGTTCTCGAAATTTAGGGTCTTTAAGATATAGAGCACGATATCGATAACCTTTTTGAACTCGTCCAGCAGCTGGTCGGGGCGGACGAACATGTGGGCATCGTCCTGCGTGAAGCCGCGCACACGCGTAAGTCCGTGCAACTCGCCGCTCTGCTCGTACCGGTACACCGTGCCGAACTCGGCGAAGCGGATCGGCAGGTCCTTATAGGACCGGGGCTTGGTGCGGTAGATCTCGCAGTGGTGCGGGCAGTTCATCGGTTTGAGCAGGAACTCCTCGCCCTCGTCGGGGGTATGGATCGGCTGGAAAGAATCCTTGCCGTACTTGGCGTAATGGCCGGAAGTGACGTAGAGGTCTTTCATCCCGATATGGGGCGTTATGACCTGCTCGTACCCGTATTCTTTCTGGACCGAGCGCAGGAAATTCTCGAGCCGCTCGCGCAGGGCGGCGCCCTTGGGAAGCCACAGGGGAAGCCCCTGCCCCACCCTCGGGGAGAACGCGAACAACTCCAACTCGCGGCCCAGCTTGCGGTGGTCCCTCTTTTTGGCCTCCTCAAGCATTACCAGGTACTCGTCGAGCATGGATTTTTTGGGGAACGTGATGCCGTAAATGCGGGTGAGCATCTTGTTGTTCTCGTTGCCGCGCCAGTAAGCCCCGGCGACCGAAAGCAGTTTTATGGCCTTGATCGCGCTGGTATCGGGCAGGTGCGGCCCACGGCACAGGTCGGTGAACGTGCCGTTCGTATAGAACGTAATGGTCCCGTCCTCGAGGTCCGAGATAAGCTCGCATTTGTACTGGTCGCCCTTTTCGGTGAACGTGGCAAGCGCCTCGGCCTTGGGAACCTCGCGGCGCACCAGCGGGTCCTTATTGGCGGCCAGTTCTTTCATTTTGGCCTCGATACGCTCCAGGTCGGCCTCGGTTATCGGCTCGGGAGAGTCCACGTCGTAGTAGAACCCGTTCTCGATGCTGGGGCCGATCCCGAACTTGATGCCGGGATAGAGCGCTTGAAGCGCCTCGGCCATCAGGTGCGACGAAGTGTGCCAGAACGTACGGCGCCCCTCTTCGTCGTCCCATTTATGGAGCTTGAGGCTGCTGTCCGCCGTAATGGGTTTCTGCAGGTCGTAAACCTCGCCGCCCACCGTAGCGGCCAGGACCTCCTGGGCCAGCCTCGGGCTGATACCGTTGGCTATCTCGAGCGGGGTTACCCCCGCCGGGTATTCCCGCACGTTGCCGTCGGGGAAAGTTATCTTTATATTTCCGTTCTCCAAAACCTGTTCGTTTTAAAACGTTTATAGTTCGTCGTGATTTTCGGGTATAAGGTCCTTCACCGAAATATCGGCCCCCTTTTCCCGCTCGAAGCGGCGCAGCGGGTTTTTGGTCATCTCGGCATAAGCGGCCCGGTTGCGGAAGATATCCAGGGCCATATAGACCGCCTCCCGCAGGGAAGACGAGTCAGCCTTGTCCTGCCCGGCGATATCGTAGGCCACGCCGTGGTCCGGACTGGTACGCACCACCGGCAGGCCGGCAGTAAAATTCACCCCGTCGGGGGTGAGCGCCTTGAACGGGGCCAGCCCCTGGTCATGGTACATGGCCAACACGCCGTCGTATTTCTCGTAACCCCCCGAAGCGAAGAACCCGTCCGCCGCGAACGGCCCGAACGCAAGGATACCTTTACGCGACGCCGCAACGATGGCGGGGGTTATTACCTGTTTCTCCTCGTCTCCGATCACCCCTCCGTCCCCGGCATGGGGATTGAGCGACAGCACGGCAATACGCGGCTCCACGATGCCGAAATCGGCTATCAGGCTGGAGCGCATCCTGCCCAATGCGGCGATAATATTTTCGCCGGTTATCCCCTCCGGAACCTGCGACACGGGAACATGTATCGTAACCAACCCGACTTTCATCAGGCCGCTGCACATCATCATAAGCGGCTCGCCGCCGAACCGGGAAGCGAAAAATTCCGTATGGCCCGTGAACCCGAAACCGGCCCGGGCAACATTCTCCTTATTTATCGGGGCGGTGACCACTACGTCGATCTCCCCGTCCGCCAGGTCTTTGGCCGCAGCCTCGAGGGCCTCCACGGCGGCCTGTCCTGCGGCGGCGGTAGCCTGCCCGGGAGCGATATCGATATTCTCCTCCCCGCAATTAACCGCATTTACCCGTTTGGAGCGGGCCTCGCCGGCCGACTTCACCTGTGTGAACTGGAAAGCCTCGGCCCCCTCGATCCCTTTCTTATAGAAAGCCAGGGACTTGGACGGCCCGTAGACCACCGGGGTACAAAGCTCGCACATCCGGCTGTCCGTGAACGCCTTAATAACTATCTCCGGGCCTATGCCGTTGACGTCGCCGAGGGTAATCCCGACCTTTATCCTGCTCTCACCCATAATTTATTTTTTACTAACCTACAAAGATACGAAAGAATGCGGATTTAGCGGCAAACCGACCGGCAATAAAACTGTCAGTCCGACCATCGTAGATGGGGGAATTTACCCTTGGGAAAATAACCGGCAAAGAATTAGGGAGTGGAAATAGCAGATCTCCACTGTAAGTTTGGGATGGACCGTTTTCCAGCATCGGCCGGAATAAATAAGAGATTGCTTCACTACGTTCGGAATGACGGGGAAATGTTCGAAATGACGGAAAAAAACGTCATTGCGAGGAGCGCAGCGACGCGGCAATCTTAATTGGAAATGCAAGGACCGAGATTGCTTCGGGCTTTCAGCCCTCGCAATGACGAAAGGGAAAGAAAGTAAAGAATCTCTTTTCCCGGCAAAGCCGGGAATTATCCGCCATTTTCGCCGGGGCAGGATTAAAGTCGCAAGAGGGAGATCACCCGAACTACCATGTAGTGAGGGAAGCTCCCGGGAGCGACGCCTGACCCCGGCGAGGCGGTGTCTTTTGCTCCACTTTTGGACAAGCAAAAGTGGAAAAGAAAATGAAAAGATGATATGCAAGGCTTTGACAACTGTTGCAATGACGGGAAGAAGAGAAAGAGATTGCTTCACTGCGTTCGCAATGACGGGAAAGATGCCGGGGCGGTCTATTGTCCGGTCCGGCGGTGGAACTCGGAGACGATCACGGCTGCGGAGACGGCGACGTTAAGGGACTCGGCACCCTCGCCTGCCGGGGCGAAAGACGGGATGGTTAGGCGGTGGCCGAGCAATTCTATAATGCCGGGAGAGATGCCGTTACCCTCGTTGCCCATTACGATAACCCCGGAGGGCCGTAACCGGGCCGTGTAGATATTTTCCCCGCCGAGCATTGCCCCGTAAACGGGCAGGCCGGTATCGCGGGCGGCCTGCAGCAGCCCGGCAAGGTCGCCGTAACGGACGGGCACCCGGAAAAGGGAGCCCATCGTAGCCTGCACGACCTTGGGATTGAACCTGTCGGCCGTGTCTATGCTGCAAACGATGCCGTCGATACCGAACCAGTCGGCGATCCGGATAATGGTCCCCAGGTTGCCGGGGTCCTGCACGCTGTCGAGGGCGATGTAAAGCCTGCCGGGGTCGAAGTGCGGGGTCGACTGTTCCGGGATGCGTACCAGCGCGAGGACTCCCTGCGGGGACTTCAGGCGGCTGAGCCGTTCGAACTGCGCGGGTGAGACCTCCGTCACGGGAACCCCCGGATGGTCCGTTGCCGCCCCGGTGGTGTAAACCCGCTCGACTGTCCACCCGGACGCGAGGGCCTCCCCCACGGCCTTACGCCCTTCAACGACGAACAGGCCATGCTCCCGGCGGCCCTTTTTGTCGAAGAGGGACTGCACGAGGGTTATGTCGGCACGGGTCACCACCTGCTGATCTGTTAGTATTCGTTCCAGCTTTTGATCCGTATATCGCCGGCATCCAGCTTACAGAACGCCGCTATAAAAGCGCTGGCCAGTCGGGCGTTGGTGATAAGCGGGACGTTGAAGTCGATGGCGCTTCGGCGGATAGTGTAGTCGTTGTTAAGCTCGGCCGCCGAGAGGTTCTTGGGTATATTGATCACAAGGTCGATCTTCCTGTCGCGGATATAGTCGAGCGTGTTGGGCTGCATGACCGAATCGGGCCAATGCAGGACCTCGGCCCGGATGCCGTTCTGCTCGAGGTAGTCCGCCGTACCCTGTGTGGCGTAGAGGTTGTATCCACGGGTCTGCAGCGCCCTTGCGGCGGGCAGAAGCTCCGCCTTTGACCGCGCGTCACCGGTCGACAACAGGATATTGCGCTCCGGGATGCGGTAGCCCACCGAGAGCATCGCTTTAAGAATGGCCTCGTGGAAATCCTCGCCGATGCATCCCACCTCGCCGGTGGAAGCCATTTCGACGCCCAGCACCGGGTCGGCTTTCTGCAACCGCGAGAACGAGAACTGGGGGGCCTTGATCCCCACGTAGTCCAGGTCGAACGCCGACTTGTGCGGAATGTCCGCTTCGAGGCCGAGCATCACCTTGGTGGCTATCTCGATAAAGTTCACTTTCAGCACCTTGGACACGAACGGGAAGCTTCGGGAAGCCCGCAGGTTACACTCTATAACCTTAATATCGTTGTCCTTTGCCATCAACTGCATATTGAACGGGCCGGTAATATGGAGGTTCTCGGCGATAAGGCGCGATATCTTCTTGATGCGCCTCATGGTCTCCACGTACATTTTCTGCGGGGGGAAGACCATCGTCGCGTCCCCGGAATGGACCCCGGCGAACTCAACGTGTTCCGAAATGGCGTAAATAAGCACCTCGCCGTCACGGGCCACGGCGTCGATCTCGATCTCCTTGGCGTTTTCGATAAACTCGGTGACCACTACCGGATGCTGTTTCGATACGTTAGTGGCCAGGGTGAGGAACCCCTCGAGTTCGTCGCGGTTGGAGACCACGTTCATCGCCGCCCCGGACAGTACGTAGGACGGGCGTATCAGAAGCGGGAAACCTACCTCGTCGGCGAACCGGTATATCTCGTCGAGCGACGTGAGCTCTTTCCACCTGGGCTGGTCGATACCGGCCTCGTCGCACATGGACGAGAACTTATGCCGGTCCTCGGCACGGTCGATATCACGCGCGTCGGTACCGAGGATCGGCACCCCCTGCGTGTCGAGGCGCATGGCCAGGTTATTGGGAATCTGGCCGCCCACCGACACGATCACCCCCTTGGGGGTCTCAAGGTCGGTTATATCGAGCACCCTTTCGAGGGTAAGTTCGTCAAAATAGAGGCGGTCGCACATATCGTAGTCGGTGGAGACCGTCTCGGGGTTGTAATTGATGATAATGGAGCGGAAGCCGCTCTCGCGAATAGTCTGGGCGGCATTGACCGAACACCAGTCGAATTCCACGGAACTGCCGATACGGTAAGCCCCGGACCCGAGTACCACTACCGACCGGCCGTCGTCCGCGAACCCGATATCGTGGGCCGAAGCGTTATAGGTCAGGTAAAGGTAATTGGTCTGTGCCGGGTATTCGGCGGCAAGGGTGTCTATCTGTTTGACGTATGGAATAATGCCGAGTTCTTTACGGCGGGAACGAACCTGGGACACGGCGGCGTCTATCTCGCCGGGAGCCGGATCGCTCAGGGTGCGGGCCACCTGGAAGTCGGAAAACCCTTTCTGTTTAGCCTCCAGGAGAAGTTCCACCGGGACTTCGTTTATGTCCCCGTAAGCGGCGAGCCTGTCCTCTAGCTCGAGAATATTGCGCAGTTTGGAGAGGAACCACCGGTCTATCCGGGTCAGCTCGTGGATGCGGTCCACCGTATAGCCCTTGCGCATAGCGTTGGCGATAAGGAAAATACGCTTATCGGTAGGATTGGCCAGGGCGCCGTCCAGATCGTCCGTGCCGAGTTCGCGGTTGGCCACGAAGCCGTGCATCCCCTGCCCGATCATACGCAGGCCTTTCTGGATCGCCTCCTCGAACGTACGGCCTATTGCCATCACCTCACCCACCGACTTCATGCTGGACCCCAGCTCACGGGAAACCCCCTTGAACTTACCCAGGTCCCAACGCGGTATTTTGCAGACGATATAATCCAGGGCGGGTTCGAAACAAGCGGTTGTACATCCGGTGACCGAGTTCTTCAACTCATGCAGCCCGTAGCCCAGGCCCAGTTTGGCCGCTACGAACGCCAGCGGGTAACCCGTCGCTTTGGAAGCGAGGGCCGACGAGCGGCTCAGGCGGGCATTGACCTCTATCACCCGGTAATCCTCCGATTCGGGGTCGAGGGCGTACTGTACGTTACACTCGCCCACGATGCCGATATGGCGCACGATCTTAATGGCAAGCTCGCGAAGTTTGTGGTATTCGGAATTGGTGAGGGTCTGGGACGGAGCCACAACGATGCTTTCGCCGGTATGGATGCCCAGGGGGTCGAAATTCTCCATATTGCAGACCGTGATACAGTTGTCGTAACGGTCCCGCACCACCTCGTATTCCACCTCTTTCCATCCCTTGAGCGACTTCTCCACAAGTATCTGCGGCGAATAGTTGAATGCCTTGGCGGCAAGGGCCTCCATCTGCTCCTCGTTATCGCAAAAGCCTGACCCCAGCCCCCCGAGGGTATACGCAGCGCGGATAATGACCGGGTAACCCAACTCGGCGGCTACCCGCTTGGCATCCTCCACGTTGGTAACGGCCTCGCTCTTGATGGTGCGCACATCTATCTGGTCGAGCTTTGCCACGAATTTCTCCCGGTCCTCCGTGTCGATAATGGCCTGTACCGGAGTGCCGAGGACCCGCACACCGTATTTCTCGAGTACCCCGCTCTGGTAGAGCTTGACCCCGCAGTTGAGCGCCGTCTGCCCCCCGAAAGCCAGCAGGATACCGTCGGGCCGCTCGCGGGTGATAACTTCCTCGACGAAATCGGGCGTTACGGGCAGGAAATAGACCCTGTCGGCGATGTTCTCGGACGTCTGTATAGTGGCGATATTCGGGTTGATAAGCACCGTATAGACCCCCTCCTCGCGCAGGGCCTTGAGGGCCTGAGACCCGGAATAGTCGAATTCGCCCGCCTCGCCTATCTTCAGCGCCCCTGAACCCAGGAGAACCACTTTTTTGATGTTGTTGTCCATATATATATCGTACTGTTTTCTATCCGGTTAAAGGTCGCTGGTTTTGAACCGGCGCATACTGAACCAAAGGAACACCACAATCCACACCAGACTGACCGCCAGCATTATGCCCGTATCGGAAAGATGGATATCCATAGCCCGGCCGACAGCCGACGGCGCCTGTATAAGCTTGTCGGCCGATTTGACCGGCAGGTAGTTGCCCGACCCGCCGTGCAGTCTGAAGTTCATAAGCGCGGCCAGCATATTCTTTAAAATAAAGCAGTAAAGGAAATAAATACCGATGCTGACCCCCGACCGCCGGAAGATCATCACCAGTACCAGGCCGGCGCTCATATAAGTCAGCGACTGTATGAAGAAATACCCGAGGTTCTCCAATTCCTCCATAGAGAAAGCATGCCGGCCCCGGAACCCGAAGATACACCCCACGATAAAAACCAGCACCGTGACCAGCAGGGACCCGACCACGATAAGCCAGATCTTGCCGAGCATGAACTGCCCCCGGCTGAGGCCGTTGATGACCGACTGGCGATGGGTGCGGAAACTGTATTCGTTGGCCGTGAGCAGGATTATGATCAGGCCCGGAATAAAGAGCAGATAACTGGTCAGGTAGCTGACCGTCTGCCACACGGACGGGAAGTCGAAAACATTGCCGATAAGCATATCGGCGGCAGGCCCGGCGGCGGCGGACATCCCGCCCCTTGCGACCCACACTATATAGCAGATCCCGAACATGCTCACGACAAAGAAGCCCAGCAACCACATGAACGCCCGGTAGCGGCGAATTTTGAGCCATTCCAATTTCAACAGGTTCGTCATTGCCGGGAGTCGTTACGGGTTTCGGAAATTATTTCGAGGAACTTGCTCTCCATGCTCAATTTGCGCAGGGCCAGTTTTGTAAGTACTATGCCGTTGGCATGGCACAGGGAGTTGATCGCCCCGGTATCGGCATGGCCTTCGGAAATGGTTAGCAATACCGTCTCCCCGTCGGCCGCTAGGCGCTCGCCGGGAAAATTGTCGGCCAACAGCCGCATCAGGGCCGGCGTATCGGCGGCAGACATCTCCACCGTATCGCCCCGGGCCATGATCTCGTCCACCCGGCCGTCGGCCAGCAGCCGGCCGCTCTTCAGGATGGCGGCATGGGTACACACCTTTTCCACCTCGTCCAGCAAGTGGCTGGCGATCACGACAGTATGGCCTGAGGCGCCCAGCTCGCGGACCAGGTTCCTTATCTCGGCGATGCCCTCGGGGTCGAGGCCGTTGGTGGGCTCGTCGAGTATCAGCACCTGCGGGTCGCCCAACAGGGCCGACGCTATGCCCAACCGCTGTTTCATCCCCAGGGAATAGTTGCCGAACTTGCTGAAGCGGCGCTCGTATAGGTCCACTTTCACCAGCACGGGATCGATTTCCTCCCGGGATACACCTTTTATATTAGCGGTGATAAGCAGGTTGTCGTACCCGGAAAGGTATCCGTAAAAATTGGGGGTCTCGAGCAGAGTGCCGATTTTCTTGCGAAGCTCGTAATTGGGAGCGGTACCGCTCCCGGGCAGGGCGTAAGAACCGGAATCGGCACGGATGACGTCGGTCACGATGCCGAGCAGGGTCGTCTTGCCGCTCCCGTTAGGGCCGAGGATGCCGTAGACGCTCCCCTCGGGGACCGAGAAAGAGACCTCCTGCAGAGCCCGAACGGACCCGAACCTCTTGCTGATATTGCTTACTGTGAGTATGTCCATCTGCAGTGGGGCTACATGCCCCGGTATTTTTCCATTTGCTCCACCAGCTCGTCGAACAGGTACTCGGTATCCACAGGGCCGCTGGTGGCCTCGGGATGGAACTGTACGGAGAAGAAAGGCTTTGTCTTATGGCGGATACCCTCGTTGGTCCCGTCGTTGAGGTTGACGAAAAAGGGCTCCCAATCCTCGCCCAAAGCGGAGGGGTCCACGGCATAACCGTGGTTCTGGGACGTGATGTATGCCCGGTTACTGCCGCACATCGATACCGGCTGGTTATGGCTACGGTGGCCATATTTTAGCTTGTAGGTCCTGGCCCCGGCCGCCATCGAAAGTATCTGGTTGCCCATGCATATGCCGAAGATCGGTTTGCCTACCTGCATGGCCTTTCGGATAATATCCACGGTTTCGCGGGCCATAGCCGGGTCCCCGGGGCCGTTGCTGATCATCACCCCGTCGTAGTCCATGCCGGTGAAATCGTAATTCCACGGCACCCGGATCACGGTCGTATCCCGCCTGAGCAGGCACCGGATGATATTGTACTTGCACCCGCAATCGACCAACACAACGCGGTACTTACCGTTACCGTAAGTCTGTACCTCGCTGCAACTGGCCGCGGCCACGAGGTTGTCGGTATTGGGGTCCTCGAACCGCCCGGGCTCCGGGCTTCCCTCGACCGCTATCTTGCCGAGCATCACCCCTTTCTCTCGTATAAGCTTGGTTATCTGGCGCGTATCCACCCCGTATATGCCCGGCACCTTGTGTTCCCGGAGCCACTCGTCGAGGCTGCGGGTGGCGTTCCAATGGCTGTGCTCGAATGAGTAATCGGACACCACGAGCGCCCGTACATGTATCCTGTCGGATTCGTAGAAACGCGGTATACCGTTTTCGGCCTCGGGCCCCGGGACGCCGTAGTTGCCTATCAACGGGTAAGTTATTACAAGTATCTGCCCGCTGTACGAGGGGTCGGTAAGGCTCTCCGGGTAACCGGTCATGGCCGTATTGAACACAACCTCGCCCACCGCCGGGCATGGCTCGCCGAAAGAATACCCTTCGAAGCGTGTTCCGTCTTCGAGGATAAGCGTGGCTCTTTTTCTTTCCGTCATATTGATTTCGGATTAATCCCGTAAAAATTCGCAAAGGCACCCTGTGGTCCTTTAGGCCGTGATGGCGTAATCGCATTAGCCGTTTGGCTCCGTGCAGGGACCTGCCGGGCCGAATGCGCCTGCATCCCGTGCCCTTTGCCCCTTTCTGCTTAAGTTAATGTTAGCCTGCGGCAAAAGGAAAAGATTCTGGTAACGCGCCGCCGGTTTATCCGAAGTACAAAAGTACACTTTATTTCCCGTACCGCAAACTCCCTTTCGAGGAATTACCGAATTTTCCCCGATTATGTATCTTTGCCCCTGTAACCGTAAAAACGAGTCGGCCATGGCACACCTCTGCGACAAATGCCCTATCCGGGCCAAATACGACCGTAATCCCCGTTCGCTCATCGGCCGCCTCTGGCGCTGGCATATAAGTTTCTGCCCGGGCTGGAAGAAGTATTTCCGCTCGCTGGACCCCGCCGCACAAGCGGAACTGCGAAATAAGTACGGGATCAAATAGCCGGAGCGGGGTTATTCTCCGGTGCGGGGTTAATTGGGCATGGCGGGGTTCGCCGGGACAGGACTAATTTGGCGTGGCGGGGTTCGCCGGGACGGGCTAATTTGGGAGGGGGTCAATTTGCTGGGGCCGGGTTAAGTCGGAGGGATTTTTTTCTTTTTACTGGTTCGGGTCTTTCGTCATTGCGAGGGCTGAAAGCCCGAAGCAATCTCGGTCTTTGAGTTTCCAATTA
>JAJQED010000014.1 GCA_021201825.1 Alistipes sp.
TGGAAACAGTGTTACCCCTGCGGGGTTTCCTCCTCCTTGTAAGGCAGAGACAAGCTTGCTTGTCTCTGCACTTACTGCGAGCGTCGGTTCGTTTCCTGCTACTGTCAGTTAATAAAGGAGGGGCACAAAGCCACGGCTTGTCCGTGCCCCTCCTTTATTAACTGAGAAAATCATGAGATACGCAGTATCTCCAAAAGTTCTTTGGTTCTTTCTTACAAGAAAGAACGAAGAATATTTAATAGAATAAATTATCTGTAACTTTGCGGGTGAGTATGTCGATAAGGAGGTTGGCAGGACAGACGGTTGTATACGGGGTAAGTACTATTGTTGCGCGGATGCTCAACTTTTTGCTTACGCCTTATTTGACATATCGATTGTCGGAGGGTCAGTACGGGGTTATCGTCGATATGTATTCCTATATCCCGGTGTTGTTGGTGATACTCACGTTGGGTTTGGAGTCGGGCTTCTTCCGGTTTGCCGGTAAGGAAGCCGACAGGGTGGGTAAGGACCGGGTGTTTTCCAGCGCGTGGGTGGCCGTAACGGGTGCCACGGTGGTTTTCCTTTTGGTTTTTTATTTTTTCCGGGAGGGCATCACCGAGGTGACTGGGTATAGCCATGCACCGTCTATCGTGTGGATGACGGCAGGGATCGTGGCCCTGGATGCTTTCCTGGCCGTGCCGTTCGCACGGTTGAGGGAACAGGGGCGGGCGGGGAGATATGTGTTCGTAAGGTGTGCGTCGGTAGTGTTGACGATCATACTGTGCGTTTTCTTTTATTCAGGGCTGCCGTGGTTGGCCGAAAGAGGTATGGTGCAGTCTTGGCATTGGCCGGAGTTCGGCCCGGGGTACTATTTGCTGGCTAACCTGGTGGTCAGTTTCCTTACCGTATTTATGATAGCCCCTACGTTACGGGGGTTCCGGTTCAGTCCGGATGTACGGGTCCTTAAAACGATGCTGCTTTACAGCCTGCCGCTTCTGGTCAGCGGTATAGCCGGTACGGCCAACGAGAATATCGACCGGCAGATGATCAAGTACCTGATGCCGGAGAACGAGGCATGGGATGCCCTGGGGGTTTACGGGGCCGTGGCGAAGATAGGGGTGTTGCTGTTGCTGTTCACTCAGATGTACAGGTTGGCGGCCGAGCCGTACTTCCTGGCCGATTTCAAAAAGGAGGATTTCACGCGGACCAACGCCGAGGCCATGAAGTACTTCATCATCGTGTCGGTGGGCATTTTCCTGGGTATTACGCTCTTTACCGACCTGTTCCGGTTGTTTATCGCTCCGGACTACCGGGTCGGGATGGGCATCCTGCCGCTTCTGCTTCTGGGCAATATTATGGCGGGCATCGTGCTGAACCTATCTTTCTGGTATAAACAGATGGGGCGGACGGTGTTCGCACTGGCGGTTACGGGGACCGGGTTGGTCTTTACCGTCGTGTTCAACATCATTCTGGTGCCCGTGCTGGGTATTTACGGGGCGGCGTTGGCCAGGTTGATCTGTGAAACGGCGATGGTCGTACTGAGCTATTCGCTCAACCGCCGGTACTGCCCCACGCCATACGACTTGCGGCGCATCGGGATATACGTGGTGGCCGGGGCCGCCGTTTACGGGTGCGGGATGCTCTCGGCGATGCTTCCGCACGTTTGGAAATATTTGATTAATTTAGCGCTTCTCGGGGCGTTCGGGGCATTGGCCCTCAGGCTCGAGAAGTTGGATGTGCGGATGTTGTTCCGCCGGAAAACAGATACGGTATGATAGTGAAAGTGATAAACAGGTCGGCGTTCGAGCTGCCTAAGTATGAGTCGGAATTTGCGGCGGGCCTCGATGTGCGGGCCAATACGGACGGGCCGATCACGCTGAAACCGCTCGAACGGGCGATGGTTCCCACGGGGCTTTTCGTGGAGATCCCCGAAGGTTACGAGATACAGGTCAGGCCCCGGAGCGGGCTGGCGGCCAAGTACGGGCTGACGGTGCTCAATTCCCCCGGTACGATAGACGCCGATTACCGGGGTGAGATCAAGGTGATCCTGGCAAATATCTCTTCGGAGGAGTTCGTGCTTAATCCGGGCGAACGGATCGCCCAGTTGGTGCTGGCGCGGCATGAGAGGGCCGAGTGGCTCGAGACCGAACAGTTGACCGATACGGCCCGGGGCGCAGGCGGATTCGGCCATACGGGCCGGTCCTGATCCACGGGCGGGGAGGTAAATAATTTACCTGCGGCGCAATAAATTCCCGCCCGGCGGGGTTATCCGGATAGGCCCGGAGTACAGGCCTGGAAGTCCCGGGCTGGCGGCAAGGTAGTATAATATATAAAGGCGATGCGGTTCGCGGATGTTACAGGACACGGGGAGTTGAAGCGGAGGCTGGCGGCGGGAGCGGCAGGCGGCCGCTTCGGACATGCTATGTTGTTCTCGGGCAACAGCGGCCATGGCGCATTGCCACTGGCCCATGCGTTCGCGCAGTATATTAACTGCGAGGCCCCGGTCGACGGGGATTCGTGCGGGGTGTGTTCCTCGTGCGTGAAAACCGCCGGCCTTGCCCATCCGGACCTGCACTTCGTCTTCCCGGTGGCCAACGTGCGGGGTAATTCCACCGTAAAAGCCACGAGCGACTTATATCTGAACCAGTGGAGGGAATTGTATAAGGCCACCGGAGGCTATTTCTCGGAGGCCGACTGGTACGGGGCCATGGGTATTGAGAACCAGCAGGGGTTCATCTCGCGTGCCGAGGCCGACGAGGTTATCCGCAAGCTCTCTTTCAAGCCCTACGAGAACGGCTATAAAGTGATGATCGTATGGCTACCGGAGAAGATGCGGGTGGAGGCGGCCAACGGCCTTTTGAAGATATTGGAGGAGCCGTGGGAAAAGACGGTATTCTTGATGGTGAGCCAGTCCCCGTCCAGGTTGCTCCCGACCATAACCTCCCGGTTGCAGGAGATACATGTCCCCGGGGTGGCCGACGCCGATATGGCCGCTTTGCTTTCCGAGCGGTGCGGGTTGCAGGGCACGAGGCTGGACCATGTGGTCAGGCTGGCGTGCGGCGACGTGCTGGAGGCGCTGTCGCTGGCCGGACGGGAGGGGGAGAGCGATGCCGAATTTTTCGAATACTTCGCCGCGCTGATGCGGCTCTCGTATAACGACCGCCACATGGAACTGCTCGACTGGGGGGACCGGATGGCGGCGATGGGGCGCGAGCAGCAGAAACGCTTCCTGGCCTACTGTATGCGCATGGTGAGGGAAAATTACATGATGAACGCCGGATTGGACGGGATTACCTACCTTTGGGGCGGGGAACTGGATTTCAGCCGCCGGTTCAGCCCTTTTATCGGCAACCACAATGTGGAGCAACTGGCCGGGGAGATAGAGGCCGCCGTGGCCCATATAGGTCAGAACGGTAACCCGAGGATCGTTTTCCCGCATTTCGCCCTGGCGGTGAGTAAACTTATCGTGCGGCGGTGAGCGGGGTCGTAGATGCGGTGCTGGTTGCGGGCAGTAATCTGGGCGACAGGGAGATAAACCTGCAGGCGGCTGTCCGGGAGGTGGATCGGCGTTGCGGCAGGGTGGTTGCAGTGTCGCGGGTTTACCAAAGCGAGCCGTGGGGCGACGTGGAGGGTCCGGACGGCGAAAAGGCAGGGCCGTTCCTAAATCAGGCGATCGTGGTGGATACGCCTCTCGGGCCGGAGGCATTGCTCGACGAGATAAAGGCCATAGAGGCCATGATGGGCCGCAGGGACAGCGATAGTGATTGCCCGCCGGACCGGCAAAGGACCTACCGCTCACGGGTGATCGATATAGACATAATTTTTTACGGCGACCTCGTCGTTGACTCCCAGCGGTTGAGGATCCCCCATCGGCTGGCCCGGCAAAGGGAGTTCGTGCTGGTGCCGGTGGCGGAGGCGGCCCCCGGGTTCCGGGATCCGGAAACCGGACTGACGGCCGGGGAACTGCTGGCCCGGATGGACCGGGGAAAAGGACAATAGGTTTATGAAAGGATTCAGGATAAGGGTATTGACGGGTGTGGCGGCGGTTTGCGCGGCCATTTTCTGGCCGGGGTGCGAGAAAGTGGATACGAACCTCACCTATACCGTGGTGCCGTACCTTTCCCTGCCGGATGTGGATACGGTTATCCAGTATGTCGAATATGTGGATGTTTTCTACCATATCGGGGCGGATACGCTCGACTGGTGGGTAACCTCTTACGAGGACGCCCGCGAGGGTGTTATCACCGACAGGGACAACGGCGAAAAACTGGCCCCGGACGCCAACAACCGGGGATACCTGAACGCGGACGGTACGGCGCTGCTGGTCGGCCCGTTCTACGGAGGGCCGGTACTTTTGGTTGCCTACGACCGGGAGCGGCACGGGAAGTACGAGAGTAAAATGTATGCCTGGCGGAATATCCAGGTCGAGCCCGGCATCGAGTCGGTGCGCATACCGGTTATATTCAATCCCGAACCCACTTCACGGACCTATATAGACCCGGACCGCAACCCGGACAGCAGGTGGAGCGAATATTCGCGGTGGTGGCTTGCCAACGACAACCCGTGGGTGGAGCCGCAAGACGAAGACGACGGGAATGACGGCGGTGACAGCGGCGAGGGAAGCGACACGGGAGGCGGCAGATAACGCCCCCCGGATGGCTATAAATAGCGGGGAATGAATATCTTTGCAGATCGTTTGAGTCGATATGAGTTTTAAGACCATAATGGAATACGGCGTCAAGGCCGGTTTGTTCGCGTTCCTGGCCGCCGGGCTGTTGTGGCGGTGCGGCCATGCGGCCATGCCCCAGGGCGGCCCTAAGGACACGCTGCCTCCCGTTGTGGTCGCGATGAATCCGCACTACGGGGTGACGGGTTTCGACGGCGGGCGCATCTTTATCGAGTTCGACGAATATATCCAGCTCAAGGACCAGCAGAAAGAGTTCTTCACCTCGCCCCGGATGGCAAAGAAACCCTCCCTGCTGCTTCGCGGCAAGGGCATCCAGATAGACGTGCAGGACTCCCTGCGGCCCAATACCACCTATGCGCTCAACTTCGGCAGCAGTATCGCCGACAATAACGAGGGTAACCCGCTCTACGGGTTCCGGTACGTATTTTCGACCGGGGACCAGGTGGATTCGATGTATATGTCCGGGTATGCGGTGGATGCCTTTAAAAAAGACAGCGTATCCAAGGCGTTCATTTTCTTTTACGAGGCCTCGAAAGATTCCATCGCGCTGGATTCCACCGTGTTCAACTTCGAACCGGACGTGATCGCCCGTGCCGAGAACAACGGGATATTCATAGCCGAGAACCTCAAGCCGATACCCTACCGGGTTTACGCCATAGAGGACAACAACGGCAACCAGACTTACGAGCCGGGGACGGACGGCATAGCGTTCCTCGATTCGGTTTTCAACCCGGCGGACATGCCGGCGTTCGAGGGGCGGTTCGACACCACGCGAAGTTACTATACGGCCGACCCGCAGTTATATTTCCGCGTTTTCCGCGACAAGCCGTTCCAGCGGCAGTACCTTTCCGGGAGCGAGCGGCCCCTGCGCAACAAGATCGTGCTTACTTTCGGGGCGCCCTACCCGCAGGTGGACACCCTGATGTTCGAGGGCATCCCCTCGGGCAGGATCATTACCGAATTCCTCAAACCGACGCTCGATTCGGTGGCCTTGTGGATTAATATGCCGCCGGATTACATACCCGACACCATCCGGGGTCGTATCTCATATATGCGGCACGATTCGATAAACCAGTTGGTCCCCTACGGGCAGGACCTGGTGCTGGGGTGGCGCGTGTTCGAGAGCAGGCAGCAGGAGCGCGAACGCCTGGCAAAAGAAAAGGAGCGGGAGAAAGCCATAGCCGAGGGACTCGAGGTGCCGCGCGAGCCCAGCCCGTTCAAGTTCAATATCGAGACCGGTCGCGACCTGAATCCGGAGAACGACCTGGCCATCTCGTTCGACTATCCACTTATCCGGCTCGACACGACGGCCATAAGCCTGATACGTGTTCAGGAGGAAGACCGGTTCCGGGTGCGGTTCACCCTCGAGGAGGACCCGGAGAACATACGGCGCTACCTGATCCGGGCCCCGTGGATAAACGGGGAGAACTACGAACTGGAGATTCCCGCCGGGGCGCTGGCCAACGTGGCCTACGAAGAGAACGATACCATCAGGGGGAACTATACGGTGATGGTGGCCGACAATTACGCCACGCTCATTATCCAGCTGCGGGGCAAGACGCCGCAGGATGAATATATCCTGGAACTGCTCGACCAGTCGGGTAACCGGGTGATAAGGCGGGTTCCACATGCCGTGACCGGCACCTACACGTTCCGGTACCTCGACCCGGGTACGTTCCGCCTGCGCATCGTGGAGGATGTCAACGGCAACGGGGAGTGGGATACGGGCAGCCTGGTAGAACGCCGCCAGCCCGAGAGGGTGGAGATGTTCAGCCTTGCTGACGGTGAGGAGATATCCATCCGTATGGGATGGGACGAACAGGTCGTTGTGGATTGCAACGTTCTTTTCGCCCCGATAACCATGCGAAGCGTGATGGAACAGATACGCCGGCAGGAGGAGGTACGCCTGCGCAGGCTTATCGAAGAGCGAGCCCGGCGGGACCAGGAGCAAAACAAACAGCCGCAGAACCAGCGGCAAAACAACAGCGGATTCGGCACCGGGAGTTTCAACCCCTCGTCCGCCTTTAACCTGTAAAGAATAAGATGCGAGGTCTGCTGCGATATATATTCCCGATACTTACGGCCATGATCCTCACGGCCGCCGCAACCGATGTGGCCGCACAGCATTACCTGGGGGTCAGGGGCGGTTTCGGCGGCGGTACCGGTTCGAGGTTCTACCCCAAGTATACCGAGCAGACGACCCTGTGGGGCCTTTACAATGCCGGGGTGTCGTGGAAATATTTCACCAGCCAGAAGTATGTCGGCGGTACTCAGGCGGACCTGTTGTTCATGCAGCAGGGTTACAAGGAGTTCAGCCCGCTCTACTCACTCGGCCGCTACCCCGGAAGCTATACCCCGGACGGCGAACTTATCCCGGGGGACAGCACGGGCTATTACAGCCGCAGGGTCAATTCGGTTGTGGTGCCGCTCATGTGGCAGCCGCATATCTATATGTTCCAGCGCAACCTGCGGGTGTTCCTTAACCTGGGGGTCACGTTCTCCTATAACATAAGTTCCACTTACGAACTGGGTTCCCAGGAGAACGGGATCTTCGATAAAGGCGATTACAATTTCCAGCTAACCCGGGACAACCGGTGGGGTTACGGCCTTGTAGGCGGCGGAGGCCTCGGGTATTCGTTCGGCAGGGTGGAGGTGCTGGCCGAGGTGAGGTACTACATAGGTTATTCGGACCTGAAGAAGAACTGGAACAAATACTGGGACAGCGAAGAAGCGCTAAATAACCGTTTGCGGACCCCGCTGGACGGACTGCAGGCTTCTTTCGGGATCTATTACCGGTTCGGCAAAAAAGGTATACTTTCGGCTCCGTCGCCCCGTGTGGAGCAGAAATTGAGGGAGAGGGAAGAGAAGAAAGCGCGCCGGCAGGGCGTCGTCTCCGGGCAGTTCGACGCTGCGGACGGTATCCCGTTGGACGAGTCCCCGGATGACGATACCGCACTGCCGGAAGAGCCGGAGTGGGATACGGAGCAACCGTATACGGAGCCGCTCGAGGTTCCGGAGGACTTCCCGGAGGACCAGGATACTGGGGCGGAGGAAGCCGGTACGGGGATAAAATCATAACGTTATGGAGACGACAAGGCAGCAAAAAGTAGGCAGGCAGATACAGAAAGATATCAGCGAAATATTCATTAAGGAGGCGGCGGGTATTTTCGCCGGGGCCATGGTCACGGTCACCGCCGTGCGCATGACCCCCGACCTGGGCATCGCCCGCGTTTACCTGAGCGTTTTCCCATTCGGCAGGCGCGATGAGGTAATGAAAGCCGTGGAGCAGAATTCGCGGACGATACGCAGGGCCCTCGGCGTGCGGGTGCGAAACCAGCTCAAACTGGTGCCCGAACTGGAATTCTTTATCGACGACTCGCTCGAATATATCCAGAACATAGAGAACCTGTTAAAGGAGGAGTAGCACACCGGACGGAATATGCGACTTTCCCTGCTCATAGCCCGGCGTTACCTCTTTTCGAAGAAGACCCACTCGGTGATAAACCTTATCTCCCGGGTGAGTGCGTTCGCCGTAGGGGTGCCGGTAGCGGCCCTGATCATCCTGCTGTCGGTGTTCAACGGGCTGGAGGGGCTGGTCAAGGATATGTATGGGGATTTCGATCCCGACATTGCAGTCATGCCGGTGCAGGGGCGGGTGTTCGCCGAAGATTCGCTCGATATTGTATCCATCGCGGAGCTTCCGCTGGTTGCCGCCGTGTCGCGGGTGCTGGAGGACAATGCCCTGCTGGAGTACCGGGGGCGGCAGTTCATCGGCACCGTGAGGGGTGTCGATCCGCAGTATGCGGAGGTGGTCCCTGTCGGGGGGATGGTCGTCGAAGGGGATTTCGAGCTTTGGTTCGGCGACATGATGCAGGCCGTAGTGGGACAGGGGCTGGCTTACAGCCTTATGATCCATCCCGCGCTTCGCGACCCGCTCAATGTGTTGGTGCCGCGCAAGGGGGCCAGTTTCAGTTCGCTTCTTCCAGTGGAGGCATACAGGCAGCGAAGGATCTTCCCCGCCGGCATCTTCGAGCTGGACGCCGAGACGGACGGGAAGTATATATTCACCCCGATAGAATTCACGCGCGAACTGCTGGGCGAACCCTCCGGCATGTCGTCTCTCATGGTAAGGCTTACCGAGGGGGCGGACCCCGCCCGGGCACGGGACGCCATTGCGGCCGTCGCGGGCGAGGAGTACCGGGTGCTTACGCGCTTCGAGCAGAAAGCGTCGTTCTACCGGATAATGAATTACGAAAAGTGGGGCATCTTCTTTATTGTCTTCATGGTGGTCGTCATCGCATCGTTCTCCGTAGTGGGGTCGATGGTGATGCTGATCATAGACAAACGGGGAGATATACGCACGCTGTTCAACTTGGGGGGGCAGGCCGGCTTCGTGCGGAGGGTTTTCCAGCGGGAGGGGATGCTGATCGCCTGCCTCGGGGCCCTGGGGGGAATGGCCCTCGGTTTGCTCGTATGCTGGCTGCAGATCACGTTCGGGATAATAAAGATACCGGCACAGACGTTCCTTTTTTCCAGCTACCCGGTCGCCGTGCAGATTAGGGACGTCGGGGTAATTTTAGTATCTTTCCTTGCCGTTAATTGGGTGATCGTCAAGGCGACCGTGGCTGTGATGATACCCAAATCCATGATCAGGATATGATGCGTTGCATAAGACATATAACCATGGCGGCGGCCGTGCTGGCAGTGGCGGCGACGATGGCCGCCTGCGGAGGGCCGAAGACCATTCCCGACAGGCAGCTGCGGCAGATATTCAAGGATCTGTTCATAGCCAATGCCTACGTGCAGTCCGAGCGGCTGCCCGATCCCTCCCGGGACAGCCTGGATATTTACCGTCCCGTGTTGGGGCGGCACGGCTACACTATGGCCGACTTCGAATATACGCTGGCCAATTTCTCCAAACGCAAAAGCATGAAGATGTCCACCGTGGTCGACGAGGCGATCAGGGAGTTGGAGATGGAGGAATCCGTTCTGCGGTACCAGGGGTCGATACTCGATACCATCGACGCCCGTGCCCAGCGGTTGTTCGGCCATGAGGTGTTGCGGGACCGTTCGTTCGAGGCCCGCCGTATTGCCGATACTTCGGCCCTGAACGTCACTTTCCCGGTACAGCCGGGGATATACGAGGTGTCGTTCTTCTACCGGCTCGACAGCCTCGACCGCAACCGGGGCCTGAAGACCACCTACGAATTCCTGGACCGGGACGGCAGTGTCACGGCGACCAACAACTCGTGGATGTCCGCCCGCAGGCGTACCCGTGTGGACGTGAAACTCACCCCGGCGCCCGGCGACAGCCTGCTTTTGATACGGTTCGGCAATTACCCGCAGGACCTCACCCCGCCCAACCTGGAAATCGATTCGGTGAACATCATCTATAAACCGACCATCGAAGCCGCCCTCGATTCGCTGGACCGTTTGATGCTCGGTTACGGGACAATCCTGGACGAATGGCACCGGTAAGGCGCCTTGCGGCCCACTACGTCCTGACCCCCGATGGCCTGATGCGGGACATGGTCGTCACCGTGGACGGCACCGGCACGATACTCGGACTGTCCCGGTGCGAACGTCCCGACTCCCGCCACGGGGTGGAATTCCACAGCGGTATACTTATGCCCGGGATGGTCAATGCCCATTGCCATCTGGAGCTCTCCCACATGCTGGGCCTGATCCCGCAGGGATGCGGGTTCGCGGGGTTCGGGCAGGCCATGTCGGCAAGCCGCGAGGCGGTGCCCCCCGACCGGCAGGCGGCCGCCGCGTCATACCGGGACGCTCGAATGTGGTCCGACGGGGTGTCGGCCGTGGGCGATATATCCAACGGCGGGACCACTGCCGAAGTAAAGGCCGCAAGCAAGATAAATTACCATACGTTCGTGGAAATATTCGGCCTTGGGCTCACTTCCACGCAACGTTTCGCCTCGGCCATGCGTCTATTCAGTGAACGGGGCGCCAGAGTGTCGCTCACCCCGCACTCGATGTACTCCCTTAACGAGGCGATGCTGGTTGAGGCGGTCGGCGCCGGGGGGTTGCTCTCGGTGCACTTTATGGAGAGCAGGCAGGAGGCGGAGCTGTTCGAGGGCCGGGGAGAGATGAGGAAGTGGTACGACGGGCGCGGGTTCCGGGAGGATTTCACGGCAAAGTATAGCTCGCCGGCCGAAAGGCTGGTGCGGACGATCCCGGCAGAGAGGGACATATTGCTGGTCCATAACACGTTCGTTACTCAGGAGCAGGTCGAAATGATTAACGGCCACTTCGGAAGCCGGGTTACCTGGGTGCTTTGTCCCCGGTCCAACCGTTACATCTCCGGGGAACTTCCTCCCGTGGATATGTTCAGGCGCAAAGGGTGCCGTATAGCGGTGGGTACCGATTCGCTCGCGTCGAACACCGGGTTGACCCTTGTCGGGGAGCTGGAAACGCTCGGGGGCGGGATGGAAGAATCGCTCCGCTGGGCTACCTCCGCAGGTGCCGCGGCGCTGGGAATGGACGACCGGCTGGGGAGTTTCGAGGTGGGAAAGAAGCCGGGAGTGGTGTTGCTCGAGAAAGCGGACCTCGCCAATTTGGCCCTGACACCCGAGAGCGTTACCCGGCGGCTGGTTTGATTGAAATAAAATATTTCTAAATTTGTTATAACTTAACTTGGATTTTCAGATGAAAAAATTTTTAGCTCTTTGCGCGGCCCTGGCTACTATGGCAGGCTTTTACTCATGTAACGACAACAAGGTATCGTTCGGTTTCTACGGCGGCGAATGTTACGGTATCCAATACGATAACGGTTCCTACGGGCTGGTAATAGGTTTCGGGGTTAACTATACATTGGCCGAGGGCAGCATTACGCAGGACGGATGGAACCCGTTGAGCGGAGGTTCCTATGTGAGCAATGTTTACGAAGCCTACGAAACGGCTTACGGCCTTAGTTCCCTTTCTGGAACATATACGTTCGCGGCGACTTCCACGGATGGCGAAACGGCCCAGATGAGCGTAACCGTGGAGTTCGACGAACCGGTTGAGAATTACTCCATCGAGGATTTCGAATACAACGGCAGCAGGATCAGCTACACGGTGACCGAGAAAGCCGGCAACGCCAACTTCTACGGGTTCTACCTCGTGCCGCATTATACCGACCAGCGGGCCAACAGCTACCTGGTGAACGACATGTATGCACTGGAATCGAACACAGCCGATACCCAGTCGATCACTTACTCGTTCAGCTCCACGTCGTTCGAAACGGATTACATCACGGTGTATCCGGCCGCCCTCTATTCGTCGAGCAAATCGCTGTTGATCCGCCTTGGCGAGCCGAAAATAATCAAAAGGGGCGAGAACCAGTTCGAAACCAACACGGCCGCCGAGTAGCCGGTAAATATAATCGATAGAACCGATGGAAGAACTGTATCGCCGGGAGGAGGTATTTTCCGAGGAGGGCATCGGGCAGCTGGCCGGCCGGTACAGGGAGATACTCGCCCTGCTCGGGGAGGACCCGGACCGTGAGGGGCTCGTTAAAACCCCGGAACGGGTGGCTAAAGCCATGGCGTTCCTGACCCAGGGGTACGAATGCGACCCCCGGGAGATAATCTTGTCGGCCCGCTTTCGCGAGGAGTACAAGCAGATGGTGCTGGTCAGGGACATCGAGGTCTATTCGCTATGCGAACACCATATGCTGCCGTTCTACGGCAAGGCCCACGTGGCGTATATTCCTGACGGGTATATCACCGGGCTGTCCAAGATAGCCCGCGTAGTTGAGGCGTTCGCCCGCAGGCTGCAGGTTCAGGAACGGCTGACCGTGCAGATAAGGGATTGCATCCAGGAGGCCCTGAACCCCATGGGTGTAGCCGTAGTGATCGAGGCCAGCCATATGTGCATGCAGATGCGGGGGGTGCAGAAACAGAATTCCGCTACCACCACGTCGGCGTTCACGGGGGTTTTCCTCTCCCAGACCAAAACCCGGGAGGAGTTCATCCACCTGATCGGAAAATAATTCTCACCGGATCGTACCGGGACCCGGTATTCATAGCATAAAGCGCGGCGAAAGTCGCGCTTTTTTGCTACTTTTGGCTGACATTACGGCGAGTCGTCTTCCCCGCCCCCGTAACAACGGGGCGGTAAGCGCGGCAGGACGGCTTGCATGCAGTATTAACCCGATTCCATATTTTCAGCCGATGAGCGGTTTTTTCGGATGTGTGTCCCGCAGGGACTGCGTCGCCGACGTGTTTTACGGCACCGACTACCATTCCCACCTGGGCACCAAACGGGGAGGGATGGCATTCTTTAACGGCGGCAGCTTCGTCCGCTCCATACATTCCCTCGAGAACGCCTACTTCCGCAACAAGTTCGAGCCGGACCTGCCCAAGTTCAAGGGTTCGCACATGGGAATCGGGGTGATAAGCGACACCGAGTCCCAGCCCATCACGCTCACCTCCCACCTGGGGCGGTACTCGGTTGTGACCATCGGGCGCATCGACAATATGGAGGAGCTGACCCGTGAACTGCTGGACCGCAGGATCAATTTCGCCGAACTGTCCGGTTCGCGCATCAATCCCACCGAGCTGGTGGCTATCCTTATTTCGCTGGGCGACAGCTTCCGGGACGGCATACGCATCGTGCAGGACAGGGTCAAGGGCTCCTGTTCGTTCATGATCCTCACCGACAAGGGTATCTATGCCGTGCGGGACAAGCTGGGGCGTACGCCGGTACTGATCGGCAATAGCCGCGACGGGTATGCGGTGGCCACGGAGAACTCCGCTTTTATCAACCTGGGCTACCTGACCAATATGGAACTCGGCCCCGCACAGGCCATTTTCCTCACCCCGGAGGGGGTCGAGGAGGTACTGCCCGCCGGCAAACGGATGCAGATATGCTCTTTCATGTGGGTATATTACGGTTATCCTTCATCGTACTACGAGGGCATAAACGTCGAAGAAGCCCGCTATCGCTGCGGGTGCGCACTTGCCAACAGGGATACCGAGGCGGGGGACGCGGATCTGGTGGCCGGCATTCCCGACTCGGGGATAGGCCACGCGATCGGCTATTCCAACTGCCGTAAGATACCATATAAGAGGGCGTTCGTGAAATACACCCCGACATGGCCCCGGAGCTTTATGCCCCAGAGCCAGGGGATGAGGGACCTTGTCGCAAAGATGAAGCTTATCCCTAACGAGGCTTTGGTGCGTGGTTCCGATATGGTACTTTTGGACGACTCCATAGTACGCGGGACCCAGCTGAAAGACAATATCTGCAAGCTGGCCGAAGCCGGAAGTGGCAAGATACATATCCGTATCGCCTGCCCGCCGTTGGTCTACCCTTGCGTGTTCCTGAATTTTTCCACGTCGCGGTCCACGTTCGACCTGATCAGCCGCCGTATCATAAAACAGCTGGAGGGTACCGAAGACTTCACTGAGGAGATCCTGCGCCAGTACTCCGACCCGTCCACCGAGCGTTATGCCCGTATGGTGGAGACCCTGCGCCGCACCATCGGGGCCGACACCCTGCGCTTCCAGAGGCTGGACGACCTGGTGCGGGCCATCGGCCTGCCCAAGGAATCGCTCTGCACCCATTGCTGGGACAACTCGAGCTATTTCTGACCCGGGGCACCGTGACTTTTCTCTAGCTTTCGTCAACCTAACCGAGACTGCAAGTTGGCTCGGTCGATTTTACAAAAACATCAAGGACTTATTTGCCGTCATTGCGAGGAGCGGAGCGACGCGGCAATCTCACTGGAAACGCAAGGACCGAGATTGCTTCGGGCTTTCAGCCCTCGCAATGACGAAGAGGAGGAAAAGATTGCTTCACTGGCGTTCGCAATGACGGAGAATGTAGCAATGATGGAAATAGACGGGAAGGTATTGTAAGGCGTTCCCCTGCCAGCATTACGAGCAAAAAGAACGTCATTGCGAGGAGCGGAGCGACGAAGCAATCTAAATGAAACCGGAATCCCCTGTCCCGGCAAAGCCGGGAATTATCCGCCATTTTCGCCGGGGCAGGATTAAAGTCGCAAGAGGGAGATCACCCGAACTACCATGTAGTGAGGGAAGCTCCCGGGAGCGACGCCTGACCCCGGCGAGGCGGTGTCTTTTGCTCCACTTTTGGACAAGCAAAAGTGGAAAAGAAATGAAAGGAAGATGTGCAAGGCATTAATAACTGTAATTACGAGCAAAAAGAAGCGTCATTGCGAGGAGCGCAGCGACGCGGCAATCTCACGGGAAGCGCAATGGGATGAGATTGCTTCGGGCTTTCAGCCCTCGCAATGACGAGGTAGAGAAGATTGCTTCACTGACGTTCGCAATGACGAGGAAACATTCGCAATGACGGGAAAAAGCGTCATTGTAAGAAAGCGCAACAGGTGTTACAATAACCTGCACTCAAAAATGTCGAAGATATTAAGCAGGTAGTTAGCGGTCCCGCGAGGCTATGTAAGTGCAAAGTGCCTGAAGCGACTGCCTGTAACGTGACGGGGGCAGGGAATCGGCGATACGGGCGGCCGTAGAAATATATTTCTCCATTTCCGCACTTGCCAGCTCCGGTCCGCCGTTGGCAATGACAATCCCGCAAATTTCGGCGACCGCACTCTCGTCCTCCCGGACTTTTCCCATAAGTTGCCGTAGATGTTCCCGGGTGGCGTCGCCGCACCGTTCCAGCACCAGCAGCATGGGGAGGTTGATCTTCATCTCGCGGATATCCGAGCAGGGGGTTTTGCCCGTCGTGTCCGAGGGCTCGTAGTCCAGTATATCGTCCTTGATCTGGAAAGCCATGCCCAGCGCGTCCCCGTACTCTTTCATCGTTGCCACATCCCGGGCACCCGCCCCGACGGACATGGCCCCGGCTTGCGCACCGCCGCCCAGAAGGGTGGCCGTCTTGCAGTAAATAATCCGGTCGTAGACCTCGCGCGTAAGGTCGAAGCGGCCGCTGTGGTCGCTCTGCACCAGCTCGCCGTCACACATCTCGGTCATCGCGTCAACCATGCACTGCACTATGTCGTAATGGCCGCATTCCATACCGGTGGCGTAGCTCTTGGCGAGTATATAGTCCCCGATAAGCACGGCCAGGCGGGAGTTCCATTTCTTGCGTACCGAGGGCTTACCCCTGCGCAGGTCCGATTCGTCTATCACGTCGTCATGTACCAGCGATGCGGTGTGCATCATTTCCACGAGCATCGCGGCCAGGAGGCTGCGCTCGGGAAGCGGGCCGCCCGGGTTGAAAACCGAGGCGGTAAGCAGGCATAGGACGGACCTCACGGACTTGCCCCTGTTGCCGATAATGTAGTCGAGCATGGCGCCCGTGAGCGGGTTGCCGCTCTCGAGCGAGGAGCGCATGAACCGCTCGTAGCGGACGATCTCGTCCGCGACAGGTTCCTTTATGTACTCGAGCGTTGACATCATTGGTATTAACGCGGTTCCCTCCGGTTTTTGTATTCACCCTTGCCGTTCACTACAGCCCGGCAGCCGGACGGTCATCGGGGGCAAAGTTATTCTTTTTTCAGCTACTTTACCAGCCGGTGTTCCAAAAAGGCCGCACAGGCAGGCGTAATTACGCTATTTTTTAGTTACTTTGCAGGGTTATAAACCGACGGGATTTGAAAGCGAAAAACATACCGGAAAAACAAGCCGGGCGGCAGGCCGCCGGCGGGTTCTCATCTCCGCTCAAACCGGGCATTTGCTGGCCCGCCTACGTTACGGCCCTCTTGCTGTTCCTGCTCACGGCCGCCCTTTACTTCTGGCCGCAGTACGGCGGCAAGGAGATATATATGCACGACGTGGTGCAGTACCGGGGCATGAGCCAGGAGATCGTACAGCACGAAGAACGGTACGGCGAGGATCCGCAGTGGACCGGGGCCATGTTCGGGGGGATGCCTGCCGAGCTGATACACATGCAGATGGACCCGCCCGTGCTGCGGGGGATCGACAAGGCCCTCGGGTTTGCCGGGCGCCCCGCGGCGTATATATTCCTGGCCATGGCGGCCTTTTTCGTCATGCTGCTGATGTTCGGGGTCGACCCGTGGACGGGGATAATCCCATCGCTGGCGTACGGCCTGTCTACATATTTCTTCCTAATTATCGGGGCGGGACACCTTGCCAAGATAGCCGCCCTGGCTTACGCTCCGCTCGTGGTGGGCAGTGTGGCCTACAGTTTCAGGCGTAATATGTGGCTCGGCGCGGCTCTGACGGCCCTTTTCGGGGCGCTCGAGTTGTGGACCAACCATCCGCAGATAACCTACTATTTCCTCTTTATCATTGCCGCCTACTGGATCAACGAGCTGGTTGGTGCAGTCCGTGCCCGTACCCTGCCGCTTTTTGCAAAGGTGACGGGCCTGTTGGCCATAGCCGGTATAATGGCCCTCGGGGCCAACACCGCCAAGTTGTGGTACGTGAACGAGTCGGGGAAATATTCGATACGCGGCGGGTCGGAGCTTGCCACGGCGTCCAATGAGGGAACCGGCGGCCTCGATATAGAATACGCTACCGCATGGAGCTACGGCAAGGCGGAGAGTTTCAACCTGTTCATTCCCAACTTTATGGGTGGGAGCGACCAGGGTGGATTCGCCGACGACGGGCCGCTGGCCGAGGAGCTTTCCAAATACGGGGCGCGCCAGTTGGCCGCCCAGTTGCCCGCATATTGGGGCGGCCAGCCCAGTACGGTGGGCCCGACGTACCTGGGCGCGGTGATGGTATACCTGTTCGTACTGGGGATGTTCCTGTTGTGCGGGCGGAAAAAATGGTGGGTGCTGGCTGTGTCGGTGCTCGCGCTGATGCTCGGGTGGGGTCGTAATTTCATGTTCCTCACCGAGCTGTTCTTCAATTGGTTCCCGGGGTACAACAAGTTCCGCACGGTCTCCATGATACTGGCCGTGGTGGAGTGGTCGGTGCCTTTTTTGGCAGCTCTGGTGCTGGACAAGGTATGGAAAGGGCGGCTGGACCGGCAGGCCGTTGTTCGCGGGGTTCGTAATTCGCTCTACCTTACGGGCGGGGTCGCGCTCTTCTTCCTGCTGTTCGGCGGGGTGCTGTTCGACTTTATTTCACCTAAGGACCAGCAGCTTGTCTACTACGGCTTCACAACAGAGATATTCAAGGCGATGATGACCGAGCGGGCCGCTATGTTCCGGTGGGACTGTATCCGTTCGCTCGTATTCGTGATCCTTACGGCCGGGGCCGTGTGGCTCTTCGCGGCGGACAGGCTCAAACGGTGGACGTTCATCGCGGCGCTGTCCGCGCTGGTGCTGGTGGATATGGTGCCGGTCAACCTGCGTTACCTGCCCCAAAGCCGGTTTATCGAAAAGTCCCATACGGAGATACGCCCTACCTCGGCGGACCTCGAGATAATGGCCGACCCGGAGCCGGGTTTCCGGGTGTTCAATATGGCCGTGTCGCCTTTTAACGACGCCACCACGTCCTATTTCCACCGGTCGGTGGGCGGCTACCACGGGGCCAAGATGCAGCGGTACCAGGACCTTATTGACCGCTACCTTTCCACGGGGGACCCGCAGGCGCTCAATATGCTCAACACCAAATACTTTATTCGTAGCGCGGACGGGCAGGCAATCCCGGGCATCAATCCCGACGCCAACGGTGCCGCATGGTTCGTGGACGAGGTGGTGTGGGTCGACACCCCGGACGAGGAGATCGCCGCCATCGGCAAAATAGATACTAAAAAGACGGCTGTGGCAGACGTTCGGTTCCGCGAATTTGTACCGCAGGGTATCGCCGGGGCGGATTCCACGGCACGGATCGAGCTCGGCGAGTATCGCTCGAATTACCTGCGCTACGAATATTCCACGCCACGGGAAGCCACGGCGGTCTTCTCCGAGATATATTATCCCAAGGGCTGGACGGCATACGTGGACGGGGAGGAGTATCCGCACTTCAGGGCGGATTACGTCCTGCGGGCGATGGTGCTACCGGCAGGGAGCCACACGGTGGAATTCAGGTATGCGGCCCGAAATTTCCGGGCGCTGTATACTACGAGCAATATTTTCTCGGTTTTGATACTGTTGGCGGTGGCAGGAGCCGCCGCTGCCACATACCTTTGTAACAAAAATAAGCGGGAACAAGATGCAAGAGAACAAACGGCTTAAGCGGAAAGTCCGCAACTCATATATAATTTCCACGGTCAGCATCGCCCTGGTGCTGTTTCTGTTGGGTTCGGTGAGCTATCTGATCTTCAGTGCGCTGGATATTACCGACCGGATGAAAAAAAACGTATCGGTTTATGTCATGCTCGAGGAGATAGACCCCGGGCGGCGGGCGGAGATTGAGCGGATGCTCGGTGTGCAGGAGGCGGTGCGGGAAGTGGTCTTTGTCTCTAAAGACGAGGCGGCGGCCGAGTTCCGCTCCGAGGGCGGCGGCAATTTCGAGGAGTTCCTGGGGTTCAACCCCCTGCCGGATTCGTTCGAGGTCAAACTGAGTGCGGCCGGTCCCGACATCGAGAAGATGCGGGAATTCGAGCGGACGGTTCTCGCATGGGAGGGGATCGACAAGGTGGTCTACCAGCGCGGGGTCATCGAGAATATCGGCCGTAACATAAACCGCTTCAACCTTATACTGATCGTTTTCGGGGGCGCCCTTCTGGTAATCTCCGTCATCCTGCTTAACAATACCATCCGGGTATCCATATACTCCAAACGTTACATTATCAGCACCATGAAACTGGTGGGGGCGACCCGCGGGTTTATCCTGCGGCCCTTTGCCGGGAGCGCGGTGGCCCAGGGGATATGGTCGGCGCTGATAGCGTGCGCAATGTTCGTGGGGCTGGTCTACGGCCTCAAACAGGGCCTGCCGGAGATCAATTTCAGCGGCGCTAACGGTTTCGTTCTCTGGATAATGGCCGGTATGGTCGTGCTGGGTATCCTGATCTCGCTGGTTTTCACTATCTTTGCGGTCAACAAATTCATAAAGCTCCCCACGGGCGCCGTAAACTATTATTAACCACGCAGTAAAAGCCACAATATAACTCAACGGTATGGCGACAAAGAAAAAGATCCGGCTGGCCGCAAAACCGGCGGATAACTCGGAACGGATGCCGCTCACGGTGCAGAATTACAAACTGATGCTGCTCGGTTTCGGCATTATCGTGCTGGGATTTATCCTCATGGCCGGCGGGGGCAGTAAAGACCCCAACGAGTTCAACTACGATATGTTCAGCTTCAGGCGGATCACCCTGGCCCCTCTATTGGTGTTGGGCGGGTTCGTACTGGAGATATACGCAATTATGAAACTGCCGAAAAAACCGGCGGACGAAAAAGAAAAGGAGCCGGGTAAACAGGCCCGCGTAAAATAGAGATCAGGTTATGTCGGTTTGGGAAGCGATAATATTGGGGATCATCCAGGGGTTGACCGAATTCCTCCCCGTAAGCAGCAGCGGCCACCTGGAGCTGGCCAATTACCTGTTCGGGCTCGAGGAGCCGGACAACCTGAAGTTCACCGCCGCACTGCACGGAGGCACGGTGCTAAGCACGATCGTGGTCTTCTGGCACGAGATCGTGAAACTGCTGCGGGGGTTTTTCAAATTCAGGATGAATCCCGAGACGATCTTCGTGATCAATATACTTATTTCGCTGGTCCCTATCGCCCTTGTGGGCATCTTTTTCGGGGACGCCGTGGATGCGCTGTTCACCAGTAATATCCGCCTTGTAGGATTTATGCTGTTGGTGACCGCGTGCCTGCTCACGTTCGCCCATTTCGCCAAACCGCGTACTAATCCCGTGACTCCCAAGAGTGCTTTCATTATCGGTATCGCGCAGGCCGTGGCCGTGCTGCCCGGTATTTCGCGGTCCGGGGCCACCATATCGGCCGGCCTTATGCAGGGCGTAAGGCGGGAGGAGGTGGCCAAATTTTCGTTCCTTATGGTGTTGATACCTATTATCGGGATGAACCTGCTCGAGGTGATAAAGACCCCCGCCGGGGAGACGTTCGCCACGGCCCCGCTGTTGGCCGGGTTCCTGACGGCCTTTATCGTGGGCACCGTCGCATGTAAATGGATGATAAGCCTGGTTAACCGGGGCAAGCTGGTCTGGTTCGCCGTCTATTGTTCGGTGGTCGGGGTGGCATCCATAGTAATGAGTTTCGTAAAAGCCTAATTCATACCGGATAAGTGGAAAAAAGGCTCCCCCCCGATACCAATTTCGGTGACGGATACGTTATTAATATCGATAAACCTTACGGGTGGACTTCCACCGACGTGGTCCGTAAAATAAAGTTCCTTTTACAGCGCAACGGATGGCGTAAGATCAAAGTGGGCCACGCGGGAACGCTGGACCCGCTTGCGACCGGGGTACTTCTGGTCTGCACGGGCAAGGCTACAAAAATGGTGGACAAACTGCAGGCCGAGCGCAAGGAATATGTATGCGACCTGATGCTCGGGGCCACGACCCCGAGTTACGACCTGGAACACCCGGTGGACCGCACGTTCCCGTACGAACATATCACCAGGGAGGCCCTGGAACAGGCCGCCGCCAGCCTGTGCGGCGAGAGGCTCCAGACCCCACCGGTTTACTCGGCCAAGAAGATCGACGGCCAGCGGGCATACGAATATGCCCGGGAGGGTACGGAGGTGGCCATGCGTAAAGCGGCGGTGACCGTCTACGGAATCGAGGTGCTGGAATTCGAACTGCCGACGGTGCGGCTGCGCATCGAGTGCAGCAAGGGAACCTATATACGGTCCATCGCCATGGAGCTGGGCGAACTGCTCGGCAGCGGGGCGCACCTCACGTCGCTGCGGCGGACCCGGAGCGGGGATCACCTGGCCGAGGAGGCCTATACGGTGGATCAGATAGTGAAATCTTTCACGGACCGTGAAACAAAATAGGATATTATACGTATATATCTTATTCGCACCGAATGTGAACCACCCCAAGTAATGCAAAAATAGACGATGAAGCTTTCACAGTACAACTACAGTTTTTCTCCTGAAATGCTGGCCAAATACCCTGCGGACATACGCGACGAGTCGCGCCTGATGGTCCTGCACAGGGACAGCGGCCGGATCGAACACAGGATCTTCAAGGATATTATAGATTATTTCAGCCCGGAGGACGTGCTGGTGTTCAACGACACCAAGGTCTTCCCGGCGCGCCTTTACGGCAACAAGGAGAAGACGGGGGCCGAGATCGAGATATTCCTACTCCGGGAGCTCAACAGGGAGCTTCGGCTGTGGGACGTGCTGGTGGACCCGGCACGAAAGATCAGGATCGGCAATAAGCTCTACTTCGGGGACGACGACCTGCTGGTGGCCGAAGTGATCGACAATACCACTTCGCGGGGTCGTACCCTGCGCTTTTTGTTCGACGGCGATTACGAGGAATTCAAGCAGACGCTGTACCGTATGGGCGAAACGCCGCTTCCCAAATGGGTGCGGGAAAAGGTGGAGGATATCGACACCGAGAGGTACCAGACGATATATGCCAAACACGAGGGCGCCGTAGCCGCCCCCACGGCCGGGCTTCATTTCAGCAAACACCTGATGAAAAGGCTCGAGATCAAGGGGGTGAACCAGGCTTATATCACGTTGCATGTCGGCCTGGGGAATTTCCGCACGGTCGATGTCGAGGACCTCACAAAGCATAAGATGGACTCGGAGCAAATAGTTATCGGGCAAGAGGCTTCCGCGCTGGTCAACCGGGCCAAGACCGACAAACGGCGGGTTTGCGCGGTAGGGACCACGGTGATGCGCACCATCGAGAGTTCCGTGACCACCGAGGGGCACCTCAAACCGTTCGAGGGATGGACCAACAAGTTTATCTTCCATCCTTACGAGTTCAGCGTGGCCGACTCCATGGTCAGCAATTTCCACCTGCCCTATTCGACGCACCTGATGATGGTGTGCGCTTTCGGGGGCTATGACCAGGTGATGAACGCCTACAAGGTGGCCCGGGAGGAGGGTTACCGGTTCGGCACTTACGGCGATGCGATGCTTATCCTTTGATAGACCGACATGAATATAATAAAGCGGGACCCGACAGGGTCCCGCTTTATTATTTGCAGACACCGATCAGTTATAGAACGAGTTTACCGCATTCTCGATATGTTCCATAAATTCCCGGCTGAATACATACTCTCCGGCGGCTTCGGCCGCTTTGTTATAGGCGCGGGCGAAAACCAGAGGGTCGCCCACATCCGACAGCAGTTCGGGCATAAACCCTTCCCGCTGGATCAACCTGGTCATATAATGGCCGTTGGCATGGCCGTCGAAGTTGATCAGGTCCAGCACCCGGCTGCCATATTCGTCGTCGTCCAGATGCCCGTTTAGGTATTGCACCGTATTTTGGTCGAATTCACGCAGGATCGAGGGGGTATTGCGGAACGCGTCCATATACATCTCCACGACAACCTGGGGAATGCTCGGGTCCTCGACCGGCCCCTCCGGGGTGTCCTTATCCACAAGGTCGGCTATCCCCTCGTTTTGCAGCAGCGAAAGGCCGTACAGCGCAGGATCGGAATTTACCAGCCAATTGTTGACGAAATGGCTGCGGTATTCGTGGAACATCTCGTGTGCGAGAAACCGAACAAGCCCCTCCTCGGTTTTGGAATAGGCAAGGTTGAGGTCCATCGTGATCCCCATATCCAGCTTGCGGCCGTTCCAGTCGAAGCAGAGGAAATTAACGCACTGGAATTTCACCAGCGAATCCACAGGGTGGATCAGGAACTCCTTGAGGTATACTACTGACTTGTCTTTCAGGCCGTCGAAATCGAAATCGGCCCGGAACTGTTTGATCTCGTCCCAATGACCCCTCATATCGTAAAGATTGCCGACGATGGCCGCGACGAACATCCGCCAGTCGTCTTCCTCTTCCGCGAAGATACTTTCCCTCTGGTCGGCCAACCGGTCGTCATAAGCCAGCTCGATACAGTCGGTGATCAGCCGGTTACCAAAATGGTTGCATATAATGGCGTATCCGGGGGAGCTGGTAAGCTGGTCCCACTGTTCCTGCCCGACCGTTTCGCCGGCCATCAATTTTTCGGCAACGGCGAAAAAGATATCGACCGATTCGACGTTCACAGACCCGTCGTTGGACGGTTGGGCACCGAGCCTTCCGAGGCTTAAAACGGTGATGATCAGGGTAATTAATTTAGTCTTCATAATATAGATTTCCGACAAAAGTATTAAATTAATTCCCAAGCCCACAAATATCTTTACGATTCATCGCGTTTCTTATTAAGATTGCCGCGTCGTTCCGCTCCTCGCAACCGAGGCCGCACAATGCGACCAAGCTCACCGAGCGGAGTCCCGTCGTCGCCGCTGTCAGGCGGCGGGAGGGAAATAACGAAGCGAGGTAACT
>JAJQED010000019.1 GCA_021201825.1 Alistipes sp.
GAAAATATTTCTAAATTTTAATTCATTGATTATTAATATGTTAAATAAAATGATTATATTTAAATATTAAAAAATGAAATAAAAATTCCATGCTGGGTATAATTGGTTTCGTAACCAATTAGATTAAGAAAATGCAAATTAAATCGTTCATAGAGTTAATAAGTGTATTAAAAGATAAAAGAGCGTGTAGGGAGTTTTTAGAGGAACAAAGATGGCATGGTAAACCGATCTGCCCGCATTGCGGAGTTGAATCAGAAGAACATTATAAATTGAAGTCATGGGGAGAATTTAACGGACTTTATAAATGTAAGGAATGTAGGAAAAGGTTCACGGTAACGGTGGGAACCATGTTTGAGGGAAGTAATGTATCATTGGAAAAATGGTTTTATGCAATTTATATCTTCCTGTCCCATAAGAAAGGAATTAGTAGCGTACAGTTAGCAAAAGATATAAATGTTACCCAAAAGACCGCTTGGTTTATGCTCCATAGGATAAGGCATAATATGAGAGAAAAAGTAGGAGTCCAATTCAATAATAATACGCAAGTTGATGAGACCTATGTTGGTGGAGAAAATAAAGGTCGTTATAAAGGTACACAGGGAAGAAGTACCAAGATAAAAACTCCCGTAGTTGGATTATTGTCTGACGGAATGGTATCAATGGTGGTAGTACCTCACACAAAGGGAACAGTTTTAAAGCCCATTGTGAAGTCATTAGTTAGGAAAGGTTCCACATTAATTACAGACGGACATAGAGGTTACAAAGGATTACACCGGGAATATGAACACCAAGTGGTAATCCACAAGGAGAAAGAATACGTTAATGCAGATGGTTACCATACGAATAGTATCGAGGGGTTTTGGTCACATTTGAAAAGAGGTATATTTGGAATATATCATTTAGTAAGCCGTAACCATTTATCAAGATATTGTGATGAATTTGCTTTCAGATATAATACCCGTAATATCTCTGATATGATGAGATTCGTAATGTTTATAATTTCAGCTTATAAAAGGTTGAGATACCGGGAGTTAATAGCAGATTTTTGGTTAGATACATATATTAAATTTAAAACCACCTATTGTCGGTAGATGGTTTTGTAAGATTAAAGCTAACCGAAAAGGCGTTCAGAGATAGCTCTGGACGCCTTTGGAATTTAGTTTTGCAACAGCCCATGAGGAAGTTTCATGTTTAGAATAAATGTTGTAATTTTGTAATGTTAGTCTTTGACTGACAGACATTTTTGGATAAACATGAAAGTGTTTAGCTGATTCTCAGAGGATAAATCTGGTAAATTTAGGACGAGAATAAGCTTTACTACTCGCGTCAATGTATATTGGCGTGGGCTGTTGCTTATTTAGTCCGAAGGCTTACCAGAGCCTATCCTCTTAAATTAGTTAGCAGTTCCACGCTTTCTTTTTATCCCTTGTTTAATCTTACAGGGGAAGCCGAAAACCTAATAAGAGTAGGCAGAATAATAATCAAATGTTTATGAAACAGATTAAAATGATTTTAGGCTTGATTGCCTTAAGTGTGGTATTGACGGCTTGCTCAAAAGATGAGGGTGGAGAAAATAATTCGGGTACGGCGGAAATATCCACCTTTGATTTTAAAAATGGTGTATCCGCGCTGGCCCTTTATGATGCCCCGAATACACGAGCATGGCACATTGAAATTGATGAGGCCGGAAATACCTATGAGTGGTTTGATGGGCCGGTAGTAATTCAAATTGACTCAGAGGGTAAGGCAGTACCTGTTATTTCGTTCTCGCATGATGGCCGACCAATTGAATGGTATTGTAAGTCTATTACGTATTTGACTTCCAATTACGTATTGTTTGAAACGGATAGGGAAAAAAGTTATTTATTAGCTCCGTATTATTTAGTGCGAATTTCTGATGGCAAGGCATTTAATTTCAGTGATTTTGATTATTCTGAAATAACAGAAATAGAAGATAACTATTTGTATTTATATAATGCCAATATAGATGATGGTAGTAGTTCGGTTAATAGCGATAAACCTGTTGCCGGTATTGGGTATTTAGAAATAGCCCGCCTATATCTACCGGAATCGGGAAATATTGAATTTGAAGAATTTATATTCAAAGCCGAACAGTTTACCAAGAATTATATAATCGGTGGTTCTCCATATAATAATATTGTGATGGATAAAAGAAGTAGACAATCTTTTACCGTGCCGAATGGATATAGAATTATTGGAGTGGATTATGATAAAGATAGATTTTATTATACGGATTATGAAAACTCCGAAGAGATAATCGAGGGAGAAATTGCAAACGGTAAACTGTCGGAAGTTGAAAGGTTTGAAATTCCGCTTTATTTAGGACAGGTAAGATGCCTCTTCCCGAAGAATGAGGAGTTAGTATTGATTACAGAAACCAACACAGGAGTATATAACAGGGACACCGAAAAATATGCGGTATTGAGTGAAGATATTTATTGGACGGGGCCGCGAGTTGAAAGGTTGCATCCAAGAAAGTTTACCATAACGACTTTGACCAATGAATTATACGTGTTAGACCTTAATGCGAAACCTTTGTTATACGGTTTAATGAATCCTGATGATTATCCGCAGTATTATATTCAAGATATTAATTATCTTAATCCATCGGATAGATTTTCAATAAATGCTTTAAGGCTCGCAGACAGTAAAAAGGTATTGCTATCAATGGATGTTATGACTGATGGAATGTTGGTTGAAGTAGAAGAATATGACAATACGATATTAGAGATTGTTCCGATCAATTAAGAACAATGAATATAAAGTGAAACCGGCTTTGATTAAAGCCGGTTTTCTTTTATTATTGTTGGTGCATTAAAGTATATAAGTGTG
>JAJQED010000005.1 GCA_021201825.1 Alistipes sp.
GATTTACTCTCACTCTTAACCTGCGCCTCCACTTCCACTTGCGCAACACTCGTATCGGTGTTACCATTCATAACCATCTCCTTGTAAAGAGGCATGCCTTGAAACGTTTCAAGGTTCACATCGAAAGGACGGAAGCCGTAACGGCCACCTCCCACATAAGCATTACTGGTGTTTGCCTGTTCCTTTTCGATGTAATTCGTTGTGGTTTAGGGGCATGCGTGTTTCGATTTTTGGCGCACGTGCTATATGGAGACGTTACTGCTATGGAAGATGATGCCGACTCTTTGCGCAAACAACAACAAGTGCTTGAATCGTTGTTAAGGTCGGAAGCTATGGAACGGTTTTGGGAACGGCATGAAGGCAAAGTCAATGGCATCGCAACCGAAGTCGGAATAACGGAAAGATCAAAACAAGGAATAAGCCTGGTGGAGCCGGGGAGGCAGTTCATACGTGAAAAGATTGAGAGTGTCGCCAAGCGAATCGAAGATGAATTAACGGCAATAAACCAAGGTGAAGGTGGTAGCAGGGCCGGGAATTTGAACCCATTTCTTTTCGCAAAATCCATGAAAGGCATAGCCTATTTGGCGCTCAAGGAGGTAATTGACAGGGGGTGTGAAAAAATCAAAGACGAGGATACCGTTTTATTTCAATACGATCTGGCAATAAATGCTATCGGACGGAACGTGGCGCTCGAATTGGAAGCATGTAAACAAGTGTACGGTAAGCTCGGCTTTCCGGTAGTGGCGAAAATAGAGAAAGAAATCGAGCACGCATCTAATACAAAAGAGAAAAAGGCGCTTACCCGGCGAAGAAACAACATAATAAAAAGATTATCTGATTCTGATTTTTCTGATGAAGATAAGGCCCGCATTGGAATGGTACTGCTCAAAGCACTGCTCGATGAAGACATTTTGATTGAAGGCAGCATCGCCGAAGGGAAGAAGACTGTTTGCCTAAATCCTCAGATTCTCACTTTTATTGCGCATAAATTAGATGATTTCCTTGAACAGAGACCTACTTGGGGTTCGCTGGTGATTCCCCCTCGACCGTGGACAACCAACACCAATGGCGGATATCACTTTGATTTGAAAAGCAAGCATAAGTTAATGCGAGAAGCTGGGCGGGATTTCTGTACGGACAATTCGCCCGAGGTGTTTGCTGCTGTCAATACCCTTCAAAATACATCTTTTCACATAAATCCGTATATTCTTGACACGGCACTAACCTATCTTGAGAAAGCGAATACTGAAGGGCTCTATGAGCTTTTCGGCATTTCCTCATCATCTGAAAAGGATCACCGACTATATCAAATTGTATCCATTAAACGGATTTTAAATGATGCACGCAGACTGAGGAACTTTACGGAAATATTCTACACGTGCTTTCTGGACTTCCGTGGAAGGTATTACTACAAGGCAACATATCTGGATCCTCAAGGATCAGATCTATGTAGGGCACTGCATGAATTCGCGCATCCCAAACCCCTTGGAGACCTCAGTGCAGTTAAATGGTTTTTAAACCATGGAGCCTCCTGTTATGGGGGAGAAGCTGGTCGGGGTACTTATGAAGACAGGAGAAAATGGGTTAACAGCAATAAGAGTAAGATCCTTGCCCTGGCGGTTGATCCATTTAATGGGAGAAATTATGAATTTCTGGTTGAAGCCAGTAAACCGTGGATGTTTCTTGCGTGGTGTCATGAATGGGCAGGATATATCGCGGAGGGCGTGGGTTTTCAATCGAGATTACCTGTGGCTGTGGACGGAACGTGCAATGGTATGCAGCATTTGGCAGCCATGACACGGTCACGCCAACTGGCAGAAAAGGTAAATCTAATAAAATCGGAATCTCCAAGCGATATTTATGGCTATATCGCACGGGAAACGGAGAAAAAACTCTATGCGCGTTATGACCTGATGACATGGTACAACACTCTTGACCTAGATGAACTTCTAAAAAAATATAACGAGTATGGCTACCGGCTAAGTCTGTTGCGGTCAAAAAAATCTGATGGCACTCTATTTCACCACAAGGACGACTTTGACGGCATCACTCCAAAGGAACCGGATTCCTTGGCGGTAAGTATGGCAAAGGGCGAGTTGGAGGCAACAGACACTGAATGTATAACAGAAAACTATAGTGATGACAGTGATGAAATTCGTGTCGGTCTAGAAAACTGTGAATCAATCATTCAAAAGAAATTTAAAGCACTTTCGATTAACAAACGTATTCTTCATCTGCAAGAATGCAGGCGTCAAATTTCCGAATGCATACTCCTAAAAGGCTGCCCGGAGGGCATTTCTAAGATTGATTTTGATAGAAACCTCGTTAAATCCATTGTCATGACCTTCCCTTATACAGCAACGCATCGCGGCAATGTTCGAAGTCTTAGTGAAAATATCGATTCTCGGTACAAACCATATATTTCATGGCTCCATAACCAGAATAGCACGGTCACGCAAGATAAGTACAATAAACCGAAAGATATGATCGCAAATGCGATAGTCAGGCTTGCTAGGGGTTGTATTAGAGAATCTTTGCCCGATGCTGTGTGCATAATGGACTATTTGAAAAGTTTATTGCCTGACAATATCAAGGAAACTAAAGTAGTATGGGTATCACCCATTGGCTTGAAGGTGGTGCAATTCTGCGCGACTCCGGAAAAAATAAATACGACTTATTTGGAGTATTCAAAACTACGACTGACCTTGAATAAGTTCCATAAGGGCAGAAAAGCCAACCTAAATAAGCA
>JAJQED010000037.1:0-37415 GCA_021201825.1 Alistipes sp.
GGTCAGTATTTGGGACCGTGGACTGGGGACCTGTGTTTAAAGCCGGTAAGAACGGGTGGGGTTGGGGACCAGGCGGGGACCGATGTTTTGGGCCGATGCTGAGTACCGGTGTTTTGGGCCGGTAAGGATGGCTGGGGATGAGGACCGATGCTGGACAGGTACTCAGGACCGGGGCGGAAGACCCGGGGCTGGGGACCGGTGTTTTGGGCCGGTAAGGATGGCTGGGGTTGGGGACCGGGCGGAAGACTGAGGACCGGGCTTGGGACCGGGGACCGGTGCTGAGGACAAGCAATGAGGGCCGATGCCGAGGGCCATAACAGTCTTAACCCGGTACAACAAAAGAAGCAAGGCCTCCGGGATGGAGGCCTTGCTTCGAGTATCGTACGGCTCCGTGGGGAACCGGTGGATTTGCTATTCTTCAGCTTTGTCGGTTTCGGGAGCTGCTTCGGCTGCTTCCGCAGTGGGTTCCGCTGCCGTTTCTGCTACCGGAGCCTCCTCGGCTTTGGGAGCGGCTGCTTTCTTAGCCGGGGCGGCCTTTTCGGGGGCCGACTGGGCCTCCATTTTGGCTTTCAGCTCGGCCAGGCCGGAGATATCCCCGAGGGTGGTCTTCTCGACCGAAGCGTTGATCTTCTTCATCGAAGATTTGGTCGCATCGGCAGAAGCCCTCTTTTCAGCCCGTGCCGCGTTATCCTCGGACCTGCGGGCCTCGTCGTACACGCGGAGGTGCGACAGGGTGATACGCTTGGTTGCCTTGGAGAACTCGATCACCTTGAAGTCGAGTTTATCGCCCACCTGCGGCATGGTGCCGTCCTGTTTTACCAGGTGCTTGGTCGGTGCAAAACCCTCGATATTCTCGCCCAGGGCCACTACCGCGCCTTTGTCGTTGATCTCGGTAACGGTACCCTCGTGTACCGAATCCAGCCCGTACTGCGACTCGAACTCGTTCCACGGGTTTTCCTCGAGCTGTTTATGGCCGAGGCTCAACCTGCGGTTGTCCTTGTCGATCTCGAGAACAACTACCTCGATATCCGCGCCTATCTGCGTGAATTCGGCCGGGTGCTTGATTTTCTTGGTCCAGCTTAGGTCGCTGATATGGATAAGGCCGTCTATACCCTCCTCGATCTCGACGAATACGCCGAAGTTAGTGAAGTTGCGAACCTTGGCCATGTGCCTCGAACCGACCGGGTATTTGGTCTCGATGTCGGCCCACGGGTCGGGAGTGAGCTGTTTGATACCGAGGCTCATCTTGCGTTCGTCGCGGTCGAGGGTCAGCACTACGGCTTCCACCTCTTCACCCACCTTGAGGAACTCCTGTGCCGAGCGCAGGTGCTGGCTCCATGACATTTCGCTGACGTGGATAAGCCCCTCTACGCCTGCGGCGATCTCTACGAACGCGCCGTAGTCGGCCATAACGACAACTTTGCCCTTGACCTTATCGCCCACATTGAGCCCGCTGTCCAGGGCATCCCACGGATGCGGACTGAGCTGTTTGAGACCCAGCGCGATACGCTTCTTCTGGTCGTCGAAGTCCAGGATAACGACGTTGAGCTTCTGGTCCAGCTGTACGATCTCCTCGGGATGGTTCACACGGCCCCAGCTAAGGTCTGTGATATGTATAAGGCCGTCCACGCCGCCAAGGTCGATAAACACCCCGTAGGAGGTGATGTTCTTGACCGTACCCTCGAGGATCTGACCCTTTTCGAGCTTGGACATGATCTCTTTCTTCTGGGCCTCCAGCTCGGCCTCGATAAGCGCCTTGTGCGAGACGACCACGTTGCGGAACTCCTGGTTGATCTTCACCACCTTGAATTCCATGGTCTTGTCCACGTAAATATCGTAGTCCCTGATCGGCTTCACGTCTATCTGAGACCCCGGCAGGAACGCCTCTATACCGAACACGTCCACGATCATACCGCCCTTTGTACGGCATTTGATATACCCCTTGATGATCTCGTCGTTCTCCAGGGCAAGGTTGACACGGTCCCAGCTCTTGAGCTGGCGCGCCTTTTTATGTGAAAGGATAAGCTGTCCCTTTTTATCCTCGGCGCTTTCCACATACACCTCCACTTTCTCGCCTACGGCAAGCTCGGGATTGTAGCGGAATTCGCTCACGGGGATAATACCCTCCGACTTGTAACCGATGTTTACGACCACTTCCCTCTTGTTGAGCGAAATGACCGTACCTTCAACGACTTCGCCCACCTGTACGTTCGAGAGCGTGTCGTCGTATTTCTTGGCGATCTCCTCCCGGTCCCCCGAGACTACGATATCGTTCTCGAAAACGTCCCAGTCGAAATCCTCGTTCGACACTTTGGGCGTTTCTTCGCTCGCCTGCTTTTCGGCTTTCGCTTTTTTGGGCTCGGCTTTTTTGGGCTTTTCGGCTTCGGCCGTAGCCTCCACTTCGGCGATGATATCCGGGTTGTTTTCGGCGGCTTCCTCGCCCACTTCCTCCTCGGCGAACACCTTATTCTCTACCGGGTTGGGTTCGGTTGCGTCGGCCAGTGCGATTACGGGTTCCTCAACCTGCACCTCCTCCTGTACCGGAGCGGCCGGTTCCACCGTCTGGTCGGTTGCGGCAACGGCCGCATTTTCGGTTACGTTTGCCTCGGCGACGGTCTCCTGTGCGATCACCTCGTCGGCAGCCGGAGTTTCCGCCTGCGCTTCGGCAGGACTTTCGGCCGGTGTCTCAACTACTTCCGCAGCTGCCGTTTCGGCCGGGGTTTGCAATTCCTTGTTTTCTTCCATTGTGTTAAAAAAATCTGATATTTAACCAGTTAGACATTATTTATAGACGCCTGCAACGCAGACGGGCGCACAAAGATATAAAAATATCGCAAACAAAGATGCTGTAAGTGAGTATTTTGTTGGCTCCCGCGCCGTGTTACTGCGGCTCCCCGATCCGGAGTATCTCGAACTGCGCTTCGTCGAACCGGACTGAGGAACTGTCCTCGTAATAATCGTCCTCGTAATCATACCATGAGTCGTAGTACCTTTTCCGTATGCGGAAGAGTGCACCCTCGGTCAGTAATTTTTCGAAATCATAGCCGAAGAAATCCAGCATTTCTTCCACGGTAGCCTCCTCGGGACCGTCGTACCAGCGGGTATCGCTCTGCTCGTCTCCGTCTTCGTCGTATTCGATTAGATGGAATAGCACCAGTTGGTCCAGGCTTGTAGCCTGCGGTCCGGTTCCCTCACGCTCGATCATATAGAACATACCGTTGCCTAACGGGAAAAAACCCTCTGCGGCCATCCGCTCGCTGATCTGCGCCTGCAGGACGGCCTCCCGAGCCGCACGGTAGGCTTCATATTTGGCGTTGAGGAAATCGTCCAGTTCATCTTCGTCGTAAACCAGATCCATAACCGTTCCGTACACGCCGTCGCTTATCCCGGCAAGAAAGACCTCCAGATCGAGCGTTTCCCGGAAAAATTCGAGTTCGGTAAAGTTGAACCGTACGTACAGGCTTCCAAGCAGGTAACTTACGGTGTCTACCCGGGTGCGAAGTTCTACCGGGGGAGAAACGGCCGACGGCACGGAAGAAGACCGGGCAGCACTGACGGCAAAGGTGCAAAGCAGTAAAACGGGAATGAGCTTTTTCATAACGGAAACGGGTTTTAATTAACGGGCCAAAGGTAATAAAATAAGGAGGCAAACAGCAGCGGACGGTTAAATACATATCTTTGCAGGCATGGAAATACTGTTGACAGGGTGCGCAGGATTTATCGGGATGCGCACCGCGCAAAAACTCATAGACCTGGGCCATAGTGTCATAGGCCTCGACAACCTCAACGACTATTACGATCCGGCGTTAAAGGCGGCACGGCTGCGGCAACTGGGCATCGACCCGGATTCACCGTGCGAGGGAGACGGATACCGAAGGTCGGCAGACGGTCGGTTCCGGTTCGCGAGGGTCGATGTCGGGGTAAGATCAGAATTGGAAGCGGCTACCGGCGGCCTCTCGTTCGATGCCGTATGCCACCTTGCAGCACAGGCCGGGGTGCGGTACAGCATCGAGAACCCTCAGGCCTATGTCGACTCCAACCTGCAGGGGTTCGCCAATATCCTCGAGCTTGTCCGCGCCCGCAAAGGGGTAAAGTTGGTATATGCCAGCAGTTCGAGCGTTTACGGCAACAGCACCGAAATACCGTACCGGGAAACCAACCGTACCGACAGTCCGGTGAGTTTCTACGGGGCCACCAAGAAGTGCAACGAGGTAATGGCGGCAAGTTACGCTTCGCTCTACGGGATCGAGACCGTCGGCCTGCGATTCTTCACCGTTTACGGTCCGTGGGGCAGACCCGACATGGCCCCGTTCCTGTTTACTTCGGCCATCCTTGACGGCCGCACCATCGACGTATTCAACAACGGCGACATGAGCCGTGACTTCACGTTCGTGGACGATATAGCCGACGGGGTATGCCTGGTGGTCACCCGGCGGCCGGCAACCGCCGAGGCAATCCAATCGCCCAACGCAAGCATCTATAACATTGGTAATTCCAGGCCGGTTAACCTTATGGATTTCATCGGCACCATAGAGGAGCTGACCGGCAGGAAAGCCGTGCGCAATTACCTGCCCATGCAACCGGGGGACGTCAACGCTACATGGGCCGACACCACCCTCCTGGAAAAAGATTACGGATACGCCCCCTCGACCCCGCTCGAAACCGGCCTTGCACGGTTCGTGGAGTGGTACCGGGGTTATTACGGCATCTGACCCTACGGAACGGGCGTTACCAATCCGGATGAATTTCAAGGTCACCATACTCGGTTGCGGCTCGGCGCTCCCCGCCAAGGGGATGCACCATGCCGGGCAGGTGGTCAATGTGCATGAGCAGTTTTACCTGGTGGACTGCGGCGAGGGTACCCAGAGCCGTATGATGAAATACGGTATCAGTCCCCATAAAATAAGGGCGGTATTCCTTACCCACCTGCACGGCGATCACATTTACGGCATATTCCCGTTGATATCCACCCTGGGGCTTCTCGGCAAAAAAACTCCCCTGAAAATATTCGCGCCGCACCCGTTCGGGGAACTGCTCGCGGCCGTGGCGTCCTTTATCGACAGCCAGTTACCGTTCGAGATACAATACGCCCCCATCGACACAACGTCGACGGATGTTATTTATGAGAATAAGGTATTGCAGGTTTCTGCCGTACCGCTGCGTCACAGCAAGCCGGCGGCCGGGTTCCTGTTCCGGGAGAAGACCCCGGCCCTCAACGTGCGCAAAGAAACGATCGGGCAATACGGGCTGGGGATAGCGCAGATAGTGGCGGCCAAGAACGGCAGGGATATCACCCTCGCGGACGGACGGACGGTTCCCAACAGGGAACTGACCTACCTGCCGTACTCGCCCCGCAGTTACGCATACATCAGCGATACGGCATATTCAGGCAAAGTGGCAAAACTGGTGGAGGGAGTGGACCTGCTGTACCATGAGGCGACATTCTCGGCCGAAGAAAAAATGCTGGCCCGCTCCACCGGCCACAGCACGGCGGCCGACGCGGCCAAAGCCGCCCTGAATTCCGGGGCGCGGGAACTGCTGATAGGCCATTTCTCGGCACGCTACAAGGACCCGGCCCTGCTGCTTGAACAGGCACGCGCCATATTTCCCGCTACCCAAATAGCCCAGGAAGGGCATACCTACGGCATCCCGCTCACACCAGGCGGCTGACCGGCTAAAGGAATTCCGGCATGAATTTACTCTTACAAATGAAATTGGGATTCAGCAGGGATATCTTATTGTATTCCAGCCGGTCTTTTGACGGGAGGGCACGGGTGGCACCCTCGGCCACCTCCAAAATAAGCTCCCCGGCGGCCGTATCCCACTCGTAGGTGTTCGAAGTGCGGACGTAACAATCGATAACCCCCTCGGCAAGCAGGCAGAATTTGTAGGAACTGCCCTGCTCGATCACCTCGGCATCGGGGAATTTGTGCTTAATCATGGCTATATACCGGAAAGTCTCCTCGTTGTTGTGCGAGCGGCTGACGGCTATCTTTATCGGTTCGTTGGGCTCGGTATTGAGCGGCAGACGGCGGGCATCCCGGTAAATATCCTCCGGCCGGAGAGCCGCCTCGCTGTCGGCTGACACATCGGACTTGAGGTAGGACCCCGTTTCCCGGTCACAGAAATACATTTTACGTATATACGGTACATAGACCACCCCCAATACCGGCCGGTTATTCAGCATCAGCGCAATGTTGACCGTAAACTCGCCGTTGCCCTTGAGGAACTCCTTGGTCCCGTCCAGCGGGTCGACCATCCAGTAGAGGTCCCATCCCCGGCGCTCCTCATATAGCATTTCCCGGCCCTCCTCACTGAGCAGCGGCACATGGGTCAGGGCCAGGTGTTCGCGGATGATGCGGTGGGCCTCCTTGTCGGCGACGGTCAGCGGGGTCTTGTCGGTCTTGATGGTGACGTCGATCCGGCCGGCATTGTTATAGATATCCAGTATCGCCGCCCCGGCCCTCAGCGCCGCATTGCAGGCGTATGGGAGGAGGAAGTCGCGTTGCTCTTGCGTGAGTTTATCGGAGGCCATTTTTGTATATGACGTTTTTATTTCCCGTTAAGTATGAAGCAGGCCACGCGGCCGTCGCTGCAATCGACCTCGGTCACTACCGGGCCTTTGAACCTGCGCCCGTCACGGTCGTACCACGTACCCTTGGGCAGGCGTACCATCCGCTTTGTCTCCCCGGCACGCGGGGGGGCCACCAGGTAGTGGTTCCCGAGCATGAACTGGTCGTCGCAGTCCCAGAATCCCGACTTGGGGAATACATACTCCATGTGCCGGACCATCGGGGCGGCAAGTTTTGCCGTTTCGTCCACCAGGGAGGTGATATATTCGGACATCCCGGCCCGGAAATTCACCGCGTCCCTCACGGCCTCGTACAGCACCGGGTCGGTCACCTGCCAGGGCGCGAACCTTACCCGTGGCACGGGCATCATGGTTTCGAGGAGCAAATATTCTGCCATCAGGGCGTTGTCCGGCAATGTGCGTCCCCCGTCCGGCAGCAGGTTTACAAGCGTGCTGTACGGGTACCCGGTCATCCCGGCGGAAACCGTAGCGGTAATGGCAGAGGTTACCCGGTCCTGTCCGGGAAGCATGGCTATGCCGTGGATATACGACCCGAACTTCCGGCCTATATAAGGCAGGAACTGGCTCATAGCGACATCCGGTGTAAGGTCCACCCATGCGGAGAGATACTCATGGGCATCGGGCGACTCGGCCCCCAAGGCCTCCAGAACCCCCGTACAGTCAAACACAAAACCGTCGATACCTTTTTCCAGCGCGATTTCCCGCAGGTTGGTCCGGGCTTCATATACCAGTGTACCGCCCCTGAAATCGTAGCAGGCGGCCATTCCACCCTGCTGCGGCACGATAACCGGCTTGCCGTCCCTCCCGGTAACGAAAATGCCGTTTTCGACCCCGTCTATGAAATGCTTGCCGTAGGGCGAGCAGTAAGGCGTTACGGTGAGCATCACCTTGAACCCCATGCCATGCAGTTTGGCGGCCATGGCCGCCGGGTCGGGAAAGAGCGACTGGGAGAACCGGTAAAGCGTATTGGGCTGGGCCCAACCGTCCGCTATCACAATGATCCCCGGGGGGAAACCCTCGGAAAGAAGCCTCTCGGCGTAGGCGACGATCTCGTCCTGGGAGCTGAAATTACCCGGGTAGAAAGAAGTTTCGTACTGCGGCAGGGTGAACCATACCGGGTCGGGCATCCCTCCGTCCGGGGCAAAATTGTTATGGCAGCACAGCAGGTATGCCTCCCGCAGGTTGCGCCCGCCCTTGTTCACCTCCACCTTTTCGTGGGGGGAAACCAGGGTGAACCTCTCCCCGTCGAAAGTGACTTTCATCGGCTCGTCGCTGTAAATATAGCGGCCGTTGCTCGATAGGAGCACCGAGACGGTGTAGGTATTCTCCCGGGGTTCCATGGTCTGCAGGGAAAAAGGTTCGCCGAAAGGCTGCGGGATGGACCCGGAAACATAGAGTCCCCACCATTTTTCGCCTTTGAGCAGGTCTACTGTAGTAGTGTGGGTTTGGGCGGCGGTAAGGTTAGCGGCCAGCATGAGGACGGCTATGGCCGCCAGTTTCCCGAAAGATTTAAGCAAGGGCATACGGTTTTTCATTGAACGTCTTTAAGCAGGGTTGCGAACCACTGCACCCGGTCCCCGAAAAGGGGCTGTGCAACGGTCCTGTATTCGTCGAACAGCTCGCCGGCCAGCCGCCGGTATTCTTCCATACCCGGGCACTCGACCATAAGGGCATAGGTAGCCCCCTCGGAAGGATGCCCATCCCGCAGGACGCGGCAGAAACGCACACGGCTGCACCCGTTGGCCGTAAGCAGCGGGATGAATTTATCCCGGACCAGCTCCAACCACCGGTCGTGTACGTCGTGTTCGACGAAAAACGAAATATTATAAAGGTACATCCCTGCAAAGTTAAGTCGAAGTTTACTAAATCCGAAAGGGGGTGTCCGCAAACCGCTTCGTGGACGATCGATAAAGTTACATAAAATCGCCCGGAACATCAACCCTTTCACACCTGTAACGCACCGGCGGCGGGGAAATTACCTGCGGGGAATAAAATTTGCCGCCGGATTTGTTTTGCAGGGAATTATCCGTATCTTTGCCCTCCGAAATATATCTTTCAGAAATAGATGTACGTAATTGTAGAAATTGCAGGTCAGCAATTTAAAGCTGAGAAAGGACGTAAGCTCTATGTTCACCGTCTGCAGGGGGAGGAAGGTTCCCCTGTGAGCTTCGACCAGGTACTGCTAACGGATAACGACGGTCAGGTCAATGTGGGAACACCTGTTGTAAAAGGGTCCCAGGTAAAAGCTACTATCCTCCGCCACCTTAAGGACGACAAGGTTATCGTCTTCAAGAAAAAGCGCAGGAAAGGATACAGGGTTAAGAACGGCCACAGGCAGTACCTCACCCAGATCCTTATAGACGACATTATCGCATAACGGTTAAACGGTAGAACGATGGCACATAAAAAAGGAGTAGGTAGTTCCAAGAACGGCCGCGAGTCGGAAAGCAAGAGGCTCGGCGTCAAACTATTCGGCGGCCAGTTTGCCAAAGCGGGCAATATTATCGTCCGCCAGAGGGGTACCGTACACAACCCGGGAGACAACGTTGGTATCGGCAAGGACCATACGCTTTTCGCCCTGGTGGACGGCACGGTTTCTTTCAAGAAGAAAGCCTCGGGCAAGTCTTACGTAAGCGTAACTCCCGTTGCGGAATAAGCTCCGGGCAGACATATTTTAACACAGGACGGGAAACGGATACCGCTTCCCGTTTTTGTTTGGAAAACACGGGCCTTCACGGGGAAAATCCCCCTGTAGGTAATAAAAAACAATAATACGTTGCAACGCCAGAACGTGTTTTTGCATCTGTAGAGATATACTCCCGCATGCAGGGTATAGCTGGGGCGGACCGGTTCCGCAAGAGGGATGATCCGGGTAGCGGGAAAATAAAAACTTTTATCACTCAAAAAACTCAATTAAAACTTAAGACCATGAAAGAAATGAAGAAATTCCTGTTGATGCTTTTCGTAGTAGTACTTCCCCTGGGGATGGTAGCATGTAGCGATGACGACGATGATGATGACAACGACGACAATAATACAGAAGTTGTCCTGGCGAAAGAAGCAGCAGGAACATATACCGGTACTTTTGACGCAGGTATTGCTGACGGTGATATGACAATAACTATCTCGGCTGTATCCGGTTCGGACGATGAGGTTAATATTACTATCGGTGATATGACCATTATGTTTGTTATTACAGCTTCCTTTGATGATATTGAAAATGTAAAACTTACCGGTACGGAAGATAACATTACCATCGCATCTCAAACTAAAGAAGTAGGTATGAACATTTCTGTTCTGCCCGACCCCTTTGACGCTGAAGTAACTCTGAGCGGTAGTATAAAAGACGGGAAGTTGGAACTGAATGCTAAAGTATCGGCTGATATGCTCGATACAGCGCAAATCGGTACTTTAGATATTTCTATAGAAGCCGAAAAAGAATAGATCTACAGGTTAGATAAATAAAATAGCACCGGCCCCAATGCCGGTGCTATTTTTAAACCGGGCCGTACCGTGGCCTTCCGCCCTTTAAGGAAAAGCATTCGATCGACCTTTTACGTTGAAACGGCAAAGAGGTAATTAATTAAACTTAAATAGATGAAAGAGGTTAAGAAATTTTTACTTATGCTTTTTATCGCGGCTATTCCCGTCGGGATGATGACAGCCTGCAGCGATGACGACGACGATGACCTCGACGACGGGGACGATACCGTCGAGCTCATTCTGGCCGACGAAGCCAAGGGAGCTTATAAGGGAACGTTCAACGTCACCAACCAATCGGGCCTCACGGGAGATATCACCGTAACAATGGTAAAGGCCGGGGACGATGTGGTGAAGATCCAGATCGGCGAAATATCGATGCTGGCTGGGTATTTCGTAGCTAATTTCGATGAACCGACCGATATAAAGCTGACCGGTGAGACCGGCGATATTATCATTGCTTCGCAGACCCAGAAAATAGGTATGTCAGTCTCTGCAATCGGGGATTTCGAAGCCGAAGTTACCATTTCCGGGACTATCGAGGACGCAGAATACCTGACTCTTACTGCCACGGTTAGCGCCGATGATTTGGGTAGCTGGGGTTACAACCCGATGGAAATAGCGGTAGTCGCCGAAAAAGAATAATTTATATCATCCATAATTATAGAAGCCACCGAAGACCCGGTGGCTTTTTTATTATATCAGCCGAACGGCACGGATATTTCATTCAACCCCTACCGTAATTGCGAGGAGCGCAGCGACGCGGCAATCTTGGTGGAAGCGCAATGATAAATGGAAGAAGAAGAGATTGCTTCACTGGCGTTCGCAATGACGTTGAAAAGAAAGAGATTACTTCACTACGTTCGCAATCACGGAGAGGGAGAAGAGATTGCTTCACTACGTTCGCAATGACGGGGAACCGTTCGCAATGACGGGAAAGAGCGTCATTGCAAGGAGCGCAGCTACGCGGCAATCTAACTGAACGATCTATTCCACGTACAACACCAGCCCTTTTAGGTATTCCCCTTCGGGGTGGTATATGCTGACCGGATGGTCGGGCGGCTGGGAGAGGCGGTGCAGGATGCGGACGTTGCGGCCGGAAATGGCGGCGGCGGAAAAGACCATCGTCCGGAACTGCTCGACCGACACGGCCTGCGAACAACTGAAAGTGAACAGTATCCCTCCGGGATTTATTTTGGCCATTGCCGCCGCATTGAGCCTGCGGTAGGCCTGCAGTGCATTGGGCACGGCTTTATGGTGTTTGGCGAAAGCCGGGGGATCGAGAATTATGAGGTCGTAACCGCCGGCCATTTCGCGAACGAACTTTGTAGCATCGGCGGTAACGGCACAATGCGGGGCATGAGCGCCGAAATTCAGCTCGACATTACGGCCGGTCATTTCCACGGCATACTGCGAACTGTCGACCGAATCGGCGGCAACGGCACCGCCTTTAAGCGCATAGACCGAAAAACCACCGGTATAGCAAAAGGTATTGAGCACCCGGCGGCCCCGGGAATATTCCATAACAAGCCTGCGGCTGTCCCGCTGGTCGAGGAAGAAACCTGTTTTCTGGCCCCGCTCCCAATCTACGGCGAACTCCAGTCCGTTTTCGAGTACTGTGACGGTTTTTTTTGTCGACGGTTGGCTGTCCGCCTGCCAAAGGTAGCCGTCCACAGGTTCCAATCCGGCGTTGAACGGCACGGTGCGGCTGCTCTTATCGTAAACTGCACGCAGCCTGCCATCCAGTACGGAACGCAAGGCTTCGGCTATTTGGGCACGGCTGTCGAACATGCCGACGCTATGGCACTGGATTACGGCCGTATCCCCGTATATATCGACCACAAGGCCGGGCAGCAGGTCCCCTTCACCATGCACAAGCCTGTAGCAGGTGGTATCTTTGGATGAAGTCAGTCCGATGGTTGTCCGTAACGCATAAGCCTCACCGATCCGGGTACGCCACCAGGCGGCATCGACCAGCTCGTCCTGGAAAGTTAGTACCCGGACCGCGATGGACCCTACCTGGCAATGGCCCCTTGCGAGGAACCTGCCCGTACTGTCGCATACGTCCGCAATACATCCCTCCTCGATTTCGCCGTCGGCGCGGCCAATGGCCCCGGAGAATACCCACGGGTGCCGGCGCAGGAGGGACTCCTCCTTGCCTTTTTTCAAATATAGTTTCGGATATGACATTAGATAAGTTTGCGGGTGCTACTTTTCCCGGGTTTCGTCCGTCGGTGTGACGGACGGTTTCTTCCTGTAGCGGCGTTTATACCGCCGGGGTTTCTTGGCTTTCTCCTTGGGTGGCGCCGGTTCTGGCACGGGTAGCGGATTGCGGTCCGTTTTCTGTAAAACTTCGTGCATCCGCAGGCAAACCCAGGCATCGGTAGCGGCATAGGAACATTGCGCCGTAGTAAGCGACGTAGCCTCCCAATTACTTAGCCTCTGGGCTTTGGACACCCTCTGGCCCAGGATGATCGCCGACATCTTACGGACGCTTTTCTCGGCCACACCCCACTCTCCCGCAATGGACTGCAGATCCAGAAAGCCGTCGGGCCGGAAATGCCGCAGTTGCTGTAAGGCTTTGATATCGTTGCCTATATCGGCACCGATCTTTACGGTGGTCTTACTCTCGAGCACCTTGATCACCGGTTTGACGAGGGCCATTTTACATAGCCGGAACAGATAACAGGTATGCGGGGTGGACAACTGTAAAAGTGCCACCTTATTGAGCGGGCCGGCCTTGAAAGTCGGCCGGGTCTCGGTATCGAAACCGATAAGGGGATACTGCAGCAGGTCCTCGCAGGCCCGCACGGCATCCTCCGCCGTATCCACCACGACCACCTCCCCCTCGAACCGGACAGGCGGCATGGCGGCGACCTCGTCCGCCTCTATATTTTCCCGGAATCCGTTTTTCATACCGACTGGCAAAGTTACCGTTTTACCGCCAGTTTTCCGTCTTCGCGGCAGTAAATAATGCCCCGGGCGGTGAGCGATTCGACGGCGGCGGACAATCCGGCGGCCGGCACGGCCAGTTCCCCGGCCAGTTCTTTTACGGCAAGCGGCTCAGTTTCGATAGCCCGGAGAACCCGCTGCTCGAGATCGTCGGTGTCTGCCTGCTTGCTGCGGAGCTTTTTCTTGGCGATGCACACGTCGCAGCTCCCGCAATCCGCAGGGTCTTCCTCCCCGAAATATTTCCGCAGGAAAACCTGCCTGCACTGCCCCTCTCCGTTGGCATATTCGTGCATGGCCTTCAACCGGGCGGCGGCCATTTCCTTGCGGATACGGTAGCTTTCTGGGGAGATATACACGTCCCGGGTGGGCAGCCTCTCCTCGGTGAGCAACAACACGGGAGAACGACTGCCGGGAACGTACCGTATGATCCGGCTGGTCCAGAGTTTTTTCAATAGCTCCCGTACCTTATCAGTCTTGTAGCCCGACCATTGGGCTATCTCGTTCTCGTCGATAGGCACCAACCGGTCGCCGAACACCCCGGCATACAACCGTAAAATGGTCGTCAATATATGATCCAGCTCCTCGCGGTCGATCCTTATTTTATAGAGGTCGTCCCGGCCCACAAGGAAATGGATGCGGGGCGGGTTGTCGCTCTCGGGAGTCAGGGTAAGGTAACCGTTCTGCTGCAATATCTTAAGGGCGCTCAGGGCCGTGGAATGGTGCATCCGGTTGCGGGATGCGAAATCGAACAGGTCGAACGGCGCCGAATAATACTTCCCGTCGCCGATGCCGATCTGCAGGTAGTCGAACAATGCCTGATAGCACTCCCTTATCTTTTCGAGCGGCGGGAATTCCGCCCCGAACGACCGGACGGCCCGGCGCCAGTCGTCACTGGCTGCAAGTAGTACGGCATAGGACCGCTTGCCGTCGCGCCCGGCCCGGCCCGACTCCTGGTAATAAGACTCGGGAGAATCCGTCATATCGTAATGGACCACCAGCCGTACATCCGGCTTATCGATCCCCATGCCGAATGCGTTTGTGCATACCATCACCCGCACTTCGTTCTTCAGCCACCGCTCCTGGCTCTCGCTCCGCCGTTTGGCATCTATTCCCGCATGGTACGGGGCTGCCGGAATGCCGTTATCGGCCAGCATTGACGCCGTCCGCTCGGCTTCCTCCCGCAAACGGACATACACGATGGCCGTCCCCGGAACATTGCCCAGTATCCTGAGCAACTGCCCGGCCTTATCGTCGGAGTGCCGTACGGCATAGGAGATATTGCGCCGCTCGAAACTGGTGCGTTTTATCCGCCCCTCTTTCATCCCGAGATGGTGCATTATGTCCCGGGCCACCGTCGGGGTTGCCGACGCGGTAAGGGCCAGCACGGGAACATCCTCCAACCTTTCGCGCAATTCCCCGATCCGCAGGTACGACGGCCTGAAATCGTATCCCCACTGGGAGATACAATGGGCCTCGTCCACCGCCAACAAACTGACCGGCATCCGTGTTACCCGCTCCCTGAAAACCGGTGACAACAGCCGTTCCGGAGCAACATAAAGGAACTTGAGGTCGCCCCACGAAGCGTTATCAAGGATAATATCTATCTGCCGGGACGTTAGGGAAGAGTGGATCGCGGCGGCGGCGATCCCAAGGGAGCGCAACCGGTCCACCTGGTCTTTCATCAACGCCACGAGCGGCGACACCACCAGGCACACCCCCTCCTTGTCCATAGCCGGGACCTGATACAAAAGCGACTTCCCGGCACCGGTCGGCATCAACACCAACGTATCCCACCCCGACCCTACGGACATCATAACGTCCGCCTGCCCGGGCCGGAATTCCCCGTAGCCCCAGTACCGCCGCATTATCTCCCTGTACCGCGCTTCCATACCGCAAAGATACCAAGATATTCCAGGTTATAGCCGGCTACACCGACCCGGCTATATGAATAAAAAAGGCCGGGAATCTATCCCGGCCACCTGTAGTCTCTGTGGCTTTTACTTTTTAATATCGTAAAAGCACCGCTTGGGGGAATAGAGCTTGCCCTCGGCCACCAGTTTCTTTATGGCCTTTGCCACATCGTCCTTGTTTTCCCCTGTAGCCGCTGCAATCTCCCCGGCTTTCATCTCCCCGCCGTCCCGGAGGGCTTTGATTATTTTTTCTTCCATTTGCGTGGTTGTATTGTTATACGACAAAGCTAACTTTTCGCCGGGACTATCGCAAATCGGAAATTCTTATCCCGGTATCGGAACCCTCTATACGAAAAATCCCCGCCGTAGGGCGGGGATCCAACCGGGAGGAGCCGGTTATTTAACCGTATTAACTATTTTCTCGAATGCCTTGGGATTGTTCATCGCCAGATCGGCCATAACCTTACGGTTAAGCTTGATACCCTTGGCGTTGACCTTACCCATAAATTGCGAATAAGTCATTCCGTGCAGGCGGGCGGCAGCGTTGATACGCTGGATCCACAGGCTGCGGAACGTACGTTTTTTGTTCTTACGGTCCCTGTAAGCATAAGTGAGACCCTTTTCGACGGTATTCTTGGCAACCGTCCATACATTTCCCCTTGAACCAAAGTTACCCTTGGCAAGCTTTAAAACTTTTTTTCTTCTGGCTCTGGATGCTACCGCATTTACTGACCTTGGCATAAATTTAAGTTTTACGAATGGTTAGCGACACGGTTTTCCCGTATTCTTCGGGGCTAACACACTCTTAATTTAACATTTAAAAGACAACTCCCCGCCCCGTTTAGCGAAGCATCATCTTAACTTTGGCCTCGTCGGCCTTTGAAACGAGACCCGAATAAGTCAGATTACGTTTCTGTTTTGTTTCTTTTTTCGTGAGGATGTGCCGTTTAAAGGCATGCTTCCTCTTGATCTTTCCCGAGCCGGTAAGCGTGAAACGCTTCTTGGCCCCGGAGTTTGTTTTCAATTTAGGCATCTGTGAAAATAATTATATAGTTAAACAGCCTACAAAGTTACACATATTTGCCGAACATTCCAAAAACCCCGCAACCCCGGCAGTAGTACTTTCAAGGAAAAGCCCGGCCGCCGTGGAATAAATTGGATTACCGTCGCGAATAATTAATTTTACAAAACTATTCACATTTTGGACTTAGTTTCGCGTATATATTATGCAAAAAGTTATATCGGTTTCATTTCCGTCACTTGGTAAGTGATGGAAAAGGAATGAAAAGAGCGGCGATAAACCCTTTATAGTACCGTGTGAAAGCGATAGAGTAAGAGTAGCTATTACCCCGAATTCTCCCTTTTTTTAAACATTTGCCGGATCTTACCCGGAGAATAACCGAAACGTTTCTTACAGTAGTACCCGAAATGCTGCACCGAATTGAATTCGAATTCTTCGGTGAGCTGTTTTATGCTTTTTTCTCCTTTGCCCAGTTCCTCGATTATCCGTTCGCCCCTCTTGTCCATAATCCACTGATACGGAGACAATCCGAAAATCCTCCGGAATTTTTTGGAGAAGCCGGACAGTGAAAGTTCGACCATCTCGGCCAACTCCGAAAGGGTCTTGACCTTATCCCAATTCTCATACACGGTCATTGCAAAACGGACGGTCTTGGAGCGTAACGGTTGGAAGAAACGCTGGAGTTCTTCTGCTTGAAAATATACCCTTAAAACGTGCAGGAACTCCCGTATCTTTATTTTATGGTAGCATTTGCAACCCAGCCCGTCATTAATGAAATCTATTGTCGTGGTCAGATACATCCACACCTTTTCGTTCATGGACAAGACGTACGGGGCGAATTTGCCGCTCCGTGATCTAACCCCCTGGTAATATACCGCGATATCTGTGAGGGATATTATTTCGTCGATAACAAATTCACAAAAAAAAATGTCCGTATCAGCTTCAAGAGTATAATTAGATCCAATGGGCAGGATAAGGAATGAACCCTCTTTGAGGTTTATTTCCCGGGACTTTTCGAAATAAAGGGACCCCTCGCCGTTAACGATAAATAATATCTTGCTTTGGGCCAGGTCTTCTTTTTTAGACAGGCTTTTGGGCAGAGAATATATCGTTATTAATTCCTTTTGTTTTAAACTTTCAAATGAATTGCAACAAATCGGGCAAGTGGAAATGCCTGTTTTAAAAGGGGTCATCGGCTGATTATTATAATGTTTTAAAAAAATTCGTCAAATTGCGACTTTCACAATTCCCTTCAATCCATCATAATAAATTGGGTAACAAATAGTTTCTAATATAATCAGCCGGGTGTGGTTTTAGCAGGTAGAATGGATATGTTTGAAAAAAGTTTTATAAAACACTCTTTATACAACACTTTAGAAGTGTTAATTAGCATAAAATCAGACTTTTTCTAAAACTTTTCATTCCTTTTCCATCACTTACCAAGTGACGGAAAAACGGACTCGGTAAATTTACGGCATAAAGTTATAGATTAATAGGTTGTCCCGGTAATTTAAACGGCTTTTTTAATAGCACGCCTAATCTTTTTACCGGCATTTACGAGAAAATCGGTGCGGAATGCGTCGAGATATATGCGGGTGGTCTTCTCGTTGGTATGTCCCAGTGCTTCGCTGATAACCGAGAGGGCGACCTTTTCGTTTTTGGCGATGGTCGCCCATGAATGCCTTGCGGCGTGGGTGGAGAGTTTCTCTACCCGGCCGGTCATGGCGGCCAGTTTCTTGAGTCGAATATTCTGTAGTCTGAGCGCACTCTCATACCGTATACGGTTATCCCCGCCGCTGTCTTTGAGTATCGGGAACAGGTACCCGGAACCCCGCACCCGTGGAGCGAAATACCGGATGATGCTCTTCATTTCCTTGCCCAAAGGAGCTACGACCAACTGGCCGGTTTTCTTCCTGTGGTACCTGACCGTATTGCCGATAATGTTATCTTTCCGCAGGTAGGCCAGGTCAACGAACGAGATACCCTGTCCGTAAAACGAAAAGAGGAACATGGCCAAGCTGTCTCGCATCCTGGTCGGCATGGAAGAATTATGGCTGAACGTGAAGTTCAACAAGCCCGGGTCGAGGGTCTCCAACTCACGGACCTGTGAGGGGTCCAACGCTCTCTTTTCGGTTTGCTCGACCCCGGTATAGACATTCTGGAACGGATTGACCGGACCACCGGTAAGGACATTGGCGCGAATGGCACGGTTATATACCGCCCTCAACTGACGCATGTAAAACGATACCGTATTGTTCATCTTCTTGTTCGCGAACAGCCACGCCTCGTAACCCTCCACGAATTTGCGGTTGATAGCAGAAAGCCTGATATCCTTACCGCCGTTGTACCTCCTTATGGAATTTACCATACTACGATAGGCGCCGGGCAATCTCCGCCTCTCGCCTCCGAATTCGGCAGCCACCCTGCAGACGAAATCCGAGAGCATCTCACGGCCGTTGGAATTGGCCACCCTTTCGCGGATATCGTCAACGGTATAATCGCCCTGTCCGTCCAGGTCGGCAATGACCGTCTCGAGTTTCATTGCCATAGTGTCCAGCGAATCCCATACGGTCTTTAGCGCGGCATAACGCCGCGCATTGCGGGTCGGGACGATCACGGTCCTCGCCCCGTCGTCCCATTCGTCGGGATAGACATGTAAACCCAGCGCCGAAGTGAACGATCTGCGCCCGTGGATTACGCGCAGATAGATACTTCCCTTGAACCTTCCTTGGCGGGAAGATATACGGAAATGAAAAATTATAAGTCGTTCTTTTCATAGTATAATGCTGGTTTAATTAATAAATTACCAGCTAAAATATACTATAAAAAGTGACTAAATGTACTGCGTTGAACCCGGATTGATTCAATAATTTATCCGTAAAATAGTATAAAACATTGTGCCGTATCAAATTACCGATCCGTATAATGTCGCTCCCGAACAGCCGGTAATTTCAACGGTCAGATAGTCTCCCGGCTTATGGTCCCCCCGGTCAAATACCACTACCTTGTTCCGCGATGTTCGGCCGAATAGCTGCTGCGGGCTGCGTTTGGAGGTACCCTCCACAAGGACCTCAAAAGTGCGGCCAACGTCACGGCGGTTACTTTCGAGCGAAAGGCGGTTTTGCAGTTCTATGATCTGGATTAAACGGCGCGTTTTAACCTCCTCCGGCACATCGTCAGCCATAGACCGGGAAGCCTTAGTACCGGGGCGCTCGGAGTATTTAAACATAAACGCGAAATCATATCCCACCTGCTCCATTAACGAGAGGGTTTGCAGGTGGTCCTCCTCGGTTTCGGTACAGAAACCGGCTATCAGGTCGGTAGTTACGGAACAGTCGGGCAGGTATTTTTTAATCGCCGCAATACGGCCCAGGTACCATTCCCGGGTATACCTGCGGTTCATAACTTCGAGCATCCGGCTACTGCCGCTCTGGGCGGGAAGATGGATACTGCGGCAAATATTTTCCCTTGCGGACATTACCTGCAGGACTTTGTCGCTCAGATCTTTCGGATGGGAAGTGGCAAACCGCACCCGTAGGGCCGGGTCGATGCCGGCCACCATATCCAGAAGTTCGGCAAAGCCGGTCCCGTCCGGCTCCCAGGCATAAGAATTTACGTTCTGGCCGAGCAGTGTAACCTCCCGGTAACCCCGCTCGAACAAACCTTTGGCCTCGTTATAGATGGTCTGCGGGTCACGGCTGCGCTCCCTGCCCCGTGTGTACGGCACTACGCAATAGGAACACATGTTGTTACAACCGCGCATAATCGCTATAAAAGCACTTACGCCGTTCTTATCGAGCCGTACGGGCGATATCTCGGCATAGGTCTCCTCCTTGGACAACTGGACGTTTATCCCGCGCATTCCGTCGGATGCCGACCGTACCAGGTCGGGCAGGCTCCGGTAGGAGTCGGGGCCGGCCACTATATCCACGAGCCCCTGTTTCTCCATAAGGCTCTCTTTCAGCCTCTCGGCCATACACCCCAATACCCCGACGATAAGACCGGGCTTCTGCTTCTTATGCCTTTTAAATTCGTTGAGTCTGCCCCAGATGCGCTGTTCGGCGTTGTCCCTAACGGAGCAGGTGTTCACAAAGATAATATCGGCCTGGGCTATTTCGTCGGTGAAGACGAACCCGTCCGCCTGCATGATGGAGAGCACGATCTCACTGTCACCGGTGTTCATCTGGCACCCGTATGTCTCTATATAAAGCTTGCGCTGCGACCCGACGGCCGGACGCATTCCCCGCAGTTCCATATCCATTTTTCTCTGTTCGGGCACAAAGATACGGCGAATCGGCGATATTGCCTACCGCACGGTGCCCGAACAAGAAAGATAAATAATTCGGGAACAGATCAGCCGTTGCCGTCGGCTTCCACGGGGAACGATTTGAAACCGTCGCCGAACGTTTCATAGGCATCCACGACCACGACGAACGACAGCGGGTCCAGCTCCCGTATCTTATTCTGGACCGTAGTGACCTCACGGCGGCTAACCACGAGAAATATCATCTCCTTATCGTTACCCGTATACATACCCGAGGATTTGATATACGTGGCGCCCCGGCCCATTTCGTCGAGAATGAACGAGCGCATGGACTCGTGCTTGTCGGAGATTATGAACAGCAGTTTGTCGTAACTGGCCCCGTCGATCACAAAGTCGATGGTCCGGGACATAACGAAGATGGTCACCAGCGAATATAAAGGCAACCTCCAGTCCCCCAACACGATGATACCGAAAATCACTACCATCGAATCTACCAGCAGGATACTGCGGGAAAACGTCAAATGGGTATATTTCGTTATTATCATGGCGATTATATCCGTGCCGCCGGACGTCGCCCTGGTTTTGATTATCAAGCCTATCCCGATACCGACAAGCACACCGCCGAAAAGACAGGCGATAATGATGTCATTGGTAAGGTCTATCCTCCCGCCGAGCATTGTAGCCGGGTCTTCGCCCAGGATATAGGTCATGGTGTTCATCACAACGGGCGTAACGACCGCCGCGAAAACGGTCTTGGCCCCGAACATTCCCCCGAATATCCGGAAAGCGATCAGCAGCAGCGGGATGTCGAGCATCAACCCGAACGTACCCACCTGTACTGACGGGAACAGCGCGTGCAGGACGATCCCAGTACCGTATACTCCCCCGGGGACGATACGGTAGGGATTTATAAAAAGCACGAAAGCCGCCGCGAGTATGGCGCTCCCCGTGAATACCATTATCCACGACCTCCACCACCCTGCGGTATATATCCTGTCGCTCACTTTGAATTTCATCCGCTGTTCCGGTTTATTTAAATTTTAAACAAATGTAATTAAATTCATCGGTTTTTTAACACCTTTTCCTTATAATCCGTAATTACGTATATTAAACCCGTCTGTCCCGACGTTTGTTTCCAAAATTGGGGAGTTTTATTATTTTTGTTATATTAAACATTGCGGAACCTGCCGCACGAACTAAAGGAATTTCGATGGTAATTAATATAATACTGCTGATCACGGCCTACCTGCTGGGGTCCATACCGAGCGCCGTGTGGATCGGCAAACGGTTCTACGGCGTGGACGTGCGCGAACACGGCAGTAAGAACGCCGGGGCTACCAATACCCTGCGGGTACTCGGCCCCAAGGCGGCCCTGCCGGTATTCATCATGGACCTTGCCAAAGGTTTCGCCGCCGTGCAGCTCTACCGCCTGTCGCCCGATGCCCTTACGGGCTGGGTGTTCTATATTAAGCTGGCGCTTGTCGCGGCCGTCGTACTGGGACATATCTTCCCGGTCTTCGCCGGTTTCCGGGGCGGCAAAGGCGTAGCGACGCTCACCGGCTCGGTGCTGGCTATCAATCCGCCGGCCGTTCTGCTATGTATCCTTACGTTCGTTCTGGTGCTTTCGCTGACCCGCTACGTATCCCTTAGCTCCATGACCGCGGGGGTTATGCTCCCGGTTTACCTGCGGTTCGTCTTCGGGGAGAAATACCCGCCCCTGCTGATTTTCGCCTGTGCGGTATCGGTACTGCTGATCTGGACCCACCGCAGGAATATCGGCCGCCTTTTGAACGGCACCGAATCCAAGATACGCTTCGTACGTAAATAATTGCCGCCTGCGGCTTATCTACGCTTTCCTATTAACCTACAACTATGCTTGAACAGAACCTTATCAGGATGTACGAAACGTCGTTCCGTGAGAACAGGGAGATCCCTGCCCTTACGGACTATTTCAAGAAAGAGACGTTCTCCTACTTCGAAATGGCCCGCGAGATAGCAAAACTGCACCTGCTTTTCGAGGAATGCCGCATAAAAAAAGGGGATAAGATAGCCCTTATTGGCCGCAACAATCCCCGCTGGGTGATTACATACATCGCCACCATCACCTACGGCGCTGTGATCGTTCCCATCCTGCAGGACTTCACCGCCAACGACGTCCACCATATCATCAACCACAGCGAATCCCAGCTGCTATTCTGCGGCGACAACTTCTGGGACTCCATCGAAGAATCGCAGGTCGAGGGCATCCGGGCCGCATTCTCGCTGACCGACCTGAGCTGCATCTTCGAGCGCCGGGGCACCTCGCTGGGAAAGTTCCAGAGGGATATCGTCAAGCATTACCGTAAGCGCTACCCGGACGGGTTTACAACGCAGGACATACGGTATGCCGACCTCCCGAACGACGCCGTGGTCCTGCTGAACTATACCTCGGGTACTACCGGTTTCAGCAAAGGAGTGATGCTCACGGTGAACAACCTGACGGGTAACGTGCAGTTCTGTGTCGACAGGAACATCCGCCTGCGGCGCAGCCGCGTGCTGTCGTTCCTGCCCCTTGCCCATGCCTACGGCTGTATGGTGGACATGCTGTTGTCCCTCGCCGTGGGGGCCCACCTGACCCTGCTCGGCAAGACCCCCTCGCCCAAGATACTGATCGAGGCCATGGAAGAGGTCAAACCCCAGGTTATCTGTTGTGTGCCGTTGATATTGGAGAAGATATGCCGAAAGCAGATATTCCCGATGCTTGGCAAAGGGTTTATGCGCATAGCCCTCCGGCTGCCGCTGCTGGACACCAAGATATATTCCAAGATAAGGGAACGCCTGCTTGAGAAGTTCGGCGGACAGGTGTCGCAGTTCATCGTGGGCGGAGCGCCCCTGAACAGGGAAGTGGAGGAGTTCCTTGTGAAGATAAAATTCCCGTACACCGTGGGCTACGGCATGACCGAATGCGCCCCGCTGATAAGTTACACCCCGGTGGGAAGTTATAAGCCCACCTCCTGCGGGATGGTCCTGCACGGATACATGGAGGTCAAAATAGACTCGGAAGATCCCAGTAGTATCCCGGGCGAGATACTGGTTCGGGGCGAAAACGTGATGACGGGTTATTACAAGAACGCCAGGGCCACGGCCGAAGTGCTGGACGCGGACGGCTGGCTCCATACGGGTGATATCGGCACGGTGGACCCGGACGGCACCATCTACATCCGTGGCCGGAGCAAGACCATGCTGCTGGGCCCGAGCGGACAAAATATTTACCCCGAAGAGATCGAAGACAAACTGAACAACCTGCAGTGCGTCAACGAATCGCTCGTTGTCCAGCGCAACGGCAAACTGGTTGCCCTGGTTGTTCCGGACTACGAACAATGCGACGCGGACGGTATCAGCAACGGCAGGCTCACCGAAGTTATGGAGGTCAATAAAAGGGAACTCAATGCCCAGCTGGCCGCCTACGAGCAGATCTCGGAGATCATCCTCTACCCGAAAGAGTTCGAGAAAACCCCCAAAAAGAGCATAAAACGTTATCTGTATAACACCTGACCCGGGTAACGGCTTTCCCGGTAAGAATGGCATTTCTAATTAGATTGCCACGTCGCTCCGCTCCTCGCAATGACGGGGTGTGGACCACTTTCTATAACAATATGGATTGCAGTTCCTTACAGTTATATGAAGAACCAACGCCTGGCAATGTCGTTCCGTATGTTACCGTCATTGCGAACACCAGTGAAGCAATAGATTTCTTCTTCGTCATTGCGAGGGTTGCAAGCCCGAAGCAATCTATTGCTTCTTCGTCATTGCGAGGGTGCAAGCCCGAAGCAATCTATTTCTTCTTCGTCATTGCCAGGGTTACAAGCCCGAAGCAATCTATTTCTTTCCCTCGTCATTGCGAGGGTGCAAGCCCGAAGCAATTTATTTCTTCTTCGTCATTGCGAGGGTTGCAAGCCCGAAGCAATCTTTTCCATTTCTTACCGGCATAAGCTCCACTCCCGGGGTCGACCGACCGATATAAAAACAACCCCGCCGTACTCCGGCGGGGTTGTTTTTGCTTATTTAGCGTAACGGCAATTACCGTTTCACTTCCACGGTTTCGTAACCCTCCACGATGTCGCCGACCTTAATGTCGTTGAAATTGTCGATATTCAGCCCGCATTCCATGCCGGTTGTCACCTCTTTAACATCGTCCTTGAAACGTTTTAAAGAACCGAGCTTACCGGTATAGACCACGATACCGTCGCGAATCACGCGGATAGGCGTATTACGGGTGATCTTGCCCTCGCGAACGATACACCCGGCGATAGTACCCACCCGGCTGATCTTGAACGTCTCGAGCACTTCGACCGAACATACGATCTCCTCTTTGGTAACCGGGGCGAGCATCCCCTCGATCGCATCCTTGATGTCGTTGATAGCGTCGTAGATTATCGAGTAGAGGCGGATCTCGATCTCCTCTTTCTCGGCAAGCTTGCGGGCGCTCGACGACGGGCGTACCTGGAACCCGACGATAATGGCGTTCGAGGCGGCGGCCAACAGCACGTCCGACTCGGATATCTGGCCCACGGCCTTGTGTATCACGTTCACCTGCACCTCCTCTTTGGAGAGCTTGATCAGCGAGTCGGTCATAGCCTCTATCGAGCCGTCCACATCCCCCTTGACGATAATATTTAGCTCCTTGAAGTTGCCGATGGCGATACGGCGCCCGATCTCGTCCAGGGTAACGTGTTTCTGCGTACGCAGACCCTGCATCCGCTGCAACTGCTCGCGCTTGTTGGCGATCTCGCGGGCACTGCGGTCGTCCTCCATCACGTTGAACGTATCCCCCGCCTGCGGAGCGCCGTTAAGGCCCAGTACGAGCACCGGGGTCGACGGTCCGGCCTGGTCGAGCTTCTGTCCGTTCTCGTCGAACATAGCCTTGACCCTCCCGGTATAGGTTCCCGACAGCAGGATATCCCCTACCCGGAGCGTACCGTTCTCCACGAGTATCGTCGATACGTACCCACGGCCCTTATCGAGCGAAGACTCGATAACTACCCCGTTGGCTTTCCTTTCTGGATTGGCCTTAAGGTCCAGGAACTCGGCCTCGAGCAGTACTTTCTCGAGCAGTTTGTCGAGGTTGATACCCTGCTTGGCCGACACTTCCTGGGACTGGTACTTACCGCCCCAATCCTCCACGAGGTAATTCATCGCGGCCAGCTGTTCCTTTATATGGTCGGGATTAGCCCCGTCCTTATCGATCTTGTTGATGGCGAACACCATCGGCACCCCGGCCGCGGCCGCATGGTTGATGGCTTCCACCGTCTGGGGCATCACGCTGTCGTCGGCCGCCACGATAATAATGGCTACGTCCGTAGCCGCGGCCCCACGGGCGCGCATGGCGGTAAAAGCCTCGTGGCCCGGGGTATCGAGGAAAGTGATCTTTTTGCCCTCGTAGTTCACGCTGTAAGCGCCGATATGCTGGGTTATCCCCCCGGCCTCGCCGGCGATCACGTTCGTCTTGCGGATGTTGTCCAGAAGCGAGGTCTTCCCGTGGTCCACATGGCCCATCACGGTAACGATAGGCGGACGCGGCTCCATCTCCTCCTCGGGATCGCTGTCCTCCTCGATGGCCTCCTGGATCTCCACGGAGACGAACTCGGTCTTGAACCCGAACTCCTCGGCCACAACCACCAATGCCTCGGCGTCGAGCCTCTGGTTGATAGAAACCATAAGCCCGAGGTTCATACATGCCGTAATGACCTCGTTCACACTCACGTCCATCATGCTGGCCAGCTCGCTCACGGTCACGAACTCCGTGACTTTCAGCGTGCTCTTTTCGCTCTCGGCCCTCTCGATATCTTCGGTTATCCTGGCAGACACCGCATCGCGTTTGTCGCGGCGGTACTTGGCGCTCTTGCTCTTACCCCCTTTTGAGGTAAGGCGTGCCAGTGTATCCTTTATCTGTTTCTGTACCTCTTCCTCGCTTACTTCGGGACGCAGTACCGGTTTCGGCTTGGCCCCCTTGCCGCCTTTCTTGGCATCCCTGCCCCCGGCACCGGGCTTGTTCTGGCCGAACTGGCCCTTGCCGCCTGCCGTCCTCTGGCCCGGAACGGGCGGCTGCTGTTTGGTGACGTCCACCTTATCTTTGGTGATACGTTTGCGTTTCTCGCGACGGCTCTCGTTACGGCCGCTGCGCAAACTGCCCACATCTATCTTACCCAATACCTTGGGGCCGGCCAGCGTACTTCCCTCGGTACTGGGACGGAAGACGTTGCTGTCGTCCGCTGCCCGGCGTTCGTCGTAAGTCTGGGCCTGAGCCTCCTTGGACGCTTCCGGCTGGGCCGGAGCCGCTGCCGGGGCCGCCTCTTTTACCGTAGTTTCAGTAGCGGCAGGTTTCACTTCGGCAGCCGGAGCGGCTGCGGGTTTAGCCGTAGCCGGGGCGGCGGTTTCGGTTTTGGGCGCGGTGGCCGCCGCCTGCGGGGCTGTGGCCTGCGGCGCTGAGGCCGCCTCAACTGCCGGAGCCGCCGGCTTGACCTGCGGTGCGGCCGCAGGGGCCGGGGTCGGAGCAGTTTTTACCGGTTCCGCCGGTTTGTCCGCCTCGGCCTTGACCTCCGGCTTGGGAGCCGGCGTCGCCGCGGCCGGCTTGGATTTGCCGCCCGACAAGTCTATCTTGCCCAATATCTTTGGACTGCGCTGTGCAACCTCGTCCTTAACGCTGATAACGCCGCCGGTCTTGATAACTACCTCGTCCTTAAAGTCCGGCTCGCTCTCTTTGCCGGCCGCGCCGCCGCCCTTGATCTTATCCAGCGATACGGTCTCATGGCGCACGTTTATTTTCTCACGTATGTTGACCTTTCCGTCGGAACGGTTGCCGCCGAACTCCTTTTCCAACACGGCATACGCCTCCGGCCCGACCAGCGTGCTGGGCGAGCTTTCGATGCTTATGCCTTTCTTGGCGAGGAAGTCCGTAATGGTGGACAACCCCACGTTGAATTCACGTGCAACCTGGTTGAGCCTTAATTTTCTTTCACTTGACATATATAAATCCTTTTTTCGGCGTTACTTTCCGCACCCTTTCGTGCGGTCGGGCCGCTGCTGCGGCCGCCGGCTCCGGAGCCGGCACGGATGCGCTATTCGAATTCCGAGCGCAGGATGGCCACCACTTCCTTGACCGTCTCCTCCTCGAGGTCGGTCCTGCGGGCCAGCTCGTCGGCGGGGATCTCGAGCACGCTCTTGGCGGTATCGCATCCGATACCTTTCAGAACGTCGATGATCCACTGGTCGATCTCGTCCGAGAAGTCGTCCAGCGCCACGTCTTCCTCCTCGACCTCGCGGTATACGTCGATATCGTACCCCGTGAGCATACTTGCCAGACGGATGTTCAACCCTCCCTTACCGATAGCCAGCGACACCTCGCTCGGCTTGAGGTAAACGGCGGCGGTCTTCTTTTCCTCGTCTATATTTATCGTGGTGATCTTGGCCGGGTTCAGCGCGCGCTGGATAAGCAGCTGCGGGTTGGCCGTCCAGTTCACCACGTCTATGTTCTCGTTGCGGAGCTCCTTGACGATCGAGTATATCCTCGACCCTTTCATCCCCACGCAGGCTCCCACCGGGTCGATACGTTCGTCGTAAGACTCCACGGCCACCTTTGCCCGCTCGCCCGGGATACGGACGATCTTCTTGATGGTGATAAGCCCGTCGAAGATCTCCGGCACTTCCAGTTCGAATAGCCTCTCCAGAAATTCGGGAGCCGTGCGCGACAGGATGATCGCCGGGGAGTTGTTGCGCATCTCCACCTTTGAGACTATCGCCCGGATGGTATCACCCTTGCGGAAGAAGTCGCTCGGGATCTGTTCCGACTTGGGAAGCACCAGCTCGTTGTCCTCGTCGTCGAGGACCAGTATCTCTTTTTTCCATACCTGGTAAACCTCCCCTGTGATGATCTCGCCCACTTTCTGGCTGTACTTCTCATACAGGTTGGCTTTCTCCAGGTCGAGGATGCGCGAGGCCAGGTTCTGCCGCAGGGAAAGCACCGCGCGGCGCCCGAACGACTCGAGTTTGATCTCGTCCGCTACCTCCTCGCCCACTTCGTACGACTCGTCTATCTTACGCGCCTCACCGAGCGAAATCTGCTGGTTGGGGTTCTCCACCTCGCCGTCGGGAACTACGGTACGGTTACGCCATATCTCCATATCGCCCTTTTCGGGGTTGATGATCACGTCGAAATTCTCGTCCGTTTCGTAGGTTTTGATAAGCAGGTGACGGAACACGTCCTCGAGGACCCCTATCATGGTACTCTTGTCGATGTTCTTCAGCTCCTTGAACTCAGCGAATGTGCTGATAAGATTCAGATTGTCCATGGTTCGTATATGGAATTTTATTTGTTATCACTAACCGGCAGGCCCCGCCCGCCTCTATTTATAGTCGAGGTGTTCGGCGGTGGATTTAACCTGGTCCATCGCGAAAGTCTTCACGACCTGCCTCGTTTGTTTCTTCTTTTTGCCCTCCTCCACGTACTTTTCCTCGTACTGCAGGGTGATAAACCCCTCGGTGGCGTCGCTCAGCTCGGCCAGTATCTTACTGCCGTCCCTTAGCACCACCTCTACCGGTTTGCCTATCAGCTTACGGTACTGCCTCAGCACGCGCAACGGCTGGCCTATACCGGCCGAGCTGACCGTGAGCGAGAAATCGTCCGTGATTTCCTCGATCCGGGCATCCAGCGCACGGCTCAGGGCCGCGCAGTCGTCGATGCTCACCGAAGTATCGCTGTCGACCGTAACGTCCACCTCATTGGACGGGGAGACTTTTACCCCGACCAGGAACATTCCCTCGGGCATGATCCCCTCCAGCATTTCTCGTATAGTATTTTCGGTCAGCATATATTCTTTTCCTGTTACAGTCTTTCGGCATAACTGCCCGTTCCCTATCGGTAGTAAATCCCTGCGGTCTACCGGCCCTATTGTTATCCGGCCCGGCTCAGGGTCCATTCCTACCTGCAGTTCACCGGTCGCAAACCCGACCCCCGTTCCCTGCCTTACATGTTGTGGTTCCCACCGTGACCTCTGTCACCACCATCCACTCTGCTGCCCGCTTTCACCTCCCAGCCACCCGACTCCCTGTCCCTACACGGCCCCCGGGTTTACGAAAATAGGGGACTCATGTCCCCTATCTCCCTCGAATTGCCGTGCAAATATAATCAAAAAACTACAAATAACAACAGTTAGGGGGAGTTTTTGGCTCTATTCTACTTCATCGCCTTCACGCGCTGGGTTAAAGGGTTTTATGATGCCCCTTTTAGAGGAGCGGATGAAACCTATTATTGTGTCGCGTTCTTCACTGGGGGGTATCTCCGCTTCGATAAGGTCGCAGGCTTTACCGTAACCGTAGCCCATCTGGAACAGTATGCGGAACATCTCCTGGATATGGCCCACCTGCTCCGAGGTGAAGCCGCGCCTGCGCAGGCCGATAAAATTGGCCCCTACGAAAGAGACGGGATAGTGGGCGCCCTTGACGAACGGCGGCACATCCTTGTTGACCAGCGAACCGCCGCTGAGCATCGAATGGGTGCCGATGCGGCAGAACTGGTGGATGGCCGAGTGGCCACCGATTATGGCCCAGTCGTCTACCTCGACCTCTCCGCCGAGCGAGACCCGGTTGACCAGCACCACGTTGTTGCCCACCTCGCAGTCATGCCCTATATGAACGTAGGCCATGATAAGGTTATTGTTCCCGACCACCGTTTTACCCCTGGCGGCCGTACCACGGTTAATGGTGGCGCACTCGCGCACGGTATTGTTGTCGCCTAATTCTGCCGTGGTATATTCTCCACGGAATTTTAGGTCCTGCGGCAGGCCGGCGATCACGGCGGCCGTATGTATCTTGCAGTTTTTGCCGATGCGGGCGCCGTCGTAGATCACGGCCCCGGGGCCGATCCAGCATCCGTCGCCGATAACCACGTCACCGGCGATATAGGCGAACGGCTCCACCGTGACGTCTTTACCCAGGCGGGCGTCGGGATGAATTTGGGCAAGCGGGCTTATCATAAGCGGTGGTATAGGTTTGGGTTTAAGCTTTGTTCTTTATCACCTGGGCCATCAGGAACGCCTCGGTGGCCAGGTTGCCGCCAACGAACGCGCGGGCTTCCATCTGCACGATACCCCGGCGGATGGGTTCGGTGAGCCTCAGTTCGAACTGCAGGGTGTCGCCGGGAACGACTTTCTGTTTGAATTTCACCCCGTCGATCTTCATGAAATAGGTAGAATAGTTCTCCGGGTCCTCTACGTTGTGCAGGGCGAGTATGCCGCCGCATTGCGCCATGGCTTCGATTATCAGCACCCCGGGCATAACCGGCTCTTCGGGGAAATGGCCCACGAAGAACGGCTCGTTCATGGTGACGTTCTTGATCCCGGCCACGCTGTCCGAGTCGATATGGAATATGCGGTCCACCAGAAGGAACGGCGGCCTGTGGGGCAGCACATTGCATATCTGGTTGATATCGTATACGGGGGTCGATGCGGGATCGTAAACGTAACGGGGGGCAGAAGCCGCCTTGCGCATCTCTTTTTTGATCTGTTTGATGAACGCCGTGTTGGCCGCGTGTCCGGGACGGGTGGCCAGTACCTTACCCTTGATCCGTTTGCCGAGCAGGGCGAAATCCCCCAGCAGGTCCAGCAGTTTATGCCGGGCCGGTTCGTTGCGGTACCGCAGCTCGAGGTTGTTAAGGTAGCCTTTGGAAACCTTGATATCCTCTTTATTGAACAGCTTTTTGAGCCGGTCCACCTCCTGCTCGGACATCGGGTTTTCGACCACCACGATGGCGTTGTCCAGGTCCCCGCCCTTGATAAGGTTCAGGTTCAGCAGCGGCTCCAGCTCGTGCAGGAACACGAACGTGCGGCACGGGGCGATCTTCGAAGCGAAATCGTCACCGGGAACGTACGTTGAGTACTGGTTGCCCAGAACGTTGGAGTTATAGTCTATATGGACGCTGACGCTGTAATCCTCGTCCGGATATATCTCGATCTCGATACCCTTCTCGGGAACACTGTAAGATATTTTTTCCCGCACCACGTAGAAATCCCTGTCGGCATCCTGTTCCGTAAGGCCGGCCTCTGCGATTTTGGCTACGTATTCACGCGCGGAACCGTCGAGTATAGGAGTTTCCGGGGCGTCGATATCTATTACGGCGTTGTCCACCCCGCTGGTCCACAAGGCGGCCATGATATGTTCGATGGTGCTGACCTTTACCGAATCCTTTTCGATGGTAGTTCCGCGCGAAGTATCGGTCACGTAATCCGAGAGGGCCGGAATGCACGGCTGTCCGTCCGCATCGGTGCGCCGGAAGAGGATGCCGGTACCGGGTTCGGCCGGGTTCACCGTCATCGTTACGTTCAGCCCGGTGTGCAGGCCTTTACCTATGAAAGTTATGGGGGAAGTTAAGGTCTTCTGTTTGCAGGACATCACTCCTATGTTAAGTTAATGTTAAGCCGAATCCGTCGGGGTTATCTGCGGAACCGCTTGCGCCTGAACCGTAACACGTTAAGGGCTAAGAAAATCCGCACAATTTGCCCACAAAGGTATTAAATTTTTATAAAGAAATAGTACTTTTGTTTCGAGTTTACACCAAATTATGCAGAACCCTCCGCCCCGTCCGCCCCAGCAGGCGCGCCATATGCGCATCCGGCTGCCGTTCGAAAAACGGCCGGGAGACCCAGGCGCCTGGAGCTACGACCACCGTGCGGGGATATGTATCACCCTGATATTCTTCCTACTTATCGGCATCGCGCTGCTCTGGTGGAAAATAGACCTGGGCGGAGAGGGGCCACAGGCGATGGTCCTGGTGGATTTTCCCGAAGAGCTCACCCAACGGCCCGAGGACGAGGACAGGGATATACAGCAAATAGACGACTTCTCGAACGTGAGGAACCTCTCCTCGAACGACGCCATGGACCTCAACTCCGAACTGCGGGACGACCGGGGGACCAACGCCTCGGAACTTTACCAAAACGCCGCCTCGCTGGACAACCGTTTCCAGGCCAACCGTGACGCTTACGAAGAGGGACTTCGGCGCGAGCAGCAGATAATCAACGCCGCGCGGCAGGGAACCGAGGAGGGCACCGAACGGACTACGACCCGGATGCAGGGGAGCGTCACCGTATCATATTATTTCGCCGACCCCGTACGGCACGATATGAACCTGGTAGTTCCCGCCTACCAGTGCGAACGGGGAGGGCAGGTAGTACTCCACGTAACGCTCGATATAAACGGCCACGTGACCTCCGCGTCTGTGGACCGGGGAAACTCCACGGGTGACGACTGTATGCAGCAGACGGCGCTCGCGGCGGCGCGGGGTTCGCGGTTCAACATAGACTCGTCCGCTCCGTCGCGGCACCGGGGAACGATCACTTACGTGTTCATACCCCAATAGTACTTTCTGCATAAAATATCGCACTAACGGCCCGACCGGCGATTTTTCCGCCGTTACGGGCAAATAACCGGTGCGGCCGCTTGGGGATTTTAATTATATTTGCAGAATAGGATACGGCTCTATAAAAACGTTAAAACGCCTACCGCCGGTGCAACACCGGCGATCACTGAAAAAGACCGTATATTTCTTAACCTTGGAACGTTTATGGGAATAAGCCTTGATACCGGGAACATACTATTGATAGGGTCGATACTCCTCTTCGGGAGTATAATGGCGGGTAAGGCCGGTAGCAGGTTCGGTATTCCCGCCCTTTTGTTGTTCCTGGGCGTGGGGATGATCTTCGGCAGCGACGGGGTCGGCATCGAGTTTAACAGCCCGGCCATGGCCCAATTCGTAGGGATGATGGCCCTGAGTATCATATTGTTCTCGGGCGGTATGGACACCAGCTACCAGGAGATAAAACCCGTATTGGGTCAGGGGATCGTCCTGGCTACGGTGGGTGTTTTCATCACAACGTGCATCACAGGCTTGTTCATTTACCTTATAAGCGGCGAGCTGCTGCTCATGGAGTCGTTCCTGCTGGCAGCGGTCATGTCGTCGACCGACTCGGCCTCCGTGTTCTCCATCCTGCGCTCCAAGCGCCAGGGGCTGAAACAGCGCCTGCGGCCCATGCTGGAGCTCGAGAGCGGGAGCAACGACCCGATGGCTTACATGCTTACCATACTGCTGATCCAGATAATCAAAACGGGTGACGTCAGCGCCTGGGGCGCCGTATGGATGTTCATTATGCAGATGTCCATCGGCGCGGTGGCCGGTTTCCTGCTGGGGCACCTTGCAATACGGGTCATAAACAAGATCAATATCGACAACCGGTCAATGTACGGCATACTGCTTATCGCCTTTACTTTCTTCATCTTCTCCATCACCGACCTGATCCGTGGCAACGGCTACCTGGCCGTATATATTGCCGGGCTGGTGGTCGGCAACCATAAGATCGTTTTCAAACGGAGCATGATGACGTTCTTCGACGGGTTCGCGTGGCTGTTCCAGATCGTGATGTTCCTCACCCTGGGGCTTCTGGTCAATCCCAGCGAACTTATCGGGGTGGCTGTCCCGGGGCTGCTTATCGGGGTATTTATGATAATCGTGTCCAGGCCCGTTGCTGTTTTCCTGTGCCTGGCTCCGTTCAGGGGCCTGACTTTCAAAGGGCGGTTGTACGTCTCGTGGGTGGGGCTTCGCGGCGCCGTGCCCATTATCTTTGCCACATATCCGCTGTTGAGCGGCATCCCGCATGCCCGCACGATGTTCAATATCGTTTTCTTCATCACCATAGTCTCCCTCCTTATACAGGGTACGACCGTCAGCTGGGTAGCCAAACTGCTGGGGTTGGCAACGGAGGAGAAAACCGAATCTTTCGGCATAGACCTGCCGGAGAAGATCAAGTCGGCCCTCTCGGAGATCGACGTCCAGCCCGTACTGCTCACCCAGGGAGACCGCCTGCGGGACCTGGTCCTGCCGGACAATACACTGGTCGTTATGGTAAAGCGGGGTGACAATTACTTCGTCCCCAAAGGGGCGACCAAGCTCGACGTGGGGGACAAGCTGCTGGTCATCTCGGACAACGACGAGGAACTCCAGCAGGAATACCGCTCCCTGGGCATTATCAATCCCGTCGGGCAAAACCAATAAAACCCTTATCTTTATTCAGTGCCGTCGGTACCGGTTTCCCGTGCGTTGGGAAGAGGGATATAAATTTCCGTTATTTTTTTTGGCGGTTATGTTTCCGTGTATAAAATTTGTGTTATAATTGCACAAAAAACTAAGCGATGGCTAAAGAGGTAAAGACGAAGAAGCGGGTTGTGAGGAGTTACCACAATTTGCCGGTCGAGTTGCAGGAGGAGCTGAGGCGGCAGTACCCCTACGGTTATACGGAATCGATGATAAGGATCGACAAGGGGCCGGGGGATTTTTTTTACGGCGTTGTGCTCGATACCGAGGATATAAGTTACCTGGTCAAGATAGACGTCAAGATAGACGGCAGTGCCGAGGAGGAAGAGGATAAGGAGTATTACGACGAGGAGATCAAGGGAGCCGAGGAGATCGCCGACGACGACGATGCCGAGGAATAGCCTCCCCGTACAGGCCCGGACAGGATAGAGACAAAAAAAGAAGCGGCATTCCCGATGGGAATGCCGCTTCTTACGGATTGCAACCGGGTTACCAGTTGAGTATCTTCCTGAAATCGTATTTTTCCGGGTCCGGAACGTAAGCCTTGGCGGCCTCGTAGTCCTCCGGGGTGATATAGCACAGGATATTGTCGATAACGGCCTTGAAAGTATCCGAATCGATGTCAACGAGCCGGGGCGGTATCTTGCCGGTAGCGGGGTCCTGCAGGTCTTTGAGGCAGAGGTTAACCACACGGCCGGTCTCGTCCACGAATACCATACAGCCGGTCTGCCCCTCGCTAAAGAGCTTATATACGCCCATACCCAGCTGCGAGCAATACACAAGGTCGCTTGCTACGGGGGTCTGGCAACGGACTTCGTATCCGACTTCCACCGGGCGCGATTTTACCTTGAGGCCCAGGTCGCAGACTTTTCTTTCGATCAGTTCGTTGAAGATGTGCGACTTGGACACCTTGCCGAGTTCCGGGTGGCCGTGGTCGTCGAACGTGAAATGCACGCCCGATTTACGGATCTCCTCGTCGCTCAGTTCATGGAACACACCCTCGGAAATTATAGCCGCGCCGTAGTCCATACCCATGATCTTGCGTTTGATGATGGACGATACTACGAGGTTTACGATCTTTTCTACCGTTATCTCCGTTTTATTGAACATTTCGGGGATGACGATCATCGGGTAGTGGCAGGCGGTACCGATACCGAAAGCCAGGTGGCCCGCACTGCGGCCCATAGCCGCCAGCACGAACCAGTTACCGCTGGTACGTGCATCCACGTAGACCGTGCGGCCGATAGTAGCCCCTTTGTCAAGAGCCGATTCGTAACCGAACGTGGGACTGCCGCCGGGCAGGGGCAGGTCGTTGTCGATCGTCTTGGGAACGTGGATGTTGGCTATCGGGTATTTTTTAGCCTCGAGGAACTTGGCGATACGGTTGGCGGTCGATGCGGTATCATCGCCCCCCACGGTAACCAACAGTTTCACGTTGTTGCCCGTGAAGAAGTCGAGGTTGAAATTCTCTTCGAAATCCTTGTCGGAGGGTTTGAAGCGGCTCATTTGCAGGTAGGACCCGCCACGGTTGAAGATATCGTCAGCCAGCTTGTAGTCGATGTCCTCCATACGGGTATCCTTGCGGAACAGGCCGCTGTAACCGGCGTGCAGGCCGATAACGCGGTAACCTTTTTGCAGGAACGTCTTGGCCACGCTGCCCACCACGGTGTTCATGCCCGGTGCGGGGCCGCCGCCTGTAAGAATAGCGATTGCGTCTTTCATAATTATCAGATTTATATTTGGATTAGCCGAATTACGGATTACAGTTCTCGGCCACAAAAATACACTATTTTTTCAATAAATTTATAAATGTCCCGCAACGGGTCGGCGCTGAGCTGCAACTTTTGGTTATTTTTACGCAATGGAGAATTTACACGGCGACAGCACCCGGCTGCATACCCTGCTTACGGAACTATCCGACGGCAAGGACTATTTCGGTTTCCGGGATGCCTATCTGGCGAACCGCTGCGGTTTGGACGCCAAGCGGAGCCTATACTGGGAGGCCGTTTACCATAACCTGTTCGGCCGTGAATACCGGTCGCTCACGGCTGCCGGGCATTACCTTACGGCATACGGCGATAAGGACGAAGACTCGGGCGAGATGCTCTATATCTCTGCCGTGAACCGCCTGCGCCGGTTCCGTTACCGCGCGGCGGCGGCCACATACCGTAAACTCCTGCGGCTCCATGGCCAAAAGATGAGCGCCGAGGAGAAAGAGGAAGCTACGGGTAACCTGGCCGTGTGCCATTCCCTGCGACAGGTACCGCCCCAAACCGTCCGCCTTAACGGCCTAAAGAGCATTCCCCTGTCGGCAACCCCGTTCCATCACCTGTCGTGCTCAGTGTGCATGGGAGGATTCCGGGGGAACTTCATTTTGGATACCGGGGCCAACTTCTCGGCCGTGAGCCTCACTACAGCCGAAGCTATGGGGCTGGTGCCGGTAACCACGGGTATCGACGTGGGTACGGCTACCGGGGTGCGCCTGCAGTGCGGCCTGGCCTATGCCCCGGAACTGGATATCGCCGGGATCACGGTCCGCAACGCCGTTTTTATCATAATGGAGGACGGGCAACTGGAATTCCCCGAAATGAACTACCGGCTGGAGGGGATCATCGGCCTTCCGGTTCTGCGCCAATTAGGTAACCTGAAATTCACCCCTACGCAACTGGGGATCGGGAACGTCCGCTTCCCGGCAGGCGCGGGTGGCAACGTCTGCCTCGAGGGGTTGATGCCCCTTGCGGAGATCCACGCCCACGGCCAGAGGCTCGCATTTACTCTCGATACCGGCGCCAACAACTCGGAATACTCTTACGGCCATTATAACCGAAACCGCGAACGGCTGGACGGGACGGCCTCCCGGCAGCGCGGTTTGCGGGGCGGGGGCGGCGGGGTGATTAATCACAAGTCGCTTATGCTCCCGGATGAGACCCTTTCGGCAGGGGGTCGGGACATGAGGGTCCCCGCCATGAACGTCATGCTGGACGATTTCGAATTCAGCCGGGGCAAGGACGGTAACCTGGGCCTCGATGCCCTCATGGCGAACGGCGGGTTCCGGCTCTCGTTCGGCAAGATGGCAC
>JAJQED010000037.1:37515-221890 GCA_021201825.1 Alistipes sp.
TCCTGCCGTTCGCTCCACACGGTAAGGGGCGCAAATAAAACAGGGACGCAACCCGAGCATTCTGGACGATTTCGAGTGCTGCCGGGGCAAGGACGGCAACCTGGGCCTGGATGCCCTAATGGCGAACGGCGGGTTCCGGCTCTCGTTCGGCAAGATGGCACTCCTGCCGTTCGCTCCACACGGTAAGGGGCGCAAATAAAACAGGGACGCAACCCGTAAGGTTTGCGTCCCTGTCGTATAGATAGTTATCCCCTTTCTTATTTCACGAGCCTCAGGGCGATATCCCTGTCTTTGGCGCGGAGGCTGTCCGGGGCGTTTGCGGGATACTTCGCGTATTCCTCACCGAAACCACGGGTATCGATCCGGCTGCCGTTCACGCCCTGTTTTTCGAAATAGGACTTGATAAATTCAGCACGGCGTTTAGAAAGTTCCATATTCGAGGGGTCGCTGCCCACTTTGTCCGCGTATCCGCCTATGCGTACTTTGGCATCCGGATAGCTTTTGAGGATCTGGGCAATGTTGCGAAGCTGTTCTTCGGAACCGGCCGTAAGCTCGTCGGCGCTGGCGAATTCGAACTCGATATTGTCGAATTCGAACCAACGGTCTTTCAGGTCGTCTTCCGAAGCGTTCTTATATGCGTCCGAGTTCAGGTAATTTACCATCCGCTCTTCCGCGCCACGGCGGTAAACGTTGATGGTCTTGCCGTCGGGCAGGGTGATCTCGGTTCGCACACGGTCGTTATTGTTATCCTGGTGAACGACGGCCACTTCGCGTTCCGGCTGGGGTTCCACGCGTTCGATGTGGTTCGCGCGGTTCTGCTCGACCCGGTTACGGTTGCATGACCTCCACCAGAACCACAGCAGCAGAAGCAGGAGCAGACAGATGATAAGCCATATTATCCAGCCGTTGTTCTTCTTCTCGGGTTCCCTGACGGTCTCCTTGTTGCCCAGTACGGGCGACAGGCCCAGGATCGAATAGATATTCGACGGGATGTCGGCCATGATCTTGGGTTTCTCCGACTCGAGCTCATTGAAGATGTCGGCGCAGGAATCGTTGTGGTTGACCATGCGGTCGCCCAGGTAACCGGCGATGGCGGCCGATACGTAGTTGGTCAGTTTACCGGCGTTCGCGGTCGGGATGCCTGCCTTGGCGGCGATGGCCGATACGAATTCCGAAGACTTGTTGCCCAGCACGGCGTTCTGGAACTTCTCGCCCACATTTATATTGTTATAGATGCAGTTGCCCGAGAATATGCCCTTGAGGTTTTTGTAAACGTCGTTTTTGCCGGCGGTCTCTATTGCTTCGCGGATGGGTCCCGTGTTGCCCTCCTTGAGCATCTTGCCCAGGAGCGAGGGTATGATGGCCGATACGGCGGTAGATACTTTGGCATTGCTCTCGCCGAGGGTCGAAGCGGCTTTGGATACCAACTCGGGACCGATCAGGTCCTTTAAAGTTTCATAAATCTTCTGCATATCAATTCTATATTAATTGGTTTAAATTCCGGTGATCTTCCCTTGTATTGCAAATACCATACAAAACCCAAACCAAACAGCCCTGCCCACCGCACGGGCATAGAGTTTGCAGCTATCCGTACCGTAATCTTTAAGAAAGGAGAGGGAGATGAAACTGAGCGGAAAGATTGAGATAGCCATATTGGCCCTGACGCTGGCCGTACAGGTTGTCAAACTGATACGGGAGCGCAAAAGCGGAAATGCCATACGGATAAAAACCGAACGTGTGATCGATTGATATGGACCTTTATACGGGAACTCCGTGGTGGCTGCTGAAGAACCGGCTCGGAGAGATCGGACACCCGCTTGGACAGGATGTACGCAGTTTCGCCACCGTGATCGGCGGCGGTATAACCGGCGCACTGGTGGCAAACGAGCTTCGGCGCGGCGGTATCGAATGTATCGTCATAGACAAAAGGAGCGCCGGGACCGGAAGTACTGCGGCAAGCACAGCCCTGCTCCAATATGAAATAGACGTTCCGCTGCACAAGCTGACGGGGTTGGTCGGTGAATACGATGCGGCGGAAGCTTATAAATCGTGTCTGCGCTCGATAGACGACCTTGAACGCACGTTCAGGGAGGCCAGGGTCGATTGCGCATTCACCCGGGTGCCAAGCCTCTTTTACGCCAGTTCGCGCCATGACAAGGCACTGATAAACCGTGAATACCGGATAAGGAAAAAACACGGGCTGCCTGCCGACCTGCTGGACCGTGGCGAGATTTACCGGCGGTTCGGGATAAGTTCTCCTGCCGCACTTCTCAATTACGCTTCGGCCCGGATCGATGCCTACGAAGCGGCGAGCGGTTTGCTGGCCCGGAATATCCGACAGGGACTCCCTGTTTACACACATACCGAGGTGACTGGCATAAAAAAGAGAGGCGACGCATTTTTCCTGCGTACCGCCTGCGGGCATACAATCGAGACCCATTACGTAATCGTAGCGGCCGGATTCGAGGCAGGGCCGTTTATGCCCTCAAAACTTATGCGTCTCACCTCGACTTTCGCCGTGATCTCGGAACCTGTCAGCAGGGAAAACCTATGGGACGGGGATGCCCTTATCTGGGAAACCGCGCAGCCGTACCTATATATCCGCACGGTCGATACGGGCGACGGTCGGGCAAGGATCATAGTGGGCGGAGAGGACGAACCCTACAACAGCGCGGCGGCACGCAAATTCCTGCTGCCGAAAAAAGCCGAGACACTCGAGAAAAAGTTCCGGCAACTGATGCCTCACGTCCCTTTCAAAACGGAGTTCCGGTGGGGCGGCACTTTTAGCACCACCCGTGACGGCCTGCCGCTTATCGGCCCTTGGGGCGGAGAGGACAACCTGCTTTACGCGCTTGGATACGGCGGTAACGGCATCACGTTCAGCATGATCGCCGCCCAGGTTATTGCCGGCATCATATCAGGGGATCCCGACAAACGGCAGGAGCTATTTTCACCCGCCCGCCGGAGCCTGCGGAAGTAGATCTAACCCAATTCGTTATAATCGGTATCGGTAACGTTCGGCACCCACGTGTCGTCGTAGGTATGCAGCTGTGCCTCCACGCTGTCTATCTGGTTGTCTATCCGGCGGGCCTCATCCCGGTTTTGTGCCGCCTCCGCCTTGTCCAGCTGGTCGCTGAGTTCTTCGAGCCTTAGCTCGAGCTCTTCCATTCTTCCCATCGTATTTTTTTGGGGAATAGGAAAGCAATTTTTGTGCTGAATAGCAATCAATAAAGAAAATGGCCGTACGGAGGATAAAACTGCACGGTTTTGGATACCGTACGGACTAAAAACACGATATGGAAAACAACAAACCGGCCATCGGCGCCGACACGGCAAGGGTTCTTCTCGGGGCCATGCTTACATTCGCGGGGATCAGCCACCTGACTTTCGCCCGCAAAGACTTCCAGGCCCAGGTACCCGACTGGGTCCCGCTCGACAAAGACACCACGGTGGTGCTATCCGGCGGCGTCGAAATATCCCTCGGGCTTGCCTTGATGCTTTTAAAACGCAGGCACTGGCTGACCGGCGTAACGGCCGCCCTTTTCTTTGCGGCGGTATTCCCGGGCAACATCTCGCAATATACCCACCACCGGGACGCTTTCGGACTGGACACGGACAAGAAGAGGTTTATCCGGCTTTTATTCCAACCGGTACTGATAGCCTGGGCGTTAAAGGCCGCCGGCAAAAAGAAATAATGATATGGATGCGCCCCGGGTGGTCGGTTTGGACTTCCCGGCCTATAGCCGGACAGAAGACGGCTAACGGGAAGCGTGAAGCCGGGACGGGGTTGCGAACTCGGCGGTTATGGGGGAATTTACAGGTGAAGAGCCTGCCGGAAGACGGCTAACGGGAAGCGTGAAGCCGGGACGGGGTTGCGGCCCTACCCCACTCTGTCCAATGATCACTGACTTTTAACAGGAGTCATTCGGCACCGCCCTGCAAATAGGCGACCGCACGGTCGAGGGCCTGTTTGAAGTAATGGCCTCGGGCCAGCCGTTCGCCGATCTCGCGGGCGTTGTTCTGCATGGTCGAATATTGCCGGGGGGAGACCTGCTCCAATGCCCCGTCCAGCTCCTCGAGCGATTCGACCGTAATACCGACACCGTGCTGTTCGACGAATTCGGCCATGGCCGCCTGTTTCCATATTATCACCGGCAGGCCGCACCGCAGGTAGAGCGAACATTTATGCGGATTGTTGTATCGCGTATATTCGCCCCTTGCACCGGTGCATCCGTCGATGGAGTTACCGTCCCAGACCAGGCCGAAGTCGCCCCCGGGATCGGCCACCAGCTTATCTGACGAGACGAAGCCCCGGTAGTCGAACCGGGTTGTATCCCCTGCCTCTTCCGGCTCGAAGCCGCCTCCGTAGAGGACAAAACGGTAGGAACGGATATGGCTCCCCAGACCGTACAGGAACCCCGATTTCTTGCGTTTGAGCGTACCGGCGTAGACTACCCCGTAGGGTGTGGACGGAACGTGATCGCGCACGGGAGCGGTCGGGGCGAGGTAATCGAATATTTCGAGGGTGCCCATCGGAACCTTACACCCGTTATCCAGCAGCCATTGTTTCATCCGGTCGTTATGGACTATCAGGTAATCTGAATGGCCGATGCGGGCTATCTCCTGCTTCGGGGTATGCCGCGAACGGTAAAAGCTCCCCAGGTCATGTATAAGCGTTACTACCTTCGCTCCTTTCCAGTGCGCGATACGGCACATCAGGGTGTAATACTTGCGCAGGTTGTACTGCAGTACGAGGATATCCCCCCTGCGTATGGCAAAAACGGACCGTAAGACCCCGCCGAACGTTACGAACAGGTCCCGGAACTTTCCTATCCCGGCCGGCTGCGACAACCCGACATTGCGGGCGCACATCTCCCGGAGCAATACATCCACGTCTGTCTTTGCCTTACTCGGGGCTTTTTTCAGCAGGTAACAAAGTGCCATATTAAAAAAGGGTTTGCAGTTATTGGTATCTAAGCGGGACTTTGCAGTTCCTTCCGGGCCAGCCGCAGGGCGGCCTCGACCGTATCGTCCATATCGTAATAGGCATACTGCCCCAGCCTGCCGCCGAAAACCACTCCCGGCGTCTGCCCGGTAAGCTCCTTATAGTGCCCGAGCAGGGCTGTGTTAGCCGTATCGTTTACCGGGTAGTACGGCTCTCCTCCGGCTACGTAAGGGGCAGGGAATTCGCGGGTTATAACCGTAATGGGCTGTTTGCCGAAATCGAAATGCTTATGCTCGATGATCCGCGTGAACGGCACTTCGCGCTCCGTATAGTTGACCACGGCATTGCCCTGGAAATCTTCCGTTTCCAGCCTTTCATGCTCGAACCGCAGGCTCCGGTATTCGAGGCGCCCCAGCCGGTAACCGAAATATTCGTCTATACATCCCGTGAAGACGGTCTTCGCGGCCACCGATTCCCAGTACGGACGGTCGTCGAAGAAGTCGGCCCCGGTACGCACCTCTATCCCGTCGAGCAGTTCGGCGATAAGGCGGTTGTACCCGCCCTCGGCCGAGAACGGGATGCCCTGGTAAGGGTCGTCGAAATAGTTGTTATCATAGACGAAACGCAGGGGTATGCGCCGGATTATGAACGCGGGCAGTTCCGTTGCACTGCGGCCCCATTGCTTCTCGGTGTAGCCTTTGATGAGGTATTCGTATATGGTCCGCCCGCAAAGCTTGAGCGCCTGCTCCTCGAGGTTGGCAGGCTCCGCTATTCCGGCGTATTGTCCCCGTTCCTGCCCGATCATGGCCCGTGCCTCTGCGGGGGTACGCACACCCCACAAACGGTTGAACGTGTTCATATTGAACGGCAGGTTATACAATGCGCCTTTATAGTTCGCCAGCGGGGAGTTGGTGAACCGGTTGAAACTTACGAACCGGTTTACGTATTCCCAAACCTCGCGGTTGCCGGTATGGAATATATGGGCCCCGTAATTATGAACCAGGATACCGTCCACCTCCTCGCACCGCAGGTTGCCGCCTGCCTGGGTGCGCTTGTCGATCACCAGGCACCGTTTCCCGGCATCCGTGGCCTCCCGGGCGAAAACCGCCCCGAACAACCCCGCACCCACTATAAGGTAATCGTATCGTCTGCCCATAAAGACAAATTTATGAAAAATCCCGTGCGCGGCAATAGCAGCGGGGAGCGCTACCGATAAAAAGCAAGTCCCCTGCCTGCCGGCCGGGGACTTACCGACAAACTAACTATGAAAAAAACTATCGGGTTATTTTCCACTCTTTGGGCGCCATGAAATCTTTCTGGCCCACACCATAGGGTATTTCCTGGAATGCCGGGGTGATGGTGTCGTAGGGCACTATATACTCTTTCATCCTGCGGGCTGTCTCCGGATGGCGGTCGATGGCGTTCGTCGTTTCGTACGGGTCGGCGGAGTAATCGACCAGGAAGTCCTCTTTGAGCCCGAGACGTTCGTTTCGGCCGGCCTCAACGAATTTATATCCCGTATTGACGAGTGCCCCGCAGCCGAGATAGAGCGAGCGGTCTATGAAACTCTCTGTGCCCGTAAGGACCGGCAGGATGCTGATCCCGTCGTAAGGGCGGGGCGGACCCCCGGCACCCACGATATGGGCAATAGTGGGAAGTACGTCCACAAAGCCGGATAACTGCCTGCACATGGTTCCCTGCAACGGGCTCTTGCTCCAATAGATCACGGCCGGCACCCTCACGCCGCCGTCCCACTCCTCGAACTTGGTGCCGCGCAGGGGACGGTTGGTAGACCCGGTGAGGCCCGGCACGCCGCCGTTGTCGCTCATAAAGAGCAGGAACGTATTGTCCAGCAGGCCGTTGTCGGCCAACGCCCGGTAGACTTCCCCTACTCCGGTGTCCATACGAGTTATCATAGCCTTGTAAATATATTCCCGCTGCTGGCCCGGTTTGAGAGCGTCGAACGTGTCGAGGTCTATGAATTTGGCTATCTCGTCCCGGGGAGCCTGATAGGGCGAATGCGGGGCGTTGTAGGCAAGGTAGAGGAAGAACGGCGACGATTTGGACCGCTCGATATAGCTCACGGCCTCGCGGGTGAGCAGGTCCGTAGCGTAACCCTCGTCCCATGCCGAATCCCAGTTGCGGTGCCAGTCCAGCTCGCCCTCCCGCTCATGGGTGAAATAGTCTATGGCCCCGTTCAGGCAGCCGTAGAAGTAATTGAATCCCCGGTTGAGCGGGTAATATTTGGCCTCGGAGTGGCCCAGGTGCCATTTGCCGAGGATAGCACGGTTTTCATAACCGCAGCTCTCGAGCAGGTCGGCCATGGTCATTTCGGTATGGTCCAACCCGTATTCCCGCCATGGGGGCAGGACGGTCTCGCGGATGCCGAACCGGTGGGGATACCGCCCGGTCATCAGCCCGGCCCGTGTCGGCGAACTGACCGGCGCCGTATAGAACCGGTCCATCTCGATGCCCTCCCGGGCGAGGCGGTCTATATTCGGGGTCGGTATCTCGCTGCCGTGGAAACCCACGTCGCCCCATCCCAGGTCGTCCACAAGTATTATCACCACATTGGGGCGGTCCTGCGCTACGGCCGCTCCCGCCGACATCAGGGCGAGGCACGGCACTGGATACAACGGTCTCATTGCTACTGTCTGCTTTTTACGAGGTCTACTATACCCGCGTCGAGCATCTGGGTGCGCGACCGGGGTAGTTTGGTGTTCCGTTTGGCCACAACGGCGATGGTGTTGGTCCCGCTTTTGAGCACCCCGGCGGGGAGCCCGAACATATCGGCATGGTAGTAATGGGGCTGGCGGTTGTCCACTGAGACGACCTGCACACCGTTTATATAAACTTCGATCTGTGCATCGTAGCGCACCCGCAAATAAGGGTTAGAGGGTAAAGCCGTCACCTCGAATTCTTTCCACAGCCAAATCTCGCCCCCTATCCATTCGGTGGCCACGACATTGGCCGGGTCGGTCCTTTCGTAAAAACTGTAACTGAGCTGGCCCAGCGGGTAGTTGTAACCGAACGGGGCCATGCCGGGTTCGAACCCCTGTGGGACGGTCGTTGCGGAATACCATCCCGGGGCAGGTTCGTTAACCGTATAAAACCACGGTTGGCGGTCGACCTGTGCATCCGGCAGCACCGGCATTGCAACCAGCCTGTTACCCGCATATAGCGGGGCATGGATCGCCTGCAGTTCTCCGGCGGGGATCTTCTCCACCTCACGGTCGTAGGTCAGCATACCGTTCACCTCCCCCTCCACGTCGGTGGTCTGGGTATAGATAGCCCCGGAAAGCCCCTCGCCGATCAATACCTCGAGCTGGACTATCATGGCCTTGTAAGCTTCCTCGAATTCGTCTTTATCGTAATAGGTGGCGTATCCCCAATTCCTCATCTGCGGGTTCCACAGGTGGCCGTCGAGCGGGAGGCCGAGACCCCCGAACTCGCCCACGACGAAAGCCCTGCCGGGACCGACGTTCTCGACCCTGCCGGGGCCGGGATAGGCATGGCGGTCCACAATGTCGCCCGTGCCGAAATCGACCCAGCCGCTCACTTCCACCAACCGCGAGGGGTCGTACCGTTTGGCCCAGTCTATCACCCGCCGTTCGCCGTACTGGCCCCAGCCTTCGTTGAAGACGACCCAGTTCACGATCGAGGGATAGTTCATCAGCTGGTCCATCGTCTCCTTGAGCTCGTACTCGAACTGCCGGGCCGACTCCGGGTCCTTGTCCACTATCCCGCCGGGAAAGTCCTTGAGGTTGAAATCGTCGCCCGACACGGCATCCTGCCATACGAACAGGCCAAGTCGGTCGCAATGGTAGTAGAACCGGTCAGACTCGACCTTTATATGTTTACGGATCGTATTGTAGCCGGCATTCTTAGTAAACTCGATATCGTACAGCAGGGCCTCCTCTGTCGGCGCGGTCAACAGCCCGTCGGGCCACCACCCCTGGTCGAGGAAACCGTACTGGAAAATAAACTCGTCATTGAGCAGGATACGGTTGTATCCGTCACTGTCCTTGCCGACGGAGATCTTGCGCATCCCGAAATAGGAATCTACGGCGTCGGTGACCCTGCCGTCGCGTAATACCTCTATTTTGAGGTCATAAAGGTTCGGGGAATCCGGCGACCATAATTTTGCGTTCGGGACAGGTATCACGGTTTGCTCGCCGGCGCCGCCCTCGACGCGGGTAACCACCGTCCCGTTGTCCAGAACGGTATAGCGGACTCGGGTCTGCGGCCCGGCATCGTTCACGGTCGGGGTTACGAGATAGTTGCCGTTATCCACGTCCGGCACCCCTTTGAAACCGACAAGGTAGTGGTTATCCACAGCCTCCAGCCAAACGGTCTTCCATATCCCGCTGACGGCTGTGTACCAAATCCCCTGCGGTTTGAGAACCTGTTTGCCGCGCGGCTGTTTCTGGGTGTCGGTGGGGTCGGTGACCTCGACTACCAACTCCTGCTTTTTGCCCGGTATGAGAAAGTCGGTGATGTCAATACTGAACGCGGTATTCCCGCCCTGGTGGCGCCCGGCTTCCCGACCGTTAACTTTCACTACGGCGATGTAATCCACCGCACCGAAATGCAGTAACACCCGTTTGTTCTTCCATTTGCCCGGGACATCGAAAGTGCGCCTGTACCACAACTTCTCATCCGGCAGGAATGTCCGCTGGACGCCCGAAAGCGAGGATTCGATCCCGAACGGCACCAGTATCCTGCCGTCCGCAAAGTCGGAAGACTCGTCGGTAACGGGCGTTACGGCATAATCCCACAGTCCGTTGAGGTTGATCCAGTCCGGACGCACCATCTGCGGGCGGGGATATTCGGGCAGCGGGCAAGCCGGGTCCACTTGCTCCGCCCATCGGGTTTTCATTTTATCCCCGGCGGGTTTCCATTCCTGCGTCGGTTTTGCCGTCACACCGCAGACCAGCAGGACAAAGGCGGCCGAAGCCATGATAAGTTTCCTTAAGTTCATTTTATAAGTATTTCTGAATCGATATTATTTGCGGATATACCGGGTACTACAGCCCGTATCGGCCTTTAATTTCCGGCCTACCGGTTCCGGCTATTTTACTCCCTGCCGGGCGGCTACGCGGTCGTATGCGGCCATTTCGGTTTCCTGTCCCTTATCGCCCTGCTGCTCCATCCAGGCCTCCAGCTTCTCCCGTAGGGCTTTTTTACGGGCGGCGTAGGCCGGGTCGCCGGCAAGGTTGTTCATCTGGAACGGGTCGGTCTGGTTGTCATAAAGTTCCTCGGCAGGACGGATGATATATGCGTCCACCTGCCGGCGGGCGAAACTATCCGTCCTGGCGCTCTCGAGCCATGCCTCCCAGATCTTGTTGTTCGTGGTCTGGCATTGGAACTCGGCCTCGGGGGTAAGGTTCACTATATAAGTGAACCGGTCGTCCCTCACGGAGCGGATACCGTAATATTCCGGGCCGTTTATAATACTGCGGGAGGTCTGGATGCCGTAGACATGATCCTTGTGGTGGTCCTCCTGCCCGAGGATCACCGGCAGGAAACTACGGCCGTCCAGACCGTCCGGTACCTGACCGCCCGCAATTTCGATAAACGTCGGCGTCACATCCACGTATTCGCACATGGCCCCGGCCTGAGTACCGGGTTCCACTACCCCGGGCCAGCGTATGACGAAAGCCGTTTGCAGGCCCGCGTCATAGCAGGTCCACTTGGCGAACGGGAACGAGTAGCCCTGTTCGCTGGTGAAGATAAATACAGTATTGTCCGTAAGGCCGTATTTTTCGATCATCCCGTCTATCCATCCCACCTGCTGGTCAAGCAGGTTGATCTCGGCCAGATAGTTGCCGAACTGCTTACGGGTCCATTCGTTGTCCACCAGGTTGGGCGGCAGCTGCAATTTATCCGCTTCGAACAGCGACTGGTCCCCCCGGGTCCACGGCGAGTGGGGATCGGTGGAAGCTATGAATAGGAAGAACGGGTCCCCGTTTTCCGCCGCATCGGCGATGAACGGCTCGATCTTTTCCGGGAAGACGTCTACCGGACCGTTGTAATCGATCCCGTCGAGGTACTCGAACGGGAACGAGGCCAGCGGGGCGTAGTGCCGCTTCCCCTGTGTGGCCACGCGGTAGCCGGATCTATTCAGGTACGAAGGCAGGGTCTCAACCCAGTCGTAGATAAAGGTATGGTTCGGGTAAGCGCCGTTGCTCACGGGATAAAGCCCGGTAAGCAGGCAGTGGCGGGTGGGCGAACTCATGGCGCTGGCCTGGAAAAAATTTGTGAACCGTACCCCCTCAGAGGCCAGGCGGTCGATATTGGGAGTAATGGCGTCCGGGCTGCCGTAACACCCCAGGTCGAGGTAACGGCAATCGTCGGCGATTATCAGCACTATATTGGGCCGCTGGTCCTCGCCGGTCTGCTGGGCGGCGGCGGCCGTTAGGCCCGCCGCAAGGGCCATCGTGCCGCCCATCACTTCTTTACAGGTTGGTATCATAATAAAGTTTCGATCGTTTATATGGGTTAATGTGGATTAAGGTTCTGTGCCGGATGATCCGGGCAGGCGGGCAAAAGCGGAAGCCGGACCCATGAAGAAAGGATAACCGGCCGCCGATTTGAATTACGGATATGCAGTGAGTAATTGCCGCACGCGCCATAAGGCTCAGCAGGGGCAGACTTGGCCTTGTAGAATATATAGTTTTCACTCACCGGATCGGTGAACATGCCACCCGGGACGGGCCCTCGGCCCGGCAGGGCAAAGACGGGCATCATGGCGGCGAATATAACGGTAAGGCTCTCCACTCGAGGTCGGTTTTCAGGTCATGTGCGGAATCCCCCGTTTTGCCACCTGGCAGGTGTCAGGCCCGGGCTGTTTCCGGCAGGTGCAAGGTATGGAATAAGGGTGCAACTTTTTTTTACATTCTCTTCAAAAGGGTTAAGAAATTGTTCATTTCCGCATCACACGCAGCAGGACCGGCCGATATTGAATAAATCTTAAAACCCTTTGACACTACATCTGAAATCGGTCTTGGGCTTAATCGGGATATTTGTTCGGGGTGCTTCCGCCCCGTTGCTACTTTCCGTGAAAATGGACAAAAAATACCATACCGCCTCCCTGCCGGGCCTACTCATGCGGCACCTTATGGCAGTCCTGCTTTTGTGCTGCCTGCCCGGCTGCTCGTCTCCGTCGGGGACGGCCGTCGAAGAAGAGACCTATACCAACCCCATATTCCGCCAGAACCAGCGGCCCTGGGTCACGTACCATGACGGGATGTATTACTTCGTACAGGTCGCCCAGCAGTCCATCTTTATCATAGCCTCGCCCGATCCGACCTCTTTCAGGGTGCGGGACCGGGTGCTGGCATGCGAGATAGGAAAGCAGTACGGCCTGTTCCATATGTGGCGGCCGCAGCTGGTCTTTATCGACGGCACCTGCTACATCTACGTCACGGCCGACGACGGCAATACCGACAATCACCAGCTTTACGTACTGACCAACAACAGCGGCGACCCTCTTGACGGGGAGTTCGGGATGCTCGGGCGACTGGTCACCGACAGCGAGAATAACTGGGCCATACACGCCCACGTCTTCGAACATGCCGGCCACTGGTATATAACCTGGACCGGATGGGAGACCCCGCGCATTTTCGCCGAGAACCAGTGCATCTACATCGCCCGGCTGGCCGACCCGCAGACCCTTGCTACCGGCAGGGTAAAGATATCGCAACCCGAATACGAATGGGAACGGCAATGGGTGGAACCGGACGGCAACAGCCAGACTTCCTACCCGGTTTACGTGAACGAAGCGCCGTTCTTTTTCTGCAACCAGATGACCGACCGGGCCTACATCTATTATTCGGCCAGCGCCACCTGGACCCCGTATTACGCCGTCGGACAACTGAGCGCCCCCAAAGACAGCGAACTGCTCGACCCGGCATCATGGCGCAAAGAACCCGTGCCGGTTTTCTCCGCCTCTAAAGAGGCAAACCTTTACAGCACGGGGCCCGTATGTATCGTCCCGTCGCCCGACGGCACGGAATACTACCTGATATATGCGGCCCGTCCGGAACAGCTGAGGGCTTTCTTCCCCCCGAAGAACGTCTATATGCAGCCCATAACGTTCGACGGGAACGGCACCCCGGACCTGGGCAAACCGCTCGATCCCGAAACCAGATTAAAGAAACCATCCGGTACGCCGGCTACAGTGTTTCAACCCGAAACTTAAAACCATTTCCTGCCTATGACCCGAAACTAACCCTACCCACCCGTGGCCGGCATACCGGCCCGACCCGAGAACCGAATTTTTATACTAACCTGTTAAAGTATGAGAAACTTGAACAATTTTTTTAGATCCGTCCTCTGGCTGACGTTCCTGTTGGCATCGGGCACACTGTACGCCCAGCAACAGAGCATCACCGGGACGGTCATCGACGGCTCGACCCGAACACCGCTGCCCGGAGCGACCGTTTTCGTCGAGGGTAGCACCCGGGGCGTAGTAACCAATGTGGACGGCACGTTCGTAATATTGGCCGAACCCACGGACGTTATCAATATTTCATTCATGGGATACGAAGCGGTGAGCGTCTCCGGCGAACAACTTTCGCGTTATCCGACCATCGTCCTGCAGGAGGATGCCGAGATGCTGGAAGAGGTCATCGTCGTTGGATACGGCACCCAGACCAAAGCATCCAGCGTAGCGGCCATCACCCAGACCGGCGGTGAAGACCTTATGCGAGGCGGAAACGTGACAACCGTTTCCGAGGCCCTGCAGGGAAAACTGAACGGTGTGGTAGCTATAAATAGTACCGGCCGGCCGGGCGAAAGTTCCGCAGAGCTGTTCATCCGGGGCAAGAGTTCCTGGAACGGCACCAATCCGCTCGTTCTGGTGGACGGGGTCGAAAGGGACTTCAACGATATCGACATGAACGAGATCGAGACCCTGTCGGTATTGAAAGACGCCTCGGCAACGGCCGTATACGGGGTGCGCGGGGCCAACGGAGTCATACTGCTCACTACAAAAAGGGGCAGCACGGACCGGCCCAAGATAAACTTCAACAGCTCCTGGGGTTTCAAACAACCTACCCGCAACCTTGAATTCGCGGATTACCCGACTACGCTGCGTATATGGAACGAAGCGATGGCCAACGATAACCTCTGGGACCAGATCATACCGGAATCCACGATAGCAGCATGGGATAACGCATGGGCGACAGGCAATTACGGCCCCTATAACGACGTTTTCCCGAATGTCGACTGGTACGACCATATAATGAAAGACTCGGGATTCACCCAGAAGTACAACGTAAACGTCAGCGGCGGCTCGGAATTTATCAACTACTTCCTTTCCCTCGGCTACCAGCATGACGGGGATGTATACAATACGCGCAAACAAAACGAATTCGACCCCCGTTATTATTTCAACCGTTATAACTGGAGGACCAATTTCGATTTCCAGGTTACCAAAACCACAAAATTCACGGTCAATATTTCAGGTAATCTGGGCTACCGCAACGGAGGATATTACAACCAGGATCCTTTTACCAAAGCACTGCAGACCCCCTCGAACGAGTTTCCAATAAAATACAGCGACGGGGAGTGGGGTGAAACCCAACAGGGCTGGATGAACGTACTGGCCGAAATGAACACCCGCGGCCAGCAAACATTCAAGACCCTGCGGAGTTTCTATGACGCTAAATTGGAGCAGGACTTGAGTTTCATAACTCCCGGTCTACGTGCCAGCGCCCAGCTCTCGTATAACACGAGGTCCACGACCCGGACCAACCTCGTGGTAGGTAACGTTCTGGGTAACGGGGACGGCAATAACGTACGCGACCTTATCCAGGTGCGTTATTACCGGGAATACGACTTTGCCAACCCCATCGTAGATGAGGACGGAAATATAACATACCCCCTGCTGAAGAACGTCAAAAGGTTCGACGAGAACAGCCAGGAGGGACCGTGGCCCGTGAACGGGAATTACGACGTGATGACGGCATATTCCCGTAAACTCTATTACGAGTTCGCCGTTAATTATAGCCGCAAGTTCGGGGACCATGCCGTATCGGGCCTGGCGCTGGTCAACCGGCAGATAGACGAATCCCGTAACAGCAGCGGCGGGATGGATTTCCCGGGTTACCGCGAAGACTGGGTGGGCCGCTTCACTTACAACTGGAAGCAGCGTTATATGTTCGAAATGAATATGTCCTACACCGGATCCGAAGTTTTCGCCCCGAGCAAAAGGTTCGGTTTCTTCCCCTCGCTGTCGGCAGGCTGGAGGGTCACCGAAGAGCCGTTCATGCAAAAAGCAAAAAAGACCGTTACCAACCTCAAACTTAGATATTCATGGGGACAGGTGGGAAGCGACGCCCGCTCGGGTGATGCCCCGAAATATAATTACCTTTCGTTCTTCGAGACCACCAACGTTGCCCATTACGGGCGTTATTCCCAGATCAACACGGCGGATCTTTTCCTCGAAGCCAACGCCGGCTATCCCTACACGACCTGGGAAACGGGGACCAAGCAAAATCTGGGGATAGAATTATCGCTGTGGAATAAATTGGACATGGCCCTGGAGCTATATGATGAAAAACGCTCCGGGATCATGAATAAAGCCCGTTCGATAATGTCGTGGTTCGGGACCGACTTTCCGTTCATGAACCTTGGGAAAACCAAAAGCCACGGGTTCGAACTGGAGATCGGATGGGCCGACAAGGTTGGTAATTTCCATTACTTCCTTAATTTCTCAATGCAGGCCAACGAAAACCGGGTCGTATTCCGGGACGACCCCGAGAGCGACCCGGAACACATCAAGGAACGGGGCAAGCCGATCGGCTGGCAGTCCAGGTATATCGCCTGGGGAAATTTCGAAACGCTGGACGATATTTTCAACTTCTCGCAGAGCGCCATCGACGCCTCGCCAAATATCCCCGGGGACCTGGTATACATCGACTTCAACGGTGACGGGATCATCGACAGCAACGACCAGGTCGTTACCTCGAAATTGAATTACCCGCAGCAGACCTACAGTTTCAACTTCGGGGGCAACTGGAAAGGGATCGGTTTCAGCGCGCTGCTTTATGCGCCGACAAAAGTTTACAAGAACATCCTCGACCAACTTTACCTCGATTTTCCGGATAACAATAAAAAGGCGCAGCCCTGGGCGATGGACAGGTGGACCAAAGAGACTGCCAATACCGAAGGCGTTATCCGCCCGAGCGTTCATGCACAGGCGAACAGGACCCATAACAACCAGGCCAGTACTTATAAGTACAGGAACTTTTCCTATCTGCGCCTTAAGAATGTGGAGCTGAACTATTCTTTCCCGAAAAAGATCACGGGCCGCCTGGGTATGACCAATATGAGCGTTTATGTCAACGCCAACAACCTGATCACCTGGTCGAACGTGGATAAAAGAGTGGACCCTGAAACGGGAGGTGCCGATCAATATCCCATCGTTAAGTCCTACACGGTCGGTCTTCGGCTCGGATTTTAATTCCGTAAAAAAAGAGATATGAAAAGGATCATTATTTACATAATAACGGCCGCCCTCACGTTAACGGCATTTTCATGCCAATCTTTCCTGGACAAGCAACCGGATTTCGGGGAGGACGAATCGGCCATCTTTAAGAGTTACGAATCTGTACTGCTCTACCTGGACCGTTGTACATTCCATCTGCACCGTGCCTTTATCCGGGATTGGGACGGCAATGACCGCAGTCATAATTCCCAGCTGTCGGACGAATGCGCCACGACGGACAACACCCCGAACACGGCTCTAATGAACTCGGGGAACTGGCTGCAGTTGAAACGTAACAGCCAGTATGAGATTGGGGTCAACCTGGATGCCGCTATCGGCAGGGCCTACGAATGTATCCGGATCTGCAACCGCATAATCGAGAATTACGACGAAATTCCCAATATGTCGGACGAACAATACCGGAACGTAGTGGGTCAGGCCCATTTCTACCGCGCCTGGTATTATTTCGAACTGTTGAAACGGTACGGTGGCATGCCTATCCTGGATCAGGTTCTGGCCGGGGACGACGCCAATATTCCGAGGGAGATCTACGAAGTTTCCCACGAGTGGATGATGGAAGACCTGAATATCGCCGTGGGGAACCTGCCCGATTACTGGGACGACGACAACGAAGGCCGGCCGACCAAGCTTTCGGCGATGGCTTTCCGTTCCATGGCCGCCCTGTACAATGCCAGCCCGCTGATGCAAAACGACCTGGACCGCACCGTTGTGATGGATTACGATAAGGACAAAGCCAAAGTGGCCGCACAGCTGGCCCAGAGGACGATCGACACCCTTAACGCGCACCATTACTACAGGCTGGTGGACCACAACGAATACCAGAACATTTTCTATTATTCCACCCCGCCGTGGGGCCATCCGGAACACCTTTGGTACAATACCCGCCGGGTGGGTGGCGAAGAGAGCCAGCGCATATTCTTCCTCAACATCACACAGGCCAAGGTTACGGGAAGTTATGCCGCATCGCTGCCGTGTCCTACCCTGAACCTTATCAATATGTACGAAAGGCAGGGTCCGGACGGCAATTACTACCCTGTTAGCGACCCCCGCTCGGGTTATGACCTGGGCAATACGGCTACCGATACGCCTTTCGAAAACAGGGACCCCCGTTTTTACAACAATTTCCTGTTGCCGGGAGATTACTGGGGAGTTGTCGACGGAAGCCCTTACCAAGTCAAAACATGGGTTGGCGGGGATGACTACGAGAAGTTCAGGACCAATCAATTCAGCAACTCCAAGGAGTTCTCGGGTTTCCAGAACAAGAAGTTCAACTGGCCTGAAGCCAACGGGCAGACCACCCAGTACGGCCTGTATTTCTATCCCACGGTGTTTATACGCGCGGCACAGGTCTACCTGGATTTCGCCGAAGCGTCGTTCGAAGCCACCGGCAGCGCCACCGCTATCGTCGACGGATGCAAAATGTCTGCACTCGACGCCCTGAACATCGTACGGCAGCGGGGCGGTATCACTCCCCTTACGGCAGATTACTATAACGACCCAGACAAATTCCGCGAGGCTTACAGGCGCGAGCGGGCCGTCGAGCTGTTCTTTGAGAACCACCGTTGGTGGGACATCCGCCGCTGGATGATCGCCCATGAAGTGCTTGCCGGAGCTACGCCGCTCAAAGGGATGAAGTTCAATCCCCTAACCTCGACGCCTCAAAACGACCTGCTATTCTCCTACGAGCCGTTCGACATGGTCGTGGAACCGAGGGTATTCAATATGAGGAATTACTGGTATCCGTTCCTCCAGGTCGAAATATCGGCCAATTCGGAGGTGAAACAGAACCCGGGATGGTAACCTTAAACTTTGCAAGATGAAAAGAATCATAATATATATCGTAACGCTGCTCATCGCCTCGTGGGTATGGTCCGGTACGCATTCTGCCGCCCAGGGCAAACGCAAGGCTGCGGTAGTGGAACTGACGGGTACCGTTACCGACCAGTCGGGCAATCCCATCCGCAACGCCGCCGTGATCAGCGGCGAGGGTGCCAATACCGTCTATACGAACGAAGCGGGGGAATACCGCATAACATCGGTCCTGACATCGGCCATTCTGGTGGAAGCGGACGGGTTCGAGACCACGATCATCTACCTTGCCGAGGAGCCTATGCCACAGGTGCTGCAGCTCGTCAGAACCGATTTCTTCGCTTCGGAGAGGGATATGGTAAGCCGACTCGACGGCGCATATACCACCCAGCGGGACCTGGTCGGGGCCGTTAGTTCCATATCGGTCGAGAACATGAAGCGGTACCCCGATCTGTCGCTCACCAACGCCATGCAGGGTCTCGCACCCGGGCTTATCGTACGCGCGGGTAACGGCGGATTCGGTGCCAACACCGCCGACCTTTACGTAAGGGGTAACCACGGGCTGGGAAATCACCAGGCTTTGGTCGTAGTCGACGGTGTAATGAGGGAAATGGACGACCTGCTGGCTGAGGAGATAGAGTCCATCGAGATACTTAAGGACGCAACGGCCAAGGTGCTTTTCGGCCCGAGGGCCGCCAACGGCGTCATTCTGGTAACGACCAAACGTGGACAGGAGGGGCGCAAGATAATCCGCGCTTCGGCCGAGTACGGCGTCCAGATCAACGGCAGGACCCCCGAATTCCTCGGGGCCTACGATTACGTGAACCTGTATAACGAGGCCCGGGTGAACGACGGGCTGATGCCCCTATATTCACCCGCCCAGATCGAAGGATACCGGACCTCCAAAGGCAAGAGCGACGCATATTACCCGGATGTGGACTGGTATAAGGAGTTCCTGCGCAATTACAGCACCTTTGCCAAGGCTACGCTGGAATTCAACGGCGGGAACCGCAACGTACAGTATGCCCTGGTAGCGGGTTATATGAACGGGCAGGGTATTGAAGCGGTCGGGCAGCGCACCGGTATAGACCAGCTGAACCTGCACGGCTCGCTGGATATCAGGCTCAATGACGTTATTACGGTTAAAACCTCTGTCGGCGGGCGGTTGTGGATCAAGAACTGGGGCCTGCGTTCCCAGGCCGACGTAATGTCCGCCCTGAGCACCAACAAGCCCAACGAGTATGCCCTTACCGTGGACCCTGCCGTCCTCGGCCTTCTCCCGGACGAGACGATGCCCTACTTCGGGGCCAGCGACAGGGTACAGAATAACCTTTACGCGGATATGGTTTACGGCGGTAAGATCCAGCAAAGGGACCTTACCAACTTCACAAACCTCGGGCTGGATTTCAACCTCGGTAAATTTGTCCGGGGGCTGAGCGCGGAGTTCTTCGTGACTTTCGATAATTTCAATACCCTGCGCCAGAAGCTCGAAAAGATATATCCGACCTACAGCATCACGCCGTATATGGATGAGAACGGCGACCCGCAGTATAAGATCGCCCAGGTAAGGAAACTGGACCTCAGCACCGATTACGTGACCGACAACCAATGGACCCAGAGGAACATTGGCTGGCGAGGCAATATAAAGTATGCCGGGTCGTCGGGCGGCAACAGTTACTCGGCAGTGGCCGGGGTACGGTACAACACCCTCGAGACCAAAGGCAACGAACAGGACGACAAGACGATCAACTACACCCTGCGCCTGAATTACGACTACGGCAAACGGTACTTCGTCGAAGTGGCTTTGGCCTATATGAGCTCGAACAAGTATACGGGCAGCAACCACGAATACTTCTTCGCTCCCACGGCCGGAGTGGCATGGCTGATCTCCAACGAGGAATTCATGCAGGGCATCCGTGGAATTGATTTCCTGAAACTCAAGGCCAGCGGCGGCGTGCTGGGCTCGGACCTCAGCGCCGAATACGACGTTTACCGCAAGCGGTGGACCCAGGCCGACAGCAATTTCCCGACCGGCAACCAGAACAGCACCCCGCACTACCCGCTGAACATGGTCAACATGGCAAATCCCGACCTGAAGTGGGAGAAGCAGACCGAGGTCAATATCGGTATCGAGGGGATGTTCCTGTCCCAAAGGCTCCGTGGGGAAGTTAATTACTTCTACGAGATCCGAGACAACATTATCGGCATCCGGACCAATACGGACCATTCAGCCGCGCTGGGTGATTTCACCTGGTACGAAAATATCGGCAAAACGAATAACCGCGGGGTGGAAGCGCACCTCTCCTGGAGGGAACTTACCCGCAGCGGTTTCCAGTACAATATCGGGGTGAATTTCACATACGTTCGCGACAAGGTATTGCGGGACGACGTATCCGAAAATCTGGAGAAATGGCGGAGCAGTGTCGGAAAGCGTAATTCGGCCATAATAACTTACCGCTATGCCGGTCTGTTCGGCAAAGACGTGGATATTAACAACCACGCCGTGCAGACGTTCGGCCCCAATATGGACGGGGATATCGCCTATGTCGATATTAACAACGACGGCATTATAGACGAGAGGGACCAGACCGTTATCGGCCATACTTTCCCCTCGACTGTTTGGGGCATCACCGCCGAATTCAAATACAGGGGATTCGGGCTGTACCTGCTCGGCACGGCCGAGACGGGGGTAACCAAAGCCCTGGGGAGCGCCTATTACAAGAACAACGGCGAGAACGGTTATTCGGTCCTGGCGCTGGACCGTTACCACCCGGTCAACAATCCGACCGGCAGCTACCCCCGCCTGACCACCTCGGAAGCGGACGATAACAGCTACCGAAACTCGCAGTACTGGTATGCCAACGCAAGCTTCTTCCGGCTCAAGAACGTTGAACTGAGTTATACGTTCGAAGACCGCAGGGGCACCGCATTCTACAAGAGCCTCAAGGTCTTCCTGCGCGGGACAAACCTTTTCGTGCTCTCCCCAATGAAAGACCTGGACCCGGAAAGGCTCGTGGCCGGAGTGGAAAACTACCCCACCTACAGGTCCCTCACCGGCGGGGTGTCGATAACTTTCTAATGACGTTAAAGGATCAGTTATGAAAAATTTGAAAATATTAGCGGTACCGTTCATAGCCATGTTCCTGATGGCCTGTGAAGGCGACCCGCTCTCGCTCAAACAGACCAACTACTGGGATGACGAAGCTATATGGAGGCTGCGGGAAGCCGCCGAAGGGCCGCTCATCAAAGCCTACCATGCCCTGGACAACCTGCCGGACCATTACGGCGAGAATTTCCTCGATGCCGCGACTGACAACGCGGTCAGCAACGACCATACCTCCTCGGCGTGGAAAGCCGGCAACGGGATGATCTCCCGGACCAATCCCCAGATCGGGATATGGAGTTCGGCCTACACCCAGTTCCAGTACATCCACGAGTTTATGGACAACGGATTCAACGATATCGTGACCTATTTCCCAAAACCGGTGGACGAATCCGGCTGGGAAGAATGGGAAGAACGCGAGACCGAGATCCGTAAACGGTACTACGGCGAGGCGCATTTCCTGCGGGCCTACTGGGCTTTCAAGCTGCTGCAAAGGCACGGCGGGCGCTCGGACAGCGGCGTGGCACTGGGCTATCCGATCGTGACCAAATTTATCAACCCGGACGAAGCGGACGCAGACTGGCTCTTTACACGCAACACCTATGAGGAGTGCGTACGGCAGATAATTTCGGACTGCGATACCGCTATCAAATACCTTCCGGAAACTTATTCGGCGGCCTCCGGGCTGTATGACGGTTCGGACCAGATAGGCCGCGCTTCCTCGATAGCCGCCTGGATACTCAAATCCAACGTGGCGCTTTATGGCGCCAGCCCGGCTTTCCAGGACAACGACGTGGTACGGATAAACGGTATGGGCGACTATACCGTGCTGGATGCCCAAACGGTGCAGGAGAAATGGGAGCGGGCCGCGTACATCGCCGACAGCGTTTTCAAGGAGGTCGGCAATTTCGGGACGTTCTATGCGATCAAATCCTCCGACCTTGTCGGGGTTACGGCGGCGACCCCGAACGAACACGCGTTCCGGCGCTGGACCAACAACCACAATATGGAGAACCGGCATAACCCGCCGTACAATTACGGTAAGGCCAAGACGGTACCCTCGCATAACCTGGCCATGGCTTTCCCGGCCCGGAACGGTTACCCGCTGGACGATCCGCGCTCCGACTACGACAAAAACGACCCTTACGGCACCGCCCGTGACAACCGTTTCGAGCTGATATACTACTACCAGGGCAAGACCTATAACAACGCCCTGGGAGCTATCGACGTGGTTTACGGAGGCAAGGATTCCCCGGCTTTCAGCCCGTATGCGACCAGTACGGGCTACTACCTGGCCAAATTTATCTCTAACGGTACCGTAGACCCGACCAATATCGGCAGTAATACCCGTTACTATCCCTATATCCGCCGGGCCGAAGCGTTCCTGAACTATGCCGAAGCGGCCAACGAAGCCTGGGGACCTTACGGGACCGGCAACGGCTGCCTCTACTCGGCCTATGAAGTGATAAAAACGGTCCGGGCCCAATCGGGCGGCATAACCGACACGGGTTACCTGGACGAAGTGGCGGCACAGGGCAAAGAGGCATTCCGGGCGCTTATCCAGAACGAACGCCGGCTGGAATTCGCATTCGAGAACCACCGCTTTTTCGACATGCGCCGCTGGCTGTTGCCGCTGGACGAGACCGTGACCGGTGTGGAGGTTACCCGCAATGCGGACGGCAGCCTTAACTACGAGGAGATCGAAGTGGAACGGCGGCCGATGAACGATCCCAAATATTACTTTATCCCCGTGCCGGAGAGCGAACTGCTCAAGAACGACAAGCTGGTCAATAACATGGGTTGGAACTAAAATCAGCGAAGATGAAAAAAATACTTAAATACCTTTTAATATGCACAGCCTGCACGGCGGCATGGTCGTGCTATGACGACTTTGTGTTCGACTACGAATACAGCTCGGTCGGGTTCGCCCTCCAGAGACCACTGCGAACGCTGGTGGCCGACCGTGACATGGAGATATTCGTGGGCGTATATATCGGCGGCAAACGTGAGAACGACATGACGGACTACGCCAAATTCGTTATCGACGAAGACCTGCTTATAGGTACCGGTCTTACGCTCCTGCCAGAGACCCATTACGTGATCGGAAGTCCCGACACGTTCACCGTCCGGAAGCAGAACCTGCCGGTTGCGGACGTATCGCTTAAATTCACGGAGGACTTCTATAACGACCCCAACGCGCTGGACCAGACTTATTACGCACTGCCCCTGCGGATAACGAGCCATTCCCTGGACTCGATAACCGACGGGCTGGATTACAGCATCGTGGCATTCAAGTATATCAGCTACTTTTCTGGGACGTATTACGTACGCGGCCATAAGACCTATGACACTTTGGACGAGGACGGTAACCCGGTGACCGTAACCGAGAGTTACTACAACAAGGACCTCTCGCAGAACATCACCCGCCAACTGGAGAACCTCTCCCGCTACAGCCTTCGCCGTCCGGGTCTTGCAAACTCCGGGACCACCACACCCAACAAGACCCAGCTGGTGATGACGTTCGAACCGGGCGACTGGACAGGCGAAACGTATAACGTTATTGTCGAGACCGGGACCCATGCCAATTCTTTCCCGATCAGCAACGCCTCCGGGACCTATTATCCAAATGAAGAGCGTCCCCGTATCGAACTGGTATATACTTACCTGGACCGGGATACGGGTATAACCTATCATGTGGAAGAGGAGCTTATCCTGCGCCGCGACCCGGTGGACGACCTGCGGGTCGACACTTGGTAAACCACTTCGATGCATCCGTCGCAGAAGCGCCCCCGGCAGGGGGCGCTTCTCATTTATGGCGGCCTCGGGCGGCCGGCACTTATCCTTTGCCGACCGCAGGCCCGTTTTTCTCTTTACGGTACTCGGCCACGTAATCCTTTGGCGACATGCCGAAATGGTTCTTGAAGCATGTGGAGAAATAGGACAGCGAACTGAACCCTACCATCAGGTAGATCTCGCTTGCCAGGAGTTCTCCCTCGAGCAACAGCTCCCGGGCTTTGGTGAGCCGGATACTCTTTAGGTATTCGTTCGGGGACATACCGAACAGGTTCTTGATCTTGCGGTAGAAACTGGACCGGCTCATATAGAGTTTTTCGGCCAGCGAATCTATATAGAAATCGGTATTCTGCAGGTTCTCCGTAATATAAGCGTTTACCTTGAGGATAAATTCGTTATCTTTCCGGGAGGACCCTGCCACGGCGGTGGTCGGGGTGAGAATGGACTGTCGGAATCCCTCCATCAGCCGCTTGCGGTTCCCGATCAGGTTGGCTATCTGTTTGAGCAGGTGTTCGGCGGAGAAAGGCTTGTCAATGTAGGCGTCGGCCCCGTATTCGAGTCCTTTGATGCGGTCCTCGATCGTGGTCTTAGCGGTGAGCTGGATAACGGGGATATGGCTATACCGCATGTCGGATTTGACGAATTCGCAGAGCTGGTACCCGTCCATTTCGGGCATCATCAGATCGCTCACGATAATATGGATATCCTCCCGGTCCAGTTTCTCGAGGGCCCGTTTGCCGTTCTGGGCCGTAAGCACCGTAAAGTAATTCCCGACGATATCGGCTATCATCCGCCGCATATCGTTGTTATCTTCGACGACCAGGACCACGGTCTTTTTATTTTCCGGGGTGGCCAGTTCGGTCAGGTCAGGGACGATTGCGCTGTGACCGACCTCCTCTGCCGTCCCGGTATCCGCAGGCGGGGAGACAACCGGCGGGAGTTTCGGGATCGAGACGGTGAACACCGCGCCCCCGGCTTCGTTCGCCCCGACGGATATGCTGCCCGAATGTTTCTCGGTGAGTAACTGGGCTAACGGCAGCCCCAGCCCCGTCCCGGCTACGCTGCCCTCGGCCGTGTAGAACGTGTGGAATATCTTACTGCGGTCCTGCTCGGGGATGCCGGGCCCGTCGTCGCTGACGCTTATCACCAGACCGTCCGTGCTTTCCACGCTGACCGTAACCCGGGAGCGGGCATATTTGGAGGCGTTCGAGAGCAGGTTGTTGACGATCTTCAGTACCGCTTCCCTGTCGACATTAAACACCAACGGGGTATCGGGCTCCTCCAAGGTGAGCGAGATGCCGTTTATCTGCATCACGGGCCTGAAGCGGTCGCACACCTCCTGCACGATACCGCTGACGTCATGTTCCCGGACATCCATCCGGTAGCCGTCCTCCTCGCTCTTGCGGAAGTCCAGCAGCTGGTTTACCAGGTTGAGCAGATTGGCCGTGTTGCTCTCCATTATCCGCAGGTAGTTACGTGAACGGAGGTCCACCTGCCCGTAATTCAGTATGTTCTCCAGCGGGACCTTGATCAGTGTCAGCGGCGTGCGTATCTCGTGGGCAAGGTTGGTGAAAAAGTTGATCTTGGAAAGGTAGCTCCGTTTTTCCTGCTCGATGGTATATTCCCTCAGTCGCTTGAGGTTGAGTTTCTTCTGCTGTTCCGCCCCGCCCCACATGGCCCCGAGCACCAGCACGGAATAGAACAGGTAGGCCCACCATGTCTTATAGAACGGCGGCAGGATCTCCACCGTGACCGAAGCATCGTCCGCGGACCACACCCCGTCGTTATTGCTGCCCCGGACCATGAACCGGTACCTGCCCGGGGAGAGGTTATTGTACGTCGCCCGGTTATGCGTGCCGGTTTCGATCCATTCGTCGTCCCACCCCGACAGCCGGTAGATATAACGGTTGCGGGAGGGGTCCTGATAGCTGAGCGCGGCGAAATCGAACGCGATGGAATTCTGGCTGTTTTTGAGCTTGATCCTGTCCGTGCCTGCGATATTACCCTTTAGCGGGGTTTTGTTGTCCTCACGGGAGATGCGGACCTCCCGGTTATCGATATAAAAGTTGGTTATCACAGTGGGCGGGGCGTAGTCGTTGACCCGGAACCCGGACGGATAGAACGCGTTGAAGCCGTTGATACCCCCGAAGAACAGCTTGCCGGTGGAACTGCGGAAAGAAGCCCGGTGGTTGAACTGGTTACCCTGGAGCCCGTCCGTTTTCGTAAAACGGTTCACTACCCGCAGGTTATCCGGGTCGATACACTCCAGCCCGTTGTTGCCCGACGTCCAGATATATCCATCGTCGTCCTCCTCCATTGCATAGACCACCAAGTTGCCCGGCATGGTATGGTCGGCATCGATCCTCTCTATGCGTCCGGTTTCGTAATCGTAATAACACAGGCCGCGCTCGGTACTGATCCATACCCGCCCCCGGCTGTCCTCCATCATGCAGATAACCTTATTGTTGGGCAGGCCGTATTCCCGCCCCGGCATATGGGATACTATCATCCACATCTGCTCCTCCGGGAAGAAGCGGTAGATACCCCGGGAATAGGACGAGAACCAGATATTTCCCATCCCGTCCTCGAGGATATCGGAAATATGGGGCTGGTTGTCCGTCCGGGCCTCGGCCGTGAAGTTCCGGCGGAGGGGGTTGTAGCGGTGCAGGCCCCACCGAGTACCGACATAGACTATCCCGTCCGAGGTTTGATAAATGGCCGAAATACTGTTGTCCGACAGGGTGTTTAGCGTCCCCCGCCGGTAAATATGGTGATCGAAAGTGCCGCTCGCCAGGTCGACGATATAGAGACCGTCGGAGAATGTACCGAGCCATGCCGTCCCGTCCTCGATCATTATGCACCGTATATCTTTTAACGGTACGGGCAGCTTTACCGGCGGGTCGATCTGCCGGCCGGTCCTGCCGTCGAAGACCAGCAGGCCGGCATCCCGGGTCCCTACCCATATATCGCCGCACGAGTCCTCGGCGAAGCAATTCACGATGGCCTCTCCCTCGTCCGTGCCGGCGGCCAGATAGTGTTCGAATATTTTGAGGCGGCGCGGGATATAATATACCCCGCCGTATTCGGTGGCGATCCACAGGCCACCCTCGCGGTCGCGGTATATATCGTTGACCGTTTGCCTGATGGTGCCGACCGAACTGTTAAAGGTCAGCGCACCGGTGTTTTTATCCAGCATTACGATACCGTTCTCGGTGCCGAGCATCAACTCCGTAGCCGAATACGGGAAGATGGACCTTATTCCCGAAAGCCGGCCGTTGCCGGCGACATATCGGGGTTCCTCCCCGGTAGCGGCGGCCGAGAGGTACAACTCCCCGTCCTCCATGCCGTACCATACCGTATCCCGCTCCGTGAAAACCGAAGCGATACCGCCTGTCTTCCCCGTGGCCGGGTCGCGGAACACGGTACCGATCAACTCCCCGTCCGGGCCGAGCCGGACCACCTCGCCGGTCTCCATCGCGGCCGTAACCGTCCCGTCGGGTGACACCCCGAGCAGGCTCACGATGGAAGAATGGTGGTTGAACTGCCCCAGCAGGTCCGCATCCTTATCGTAGGCGAAAATCCCCTGTCCATGGGTGCCGATCCATATCCGCCCCTGGGGACCCTCAGAAAGAGCCGTGACCCGGGCCCCGGCCGTTACGCCGAACGCAGTCTCGGTATCGAGCCTGCGGAAACTGTCGGCGGCAAAATCGTAACGGTAAACCCCGCCGGCGGAACCTATCCACATATCCCCGCCGCTGTCGACCAGCAGGCAGTAGATCGAATTGTCCCCGAGCGAATACGGATCGTTATCGTTGGGATAGTAGGCCACGGACCGGCTACCGTCGAATCGGTTCAGCCCGTCCGCCGTCCCGAACCACATAAACCCGCGGGTATCCTGCACCACGCACCGCACCGTATTGTGCGACAACCCGTTATCCGCATCGTACCTGACGAACGGCGAGGACGGGCCGGAGGTTGCATGTATAACGGAGAGCAATATTATCAGGAGGGTCGATATATGCTTTTCTTTCATTACAGGGCAAGGGTAATTGAATAAGCAAGTTAGCGAAAATATTGCCTTTATACCGGCACCGGACCCCTTAATAATGTAAATTTTACCGGCAATATTCCCTCCGCCCGGCAAAGCCCGCCTACGGCCATTAAAGAATATAACAGAAAGTTTGAAAAGTGTTCCGAACTGCCGGAATGATCGCTATAAAGAAAGAACCGTAAAAATTTGGTTTGTTATCCAACTCCCATAATTTGCATACTATTTGTTACTCCTATATCGTTTTAGTTCATATAAATCCCCATGCTGAAAGTATAAATATACTTACGAATAGCGAGACACTCGACACCTCTTTAGATACCTCAAATAAAGCAATTTGGATAGATAAGGATATCGTTTTATCGATTTTTAATTATATTTGTACTGCAGCTATCCTTTTAGAGATAGAAGTAATGAAAAAGAATAACAATAAACAGCAGCAAGAGAAAGCAAGAGTATTATCGGCCGTTAATAAAATGATGGCTGATAAAAAAGCGTGGTTGAAATGTATCGACGAAAGAAAACCATTATCGACTCTCGAGGAAAAAGGTGTAGTGCTGTCTAAATTAGGGTAGCCTGCAAAAATATATGTCTAAAGGAATCCCGCAGGATAGATTAATATTAGATATAAACCGTATAAATGCCCTTTCGCCCTATTACGTCACTTATGACGATGGGAAAAGGGCATTTGTATTTACCACGGATCATGGAATAAATTGTTATGTCTCTTTCAGTCCCGATGAGGGGGTTCTGGAAGATATAGAAAATGTTTATAATCTACTTCTTGCAACTTATCCCCGGAAAGTTTTTAAAAAAGACCATTCCATAGAAAAAACGATCGTAGCCATCATTACCGAATTTTTTAAAGATAGAAACAGAGTTCTTGGTTATTTCTGTGATCATTCTGTTTCATTTGATAATAGACATCCTACCGATATCCCTTACCCAGACTTTAAGATGTCGGCTTTTCAATATATGGTTCTCCCGTAACAATAAAGCAGGAAATTATATTAAATACGATGCAGTGATAACCAGTGGAGATGTCAAAGAACATATCTCCATCATATTTTGTTCGGATTATCCGAGGAAAAAAGAGCTGGTTGAAAATTTCGACAGAATTATAAATTTTCTCAATTCAGACGAAACAAAATAATAACCGGTAAGCGGCTATTATCATTATTCTATCTGTTCGGAAGTTCGATTTTAGTAGGAAAATCCTCCAGAGACGGGAAGAAGTCTTCTACCTTACAATCCAGAAATTGGGCAATATAATAAAGATGAACAGCTGAATACTTACAGGAGGAATTCTCTTTTTCAACTTCCGCCGGAAAACTGTGATGGGTTCCTATAGCACTGGCAATTGCCCTTAAAGAGACTGCTTCTTTAAGCCTTTTATTTTTAACCCGCCTGATTATCTCCCTATCTATTTCCGTTTTTTTGACATAACTTTGTAAGAGTTCGAACGGTCAACAATGAGACTTGCCGAGACTGAAGCACGGGTAAGGTTTAATGCGGAACTAACTATCCTTTAGGCTCAAATTGGTCGAGAGGCGGATAGAGATCTGAAATGGGGCAGTTAAACTCCTGTGCTAAATAATAAAGCTGGTCGGCAGAATATTTACAGGGTGTATCTACTTTTTCCACTTGTTGCGGAAAGCTATGATGTGTTTTCAGTATGCGTGCTATCCCCCTTAATGAATCTCCTTGCTCAAGTCTCTTGGCTTTAACACGTTTAATTATTTCTATATCAACTTTTGTTTTCATAGCTTATCTTTTGCGAATTAATCAAAAAGGAGTAACTTAGTGCCTGAGATTACTCGCCATTATATTGCGGCAATCCCATCTGGTTTCAACTATATATTTTTGATAATTATGTAATTGGTGAAATAAATACCATAAAGGATAAACACCCTTTATACCTTTCTTACAATCTTGGGCCCGGCTCTGCCGGTGATTGCTTGCGGTATATGGGTTGTCAGTCCTGGGTTTTGCCCTAACTTTGCAAAAAGTTAGGGCAGGCTTAGGGCGTAGGACAACTTCTGCAAGCAGGTTCCCAAGACCGTAAGAAAGAAGTTGTAACCGCGCCCTTTTTCTATACCCCTATATGGACCATTGTTTTTATGCGGCCGACCTCCGGCAGTGCGAATTTTATCCCCGTTGCTCCACAGGATATTTGGAATCTTACGGGTTATGGCCGGGAGAGACTCTCGGCCTAACCTATCACGGCCCGTGCCTTTTATATATCGAATGCGGCACCGCCGATCTGCGATCCGACCATTTCGGTTACCGGCTATGGGCCCCGGACTTTGTTATAATCCCGGATACTGCTTTCAATATTACAGCCGCGGAGGCCGGGAATATCCATATATTCCGGCCGGAAATTCTTAAAATGGTCGCAAATAAATTAAACCCGGAATTAGACATTCCCTCGGGCTTAACTACTAAAAACCTGAAACCTGTAGGGATAGCGGACCGGGAAAGCGCATCGAGGCTATCGTACGGAATAATGCCGGAAAGACTCCGTTGCCGCCAATATGCGAGCATCAAATTACAGGAGGTCGTTTTTACGGTCCGGCCCGGACTGCACGGGGCAATCGGAAAAGTCCTGTCTTCCAAAAACTGGTTTTTCCGGCTACGGGTCGAAAGGCTTTTCGATACCTCCAGCCGGATATCAGAGTTCGCAACTGCCCTGGGATTGTCCGACAGCGGGTTCTGCAAAGCGTTCCGCAGGGTTTACGGGCACTCTTTTTACCGCTGGTACCAGAGCAGGCGTTTGGAGAGTATAATGGAAAATATGGCAAGGTATGAATACTCTTTAAGGGAACTGGCCGTCAAGCATGGTTTCAACTCGGTGCAACACCTCGGGTATTTCATAAAAAAGAGTACGGGACTATCTGCCGGCAGGCTGCGGCGGGAAATACAGAAAGAGCCTGCCCGGTTCTTAAAAGCGGAGGACCAACAACCCTGAAGGGGAGAAAAAATAAAAGGTTACGGTTTCCCGTAACCTTTATTTTCCGTAGCGAGTCCGAGACTTGAACTCGGGACCTCATGATTATGAATCATGCGCTCTAACCAGCTGAGCTAACTCGCCCTTTGCCCTGTACCTGTGGCGCAAAGCAGTGCAAAAGTATGTTTTTATTTTAAATCTGCAAAAATTTACCCGTTCAAAATCACCCCCGCCCTTAGAAAGTAGCCACTATCTCGAGGGTGATCTTATCCTGCAGCAACTGGTTGCGTGAGTAGTCGGACGGTTTGCGGGTGACGAAATACTTCTCGAACTGCAGCCGCAGCTCGGAACCCACGATCTTGCCCGTGAAACCGAAGTTGACCCCGACCGTAGCCCGATGGGCGGAGAACGTCTCCATAGCCCCGTAACTGTTCAGGAACTCGATATTGTCGCCGATGTCCCACCTGCCGAGCGGGGCGACGTATTCCATAAGTTTCATTTTGGGCAGGCGGAACTGGTAATACCCCTGGACATGGCCGGTTTGAAGCAGGCGCAGCCCGTCCATGCGGAGCCTGCGCTGGGCGTATTCGCTCTCGATGGCGAAATTTTCCTGCGTATAGCTCAACTCCCCGCCCCACATCCGGATCCGCTGGGTAAATATCGTGCTGACCAGGCTACCCGACTGGTCGAAACTGACCTTTGTGCCCGCCGGTGTATGCCCGTTGTAGTGGCTCACGGCGCCGTGTAGACCCATCTCCGGGCCTATCTCGAGCTTGGCTACTATATTTATTTTATTGTCCCATTCGGGATTGTTCGTACCCGATCCGTTAAACAGCCCGAAATTGACCCTTAACGGCATTTTAGGGATATGGTACCGTAGCAACGCCCCCAGGTCCCTCGACCCGATGGATGAGACGGTATGGCCGATATGGCCGTTCTCAGGTACGGTGGTATAATAAGTCGTAAGGAACTTGGAGAGGAACGAGCGGTTTGAAAAGATACTGGTATTTGGACCCCGGTCCAGGTCGGTGCTGAAACGGTATTGCTGCTGCCCGAGCGTAACCTCCAGGTTGTCGGTGAAATAGGTCACGTAGGAATCGAGGATCGAGAGTTTGCCCTCGTTGCTGAAGTCGATCTGGATAGCGTATTTCATCCTCGGGCTGGCCAGCCCGCGCACCCCGATCCGCGAATTGCGGACATTGAACCGGTGGCTCCCGTCGTAGAGGCTCGCCTCGAACTTGGCCTTGACCGCCCCGAACACCTGCGGCACATAATTGACCTTTTCTACCTCTTCTACCTCGAGGCTGTCCGCCCCGTCTGCCGAAGCCATGGCCGACATTATGCAGGCCGTAAAGAATACACAAACTGCGATAAAATTCCGTAGCATCCCCGTAAAATTGATTTACAGGGTGCAAAGGTATATCTTTTGTGAAAATAACCTATCCCGGCCCCTCGATATTTAATCCCGGTCAGGATTGGGGAGTCCCTTTCGGCAGGGGCTGTTTTTCCAGGTCGGAGTTTTGCTGTTTCAACAGGTCGCGTATTTCGCCCAGCAGCTCCTGGTCCTTGGTCGGGGCCACGGGCGGCGTATCCTTGTCCTTGCTGAAATCGATCTTGGACAACAGCCTGACGAAAAGGAAAATGGAAAAAGCGATAATAAGGAAATTAACACAACTCTGGATGAAATTCCCGTAGTTTATCTTTACCGCCGCCGCATCTGCCGTAGCGGGCTTGAGTGTGAAAGCGAGCTCGGAGAAATCGACCCCGCCGACAAGTATCCCGATCGGGGGCATTATTATATCGGCTACCAGAGAATTGACGATCTGCCCGAACGCTCCACCGACAACCACGCCGACCGCCAGGTCTATCACGTTGCCACGCATGGCGAACGCCTTGAAATCCTTTAAAAATCCCATCTTATTTCATTTAACCGGTTCGGCCCCCCACCGTGCAAAAACGGTGCAATACGGTCCGTATGGCATTTCCGCCCCGTTACCGTTATTTTATTTCTGCCATGCGGAGATGATCTCTCCGACATACATTTTGTGGAAGTCCCGCTCGGGATAATGCTTTTCGGCGATTGTCGGGTCGGCGAACGATCCCTCCGTTAGGAACTGCCCGTACAACTTGCGGCACTCCAAAACCAGTTCCGCCTGGGCGAACGCGACCGAACTGCCGGCGGCCACCGGGGTCAACCCCGCTTCGGACACCTTATCCCGGTCCCGCCCCGATACGCTCCCGCAAAGGGCCAGCTCCTTGCGGAACCCTTTCCCGAAAAACGACAGGGAGAAACTTTCATGCGCTTCGGCCAACTCGAAAGTATAGCGCTGCGGCCGGATAAAAACGAACGCCACGGGCCTACCCCACAGCTCCCCTATCCCGCCCCAACTGGCGGTCATGGTATTGAAACCATCCGGGTTACCGGCCGTGACCAGCATCCACTGCTTACCTATCTTTTCTATGAAATTGCCGTCGATATGCAACGGGTCGACAAACGGTGCGTTTATTTTTTCCATAACTCTATCCAAGGTCAAAAAATATGCCTTTCGCCCACCCCGGTTATTTGGCCCGGATCACCGAATTTATATTTTCGATAAGCATGGCAACGGCCACCGAATTGAACCCACCCTCGGGGATTATAACGTCTGCGTATTTCTTGGACGGCTCCACGAACTCCTCATGCATGGGCTTGACGGTCTGGATATACTGGTTTACCACCGATTCCATCGTGCGCCCCCGCTCGACCACGTCCCGCAGCAAACGGCGCGACAACCTAAGGTCGGCATCGGTATCCACGAACACTTTCATGTCCATCAGTTCCCGGAGTTCCTTATGGTCGAATATAAGAATGCCCTCCACGATAAGAACCTTTGACGGACGCACCATAACGGTTTCGTCCAGCCGGGCATGCTCCACGAACGAATATACCGGCCTCTCGACCGGCACGCCGTTCTTGAGCATCTTTACGTGTTCAACCAGCATATCCGTATCGAACGACTGCGGATGGTCGTAATTGAGCCCGGTACGTTCCTCGAAAGTCAGTTCCGGATAATTCTTATAATAAAAATCATGGCTCAGGGTGACAACGTCGTCCCCCTCGAAAGCCTCCTGGAGCCTCTTGACCAGAGTGCTTTTACCGGAACCGGTACCCCCGGCCACGCCGATTACTGTTACGTCCATATTGCTAAGTTTGTCCAAATCCGTTCCAAATATAAAAAAGGTTTGCCAATCGGCCGCCTCCGGCAGATATGACCCAACAAAAAACCGGGACTGAATCCCGGTTTTTTAGTGTGTTTTCCAAACCCTTATGCGTCGATATTGGCATAAGTGGCATGTTTCTCGATAAATTCGCGGCGGGGCGGCACGTCGTCTCCCATGAGCATTGAGAAGATACGGTCCGCCTCGGCGGCGTTCTCGATGGTCACCTGCCGCAGGATACGGGTATCCGGGTTCATGGTAGTATCCCATAACTGCTCGGCGTTCATCTCCCCGAGACCTTTGTACTGCTGCACATGGGCCCCTTTGGCCCCGAACTCCTCGGTCACCGCATCCCGTTCCTCGTCCGACCAGCAGTACCGCTCCACCTTACCTTTCTTGTAGAGGTACAAAGGCGGGGTTGCGATATAGACATGGCCGTTCTCTATAAGCGCTTTCATCTCGCGGAAGAAGAACGTGAGCATCAGCGTGGCGATATGGCTGCCGTCCACGTCGGCATCGGTCATTATTATTATCTTATTGTAACGCAGTTTTTCCATGTTGAGGGCCTTGCTGTCCTCGTCCGTGCCCTTGGACACCCCGATAGCAAGGAACATGTTCTTGATCTCCTCGTTCTCCCACATTTTGTGTTCCTGCGCCTTTTCCACGTTCAGTATCTTACCGCGAAGCGGCATGATAGCCTGGAACTCGCGGTCGCGGCCCTGCTTGGCCGTACCGCCTGCCGAATCCCCCTCGACGAAGAAAATCTCGGTACGCATCCTGTCCCGTGACGAACAGTCGGCCAGCTTGCCGGGAAGTCCCGAACCGGACAATACCGTTTTGCGCTGCACCAGCTCCCGTGCCTTTCGGGCGGCATGGCGGGCCGTGGCGGCCAGGATGACCTTTTCCACGATGGCCCTCGCGTCTTTGGGATGCTCCTCGAGGTAATGCGTAAGGGCCTGGGCGATAGCGTAGTCCACGGCCGGAGCCACCTCGCTGTTACCCAGCTTGGTTTTGGTCTGCCCCTCGAACTGCGGCTCGGCTACCTTTACGGAGATAATGGCGGTGAGCCCCTCGCGGAAGTCGTCCCCGCTGATCTCGAACTTCAGCTTGGAGAGCATTCCCGACTCCTCGGCATATTTTTTCAGGGTACGGGTCAGTGCCCGGCGGAATCCCGTCAGGTGCGTACCGCCCTCTATGGTATTGATGTTGTTGACGTAGGAATAGACGCTTTCGGTGAACCCGGTGTTATACTGCAGGGCGGCCTCCACGGGAATGCCCTCCCTCTCGGTATCGAGGTAGATGGAATCCTCTATGAGCGGTTCGCGCGTTGCGTCGAGGAACCGTATGAACTCTTTCAGCCCCTCGGTGGAGTAATATTCGTTGCGGATGTAATTGCCGCTGTCGTCCTTACTCCGTTTGTCCGTGATATTGAGGTGTACCCCCTTATTTAGGAACGCCAGCTCGCGAAGACGGGCCGACAGTATGTCGTAATTGTATTCCGAAACGATAAAGATCGTGTCGTCGGGTTTGAAAGTGATAGTGGTCCCGGTACGGTCGGTCGTCCCCACTACCTCGAGTTCCGAGATCGGGGCACCCTTGCTGTACTGCTGGCGATAGATCTTACCGTCACGGTGCACCTCGGCTACCAGCAGGTTCGAAAGGGCGTTCACGCACGATACACCCACCCCGTGCAGACCGCCGGATACCTTGTAGGAATCCTTGTTGAACTTACCTCCGGCATGCAACACCGTCAGCACCACCTCGAGGGCCGATTTACCCTCCTTTTCATGGTAGTCCGTCGGGATACCGCGTCCGTCGTCCGTCACGGTGATCGAGTTGTCCTCGTTGATGGTTACTTCTATATTTGTACAGTACCCCGCCAGCGCCTCGTCGATGGAGTTGTCGACCACCTCGTAAACCAGGTGGTGTAGACCCTTTTCGCCGATATCCCCGATATACATGGCGGGGCGCTTGCGCACAGCCTCCAAGCCCTCAAGGACCTGTATACTGGACGCGGAATACTCTTCCTGTTCGTTCTGTTTTGCCTGTTCCAAATCGTTGCTCATAATTCGCTTCTGGTTATCCTGCGGCCCGGCGGCGGAGCCGCGGGCTTCTTTTTTATATTTTATCTTTCAAGGGGTCATGCCTGCTGCGCCTGCCGCGTACGGGCCGCCTCGAGTATCGGGGCCATATCCAGCTCCTCAACCCTGCCCTGCATAAAACGGAAAGTACGGGCCGGATATTCTTCGATGATGCCGATATTATGCGTGGACATGACCACGGCACACCCCGTACGGGAAATTTCCCGGAAAAGCTCCATAATACCGTTGGCCGCAGCCGGGTCGAGATTACCGGTGGGCTCGTCCGCCAGCAGTACGTCCGGACTGTTGACCAGCGCCCGAGCGATGGCGAGCCTCTGCTGTTCGCCTCCCGAGAGCTGGAACGGCATCTTGTACTCCTTATTGGTCAGGCCGACCGTGGTAAGCATTTCGTCTATTTTGCGCCGGATGTCGGTCTCGCTTTTCCACCCCGTGGCTTTCATAACGTAATGCAGGTTCGAGAAGACGTTGCGGTCGGCCAGCAGCTGGTAATCCTGGAAGACGATCCCCATGCGGCGGCGCAGGTAAGGTATCTCCCGGCGGCGGAGCGACCGCAGGTCGTACCCGGCAACGTACCCACGCCCCTCGGCCAGCGGGATCTCGCCGTATATGGTCTTAAGCAGGGTACTCTTGCCCGACCCAACCTTGCCGATCAGGTAGACGAACTCCCCCCGCCCGACGCTGAAATCCACATCGGATAGGACCAGCTCGCACCCGCGCAGGCGGTTGCGCCCCGTACCTATCCTTTTCCTCGCGTCGCGGATATGGTATATCGACGCTCCGCGTAACTCTATAACGTTTTGAACTGCCATGAAAGGGGTATGTGCAATAACTTACAAAGATAACATTTTTTTGCCGTTCCGCCCATACGGAAATCCCTTTGCGGCCCTAATTTTTACCGTTTTTACCTGCCGGCGGGGCGGTTTGGCGGTAAGCGGTATTTAAGCTAATTTTGGGCAAAGCCACACGCCGATGAAAATTGTGAAATATTACGACGAGCTCTACTTGGCCAACCTTGACAGGCAGCTGCTGCTGGACCACGGTATCCCGGCCGAAATATTCAACGAAATCGCCCTCACCGCCGCCTTTGCAGGCAACTCCTCGAGGCCGTACCTGGCAGTACCCGACAGCCGGTACCACGAGGCGATGGAGATACTCTCCGCCAAACCAGTGGATGAATGAACCGCCTGCAAGAAGAGCAACAGGCGGAATCGCACCCGCTAGACCCGTTCCTGCCGCCCGGGACCAAAATGCTGATGCTTGGAAGTTTCCCGCCGCCGCGGGCGCGGTGGAGCATGGACTTTTACTACCCGAACCTGCAGAACGATATGTGGCGTATTTTCGGGCTGGTCTTCTTCGGGGACAGGGAATACTTTATGACCGACGCCCCGGCCCAAAGCGGCCAAAATCCAAAAAAGGTGTTCTCCAAACCGCGGCTCGTGGAGTTCCTTACCGCCCGGGGCATCGGCCTGAGCGATACGGCACGCACGGTTGTCCGGCAAAAAGGAAACGCTTCGGACAAGTTCCTGCAGATCGTCGAACCGGTGGACCTTGCGGCCCTGCTGGCACGGGCCCCTGAATGCCGCTATATCGTGACTACGGGCGACAAGGCAACCAGTACGCTTGCCTCCGTTACCGGCGCGGCGGAACCTCCCGTCGGGGGATTTACCGACTTCGAGCTCGCCGGGCGCCCTCTGCGGCATTACCGCATGCCCTCCTCCTCGCGGGCTTATCCGCTTGCAATCGAAAAAAAGGCGGAAGTTTACGCCGCCATGATGAGGCAGGCGGGACTTCTGTGACCTAAATATTTTTAGAATCCGGAAGAAAATTCCCATAAAATCACAAGATGAAGAACCCTGTTTTATTCATGTTAATATGCCTTGCGTCATTGTCTCCCTGTAAGGGGCAGGACCTGGAGACGGCAGTACGGAACTGTGAAACATATTTTATAGACGGCGACAGCGCCCGGTTCGAGCAGTGGCTCTGCCAGCTTTACCCGGCCTTTCTGAAAGCCAACCTGCCGGAATACGGCATGGCCGTCCAGGCCGCTTCCGCCGGCCGTTTCGAAGAGGCTTTCGCTAACCTTTATTCACTTGCGGATGAAGATCTCTTTCTCGATTCGATTACCGAGGACGGTAATTTTACCGCCCTGCACCCTCTTCCGCAATGGCAGGAACTGCTCGACTATATCCGGGAAAAGACCGCCCGTTATGACAACCCCGTGCGGCTGAACTTACAGCGCATCCAGAACCGGGACCAGGGGATACGGATCCTGTATATGTACATCGAAGATGCGACTTTAAGGAAGGCGGTCCATGACCTGATGGAAGAGATAGACCGGCAAAGCGCCGTGGAGGTGTGCGCAATTTTGGACCGCTACGGCTGGCTGGGAAGTGACCGTATAGGGACCGAGGGTAACGAAACCCTGTTCCTTGCCATACAGCATGTGGCCGACACCACGGTACAGCAACGCTATTTCCCGATGCTCGAGAAGGCGGTAGCCGATGGCGACGCCGAGGGCTGGCACCTTGCGTTCCTTACCGACCGTCTGTTGATGAACCGCGGCGAAAAACAGGTTTACGGCACCCAGAAGATCTTCTCGGGTGAGAGCGCCGTGCCGTATCTGGTACCCCTGCGGGACCCTCACTCCGTGGACCGACTCCGCGCGGAACTCGGCATGGAACCGCTCGCCGAGGATCTTGCGGAGGATGGGATAAAATGGGACCTGGAAGATTACCTGCGAAACTTACCCGAGACGGAGCGGCAATATGAGAACTTTAAACGATCGCGGGGACTCTGACCGCGCGGTCCATTCCCGAACCGGCTTCAGGCCGTGGACCATGGATGATATACCGGAACTGGCTCGCCTTGCGGACGACCCGCAGGTTGCGGCCAACCTGCGTGACGGGTTTCCGGTCCCTTACACGGTTCAGGACGCCGAACAGTTCATCCGGTCATCCATGGGCGACGGCCCATCCATGAATTACGCCATTACCTTTGACGGCCGTACGGCAGGCGGTATCGGGGTTGTTCCCGGACAGGACGTTCACCGCATCAGCGGAGAGATCGGATACTGGCTGGGCCGGGAATACTGGGGCCGGGGTATCGCTACGCAGGCCGTAATAATGTTCTCTGAATTCATCTTCGCCACTACCCCGCTCCTACATCTCCACGCAGGCTTATTCTCCACCAACCCGGCATCCTCCCGGGTACTTCTAAAAGCCGGATACCGGTACATAGGCCGGATGACGGACTGTGCCGTGAAGAACGGCCGGGTGATAAGCCTGGACCTGTATGAATTGTGTGCGGATCAGCGGAAGAATGCCGCGATGCCGTAGAAAAGTATCACCCCGCTGACGATAAGCTTTAGGCCCGTACCGGCCATGAAAGCCATGAAAGCTCCCATGGCAACCCGAAGAGCTTTGGTATGGCTTTGCCCGTCGTGGATCAGCTCTCCTAAAAAAGCCCCGAGGAACGGGCATACGATTATCCCTAACGGGGGAAAGAGGAACAGCCCGGCAAACACCCCGAGCACCGCCCCTATGGAAGCGGCGCGTGAACCGCCATAACGCCGCATAAACCATACGGGCAAGTAAAGGTCCGCAATGGTGACGGCGACCGTAACGGCGGCCATTACGAAAAGGAACCGGGAAGTAAAGTCCCCGAAGCCGGTGAAATGGAGTATCAGCAGCCCCGCATAGCTCAACGGAGGTCCCGGGATAACGGGGACCAGGCAACCGGCCAAACCGACCAGCAGCAGAACAACAGCTATCAGTGCAAGTACAATGTCCATCCTCCCGACATAATTACAACCAGCGCCACAACGAAGCCGCCGGTGAAACCCGTGGCCACCTGCAAGGGGGTATGCGCCCCGAGGTATAGCCTGGCCGATGCCAACGCACCGCAGGCCGCCACCATAAGTACGATCAGCGGCAAAAAGTCAGCCAACCCCAAATACTGGATCACACACAGCATGGCCAGCGTACCCCCGGCACCGAGCATATGGATACTTATCTTCCAATAGAACGTAACGATAAACGCCACCGTTATACAAGCCGAACCGGCCAGCAGGAATTTCGAAACCAACAGCGACCCTGGCAATCCCCGCACCATGAACGCGCAGAGGACATAGCACAGGGCCGTGATAAGCAGCGGCAGCACCCGGTCGCGGCGAGTTGCCAGCAACAAGCCTTTGATCACTCCCAGGCTGTGGAGTAGACCGATACAGAGGATCGGGACGATGCACGTATCGAGCAGGATAATAACCGTATAGTATAACTTTGCCCTTGCCGGCATAATCGACAGCACGGTGCCGAACAGCAGGGCCGACACCGCCAGTAGCGGCATCAGAAGGGGGCTCAAGACGGTCGAGATAAGCCGTGAGAGCAGCAACGGGAGGCCCTTACGGTCGTCATGGCCCGTATACGACGACAGCGCGTCGGTATCCCCGCTCACATCCCCGCCGGTTGCCATGGCACTTTCCGTATGTCGGTATTCCTCCTGCATGCTGAAAAATTAAGATGCCTCCCGCCTTAGTATTGTTGCTGTTCCGGGGAAGCCCTGGATATCCTTAAAGCAATTTTTTCACCTGGTCGTACACGTTGCGGGCGGTAAAGCCGAATTTCTCATCGAGCACCTTTGCCGGAGCCGAAAACCCGAAGTGGTCAAGCCCGTAAACGGCCCCGTTGGGCCCAACCAGGCCCGCAAGGGTAACGGGCAAGCCGGACGTAAGGCCGAACCGCTTTACCCCGTCGGGTAAAACCGCCTGTTGATATGCGGCCGTCTGGTCACGGAACAAACCCTCCGACGGAACGGAGATTACACGAACCTTAACTCCCTCTGCCCGGAGCAGTACGGCCCCGTCCGTGAGGGTCGATACTTCGGACCCGCTGGCAAGCAGAACGATATCCGGTGTACCCTCGCAATCCTCCACGATATATGCCCCTTTGTCGGACTGTTTGGCCTCCTCTGCCCGTGGCGCCGAAAGCGACGGGAGGGTTTTGACCGCCTGCCGGGACAATATCAGCGCGGCGGGACGCTGTGACTCCAGCGCCAGTCTCCAAGCCTCCACCGTTTCATATACGTCGGCCGGACGCAGCACCAGCATCGACCGCTCTCCCCGGTGGTTATGCAGATGCTCGAGCAGGCGTATCTGCGCCTCATGCTCCACCGGCTGGTGTGTGGGTCCGTCCTCGCCGACCCGGAACGAGTCGTGCGTCCAGATGTATTTTACCGGCAGACGCATGAGCGCCGCGATGCGGATCGCCGGTTTCATATAGTCGGAAAAGACGAAGAACGTGCCACAGGCCGGTATCACTCCCCCGTTTAGCGCCAGCCCGTTCATAAGGCACGCCATCGTAAATTCGGCTACCCCGGCCTGCAAAAATCGCCCGGAGAAATCGCCCTTGACGATAGGTTTGGTCTTTTTAAGGAAGCCGTCGGTCTTGTCCGAATTGCTCAGGTCCGCCGACGACACGATCATGTTCTCGATATGCTCCGCAAAGTACGACAGCACGGCCGCTGACGCTCCTCGGGTAGGATCGCCCTCCTTGACGGCAACCTGCGAATAATCCAGTTCCGGGAGCCTGCCGCTCAGGAAAAAGTCCAGTTTGGCGGACAGTTCCGGATTGGCAGCCCTCCACTGTTTTTCCTCCTCGGCCTTACCGGACTTCCATGTGGCGGCCCTTTCCCGGGCCTGTGCATACAACAGGGCTGTTTCCGGGAACACGGTGAACGGGTCCTGATGGTCGCCCCCAAGGTTATTGACGGTGCCGTGGTAATCGCACCCGGCGGCGGAAAGCGGCTGGCCGTGGGTCGACACCCGGTGCTCGAAAGAACCGCCGTCGGGCGACACCGCACCTTTGCCCATAACTGTCCGGCCGATGATCAGGGTCGGCTTCTGCGTCTCGGCGGTGGCCTTTTGCAGTGCGGCCCGTATCTGTCCGGGGTCGTTACCGTCTATATCTATTACGCTCCATCCCCACGCCTCATATTTGGCTTTCACGTCCTCGCTCATCACCTCGTCCACCGTCGTTGACAACTGTACGTTGTTGGCATCGTAGAACATGATGAGGTTGCTCAGCCCCAGATGGCCGGCGATACGCCCCGCACCCTGTGAGACCTCCTCCTGTATTCCCCCGTCCGAGATATAGGCGTAGGTCTTATGGGCCATCCACTCCCCGAACCTCGCCGCCATAAAACGCTCGGCGATAGCCGCGCCCACGGCCATGGCATGGCCCTGCCCGAGCGGCCCGGAAGTGTTCTCCACCCCGTGGGCCACATCCAGCTCCGGATGGCCGGGCGTCACGCTGCCCCACTGGCGGAAGTCCCGCAGGTCATCCATCGTATAGAATCCCGACAGGCAAAGCACGGCGTAAAGCATGGGCGACATATGGCCCGGATCGAGGAAGAAGCGGTCCCGCAGGAAATCCGCCGGGTCGTCCGGGTTATAATTGAGGAATTCGGTGTAAAGGACGTTAATAAAATCGGCACCCCCCATAGCGCCTCCGGGATGGCCCGATTTGGCCCGCTCCACCATAGCGGCTACGAGGATGCGTATATTGTCGGCAGCTTTGTTGGCCAGCTCGTTGTTCATAGATCGGTCGGTTTGGTATTTAGTAATCGCTTTGCCTATTTGAAGTTAGGAAGTTCATAGAAATAGATGTTCTCGCCCGTCTCCCCGTCCTCGGTGTTCTCGGCAACTACCCGGAAAACGATATAGGGTTTGTCGGGCCGTTTTGCAGGCATTTCCACCTGGACGACGTACCCCGTGGTGGTCATGTTTTCATCGCCGGTATACTCTTCGAGGTGGTGGATCGAATTGATCTTCAGCTCCTCATCGTCGGCGTATACCCTCACTTTCAGGTACTCGGGTTTCACCGAAATGACCGTTTCCTTTTCAGCCGTCTCCTTATCGAGGTATAACTCCTCGGGATACTCCAGGCTCTTTGTAAGGCTCATGGGCCGGAAATAGACGAAAAAGCCGGGATAACCCCCGTAGACCTGGAAAACCGTAGTCCCGTACAGTTCGAGTTTATGGTACCGGGGATTGATCACCATATCCCGGTCGGCGATAATGTTCCACCCCCAGAACTCCAGCCTCATATCCTCGGGCGGCACGGCGTTCATACTCGGGTATTCCTCCTCGCGCAAAACGTACATAGCCATATATTTGCCTTTTTCCACCTCCAGGGAGTAATACCCGTCCCGGTCGGTATAGGTCGAGAAAGCAGTATCCCAATGGGGATGGATAAGTTCCACGACACTGCTGTCCTTGGGGCTGCCCTCGAAATCGGTCACCCTTCCGGATATGGTAACCGTTCCGCCCTGCTGGGTGTATCCGGGAGCGATCGCGGCAAACAGAAATCCCAATGCGATGTAAAACTTTTTCATATCGGTCATCCGGCTGTTTTGAGTTGGGTCAGGTTAACTTTTTCGATCCTCTCGCGGGCATACGGCAGCGTTACCCGGAACTGCTTGCAATCCGGGCTGGACGGCAGGGTATACATCGTGTCCATGATAACCGCCTCGCAGATAGACCGCAGGCCCCTCGCCCCGAGCTTGAACTCGGTGGCCTTGTCCACGATATAGTCCAGCACATCTTCGTCGAACGACAGATCGATGCCGTCTATGGCGAAAAGGGCCTTGTATTGCTTGATGATGGCGTTCTTCGGTTCGGTAAGTATCGAGCGGAGGGCCTCCTTGCTGAGCGGCTCGAGATAGGTCAACACCGGGAGCCTGCCGACCAGCTCGGGGATAAGCCCGAACGACTTGAGGTCCTGCGGCATGACATATTGCAGCAGGTTGCTACGATCGATATTGCTCTTGGCGCTCTGCCCGTATCCCACGGCCCGGGTATTGAGCCTGCGGGCGATCTTTTGTTCGATGCCGTCGAACGCGCCGCCACAGATGAACAGGATGTTGGTCGTATCTATCTTGGCGAATTTCTGCTCGGGATGCTTGCGCCCCCCCTCGGGCGGCACGTTAACCACCGTCCCCTCCAGTATCTTCAAAAGTGCCTGCTGCACACCCTCGCCCGACACGTCGCGCGTAATGGACGGCGTATCGGCCTTACGGGCTATCTTATCTATCTCGTCGATAAATATTATGCCCCGTTGGGTCAGCGGGATATTGTAATCGGCCACCTGAAGCAACCGTGCCAGGATGCCCTCCACATCCTCGCCGACGTATCCGGCCTCGGTCAGCACCGTCGCATCCACGATAGTGAACGGAACCTTGAGCAACCGTGCGATGGTACGTGCGATCAGGGTCTTTCCGGTTCCCGTCGGGCCGACCAACATGATGTTGGATTTGTCTATCTCGATGTCCCGGCCGGTCTTCTCGGTATATATCAACCGCTTGTAATGGTTGTAAACCGCAACCGACATATACCGCTTGGCGGCCTCCTGCCCGATAACGTACTCGTCCAGGAATTCCTTGATCTGGGCCGGCTTCATCAGCTCGTCCATTTTCAGGGGGGCGGGTTTGTTTTGGAAACCATCGGATGATTCGTGCAGGATTTCATGGCCCGTCTCGATGCAGCTGTCGCAGATGCTGGCGTCCATGCCCTTGATAAGCATACCTACATCTCTGCTGGTCCGTCCGCAGAAAGCACATTTGTCTTCATCCGCGCCGTCTTTGCTATGTGACATTTATTTAAATTTAGTCTGTTTGTAGTTAGCTGGCCATGATAGCACAAGCCAAAAGCTCCGCAGGCTGAAATCGAGCCGCGGGTAATATCCCGTTCGCGGCAGGTAAATGCCGCCTATCGCTTCTTCAGCACCTCGTCTATCAGCCCGTAATCCACGGCCTCGTTGGAAGTCATCCAGTAGTCGCGGTCGGCATCCTTTTCGATCTTCTTGACCGGAGTGCCGGAATGGTGCGAAAGGATGTTATATAGCTCTTTCTTTATCTTGCCGATCTCCCGTGCCGTGATCTCGATGTCCGACGCCTGGCCCTCGGCACCCCCGAGCGGCTGGTGTATCATAATGCGCGAATGCGGCAGGGCTGAGCGCTTGCCTTTCTCCCCGGCGCACAGCAGTACGGCGGCCATGCTGGCGGCCATCCCTGTGCAGATGGTGGCCACATCGCATGTTATCAATTGCATCGTATCGTAAATCCCGAGACCGGAACTGACGGACCCGCCCCCGGAATTGATATAAATCTGTATGTCTTTCTCGTGGTCGGCCGACTCGAGGAAGAGCAACTGCGCCTGTATGATATTGGCCGCATCGTCGTAGATCGGCGCCCCGAGGAATATGATCCTGTCCATCATCAGCCTCGAAAAGACATCCATCGTAGCGACGTTCAACTGCCGCTCCTCGATAATGGTCGGGGAGACGTAGTTGCGCACCACGGACTGGAAGTTGTGCAGTTTAAGGCTGCTGATACCCATGTGACCGCGGGCGTATTTTTCAAATTCGTTCTTATCCATATCGTTCCTTTCTTGCTCTGCCTTAATATTTAAGCCGCAGCCCCCTATCGGCGGCGCACCGCTTACGGAAAGCTAAAACGGGAGGTCGTCGAACGAATCGTCCCCGCCCACACCGTCCGGTTCGTCGGCCGGCAGGGGAAAATCGTTTGCCGGAACTGGCTGAGCTGCCGGGGCCGAAGCCGCACGGCTCATTTTCCAAACCCGTGCCTCGGTATACCACCGGCCGTTATACTCCCGGGACTCAAGGTTAAGCCATACGCTTATCCTGTCGCCCTCCCTGAGCGACGCGGCGTCCTGCGCCTTGTCTCCCCAGAAACTAACGCAAAGTTTACGCCCGAATTCACCGCCCTGTTCAATTATTACCTCCTGTTTGGTCCACTCCCCGCGTTGGCTCGTACCTTTCACCACGGGCAGCAATTTTACTACAGTTGCTTCTATTTCCATCTCTGTAAAGTTTCTTCCTTTGGGTGTTGCTTATTTTGCGGCGGCCGCGCCGGCCCGCCCGGCGGACTACTCCTCCTGTATCTGGATACCTATTATAAGGTCCCCCTGCCGAATATCGTCCAGCACGCCCAGACCCTCGACCACCTGCCCGAAAGCGGTATGTACCCCGTCCAGATGGGCAGTATTGTCCCGGTTGTGGCAGATGAAAAACTGCGAACCGCCGGTATCTTTGCCCCGGTGGGCCATCGAGAGCACTCCCCGGTCATGATACTGCCTCGGGCCGCCGGTCTCGCATTTGATCGTATAACCCGGCCCCCCGGCACCGGTGCCGTCCGGGCAGCCGCCCTGCACCACGAAGTCGGGAATGACCCGGTGGAACGTCAGCCCGTCGTAAAACCCTGACTGGGCCAATTTTATAAAGTTGGCGACCGTCCCCGGAGTTTCGTTCTCGAACAACTCCGCTTTCATGTCGCCTTTCTCGGTCATTATGATCGCGTATTTCATACCTGAATCACTGTTTCAAATTAGCAGATAAAGATAACCATTCGTTCATCCATCTCCAAATCCGGCGCCACCCGGCGCCACCCGGCGGTCCGTCACCGGCCTGCGGCTGTGCTTGGGAACCAATCAAAAATCACGCAAAATAGCTGGGTAACCATACACCTCCAACCGGCCCTGTATCCGGTTTGCAGAAGCGGGGGCCGCCGGATTTGTCCGGCAGCCCCCGCTGCATTGTTTTGCGCTACCGGACATCGGTTCCGGGGCGCATATCCGGTCTATTTAATTGGCTGCCGGCTCTTCGAACGGTATCACGTCGATAAGCTCAACATCGAACACCAGCGGTTCGTGCGGGCCGATAACCATTTCGCCGGTCGGGGAACGGGAACCCGTAGGCCCGTAACCGAGGTCGGACGGGATATAGAGCTTGATCTTACCGCCTTTGCCAACCAGCTGGAGACCTTCGCCCCAACCTTTGACCACACGGTTCAGCGCGAACTCGGCCGTATCGTTGCGTTCGTAAGAAGAATCGAACACCTTGCCGTCCTTGAGCTTACCCTCGTAGGTAACCTTTACCCGGTCGCGGGTGTCGTTCGGCTTGGCATCCATATCGCCCGGCTCGATGATCTCGTAAAGCAGCCCGCTGTCCGTCTTGCGGACGTTAGGGTTTGTGGCTTCCACATCCTTGAGGTAGGCCTCGCCGGCTTCCCTTGCCCTCTGCGGGAGGCGGATATTGTAATATTCGCGCAGGAACGCTACGGCTTCCTCGGCCGTCCAGTTGTTCTTTCCGTTGAACGCGGCGTGGATACCGGACAATACCAGGTCGATATTAAGGATGGTATCGTCTTTCATCTGCGTTCCCAGGTTGATACCCACGGCATAGGATACCGAGTCGATCTCGCTCCGGGGAGTAGACCCTCCGCCGCAACCGTTGAACAGGAACGGCAGGACGGCTGCCGCCATTACGATAAAAATAGTCTTTTTCATTGCCTGAAGTTGTTTTATTTTGTTTCCTAAAATTCTTTTCCCTTAGGGCCGTCGCTTTTCAAAGCGGCTACAAACTTAATCAAATTTCCTGAAACCCCCTTTGTACCAGCACGAAAAAATAACGGGCCGCTTACGCATCATTAGCGTTCAGGTGGGTAACGTGGTCCTTTTTGACCATCAAGTTTATTACAAGTGCCCCGAATACCGCCGCAGTGACCGACGCGATCAGCACGGCTATCTTTCCGGTATCCACCCACTCGGTACCCGCAAAGGCGAGGTTGTCGATGAAAATCGACATGGTGAACCCGATACCCCCGAGACATGCCACCCCGAGGAGCATGTTCCACGTAGTATGGTCCGGCAGCACGGCGAGCTTCGATTTTATGGTCAGCCAGCAGAACAGGAAGATACCCACGGGCTTACCCAACACCAACCCGAGGAAGATCCCCATGCCCTGCGTCGTACCCAGCACGTGCAGGTCGGCGAAAGAATCCAGCTCCACTCCGGCGTTGGTAAACGCGAAAACCGGCATGACCAGGAACATCACCCATGGGTTGAGGATATGTTCCAGTTTCTGTGACGGGCTGATCGTGCCGTTGGCAACGTAATGGACCTTGTTCAGAACCTCCAGCTGCTCCGGATTCGATAAGACCTCGATACCTTTCTTGTCCGTGAACCGGAACTCCTCGAGGAAGTATTTGGTCTTGTAAAGGAAATATTTCTTGGTGAACCTCGGTTTGGTCGGTATAGCCATCGCCGCCAACACCCCGGCGATAGTGGAATATACCCCGGAATTGAGGAAGAAGTACCACACCAGTATCCCGGGCACCAGGTAGATTAGCGAAGGTTTGATGCCGCGCCAGTTCATCCAGAACATCAGGCACAGCACCGCCAGCCCGGCCCCGAGCATCAGGAAATCGATGGTCGAGGTGTAGAATATCGCTATTACCAGTATCGCCCCCAGGTCGTCCACGATAGCCAGGGCGGTAAGGAATATCTTTAGCGAGATGGGCACTTTCTTCCCGAGCAGGGACAGTATCCCGATCGCAAAGGCGATATCGGTGGCCATCGGTATCCCCCAACCGCCGGAAAATTCCGTCCCGGCATTGATCCAGATATAGATAACGGCCGGCACGACCATACCGCCGACGGCCGCCGCTACGGGCAGCATGGCGTGTTTTACGGTCGACAGCTCACCGGCTATTATTTCCCGTTTGATCTCCAGCCCGACCACGAAAAAGAACACCGCCATCAGTGCGTCGTTGACCCACTGCTCGAACGTCATGGCCAACCGGAAGTTATTGATATGGACCCCCAGCTCGGTTTCCAGCAGGTGATGGTACGCATGTTTGGTCACCTCGAGGTTGGCCAGCACCAGCGCGATGATAGAGAACAGCACCAGGAAAGCTCCGCCCCCCCACTGGCTGCCAAGGAAATTGCTACTCCGGCGGCGGATAACGTACCAGTTCTTTAAACTCCTGAATTTGCGTTTTGCCATTATGATAGTTTTACCGGCGGGGCGCCGCTAAAGCTCCCCGGGTATGTTTTCCCCGTACATGGACCGCAGGGCGATGCCGCACAGTTTATACAGCACGCGCGCCCCGGCATTTCCGTCCCATTCCCCGTCACGGCCGGGCGCCACCTCGCACACATCGACCCCGACCACCCTGCGGCCGCTCCGCCTTACCGTATCGGCAAGGTATACGGCCTGGTCGAAAGTCAAACCTCCCGGCACCGGGGTACCGGTATTGGGGGCGTACAGCGGGCTCAGCCCGTCGATATCGAAACTTATATAAACGTTCTCCCCGAGCCTCTCCACTATTTTTGCGCATTGTTCGTCCCACGTCGTTCCCCGGAACGCATTGCCCGCAAGCTCCCACCCGTGGAACATCGTTACCCTGCTGTCACTGGCGGCCAGGGCGGCCTCGCCGTCGCAAAGATCGCGAACGCCCACCTGCACAAGGGCCTCTATACCGGCTATTTTTGTAATCACATTGTACATTATGGAAGCGTGGGAATATTCGAACCCCTCGTAACAGATGCGCAGGTCCGCATGGGCGTCGATATGAAGTACCGACAAAGTGCCGTACTTCCCGGCCAGCGCCTCGATCAACCCGAACGGGGTACTATGGTCCCCGCCTACCAGTCCGACCGTTTTACCCTCCGCGAGCCACTCCCGGGATGTATCGTATACATAGGTGTTAAGCTCCTGGGAGGCCGCATTTATCCTTTCGGCCCGTTTGGCCACATACTCGTCCGTAACACGGCCGCCGTTCTCAAGATGCTTCATCACCTTGCGGGCATCCTCGCGCAGGAACTGGCTCTTCTCCTGTATGGCGTAATCGACCGGGAGAGTCCCGATCCCCCTGCGCCACTGCCCGGGAGAGACCGGATCGTACAGGTCCAACTGGGACGACGCCCCAATAATGGCGTCGGGGCCGAAACGCGAACCGTCGCCGTAGGAACTGGTAACGTCCCACGGCACCGACAGCAGCACAAGGCCGCACTGGCCGGGCGTGAACGGCAAACCGAAATAATTGCCGTTGGCCTGCCCCACCGAATCGGGGTCGAAATACGGAACGTCCATCTGCGGCTCCTTTTAATTTAACGGAACAACAAAAATAATAAGTTTACCCGGTTTTCCGTTATAATTTAGTCCCGGCCGGCCGATTTTACTTATGGATTTCCATATGCGCCGACCGGGCAAATACATTTACCGGTATCCGGTCCAATGGTGTTTCACAACGAGGAATAAATTTTACTTATATTTTTATGGATTTACATAAAGCGATACAATATCACCCCGCCCGGCGGCGTTATATAAGTGACTTGCGGCAATCTGATAGTGTAGGCGACTTTCGCCGCAGGTTATAGTTTTTTTCATAATCAATACATTAAGTTGGGTGCCCCTGCCGTGACGAGAGTTACCGCAGGGGTTTTTTATTGCGCCTTTGCCGGAATAAAAAAAGATTGCTTCACTCACGTTCACAATGACGGGGAAACGTTGACTATGACGAATAGTTGAAACTATCCTACCGAAACGAAGTAAAGAATCTCCTTTCCCGGCAAAGCCGGGAGCTATCCGCCATTTTCGCCGGGTCAGGATTAAAGTCGCAAGAGGGAGATCACCCGAACTACCTTGTAGTGAGGGAAGCTCCCGGGAGCGACGCCTGATCCCGGCGAGGCGGTGTCTTTTGCTCCACTTTTGGACAAGCAAAAGTGGAAAAGAAATGAAAGGATGATATGCAAGGCATTGACAACTGTTGCAATGACGAAAGAGAAGAGATTGCTTCACTGCGTTCGCAATGACGTATAAATATTCGCAATGACGGAGTGGAAACGTTCACTATGACGGGAAAATATTCACAATGACGCGGAGGAAACGTTGTTATTCCGTCGTGCGGACACTTTATAATAAAAGATACCTATTTTTGCACAATATTTCTTCCAAACCGTTGCAGGATGACAAAGATCGTGATCGACCAGGCCATACCTTATATCAAAGGGGTGTTCGAACCTTTTTGCCGGGTGGTGTATGCCGACGGGCGGAGCATCGGGCCGGATGAGGTTGCCGATGCGGATGCGCTCATCGTGCGGACACGTACACGGTGCGATGCCGCCCTGCTGGAAGATTCTAAGGTGCAGGTGATTGCTACGGCTACGGTCGGGTTCGACCATATAGACATGCGGTGGTGCCGCAAGGCGGGCATCGCCGTTTTCCCCGCATCGGGGGCCAACGCAAGGGGGGTACTGCAATGGGTTGCCGCCGTATTGGCATCTGATAGTACACAGCAGGGATGGGAACCGGGCGGCAGGACCCTCGGTGTGGTCGGTACCGGGAACGTGGGCTCTCTGTCGGCCGTTTACGGCCAGTTGTGGGGATTCCGGGTGCTGTGCTGCGACCCGCCACGGGAACGAAAAAAACGCCCGTCGCCTTCGGCCGAGGGGTATGTGGACCTGGAGACCATTGCCCGCGAATCGGATATTATCACGTTCCATACCCCGCTTACTAACCGTGGAGAGGATGCGACGTATCACCTCGCGGGCAAGGAGTTTTTCTCCGCCTTGAAACCGGGCACGCTGGTGCTTAACTCTTCGCGCGGCGAGGTTGCGGACACCCGGGAGTTTTCCCGGGCTATCAGAAGCGGGATTTGCCGGGGAGCGGTGGATACATGGGAGAACGAACCGGACATCGATACCGACTTCCTGGAACTTACGAAGCTCGGAACACCCCATATTGCGGGATATACCGAACAGGGAAAAGCCAACGCTTCAGCCATGGCGGTGAACTGCGTGGCCAGCTTTTTCGGCCTGCCGCTCATAGGGTGGTACCCGCCGCAGGTGAGCCGGATAGTGCCCCGCAAGATCGGGTGGGATGAGATGAAAGCCACCATCCGGGACTATTTCGACATCCAGGCAGAGGACGCCCGCCTGAGGTCCGAACCGGCGGCTTTCGAAGCCCTGAGGAACAGTTACGTCTACCGCCGGGAGTATTTCTGAAAAAACGTATAATAAAGCGATGTATAAAAAGATTATCCGCCCTCTGCTCTTTGTCTTCTCGCCCGAGAGGGTGCATAAACTCACGGTAGGGATGTTACGGGCGGCCGGGTATATTCCCGGGATGAGGCGGCTGATGGGGTCGGTGTTCACCTACAACGACCCGTCCCTCGAGCGGGACGTGTTCGGCATACATTTTAAAAACCCGGTAGGCCTTGCCGCAGGGTTCGACAAGGACGCCACGCAGTTCCCTTACCTGGCCCCCCTCGGCTTCGGCTTCATAGAGTTCGGGACCGTAACCCCGCGCGCACAGCCGGGCAACCCCAAACCCCGCCTGTTCCGGCTCAAAAGGGACCGGGCGCTGATAAACCGTATGGGGTTCAACAACCGCGGTGTGGAAGCCATGGCAAAAAACCTGGCCCGAAAGAGGAAATACGGGCTGGTGATCGGCGGTAACCTGGGTAAGAATACCCTCACCCCGAATGAACAGGCCCCGGCGGATTACCTGAAGCTGTTCCGGATGCTATACCAGTTCGTAGACTATTTCGTTATAAACGTCAGCTGTCCGAATGTTAAGGACGTAACTTCGCTGCAAAACAGCCAGAGCCTGATGGCGATACTGGAACCGCTGTTCGACTTCCGCCGGGGTCAGAACGATTACCGCCCCATACTGCTGAAAATCTCCCCCGACCTGAGCCGGGAACAGATCGACGAAATAGTAACGATTTTAATAGACACCCAGCTGGACGGCCTTGTAGCGGTCAATACCACCACGTCACGGGACGGGCTGCAGACCCCGGCCAACGAGGTCGAAGCCATCGGCAACGGCGGACTAAGCGGCGCACCGCTGACCGAACGGGCCATCGAAACGGTCGCCTATTTGCATGAAAAGACCGAGGGGCGGTACCCGATAATAGGCGTAGGCGGGGTAATGAGCCGCGAGGACGCCCTGCGGATGCTCGAGGCCGGTGCCAGCCTGGTGCAGGTATACACCGGGTTTATTTACGAGGGGCCGGGATTTGTCAAACGCATCTGCAAGTACCTTGCCGGCAAAAACAGGTAAAGAGGAATGAGGGCTTCGATAATAACGGTCGGCGACGAAATCCTGATAGGGCAGGTCGTGGACACCAATTCCGCGTTCATTGCCCGGCAGTTGTCCGACCATGGGTGGGACATAACCGGGATCTACACGACGGGGGACGAACCCGAACGGATGCGGTCCGCGCTCGATATGGCGATGGCCGGGTCCGACGTTGTGATTATGACCGGCGGCCTCGGCCCCACGCGGGACGATATTACCAAAAAGGTGCTGGCCGGCTATTTCGGTATGGGATTGCGGGAAGACGAAAATACCCTGAACGATATCCTGGAGATGCTTCGTTCCCGGCATATTCCGCTCAACGACCTCAACCGTTCCCAGGCCATGGTGCCGGACGGGTGTACCGTACTGCGAAACCTCCACGGAACGGCACCGGGAATGTGGTTCGACCGGGACGGCAAGGTGGTGGTATCGCTACCTGGAGTACCGTTCGAGATGGAATCCCTTCTGCGGACTGAAGTCCTGCCCCGGCTGGATAAAAAGTTCGGCGCCGGAGCGGCCGTACACCGCACGGTCCATACGGCGGGGATCGCCGAATCGGTACTGGCCGAACGCATATCCGGATGGGAAGAAAATTTACCCGCAGGGTTGAAACTTGCCTACCTACCCTCCACCGGCGGGGTGAGGCTGCGCCTGTCGTCGTACGACCTGCCGCCCGACACGGCAGCACAGCTGATCGACAGTAATATTTCCGAGCTTAGGAACTTAGTAGGACCCTACTGGCTCGGTGGGGAAGAAGCGGATCCCGCCGCTGCCATAGCCAAGCTGCTTCAAAGCCAAAAACGGACCCTGGCCGTAGCCGAGTCCTGCACGGGGGGCCGTATCGCCCACGTCATAACCCTTAACCCCGGTTCGTCGGCCCATTTCCTGGGCGGGGTTGTAGCCTATTCGCCGGGTGTTAAAATATCGGTGCTGGGGGTTCCGCAAGAGACCATCACCCAATACGGGGTCGTAAGCCGGCAGACGGCACAGGCCATGGCCGAGGGAGTGCGCAAGCTGATGAAGTCCGATTATGCCATATCGACCACCGGGATCGCCGGACCCCAGGGAAGCGAAAACGCCGAGCCGGTCGGCACGGTTTGGATAGGGATCGCCCATCCCGGCGGCAGTTACGCCCGCAAGGTACGGTTCGGCAAACTGCGCGGCCCGAATATCGAAAGGGCCTCGAACACAGCCCTCAACCTGCTGCGACTTTTGCTGGAGGGAAACCCCGATGCACCGGTTGCCGGGGGGATTTTCTGACGGGCCATAAATAGGGCCGGCGTGTTGGGTTTTGCCAAAAAAGATGTATATTTGCACTCCTTGTGCCCGGGCGGCAGTTGCTGTGCGAAGCGCAAGGTTTTGAAAAACACAGAGATAAAATGAAAATCTGCGAGATCACAGGAAAGACGGCCATGACCGGGAACAACGTTTCCCACTCCAACCGTAAGACCAAGCGCCGTTTCAGTCCCAACCTGAAAACCAAGCGTTTCTGGTCTGAAGAAGAGGGCAGGTGGATCACCCTTAAGGTATCGGCTGCCGGTATGAAAACCATCAACAAAAAAGGCTTGTCGGCTGCCCTGAAAGAAGCCGCCGCGCCTAAGAAAATCTACTAAAGCTCATTAAGAATGGCAAAAAAGGGTAACAGGGTGCAGGTAATTCTGGAATGCACCGAACAGAGGGAAAGCGGTGTCCCGGGAATGTCCCGATACATCACTACCAAAAACAAAAAGAACACTCCCGACAGGCTTGAAAGGCGTAAGTACAATCCTTTCCTGAAAAGGGTGACCGTTCACAGGGAAATAAAATAACACTGAAGAAAAATGGCAAAGAAAGTAGTTGCAACGCTCAAAACCGGTACCGGTAAGAACTTTACCAAATGTATCAAGATGGTAAAATCCGACAAATCCGGCGCCTACACTTTCAAAAGCGAGATCGTTCCCAACGACCAGGTCAAGGAATTTTTCGCCAAAAAGTAATCTTTACGCACTTGCATTAAAGCCTGCAGGCTTTAATACAAAAGGCATCCTCGACGGATGCCTTTTGTGTTTGTAACCGTCATGGCCGAGGCCGAGACCAAGACCGGGACGGCATGGGCGCGGACGGCGGTTTATGCCGTGCAGCAGCGAAGCCGGCAGCAGAAAGGCCGTGCCGCAACGAAGCCGGGACAGAGACCGGAACTGCATGGGCGCGGACGGCATGGGCGCGGACGGCTGTTTATGCCGTGCCGCAGCGAGGCCGGCAGGTTATTTGGGATAATGATTATCTTTGTGCGGTTTAGTTAAGGAGGCAAACGATGGGATTATTCGATATTTTCAAAAAACAGAAGAACGAGCAGGTCCGGACCCTCTCCGATGAGGACCGCCTGCAGGCCGAACGGAAAGAGCAGCAGGACCTATCGGCCGGGCTGGAGAAGACCAAGGAGGGCATCTTCGGCAAGCTGGCTCGGGCCGTAGCCGGCAAGTCCCGGGTGGACGACCAGGTGCTGGACTCGCTGGAGGAGGTGCTGATAACTTCGGATGTGGGGGTTGATACGACCGTCAGGATAATCGAGCGGATAGAGAACCGTGTGGCCCGGGACAAGTATATGAATTCCGGGGAGCTGCAGCAGATTCTGCGTGAGGAGATCACCGCCCTGCTTCAGGACGCGGACAAGAGCGACGAGGCGTTCGGTCTCGACTTCCGGGAGGGCGAGCCGTACGTAGTCATGGTCGTCGGGGTCAACGGCGTAGGCAAAACCACCACCATAGGCAAACTGGCCGCCAAGCTGGTCGGTGCCGGGAAGAAAGTATACATAGGCGCGGCGGACACGTTCCGCGCGGCGGCGATAGACCAGTTGGAAGTATGGGCCGACCGTGCTGGCGCCACCCTCGTCAAACAGAAGATGGGGTCGGACCCGGCGTCCGTAGCTTACGACACGCTGAAGTCGGCCGTGGCCAATAATGCGGACATAGTGTTGATAGATACCGCAGGGCGGCTTCATAACAAGGTGGGGCTGATGAACGAGCTCTCGAAGATCCGCAACGTTATGGCCAAGGTTATCCCCAATGCGCCGCACGAGGTGATGCTCGTGCTGGACGGCAGTACGGGGCAGAACGCGTTCGAACAGGCCAAACAGTTCACACAGGCCACACAGGTCTCCTCGCTCGCAATCACCAAGCTGGACGGCACGGCCAAGGGCGGGGTGGTTATCGGCATAAGCGACCAGTTCAGCATCCCGGTGCGGTATATCGGCATCGGGGAGGCCATCGACCAGCTGCGCATATTCGACCGCAGGGAGTTTGTGGACGCCCTTTTCGGTGAATAACCCAAATCGACAACCCCGATGAAAAAAACCGTTACCGCACTGCTCCTGCTGGCAGGAACGATCACCGGCCTGTTGGCCGGGGAGCCGGAATTGCGCCTGATGTTAGACGATGTGAGGGCTTACGTATCCGTGGACGGGAACTATGCCTCGTTGATCAGACGCATGGAGGCGGGAGACCCGGGCCTGACTTTGGAGGATTACGCGATGCTCTATTACGGCTTCACCTTTACGGATAAGTATGCTTACGACTTGTCCCCGGCGGTCGAAATGGATACATACGCCCTGGCCCAGCAGGAGAGGTACCGGGAGGCATGGGACCAATGCACCGAGTTCCTGGCTATTCACCCTTTTTCGCTATTCGCGCTCAATCTGGGAGTCTATCTTGCCGAAGAGCGCAAGGACTTTGAAACGGCCTACAAATACCAGTTGCGCAGCGCCTGGCTGCTAAGGTTGATCGAAACCGGCGGCGACGGCTCCGTAACCTATCCTTTCCAGGTGATCTATGCAGGCGACATGTTCTATTGGCTCAAGTATCAGATCGATGTGGACAACATCGTGGAGGCCCTGGAAGTGAGACCCGGATGTATCCGGTTCCTGGTGGAGGTGGACGGAACAACACAGGTCGTATATTTCGCCCAGGACCTCTGTAATCAACCGACTTCCGGGAATGCGGCCCGGTAACCGGATCTTTATATAAAAATGAAAACGATCCGGCTCCTGTTTTTCTCCATAATGTTCTGCGCCCTTTGGACGTTGTCGGGCCATGCCGGGACCGGCCTTTCCCGATTCATTGGGGATCGGGAACAGACAGCCCGGCAGCCCAGCGAACTTTCCGCTCGCTTTATCGCCGGCGACCCGGACCTTACGATACAGGATTATGCCGTACTATACTACGAATTCCTATGCTCCGAATGGTATGGGGACGACAGGATATCGGACCGGGACATGTTCATCGGGGAAGTCAGCCGGGACGAACGGTTCGCCGAGGTGCTCTCTATTATCAACCGGACCGACGAAAAGGGCTTCCGGGAGGAACTCGGACTGACCGTGATCCATTTACTGTACGGTAGCGGCATAGAGCTGGACGGCGCTCCCCTTTTCGTAGACAGGCTGGCCCGCCTTACGGTCATTAAGGAACGGGAGTCCGATTCCGTTACGGTAGAGGAGATGGATCAACTGGTTAACGGGGTGATGGAATACTATATGGTACTTCTGCAGATGTCGGTAGATAACAGCCTATCCCCCGATATTTTCGGCAGAGACAACGATAACTAAAACGGCACAGCACTAAAATACCGACCCGGTGAAGAAAAAAATAAACGTGATCACGCTCGGATGTTCCAAGAACGTGGTGGATTCCGAGAAAATAATGGCCCGGCTGTCGGCCGGAGGCTGGGAGGTCGTGCATGACAGCGACCAGCCGGCCGAAGTGGTTGTTATAAATACATGCGGCTTTATCGGCGATGCCAAACAGGAATCGATAGATACGATATTGAGCTGCGTACAGGCAAAGAACGAGGGGCTGATCGAACGGCTGTATGTGATCGGGTGCCTGAGTGAACGCTACCGTGACGAACTGGCCGGGGAGATACCGGAAGTGGACGAATATTTCGGCGCCCGGGACTTTACGGGTATCGTCCGAACGCTAGGGTGTGCATGGAATACCGACCTTGTCGGAGAGCGCAAGCTCACTACCCCGCCCCACTACGCTTACCTTAAGATCTCGGAGGGTTGTGACCGCCGCTGCGGATTCTGTGCCATCCCCCTCATACGCGGTCCGCACGTTTCCGTTCCGATGGAAGAACTGGAAGCAGAAGCCCGGATACTGGCCGGCAAGGGGGTCCGGGAGTTGATGGTCATCGCCCAGGATACTACCTATTACGGGTTGGATCTTTACGGGGAGCGTAAACTGGGAGAACTGCTGACACGCCTGTGCCGGGTCGAAGGGATCGAATGGATCAGGCTCCACTATGCCTATCCGGCCGGTTTCCCGGACGATGTGATAGAAGCGATGGCCCGGGAAGATAAGATATGCGATTACCTCGACATACCTCTCCAGCATATCTCCGACAGCCAGCTGCGGAGCATGAAACGGGGAAACACAATGCGGGACACATACGGGCTGATCGAGAAATTGCGGGACCGCATCCCGGGAATTGCCCTGCGTACGACGCTCCTTACCGGCTATCCGGGGGAGACGGAGGAGGATTTCCGGCAGCTGGAAGATTTCGTCCGAAAGGTACGGTTCGACCGACTCGGAGTGTTCGCCTACAGCTCCGAGGAGGGCACCTACTCCGGTGAAGAACTCACGGACGACGTACCCGACGAGCTCAAGCACCGGCGGGCCGAACGCATTATGGAGATACAGCGCGAAATTTCCCGCGAAAACAACCTTGCGAGAGTCGGGCGGACCGAGACGGTGATTGTGGACCGGGAGGAAGACGGAATGTACGTTTGCCGCGGCAGGGCCGATTCGCCCGAAGTTGACCAGGAAATTTTCGTGGACAGTGGCGGTGCCAGCCTGCGGCCGGGTGATTTCACCGTTGTAGAAATAACCTCCGCAGGGGATTACGAACTGTTCGGCCGGTTGGCCGGCATACCGGCCGGTACGGCCTGATACTTCTCTACCAACGGCCGGTCCATCCAATTGGCACGCCGGCAGATACCGCTATGGCCGCCGGTCATTACCGTGCGGTATTTAAAATTGAAAGCCAAGTTCAGCAGGCTCAGGTGATTCAGCCGGCTGCCGCCCAGGAACCAGTTGTATCCACAGCCGACATCCAACCCCATTTTTCCGCTCAACCGGATATGTTTCAACGACAATCCAGCCGATAGCATCACCCCGTGGCCCGTTAACTTTTTGAAACCCTTATCACACGGCCTGTAAAGTTCACCTGTTGCGAAAGTGCGGGCATTAAACGGAGCAGGCAAACGAACAGTACAAATATGTTTTTCAATTTCAAACGGTTACAGATATCCGGTCCGATATAAAGGTAATGTAAATATACCGTAATATAAAAATAGAGCAGGTACCGGCGCACTGTGCGACCGGCAGGGACTTTGAACGTCGGTAAAAAATTACTAACTTTGGAGTGGACAATTCCGCCCGGGGCTAACATGGCCGGGGTGGGATGCAGTTGTCCGGAAGAGATACTTTGAAGCTATGGCAGGTTCGGATATAGTAAGGTCCGTTGCGGACAAGGTAGAACGCCTTTTGGGCGAGAACCGCCGCTTGCGGGACGAGACGTTCAGGCTCGGGGCCCGTAACGAGAGGCTTAAAGCCGAGAACCGCGACCTTACGGAACGGATAGCCCGACTCGAGCAGAGGCTCAATATCCTCGAGCTCAAAGAGGGACTGTCGTCCGCCGGTAACACGCGTCAGGCCGTAGCCAGGGTCAACCGTCTTATGCGGGAGGTTGACAAATGTATCACCCTGCTCAACCGGTAGGCCCCATATCGGCCCGGAGCCAATGCTACGGTGAAGAACCGGAAGCCATGCTTCAATGCACTGGCCGCGAGCAGGCAGGGAGGACAACAAATGCGGTTTTAACAACGTTAATTAACGGAACGGGAAACGGGAACGATGTCGGATAAATTCAACATAAAGCTCACCATTGCCGGCAAGAGCTACCCGCTTACCATCGAGAGGGATATGGAGGAGAAATACCGCCGTGCGGAACGGGAGGTGAACCAGTTGGTCGCCAAGTTCCGCGGCAGGTTCCGGGCCGAAAGCGAGGATTACCTGGCGATGGCCGCCCTGCAGATAGCGGTATCCAACGTGGAAATGGAGATGAGCCGCAGTCTGGGCGAAGAACTGGACAGGCTGAAAGAACTGGACATCAAACTGGAAGACCATTTCTCGGGGGCATGAGGCTCCGGCTATCGCCCGGGCAAGGCAAACCGCAATGCCGGGAGGCGGGGCGGAAAGGCGCAGAAATTGCAGCCCGTAACGGGTAGACCGCCGCACAAAAAACGAAACGTTCTTTTACATATAGAGAGGACAGGAAGCTGCCCGCATGGATTCCTTACTGGCTTTGCGAAACTAACATTAAAAAAATTGGAGCTGTACTCGGTCGGTCAAAAACAGGCCTTAACCTCCCCCGGGAGGTGCACCCCCGTGGTGCCGTTGGACGTTTGCGACCGTTTGCCGGAGGCTCCACAAATGACAATCGGGAGATTCGTCAAACGAAGGAAAGGAACCCGTGCGGGCTTTTTTATTGCACTTAATTAACCTATATATTAATAAACTTTTACTACACAACAATGTCAAACATACTGATAATGGTACTGGTAGCGGTGGCAGCGGCGGCGGGCGGAATAGGCCTGTACATAGTGCTTTCCAACGCGCTGGGCCGCAACTCCCTGGCCAAAAGGCGTGAGGCTGCCATAAAGGAGGCCGAAGCCGAGGGGGAAATGATAAAAAAGGAGAAGATCCTGCAGGCCAAAGAGAAATTTATCCAGCTCAAGAGCGAGCACGACCGCGCCGTGAACGAGCGCAACGCAAAGCTCAACCAGCGCGAACAGAGCATCAAGCAGATCGAGAACAACCTGCGCCAGCAGGAGAACGAGCTGGAACGCAAGAACCGCGAAGCCGACAAGGTTCGCGAGCAGATGCAGAACCATATCGCCTCGCTCGAGCGCAAAAAAGAGGAGCTGGACAAGACGTTCCGCGAGCAGAACGCCCGGCTGGAGCAGATCAGCGGTATGAGCAGCGAGGATGCCAAGAACATCCTGATCGAGAACATGAAAGAGGAGGCCAAGAGCGACGCGGCCAACTACGTTACCGAGGTTATCGAGGAAGCCAAGATGACCGCGAACAAGGAGGCCAAGAAGATCGTAGTACAGACCATCCAGAGGGTGGCTACCGAAACGGCAATTGAAAATTCGGTCACCGTATTCAATATAGAGAGCGACGAGGTCAAGGGCCGTATAATCGGCCGTGAGGGCCGTAACATCCGGGCCCTGGAAGCCGCCACGGGTATCGAGATAATCGTGGACGACACCCCGGAGGCCATTATCCTGTCGGGGTTCGACCCGGTGCGCCGCGAGATAGCCCGACTGGCGCTCCACCAGCTGGTTACCGACGGCCGTATTCATCCTGCCCGAATCGAGGAGGTGGTTGCCAAGGTACAGAAACAGATAGAAGAGGAGATCATCGAGGCCGGTAAACGCACGGCCATCGACCTGGGGATACACGGCCTGCACCCGGAACTTATCCGGCTTGTGGGCAAGATGAAATACCGCTCGTCCTACGGGCAGAACCTACTGCAGCACTCACGCGAAACGGCTAATCTGTGCGGGGTGATGGCGGCCGAACTGGGCCTGAACGCCAAGACCGCCCGCCGTGCGGGACTGCTGCACGACATCGGCAAGGTGCCGGATGACGAACCGGAAATGCCGCACGCAATAATCGGTATGAAGCTGGCCGAGAAATACAAGGAAAAACCGGAGGTTTGCAATGCCATCGGCGCCCACCACGACGAGATGGAGATGACCTCGCTCATAGCTCCCATCGTACAGGTATGCGACGCCATATCGGGTGCAAGGCCGGGTGCGCGTCGGGAAGTGGTCGAGTCCTATATCAAGCGCCTCAAGGAGATGGAAGACATAGCGATGGCTTACGACGGGGTTATGAAGACCTACGCCATCCAGGCCGGGCGCGAACTGCGCGTGATCGTTGGAAGCGAGAAGATCACCGACCAGGAAGCCGACGCCCTGTCGCACGACATAGCCAAAAAGATACAGGACGAGATGACCTATCCCGGGCAGGTGAAGATCACGGTGATCCGTGAAACCCGTTCGGTAAGTTACGCGAAATAAATTTTAATAACTTTTTATTAAAGTGGGAGTAACCAAAGATTACTCCCACTTTAATTTTGGAACATTCTACTGACTATTTTCATTATTATCCCTATATTGTCAATATAATCAAACTTAATATAAATTATGAAAAAAGCTTTTTTACCGTTAGCCTGCGTTCTTGTCGGCGTTCTATTCACCTCCTGTTATAACACCCGCTTGCTTGTCGGGAATGTCGAACCCAAAGAACCCCTTATAGAGGTTAACAAGGAGTGGAACCATGGATTTATTTTCGGCCTTGTCGCTGGTGAAAATGCAACCATGAATGTGAATGAATATATAGGTAAGGCAACCGATTACGTGATAAAAACGAATCAGAGTTTTCTCAACGGCTTGGTAAGCGTGGTTACTTTCGGAATTTATACACCGACCCAAACCTCATATTACATTCCCCGGGAAAACAAATAAATAAGCCCGACAATAAAAAGCCGCCCCTGAAAAGAGGCGGCTTTTTTAGTTTATATAAGAATAAAAGTTACCGTATCGAATTCATCCGGATACTGGCCTTGACGAACGCCAGGGCGCGGATCTTGGAGATCTCTATATCCTTTTCCGCATGGAGCGGGTTCTGGCTGACGAGTTTGACATAGCCCTCCCGTTCCGATTTATGAATAAATTTGACCGTTATATACTCCTCGCCGCCGATATCGACCGCCAGCAGGTACATATCGCCCCAGAATATATCGCCGGTATCGGCAACTTTCTTATACATCACGATATCGCCGCTTTTCAATAGCGGGTACATACCGTCCCCCACTACATATACCGCACCGTCGCATTTGGGCAGGTTGGGGATATGGATATAATCGACCGGTTTGAGCGATGCCGGGTCGGACAGCAAAGCGGCGAGCCCACTGCCCCCGTCCAAGTTATAGAGCGGGACGTTGTTGGCATTACTGCGGCCGGGGCCTTTCCGGCGGAGGGCCTCCATATCGACCGGGGCGTCGAACATATTGCCTTTACCCTCCTGTATCCATTGGGGATTGACGTTAAGGTCGTTTATCAGGATATTCTTGTTCCGTTCGGACAACGACGCCCTGCCCGTTTCGATCATCGAAAGGGCACTCTTCCCGATGCCCAACCGTTGGGCCAGGGCTTCCTGGGTGAGATTCAGCTCTTTACGAATCATTCTTAAACGGCCTCCTACGGTATCCATATCAAAAATTGTTTATAAAATGTTATCCAATAATTGTACCACTATCCGGGAGTGGACTTGTTTTTGCTTGCGGTTGTTAAATCTTTTAACAGCGTAAAACTCACGCTGTTCTACTAACTAACTTACTCAAGACAAAAGATGTGTAAAAAAATCTCCATTCCCACCGGGTACATTTACCCGAAAAAACAGAAAATGGCTGTTTTGAATGAATGTACCTACAAAAATCTGGCCCGAATTTTAACCGACCGTATCGGAAAAGATGAATTTTTTAACGGCAGCGTCTCCTACGGGGCCGGCGGGGTAGAACTGACCCTTCGGACGACACTGCTTATCTACCGTTGTAAACACGGCCGGAGTCAATATCCGGTCAGCATCGTACCCGTATGGTACGAGTGCGAAGTCCGCGAGAACGGCAGGGTAATATCCAACGAATTTAGCTGGCAGGAATTCAAAAAATTCCTCCCATCGGGCGGGCGATACATATAGCCGGTTTAAATCTGGGTTTACAGAATTCTGTAGTTTTCAAACTGCAAAACTAAAAAATGTACGGAACTTAGGACTATTTATGGAAAAAAAGATAGCTAAAAAACCTAAAAACGCTATCGGGCATAGGGAAAAAGGAGGCGTGCCTCCTTTTTCCCTTTTTGCCCGGACGGTAATAAAAGGACTGGAAATTACTCCTTTTCATAAAACATACTACCGCCTGCTGCAGGAATTCGCCATGCGGCGGCTCCGCAAGGTCATCGTTTCGATCCCTCCCCAGCACGGCAAATCGCTTGGTTCTTCCGTGCTACTGCCGGCCTATATGCTCGGGCTGGACCCCGGGCTCAAAATAACCATCGCTTCCTACAACGCTACCCTGGCTTCCCGCTTCAATAAGCGGGCCCAGCGGATCATGGATTCGGAGGAGTATGCCGGGTTATTCCCCGGCACCCGTATCCGTCCGCTCACCTCCCGGTCGGATGCGGTACGGACGGCTACCCAGGTGGAAGTCGAAGGGCACACCGGGGAATTATTCTCGGTCGGACGCGAGGGTTCGCTGACCGGCAACGACGTGGATATCTTTATCCTTGACGACCTCTATAAAGATGCCATAGAAGCCAACTCTCCCCTGATACGGGACAACTGCTGGGAATGGTACATATCGGTAGTCCGTACCCGCCTGCACAACGATTCTTCCGAGCTGATCGTATTCACCCGCTGGCACGAAGAAGACCTGATCGGACTGATCCTGAACAAAGAAAAACATATCATTCTGGAGGACCCCGCCCAACTGACCGGTTTCCCGTCCGACACCTGGCTGGTGCTGAACCTCGAAGCCCTCAAAGACTCGCCCCCTACCCCGGTAGACCCCCGGCTACCGGGAGAACCGCTCTGGCCTGCCCGCCATGGCGCAGAACTGCTTGCCGGCAAACGGGCTCTGGACCCGTTGAAATTCGAATGCATGTATCAGGGCAAACCCTCCGTGAACGAGGGATTGCTCTACGGAGACAACTTCCAGACCTACGACTTCCTTCCGCCCGACACGGTGAAAACCGCCAATTACACCGACACGGCCGATACGGGAGAGGACTATCTCTGTTCGGTATGCTATAACGTCGGCACGGACGGGTCGATCTATATCACGGACATTGTATACTCTCCGGAAAAGATGGAAGTTACCGAGCAACTGGTTGCCCGAATGCTGGTTGCCAACGGCACCCGCATAGCATGTTTCGAAAGCAATAACGGCGGGCGGGGTTTCGCCCGGGCAGTCGGCCGTCTGGCCCCGCTTGCCCGTATCGAGTGGTTCCACCAGTCCGCCAATAAGGAGGCCCGAATCCTTTCCAACTCCGCCACGGTGCTGCGCTATATCCGCTTCCCGGCCGACTGGCGCCTGCGCTGGCCGACTTTATATACCCATCTGGCCACCTACCGCCGACTGTTCCGTGCCAACCGCTGGCATGACGCTCCCGATGTGCTTACGGCGATAATCGAAACCGAAGTGATCCCTCAATCGGCCAAGCGGATCAAAAAAATAACTTACACGGCCGCACGGTGAGTTTAACCTCGTTAAATATTTCCCTGATCCGAATCCCCTATTATCATCCCGTCCCGCATGGTGATACGGGTGTCGGCCATTTGGGCGAGGTTTTGGTCGTGGGTGACGATGACGGTCGTTTGACCGAAGCGGTTGCGCAGGTCGAAAAAAAGGCGGTGTATCTCTTCCCGGTTCACCGAGTCGAGGTTACCCGAGGGTTCGTCCGCGAGCAGTACGGAAGGGGAATTTATCAGGGCACGGGCTATGGCTACCCGTTGTTGCTCGCCACCGGAGAGTTCCCCGGGGCGGTGGGTCGCCCTGTTGGCCAGGCCCATGAGGGAGAGCAGTTCCCGGGCATGCCTCTCAACCACCCGGCGGGAACGCCCGCCTATATAGCCGGGGATACAGATATTTTCGAAAGCCGAAAATTCGGGGAGCAGGTGGTGGAACTGGAAAACGAAGCCGAGGGTAGTGTTACGGAACCGGGAGAGAGCCCTGTCGGAAAGGGTATCCACCCGTTGGCCGGCAACGGTCACCGTACCGGCGTCGGGGAGGCTCAGGGTGCCTATGATCTGGAGCAGGGTGGTTTTCCCTGCCCCGCTGGCCCCTACTATCGAAACCACTTCCCCCTGCCCCACGGTCAGGTCGATCCCTTTGAGGACTTCCAGGCTTCCGTATCTTTTGCGGACCCCGCGAACTTCAATCATATGTTCCATCCGGAATATCTTTTTTTATGGCTTTGTTGTAAAACCCGTGCAGTTTGACCAGTTCTACCGCTTCCCGCACGTCGTGTACCCGCAGTATCGAGGCCCCCTGGCGCAGGGACTCCCAATTCAGGGCCACGGTACCGGGCAGGGCTTCCGCCGGAGTAATATCGAGAACCTTGTATATCATTGATTTGCGCGACACCCCCGACAATACCGGATAGCCGAGCGCGGCGATCTGTGACAACCCGTCGAGCAGCTGGTAATTGTCTGCGGCGGTCTTGGCAAACCCGAAACCCGGGTCGAGGATCACACCGGTTACTCCGGCCTCTTTTAAGGTTTGGGCCCGCGCGGCAAGGTAGTCCCGCACCTCGGCCGTGATATCGTCATACCCGGTCCTTTGCTGCATGTCGCGGGGTGTTCCGCGCATGTGCATGGCTATGTACGGTACGCCGAGCGAAGCGACCACCGCCACCATTTCCGGGTCGAGCTCCCCGGCCGAAATATCGTTTATTATACAACTTCCGAAATTTTCCACCACCCGGCGGGCGACCGAGGCCCGAAACGTATCTATAGATACCACCGTTTCCGGATGGCTCTCCCGGATTATCCCCACGGCCCGGGCTACCCTGTCGTACTCTTCATCCGGGGGGACCTCGTCGGCGCCCGGTCGGGAGGAATACCCCCCCACGTCGAGTATTGACGCACCCTCGCCCACAGCACGGTCCACCCACTGGCGGATAGAGGCGGCATCGCTGCCGCGTCGGCTCCCCTCCCAGAAAGAATCCGGCGTAACGTTGATGATAGCCATTACGGCAGGCCGGCGCAGGTCGAGTTGGACTCCTCCGATATTAATAACGAATTTGTTATCCATTGACGATCTCCCCCATAAACAAGCCGTGAAGCTTTTCGATCTGCGGCACGATCAGGTCCCGTTCCCCGTTACGGACCGTGAAGTCCGCCCGAGATTCCCTCTGACTGTCGGTGAGCTGGTTGGCCATGCGGCTTTCGATATCACTGCTCTCCCGGCCGTCCCGCCGGGCGGCCCTTAAAATCCGCTCCCGGACGGGTGCACTGATGGTCACCGTATAGTCCATAGCCGCATCGAAACCGTGGTCGAAAAGAATCGCATTCTCCTGAACGACATATTTGTACCCGGCGCGCCGGTGGGCGTCGGCCCACTTCGTGAAATCTTGCATGACCGACGGGTGTACCACCCCGTTCAATTTTACCAGCAACTCCTTGTCCGTAAAGACCTTGCCCGCAATATATGTCGTATCGAGCCGGTCACCGGCGTATGCCCGGTCTCCGAACAGGGAGATGATACCCTGTCGCAGGGTATCGGTCAGCATCAGTTCCTTGGCCCGGGAATCGGAATCGTAGACGGGGACGCCCAACGCGCGGAACACCCGTGCCGCCGTGGATTTGCCACTTCCTATACCGCCCGTAAGACCTATTTTCAGCATCCGTGTGTCGACCGTTAAAAACCCGACGAATAGGAATAACCAACCGTCGGTATCGCTCTCATTTTTACGTTCATCCGCTGCAACTGGGTATTGCCCACAGCCCGCTGGTTCATTATCACGTAATTCCTGTAGAATTGCTCGTTATTCGGGGTTTTGTATTTGACCGCATTGCCCATAATTTCAGGGTCCACCACCGTAGGGTTTTTAGCCACATGGTCCAGTTTATTGTTTTTTCGGAACTCCCGTTGCCATCCCTCCAGGTCGGGGATAAATTTTTCCCCGAACACGGGAGGCGGAGGGCCCGTGCTGTATGTCATTTCGTTACGGGGAATGATCGTGATGCCCATCCCTGTCACAGGGAGCGGGGGCGGGGGCTGTATCCTGGAGGGAGTACCGACTCCCGGCACTCCGTCTTCCCGGTTAATATCCTGTGAATTAGCCCCAAAGGCTATCATTATCATTGCCGCCAATACCGTTACTATAAACCGGGGAATTCCCATACCTACGATTTATCCCGTTAGACAAATATACTACCTATATTCCGTAAACGGCAAAACCGGGGCAAATATTGAACCGGACAAAAAAATCGGGAGGGAACCTCTCGGTTGCCTCCCGTTTTCATGGGGCACAGAACCCCAAAACTACTAACCCAAACTTAAATAAATGAAGAAACTTTATTGCCCATACCGCAGAGAGACTCTGACGGTATGACCTTATCAATTCAGCTTTCACGATATCAACTGCAAAACCCATGCCAATATTGTGTGCCGTGATAAGAATTTTATACAAAAAAGCACTTCGACTTACTCAAGATGTAGGGCAAAAATACAATATATTATTGTATATAACTAATAATATATTATAGCAGTAGGCTCCTTTCCTCCGGACAGCCATTAATGCAAAGCCGCAGAGTCTTGTCGACGTCTGCGGCTTGCTTTGTATATCTCTGATTTTATGGAAAACCTATTCGGAGGAACTGCGCCCTTTTTCCCTTGCGTATTTATCGTTGAGCCCCGCAATCACAAGGTCGGTAATATCCAGCCTCGGGTCGGCGTTGATAATGGGAGCGATGCCGGACGTGGTAAGGATCACCCCGTAGCGATGGTCATGGTTGAACTCTTCCATGAACGTGGTAAGGTTATGGTAGATGTTGTTCATCATAACATCGTTCTCCTCCTGCAGTTCGGCCTGCACCTGGTCCCGGTGCCGGTAGAAACTTTCCTCCTGGCGCTGCAGGTTTTCCTGCAGTTCGGCCGCCTGTGCACGGGTCACAAGGCCTTTGTCCACTTTCTCCTGTGCGTCGGCAAATGACCGCTCGAGGCTGCGCCCTTTGGACGTTAGCTCGTTCTCGGCCTTTGTAGCTTTTTCCTGGAATGCCTCCATAAGGTCGGCCACCAGGTCGTAGCGGCTCATGATCTCCTCCAGGTTGACGTATGCTATCAGGCTGCTTACCTCGGCCACGGAAACGGTGTCGCCCGCGGAAGCGGACACTCCGGTGCCCGTGTTACCGTCCTTACATGACATTGCCAGTATTGCGAGGGAGGCCGCAGCCAGGATCATTTTCTTCATAACCGTCTAAGTAGTTTTATATAATGTTGAAAAGTTTATACCGCGCAAAGATATAAATTTTTTTACGTTTGCCTACATTTGCCCCCGAACAAGCCATTTTAGCCGTATGTACGAATATATTAAAGGTAACGTAGAGGAGCTGACCCCGGCATATGCCGTAGTGGAAGCGGGCGGGGTGGGATATTATATCAATATATCCCTGCAAACGTACGGCGCGCTGGCAACCGGGGCGCCGGCCAAACTGCTGGTGCATTATATAGTCCGGGAGGACGCACAGATCCTTTACGGGTTCACTACGCCCCAGGAGCGGGAGCTTTTCCGGATGCTTTTAGGGGTCTCGGGCGTGGGCGGCAATACGGCCCGAATGATCCTGTCGACTTATTCGCCCCGTGAGCTGGTCAATATAATCTCCACCGAGAACGCCACACTGCTCAAGAACGTAAAGGGCCTCGGGCTGAAATCGGCCCAAAAGATCATCGTGGAGCTGAAAGACAAGATAACGGGTATCGGCTCGGCGACCGGGCTGGAAACAGCCGGGATGTCCGTTGCCGCGGAGAGCGGATGTTACGAAGAAGCCTTGGCCGCCCTTACCATGCTGGGCTTCTCCCGGGCTGCATCGGAAAAGACTCTTCGTGGGGTGCTCAAGGAGGATCCTGCGATCACCGTCGAGGAAGCGGTGCGCCGATCGCTCAAAAAGCTCTGAAAGTTTCCGAAACGTTAAGTAAACGTTAATAATATTACCCCTTTTTGTCGAATAGCCGAAATAGTGATACTTTTGGCGCGTACTTTTGTAAAAGTATGTACCATTGGTTTTTAGTATACCTATTATAATAACAACAGATACTATCCATGGATCCTGTCTTTACCGTAATAGTCGGCATTCTGCTCGCCCTGGCCGTGTCCGGGCTGGTCGTAGGTGTCGCCAACGACGCGGTCAACTTCCTCAACTCGGCACTCGGCTCCAAGGCCGCCCCCTACTGGGTCATCATGACCGTAGCCTCAGCGGGGATCATCATCGGTGCGCTCACCTCCAGCGGCATGATGGAGGTCGCCCGGTCCGGGGTATTCTACCCCGGCGAGTTCACGTTCAGGGAAATAATGATGCTCTTTCTCGGGGTGATGTTCGCCAACGTCATCCTGCTGGACCTGTTCAATACGTTCGGGCTGCCCACGTCCACGACCGTTTCGCTCGTATTCGGGCTGTTGGGGGCCGCTATCGCGGTCGCCGCCGTAAAGATATGGGCTGCGCCGGAGCTGCACGGTTCGGACCTGAACACCTATATAAATTCGGGAGGGGCGATGGTGATAATCTCGGCCATCCTGGTGTCGGTCGCGGTGGCGTTCGTTATGGGTGCGGTGGTGATGTATCTGACCCGTATCATTTTCACGTTCAGGTACCATAAGGTATTCTCCCGCATCGGTTACATGTGGTGCGGCATCGCATTTACGGCCATTACCTACTTCGCCGTGTTCAAGGGCCTCAAATCGTCGGGGCTGATAAGCCCGGCTCTGATGGAATATATGGGCAATAACCTGGGTATTTCACTGCTCGTTATCTGGGTGGGATGCAGTATCCTGATGGCTATCCTCCAGCATATTTTCAAAGTCAACATATTAAAGGTAACCATATTGGCCGGTACGTTCGCCCTCGCGCTGGCCTTTGCCGGTAATGACCTGGTGAACTTTATCGGGGTGCCCATCGCCGGGTGGGATTCCTACAAAATAGCGGCGGGCGGCGGCGGCCCGGATATGTTCATGGGTGAGCTGAACAATCCCGTAACGGCCAACTTCGGTTTCCTCGTTGCGGCGGGCGTTATAATGGTCATCACGCTGTGGACCAACAAGAAAGCTCAAAGCGTGAGTGAGACGGAGATCAACCTGGCCAAGCAGGACGAGGGTGTGGAACGATTCGGCTCTACGCTTATTTCCCGTTCGATCGTACGTGCTTCCCTGAGCATGAACAAGAGCATCGAGAAAGTGATGCCGGAGGGTTTCAAACGGTTCCTTGAGAAGAGGTTCCTGCCGCTGCGCTCAGGCGCAGAAGATGCGGACAGGGCTCCGTTCGATATGATAAGGGCCACGCTCAACCTTACCGTTGCCGCGATCCTTATCTCGGTGGCCACTTCGTTCAAACTTCCCCTTTCTACTACCTACGTAACATTTATGGTGGCAATGGGTAGTTCGCTTGCCGACAGGGCATGGGGCCGCGAGAGCGCCGTATACCGGATAACAGGGGTGCTGACCGTAATTTCCGGCTGGTTCGTTACGGCACTGGTCGCGTTCGTTATCGCGTTCGCCGTAGCAATCGCGCTGATGTATGGGGGAACCGTGGCCATAATACTCATAACCTTGCTGTGCGGCTATATGCTAGTTCAAAGCACCATACTGCACCGGCGACGCAACAAAAGGACCGAAACCCTGAAAAGCAACCTGGAGAGCAACCGCGAGGCGGGCGACATTACCGCCTCGTGTATCGCGGAGGTGAGCGACACGATGGAGAGCGTGACCCGCATCTATAGGGAGACCCTGCTAGGGGTATTCGAAGAGAACCGCAAACTGCTCCGCAAAGCCGTAAAGGAATCAAACGAGCTGTTCTACCAGGCCCGGGAACGCAAGTACGAGGTGCTTCCCACACTTCAGAAACTGCAAAGTAATTATATCGAATCGGGGCACTACTATGTACAGGTGGTGGACTATATGAGCGAAGTTACCAAGGCGCTGGTACATATCACCCGCCCGTGTTTCGAGCATATCAACAACAACCACGAGGGGCTGTCGAAAGAGCAGGTGGAAGACCTGATCTACATCAACGACGAGGTGTCGAAGATCTTCGAGCGGATCAACGTGATGCTGAGCAGCAACGACTTTGCCGATATCCAGAAAGTCCTGCGCATGCGCGACAAGCTGTTCGAGGACCTGGACGAGGCCATGAAGCACCAGCTCAAGAGGATAAAGGCCCGGGCATCGAGTACCAAGTCGAGCCTGCTCTACCTGAATATCCTCTCCGAAACCAAGACCATGATCCTGCAGTCGCGGAACCTGCTTAAATCCCAGATGTACTTTATCGAGTACCGGAACAACCAGGATTTCGCCGATTAAGCACAGGGCGGGAACAAAATTTGAATTTTGGGACCTGCCGCGCACAATAAATACGCCGGGGAGCTGTTATATAATCGTGACGGCTCCCCGGCGCTTGTTTTTAGGGGAAAAAATCCGTAGGTTTGCACGGTAATACGCGCTGTTTTTTGCCGCTGGTAATGAAAAAAATTATCGCTTACATACTGTTGCTTCTGGCGGTGATGCTCACCGTCCGGTGTAACGCCGAAGAGGACAACGCTATCGCGGACCAGCGCTCGCGCATCACCACCTACCTGGAGAATAACGCGGAGGAAGACCTTTGGAGTGAGATCAGCGGGGTCTTCCGGTACAGGATACCGGGTGAAAATGCGGTCCAAAGCACCGCTACCGAGATCGAACGGGGCGATTCCGTTTACTTTTACTTCGCCGGTTACGAGTTTACCTCCACCCGCCAGGAACCGACGTTCTACACCAACTTGGATTACCTGATCGAGGAGCGCAGGCTCGCCGGGCAGAACGTTATCTTCATGTCGGACGAGCCGGAAAAGGTGAAGATCGGGGATACGAAGCTTATAAGGGCGCTCGAGATCGGGTTGACCGGGTGTTACCAGGGGGATTCGGTCCGCCTGTTCCTCACCAGCAACCTTGCCTACGGGGCCAATTACGTATCCACCCTGCCCCTCGATTCATCGGTGGAGTATGCGGTTTTGATTGATAAAGTAATTAAACAATAATAGATGGAGTTTATAAAACGGGCCTGGCCCGCGATCATAGCAGCGTTGGCTTTATTTACCCTGTCGTGTGCGCACGAGGAGACGGAGGAGTACGAGGATAAAGAACTGAGGTCTTTCGAGAGGTGGATGCAGATGTATGTTCCGGATGCTGTCAAGCTGGACAACGGGATGTACTACGAATGGATAACCCGGGCTCCGGACGGGGCCGAGGCACCGCTATGGGGAGATTATGTGGAGATAGATTACCGGGGCAAGCTGCTCAGCGATTATGTGCCTGAGACAGGTAAAGCCAGTATTTTCATGACCCGGTACGAGGAGGATGCCAAACTTTTGGGTACGTTCACCTATTACACCCGGTACGTCCCTCAGATGATCATCTACAGCCGCAACAATTACCTTATGGAGGGTATGCAGGAGGCGCTGGAATTGATGAAAGTCGGCGACAATATCCGGTTATTTTTGCCCTCTTCCCAGGCCGCCACTACCGCCATGCTGACTATGGACTACGGATACGGCGGCAACGCCACGATGCCGGCTTCGGTGCCGGTCATTGTCGAGCTGGAACTGACGGGCATTATCGAACAACCTCAGACCCGGGAGGAGAAATTCGTGAACGAGTTTGCCGCCCGCGAATGGAACCAGAGCCTGAAAGACACTATACGGGAGTATATCTACGTGAATATGATAGACTTCCCAATCAGCGCCGACACGGTCAAGACCGACTCCACCGCAACGATATACTATGCGGCGTTCTTCGGCTTCGATTACGAGGATCCCGATACCCGTTTCCTTATCGAGACCAATATCGAAAGCGTAGCCAAGGAATATTTCCGGGACGTATCCACTTCGTCGGCAGTGTCGTACACCCCGTCCAGCCCGCCCTCGAGCCCCGATGCGGCGGCTCTCGAGGTACTGACGCAGGTGTTCGAGACGGAGACCATCCCATACGGCAGCAAGTTCGAGATTATGACTACCTCCTCTTACGCTTACGGGGCATCCGGACAGGCGGCGGCAAGCGGCGTCACCGAGGTCCAGGGATACCAGCCCATCTACTTTTATGTAGAAGTAGAAGATTACGTCGAGGACGAAGACGATTAACCAATCTATACCGACACAATAAAGGGGACGCCATAAGCGTCCCCTTTATTGTGTTTAGGGCGCTTGTCAGCAGAGCAGTTTCTTTACTATTTCCGAAATGGCTTTCCCGTCCGCACGACCCGCCAGCTTTTTGGAAGCCGCACCCATCACCTTACCCATATCTTTCATCCCGGCGGCACCGGTTTCGGCGATAATGGCCGCCACTTCTTTCTCGAGGGCATCATCCTCGAGCTGTTCCGGCAGGAACTCTTTAAGCACCGCTACCTGGGCCATCTCATAGGCATAGAGGTCATCCCGGCCCTGCTCCCTGAACACGGCGGCCGAGTCGGCCCCCTGCTTGTCCAGTTTGTTGATTATTTTGATCACCGCCTCGTCCGGTAGAGTGTCCATGTTAGGGCCGGCCGTTTTGGCTTCGATTATCAGTTTCTTCACGTTGCGCAGGGTGTCCCGGCGCACATCGTCTTTGGCTTTCATGGCAGCCATTATACCGTCGCTTACCTGTTTTTCGAGTTCCATAGTTTATCGGTTTAACTTACAAAGGATGTAAATATACGATGGTTTTGCAAAATTGTTATCTTTGTTTTTTAAATAAAATCCGGCAGGCCGTTCATCTTCGGCCCCAAAAAAATATCGGGATTATGAAAATAGGAATTGTTGGTACAGGCTACGTTGGGCTCGTAAGTGGGGCTTGCCTTGCCGAAATGGGTCTCGAGGTGGTTTGCATAGATGTCGACAAACAAAAGATAGAAAAACTCAAAAAAGGGGTGAACCCTATTTACGAACCGGGACTGGACGACCTGCTGCAAAAGGTGATTACCGCCGGCAGGCTCTCTTTCACCGATTCACTGGGAGAGGTTATCGACCAGGTGGAGATCATTTTCAGCGCCGTGGGCACTCCTCCGGGTGAGGACGGCAGTGCGGACCTGCGGTATGTCCTGGAGGTGGCCCGGGAGATCGGGCAGAAGATGAACTCCTACAAACTTGTAGTGACCAAAAGCACGGTCCCGGTAGGTACGGCGATGAAAGTCCGGGCGGCGTTGCAGGAAGAGTTGGATAAGCGCGGGGTGGATATACCGTTCGACGTAGCTTCCAACCCTGAATTCCTCAAAGAGGGCGATGCGGTAAAGGATTTCCTGAATCCGGACCGGGTCGTTATCGGGGTGGACAGCGAGAGGGCGCGGGAGCTTCTGACGTGGCTTTACAGGCCGTTGCAGCTCAATAACTTCCGGGTGATCTTCATGGATATCCTTTCGGCCGAAATGACCAAATACGCCGCCAACGCGATGCTGGCCACCCGCATAAGCTTTATGAACGATATCGCCAACCTTTGCGAAATGGTGGGTGCGGACGTAAATATGGTACGAAAGGGCATCGGGAGCGATACTCGCATCGGGAACAAATTCCTCTACCCGGGTGCGGGCTACGGGGGCTCATGTTTCCCCAAAGACGTAAAGGCACTAATCCGTACCGCGGACGAAACCGGTTATGAAATGCGGGTGCTCAAGGCCGTGGAGGCTGTCAATGCGGACCAGAAACGGCTGTTGTTCAACAAACTGTCCGCTTATTACGGCGGGAACCTGCAAGGGAAGAAGATAGCGATGTGGGGCCTCGCTTTCAAACCCGAAACGGACGACGTTCGGGAGGCTACTTCGCTTGTGCTGGCGGAGCTGCTAACTTCTGCCGGGGCAACTTTGTCGGTTTACGACCCTGTTGCCGCCGAGCGCTTCGCGGAGTATACCACCGTAGATGCGTCGCTGATCAATTATGCGGCGGACAAATACGAAGCACTCGAGGATGCAGACGCCCTGTTGATGGTTACCGAGTGGAAAGAGTTTCGCATTCCGTCGTGGAAAGTGATTAAGAAATTGATGAAACGGCCCGTGGTGTTCGACGGCAGGAATATATACGACCGCACGGAACTCGAGTATAACGGCCTTGAATATTCCTGCATAGGGGGATAGGGAAATAAATAAAGGTATGGAAGCTAAGTCGGTATGGCAGGGATTTAAAAAGGAGGGGCGCAAGTTCATTTCACCGGTCTTCGTTGGGCTGTTGCTCTTGTCCACTTTGTTGTGGTACCTCACCAAGTTGAGCTATACCTACCAGACCCGCATCCCGTTCACTGTGGAAATAGACGACAACCGCTTCCGGGTCGAATGTGTCGTGGAGGGTACGGGTTACCGGCTTGTCTCGCACCGATATTTCAAGAAGAACCAGGTAAGCCTCGACTTCCGGGACATACAGACCACCCCGTCGGTGATCAACAACGGCAGTTTCGTGATCAATCCCTATTCCCTGCAGAATGCCATTTCCCTGCGCACGGCCGACCTGCGTATCATCTCGGTCGGGGACCTGCCGGAAATAACCCCGCAGTAACCGCATTATCTTAAGAGCAACTATTCATGGTGGTAGGGCTCGTTGCGCAGTATCGTAAATGCACGGTAAAGCTGTTCGGCGAACAGGGCGCGGACTATCTGATGGGAGAACGTCATTTTGGACAACGATACCGCTTCGTTGGCCCTGTCGTATACCGCTTTATCGAACCCATATGGGCCACCTATCACAAATACGAGCCTTTTGAGCCCGGTGTTCATCCGCCCCTGTAGCCAGCGGGCAAAATCCACGGACCGCAACTGGCCCCCTTTCTCGTCCAGCAGAACCACATGGTCACCCGGGTTGAGTTGTTTGAGTATCCCGACGGCTTCGGCCCTGCGGACCTCCGGCGGGGACATTCCTTTGGTGGTCTTGGCATCGGGCACCGTGATTATATTGAAACGGGCATAGCGGTTCACCCGCTTCTGGTATCCGGCAACCAGCGTGTCGACCTCCGGGGAATCGGTCTTACCCACCACTATAAGTTCAATTACCATTACAACGGCTAAATATTTTCATTCCCGCAAAAGTACGTAAAAAGCTCAACCTGCCCTCCGCACGGCGGGGGAAATCTGCTTTGCCGCCGCTATGGAAATCCCCGCCCCTACCTATAGCGATTCTTCGTCGACACGGGTTGAGTGTCCAAAAAAACAGATCCCCACCGCACCGCTTGCCGGTACAGTGGGAATCCATTCTAACGTTAAATGATCGGCGGGCTACTCGTAATACTTGAGTTTACCCATAGAGGTTATTGTGGTAGCCTGTACCGATACGCCTTTGGTAGCGGTAGCCGTTGCGGCGTCGATCACATAGACAGCCGGGTCTTCGTTTTCCACAAGGATCGATACATATGCCTTACCCCCCTCGAAATAGGGCATCGAACCGATGGTCGATATCGTAGACACATCGGGAAGCCCTGTAACGTAGGTAAGCGCTCCGCTTTCGCCTTTGAAAATCGCCAGGCGGTTTGCCGCCGGCGACTGCCCGAACGGGGCGTCATACATAAGCAGCATAAAATAATCGCCTGTAACGTGCCAGCTGCGCAGGAAACCGCATCCGGCAGACTGATCCTCGATGCTCACATAATAGGAATCGTCGAATTGGCTCGCTCCGTTTTTGATGCGCATCACCCCGGCATCGAGCGTGGTCTGCTGTACGCTTTCGGTCATGGTCTTTGCATAGCTGGGAGAGAAAACATAGACGTCCCCGTTATCTGCCGCCCATATCATTTGGTAATATTGGGACTGGTTGCGGCCCACGGCATAGCTTATTCTATCGGTATTGATCAGGGTAGCCTTGTCGTGGTCGAAATTCATATCGGGGTATATCGCGATCCATGCCTCGTTCGGGTGCTGGGTCCACTGTATCTCTCCTTCGTAATACTGCGAGCTGTTTGTACCGCCGGATTCGGTTTTGACAAGCTCCTGGCAAACGACATCGTCCGGATATGTCACTACACCGTACTGGCTCATACCCATAGGGATGGGAGCGGTGAACAAACGGCTTCCCACCTGCAGTATACCGGCAAAGGTTACGTATTCGCCGTTGCCCAGATAGTTCTCGGACCACAATTCGGCGGAGTTCGAAGTAATGGACTGGTTCTCCACGTCTATATAGTTGATAAGGAAACCCTTGGGTATATAACCGGTTTGCGGATCGGCGTGGGATTCGTCCAGCGCCCCGGTGGAGGTAGTGATAAGGTACTGGTCATATAAACCATAGGAGGTGAACCTCTTAACCTCATATGTATTCGAACGGGGTGCAGCTTTCCCCTCCCTGTTGAGTTCGTACGAGGTGGTCACTCCCGCATTGCCCTGGTTGTATACAAGTCGGTAGAGATATTTGTCGTCGTAATAAACCCAATAGGTTCCGGTGTCGGTCTCCGTGCCGTTGTTAACCGTAGTAATGCTTCCCCCGGAAAGTTCCTCGGTCGAGAGGATGTAATTCGAGCTGCTTTCGCCGCTGGTGACGGTTGCCGTTATGATGTAGGTTTCGTCCACTCCGGGACCGGTATTGGGGGTACCCCCGTCATCGTCGTTACAGGAACTCAACAGGGCCATTGCGGTCAACGCGGCGACCCCTGCCAAAAGATAGTTTTTTTTCATTTCGATATGTTTTTTGTAATTAAAAACGTATTAATTGCCGAAGTATACCCTGAACTTACCGTAGACGGCCCTGCCGGCCTTTTGCAGGCTGAAATTATCGAAGAGCTTCTCATCGGTGAAATTGCGGCATTCCAGCGAAAGGTTATATCGGCCGTTCATAATGCTGTACGAAACGGTTAGGTTGTGCGAGAACTGTTTAGGCACGAACATTTTGGTCTCCCTGTCGCCAAGGTTCTCGAAATATAGCGGGAAACTGTGCACGTACATGTTGTCATAGGTGAACGTGAGCAGGTTGCCTTTCCACCCCAGGTCCTGCCAGTAGAACGTCAGGTCGGCGTTGGTATACTGGTAAGGTACATTGGGCATCCTCACCCCGTAGGTTATATCCTCGTTGCCGTTGACAAAAGTCTTTACGTTGTTGCGGGCGTTCAGTTGGGTAAAGTTGGCCCCTACGCTGACCCATTTCGAGAAGCCGTAACGCACCGAAAAGTTGTACCCCTTGGAGAGCACCTTGCCGTGGTTGACGCTCTGGCTGGTTTCGGTCCCGACGCTCTGCATGATGTAGTCCCGTGTATCGCGGTATATAAGCCCTCCCTCGCCGTAGACGGAATGCAGCCCGAACGTGCGGTCGTAGCTGAGGGTGAAATTGAGGTTGTCGCTCTGCTCGGGTTTGAGGTCAAAATTGCCCACCAAATTCTCACTGTTGCCGAACATCTCGTTGTCCGAGGGCATCCGGCAGGCTTTCTCGTAGGAGAGTTTGGTTTGCAGGCCGTCGATGATAAAATAGGTCCCGGCGGCGCCGTAGCCCCAGTAATCCTGCGAACGGGTGTCTCTAAACCAGCTGTCCTGGGCTGTGGTTTCAGCCACGGAAGTGGCCGAGAACATCCTGTAATATTTCCCGAATAGTGACACGTTCCACCTGTCCGACGGTTTGAGGCGGTACGAAAGTCCGCTGATGTTCTTGCGGTTGTCGCTCGGTATAGGGTTCTTGGTGGACCCGGCCACCAGCATATCCTTGCTGTTGCGCCTGAAAGCGCTTATCATGTGGTTGAAAGTGAAAGCGTGCACGTCACCGATCCGATAGTCCAGCGTAGCCGTGCCGTTCCAGTTGTCGTCGTACTGTCGGCTGTGACCGTAGGAGACCTCGCCCGGGCTGGAGCGCTTCTTTCGCTCGCCGAACCAGTTATATTCGTATTCGCTCGTATCCACGTTGTCGGTCTGGTTGCGGTTGTAATTGGCCGTTACCCGTATGTTCAGCCCCTCTGTAAGCAGGTCGCGCTTGATGTACTCCATCGAGGGCATCAGCGAGTGGCCCTCGCGGTACCGCTCCCCGAACACCACCTCCTGCCGCGCGCCGTTCTGGATCTCTTTGTACATTTGGGACCATGTGAACCCGAACAACAGCCGGTCCGCCCATTTCTTGCCAACCACACCCAGTTTACCCACGACGGCCTCGTTATGGTAAGTATCGTGGAAACGCTTCACGCGGAATATCTCGTCCGTGGTCATCGTGTAACCGTCCTCGAGGAATTGTTTGACCGGCGTATCGATATGGTAATTATTGTCAGAGTAGTTCTGGAACGCGTTTATCTCGTACGTAAAACCGTTCTTGAGCGTCTGCCCGAAGTTGACGTAACTCTTATGCGTGTTGAAAGAGCCGAAAGAATAGGAGGCATCGAGGAACCACCGGTTCCGGTCCTGCGAGACGCTGTTCTTTTTGGTAACTATATTTATCACCCCGCCTATGGCGTCCGTACCGAAACCGACAGGCACGACCCCTTTGTATATCTCGATCCGCTCCGCGTAGTTCACCGGTATGTTGTTCAGGCTGAAAGAACTGCCCGTGCCGTCCTGGGGCACCCCGTCGATAAAGACCTTGACGTGGTTTCCCGTGAAACCGTCGAGCATGATGGTCATATTGGACCCGACGCCGCCGGTCTCCCTGATCTTCAGGCCCGGGGCGCGCGCCAGTGCATCGCTGAGGTTGAGGGTCGTATTCTGCAGCGCCTTGGTATCTATGGCCACCGCATTATATGCCGACTCCCGTACGCGGCTTACCCCGGATGCCGAAACCACCACTTTCTCTACCTGTACATTTTCGGGGGCGAGCGTAACGTCCTGCCGCAGCCTATTCTGTTGGGTAAGCCGGACGGGGATCTCCTCCGTTTTATACCCGAGGGCCGACACTACCAGCACGTATTCCCCAACCGGGGCGCTCAAATGGTAAATGCCGTCCTTATCGGGAACGGTTCCGTACTGGGTATCTTTAAGGTAAACGTTGGCGAAATTTATCACCCCGTCCTCGACCGAGGTTATCTTGCCAGAGATATGCCCCCGGGGTTGTCCGTAAACGGGCTGATGGATGAAGCTGGCCAGCAACAGGGAGAGAATGACGATACGGTTCAGTTTTTCCAATTTCTTCTAATGTTTCCGGGTTATCTAAAGCCAGTGCAAAATTCCCCCGAAAATCCCGGACTTCAAATCCCAATCTTTAGGGATTTATACCCTCCCGCCCCTTGTTATATAGTTACAAATAGGCATCGGGGCCGGACCGGCACTGGCGGCGTCCATACATCGAAAAGAAAAAGATAGGCTAAACGGTCCCTGTCGGGGCCGGCGGGTTAAAACGACGCAGTGTCGAATTTCCACTCCCAGCCGGCGAACCGGTAAATTACGGGGCGGAACGGCTCGCGGGACTTGAGGTCGATATAGGTCTCATAGAGGTTATACCCCTTGCCCGAATCGCTGCCCAGGGACCAGGCCATAACGCAGGTGTGGTTGACCGAGCGCGAACGCACCGATTCGGCCCGCTTCAGGTAACGGCCGAGCCAGGCGGGATCGTTTGCCAGATCGCCTCCCGGTATGGGTCCCAGACGGGTGGGCCGGGGCGAGATATTGGCGTTATCGACCACATAGAAACCGGTCTCGTCGCACAGGTCGTAAAACCACCCGGGCTGGGGATAATCCGGCAAGAGTGTATTGTATCCCTCCTTTTTCAGGGCCGCAAGGTCGGCACGGGCGGCGGCTATATCCCCGGCGGCGTTATATATGACCGGCTTCATCTCCACGGGTATGCCGTTGCGAAGCACTTTCCCGTAAGCCAGCTCGGTCTTCCCGAACCCGACCCGGAACGGGATATATTCGATCATCCGGTTGCCGCGCCGCACGGTCAGCATGCCGTAATAGAGCGCCGGGTTATCCGGGGTCCAAAAGTTCTCGTTAGTCTTATAGATCGGTTCCCGGAACCTTACCGTATCCCGGCCACGGCCATCCACCGTGACCTCCCGCATATCGTAGTATTGCAGCTTGCCCTGCGGGGAGTATATATCGTAACCCACGGTGTAGGTCTCCGCACTGTTATAGCTGTTCGAGAGCGCCAGCCGTACATTTATCACCCCGAACGACCCCGTCGAATCGGGGAAGAACCTGATCCGGTAATCCTCGATACAGACCTTTGGCTGAGAAAACAGGAACACCTGCGGTTCGGCCCCGGCCCCGGTGCCCGTCATTTCCTCCATCCGGGGCACGACACCCGGGGCATGGAGAATGGAGATGGTGTTCTCCCCGTCGGTAATATGGTCCGAGATAAGGAACTGCATCGGCATACGGCTGTCCTCGCCGTAGGCCACCATATCGTCGCCGATAAAAACGTAATAGGAGTCCAGCCCGCTTACCTGCAAATAAACGTCCCGGTCGAGCCAGATATAAGGGATATCGGCCTTGTATTCGAACAGGTCGTTACCCTGCATGGACTTCTTTTCCCCCTGCCCGAGGGGCATGTAGAATTTGCTCTGCTCCGGGTCGCCCGATTCGGCCCCGTGCCGGGTATCGTAACTGATAAAATGTGAACGGAACACCGCCTTGCCCGCAAAACCGGCCCCGGGGTCCATATGTTCGGTCCCTGTCGGTAAGCCCTGCGCGGCAGCGGCCAGCGGGAGTATTAACGATATTATGGCAATCAGATTTTTCATACCTGTCCAACGAATTGCGGAGCGGGATATTACGCCCCGGTTATACTTTCCTAACCGCACGGAAATCCGCTTTGCGTTCTTCCTCATTGTCGCAGTCGATACCGTAGCCGGTCTCCATCATGGTGTCCATATCCCGCTGGGCGTCCTCCATGCGTTGGGAGGTGAGAGCGGCCGCGGCCTCGTGGCCCCGGGCTACGGCGGCGGCTATATCCTCCGGGGAGGGTTCGCGGCCGAGCCGGTCGGCAAGAACGCCGAGACCCCAGGCGTAGGCATGGTCCGGGTAGGCATCATGGATGGCATCCAGCTCCCGTTCGAACTGCGCGACGTCGGCAAATTCGCCCCCCTCGAGCATCCCGAGCAGGCGGTCCATCTCCGTCTTGGGCAGGTACATGCCCGCCGCATCAACCCACTGGCCACAGAACGGTCTCGCCTGCCTGTATCCGGATTCCAGCGCGGCACCGACCGCCGCGTCGGCGGCCAGTTCGTAGAGCTGTATCCCGCGTTTCAGCACGACGTGCTTAATACGGATGCGGTTATAGTTATGCACCTCCACCCCCTCGCGCGAAGCAAGGCGGCGGCAGATGCCAAGGGCATTGAGTATTTTGGAACCCAGGTAGGGATTATGCTCGCTCTGGTTGACGCGGTCCGTTCTCTTGTCTCCGCGCCGGTCGCGGGCGGGCCACTTGTTAAGGTCCCGGTGCGTGCCGTAACTGCGCAGGTTGGCGGCCGGATGGAGTGAAGACCGGCCCGCATCCTCTATCAGGTAGGAAAACGGCAGCTGCGAAGTGTCGTGGTGGTTCGTATGTTTGCCGATAACGACCGTAAAGGCCCCCTCGCGCGAGGGTAACATTATGTAGGAGTTACTGCCGAATTTGCATCCGCGCTCGTGGATGCCCTGGTGTACGGCTCCCGCCTTGAAAAGGTGGTTGCTCTGGTTCGAGCCGCTGCCGGCATTGAAAAAGAGAAAGTAGCCGGCGATCAGCAGCGACGACCGGTGGTGCGACACCGTGAACGGCCCCCCGAACACCGAAGCCGCTTCGCCGCCACCGAGCTCGCTGTTTGCGAAGAACATGGAATGGGTGGCCATAAAACCGCTTTCGAGCTTGCACGCCTCGCCGATAAAGCAATGGTCCACGGAGACCCCGTCGGTGAGTTTCGAACCCTCGAGGCATATAAAGTTATGGGCTATGACACCGGTGCCTATAAACGTGGGCCGGGCGGCACTGCTGTTGACCGTGCCGTTCGACAGCCCCGCCGCACCCTCTATACGGGCGCCCGGGCCGATATTGACATTGCATATTTCACCGCAACCGGAAATGACCGCCCCGTCCCCGATCGAACATTTGTCCGAGCGCACCGATTCGCAGTAACTACCGATCAGCCCCAGCAGGGCCTCGATAGCCCGCGGCCTGTGGCGGTACATCGCGGTAACGTATGCCGTCTGGGCGGAGAGTTCGTTGAACACGGGGACTTCCCGGCCCCCGGCCTCGTTGATCGAGGCCACCTGCACACCGTTGCCGAACGTGCTGTCGCCCGTACAGGCGATCTTGCCGGTATTCTCGATTATTACCCCGCGGCCGATACGGCAGTTGGCTATGTAGGACCCAACGTTTGCAACCAGGCAGTCGTCCCCTATCTCACTGTCGATAACCGTCGTATTGTAAATGCCACTGCGGCGGCGGATACCCTTATGGTCCGTAACCGGGCCGCCGCAAGCCCCTATCCTCACCTCGCCGGCGAACGTACACCCCCGCAGGGCGGAAATGTCCGTACCTTCGGTGATCATTACCCTGTCCCACCGCTCGGCCACACAGCCGGCCGCGGCAAGGGTTTCTATCTGTAGGGGGGATAGGTTGCGGTAAGCCTGTTCCATCTTAAGTTTGCGGATTGATTGGCAAAGTTAGCATTTTGGATAAAATAAATTCGAAGTTCCGCCGTTAAGGTGTATATTTGCATCTGTATTTTACGCTTCTAACCGGATAATGACAAACAGCATAATGAAAAAATTTTTCCTCACGACCCTTGCCGCAGCCCTCTGCCTGCCGTTCTACTCCTGCCTGGACAGCGCCAGCGAGACCGTCACCGGAGTGGAGGGAGGGGTTGCCCTGTATAACCTGGCCCGCTTCCAGATAGACATGGATATGGACCCGATGATCCTCGCGCTCAAGCTCAACACCCTGATGGAGACTGCGGACCAGCAATTCGAAGATTGGAGCGTGGCCAAGGTCACCATCGGCGAGGACGACGATGCGACGGAAGTGCTACTGCTGGACCAGTTGTTCGGCGAGGGGAACAGTGTCAAGCGCAACGGCGACGAATGGATACTGATGTTCCAGGACCGCACCACGATGGAAAAGGAGAAATATTACCGTGACGGCGAAGTGGTTATCAACACCAACGGCTACCGGCTCGGCGATCTGCTTGCCGATCCGTCGGCAAGCTGGGAGGTCACCGTTGCCGAGGGCGGCTACAATATGGTGATGCTCAGCGGGGATAATTTCGTGAACAGGCTCGATTACTACACTATAACCGGCGACGGGTCGCTGGGCAACACATGGGTTGCCGAGGGGCGTTCCACCTCCTATTACGTCGGTTACGAAAGTCAGGCGGCCAGCTGGCCGTTCGCCTACGAGGTTTATTTCCCGGGCGAGGCCTCGTTCTACTTCAACGATATACTCAACTCGCAATTCCTGGTCAACGCCGACATCCAGGGGCGGCCGGTGCTGACCGACTACGAGGTACGGTACGAGGCCATCGACCTGAAATACAAACCCCGCTGCGCTTTCTGGTTTATCTTCGGAGGGATGGAGTTGGTGGAAGTGCTAAACCGCTCGTCGCTTTCGGTGGAAGATTTCCCGGAGCTGTACGTCAAATACGCCTGGTTCGACCAGAGCGCCACCACCGATTGTTACTATACGGTGGAGATATCCTATAACGGGACCACTATCACCCTCTAAAGCGGTGATCACGTAACGGTACGCTACGGCCCGCCTTACCGGCGGGCCGTTTTTACGTATTTGGGAAAAAATACCGATATTTGTTCTCCGGTGAGGATTTCACCGGCAATCCCGTACTAAAACAATAACTGCAAGATATGTCGAAAGAAGCTGACAGGCCCAAGGTGGCCGACCTTTTGAAATGCGCCGAACGCGGAGTGGAAGTAACCGTTAAGGGGTGGGTTCGCACCAAGCGCGGCAATAAGAACGTGGCATTTATCGCCGTGAACGACGGCTCCACCATACACAACCTACAGGTAGTGGCCGACGTGGCCTCTTTCGACGAGGAGCTGCTCAAACAGGTGACCACCGGTTCGTGTATCCGTGTGGTGGGAACACTGGTGGACAGCCTCGGGTCGGGCCAGCCCGTAGAGGTTCAGGCCCGCGAGATCGAGCTTTACGGCGGTGCCGATCCCGAGACCTACCCCCTGCAAAAAAAAGGGCACACCCTCGAGTTCCTGCGGGAGATCGCCCACCTGCGCCCCCGCACCAACACTTTCGGTGCTGTCCGCCGCATGAGCCACGCTATGGCTTTCGCTATTCATAAATATTTCAACGATCACGGCTTCTACTATCTGCATACTCCTCTAATCACTGCAAGCGACGCCGAAGGCGCGGGTGCGATGTTCCAGGTGACGACACTCGATATTGCAAATCCACCCCGTACGGAAGATGGCAGTATTGATTACACGCAGGATTTCTTCGGCAAGCAGTGCAACCTGACCGTATCAGGTCAGCTGGAAGGGGAGATCGGGGCTATGGCACTTTCTAAGATATACACGTTCGGCCCGACGTTCCGCGCAGAGAACTCCAACACTCCGCGCCACCTTGCCGAGTTCTGGATGATCGAACCCGAGATGGCGTTCTACGAACTGGAGGATAATATGGACCTTGCAGAGGACTTTTTGAAGTACCTGATAAGGTATGCCCTGGAGAACTGCATGGACGATCTGGAGTTCCTTAACAAAATGTATGACAACGATCTGATAGAAAGATTGAAATTTGTTACTGACAATGATTTCGTTCGGCTCGATTACGGCGAAGGTATCGAAATTCTTTCCCAGAGTGGTATGAAATTTGAATTCCCCGTGGCCTGGGGGCTGGACCTGCAGAGCGAACACGAGCGCTACCTGGTGGAACAGCACTTCAAAAAACCCGTGATATTGATAAACTATCCTAAAGAGATAAAGGCGTTCTACATGAAACTCAACGCGGACGGGCGCACCGTCCGCGCGATGGACGTATTGTTCCCGAAGATAGGCGAAATAATCGGCGGCTCGGAGCGTGAGACAGATCTGGATTTACTCCAGACCCGCATGTCCGACTACGGTATACGACCGGAAGACATGTGGTGGTATCTGGACCTGCGCCGCTTCGGCTCGGCCCCGCACAGCGGCTTCGGGCTGGGCTTTGAAAGGTTGCTGCTTTTCGTGACCGGCATGTCTAATATCAGGGATGTAATTCCTTTCCCCCGGACTCCAAAGAACGCAGAGTTTTAACCGGGTTTCTGCCGGCAGACTCGCACAGCGAGCGGGAGGGTATTACGGAAAATGTGAGATTGAAAATGTTAAGTGCAGTAAATACAATTCCCATAATCGATAACCGAAGATGTCAGCAATAAGCCAGAAGCAGGTACAGAAACTCCTACAAAAACTTTCTCCCCAGCAGATACAGATGATAAAACTGCTGGAGCTGCCTACCATACAGCTGGAGCAGAGGATCAAGCAGGAGATAGAGGAGAATCCGGTCCTGGAGGAGGAGATCAACCAGGAGGCCAAGGAAGAGGAGGAGCAGAAAGAGGAGATAACGATGGACGATTTCCTCAACGACGACACTCCGAGTTACCGTTACCACGCCAATAATTTTTCGAGGGACGACAAGCCCTACAACGTATATATCACGCGCGGGCGTTCCCTCAGCGAATCGCTCGAGGAGCAGATCGGGTTCCGCAACCTTTCGCCGGAACAGGAAGCACTGGCCAAGTACCTTATCGGCAGTATCGAGGAGGACGGGTACCTGCGCCGCGAACTCTCGTCCATCGCTGACGACATCGCTTTCAGCCTCGGGGTGGAGACCAGTGAGGAAGAACTCGAGGATATCCTCAGGGAGATACAGCAGCTGGAACCGGCCGGTGTGGGAGCGCGGACCCTGCAGGAGTGCCTGCTGCTCCAGCTCAACAGCCGCCCGATGACCACTCCGGCGCGCAAGCTGGCCAAAAAGATACTCACCAACTACTTCACCGAATTCTCAAAAAAGCATTACGAGAAGCTGATGTCGCGGCTGGGTGTCGACGAGGACGATTTCCGTGACGCCATCGAGGAAATAATAAGCCTTTCGCCCAAACCCGGCAACCTGCATAACGAGGGGGGCAACGATGCCCTGCCTTATATTATCCCCGATTTCATACTGGACAACAGTTCGGGCGAGCAGGAACTGCGGCTCAACTCCGGCACGGTCCCCGAGGTGCGCGTCAGCCGCCGCTATATGGAGATGATGCAGGAGATGGCCGGACAGGGCGGCGTGGCCAAACGCGAGGAGGATAAGGAGACCATACAGTTCGTCAAAAGCAAGATAGACTCGGCCAAATGGTTCATATCGGCCATCAAGCAGCGCCAGGATACGCTGATGCGTACCATGACCGAGATTTACAACTACCAGCGGGACTATTTCGAGGACGGCGACCTTAGTAAGCTCCGCCCGATGATACTCAAGGATATTGCCGACCGTACGGGCCTCGACGTTTCGACCATCTCACGGGTGGTCAACAGCAAATATATCCAGACCCATTTCGGGATCATACCCCTAAAGCAACTATTTTCCGAGGCGATGCACACGGACAGCGGTGCCGAGGTCTCGTCATACGAGATAAAGAATATCCTTTCGGAGTGTATCCGCGAGGAGGACAAGCGCAAACCGCTCACCGACGAGGTGTTGATGGACATACTGAACGAAAAGGGTTACCAGATCGCCCGCCGCACCGTGGCCAAATACCGCGAGATGCTCGGCATTCCCGTAGCCCGCCTGCGCAAAGAGATATAACCTCGACTTTCCTTTAAAACTACCGGTGAATAACCGCTCCTTGAGGGCGGTTATTCTATTTCGGGGCTTTCTTGTAGAGGTAGACCGCTATAATGGCGAAGAAGATATTGGGAAGCCACACCGACAGGGCCGGGGGCAGCAGGCCGCCCTTGGCAAATTCCTCGGCGAACTTGGCTATCAGGATATACGAGAAGCAGAGAGTGATACCGATACCGATATGCAGGCCCGTACCCCCGCGCACCTTTCGCGAGGAGAGCGAGACGCCGATAAGGGTCAGTATAAAAGTCGATATAGGATAGGAGAACCTCTGGGTACGTTCCACCTGGAAGTAGGCGATCATATCCGACCCTTTCTCCTTCTGCTGTTTGATGAATTCGTTCAGCTCGAAACTGTTCATGGTTTTGATCAGGTCCTGCACCCGGCCCAGCTCGGTGGCGTCGAGGTTGATAAGGGTATCCAGCCGTTCGTGGGTCTCGAAGAATTCCTCCTCTCCATCGAAAGTACGGGTAATGTAGCGCGGAGCACTCCACCGCTTGGATTCCGGGTCGAACTCCACGTTGGCCGCCTCGAGTATGGCCACGATGCGGTTATCGTTGTACTGCTCAATGGCAAGGTAGGAAGCGCTGTTTGCATCCCCGCCCCGGAAATTGCGTATATATGCGAACGTGCCCGGGTATATCTGCCTGTAGATATGGGGATCGTACCGCTGGGTGCGGCGCCCCTTTTTCAGGTACTCCGACTCGAAGTCGATACGGCGTTCGTTCGCCTTGGGGATCACGAACATATTGAGCGCCAGCGCCAGCAGGGTAATAGCCGTGGCCGAGAGGAAATAGGGCCACATCAGCCGCTTGAAGCTGACCCCGCTGGAAAGGATGGCGATGATCTCGGTCTGGTAGGCGAGCTTCGAGGTAAAGAAAATTACCGCGATAAAAGTGAACAGCCCGCTGAACTGGTTTATGAAGTACGGGATGAAATTCAGGTAATAATCGAACGCGATGGCTTTAAGGGGGGCCTTTAGCTCTATAAAGTCGTCGATCTTCTCCACGGCATCGAAGATCACAACAATAATGATAATGAGAACGATGGCGAATACGTAAGTCCCGAGGAACTTACCCATTATGTACCTGTCGAGTATCTTTATGCCGGGAAATTTGAATTTCATCGGTCGCCTTGTTCCGTATCCGGGTTGCCGTTCATCATTGCATTACTTGCGGGCGGTCAGAGCCTGCGGGAGAGTTTTTCGACCATCTGCGCTTTCCACCCGGCGAAATCACCCGCCACGATCCTGCGGCGCGCCTCTTTGACCAGCCAAAGATAGAAAGAAATATTGTGAAGCGACGCTATCTGCGCGGCCAACATTTCCCCCGAAACGGCCAGGTGCCTCAGGTAGGCGCGGGAATAGTGCAGATCGGCGAAACAATTTCCCGCCGGGTCTATCGGCGAGAAGTCCCTCTTCCATTTTTCATTGCGGATATTGATTATACCCTCGCTGGTAAATAGCATCCCGTTGCGGCCGTTGCGGGTGGGCATCACGCAGTCGAACATATCCACCCCCCGGTCGATAGCCTCGAGTATATTTACCGGGGTACCCACTCCCATAAGGTAACGGGGTTTATCCTGCGGTAGTATGCCGTTGACCAGTTCAATCATTTCGTACATCACCGGGGCAGGTTCGCCCACCGCGAGCCCGCCGATGGCGTATCCGTCCGCCCCGAACCCCTGCACGAACCGGGCCGATTCCTCCCGCAGGTCGGGATAGACACACCCCTGTACGATCGGGAACAGGGACTGGTTGTGGCCGTATTTGGGCGAGGTTTTGGCGTACTGTTCGAAGCACCGTTCCAGCCAGCGGTGGGTAAGGCCGAGCGACTTTGCTGCGTAGTCCCGGGGTGCGTCCCCGGGCGGGCATTCGTCGAACGCCATCATTATGTCCGCGCCGATGCTCCGCTGGGTATCCACCACGTTCTCCGGAGTGAACAGGTGTTTCGATCCGTCGATATGTGAACTGAACCGGCACCCCTCTTCGGAGAGTTTGCGGCACCCGGCCAGCGAGAACACCTGAAACCCGCCGCTGTCGGTAAGCACCGGCCCCTGCCACGATGAAAAGCCGTGTACCCCGCCGGCCTGTTCCAAAACGGCCGTACCCGGGCGCAGGTAAAGGTGATAGGTATTTGCAAGGATTATTTCGGCTCCGGCATCGGTAAGGTCCCGATGGAAGATACCCTTGACGGTAGCCGCCGTACCCACGGGCATAAAAATAGGAGTGTGGATATCACCCCTGTCGGTGGTGATCGTACCCGCCCTGGCCTGCGACCCCGGGGCGGTGTTTTCGAGCCGGAAATCCATAACGGCGCAAAGATAGCAAAACTGTTTTATTCCCGGGCAGTTCGACCCACAGGCAGGATCAGTCCGTTATACGGATCATGCCCCATTTCTGCCCTACCCGTACGGTTGCCAGTCCCTTTACGAAAATCGTGACCACATCGAAACATGGCTCCACGACCCAATTGCCCGCCTTATCGATAACTCCGTAATTATTGTTTTGTGGTACCGCAGCAAAGGCATATCCGTCCGAAAAAGAGTCTATCCATTTAAATTTATGCTGTATCACAAGATTGCCGTCACGGTCCACGCAACCGCTCAGCCCGTCCATTTCCACCGAAGCAAGTCCGTTGGAAAATGGCCGTATAATATAATCGAATACCAGATCGACAGCAATATTACCCTCCGTATCCACAAATCCCCACTTACCGTCTTTGTATACGGCACCACGGCCCTCACTGAATACTTGAACGTAATCGTATACCGGTTCCACTATCCAGTTACCCTCTATATCTATAAAACCGCACATGCCGTCGCTGTCCTCGGCCGGGAGCAAACCGTCGCTGTAAGGGCCCAGCCGTTCGAAAACCGGCGAAATAACCATATGCCCCTCCTTATCCAGAACACCGACCATTTCGCTTTCGGAGTCGTAGAATACCGCATAGCCGTCGGAAAACAGGCCCGGAAAGATGCCCGGCCACGAGATCACCTCGTTCCCGTCCATGTCGAGGAATCCCCCGTATCCATCACGGAAGAACGGGCAAAGGCCCTCCTTGTAATATTTCAGGTCTTCATAGATCACATCCGCAACCAGGTTGCCGTCACGGTCGATGACCCCGTACGGGCCTCCGGAATTCCCCACCACGGCACGGCCCTCGAAGAACGGCCCGAGGTATTCATACTTGAATTCCATAACCGGGTTCTCGTCCCGGTCGATATAGAAATATCTGTAGCGCCGCTCCTGATCGTCCCAAAATTCCACCGGGGCGATGTCGGAGTCCCAAAAATGCCTTATTTCACTGTAACGGGGGCTGATCACCCATTCGAACCTCTCTCCGGTCGGAATTTCCGGTTCCGCCGCTTGGGCGGTGAGTGCATTTGCGGCCAACAGGCCAGTCAGAAAGGTCAGTATTACCACCGGGGTCGATATTTTCATAGGGTCGAAATTGTTTACCGGCAAAGATAGCCCATTTATCCCATTATATTCCGGTCGTCGGATTTAATATTATAATGGGACACCTCCCGGCCGAAGCCGTATCCTCGCCTCCCATACCGAAATTTAAACGGGAATTGACGGGGAATCGTGGTTATTTCGTATCTTTGTATGGAATTTGCGCCTGATGGTATGCTTGCGCACAAAGCACGGGGACGACCGGTTTTGACAGCAGGCAGGGTTTGACGGTAAGCACGCCGAGCGTTGTACGGAGGCTCGTAAATCTGAACGTTCAACAATTAAATGGCAATAATAGCTATTCACTCGCTGCCTAATTTACCGATGTAAATTGGCTTAATCCGCGGACCCGAGGCGGTTCGCCGACGAGTACCCTGGGAATGCCATCCTCCCCTTATGGCTTTTCCGCCGGGTATCATCAATCTGGGGATAGTCTTGCGGACAGCCCTGACCGCAGGGCGAAATCAAAGGGCTGGGGTTCGTGTTAGGTCGCCGCCTACCGGATACGGACAGAAGGATAAAACGGACGGCTAAGCGTGTAGAAAGCCCTCGGGCTCCCTGTTTGGACGAGGGTTCGACTCCCTCCGTCTCCACGAAAATGCCTTACTCATACAGTAAGGCATTTTTTATTCTAATTAAAAAGGAGTGCGATGCACTCCTTACCCTTGTTTTTTTGTCTTCCTTTTTTTTGAGGTTATCGATCAGGGTCACTAGGCTGGCTATTAGTCCCATCAGCATGCAAAGATGCTCAAAAACAAACGAAACGATTTTCATGGTCCTATGTGGAGCTCATGTGAGAACTCCGGACCGACTAAGTCCGTGTTCTTCTCTCCACACTCGTTTCGACCCAAGAGCATTCATATATGAATAAACATTCAATTATTTAACATCAATGCGCCTCGACCCAGTTGCGGCCGATCCCGTAATCCACGACGAGTTCGACGTGTAATTTGGCGGCGTTGCGCATGGCCGAAGTTACTATGGCTACCACCTCTTCCTCTTCGGGTTTGTACAGGTCGATCACCAGTTCGTCATGCACCTGCATGATCATTTTGGAACGCAGGTCGCGCGCCTTGAACTCCCGGTGGACCTCGATCATGGCAATTTTGATAATGTCGGCTGCACTGCCCTGTATCGGGGCATTGATCGCGTTGCGTTCGGCAAGGCCCCTTGTAACGGCGTTGGCCGAACGGATATCGGGAAGTTTGCGCTTACGGCCGAAGATCGTCGTTACATGGCCTTGTTCCCGGGCCTGTTCTATCACCCGTTCCATATATTCCCTAACCCCCGGGTAGGAACGGAAATAACCGTCGATGATCTCCTTGGCCTCGCCCCGGGGTATGTTGAGACGCTGGCTCAGACCGAACGCCGATATGCCGTAAATTATACCGAAATTGGCTGTCTTGGCTTTCCGGCGGTGGTCGGCCGTAACTTCGGGGAGGGGAACGTTGAACAGGAGCGATGCCGTAGCGGCATGGATATCCTCTTTGTTATTGAACGCTTCCAGCAGGTTCTTGTCCCCGCTCAGGTGGGCCATCAGGCGAAGCTCCACCTGCGAATAGTCGGCCGACAGCAATACATGGTCGCTGTCCGCCGGGACGAACGCCTTGCGTATTTCGCGGCCCTGCTCGTCACGCACGGGGATGTTCTGCAGGTTTGGGTTCGAGGAACTGAGGCGTCCCGTAGCGGTAACCGCCTGGTTGTATGAGGTGTGTACCCGCCCGGTAGTCGGATCGACCAGCTGCGGCAGTGCGTCGATATATGTTGAGAGCAATTTACGGATGCCCCGGTATTCCAGTATTAACGGTATCACCGGGCTTTTGTCAGCCAGCGACTGGAGGTATTCTTCGTCCGTGCGGTATTGCCTGGTCTTGGTTGTCTTTGGTTTGGGATCGATCTTCATCCGACCGAACAGCGCTTCGCCGAGTTGTTTGGCCGAATTGACGTTCAGGTCCGGCTCGCCCGTGAGGTCCCGTATCTTTTCCTCCATGCCGGCCAGTTTGCGGTTCAGTTCCCGACCGGCATCGGCCAGTATTTCCGTATCTATTTTGACCCCTGCGGCTTCGATATCCGCCAGCACGTCTATCATCGGCTCCTCTATCTCGAGGTATAGCTTATCCAGTTTTTCAGCGACGACTTGTGTCCACAGCACTTCCTTGAGCCGCAGGGTCACGTCCGCATCCTCGGCGGCATACACGGCAACCTTGTCAGGCGGCACCATATCCATGGTGACCTGTTTGGCCCCCTTGCCGATCAGGGTCTCTATTTCTATCGGTGCATACCCGAGGAAAGATTTGCTCATATAGCTCATCCCATGGCGCGATTCGGGGTCCAGCAGGTAGTGGAGCAGCATTGTGTCGTATTTCAACCCCCGGGTCTCGATCCCGGCCACACCCAGGGCCATAATGTCGAATTTAATGTTCTGGCCGATCTTCGGTATCGACGGGTCGGCAAAGACCGGGGCCAGCATCCGCAGCAACTCGTTCCGGTTGTCGAGGTGAAGCGGTATGTACCACGCTTTGCCCGGCCGGGCGCAGATGGATATGCCGCACAGTTTGCAGGAGTAGATGTTGAACCCGGAAGTCTCCGTGTCGAAACAGAACTCCCCGGACTCCCTGATCTCCTCGATAATGGCTTGTACCTGCTCCTGGGTGGTTGCAAGGCCGTAGTCATGCGGCACGTCCTCGATGGTCTTATAACCCTCCCGTACATCGAATCCTTTATCCCCTGCACCGTCCTCCCGTGCCTGCCCGCTATCGTTGAACAGGGACCCCTGTACGGACTGGGCAGTCTTCTGCCGCAGGTTGCGGGTGGGCGATTTGGGATGCATCGGCCGCTCGTCGAACGGGTCCGGCTCCACTGCTACTTTGCGGGGCTTCTCGCCGGGTATCAGGACATTCATATCCGGCAGGAACTTTCCCGCCTCCATCTCACGGATGAACATACTGAATCCCAACTCGAGGAAGACACTCCGCAGGGCCATAGCATCCGGATTTTCCATCACGAGTTTAGAGGGGTCGAACGGTACCGGGGCATCCGTATCTATCGTTGCGAGTTTCTTGGAGAGCAACAACTGCTCTTTGGAAGCCAGGATATTTTCGCGCACCTTACCCTTGAGTTTGTCGATGTTCCCGAGGATCTGTTCCACGGTCCCGAACTCGCAAACCAGTTTCACAGCCGTCTTCTCGCCGATACCCGGCACACCGGGAATATTGTCCGACGCATCGCCCCACAGGGCCAGGATGTCGATGATCAACCGGGGGTCGCCGATCCCGTAATGTTCACAGATGTTCTCGGGTTTTATAATGCTGATACCGTCGCCTCCTTTGTTCTGGCGGTAGATGAACACGTGGTCGCGCACCAGCTGGCCAAAATCTTTGTCGGGGGTGACCATATAAACGTCGAAGCCCTGTTCCTCCCCCCGGCACGAAAGGGTGCCGATGATATCGTCCGCCTCCCAGCCGCACATTTCCAGCACCGGGATCCTCATCGCTTCCAGTATCTGCCGGATGTAAGGCACCGAGAGATGTATATCCTCCGGTGCCGCGTCGCGGTTGGCCTTGTATTCGGAGTACATCTCATGGCGGAAAGTGGGTCCCTTGGAGTCGAACGCGACCCCGAGGTAATGCGGGCGCTCCCTCTTTATCAAATCCCGCAGGAACTTGACGAACCCGAAGATGGGCGAGGTGTTCACCCCGTCCGGGCTCCGCATAGGGCGGGTCAGGAACGCATAGTAACTCCTGTATATCAGCGCATAAGCGTCTACAAGAAAAAGCCTTTTATTATCCATAGTCCAAAATTCGTTAACAGGGCAGCCTCACCTGGGCAAGTAGAGGGCCTTTTTCGTTTCGAAGAACTCCAGCGGGAAGAACCCATACAGGTCAAACACCTCTACCCGTTTGCCCGCCGCCCGTATCTCTTCTTCCAGGTCGCCCCCTTTGAGGCATATCATCCCGTTGGGGAGGGTTCCGGCCTGGCCCGGTGCGATCTTGTCCCACACCCACCCGGTCAGGGTGGGCAGGGCCGTGACGGCCCTCGATACGACGTAATCGTATTTGCCGGGCAGGCTCTCCGCCCTGGCATTCACCGCCTCGACGTTGCCCAGGCCGAGCGCCCCGGATACCTCCCGGACCACTTTTATCTTTTTCCCGATCGAGTCGGCAAGGGTGAACCCGGCCTGCGGGAACATTATTGCCAAAGGTATGCCAGGGAATCCCCCGCCCGTCCCCACATCGAGGATGCGCGCCCCGTCCGCGAAAGTACAGGCTCTGGCAACCGCCAGCGAATGCAGTACGTGCCGCATGTACAGCTGGTCGGCATCCTTGCGTGAAATTACGTTAATTCGGGAATTCCAAAGGGCGTACAACTCCCCGAGCGCCTCGAACCGCTCTTTCTTGTCCCGGTCGAGGTCGGGAAAGTACCGGTATATTATTTCTGCATCCAATTCGGTGCGGCTTTACGGTTTAAGGCAGTATGTCGGAATTGTCGGTAATGAAACGGCACAACTGCTCCCGGGCCCTGTGTATCTGGGTCTTGACGGTCCCCATCGGCACGGCCAACTCGGTGGCTATCTCCTCGTAGGACAGGTCCCGGAAATAGCGCAGCTCAATCAGTTTGCGGTATCGCGGGGTCATCCTCTCCAGATGCTGCTCCAGCTGGGCTTTCTGCTGGGAGCTGATTATGCTCTCCTCCGGCGTCGGGGTGGACGAGGACGGGGACACGGTAGGATGGCCGTCCGGGAAATTGTCGAGCGAGAGGTCTTCGCGCCTCTTGCGGACATAATCTATGAACGTGTTACGGGCGATCGTATATATCCACTGGCCGAACGTATAGTCCGGATTGTAACGGTGAAGTTTGAGGTAGACCTTAATGAACACCTCCTGCAGCAGGTCGTCCGCGTCGTCCCGGTTGCCGCCCGTTCGCTGGGTGTAGAGCTGGCAAATAGAATCGCGGTAGCGGTTGAACAACTGCTCGAACGCGGCCGGGTCGCCGTCGAGGCTCATATCCACCAGCGTGCGGTCGTCCGCAATTATGTATTTCTCTATTTCCATACGCCGGGAGCCGGTTTGATACGGCCCATAATGGTCAGCCATACCCGGGAAAACGGGTAATAGAGGTCAAAAAGCATCGAGGAATTGCCCAACCCCGGTTCGCCCAGAACCACGCGCCACCGCCAAAGGTAATACCGGACCAGCAGCATCCTGGCTACGAGCATCACCACGGCCGCGACTTTAAGCTCCCACGGCAAGAGGATCACCATTGCCAGTACGGCCAGGTAAAAGAACATCCTTGTCAGCGTTTCCGTGACCGCTTCTGCCTTGACCGGCGCCGGGTAATACCGTGATGTGGCGTCATAGAACTTACGGCGTTCCCACCACCAGGTGCGGCCGCCCCAAATGACCTGCCTGACCGTGGCGTATGGACTGATCACCACAGTCGCCCGTCCATGCCTGACCAGGCGCTGGACGAACAGGTCGTCCTCGCCGAGGTTCATATTAAGATGATCGAAGCCGTTGGCATCGAAATATATCCGCTTGGAAAACCCGAGGTTCTGGATTATACCCCGGTAAGGCCTGCCGCCCCTTGCGGCCGACAGGAACCGCACGGACGTAAAGAGCTTGCTGCTGCGCATCAGAGCGGCCTGCCGCCCCTCTTTCTTCTCCATGCCGCAGTAACCGATGACGATATCCCCGCGCGAGAACCCCTTGGCCATCTGGGCGATCCATTTGCCCGAAACGGGATAGGCGTCCGAAGTAGTAAGTATGATATTCTCATACCGGGCGGCCTTGATCCCGATATTGTATGCGATCTTATTGCTGATGGGGAACCGTGGATCGTTGTCCACACGGGTAACGGTCAGGCGGGGATATTGTTCTTTGAGGACTATCAGCCTGTCCGAGAAATCCTCAGTTGTCCCGATCTCGACGATCACCAGTTCCAGTTCCTTATGATCCTGGGCGAGGATCTTTGGCAGGATGTTCTCGAGGAACCAGTAGTCGTCCCCCATTGGAACGACAACCGATATTCCGCTTCCCGTACCGATCTTATCGCCGTCCCCGGGGCAGGCATCCCCCCCGGCGGGCCGGGCCGTAAGCCCGTAAAGGCGCAGGTGAAAGTACAACTGCACGGCCAGCAGCACAAGGGCCGAAAGGGTGAGAACTATACCTAAAATACCGTACTGTGACAGCATCCAGTCGGCGATCCGAGATAATCTATCCACTCACGCGAAAATTTAAACAAAGATAATAAAAACCGTGGAAAAGGATAACCGTTCGCACATTCGCCCATTTGTCCCGCTCCGGATGCCGAACCCGATCGATACGGGAAGCCGTAAACAATTCGCTGCGAAAAGCCGTGGCTCTTTTGCCGCCCCTGTTTATAGGCTTATCGTAACTACCGGGGCTATCCGGAAGATTTGATACCCCTCTGCCTGCTTCCCGTTATTTTATCAATTCATCGAACCGGGCCGATATATCGGACCCCGATATGAAATCATAAAGAGTCGTTTTGCGCAGGTTGAAATAGCTTATCCAGAAATTGGCCAGCTCACCGATATAGTTCCGCTGGGCCTCGTCTTTCTCTGTCTGGGCCGTATTGAGGTCCGTCACGGTGGCCGTACCGTTAGAAAAGTTTCCGATGGTCATCCGGTACCGCTCTTCGGCGATCTGCCTGGCCTTATGGGCGAGCAGGCATTTACCCCGCTGGGAATTGAATTCGAGCACCTGCCTGTATATTTCATTGCGGTAATCGATCGTCGCCTGGTCGATCCGGTTAAGAACGGTTTCATGCCTGGCCCGGGCAACTTTCTCCCTGCCCCGGCCCATTCCCCAGTCCATTATCGGGATGCGGAAAGTTACTGCCACTATCTCCTGGTCCATCAAGTTGGAATAGGCCCGCCTGAAATCATTCGCATTATTTGAGAGCCCGAATTGCGTACTGAAACCTATGGACATACCCCGGCTACCCTTTTCGATGGCTATATTGCGTTCCGATTCGAGGAGTGTGATCTGCTGGGATGTCAGGAAAGAAGAATTTTGCAGCGCCTTGTTTAATACGTAATCGGGGTCGAGATTAAGCTGAGGAATATCCTCGGACATGGCAAGGTCAATGTCGGCAACATCTTCGATCCTAAGGAAAGATTTGAATTCGAGTTTCTTAGCGAGAAAATTATTTTCGTTGGTACTGATCGCCAGACTATCGTTGATCATCCTCAATTCCAGTTGGAGCAACTCGCTCTTATTTACACTTCCCAGCAGGAACCTTTGGGAGGCTATGGAATACATCGTGCGGGTATTCTCATAATTGGAAACCGCGATCTCATAGTTGATCTTATACAAAAGCAGGTCGTAGAACAACCGGACCGTACGACTGGTAATGTCCTCTATCTGTTCGAGATACTCGAGCTTGGCCTTATCGAACATTACCGGCTCTATCTTCTTATCCCATTTAAAAGAGTTATAAGACCGGAACGGCTGCAGGTACGACAAAGTTATGGGCTGGGAATAATAGGAAATACTTTTATTGGGCCGCCACTGGTCGAGCCGTGTCAGGCTCGAATATAGGGAGAGTGTACCGCCCGTGGCTGCAATATTCTGGTCGATGGACAGGTATAGGGAATTGTACATATTGTAGTTGCTCCGGTACGTAATTTCCCCGGTGTTATAATCCTGCAGCGGCCGCAGGGACCGTTCGAAATTAGCCAGTGTTGCATTCAGGTTAAGCGACGGAAGCATGGAGGCATTAAAAGATCGGAACCTCCAATAATTACTAAGGAAAGTATTCCCTACGGCCTCGGATTCCAGCGAACCGATCTGGGCTACGGCGATAGCTTCCTCCATTGTAAGAGTGATGACCTGGGCCGGAGTCGAGCAAACTCCTCCTATCATTATAAGCAGGAGGATAAAAATCCGTTTGAGAGAACACTTTATTTCCATTAGGTCGGGATCGAATACGGCCATAGGTCGGGTGGGTTGAATTATTATAAATTGTGAGTTGATACCGGTCTCCGTCTCTTATACTCGCTGATAATAGGGTACAGTCTCATTTTGTATGACTGCATCAATCTCATGTTGCCATTCCATGGAATACCTGAAATATTGTAAAAAAAATTCCTTTATGCAAATCTTTCTTGTTTTTAAGGCCGGGCTCCGGCCGGTTTCGAATGGATACCCCGTGCCTTTTTATACGGAGCGGTCAATTCCCGGAACAATTTTTCCTTGCTCACGATGATCTCCGCCGTTCCTTTCATCCCGAATATTATTTCGACCCCGGCATATTTCGAATTATCCGAATTTTCCGTGATCCCGATAATAACCTCATATATCCCGGATCGATCGTTCCGGCAAACCTCCACGATTTCGCCGTGCAAAAACCCGTATTCGGTGAACGGATAACTGTTCATCCTGATATTGACGGTCTGCCCCTTTTCGATTTCCAGCACATTGTCCGAATCTACTTCTCCACGGAATCGCACCGGTCCGCCGCTATCCTTACCGGTAATAACGTATACCTGGCAAATAACCTTACGGGGATACTCCAGGTAAAAACTTCCCGCTATAATTCCACCCAAGACGATTGCCATCACCAATAATCCCATACGGGAAATCTTTTGGGGGATCCTGCCCATCACCTGTTCGGTCCGCTCACTGGTAAATATATAAGACTGCCTATCCACCTATTTCCAATTGGTTTACAACCAGGCGGTAATAATTACCTTTCCTGGCAAGAAGTTCATTATGTGTTCCCTCTTCTACGATTTTCCCATGTTCCAATGTTACTATTTTATCGGCATTTTTCACCGTACTCAGCCGGTGGGCAACAATAACGACAGTTCTATTTTTAAAGAACTTTCGGAGGTTTTCCATTATCGTTTTTTCGTTATTGGCATCTAGCGTATTGGTCGCCTCATCGAATATGAAATAAGGAGAATCCTTATATACCGCACGGGCAATAAGTAATCTCTGTTTCTGTCCGCTGCTCAATCCCTTTCCCTGAGGTCCGATCCTGGTTTCGTATTTCAGAGGGAGAGACTCGACAAACCTCTCTAGATTGGCGATCCTTACGGCTGCCCTGACTTTTTGCATGTCGATATTTTCGTCCGATATGGCGATATTTCCGGCTATGGTATCGTTGAAGATATATCCCTCTTGAAGGACTGCTCCATAACAGGCCCGCCATAGATGATTACTGTATTCACATAAACGGCGTTCACCGAGTTTTACTTCTCCCTGGGTGGGTTCGTAAAATCCCAGTATTAGTTTAAGCAAGGTGGTTTTGCCGCTTCCGCTGCTGCCGACGATAGCAGTTACCTGACCGGCTTTAATGGTGAGTGAAATACGGTCAAGAACTTTTTCCGAATGCGGGCCGTCATATTGGAAAACAACCTCATCTAGCACTATATCCCCGTTACGTGGAATATCCGTCATTTTTCTAACCCCCTTTGGCTCTTCGTCCGGCTTTAAGTGTATTTCATTGAGCCTCTCCAAACTGATCTTTGCATCCTGAGATGACTGTATAAAATTTACGAACTGCGATATCGGTCCGTTGAGCTGCCCTATGATATATTGCATTGCCATCATCATACCGAGGGTCATATATCCCGAGATAACGGCTCTGGCAGCGATATAGGATATCAGTACGTTTTTTGTCTGGTCGATAAAGGTGGACCCCACTTGCTGGGCCTGACCCAATGCGAGCCCTTTTATCCTTATACGGTACAGTTCGACCTGCAGGTTTTCCCACTGCCACCGCTTCTTTTTTTCTGCGTTATTTATTTTGATGTCCTGCATTCCGTTGATCATTTCAACCAATTTGCTCTGGTCCCGCGAAGCGGCCTGGAAGCGCATATAATCGAGCTTCCTCCTTTTCCTCAGAAACATCACTATCCACATGACATACAAGGCGCTCCCGGCTAAGAAAATCAACAATATCAGCAGATCATAACTACACATTACGGCACTGTAAACCGTAAAGTTTACTATAGCCATGAAAATGCCTATGAAAGAACCTGTCAAAAAATCCTGAATCCTGTGATGGTCTTTGATGCGCTGTAAAATATCACCGACATTCTTACTGTCGAAATAACCCAGGGGCAGGCGCATGAGTTTACCCAGGAAATCGGAGATCAACGCAATACTGGTCCGCGAAGTGACATGAAGCATTAGCCAGTTTCGGATAAGGGTATTGGCCATTTGTCCCATCACGAGCATAACTTGTGCGATAAGTATAGCTATGACAAAACCGATATCGCCGTTCCCGATGCCTGCATCTACAACACCTTGTGTCAAGAATGGCATGATCAGGCTGACCATACTCCCAACCAACATCCCGGCGAAGATCTGTACAATATTACGGGTATACGGTTTGAAATATCCGGCAAGGAATTTCATGCTAATACCTGCTTTCTTATCTCCCTCCTCCTGTCGGTAAAATTCTGGGGTAGTTTCGAAGAGTAAAGCAAATCCGAACGGTTCTCCACCGTCTGGACAATCGTTGAGCCAAATCCTTTTGAGGTTTTGCCTTTCGTATCTCAATAACCCGCGTGCCGGATCGGATATATAATAGTATTCCCCGTGGCGGGTCCATTTGACCTTATATAACACCACGAAATGTTTGTTTCTAAGATGGAGAATACACGGAAGCGGCAGCCGTTCTAATTTATCCCACCCGACCCTCACGCCCATAGTTCTTAACCCCAACGATTCGCCGGCATCGTTGATGGCAAGCATGGAAACCCCGTTTTTTGCGGTTCGACAAGCGCGGCTGATCCTCTCCTGGGTAAAATACTTTCCGTATGATGCGCATATTATCCTCAGGGAAGCCGCACCGCAATCCATGGCATCCAATTGCCTGTAAGTGGGAAAAGACATCAATTGTCGGGTAGATGATTATTATACGGCCTGTGTTATGCCCGCGGGGCGATTTACACCATTATCCTCAAGCAGGTTCACTCGAAAATAAGCGGCTGCACTGTAAGGCAATGAAATTTAAGTATGGGTTTTAGTCGGTAATATATCTAAAAATAATTAATCCGGCAATTTTATTCAGCATCCCGGGAAAGGTTCCGGCCGGTCTGCTTCCCCCGTGTTCCCGGGGCGGGGAGAGTTTTTCCACCGGATTTATTTCCACGGTCGGCGGGAATTGGTAATTTTGCGACGGCACTAAAAATTCCCCCAATGGCTTCCCGAAAAAAAACCAAGGATCAGGATATGTCCGGCCAGGCGGCAAACCGGGCCGGAAAGTCGTCCGGCAGGCAGGTTAAAACCAGCCTCTGGGAGCGCAAGAACGGCTCGACCGAGGGGATTTGCAGGAATTGCGGTATGGAGGTCACCGGCAAATACTGCCCGGAGTGCGGCCAGAAAACCACCACCCGGCGTCTCACCCTCTCCGCCAGTGTGGCCAACTTCATCAATGCCGTCTTCCATATCGAACGGGGGTTGTTCAAGACCTCGCTACAACTATTCTACCGGCCCGGTTATATGTCCCGGGACTATATCGAGGGGCAACGGATGGCCTATGCCAACCCGTTCTCGCTCATGGTACTTCTCGCGGGTTTATACGGGATCCTCTACCTTGTGATGATCTGGACCCAATCCGGGTACACTTCTTCACTGGAAGCATATCAATTGGAGGAGCAACTTTTCACAAACACCGAACGGGAACTCACGTTCTTCGAGCAGACCCTGTTCGCAGTGGTCCGCTGGCTGGTGGATTCGGCCGTCATACTTTCGCTGTTCATGCTGCCGATCTATACGGCGTTTATTAAGCTTTGCTTCTGGCGGTCTAACCGGCGGCGGTATAACTACACGGAGCTGCTGTTCGTCAGCGGATATATAGCGGCCCAGCGGTTTATCATAGACCTGGTTTATTTGCCATACCGCTGGATATTCTGGAATAAGGACGATCTTACGTCCCACTGGCTGGTCAGTTGGAGCCTTTACTTTGTATTTACCGTGATCACTCTCAAACAGCTTTTCGGTACGCGGTGGATCGGGACCGTTTGGCGCACCGTCTGGATGTTGATTTTTTCTTTCTTTGCGGCGCTTTTGGTTATAATAGGGTTGATCATCGCCGTTTACTGGATATTCGAGGGAGGCAATATATTCACGGCCGATATAGGGATAACGGAATGACGAAACGAAAACAGGAAAGCATGGACAACGACACACGGATACTGCCGCCCCGCCGCAAATTATCGCGCGGCCGTAAAGCTGAACTGGCGGCCATCGTACTGGCCTTTGTCGGGATCGTACTTTACCTCTGGCTCAGGTAACGCCCTCCGGGTCAGAGACCCGTGATCTTTTTGATCTCGTTCAGTTTATTGAGCGCTTCAAGGGGCGTCAGGGAGTTTATATCCAGGCCCTTAACCTCGTCGCGTATCTGCCGCAGGACAGGGTCGTCCAGCTGGAACATACTCAGCTGGAATTCCGGGGCGGCCTGCGCCGGGGATGAGTGCGAGAAACCTTTCATTTTTTCCAGCACCGCGTCGGCGGCCTTGCCCGGGCGTTTACCCTGCTTGCTTTTGGTTTCCTGAACATCGACGTTGCGCTTGGTGCCCTCCATGCTTGTCAGCAGTTGGGTCGCCCGGTCCACTACCTTTTTGGGCATCCCGGCCATCCGGGCCACATGTATCCCGAACGAATGTTCCGTACCGCCCGGCACGAGCTTGCGCAGGAAGATAATGTTGTTGCCTACCTCCTTGACACTCACATTGTAATTCTTCACTCTCGGGCAGAATTCCTCGATCTCGTTAAGCTCGTGGTAATGCGTGGCGAAAAGCGTTTTGGGTTTCGAGTGGTGCCCGTGGATGTATTCCACCATAGCCCAGGCGATGGAGATGCCGTCATACGTGCTGGTACCCCGCCCGATCTCGTCCAACAACAGCAGGCTCCGGTCCGAAAGGTTGTTAAGGATACTTGCCGACTCGAGCATTTCGACCATAAACGTACTCTCGCCCTGCGAAATATTGTCCGACGCACCCACGCGCGTAAATATCTTGTCCACCACTCCTATCTTCGCGGCCGCGGCCGGGACAAAGCTACCTATCTGGGCCATCAGGACGATTAGGGCCGTCTGGCGGAGCAAGGCGGATTTACCCGCCATGTTGGGCCCGGTGATCATCATAATCTGCTGACTGTCGTCGTCCAACAGGATATCGTTCGGGATATACTGTTCACCTACCGGCATGAGTGTCTCGATCACCGGGTGTCGCCCCTGGTTGATCTTCAGCCCCTTGCCCTCGTCCAGCACAGGGCGGCAATAATTCCTCTCCCGGGCTACGGTGGCGAACGATAGCAGGCAGTCCAGCCGGGCAACGGCGGCCGAATTGCGCTGCATAATGCGCAGGTATTTGGCAAGATACTCCACCAACTCGCCGTAAAGACGCTGCTCGATAGCTATTATCTTCTCTTCGGCCCCAAGGATTTTCGATTCGTATTCTTTAAGCTCCTCGGTGATGTATCGCTCGGCCGAAGTAAGGGTCTGCTTGCGTATCCACCCCTCCGGTACCTTGTCCTTGTGGGTGTTGCGCACCTCGATATAATAACCGAAGACGTTGTTGAAGCTTATCTTCAGGGAGGGTATCCCGGTTTTTTCGCTCTCCCTCTGCTGGATCTCGGCCAAAAAGTCTTTGCCCCGGATGGCGATGGTGCGAAGTTCGTCCAGCTCGAGGTCCACCCCGTCCGCGATTACACCGCCCTTGAGAAGCTGGTTGGACGGGTCGGGGTAAACGTCGCTCGCTATCTTCTCCCGCACCTCGGTCATCAGCTCTATCTCCTCGGCAAGGCCGGACAGTGCGGCATTGCCGCAATCCTTTAATTTTTCCCGGAGCGATGCCATCGCCTCCAGAGAATTCTTGAGCTGCACCACCTCGCGCGGCAATACCCGCTGGGCGGCAATTCGCGAACCTATGCGTTCCAGGTCACCTATTAGCGACAGGCTGCCGGATATCTCTTCGCTGAAATCGGCCTCGTACCGCAGGAACCCCACGATGTCGTGCCTGTATGAAAGCTCCTTGAGGTCCTTGATAGGCAAGGCTATCCATTTTTTCAGCATGCGCGACCCCATCGGGGTGAACGTGCGGTCCACCACATCGGCGAACGACGTTCGCCGGGCCTCCCCGTTGGGGAAAAGCTCCAGGTTACGTATGGTGAACTTGTCGATCCATACGTATTTGTCCTCGTCGATACGCGAGATGGACGATATGTGGTCCACCTGCCGGTGTTCGGTAAACTCCAGGTAATAGAGTATGGCCCCGGCGGCGGCGATGGCGCTCGGAAGCGAATCGATACCGAACCCCTTGAGGGATTTGGTGTTGAACTGGCGGCAAAGTTTCTCGCGGTTGGTTTCCTCCGAAAACACCCACTCGTCCAGTTTATAAGTATAGTATTTCGAGCCGAAAGCCTCCGTGAACCGCTCATGGGCTATACGCTGGTAAATGACCTCTTTGGGCGCGAAGTTGGACAACAGTTTGTCTATATAGGAATCACTGCCCTGTGCCGCATAGAATTCCCCGGTGGAAATATCCAGGAAAGCGATCCCAGTGGTCTGGGCACCGAAGTAAACGGAAGCGAGGAACGTATTCTCGCGGCCTGAAAGAATATTGTCGCTCAGGGCGATACCGGGCGTAACCAGCTCCACCACCCCGCGTTTGACGATCTTTTTGGCCGTCTTCGGGTCTTCCAACTGCTCGCATATGGCAACCCGTTCCCCGGCCCGCACCAGCTTGGGCAGGTAGGTATCCAACGCATGGTAAGGGAAACCGGCAAGCTCTACGGACGATGCGGACCCGTTGGCCCGGCGGGTAAGGGTGATCCCGAGGATACTGCTGGTCTTGATAGCGTCCTCACCGAATGTCTCGTAAAAATCCCCGACACGGAAAAGCAGGATCGCGTCGGGATGTACGGCTTTGAAACCGTAATACTGCGTCATCAGGGGAGTTTCGACGTATTTTTTCTCTTGCGCCACGTTAGGGTATCGTATTAAATATAATTTTTAAGCGGTTCAGGCACAGCCAGTCTGCAAAGTTACTCAAACTTTCGTTAATAATCCAGAAACCCCTGTCCCGAAAAATCCGGGGGATCGTCCGTGCGGTCCGGCCCCGCTCCCCATGGGAGGAGGGCACCAATTATAAAACGAATCCGTAAATTTGCCCTATGGCCGAAAACAAAAACAGAGACCTCGCAATTACGATCTCGTCACGGTTAAAAGAGGTCCGCAGGCAAAAGGGAATAAAACAGGAGGAGGTGATCTTCGACCTTGGGATCAATATCGGCCGACTCGAGACCGGCGAGAACATTGTCACCCTGCCGACCTTAAGAAAACTTTGCGAGTATTACGGGATCACATTCGAATAATTTTTCCGGGGGCTCGGCTAAATTTCAGGCCCTGCCGGCCGGCCATGCAGTTACCCGTCCGCTCCGTCGAAAAACCGTTCGTCGAAATTGACCAGATAGAGCCTCCCCGTCGCACGCGATAGGCCGACCATGCGTCACCCGTCCGTTCCGTCGAAAAACCGTTCGTCGAAATTAACAAGGTAGAGCCTCTCCGTGGCGCGGGTGAGGGCCGTATATAGCCACCGCATCAGGTCCCGGGACATCTGCTCCTCGCCGAACAGCATCTTATCCACGAAAACCGCTTTCCACTGGCCGCCCTGGGCCTTATGGCAGGTCACGGCATAGGCGAACTTCACCTGCAGGGCATTGAAGTGGGGGTTATCTGAGACCGCCTTGTAACGCTTTCGCTTGCCGGTAATATCGGCGTAATCCTCCTCCACGGCGTGGAACAGCCGGAACGTATCGTCGCGAGAGAGCGAGGGCGTCTCGCCAGCGAGGGTGTCGAGCAGCAGGCGACAGTCCACATCGATGCCCTCATAGTCGGGAAACTCGAGGACCGCCTCGGCGAACCGGAACCCGTACAGCTCCTCGACCCGGCGGAGCCGGGCAAGGCGCGCTATGTCACCGTTTGCGATAAATTCCATCCGTGAATCTTCCTCTTTGGGCCCGTAGAAATAATTGTTCTTAACGACCATCAGCATATCGCCCGTTTCCAGCTCCTCCTCCAGGTAGAGCACGTTGCGGCGTATACCCTCGTTGAACCGGCCGGCTCTCTTGTTGGAGCGGGTGATGACGATCGTCTCGTCCCGGCCGTAGCGTGAATAGCAATCCTCGACCGTCTCGAGGAACTCCCCTCCGTCGAGCGCCTTGAAGTCCGGGAAGGACATATCGAACAACGGGGTCTCATAAATCCCAGCTTCGAGCATACAGCGCACGAGGGTCGCATTGAACAGTATCCCGGAATCTTCCTGCTGGCGCACCACCTCGTCCAGCGAGGCGTATTCCACCGGCCCGAATTGCTCCATCTTGCGGGGGTCGAGGGCGGGACTGGTCTCATGGCCCACGGGAGGCAGCTGGGCGTTGTCGCCTACGAACATGAGCCGGCACCGTTTACCCGTACGGACATATCTAACGAGGTCTTCCAGTACGCTTCCCGAGCCGAATACATGGTCGCTCCCCCGGTCGGTCAGCATCGAGGCTTCGTCGACTATAAACACCGCGTCGGCCTCGCGGTTATAGTCCAGCGCAAAGGAGGAGTCGGGGTCGGAGGCGCTCTTTTGGCGGTAAATTTTCTTGTGGATGGTATAGGCTTTGTCACCCGTATATCGGGCCATAACTTTTGCCGCCCGGCCCGTCGGGGCCAGCAGTACGGCTTTGGTTCCGTTGGCCTTTAACGCAGCGACAAAAGAGGCGATGAGAGTCGTTTTGCCGGTTCCGGCATAACCATTGAGTATGAAAATCGCATCTGCCCGCTCCCCGCAGAGCCAGCAGGCCATGCGCTCCATGATTTTTTTTTGCCCAATAGTTGGCGTAAATGCAAAATTACTGTAAATTTGAGACGCAATATACTGACTTAACATTTGCTACGGCATTCGGCTGGTTAGGGATTTGCACGGCGGGGAGGGGGAAGTCCGCAGGGATATCCGCCCGCTTTCCGGGTAACGGGAAGTGCCGCCCCGGGTATTTTTGTACAAACTTAAAATTAAAATATCGAAATGAAAAGAGTTTTACAGATCGTTCTCGCGTTGGCCATCGTCGGTCTGATTTACTGGCTGTACAACAGCCTAATGACCCCGATCAGGTTCCAGAAAGAGGTTGCGGTGCGCGAAGCCGCTGTGATCAGCCGTATCAAGGACATCCGGTCGGCCCAGCAGGCTTACAAACAGAAATACCAGAGGTATACCCCGAGCTTCGACACGCTTATACATTTTATCCTGAACGATACTCTTGTATACGACCGGACCAGCGGTTCGGCGGACGACTCGGTCGCCGTAGCCCGTGGGCTGGTCAGCACCGAACAGTTCAAACGTGCCGTAATGGACACCATATTCAGCAACAGGCTTTCGCGCCAGGACGTTCTGGACCTGCCGCTAATCCCGTACGGGGACGGTGCGAGGTTTATCATGGATGCGGGCAACTTCGAGACCGACTCCAAGGTCGTGGTTCCTGTATTCGAGGCCAAGGCTCCGTATAAGGCGTTCCTTTCGGACCTCGACAGGCAGGAACTGATCAACCTGATCGACGACGCCAAGACCCTCGAGAGGTATCCCGGGATCAAGGTCGGCGCCATGGACCAGGCTACCAACGACGCCGGTAACTGGGAATAGCGATATGGCAAAGGAAATAATGTCCATCCGGCTGTCGGCGGATGGACTTTCTTTTTGGACGGGTCTCCAGCCGGGCAAAGCGGCCCCGCAGGAGGTTGAAGAGATAAGCCGGGTCGATTACCCGCTTTGCACCGGGGGGCGCTCCCTCGAAGAATCCATTCGGGAAGCGGTTTCGGAGTATACGGGCATACTTGCCGCCCATGGCCGGGAGTTGCCGGGCAAGAAAAAATTCTTTGCAAATACGGTGGATGCCGTGCTCGTTCCGGAGGAGTTGTTCGAAGAAGATGACGCCGGGCGGTACATGGCCCTGCACGGTTACGGGCCGATCAAGGGGACTTATATCGTATGTTCGAAACCCATACGGGGAACAGTGGCGCTGATGCGACTTCCCAAAAAAGCGATGGAGGTTTTGGGAAAACAGCTCGGGAAATTTTCCGTGGCCCACTTGCTCCAATATAACCTGTTGCTGGGCCCGGAAGATAGCGGGGATACCATCCGTATTTACCTTTCCCCTACCCTCTGCCATATCACGGCATGGAAAAGCGGAGACCTGAAACTCGCCGAGGCCTACCCGTATTCTTCAGTAGCTGACGTAGGATATTTCCTTGCTTGCATAACGGAAAATGTGGGACTGGACGGCAAATGCCGGATCCTGTTGCGGGGACATAATGCCGACGAGGCCATACAGGGGCTGTCACGCACTTTCAGAAGTTGCATATGCGGATAATCAGCGGGACCCACCGGGGCCGGCAGATAAATCCGCCCCGCAATCTGCGGGCAAGACCTACGACGGATTTCGCAAAGGAGAACCTGTTCAATGTGCTGGGCAACCTGGTTGACTTCGAGGGATTGGAAGTGCTGGACCTTTTCGCCGGCACGGGCTCCATCAGTTACGAGTTCGCCTCGCGTGGGGCTGCGTCCGTGACGGCGGTTGAACTCAATGCGGTCCATTACAATTTTATCCGGCATACCGCCCGTCAACTCGGGTTCGGGAATATCCATCCGGTCAAGGCTAACGCCCTGCTCTACCTGAAAAACGTCGACAAAAAGTTCGACATCATTTTTTCCGACGCTCCGTACGATATGCCGGGAGCGGAAGATGTAATTCCCCTTGTTTTCGAGCATAACCTTTTGACCGACGGAGGGTTACTCGTATTCGAGCATTCAGGGTCCCTTTCCTTTGAAAACCATCCCCGATACTCGCAGTCAAGGAATTACGGCAGTGTCCACTTTGATATTTTCACGAACGGGTGAGTGAAAAAATTCGACCGCTTTGGCGAAAATTTTGCAGATTTAATAAAGATTGCTTAACTTTGCACTGCAAAACGCACGGTGTGGTAGTTCAGCTGGTTAGAATACCTGCCTGTCACGCAGGGGGTCGCGGGTTCGAGTCCCGTCCATACCGCAAACAAAATCAAGCACTTACAGAGATGTAAGTGCTTTTTCTTTTTACCGTTTGCATACAATTTGCATACAACTTCGGTTTATCTTGGTTTTCCGGCCGAAAGCAGTTGTACGACATTTTCGTACAACTGAAATGCCAGCCCGAAACATATTACAGTCCCCGGGTTTTATTTAAGATTAATGGAATGCTGGAATTTTATGTTCCTGATCGAACAAAACCAGAACCCATTAATATTGACCGTTAACCGTATATAGTGTTCCACGGGGAGTCGAGGTACTCGTCGTCCATCCACGGTTTTGCTATTTCTATAAATTTACGCACTCCGCCATCCTTAACAAAACGTTTCCATATTGTATCCCCGTCTGTTCTGTTTTCACGCTCATAATTATGGGTGAGAAGATCTTTCAGGTATGCCTCGATAGCTTTATCGATCCTTTTGAACCTTTTCTTTTCATACTGGATCTCTACCACATAATACTTTCCCTCCCTTTTTAATTCCAGACAGGTACCCATTGACATCTTTAAGTACTTATCGGAATACTGTATACCGATGCATTGAAAATCGCTATCAGTTCGTCTCAATGTCATTTTTATATCTCCGTCCAAAACATAGAAATGAACTTCATCAGTAAATACTTCCCCTCCCTGCGAATTAGGGGTAGTAACAGCATAAAGCTGAATATTCAGAGAGAGTAAAAGGATCGTAAATATCGCTCTTTTCATAATTTCAATTAAGTTGAGTGTTCTTAATTCTTATCTTTTTTATCATTGAGTTTCCGTTTATTGGCGGGGTAAATATAACAATCTTTATCTTCCTCATAAACCTTTCTCAAATGGAGCAGTATCGAATAATAATTCAAGGATATGCGATTAAATTTACGATGGATTAAATGAAATAGTAACGGATCTTAACCTTTTACTTCTAAAAGGTATAACTGATATTGAAGAGGGTCATATGCTACCAGAACAACTTTGCCTGCAAACTCCTATGCGATTCGGATACTAAATCTACAATGTCAGTTTTATCGAGTGCTGATTGTCCGAATCTCGGATCGAGCGAGGGGGATGAAGAGTCAATATTGAGTTGGGGAGCGTATGTCGTGGCATAGCAGTACAAACATCCGTTCCCACATGTTGAATAATGGCCGATGTCCACTGATTCCATACAGTTACAATGCGGTCGAAGATACCTCTCCCTTACTTTGCCAAAACGGTATCCGCAAATTTGCTCTATCTGGTCGCGGTCCACGCAAGCGCCGTGAGATATTCCGAATTCATCGAGTCCTAATTCCGTAGCGCAGGTTTCGAGTTTGATTCCGAATCCCCGTGCAATTTTTCCGAACATTCCACCGATTTTCCTCATCTGATCAGAATCGCTTTTCGAGACAGATAACGGATCGATCCTCTTTGCCACGAACGGATGGTGGATAATGAAACCGATCATACACTTATAGGCTTTATGCTGCAACTCCCGGCACAAATAGGTAAATGCCCGCCGATGAAAATCGAAATCATATTTAGGACTTAACATGACCGGATCATAACGCCAGACCATTCTCAATGAACCGATTTTGTCCGACAGTTCTTTAAAAACGGCCACCCTATGCTGCAATTTCGGCACATTGCTCTCCATCTCCCTACCGTAAGGGTTCATGGTGATATTGAACAAGTATTTATATTCTCCGAGTAAACGGAGTTTTTCCAGCATCGGAGCAGGATTTTTTGTCCGGAATACAATACAATCGACGATATCCGGTGTAAGCGCGACCCGGTAAAGCCTGCCACTGTTCTGGTGGTGATTGACTATTACATAACCCTCCCGTATACGGTTCATAAACCACTGCGAATGAAAAGCGGGTATATCCGTGCGGCGGCTGGCGCTGATTATCATAAGGGTTAGTAGGTATCGATGGACTTTCAAAGATAAGCCAACTCATTTATATTTGAACAACAATTTGCGTTCTCTCTTTCGCTGATACAGTTACACTCCGGTCGGCACTACGGCCCCCATACATGGAAGTTTTACCACGGATGGGAATCGAGGCTGACCGAACTACTTCCCGACTGATCCCGGATAATGTAGATAGACTTGTTGACAGGCCTGCTTACGATCCCGCACGGGGGAATGAAAAATTTGTACCTATGGGTTACGGGTCCATCGGCCCCCGGGTCAGAAAGATAGGGCGAAAGCGAAATTAACGGCGAAATTGTCAACGTTCATTCCGTCGTGTGCGTCCCGGTGGGTGAGCCGCCATATCGCATCGACACGGAAAACCCTGAATATATTCTCGATGCCCACCCCCGCTTCCACGTACGGTTTGCGCAGGGAACCCATACCCTCCGGGAAAAGCATTCCGCCGCGACCCCCGGCAGCTGGCGAATTGTTCCTGTCCGAAATCCGGCCCCAAAGGACTTTGGCCGTGACGACCTCCCTCCATTGCAATTTTTTAATTCCCGGCACGCGCCCAAGAAAAAATCCCCTGAAGTGATGCTCCCAGAAAACACTTCCCCATAGGTCCGAGGCGAACTCGTAAAAGTGCATGCAGGAGAAAGCCAGCGGATCGTAGAAATAAGTGGCGTTACCCTCGTGCAGTTTTAGCAGCGGGTAAGGCACCCTGCCGAATATATTCCCGCCCGAAACCGTGAGTTTACTCTTTCCCAGCGGCGGCAGGTTAATATCGTATTTTATATCCAGTTCCGCCCGCAGGTAATTATAGTCGTTGCCCAGCACTCCCGATGCCGCACCCGCCAGCCGCAGATCGATCACCGGCAGGGGCGATTGCACGATATACTTATCGAACGGCTGCCGTACCACCACTTCGTTCCGCGTGAGCCGCATGCCGACCCCGACCTCGGTATTCGAAATACTTTTTTGCGACTGCCCCGACGGCCTGTCAAAACGGACCAGATCGTTGGCATATATTTTCCTGTACCCGATGCCGAAAGTATTTGTAACACCCTCTTTCCACTCCTTTTCGAACAGGGCGTCGTACTGGTCCAGCAGGGTTAGCCGGTCGTTATTACGGCGGGAGAAGATCGAACCCATGATGTTTCCGGTGGTAAAAGCGTTACTGCTCGCTCCCAGGTGCGCGACGTCCCGTTTGGCCGAAAGGGTAAGTTTGGAGGTAGGCAGGTTCGAGAACATGATCTCGGCGGTACCGCCCCCTTTCACCTCCTTGTCTTTTGTCCCGTATGCCATATATCCGTAAAGCCTAACCTTTTCGCTCATATCCGTAGTGGTCCTCACTCCCAGCTGGAAACGGTTACCCTCCATCTTATTGAAGCTGTAGAGTTTGTAATATGGACCCCATTCCACTTTCCCGGTCTTGTAGAACCCGAAAAGTACGGTATTCAACACGTCCACTATATTACGGTACAGCGGGGCGTCCTTTATCTCCTCCACCATCACGTAGATATTCTTCTCCTTTTCGGACAGCTCCCATGGCCGAACGGTCTCCCAGTAATCCTCGCCGGTCTTGATCACATCCTTATCGTATACGACATTGGTGGAGTATGCCGACACTTCATCGGGGATCGGTTTGTCCACGACGACGTTACTGTAATCTATCTGCCGGGTAACCAGGAAAGAGAGCATTTCAGACTTTTCGCGCAGCTGAAGTGAGAATTCGGCCGTCATATTATCCCGGACGGGAAACCAGATGGAATCGGCCACAAGCCGGTTTTCGTTCTCGATCACCAGCTCCTTGATCCAGTTGACGTTCACTCCGGCCGGCATCCTCATTTTCGCGTACCGCAGGCCCCATGTCAGCGAATCGATATGTATCTCCCCGTCAAGCACCGGGGTGGCCGTGTTTTTGGGATGGAAGCGGATAAGGTAATTCTTCCTGCCGTCCACCTGCAAGCTGTCCACAAGGTAATAATCGTAATACATCAGCCCGTGTTCGCATAACGGCCCGGGGAAATTCACTTCCAGCACGTTAATGTAATTCTCATACAGGTTCATATTCACATGCATTCCCCCCGTGAACTGCGAGAAAGTGAAATCGTCCTCCACTCCAGAGATACGAGAAGCCTTTATCACTTCCCTCCTCATCCGGGGCGAGCGGCGGTAATAGTTCTCGCTCACCGATTCGGAGATCATGACCGGCAGGTACCGGCGCCCCGTGACGGCCGACGTATCCATGTACTCGAAAACGAAGCCGAAATTATTCTGCATGCGCCTGTTGCGGAACTCCTCCCCCATATTGGCCAGGTTGAGTTCCATCTTGGTATATGAATCGTAGCTGTATGTTTCCCGGTGATCGGGATCGTTCCGGGGCTTGTTTGCCGAAATCTTTTTCAACATGGCATGGGCGGGATTCTCCCCGGGCCGTACCACGATCTCCTCGATAGCGGTAGAGGACGGCTCCAGCAGGAATTCCATCTCATTGAAAGAACCCTCCGTTAGGCTTTTTGTCTGGGACTCATAAGACAGCATTATCACCGTGATCTGCGTAACGGGCTCCCGTGTTTCCATGCTGAACATCCCGTCGGCGTCCGTGGTTGTACCGATCCAAGTTCCCGGAAAGGTCACACTGGCAAAGGCGAGCGGTTCCCCGGTCCGGGCATCGCTCACTTTGCCGCGCACTTTTGTCACCTGCCCGAAAGCACCTGCGACGGCGCAAAGCAACAATATCGTCGCTAAAGCAAACCTTTTCATCTCGATTAATCTGTAAAGGTTTCAATTCTTTAGCGGAAAGCGGTAATCCTTACTTCGGGTAATTTGTTCCGAATTGCCTTTTCGGCGCAGGGGAGGATGGCTTATATCGGTAAATATAAACAACCCCCTCCCTTTACGCCCTTTGGCTGCCGGTGAGGGGGTGGATCGTTTTGAAGTTTACCGGGAAGTATCTTCAGTAGGCCCCGATCACTCGCTGAAAATATAGTTGTGCGGGTTGCGTTTGTAACGGTAGCGGTTGCGGGGAATGGGCAATGGATCGGCGGTGGAAACCTCCCACCGGAGCATCAACTCCACCAGCCGGTCCCGTTCGGCGCTGTAGCGGCTGTTGGCGAATAGGTTGACGATTTCGGACGGGTCCTCCTTTACATTATATAGCTGTCCGTTGCCGTCCATATCGTAAACCAGTTTCCAGTCCCCGTTGCGGAGCATCCTCATAGTGCCGCTTTGTGTCCAGGTGTTGAGTTCGTCGAAAAATCCCGGTTCCTTATGCACGGCTCCCTCGGCGATATAGTCCTCGCCGTCCTCTTTGGTGTAATACATCCCGCCGAAGCCGTCCTGGGCGATGATCGAAGAGAATTCCTCACGCGGGTATTCTTCCCCGCGCAAGAGGGGCCATAGGCTGCGGCCCTGTACCCCGATCGGGATCTCGGCGCCGATTATCTCGCAGAACGTGGGGAAAATATCCACCAGCGAGACGTGCGCGTCATGGGGTGCAGCATTTGCCACGATCCCGGGACCGGTCCATTGCATCGGAATACGGGCAAGTACGTCGTCCAGGCCCACCCCTTTCTTCATAAGGCCGTACTCTCCGACGTAATCGCCGTGGTCGGAAACGAAAACGATTATTGTGTTATCGTAAACACCCTGGGCTTTAAGCTCATCGCACAGCCTTTCAATCTGGGTGTCGATCATATAGAGCATCCCGTGGTATATGGAGCGCAGCCGGTCGAGGTTTTCCGAGTAGCCTACATGGCCTTGTTCCATCATTTCGGCAAGAAGCTGGTATTCCGGCCCTTTGGTTACCATATCGGCCGCACCCGTACGCAGGGCCGGCAGGGTCTCGGGCGGGAACATCGAATAGAACGGTTCACAGGTCTGATAGGGATTGTGCGGCTCGGCCATGGAGAACCACATCAGGAAAGGCTCGTTGTTGAGGGTCGATATCCATTGGGCCGCATCGGTCACCATACGGTACGGCAGCTGGTTTTCCACCGTCCCGGGTGCGGGCTCCAGGTGGGAATATAGTTTCGTGGAGCCGAGGAACCTGTCGAACGCCTCGTTCTCCGGGGTCTTGGAACCGTTGTTATCCTGGCCGCCGTGGCCGTAACCTACCCAGTGATCGGTGCGGTCGGGCGATAGGTGCGAATGGTTCTTCCCGACCATGGCGGTCTTGTAGCCGTTCTCGGCCGCCACGTCGAAGAGGTCTTTCGTATAATAGGCATCCCGGATATTATGGTTCGAGCGGACATGGGTCGCGCTCGGGAACCGCCCGGTAAGCATTGCCACCCGGGCAGGACCGCTCGCAGGGGCGGGGGTGTAAGCCCGGTCGAACCAGGTACCCTCGGCGGACAGGCGGTCGGTGAACGGCATGGTGTTAAGCGGGTATCCCTCGCGGGCAAGCAGGTCGGCCCGAAGCTGGTCCGCCATTATTATTATAAAGTTCGGCTTATCGGCTTCCGGCCGGGCTTCCTGGCCCGTTACGGCGAACGGCAACAAAGTCCCGGCCCCGCAAAGCGTCATTACTGTCCTTTTAACTTCCATCGGATATCTGATTTTAATTATTGCGGATCACTGCGGCAACCATCCCGGCGGGGATGGTTACTTTATTGCAAAAATACCGGAACCGGCAGGAAACCTTTACAAAATTTGTTCATTTTCTTTGAACTTATGTTCAAAACGGTCTTCCGGGCAGCCGTATACCGTTTTTATTTAACCACTGACGTTTTTATCTTATTCGACCCCGAACGATGAAAACCCGGCTGCTTTCATGCTTGCCGGCCCTGACGGCTACGTGGGCACCGTGGTTCTCCCGGTTTGCGCATGGACGGCGTCCACCGTGTCGGCCAGCAACTTCAAAGCCTCGAAGGGGCCGGTACCGGGCGGTCCCGGGCCCCACCGGCCGTAACGGGGAACGATTTTTTTTGAACGGTTCAGGCGGTTGTGACCCCCCGGAATCCCACATTTTTGTAACTTAACGGCGGCGATGCCCCATGCCCGCCCCAGTTCGACCCGAAACCGCCGGTATGCCCTTAGCGATCAAAACATATTTAACCTATGTCGCCGTGTTCTGTTTGGCGGCCCTTTACGGCTGCGGCAGGCAGGACCCGGCGGATGTCGAAAGGTATTACACCAATCCCGTTTTTACATTCACCGACAATATCACCCCCTATTTCCACGAGGGCACCTATTATTTCCTGAGCGGGCACGGGGATAAGATAACGCTCTACGTAACCCGGGACCCGACCACGCTCTCCGAAGCCGAACCGCACATGGTTTTCGACGTGCGGGAACGGACGGGCCTGATGCATATCTGGCATCCGTACCTTAGCAACATAGGCGGCAAATGGTATATCCATTTCAGCGGCGACACGGGCAATACGGACGACCACCAGATATACGTACTGGTCAACCCGGCCGACGACCCGCGCGAGGGAGAGTTCACAATGGCGGGCAGGGTAAGCACCGACCCCGGGAACAACTGGGCCATCCACTCTTGCGTGTTCGAATACCGTGGGGAACTCTACATGCTCTGGTCCGGGTGGGAATCCCGCAGGGTGTTCGCCGAAACCCAGTGTATATTCATAGCGCGGATGGCCGACCCGTGGACACTTTCGTCCGAGCGGGTGATGATCTCGCGGCCGCTTCTGGAATGGGAGAGGCAGTGGATGTCCCCGCAGGGCCAAAGGTCGGCCTATCCCATATACGTTAACGAGGCGCCCTGGTTCTTTAACAGTCCCGACGGTAAATATGTCTATATTTTCTATTCGGCAAGCGCCATGTGGACGCAGTTCATGACCGTCGGGGAGCTGTCCGCTTTTAAGGGTTCGGACTTGTTGGACCCGCAGTCGTGGATGAAGAAGCCGGAACCGGTTTTCAGCCGCAACCTCGCCGACGGGGTGCTCGGGCCGGGCTATCCCCGGATCTTGCCCTCGCCCGACGGCACGGAACATTACCTGTTCTATATGGCCGGTTCTACCTCCCATCCCAACCGGCGCACCGTACGGATGCAGCCGGTCGGGTTCACCGACGACGGCAGGCCCGTACTGGGGGAACCCGTCGCTGAGTATACCCCGCTAAAAAAGCCGTCGGGATTATAGGATCGGCCAAACCGGGATACAGTCTTACCGGCCGCAAAATCAACCCAGCTGACCCGCATAAACTTCCCCGACCGCACGAAGCCCGCCGCGCGGGCAAATCGGTATTTCTTCAAGTAAAGGGTCTGGGAATAAGGCCGGGTCAGGCCATAGACGACATGCCGTCCTTGACAAGGTTATTTATTATCGAAATCTACCTGCATGGGAGCGGAGGTATGGCGGGTCTTATATTGTTTGGGGGTAATGCCGTACTCATCCTTGAAGCAAACCGAGAAATAGGCGGCCGACCTGAACCCGACCAGCTCATAAATCTCCGTGACCTGGTAATCCCCCGACCGCAGGAAGCCCGCCGCACGGGCCAACCGGTATTTCTTCAGGTAATCGTTCGGGGCGAGGCCGGTCAGACCCTTGATCTTGCGGTAGAAATTCGAGCGGCTCATATACATCCCGGCCGCGAGATCTTCGACACTGAAATTGTCCCGCGCCAGGTTCTTCTCCAACTCCCCGTCGAGCCTTTCGAGGAATTCGCGGTCCCTGCCCGACAGTCCGGCCGGGGGCAGGTCCCCGTCCTTGCGGGACCGCATGAGCGACCGGACGATCCGCTCGCGGTTAGCCAGCAGGGTATCCACCTGCACCGTGAGGTGTTCCGGCGAGAACGGCTTCTCGATATAGGCGTCGGCCCCGAGACCGATGCCCTTGATCTTATCCTGGAGCATATTTTTGGCCGTGACCTGCACCACCGGGATATGGCAGTAAGAGAGGTCCGACTTTATGAATTCGCACAACTGGTAACCGTCCATGCCGGGCATCATAATGTCCGTTACCACGATGTCCGCCCCGTGATCTTCCAGGACGCCTACCGCGGCGTTTCCGTCCCGGGCGGTCAGAGTGCGGTATTTTGTCCCGAGGATATGGGTCATGATATCGAGCAGTTCCGGATTATCATCCACGATCAGCACCGTAGGGGCCGTGCCTGCCGGGGTATAGCCGGCCTGGTCTCCCGGCAGCGGCTGCTTCGGGCCGGCAGCGGACGGTACGGTTTCGGACGGTCCGGCAGCGGGCTGCGGTTCTGCCTCTCCTTTTCCCGGCTCGAGATTGCACGGCATGACCGCTTCGAAACATGCCCCGCCGCTTTCCGTATTTCGGCACCGGATAATTCCCTCGTGCTTGGTAACGAGCAATTTTACAAGCGACAACCCTATCCCGCTTCCGGCCTTGCTTCCCTCCGAGCGATAGAACGAAGTAAAGATCTTCTGCTCGTCCCCCGGCTTTATACCGGGCCCGTCGTCCGTTACGGTGAGAATAAATTTACCCTCCTCCGCCAGCAGTGATACCCGGATGACGGACGATGCGTATTTGGAGGCATTCGAGAGCAGGTTGGTCACGATCTTACCCACCGCGTCCGCATCCGCGTTGGCCGTCACCCCGGGAGCTATTTTTTTCTCCAGCCTCACACCCTGTATTTCCAGCACCGGCTCGAACCGGGCGCACACGCTCTCCACGGCTTGCGAGACGTCGACCCTCGTGATCACGGGCCGGTAGTCGCCCCCGTCGTTCTTTTGCAGGTCCATCAGCTGGTTGGTCATATCCAGCAGGTTGGTGGCGTTGCGCTGCATGACCCCGAGGTAGTCCATCGTACGGCTTGAGAACTCTTCGCCCGATGAGAGGATATAATCGAGCGGGGTTTTGATGAGCGTCAACGGCGTGCGTATCTCATGGGCTACGTTGGTGAAGAAGTCCATTTTCGAGCGGTAGTTGAGCTTCTCCTGCCGCAGCAGGAAAGCCCGCATCTTCTTCCGGTTCCTTGCCCGCACAAGGGCGTAAACTGTCCATATTGCGACCGCCCCCACGGCAATGTAGATAACAACGGCTATCCAAGACCGGTAGAACGGCGGCAATATCCTTATTTGCAGGGGCGGCGATCCTGCTCCCCAGCGCCAGTCGTCGTTCGAGGAGCGGACCGTCAGTGTGTAACGGCCGGGTTGTAATTTCTCGAAGCGGACGTAGTTATCGTCCGTTACCGTCCAGTCCCGGCCCGACCCCTCCAGCAGGTAGGCAAATCCGTTCATAGCCGGGGTCTGGAAGCTCGATGAGGATATGGAGACGGCGAACGAGTTGTAATTATACGGGAGTGTGAGGCTCCCCGTAAGGTATGCCGCTCCCCCGAGTTGCGGCCCGGTGCGTTTGTCGCGGCTGACGGCCAGCGGCTTATCATTCACGTAAACGTCCGACACCACCGACACGGGCCGGTAGCCGTTCACCTCGAGGCTGTCCGGATAGAACGCGGCGGCCCCGTTTATGGTCCCGAAGAACAGGCGTCCGTCGATTCCCAGCGCCGCCCGCTTGTTCATCACCTCGCTTGGCAGGCCGTTGGAAGCATTCAACCGCAGGTATAGCGACCCGTCCGGGCGGTATGAGCAGATACCCCCGTTCGTCGCCATCCACAAGTTACCTTTGTTGTCAGTCAGCATCGACAGGACATTAAAGGTTGCCGGAACGTTGTCGTAGCGACGCAGCCTACCGGCCGTAAGGTCCGGGGTGAACACCCCTGCCTCGGTTCCTACAAATATATTCTCCCCGTCCTTTAATATACAGTTCACTACAGCCCTTGAATTGGCCGGGAACGGGAAGTGACGCAGTTCGTCGTCCAGCGGGTAATAGAGGAAAGCGGCCCGGTTGGGCGACACTATCCAGAAGGAGTCGCGGTCGTTGTCGGCGAAGCCGCAGACCCCGAGGTTGTTCCCGCCTTTCATTACGCGCACGAAAATGTCCTGCTCCGGGTCGTAATATGAGAATCCCCACGGCGTACCGGCATACAGGCATCCGTCCCGCGAGACATAGAGTGCATCCACACAGTCGTCGTTCGGGGTGTTGTTATTATTCTTGTCATAGCGGTAATTGCGGATCAGGCCCGTAGCCGTGTCATACCCATAGAGGCCGTTCTTGGGCGTACCGATCCAGAGGGTGCCCTCGTGATATAGCAAACTGCGGACGCTGCGTATCCTGCCCGGACCCTCGTCCCACCCTTTGAGGGCGGGCCGGACCACCTGCCGCCCATCCTCGATACAAAGTATGCCGTCGTCCTCGGTCCCCACCCATATCCGGCCCGCGCCGTCCTCGGCAAACGAACCCACGATCCTGCCGCGCGCATCCGCCCCGGGTGAGAAGTAGGCCGCGACGGGTTTCCTGTCGCGTTTTATATAGCTCAAACCGGCATATTCGGTACCAATCCATATTCCGCCCTCCATATCGCAGAACAGCACGTTCGCGAAGCGGTCCACCCCCTGGACAGCATCGATGCCCGAGGTGGCTTCGGTCGTGGTCCCCGAATCGATATCATATAGATAAAGCCCGTTGTCCGAACCGATCAGCAGCTTGCCGTCCCCTAACGGCAGGATGCTCTTTACCGGATAAGGCGACACGTGGCTTACGGTCGGCACACCGATAAATTCGTCCGCCGGGATGACCCGCACGAGGCCCACCGCCTCCAATCCGCACCACAGCCGCCCTCCGTAATAGCACAGTGCCCGCAGTTCGGCGTTGATATGTCCCGGGGCCATCCACTCCAGGGGAACGGATTCGATCAGCTTACCGTCCCGGTCATATTCGGCAACACTTCCCAGCCGGGACCCGACCGCTACCCTGCCGTCCGGGCCCTGGACCATCGGTCCGGCAAAACCGGATAAGAGACTGCTCTGGGTAAGGGTGCCGGCCGTCGGGTCGTAAATAAAGTAACCCTGTCCGGCGGTCGCGATCCATACCTTGCCGTCCGTGTTCTCCAAAACGGAAGTTACCCGGGCGATGATCGAAACCCCGTATACGGTCTCCATATCGAAGCGGTTGAACATCTCCTCCCGCTTGTCGAATACATACAGCCCCTCGTCCGTCCCGACCCACAGCACATCGGACGATCCGCAGCACACGGCATGGACGGAGGTATTTTCCAACCTGTGGTATTCCCGGTTACGGGAAGAGAACGCTTTGAACGTCCGGCCGTCGAACCGGTTCAAACCGTCGGCCGTCCCTATCCACAGGAAGCCGTCGCCGTCCTGCGTAACGCTTCGCACCGTGTTGCTCGAAAGGCCGTCGGCCAAACCGTAGGTGACCAACGGGAAATCCGCAGCGGCCGAACCCCAGGGGCCGGCGGCCACGCACAACCATGCGAGACATAAAACAAGAGTGGACGGTTTGCGGATGGGTTTCATCGGGGACAGCTCGGGTCGTGCTCCCGGACACGGTCCGGGCAATTTTATGCAAAAATATAATTTCCCGCCGATTATGCCCCATCCAGTGCCGTTAAACACGCGCCTGACCGTAAAAAACGGTCCCCGCTCCATAACGGGGCGGGGACTCGCGGGATATTAAAACCTCTGAAGCCTAATAATCGGCGAGCATCGCCCGGATTACTTTCAGGTTGGCTTCCCTGACCTTTTTCTCGTCGACTTTCAACAGCTTACGGTCGTAGGTGATAAGGCCGTTGACTTCGCCCTCCACGTCCGTAGTCTGGGTATATACCGCACCGGAATATCCGCACCGCACATAATCTTCCAGCATCCGGCAGTATTTGATATATTCGTTGGTAACGTCGTCTATGGTTTTGAACTGAATGTAACCCCAGTTCCTCATGTCCGGGTTCCACAGGTGGTTCTCGATCGGCAGGCCGATACCCCCGTATTCGCCCAGTACGGTCACTTTCATGTGGTCGAACAGCTTGAATTTGGGCATGGGGTACTGGTGGATATCGAATACGTCGCCGCAGTTGCGGTAGTTGCCGCCGCTGGCCGGGTTAACTAGCCTCGAGGGGTCGTAGGTCTTGGTCCAGGAGGTCACGATCTCCGTGTCGAACTGGCCCCAGCCCTCGTTGAACGGAACCCACATCACAACGCTCGGGTTGGACATCAGCAGGTCCATGATCTCTTTCCACTCGTTGTAGAAGTTCTCGACGGACTCCTGGGTGCGTGCCTTGTCCGTGCCGCCGTTATAGACGTTCGGGGCCCAGTTATTGCCGCCGTCGCCGCTGGGCATGTCCTGCCATACGAGGATACCCTCGCGGTCGCAATGGTAATACCACCTGGCCGGCTCCACTTTCACATGCTTACGGATCATATTGAAACCCAGGTCCTTTGTCTTTACGATATCATACAGCAGGGCTTCGTCCGTCGGGGCCGTATACAGGCCGTCGGGCCACCAGCCCTGGTCCAGCGGACCGAAATGGAACAGCGGTTCGTCGTTCAGGTACATGCGCTGTATCTGGTAATCGTCACGGCGGTAGGAGATCTTACGCATGGCGGTATAGGAATCCACCGCGTCGGTAGTCCTGCCGTTGCTCACCAGTTCGACTTTCATGTCATAGAGGAACGGGCTGTCCGGGCTCCAGAGTTTGGGGTTGGAGACCAGCACGGGAATATCGCTTCCGGGCAGTCCCCTCGCTACCGAAACCTGGCTGCCGTTGTCCAGCAGTTTTATCTCCACCACGTCGCCTTTGCCGGCGTTGGGGGCGTCTACCCTTACCATGATATGGCCGTTATCCACATCGGGAACCGCCTTGATATAAGAGATATGGTTGTGCGGCACAGGTTCGAGCCATACGGTCTGCCAGATACCGCTCACGGCCGTATACCAGATGCCGCGCGGGTCGAGGGTCTGCTTCCCTATAGGCTGGAAGCCCCTGTCGGTCGGGTCCCACACCCGCACCTCGAGCTTCTGTTCGCCTCGCCCGGCCAGGAACGGGGTGATATCGAAGCTGAACGGGGTGAAACCGCCCTTATGAGTCCCCACGAAAGAACCGTTCACGAATACGTCCGCTTTCCAGTCAACGGCACCGAAATGCAGCAGCACGTCCTGTCCTTTCCATGCGGCCGGTACGGTGAACGTACGCCTGTACCACATCTCGTCCCTCGGGGTGACGGTCTTCTGCAAACCGGACAGGGCCGACTCCACGGGGAACGGCACCAATATCTGCTCGTCGTATGAATCGGGCGAAGCCTTACCGCGGTTGATCAGGGCGAAATCCCACAGGCCATTGAGGTTCATCCAGTTGTCGCGGACCATCTGGGGCCGGGGATATTCGGGGAGCACGTTGGCCGGGTCCACCTGTTCGGCCCACGGCGACATGATCTTATCCCCTGCGGGACTCCATTGCGCGCTGAGCGCGAAGCAGCCGGCCAAAAGGGCCGCCACCCCTAAAAAAATTCTTTTCATACTTTGTCGAGTTAGCATATGTTAGGTAATGATTCGATACCGTTATTATAGTAAAGTCCGTACGGTACACCGCACCGACCGGGTTCAAATATCCCAATAAACCGTCGTACCGCGTTTTACTTTTTGCCCAAAGTTTTTAGATAACTGGCCATTACGACCACCACCGGACAATATGAGCGGTTTTCGAAAACTTTGGACCGGAATTCTAAAACCGAATTGCCGCCCGGGCCGTTATCTTTAACCGCCGGAACACGGCCATGTAAACTAACCTTACTATGCAGAACAAACTTCAGCTTCTCTCCTGTGCCGCCTGCCTCTTTCCGCTGGCCGGCGCGCAGGCCCAACAGCGACCCAACATAATCGTGATCCTTACCGACGATATGGGTTATTCGGACCTGGGCTGTTACGGCGGCACGATCGATACTCCCAACCTGGATGCCCTGGCGGCCAACGGCCTCCACTATATGCAGTTCTACAACACGGCTCGCAGCTGTCCCTCCCGGGCCAGCCTGCTCACGGGGCTTCATCCCCACCAGACGGGGGTGGGCCACATGGTGGACCGCGACGACAAGGAGGACGGCTACCGGGGCGACCTGAACCGCAGCTGCGTGACCCTCGGCGAAGTAATGAGAGCCACCGGGTATGAGACCTACGCCGTGGGTAAATGGCACGTAGCCATGCACCGGGGTCCCCAGGGCCCTAAACACAACTGGCCGCTCCAACGGGGTTTCGACCACTTCTACGGCACCATAATGGGCGGTGGCAGTTTCTACGACCCCGCCTCGCTTTGCCGGGGCAACGATTTCATCACCCCGGAGAACGACCCGCTTTACAGGCCCGAAGAATTTTACTACACCAATGCCATAACCGACAACGCCCTGGCGTTCCTTACCCAACGGGAGGACCGGACGGACCGGCCGTTCTTTATGTATATGGCCTATACGGCGGCCCACTGGCCCATGCAGGTCCCCGAGGAGGATATCGAACCGTTCAGGGGTAGGTTCGACGAGGGTTGGGACGAGATCAGGCGGCAAAAATACGCCGACATGGTTGCCCGGGGGATAATTGATCCGGCCTGGGTGCTTAGCGAGGACGAGACGGTACGCCCCTGGGACAAGGTGGAGAACCGGGAATTCGAACTGCGCTGCATGGAGGTTTATGCCGGGATGGTAGCCAATATGGACCGCAACGTCGGGCGTATGGTGAGTTACCTGCGCGAGACCGGCCAGCTGGACAATACCGTTATAATATACCTGCACGACAACGGCGGTTGTGCCGAACCGATGGAACGCGGCCGGGAAGCGTTCACCGTCCACGTTCCCGACAACGGCAACCTGGACCCGATGGCCCCGGACGAACTCCAGACGCGGCTGATACCCTACAAGACCCGTGACGGCCGGCCGATGCGGCGAGGCCAGGTCATGCCGGGCGGGGCGGACACCTACGTGGCTTACGGTAAGGGCTGGGCCTACGCCAGCAACACCCCGTTCAGGGAATACAAGCACTGGGTCCACGAGGGCGGTATCGCCACCCCGCTGATCGTCCACTGGCCGGCCGGCATCACGGCGGCGGGACAGATGCGGTGGCGTCCCGGGCAGCTGACCGACATCATGGCTACCTGTGTGGAACTGTCCGGAGCCGAATACCCGGAACATTACGACGGCAACGCCATAATTCCTTACGAGGGCAAGAGTCTGGTGCCGACGTTCGAAACCGACGACCCCTCGGACGAACGCTACCTCTACTGGGAACACGAGGGCAACCGCGCCGTGCGAAGCGGCAAATGGAAACTGGTTTACAAAGCCCGTGACGGATACAACAAGGACATCCCGCCGGATATGTGGGAACTTTACGATATGGAAGCCGACCGCACCGAAACCCGCGACCTGGCACAGGCCTACCCGGAAAAAGTCCGGGAGCTGGCCGCCAGGTGGGAAGAGTTCGCCGTGCGGTGCAAGGTCAAACCGTGGAAACAATAAGCGAAACAGGCAACAATTAAACATTCCGAAATATGAAAGCACGAAAAATTGCGCTTCCCGTAATGGCGGCGGCTGCCGTGGCCGGCTGCAAGGGGGCGAGCGAAGAACAAAAGCCCAACATCATAGTGATCCTTGCGGACGACCTCGGGTTCTCCGACCTGGGCTGTTTCGGGGGCGAGATCAACACCCCGGTACTGGACGGGCTGGCCCAAGACGGGGTTCGCTTCACCCAGATGTACAACTCGGCCCGCAGCTGTCCCTCCCGCGCCATGATCCTCACCGGGCTGTACCCGCACCAGGTGGGCGTGGGCGATATGGTTGGCAAGGGACCGGAGTGGCCCATCGGCTACCGTGGCTTCCGCAGCGACAACAACGTGACCATAGCCGAAGCCCTGCGTGAGAACGGATACTATACGGCGATGGCCGGCAAATGGCACCTGGGACGTACGCGTCCGGTGGACCGCGGATTCGAGGACTATTACGGTCTGCTGGGCGGCTTCGACAGCTTCTGGAACCCGAACGTGTACCGCCGGCTTCCCGAGAGCGGCCACCAGAGGGAGTACGCCGAGGGCGAATTCTACGCTACGGACGTAATTACGGATTATGCCATCGACTTCGTCCGGGAGGGGGCCAGGCGCGACCAGCCGATGTTCCTCTACCTGGCATACAATGCGCCCCACTTCCCCCTGCAGGCCCCTAAAGAGCGGACGGACGAGTATATGGAGACCTACCTGGAGGGATGGGATGCCATACGGGAGAAACGCTGGAAGCGGATACAGGATATGGGCCTGATGAAGAACGACCCGGTAATGAGTCCCCGCGGCGAAGTTCCCGGAAGCAATTTCATAAACGAGCCCCATCCCATCCCGGCATGGGCCGAACTCACGGCCGACAAGCAGACGGACCTCGCGCGCCGCATGGCGATCTTTGCCGCCATGGTCGATATCATGGACGAGAATATCGGCCGGCTGATCGATGCCTTGCGCGAAACCGGACAGCTGGATAACACCCTGATCCTCTTTATGTCCGATAACGGGGCTTGTGCCGAGTGGCACGAGTACGGGTTCGACTACGGGACGGGTGTCCGCTATCATATCCACACCGGCGAGGAGCTGGACGGCATGGGACTTCCCGGCACCTATCACCACTACGGAACCGGCTGGGCCAACGTGGGTTGTACGCCGCTGTACCTCTATAAACATTTTGCCCACGAGGGCGGTATCAGCACCCCGGGCATCATGTGGTGGGGCGACAAAGTGAAAAAGAAAGGTTCCATAGACCATCAGGCGTGCCACTTCACCGACATTATGGCCACCTGTATCGACGTTAGCGGCTCGGATTATCCCCTCGGTTTCGAGGACAGGGAAGTATTGCCGATGGAGGGCGTTTCGCTCGCCCCCATGGCCAAGGGCAAGAAGATACGCAAGCGCCCGATCTATGCCGAACACGAGGGTAACCGCATGGTGCGGGACGGCAAATGGAAGCTGGTCGCCTCGCATTACACCGGCCATGAGTGGGAGCTCTACGATATCGACGCCGACCGCACCGAGCAGAACAACCTTGCGGCCAAGTATCCGGACCGTGTGCAGAAGATGGAGAAGATGTACTTCGAGTGGGCCGACCGTTGCAATGTTCTGCCCTACCCGCAGTTGGTCAGGGATTACGGCAACCGTAAGATGAAGATATTCAGGGAAAAATAACAAACCCTTTCCAACCCACCGCAAACCGCCTGCCGGGGCGGCCCCGGCGGCGGCCCGGGCGACGGGATAAAGGAAACGGAAAAAAGGTTTGGAGGGCCGGTAACCTGTGAACCAAGCGGACCGAAATACGGGAGAGAATTTCCGGATCAGCGAACCGCTTGTCCATTACTTCAACCATAAAGGCCCAAGGCCTCAACCGGCAAAGGCGGCCTAATACATGCCCGGAAGCTATAACAGGTAATTATTTGGGCGAACGATACCCGGTTTCCGGAGCCGGAAACAGGAGCCGGGAACAGGAGCCGGAAACAGGAGCCGGAAACATGGGGAAACCCCTGAGAAGTTAGCGGAGCAAACAATAACCGGGTAAGGTGGGCAAAGCCTCAACCGGCAAAAGGCGGCCGGATAAAACCCGGAAACTCAAGCCGGATACAATATGGAAAACGGCAACCGAATTCCGGAGTGGGTGATGAGGCACTGACGGCGCCCGTAGCGGCATCCGGAACGTCAAACATCGGACAGAAGAAACGAGCAGCAGTATGCGGCGGGCCGGAGAAATAAACTTAACGCAAACGGACAACGATGAATAACCCAAGAGTCATAACACTTCTGGGGAGCGTAGCAGGCTTAGCCGCAACGGCTGCCGCACAGCAGACGCGCCCGAATATCATAATCGTTATGACCGACCAGCAGCGTGCAGACCTGCTCGGGCGGGAGGGCTACCCGCTGGAGACCATGCCGTTCGCCGATTCGCTTGCCCGGCAGGGGACGTGGTTCGACAGGGCCTATACGACCGCCCCGGCAAGTACCCCGGCACGCACTTCCATGCTGACCGGCCGCTTCACCAAGGCCACGCACGTCAAATCGAACCACAACGCCGTGGATGCGTTCTTTGTCAAGGATATGTTCGATGTAGCCAACGAACAGGGATACGCTACGGCTATGGTCGGGAAGAACCACACTTACCTGACCCCGCAAAAAACCGACTACTGGAGCCCGTTCGGCCACGGCGGCCAAAACTCACAACAGAAAGACAGCACCGAAACGGCTTTCGACAATTACCTCGGGAGCCTGCGGATGTATGCCGGCTACGACCCCTCGCCCGGCGGGGTGGAAATGCAGTTGCCGTACCGGATGGTGGACGATGCGCTGGGTTGGATATCGACTCTGGAAGATACCCCGTTCCTGATGTGGTTCTCCATGCCCGAGCCGCATAATCCCTACCAGGCCTGCGAACCCTATTACTCGATGTTCCCGCCGCAGTCGCTGCCGCCCAAGCGCAGTTCGGCGGCCGACCGGGAGGGCAAAGGGCCCCGCTACGTACACCTCGGGGAGATGATGGCCATAGGACACCCGGGTTACGACGAGAACCTGGACCGTATCCGTTCGGTCTACCACGGGATGCTCCGCATGATCGACGACCAGTTACGCAGGCTGGTTAACGGGTTGGGCGATGAGGGGAAGCTGGACAACACCATAATAGTCTACCTGTCGGACCACGGCGATTACGTGGGTGAATACGGCTTTATTAAGAAAGGAGTGGGTATGGACGAGGTTCTTATGCGTATTCCCATGCAGTGGACCGGCCCCGGGATCGTGGCCAATGCCGCTCCCCATGACGCCCACGTATCAATGGTCGATATCTTCCCGACCGTGTGCGAGATCATGGATGCGCCGATACCCGCCGGGGTACAGGGCCGCAGCCTTTGGCCCCTGCTGACCGGCCGGGAATATCCCCGACGGGAATTCTCCTCGGTGATGGCCGAGCAGGGCTACGGCGGAATGGTATACACCAAGGAGGACGGCGACGACTACAAAGCCGAGGGTGCGATGAGCGACCGGCCCGGGTTAGACTGCCTCAACACATGGACCCAGAGCGGCTCGATGCGCATGCTTCGCAGCGGGGAATGGAAGCTTGTATACGACATGGACGGCAACGGATACCTCTACAACCTTGCCGAAGACCCGTCGGAACTGCGCAACCTATTCGGCACAGAGGCATGCGCCGCCAAACAGGGCGAGATGGTCGAGACCCTGCTCCGCTGGGAGATATCCACGGCCGACCCCCTGCCGCTGCCCCGCAACCGCTACCGTTTCAAAACCAACCCGCATAACTACCTATTCAGCGAAAAATAAACCATGAAGCACGGAATTCAATTACTGACAGGCCTGGCGGGAGCGGCTGCGATCGCTCCCGCCTGCAGCGGCCCGAAAGCCCAAAAGCCCAATATCGTGATAATCTATACCGACGATATGGGTATCGGGGACGTATCGTTCCTGAACGACGGATGGACCCGCACCCCCCACATCGACCGGCTGGCCGGCGAGGGCATCGTAATGACCCAGTACTATTCGGCGGCGCCGGTGAGCTCGCCCTCGCGGGTAGGCATCACCACCGGTATGTATCCCTTGCAATGGGGCATAAACACGTTCCTGCAGGGCAGGGCCGGCAATGCCCGGGCCGAGCAGCTGGACTTCCTGGATGCGGCCGCCCCCTCGATGGCCCGTTTCCTGCAGGAGGGTGGTTACCATACGGCCCATATCGGGAAGTGGCACATGGGCGGCGGCAGGGATGTGGACGACGCCCCGGCCATCACCCGTTACGGTTTCGACGAGTACCTCTCTACGTGGGAAAGTCCCGATCCGGACCCGCTTATCACCGGCAATCCCGGCTGGATATGGAGCAACGAGGATTCGGTGAAGCGGTGGAACCGCACGGCTTATTTCGTGGACAAGACCCTCGACTTCCTGGCCCGCCACAAGGGCGAACCGTGCTTTGTGAACCTGTGGCCCGACGACGTACACGACCCGTGGGTACAGGGGCCGGAGGTACAGGATGCCCGCGACACCTGGACAACCAGGCCCAACTTCGAACAGGTACTGGCCGAGTACGACCGTCAGATCGGGCGATTCATGCAGGGCCTTGCCGATCTGGGGCTGGACGAGAACACCATCGTTGTGTTCACCAGCGACAACGGCCCCTCGCCCAGCTTTAAGCAGATACGCACCAACGGCCGCCGGGGTGTGAAGAACAGCCTCTATGAGGGCGGGATCAACATGCCGTTCGCCGTGAGGTGGCCGGCGAAGATAAAACCCGGGCAGGTGGACACTACAACGGTTATGTGCGCCATCGACCTGGTCCCCACCCTCTGCGCCATGGCCGGGGTAAAGCTCCCGGCTTCCTACCAATCCAGCGGGGAAGATATGAGCAAAGCGCTGACGGGCAAACCCATCACACGCAAAAAAGACCTGATGTGGGACTTCGGGCGAAACGCCGAGGGCTTTAACTTCCCGCCCGGGCCCAACCGCAGCCCGCACCTTGCCATCCGCAGGGGTAACATGAAACTGCTGATGAATGCCGACGGCACGTCCGTCGAGCTGTACGACCTGTCGGTCGACCCCGACGAGACGACCGACATCGCGGGCGACAACCCGCAAACCGTATCCCAACTGAGCGAATCACTGCTCCAGTGGTGGGATACCCGCAAAACACGAGATCCGAGGTAACCCGATAGATTACCTTTTCAGAGCAGATGGGGGTGCGGCGCACTCCCATTTGTGTTTTCAGGCGGGCCGGCAAAATAGTAACCGCTGGGTTGCGGCCCCCGGGCGGGATTGTTTATTTTGCATAATGAGGACGGAAAGTTTTCTACAAAAAAGGGCCTAAAAGGTTGCAGAGCCCCCCGTTTGTATTTTCGGATGGGTTCGGACACAAGAGGAACACCGGATTGCCGCCCAAAGACAGGATTAAGCCAACAAAGAAAAAAACCGATGGGGTTGCAGAACCCTCCGTTTGGGTTCTGATAGGTGCGGCCCCCGTTTTTTGGTATTCGGAAAGTTCAGTCCCTGAGGAATCGTAAAAGCATGCAGGGGGTCGGGGAAATATCGACCGGGCGGCCCTCGCGGTCGAATACGGTGACGGTAAAAAGGCGGATGACCGCTCCCCTGCAATAAAAGCCGTCCGCATCCCGTCCGGAGGAGAGAGTACAGTCGGCTTCGACCGTAACCTCCAGGCCGTTACGGCAAACCAGGTCGAAACCTCCCCGGAAGCGGCCGTCCGGTCCGGCACATTCTTTAATACGGGCGGCACACCTGCCAAGTACATCGGGGGGAATAGGCGGAGCGGGCTTATCCATCCGGCGAAGTTAACCGCCGGGGCGGGCCGCAGAGTTATACAACTACGGACAAGCAAAAACCCGGGTCCGCATCCGCAAACTTATTTGACGATATAGCTCTGCAGGGCGGTCACATAATCCTCGAACGCCTTGATCCCTTTTGGGGTAACCTTACAGACCGTGCGGGGACGCTTGCCGGCGATATATTTGCGCACCTTTACATACCCGCATTCGCTCAGCTTGTCGATATTGACGCTGAGGTTACCAGCCGTAGCCCCGGTCTTCTCCCTGAGGAATACGAAATCGGCCTCCTCCACGGAGATCAGAAGCGACATTATCGACAGCCGTATCTGCGAGAGCAGTATGGGGTCCAGCTCCTTAAACATTGCTGCGCCCCTTACGGTTAAGTATATGGCCCGGCACGATATTGCCCGTTGTGATCATCACCGCCATTATCAGCGGCTGGAACCCGGCCGGAAGAAATTTATACCCCAGCATGCAGAGGACGCAAACGGCCACCGGAATGTACATCCACCGCAGTTTAAAAGCGCTGGCCGACAGGAAGAGGGTCATGGTATAGACGAGCGATATGGACGGGTAGATCAGCGAACCGTCGATATTCCATAACAATATGTAAACCAATACTACGGCGACCCCGAACGTGATCCATATACGGCGGAGCATATAACTGACGTACGTGCGCACCTGCGGCCGGTTACGGTCCCGGAACGAGAGCACCACGGTAAGGGCCACCCCTACCGTAAAAGCCACCAACCACACATACCTGCCCACTACATGCCAACCGGGAACAACGACCCCCAGGAAATGGGCCAGTGAAGCGAGGGCTACTACGTAACCCCACAGCACGAAATATTTACCCCCTCCTTTTTTGAAATTACCACGGGCCTGCTCTATCATTTTCATTATCACCGCAAGGCTCTGGCGGCTGTCGAACGTATTTTCCATAACGTAAATTTCTATAAAATTAATGCTTTTATTCGGACGGTGAACAGCCGGACCGGTTTAATCCTGCGCCACGGGGAGAGGCCGGCCGGCGAGGGCCGTGTAATAGAACTCGCCCCATTGGGGTTTTTCGACACCGGGCTCCTGCGCCGCAAAGAGCTCCGCCGCTTTGGCCGTATCCCGCTCCACGTCGACCCGGGGCCGGATAAAGTCGGGCAGCTGGGTAACGTAGAACGCACGTACTATCAAGGGACGGGGATTTTCGGGGTCCAGTTCGATCGCCCGGTTAAAATATTCGGTGGGCTTGGCGTAATACAACTGACCGTTATTGCCGGGATCGCCGGCTATAAGTGCAAAGTAGTAATACCCGTACAGGGTGTACACTTCCGACAGGTCGGCCCCGTCCATTTCCAGCAGGGTCTCGATACGGCTCTTGGCGTCATCGAGCAACGCCTGTGAATCATGGCCTTTGAATACGGCGTCCAGGTCGCAGTAGGCGATATAGTAGAGCGGCATCCACCGCTCGGGGTAAACACCCGCGATCATTTCGAACCGCTGGCGCGCGGCCATCAGCTCGTCCAGCTCCCGGGCGGACATTACGGCCTCGATGGCCTGTTCCATTGCGGTGCGGTACTGCGGGTCGTTGTCATTTGCGGCTGCAAGGGAGGCGGCTGCCGCCATGGCGAGGATAAGGATAAACTTTTTCATATCGGCATGTATTTTAATTAATTAGATAACGGTTTAAAAATGCGATGCTTCGTAGGCGACGTTACGCCCCAAGTTGATGAATATCCCCATATAAAAAGACTGGTTCTGGTACAAACCAACCGGGGAAGAGGCGTACCTGCCGGATGAATCGGGACCGGGCGAGAAATTATATCCGTAAACGTTCTTTCGGTTAAGGATGTTCGAGGCGCTGAAATAGAGGATCACCTGCCGGCACGGCAGCACGGTTAGGCTGGCATCGAGGCTCATGTAGTGAGGGGTGCGGCCCGCCATAAAGCGGTTGCTGTTGGGATCGTCGTACGGACGGCCGCTGGCGTAGCGGGCCGTAAGCCCGACGATGCTCCTTAAATTCCAGTTGTTATACTTCACGGTGAGCGAGGCGTTGTGGCGCATGGCGTATGTCGGGGTGGCCGTCTCGGGGAAATCCAGGTAGCGGCGTTTGGAATCGTTGAACGAGTAGCCGACGATGTACTCAAAGTTGCGGATCAGCTCGCGGTCGTCGAAAAACAGGTCGATCCCCCGGCTGTATCCCTTTCCATTCGCGGTATAAATTCCGTCCGCCTCGAGGGGAAGCCGGCGGTAGCGTTTGTCGTAAAGTTCCGCCCGGTAAATACGGCCCCTTTTCTCGTAATAGGCCCCGAGCAGGGATTGGTAGTTGCGTTCCATCCGCATCCCGGGGTTACGGAGCAGGTAATCCTCTTCGGCGGCCTGCTGGTAGATCCCGGCGGCGCCCGATACGGTGAGTCCGTCCCGTTGCCAGCTAAGCGCCGCACGCGGCAGGAAAGCGAACGAATCGTCCGCCGATCCGTACTCGCCGCGCGCCGACAGGTTCAGGAACCATCGGCGGGCTATGGTAAAGTCGTTTGAGAAAAACAGCCCGGAGATATTACCGTCCAGCTTTTCCCGGAACCGGTCGGTATCGGCATAGGAAAAGTCGTAAGTTTTCAGGTAGGTCTCCACCCCGGCTTCGAACTTGTAGGTGTTGCCGAAACGGTGGGAGGCCTTGGCCTTGAGGTGTATCTCGCTGTCCAGGATATGCACCCGGTCCCCTGCCACCAGGCCGCCCGTGATATCCTTTTCATTGCGGGCGTAGGCCGCACCGGCGAAAAGGGCGGTACCGTTCCCCGTTTTGGTTTTGAACGTAGTGTTCAGGTAAAGGTCGTTCTCGTCGTATCCCAGGTTGCGCGTATCGGTCGTGAACGGGTCGGACTGCAGGTAATCGAACCCGGTCTTGGACCACGTTGCATAGGTCTTAAGCACGCCGTTGCGGCCGATATCGAACCGCAGTTGGTTCTGCAGGGCGTAATCACGGTAAGGCTTTTTCCAGATATCCTTTGTGGAACGGTGGAACAGGGAGTTATAGAAAGTAAGGTCGGTAAAGGTGAAGTCCAGCGATGCCGACCCTCCGCTCCAGGCCTGGGTTCCACCGCCGCCCACCGACACGTTCATAACGTTCACCCCCACTTTCGAAGCCGGGCTGTAATCCTTGGTTTCGAGCGGCAGGACGCTCGAAAGGCTCTGGGTATATTCGGGCGAATAACCGCCCATAGAGAAACTGATACCCTCGAAAATAAAGGGCGAATAGCGGCCGCGCGATGAGACCATGCCGTAGCTTGCCGTGTATGGTGAGAGAACGTGCATCCCGTCGATAAAGGTTTGCGACTCGCGGCTCGAGCCGCCGCGTACCAGAAGTTTCCCGTCCGTACCGGCAACCTGCGTACCCGGCAGCAGGGCGATGGATTTGTACAGGTCACCCTCGGACCCGGGGGTGGTAGCCATATCGACGGCGCTGCGCCCGTCGAGCATCGAGGCCGATTTGAGACGGTAATTACCGGCCGTAACAACCACTTCCTGCATCTGCCTGAACCCGCCCCGCAGGGTCACCGTAATGCCGTCGAGCTCCCCGACCGGCCTGGTTATCGTTTGGGTCTCGTACCCGATGAACGCGACCACCAGTGTGACGGTTCCCTGCTCGTCGGTAAGGAAGCTGAACTTGCCCTCGGTATCGGCGCTTACCCCCGTTAGAGTACCCTGGATTTGTACGCTCGTGTAAGCAAGCGGGTAGCCGTCCTCGTCCAGCACCTGCCCGGATATGGTATGCAAAGTCGCCTGTCCCACCGTTAGCTGTACAGAGAGGACTGCCGCCGCCGTGATGGCTGTAAGTGTCCGTAGAATAATGCTGACCGTTTTCATGATCTTCCCATTGGTTGACAGTGCAAACATACAGAATTTAGTTTATATTCCAAACCATTTTGTGATTTTAATTTATTTGCACCAAAAATTATTCCGGGAATTAAAAGGCAAACGGCCGCGTAAGGCCGCTTTCGGGAACACACCCTTTCGGTGAAAAAAAAAGGCCCAATAGCCGGACGGACGGATCATGACTATATCACAAGGTTCCTTAACGGTCCCTAAAGCTAATTTTAAAGACTCAGCCATCCGGCGAAAAAAAGCCAAAACCAGGCAGGCCGGACCCGGGATATATTATAAAGTATGGTAAGGGTCGAACTGGATAATGTCGTCGCCCACGATGGGCTCCTCCTCCCCGTTGCGGTACTGGAGCGGGGTGAGGCCTGTATGGTTGCGGAACCACTTGAAAAAAAAGTTGCTGTTGCTGAAACCCAGCCCGAATGCAATATTCTTGACCGGCATATCGGTGAACCTAAGCCGGGTCTTGGCCTCCATGATAAGGAACTTGTCGATAATTTCGGTCGCCCTTTTACCGGTGGTTTTCTTCACCGTGTTGCAAAAGTGCTGGACCGTAATGCCGATCCGCTCTGCGTAGAAAGATATACGGTGTTCCCGGTCGTAGAACTCATGCAGCAGGAGGATAAACTGCCGGTAGATCTCCCTGTCGCGGCCCGCCTTGCCCTGCCCCGCCGGATGCTGTACGGAATAGAGCGGGGCTATCTGCTGCATAATGATGCTCAGCACGGACTTCACCGAATCGGTATTGACCGACAGCTCCGGGCATGTACTCCATTTGAACAACAGTTCGTAGAAATCCGTAAAAAGGGGATAGAGCGTTTCGGAGAGTTTCAGAACGGGGTTCTGCGAGATGGCCGGGATAAATTCGAAAGTGGTGCTGGTCATGTTGACCTTGTCGAGGAAAGCGGCCGAAAAAGCCGCAAAATAGAACCTGAAGTTCCGCGTGATACTGTGTATCTGTATATAACTGTCCGGGACCAGGAAAACGAATTCGCCCTTGCGCACGGTGAACTCCGAAAAATTGACCGTGGCACGCATGGAACCGGCCGTGGGCATGAAAAAGATAGCCGCCCGTATCTTGCACGGGAAACGGGTATAGTAACGCAGGATGTCGATATCGATATTTCCCCCGGCGAGAAAATCCTGGGGTATGTCGAGGGCCGGAAGGTTCTTATCCATGGGAAGTTAGCGGCTAATAAGTTTAAATACCCCGAGGGTAATGGGTGCAAGTTAGTATTTTTGCCGGGATAGTCGGACAGTTTCATTTTAGAAAGTCGAATAATAAAACCGGACCTTGGAATATATAATATAAAACCGGACTTTTGCACTTGTCAAACAACTTACTACTCGAACTATGAAGAAATCTTTACTACGGAGGACTCTTGTTCTTTTGTTCACTGCGGCTGCACTGGTTGCCTGCAACGACGACGACCCGGTGACGGGCGGAATCGACGAGGTGGATTCCTCTTTCAACGCCACATACTCCAGCGCCAATCTGGACCTCAGTTACAGCGGCAGTCCGATGCCGGGCAAGAGCGTGAGTTTCGCCATGACCGGCGACCGGTCCGGGCGGCTTACCCTTACGGATATCTTTATGGATGCCGAACGTCTGGTTATCGATGGCATTCCGTTGTACGAAAACGGCGGAGGTTATTCTTTCAGCGGCTACACGGCCACCCCGCAGGGGACAACGTTCCGTTACGCCGGTACGCTGACTCCGAGCTCGGGCGAGGAAAACCCCAGCATGAAGCTGGACCTTACGGATATTAAGGTCCCGGCCAACTACCTATCCTCACACGGGGCCTTTAAGATCATCAATTGCCTCGACCCGGAAGATATATTCATAAGTTCCAGCACTTCGGGATTTTGGACTTCAAGGTATTACAACAGGCTCAATTCGCTGGCACCCGTGATGTGGTGGACCTACGGGGACGACGAGGATATGCTCCTGTATATTCCCCTTGTTTCTTCTCTCATGGACCTTAACGGGATGTTACATGAATTCCTCGGCAAACTTCTATACCTCGTGCTGGACGACGTAACTTTCCATCCCGACGGCACGGTTACAGCCAGCTACTGCCCCGTACCGGACGGGTACGATATTGCCGGGTTGTTTTCAAGTTCCGTTTCGGAATCCGACCGGAGCGAGAGCATAGAGTCTCCGGCCAACCTGTTGCAGTACCGTATTGACGGAGAGTATGTTTATATCAAGCCCAACCTGCAAATGCTGCTGGAGCTAATCGGTCTTGACCTGGGTGGGCTAATACCTACAAGGAGTGACGAGGGTGACGAGGGTGACGAAGAAAATGAAGATCAGGATGCGGGGTTGGATATCGGCCAGATAATCTCCGACCTGCTTTCCCTTATAAACCGGTGGACCACGGACGGCATCCGCTTCAACCTGGTAAGCAATGATACGACCCGTTCCTATTACAGGACCTCGGAAATTGGATTACTTGTAACCAATTATTACGATATGTGTTACAACAGGGATTACAAACTTTTCCTGGACACTTACGAACTCGGGGATATCGTTCAGAACCTTAAAATGTATCTCGATATGTTCGGTCTGGATTTGAGTAATATCGAGATAGCAGGGTTCAATATCGGTCCTTACCTCGATCCGGTCTTTGAAAATACAGCCGACACCCGCACCCTCGAACTGGGTCTCTACCTTTACGATACCATCGACTGACAACAGACATAATACAATACCCGTATTAAATCAAACAGACTATGATAAAGGAACATTTATACAAAGCCCTGCTGTTACTGGCGGCTTTAACGGTATTCTGTTCGTGTGAGGATACGCCTTACTACGGGCAGGGGATACCCTCGGAATTCAACAAGACCTATTCGAGCAAGTCGAATAAGGACCATGTGACCGGGGACCTGAACCTGGTTTACAGCGGCGAACAGATGCTGGGTAAGGACGTCTATTTCAACCTGATGAGCGCAAGTACGGCCGACCTGAAATTCTACTCCGTGTTTCCCGGCGAATCCGTGGTGACCGCTGCCAACGTGGAACTCACCGAGATAGTCGGTGGCTATAAATTCTCCGGCGGCACCTATACCTCCCCGCTCAACACGACCTACAGTCTGTCGGGTTACGTTATCAATGTCGAGGGTTCGAACGTACCATTGTTGTCGGTGGAGATCACCCAGGTTACCATCGCCTCGAACACCCTCTCGCAGAGATCCGTTTTCACCCTGCCGGAGTATCGTTCCGAGTTTACCGCTCTTCCCGAATATCCCGGGTATATATGTTATGACTGGACGGTATCCGTCCTGCTGGACTGGAAATACAAGCAGACCTTTATTGACGAGGAAGGGGAGGAGTACACCGAGGACCGGAATATCCTCGAGGATCCGTCGATGGACATGACTACAATCCTCACCCCGATGCTTTCCAACCTTATGTACCTACTGTTGGACAACCTCTATTTCTACCCGGACGGGACGCTGTCGGCTACCTATTGTTCTCTGGGCGAGCTGGACTATATGCAGCTGATTTTCGGAACCACAACCGACAGCGACCGGGGCACCAAAAGCGTATCGCCCCGGGGATTCCTCACCTATAACGTGATCGGGGACAAGGTGTATATCCGCCCGGAACTTATGAACATCATCAGCTATATCCAGGCCAACAACGCCTCGACCCGCGCGGACGGGGACGACGAAGAGGAAGTATCGGGCGGGCTTAATATCATGGAGCTTCTCTCGGTAATTATGACCGTTATCAACGATGTATATCCCGAACTGCAGCGATGGCTCGACCAGGGGATATGCTTCAACTTCGTGGCTAACGACCCGGAAGCCGTAATTCTGGATTATATGCCTATGTATACGGGTCAATTCGTCTACATGTTCGACGGGGCGTATAAACTGTATCTGGATTACGAAGAACTGGGGCCGATCGTATCGCTGCTGCCTTTCATTCTCGACAATATCGACATCTCGCTCGGGGACGGTATCCCGATCAGTCTCGACGGTTTATTCGAGGCGATCGGCGAAAGGGCGCCGCTTACCACCCGCCTGAACCTCGGCCTTTACCTTAACTAATCCCGCACAGGACGACTATGAAAAAAATACTATCCATACTTATTTTATCGGCCGCGTGCGCAGTTTCGCTCATGGCCCAGACCGTGGAGGGACACGTTTATGACGAAAACACCCGCGAGCCGCTCGTCGGCGCATCGGTTATATATATCGTGCGGGGCGAGACGCTCGGTGCTTCTACGGATGCCAGCGGGGCCTACCGCGTGGAAGTACCCGACGGGGGTACCAACCTCGTATTCTCGTACCTGGGGTACGAAGAGGTGACCGTACCGGTTGTGGTGGGCGCCCGCGAGGTGCTGACCCGGGATATCTATATGAAATCGGAAGTTCAGCTGCTCCAGAACGTAGTGGTTAGCGCCGGCCGTTACGAACAGAAACTGAGCGAACTTACCGTGTCGATGGACGTACTGGACCGCAACGTTATCCAGCGTCAGATACCCACCGACCTTACGGACGTGCTGGTCAAACTTCCCAGCGTGGACGTCACGGACAACCAGCCCTCCATCCGTGGCGGGGCCGGCTGGACCTACGGCGTTGGCTCCCGCGCCCTTGTGCTTGTGGACGGGATGTCGGTGCTGGGTGCCGCCAACGGCGCTATCGCGTGGAACATCATCCCGATGGAGAATATTGAACAGGTGGAGGTGCTCAAAGGGGCTTCGTCCGTACTGTACGGCTCATCGGCCCTTAACGGGCTGATCAACGTCCGCACCGGACGCCCGGGCCTCGTTCCCAAAACCAACATTAAGTTCTACGCCGGGATCTACGGCAACCCCGCCAACGAAGATCATATCTGGTGGGACAAATCGCTGTGGAAAGACGGAAAATACGAAGTGAAACCTTTCCTGCGCAACTCGGTTTTCTCCGGGGTACGCAACCCGATGTTCGAGGGGATAGACTTCTCGCACGCACGGCGTATAGGCAACTTCGACGTGAACATGGGCCTGAACTTCCTTACGGACGAGGGATACCGTGACCAGGGGTACCGCAAGCGTTTCCGCCTGGGTGGTAACGTAACGTACCACCAGCCGAGCGATAATATCGTCAACTACGGGGTGAACTATAACTTCATGACCGACAAATACGGCGACTTCCTGATCTGGCGTTCCATCGACCAGCCGCTGCAGGCCGCCTCGATAACCACCATGGGCCGTGAGGGCAACACTTTCAATATAGACCCGTTCTACAACTTCGTCAACACCCGCAACAACACCGCACACCGTATCAAAGGACGGTTCCAGTACGAGGGTGACAATATCGTCTCCGGCTCTCAGCAATCCCTGACCGATATCCTCGCAAACATGGGGACGGATTACCAGGGTGTTATCGACCTGGTGGGCAACTTCACGGGCGACGACCTGCTCGGCGGGATCGTGGACTGGCTGGCCCCGATGCTTCCCGAACTGCTCACGGGCGACCTGAACGGCATCCTGGGCTGGGGTCTCGACGAATTGAACAAGGTATTCCCAAAAGCCGATACGGCGGATTATATCGACCTTATCGCTTTCCTGATGAACAACGGACTGCCGCTGGGCGACTCCTCGGAACTGATACCGTGGCTGATCGACGCCCTCGACCCCAAACCGGAGAAGACCCGGGTCAGCAAGAACTACACCTACTACCTCGACTACCAGTTCAACAAAAAACTGGGTGACGCACAGTTTACCGTGGGTACGACGTACCACCATGTGACCAACAATTCCGCCGTGACGGGCAACCACCAGAGCGACAACATTTCTCTGTTCTTCCAGTACGACCACCGTTTCTGGGAACGCCTGAGCCTGTCTCTGGGGATGCGTGCAGAATATTACCGCGTCGACGACCATAAGAAAGAAGCCGAAACCAAACTGTTCGGTGTCGAAATGCCGTTCAAACCGGTGTTCCGCGGAGGTCTGAACTACCAGCTGGCAGAATACACGTTCCTGCGCGGTTCGGTCGGACAGGGTTACCGCTACCCGGCTCTCACCGAGAAATACGCCCGCACGGATATCGGCGGCGCCGGTGTATTCCCCAACCCGAACCTCAAGGCCGAAACCTCCATCAGTGCCGAAATCGGCCTGATCCAGGGCTACAAGATCGGTCCGTTCCAGGGTTTCGTGGACATCGCCGGGTTCTATACCTACTACAAGAACATGATCGAGTTCCGTATCGGGTTCTTCGAGAATTACGGCGACTACAAGATGATCGAAAGCCTTGGGCAACTGCTGACCACCGTGATCGGTGGCAACTCCCTCGGCCTGGGTGCCAACTTCTACAACGTGGACCGCGCCCGTATCTACGGCCTCGACATCTCTACCAACGGTACCTACAACATCGCCCCGGGGATGAAATTCCTCTACAATCTGGGCTATGTCTACACCGAACCGATTGACCCGGATTATAAGAAGAAGAACGAGGTAGAGGATACCTACACAGACCCGCTCCAGATGAAAGAGAAGTCCAACACCTCCAAATACCTCAAATACCGCCAGAAACATACTTTCAAAGCGAGTATAGACTTCGAATGGAACCGCCTGATGGTGGGCACCAACGTCATGTTCAAGAGCCGCACCATGTCCGTGGACTACATATTCCTCGACGAACGTAACCAAGCCAACGAAAATTACGTCGTATGGGACTACGTACGCGACATCCTCTTCGGCCATAACGGCACCGAAAACTTCGCATCCTACTGGGAAAAGACCAACAAACCCTACGCCCTCTGGGACCTGCGAATGGGAGTCAAAGCCACAGATCAACTCAACTTCCAGGTATCCGTTAACAACGTCCTGAACAAAGAATATCAAGTCCGGCCAATGGCACTCGGCCAACCCCGAACTTACATATTCACTATCGGATACTCATTCTAAAACAAATTACAATATTACCGAAAGGGGAGGGTCGTTAACGACCCTCCCCTTTCGGTAATAAGGGATATTCGTTAATAAATATTTATTTCTTCCCTTTTAAATTCTTTCTCTTCCTCCGCACCTCGGCCATCCGGGTAAACCCGGGTACCCTCGGTTTATCGTCAGTCTTTACATGAAAGAACAGAAAGAACTATTAATAATCCTTAAAATCCGAAGCGTGTAGGTTATTGGAGTTGGCATTCGGATTGCAGTGTATATGGGTGTTGTAATTATAAAATAAGATTGATATTATGAACTATTGTAAGAAGAGGAAGAAGAAGGGCATGGCTATCGCTGCTGTGGCGATAGGGGGTGCGATTTTGGCTGCCGGGGCTGTTGTGGCCCTGTGCTCAAAAAAAAAAACTATTCCAAAGGGTGTAAGGGCCGTCGACCACTTCGAATTGGAGAGATTCCTCGGCACATGGTACGAGATCGCAAGGTTGGATTACCGATACGAAAGAAACCTGAATTATGTGACGGCGGAGTATTCGCTGAACGAGGACGGGAGCGTTAAGGTCGTCAACCGGGGTTACGACAGTAAGAAAGGCGAATGGGAAGAGGCCGAGGGCAAGGCCAAGTTCGTCAACAGCGAGGATGAGGGAATGCTTAAGGTATCTTTCTTCGGCCCGTTCTATTCCGGTTACAACGTCATAAATATCGATCCCGAATATAAATACGCCCTGATAGCAGGGGAGGACAAAGATTACCTGTGGCTGCTTTCACGGGAGAAGACCATGCCGGACGATGTCCGCAAGGATTACCTGCAGCAGGCTTGCAGGCTCGGGTTCGAGGTACACGACCTGGTTTGGACCGAACAGTAACAGGCCCATTCCGGTAACGCTTAAAAACAAGAAAAAGAGTGTTGCGGCAATGCCGCAACACTCTTTTTATATGCCGGTTTTATATGCCGGCGATTTATTAGCGCAGGATGATCTCCGAGCTTCCCGAGAGGTAGCCGTCGATGTAGATCTCCACGGCGTAGCGGCCGCTTGTAATCCCCGTACCGTTGTAATAGACACTGACCGGAAGGTCCTGGTTCTGGTAGTCCACTTCACGCATTGCCGAGTAGGTGCGGTATTCCCCCTCGAATTCGAACATGGAGCCGGAGGAGTTGGCCATCACATATCCGTCCGGACCGGTGATGCGAACGTAAATGGCACGGTTGCCCGGTTCGGAAAGTTCGTTGCCCGAGAGGGTGAACTCCACGCGCAGCCGTGCGGCACGGTTGGCACGGGTAACTTCGCGGTCGTTGCTCGAAAGGGCTACAATGGCGATGTCCCTGACCCGTATTACGGCTCCCCGCCGTATCTTGGTCGATAGTTCGTCGGCCATCTCTTCGGCCATATCGGCCCGCAGGCGCTGTGTCGTTACCTGGTGGCGGTAATTGACGTTCTCGGCAATGAGCCTTTCGTTGACAGTATTAAGCGAGTCGATCTGCTTCACGTATCCCTGCATTACGGTACGGAGCGTACCCAGCTCCTGTTCGTACTGCCGTATCTTGGCGCGGCTGAAGTTCCGCTCTTTGGTCAGGCTCTCCAGCAGCGAGTCGGCCCGTTCGCGTTCCAGGTCGAGGTATTTGTTTATGGTGTCGTTCTCGCTCTCCAGGTCACGGTACTGGTACATCAGGTTCGTGAGCCTGTTGGTCAGGGTATCCCTTTCGATGGCGTACTCCTGCTTGAGGGTACTCATCTGGTTATAATACAGAAAAGAGAGTGCGGCCAGGATAACGGCCAGCACTATAATGATTATCTGGTAACCTTTGATAGATTTATTAGGGGCCGCAGCGCCGTAGTCCGGATCGGTACCGTAATCGTAATTATCCATTTCTTACTCTTTATTAGTCGCTTGGGAACGAAACACAAATATAACCATTTCCGCCGAACCGGGAAAGGGTTATTTCACCTTGCTTGTGAGCGGGTGTTTAAGGTTCTGGTAATCGGTGAGGGTTACCCGTACGCTGCCCACTTTGACGGGCGACTCGAGATAGACCGGGATACGGTTCTTGTCGTCGGTCACCCACAGGTAGAATACGCTCCCGTCCTCGAAGCTCTCGCTGTCGGACGAGGTGGCGATGGTACATGAGAATTTTAGCGTTTGGAATGTCCCCAGCTTACCGGCCTTGCGCTGTTCACGGCCCATGTAAACGAACGTAACCGTCCGTATCTTGTCGTCCAGGACCATCTGCAGGTTGTTTCGCGTGCCGTTGCCGAATTTGGACATATCCACGCACCGCAGGTTGTAGAACAGCGCGATGGCGTCGTAACTGCGGCGGTTGAGTTCCAGTACGGTGGTGCGGCCCTCGGGCTTTTTAAGGTTATGGAAATAGGTGGTTACCTGTTGGTTACCCCAGTCGTAGTTGAAGTCGGCGTTGGCCCTGTATTTACCCTCCCGCAGGCGGAACGAATATTTGAGCGGGCGCAGGTCGTCCGCCGCAAGCCATGACTGGTAGGTGTCGTCCAGGTCGAAAACGCTCTTGAAACTGGGAAATACTTTGGCGTTGGCGTAGATGTTGTATGCCGCCTGCGAACCCACCGTGGTGCGGCTCGTGCGCAGCACTACTTCCCCCGCCTCGATATTTGGCACCAGGGCGGCACGGTAACTGACCACGTAGGTCAGTTTCTCGTTGTCGCCGAATGCGATCTCCTTGTCCCGGTCCAGGGGACTGCTCCCCCCGGAAGAGGGTATAACCTGTGCGAACGCGCACTGGCACAAGGCGAAAAATATAATGGGGATCGATCTGACAGGCTTCATAACAATACAGGCTAAAATATTACAAATTTAATTTTTTATATCCGACCCACGGGCCGTTTTCTTATGAAATCATACTGAAATCGGAACGTTTCGTGCCGCTGTACCGGGATTCCAGTTCTTCTAATAATTTCTTGTCGGTGGCATCAAATAGATAACCGCCGTCGTAGATCTTCTCGGCCGCAGTGCGGCAAATTTCCACGATAGCGGAGTCCCTGCCCAGGTTGGATATCTTCAATTCGAGTGCCAAACCGCTCTGCTGGGTGCCTGCCAGGTCGCCAGCTCCGCGCAGTTTCAGGTCGAGTTCCGACAGCTCGAATCCGTCGCCCGTCCGCACCATCGCCCCGAGCCGCGCCCGGGCGTCGGCGCTCAGTTTGTCTCCGCTCATCAACACGCAGTATGACTGTTCCCCTCCCCTGCCGACACGCCCCCGGAGCTGGTGCAGCTGCGAGAGGCCGAACCTCTCGGCGCTTTCGATCACCATTACGGTGGCGTTCGGCACATCCACGCCTACCTCTATAACGGAGGTGGCCACCATAATATTGGCCGTTCCCTCCTTAAAAAGTTTCATATTGGCCTCCTTGTCCGCCGCTTTCATCCTGCCGTGTACCACGGTAGTGAAGTAGTCCGGCGGCGGGAACTGCCTGCTGATACTTTCGAAGCCGTCCTCGAGGTCCTTATAGTCCATCTTCTCCGACCCGCTGATGAGCGGGTAGACCACATATATCTGCCGCCCGGCGGCAATCTGTTCGGCCATAAAGCCGTAAACACGGAGCCGTTGCGAATCACGTACGTGCATGGTTTTGATCGGCTTGCGTCCGGGCGGCAGTTCGTCGATGACCGATACGTCCAGGTCGCCGTAAAGGGTCATGGCCAGGGTGCGCGGAATGGGGGTGGCCGTCATTACCAGAACGTGCGGGGGCCGCTGGTTCTTGGTCCAGAGCCGGGCCCGCTGTTCCACCCCGAAGCGGTGTTGTTCGTCGATGACCACGAAACCGAGGTTGTCGAACCGGACGCGCTCTTCTATCAGGGCGTGCGTGCCGACCAGAATGTCGATATTGCCCACTTCGAGGTTCGACAGTATCTCGTCCCGTTCCCGGGTCCGGGTCGAGCCGGTCAGCACGGCTACGTTCACGTCCATGCCGCCCAGCAAATTATAGATGGTGGCATAGTGCTGGCGGGCCAGTATCTCGGTCGGGGCCATCAGGCAGGACTGGTAACCGTTGTCGGCGGCCAGGAGCATGCTCATCAGGGCCACCAGCGTCTTGCCGCTGCCCACGTCCCCCTGCAGCAGGCGGTTCATCTGGTGTCCGGTGACGGTGTCCGAGCGGATCTCCTTGATAACCCGCTTTTGGGCACCGGTCAGTTCGAACGGCAGGTGGCCGCTGTAAAATTCGTTAAACAAGTCCCCCACCCGGTTGAACATAAAGCCGTTGGACTTTTCGATCCGACCCTGCCGCTGAGCGACGATCCCGAGCTGAAGTCCGAACAGTTCCTCAAATTTAAGGCGGTACTGAGCGGCGGCGAGTATTTTTTGGTCCTTGGGAAAGTGGATGTTCTCGAGGGCGTCCCGCAGCGGGATAAGGCCGTGATCGCGCATAACCTGCGCCGGCAAAGTTTCGGTAATGTGATCCCGGGCCACTTCCCACAGGTTACACATCAGGTTATATATACCCTTTGTACCCATGTGGTTGGAATTGAGGCTCTCCGTTGTGCTGTAAATTCCCTGCATTCCGGGCGGCCTCTGGCGGGCGGCACCAACGTCCTCAATTTCAGGATGGACTATCTGTAACTGACCGTTGAAGAAACCGGGCCGTCCGAAGACGATATATTCCCGGCCCGGTTCGAGCCGCTTCTGCACCCATTTTATTCCCCGGAACCAGGTGAGTTCAACCCTGCCCGTGTCGTCGGAAGCGATGGCCACCAGCCGGGCCGTGCGTCCCGCTCCCTGCAACGAAATACCCTCTATGCGTACCCGCAGTTGGATGTAAGCGACGGATTCGTCCCGTATCTCGGCGGTCTTATAAAAGCGCGACCGGTCCACATACCGGAACGGAAAGTACCACAGCAGGTCGCGCATCGTCCGGATGCCCAACTCCTTATGCAGTATCGCGGCGCGGTTGTCGCCCACTCCCTTGAGGAACCGTATGTCGTTGTCCAGGAAATTTGCCATTGACGGTATCAAAGATAGGAAACTTTCCCCACCGGCAGATACCCGGCGTTATTGGGCCGTAAGTTAAATAGTATGGCAGAAAATAAATCCGCCGGTCAGGCGTAAAGCCAGCTGCAATCCCGTGCGGTCCCGCAGGCGGGCGGTGACCCGACCGGCCTGCCCGTCCGAGGGCAAGGCGAAAGCGGTGACCCAACCGGCCTGCCCGTCCGAGGGCAAATCGAGGGCGGTTACCTCGAGGTCCCGAAGCAGGTCGAGGCCGGGTATGCCGGCAAATTTATAGAGGGTTTCTTTCGCACACCACATTGCCGGGGCGAACAACGGATGCCCCGCGGCCGGTAACCGGCACTCCCGCTGGGAGACGAACCGAGGCATGGCTTTGGAAAAATCGCGGGAAGCGTTCTCGATATCTATGGCGCAGGGCCTGCGGCCCACGATCACCGCCGCCGCACCGTCGCAATGGCTGAATCCGACATGGGAATATTCTACGTCCGCCGCTGTGAGTTCAGGCGCCCCGTTTTCATTATATGCTATGGATGCTGTCGGTGCGATCGCCCGCAGTGCGGCCCGTGCGGCAAGATGCTGGGTCCGCCGCTGAATATTGCGGAACCGGTCTGCCGACAGCCGGTCGGCCGGGGTTACAAGCCGCAGTAACTCACCGGTATCTTCGGTGGTCCGCCATACGGCTACCTGTCCGTCCGGGAAATATTCGTTAAGAAGCAACGGCATGGCTATTCGGGATCCTCCACCGGCTCGAGCGGCCCCAGAACGGTGACCTTGACTTTATCGATGCGGCGCCCGTCGAGGGCCGTGACGGTAAACCTCAACGGCTGGTATGTCACACTGTCGCCTTTCTGCAGGAAGTCGTGCTTCAACTCGAGCACAAGCCCCGCCAGGGTCTCTATATCGGTCGATACGGCGTCGAAATAATCCTCGTCCAGCCCGAGCACCTCCTCGAAATCGGAGAGGTGTGTCTTGCCGTCGAACAGGTAATTATTGTCGTCCAGCTTCTTGTAATAGGTCGGTTCCTCGGCGTCCGATTCGTCGGAGATCTCGCCCACTATCTCCTCCATAATATCCTCCAGCGACACCAACCCCTGTGTCGCCCCGTACTCGTCCACTACGATGGCGATATGCACCTTGCCCGACTGGAATTCCTCCATAAGGTCATTGATCTTCTTATGCTCGGGCACAAAGTAGGGTTTGCGCAGGTATTCCTGCCACCTGAAACCCTCCGGCTCGCCGATAAACGAGATCATATCCTTTACGTAAAGAATACCCACGATTGTGTCGATATTATCCTGATAAACCGGAATGCGAGAGAATCCCGATTCGATTATCACTTTTTTAACGGTCTGGAAATCGTCTTCGATATCGAGCGCCACCATATCCATCCGCAGTTTCATGATGTCGGCGACCTCCGTATTGACGAAGCTTACGATGCCCGAAAGCATCTGTTTCTCCTCCTCGGTGTGGTTCTCGGTGATCTCGATGGCGTCGCTCAGCTCGTCCATCGAGAGCTGGGTCCGGCGGCCCGGCAGCCTGTTGTTGAACGCCCCGCCCGATTTGACCAGCAGGTACGCGAACGGCTTCATCAGGTGCTTGAGCCCCAGCAGCGGCACGGAAACGAACCGTGAGAACCGCAGGGGGTAGTATGTAGCGAATATCTTAGGGATTATTTCGCCGAACAGCAGAAGCACGAACGTGACGACGATCACTTTTATGGCGAACTCCCACCCTGTGGACCCGAAACCCACGATGCTGTCGATGAAATTGTTCGACAGTATTACGATGCCGATATTGATCAGGTTGTTTAAAATAAGGACGGTCGCCAGCAGGTAATCCTGCGATCCGAGAAGTTTCAGCAGGGCGTTGTCTGCCCGGCTCTTACGTTCGCGGGCCGAATTGACGTCGGCAGGCGACAGAGAGAAGAACGCCGTCTCGCTGCCCGAGATAAGGGCCGAGAACACGAGCAGCCCGACTATCACCCCGAGCATCCCCAGGGACCGGGGACCGAGGTGATGGAACGTAACTATTTGGAGCAATGTCGTCAATCGGGATATCTGTTTGTTGCCTGCTTCCGGCTCTGCCCGGGCCGGGGATATGGCCACGGGCTGCGAAAAATATGCCGCATCGTGGCGCCGCAGGCTTATTCTTCGAAGAGCGTGGTGGTTTTGGCCTCCTGCTCGGTTTTACGTATTTCTTCTTTCATGCGGCCCTTTGCTCCCCGTGAGTCGTCCAGGAACTTTACCTTACGCCTGACGTATGCCGGGGTATTGGCTACTTTCTCGATATCGGCATACCGCTTGTCGTCCTCGACCACGATCACCTGTGAGCCGCTCCCCTGTATCTTCTGGTCCACCTCGCTAAGTACCTTACCCGGATGCTTGAACGGGTCGCTCGGCGGCGACCACCGTTTGCGGCCCCGTGTCGCGGGCTGCACCGGCTCCAAAGGGTTGCCCTTGTCCGAGAGGCGGAAGCCCGTGGCGATGACCGTCAGCTCGATATCCTCACCCAACAGGTCGTTCTTGCCGGCCCCCCAGATTATATTGGCTTTCTTCCCGGCCTGTCCCTGAATGTAGTCCAGTATCTGGGTCGATTCGGCGAGGGTTATCTCGTTATCCCCGTAGGTTATATTGAACAGGATGCTTGTCGCCCCGTCCACAGAGTTATGGTTCAGCAGGGGGGACGACAGCGCCAGCTCGGCCACTCTCTGTGCCCGGTCCTCGCCGTTTGCCTTGCCCGACCCCATAAGGGCTATGCCGCTATCTTTCATTACCGTGGTCACGTCCGCAAAGTCGACATTGACTATCCCCGGACGGGTAATAATCTCGGCGATACCCCGTGCGGCCGTAGCCAGAATGTCGTTCGCCCGGCCGAAAGCCTCGGTAATAGGCAGTTCGCCGTAAATTTCCTGTATATTCTCGTTATTGATTATCAGCAGCGAATCCACGCTTTTCTTCAGCTCCTCGATACCCTCCAGGGCGTTGTTCACCCTCGTAGGACCCTCCGAGGCGTAAGGCATGGTCACTATCCCGACCGTGAGTATACCCGCATCCCGTGCCGCTTTGGCAATGATCGGAGCGGCCCCGGTACCCGTGCCGCCGCCCATACCGGCCGTAACGAACACCATCTTGGTACCCTCGCTCTTGAAGATATCGCATATCTGGTCGATGCTCTCGATGGCGGCGGCGCGCCCTTTCTCGGGCTTGTTCCCGGCCCCGAGGCCCTCGCCCAACTGCACCTTGAGCGGCACCAGGCTTTTGTCCAACGCCTGCCGGTCGGTATTGCAGACCATGAAACTCACGTCCTGGATACCCAGGTCGTACATGTGGTTAACGGCGTTGCCGCCGGCCCCGCCGATACCCGCCACCATGATGATGGAGGGGGTAACCTTTTCGATGTTAAACTCTATAAGCTCTTCCGTCATTGCCCTCTCCTCCCGTCGCTTATATGGTGTTGTCGTCGTCCAGCACGTCGAAATCGAACGTCTTCTCGATCTTCTCTTTCAACTTGCGGAACAGCCCTTTCCTTTTGCCTCCCTCACGGGGCTCGGCCTCCGGGCCGTACTCGAACCCGGGATCGGGCATCGCGAAACCGTCCGGCTCCGTTTCCGGGACCGGGGTCGTATTGTCCCGGCCGCGCGGGGCGGTTTCGGGCTGTACCGGCGGAGTTACGGGACGCTTGCGTGTACCTACCGCCACGCTCTGCCCCTCGCGCATGGCCATCCCGAGGATACCCACGGCAGCGGCGAACCGCGTGTCGGTCACCTTGTCCTTTGTCTGCTCCGACACATGTATGTCCGGCAGGGCAATGCGCACATCGAGCCCGGTACGTTCCCCCATCAGGGTCTTGATCTCCCTGAGCATCGACGACCCGCCCGTAAGGATGATCCCGGCCGCGAGCTTGCCCTCGTACCCGGCCGTTTTTATCTCTTCCTTGATGTAATCCGCTATATCCAGCATCCGGGCCTCGATGATCGAAGCGAGGTTGCGGAACGATATCTCCTTGTGGTCGTGCGGGGTACGTCCCGGAACCTTGACCAGCTTCTCCCCGTCTACGGCCGAGGGCACGGCGCATCCGTATTTAACTTTGAGTTCCTCGACATAACGCTCCATTATGCCGTAGGAACGGATATCCTTATTGATAGAGTCAGCCCCGAGCGGAATAACCCCCACATACCTTACGATACCGTCCTGATAGATACACAGGTCCGAAGTTCCGGCACCCAGGTCGATCACCGCCACCCCGAGGTCTTTTTCGTCCGGGAACGTCACGGCGTCGGCCGCCGCCAGCGGGTTTATGTATAGTTTCTTTTGCCGGATGCCGGTTTTCTGCAGGGCCCTCTCGAGCCTTGCCATGATCACGTTCTCGCCGATGATAAGGTTGAACGTGGACCCGAGGGTCTTACCGAACATCCCTACCGGGTCGGCCACCTCCTCCTCGTCGTCCACAAGGTAGTGCTGCGGGATAATATGCATCAAGGCGTAGCCGTCCGGGGCCTGAACCCCTTTCATGCTGTCGTTGAGCCTCTGCACGTCCTCCTCGAAAATTTCCCCGTCGGCCCCCGACACGTAAACGTAATAGGGGTGTTTGGCGCATTTGATATGGCTCCCCGAAATGCCCGTGAAAGCCTCCTCGACGGTGATGCCGAGCTTCTCCTCGATCTCGGCGACCGCCTCCCTGATCGACTGGGCGGCCTGCTCCACGTTCTTGACCTCGCCCTTTACGATACCCTTGCTCTCCCTTATGGCCACTGCCTCCACATCGACCCTGCCCTGCGCCGCAGGCCGGCCGGCGGCAACGACAACGTTGCTCGTACCCAGGTCGATGGCTATTATGTAATTATTGTTTTCCACGGTTATGTCGCCTATATGCTTGTGAATAATTCCGGTTCGTCGCCTGCCGTTACAAACAGCAAAAGATTACCTGCGGGTGCAGACAATCTGGTCCTTGTATCTAAGGTCGATGGTGCGGTACTGCTCCCACCCCTCATAGTCGAGAACCCTGTCGTAGAACAACATCAGCTTGTCCAGCTTCTCCTGTGTGTCCTCCAGGTTCCCGAACAGTATCAGGTGCCTCCCTACCCTCGGGATCAACTCTATTTCAGGCTCTTTGCCTGCCGACAGGTAGGAAGCGGAGCCGCCCCCCTCGACGTTGATCTGCACGATCTGAGCGTCCCAGAAACTGCTGCTCCCTATCAATCTCACAAAATTAATCAGTTTGCCGAAATATAAGCAACTTTCCTCGCTGAAATTTACGCTTCGGGCTTCCGCCCCAGCAAGTTTGCCGGCATATCCCTGTTCGAACGGTAAGCGGAAACTGCCCGTGACCAACGGCACATCTATAGACCCGCCCGGCCCGGCAGGCATGACGTACATGTCGTCCGAGACGTAGAAATCGTACCCGTTGCGCAGGGCGAACCGCGCAATGGGCCGCCTTTGCCAAAGCTCTACGGTAAGTTTGCCCTCCATATCGGTATATACGTCCGCACGCCGCACGAACGGTTTATCCTCGAGAAACCGTTTTATCTCGCCCGTATTGGCCCGGTTCAGCGGCATACTGTCCCGCAGGGGCGCATACTCCTTCAGCCACCCCTCGACGGTAGGCCGGTCGACGATCGGGATATTCTCCGCGTCGGCGATACGTATCTCGACCGTCCGCAGCAGGATGGCCTCCTGCCCGCCGCGGCACATCCGCACGGCGAAAACAAGATATGCGAACATCGCACACCAGGCTACCGTAGAGAAGACTATCCGTATGTGCCCCCCGAATTTCACTTACAATGTTTTACTTTTCAAAACCTGCTCTATCTCACCGCAATGGCGGTCTATATCCCCGGCCCCGAACGTGGCCACCACATCGGTGTCCATCCCGGCCAGTGTCGACGCGATCTCTTCTTTAGGCACGAGCCGCCACGGCACGGTCAGCCGCTGCCCGATCAACTGCGACGTTACGCCCTCCAAAGGCAGCTCCCTTGCCGGATAGATCGGGTTCAGCACCACTTCGTCCGCCAAAGATAACGCTTTTGCGAATCCCTCGTAATGGTCCGCCGTGCGGCTGTACAGGTGAGGCTGGAAAACGGCCGTGAGTTTTCGCCCCGGGAACATCCCCCGCAGCGAACCGATAGCGGCCGTAAGCTCGCCCGGATGGTGCGCATAGTCGTCCATATAGACCTGTGACGGGGTATTTATATAGAACTCGAAACGCCGTTTGACCCCCTCGAATCCGGCCAGACCCTCCCGGAGTCTTGCACAGTCGAACCCCGCCGCCCACATAAGGGTCGACGCGGCAACGGCGTTCTCCACGTTTATCAACCCCGGCACCCCGAGAGTACAATCTTCCAGCACCATATCGGGGAACACCACATCGAACCGGTATTTACCCCCCTCCGCCGCCCGGATATTACGGGCATGGAAAGCGCACGGCTCGTCGAGCGAATATTCCATAACCTCAGCCCCGATCCCCTGCAACCCGTCCAATGCCCCCTTGCGCACAATAAGGGTCTGACGTACCTGCGAAGCGAACCGGCGGAACGCCTCGAGCAAATTTTCGTGGCTCCCGTAGATATCGAGATGGTCCGGGTCGGTCGAAGTGATCACGGCGCAATCCGGATGCAACCGCAGGAAAGACCGGTCGTACTCGTCGGCCTCCACGGCAAGCCTGTTGCCGCTCCCCAACACGAGGTTTGACCTGAAATTGCGTGAAATACCGCCCAGGAAAGCGCTCCCCGTCCCGGTTCCACCCTCTCCCGTGCCGCACACCCTGCCCTGCCCGGTCAACCCCGCCGAATGGTTCAACCACGCGGTAAGCGTCGACACGGTCGTCTTCCCGTGGGTGCCGGCCACGGCCATTACGTACCGCCCCGCCGACAAATGCCCCAACATCTCCGACCGCTTCTCCACCCGGAACCCGTTCTCCCTGAACCATACCAACTCACTATGCTCCGCCGGAACCGCCGGAGTATAAACCACCAAAGTCGACCCCGCATCCCTGAATTCCATAGGAATAGCCTCGACACTATCGTGATAATGCACCTGGGCCCCCTCGGCCTCCAACTCCCACGTCAAAGCCGACTCCGTCCTGTCATACCCCCCCACACGCCTGCCCGTATGCAAAAAATAACGAGCCAAACTACTCATCCCTATACCCCCGATACCCACAAAATATATATTATAAAACTCCATATTTTTTCATTTTGTGAGGGTTTTGAGGATTAGGGATGTTATGTTGTCGGCGGCTGAGGGTGTTGCCAGGGATGCGATGTTTCGGGCGAGGGATCTTTTGCGGGCCGGGTCTGAGGCCAGGGCCAGGGCGGCGGGTATGGCGTCCCGGGCGGCAAGGGCGTCGGGGATCAGGATTGCGGCGTCCCGGGCGGCAAGGGCCCGGGCGTTTTTGGTTTGGTGGTCTTCGGCGACGTTGGGCGAGGGAACGAATATCACGGGTTTTGCCACGAGGCAAAGTTCGGATACCGTGCAGGCTCCCGAGCGGGATATCACCACGTCTGCCGCCGCGTAGGCCATGTCCATACAGTCTATGAACGCTCCGAGCCAGAGGTTTGAGGCGTCGTGGCTGTCCATGAACGCGGCCATTTCGGTGTGGTAATAGTTACCGGTTTGCCAGATGGCCTGCGGGGCGTCGGGTCCGGCGAACGAGGAGATATTTGTCTTCATCATCTCGTTAAGGGTGCGGGTGCCGAGGCTCCCGCCGGTCACAAGGATAATGGGGCGGGCGGGGTCCAGTCCGAAATGTGCCGCCGCATCGGCACGGGATACCGGTTCCGCACCGAAACTCCCTCGCAGGGGATTTCCCGTTATGGTTATCTTCCCGGCAGGGAAATAGCGCTCCATGCCGTCGTAGGCGACGCAGATATGGCGGGCGCGTTTGGCCAGCAGTTTATTGGTGATCCCGGCGTGGGAGTTCTGCTCCTGTATTATCGTGGGTATGCCCATGCGCTGGGCCGCCCACAGGACGGGCCCGCTGGCGTAGCCACCGAAGCCGACCACTATATCCGCCCCGAATTCCCGGATTATGCGGCGGGCCTGACGGATGCTGCCGGCGACCTTGAACGGCAGTTTGAGGTTGGCCATACTCAGCTTACGCTGTAAACCGGCCACGGGAAGCCCCTCGATGCGGTAACCCAGCGCCGGCACTTTCTCCATTTCCATGCGCCCCCGGGCACCGACGAACAGCAGTTCAACTCCATCCCCAAGCCTACGGCCCAGCGCTTCGGCCACCGCCACCGCCGGATATATATGGCCGCCCGTTCCGCCGCCGCTAAGTATTACCCTGTATTTCCTGTCCTGTTCCATTGCGATCGTTTTTGTTCCCGTCCGGCGGGCTTATTTCACCCCGTCCTCCTTGGCGGAGCCGAGGGTCTTCTCGGCCATCTGGCGGCTTACCCCGAGGATCATCCCCAGCGCAACGGAGGTAAACAGCATCGACGAGCCGCCGAGACTTATCAGCGGCAGGGTCTGCCCCGTGACCGGGAAGAGATTGACCGAGACCATCATATTGAAGATGGCCTGCAGGACTATCATTATCCCCAGACCGAGCACCAACAGGCTCGGGAACGCCCTCTCGCACTTCTGGAAGATTATCACCGTACGGAAGAACAGCCAAAGGTAGAGCGCCAGCACTACGAACGCCCCGGCCAGGCCGTATTCCTCAACTATAAATGCGTATGCAAAGTCGGAATAGGAGTGCGGCAGGTTGGCCCTCTGTGTACTCAGCCCCGGCCCCTTGCCGAAGATGCCGCCGAAAGCGATGGCTATCTTGGCCTGTTCGACCTGCAGGTCGTCGGCGGCATGGACGTTGCCCTCGGCCAACTCGATCCCCACGAAATCCTTGATACGGTTTACCCACGTACGGGAGCGGCCTATGTCGAACGCGTTCATAACGAACAACGCCACTATCATCAACAGGAGCACGGTCCTTACCAGCCTCCACAGCTCCCGCACCCTCACCCGGCCGATATAGAGCATTACAAGGCAGGAAAAGAACGTTAGGGCGGCGGTCGAGAGGTTCGAGAAAAATATCGCACCGCATGCCAGCGCCACCGGAAGCAGGAGAGGCAGGGTCGTCTCATAGAAAACCTGCCGGTTCTGCCGTTTGCGCTGCTCGGTGAACTTACCGGCAAACAGCGGTACCACGGGCAGCAGCGGCGTCTTGTTGATGAGGGCCTGCCGCTTCGACAGTTCCCGGGCAAGCACCATTACAAGGGTTACCTTGATAAAATCCGAGGGCTGGAACGTATACCCCGTGCCGGGAATGCGAAGCCACCGCGAAGCATCGTTCAGGTTCACCCCCACGAAGAACGTCATGGCCATTAGGGCCAACGAAAAAATGAACAGCAACCGGGCATACCGGGCGTAAGTCTGGTAGTTAACCTTATGGATCAGGAATACGGCGCCAAAGCTGACAATGATGAATTTCAGCTGGTTAAGGAAATAATACGCAGTGTTGCCCCCCATATTCTTATAGGCCATCGATGCGGTGGAGGAGTAGACCACCAGCAGGGAGACCACGGCCAGCGCCGCTATGATTATCCACAGCGCGCGGTCGCCCCCGAACAGCCGTTCGGAGAGTTTGCGCCCGACGGGCGCCGTGGTTGCCGTTGCCGTTTGTGTCGCCATTATTCTCTGTTCCATTTAAATTCCGCCACCCACTCCTTGAACTGTCGGCCCCGATCCTCGTAATTGCGGAACAGGTCGAAGCTTGCGCAGGCCGGCGACAGTAATACCGTGTCTCCGGCGGCGGCGCATGCCGTTGCCGTGCGCATGGCTTCGTCCAGCGACCGGGTATCGTATACCTGAGGTATCTTACCGGTGAACGCCTCGATGAGTTTGGAGTTGTCCACCCCCATACATACCAGCGCCTTGACCTTGCCCTGTGCTATATTTTTAAGTCCGCCGTAGTCGTTACCCTTATCCGTCCCCCCGGCTATCCACACCAGCGGGCCGGGCGTCCCCTCAATTGCGTACCAGGCGGCGTCGGTATTGGTCGCCTTTGAGTCGTTAATGAACCGTATACCGGCCACCGTCCCGGCCTCTTCCATCCGGTGTTCCACACCGGTGAACCGCCCCAGAACGGCCCGGATCGTCTCCGGGTCCACCCCGGCGGCCAGGGCGGCCAGGGCCGCGGCCATCGCGTTGGCGGTGTTATGGTTCCCCTTAATGCCCAGTGCCGAAAGCGGCATTTCTAACGCAGTCCCGTTATAGACCGCATGCAGGTTTCCGCCCGACAACCAGGCTCCCGCCTGCCCCCGTGGCTCGCTGGAATCCTCCCGTGAGCGAAACGGCACTTTCCGGGAAGCGATACCGCCGAACGCAGGGTCGCCGCATATCAGCGGGTCGATCCCGTTATAGATAAACACATCTTCGGGCCGCTGGTTGGCCGCTATGCGCATTTTGCTCGCGGCATATTTGCCCATATCATAGCCGTAACGGTCCAGATGGTCCGGGGTAATATTGAGCAGCAGGGCTATATCCGCCCGGAAAGAGAACATCCCGTCCAGCTGGAAACTGCTCAGCTCCAGCACGTACCACTGCCTGTCGCATTCGGCCACCTGCGCTGCGTAGCTGTCGCCTATGTTCCCCGTGAGGGCCGCATCGTAACCGGCCGTACGGAGTATCTCGTGAATTAGTGTGGCGGTGGTCGTTTTGCCGTTGGAGCCGGTAATACAGACGGTCCTGCCCGTGGAGTACCGGCCTGCGAACTCGATTTCGGATATTACCGGGACACCCCTGTCGGCAAAGTGCCTTACCACCGGGGCGGTGTCCGGGATACCGGGGCTTTTGACCACCAACTCCGCATCCATCTCCAGCACCTGCGAGTGCCCCCCCTCCTCGAACGGGATACCGGCAAGAGCAAGGGCTTCCCGGTACCGTGGAGCGAGTATGCCGCTGTCGGACAGGAACACCCTATATCCCTTAACCTTTGCAAGCAGGGCCGAACCCCACCCGCTCTCGCCGCCGCCCAGTATCGCTATGTTAGTCATCGTCTGTTCGTACATTTTCTCTTAAGGTCCTTTTCGAGAGCCGCCCCCTGCGTTCGCCATCTCTTCCTGCATACTATCATCCCACAAGCTGTAATTGCGACGGCGGCAGTTCGGCAGGCGCAGGCCATCCCCTGTTTATTTCCGGCCGGTGAGCATATCACGTTGCGTTATGAACCTCCCCGGGACAGCGGCAACTTCTTTCATCGTATCTTGAGCGTTACCAGGGTTATGGCCGCCAGCAGCAGCTGGATGATCCAGAAGCGGACGGTGATCTTCGCCTCGGGGTAACCTTTGATCTGGTAGTGGTGGTGCAGGGGCGACATAAGGAATATCCTGCGACCCTCGCCGTATTTCCGGCGCGTATATTTAAAATAGGATACCTGTATTATGACCGACAGCCCCTCGACCAAGAACACCCCGCACAGGATCGGAAGCAGTAACTCCTTGCGGATAAGCAGGGCGAAAACGGCTATCATCCCGCCGATGGCCAGGCTTCCCGTGTCGCCCATAAATACCTGCGCCGGGTAGCAGTTATACCAGATAAAGCCTATCAGCGCCCCGAGGAACGCCGCCGCGAAGACCACCAGTTCCCCGCTCGCCGGTATGTACATTATATTGAGGTAGTCGGCATAGATCACGTTACCGCCCAGGTAAGCCAGTATTCCCAGCACGAGTACCACCAATGCCGACACTCCCGCCGACAGCCCGTCCAGCCCGTCCGTCAGGTTGGCCCCGTTGGATACGGCCGTGATGATGAATATCGCCGCCAGTATATAGATCACCCACGTTGCCATGTCGCCCGCCTTGCCGGCCGGGGCGAACCAATGGTAATCGAACTCGTTGTTCTTCACGAACGGAATGGTCGTCTTCGTCTTGGTGCCCTCCTCGGACAGGTATACCGTGCGGCCGCTCTCGCCCCCCACCTGCGTAACCTCGGCGTCGGGCGACCCCGCATCCACTTTCTCCCGCACTACGATATTGGAATTGAAGCACATGAACGTGCCCACGATAATGCCGAGGCCCACCTGCCCGAATATTTTGAAACGGCCCTGCAGCCCCCCCTTGTTCTTGCGGAAAACCTTTATGTAATCGTCCAGGAACCCGATGGTCCCGAGCCACAGCGTAGAGAGGATCATCAGCTGGACGTATATGTTCGTCAGGTTGCCGAACAGCAGTATCGGGATCAGCACCGACCCGAGGATCACGATACCGCCCATGGTGGGGGTACCTTTTTTCTCCATCTGGCCCTGCAGGCCGAGGTTACGGATGTCCTCCCCTATCTGTTTGCGCCGCAGCAGGTCGATGACCTTGCGGCCGAATATCATCCCGATCAGCAGGGCCAGGATTATGGCCATCGCCGACCGGAACGAAAGGTACTGGAACAACCCCGCACCGGGGATATCTATCTTGCCGTCGAGCCATTTAACGAGGTGGTATAGCATTTCTAATAGTTTTTTTCTGAAGCTTAGGGGTTGTCTACTGTTTTCTTTCTTCAAAGATACCGAATGCCCGGCGGATTTCCTCGCGGTCGTCGAAATGGGATTTTACCCCTCCGGCGTCCTGGTAAGTCTCATGGCCCTTGCCTGCGACCAGCACGATGTCGCCTGGGCGGGCCATTGCCACGGCGGCGGCTATGGCCTGCCTGCGGTCGGTGATGCTCAGGTGCCGCATAGCGGGCTCGAGCCCCCGCTCCATATCGGCTATTATCGCCGCCGGGTCCTCGAGGCGGGGGTTGTCCGAGGTGAGGATGGCGGTATCGCTGTTCAGCGCGGCGATGGAGGCCATTACCGGGCGCTTGGCCGCGTCACGGTTACCCCCGCAACCCACCACGGTGTAAAGCCGCTGCCCGGGGGTGCGTATATCGTTTATGGTACTTATCACGTTCTGCAGGGCGTCCGGGGTATGGGCGTAATCCACGATGGCCGTAATCCCCTCCCGGGAGCGGATGACCTCGAACCGCCCGTTCACCGCGCCCAGCGCGCTGACGGCCTGCAACACCTCGCCCTTATCCGCCCCCAACAGCCGGGCCGTGGCATAAACGGCCAGCAGGTTATAGGCGTTGAACCGCCCTACGAAACCCGTCCAGAGCTCGCAGCCGTCCATATCGAGCAGGGTCCCCTGGAAGTGGGTTTCCGCTATCTTGCAATTGAACGAGGCTTTACGGCGCAGGGAGTAGGTGTATTTTTTCGCACGGGTGTTCTGCAGCATGACCTCCCCGTTCCGGTCGTCCGCGTTGGTGAGGGCGAAAGCCGCCTCGGGCAGGCCGTCGAAGAACAGTTTCTTGGCACGGATATACTCGGCAAAAGTGCCGTGGTAATCCAGATGGTCGTGGGTGATATTGCTGAACACCCCGCCGGCGAACTCCAGCCCGGCGATACGTTGCTGGACAACGCTGTGCGAACTGACCTCCATAAAGCAATATTCACAACCGTTGGCGGCCATCTCGGCAAGCATCCCGTTGATCCGCACCGCGTCGGGGGTGGTATGCGTGGAGCCGACCGTACGGCAGCCCGTGCGGTACTCCACCGTCGATATCAGTCCGGCGCGGTAGCCCAGCCGCTCGAACAGGTCGCACAGTAGGGTGGCCGTAGTGGTTTTGCCGTTTGTTCCCGTGATCCCTACCAGCCTGAGCTTGCGGGACGGGTGGCCGTAGAACGCCGAAGCCGCCTGGCCGAGCGCGACGGCAGAATCCGGCACCGTTATGAACGGCACCCCCTGCGGCACCGCCTCCGGGAGCCGTTCGCAAACGACCGCCGCGGCCCCGTTGGCCACGGCCTGCGGGATATGTTCATGGCCGTCCGCCGTTGTTCCCCGCACCGCCACGAACAACCGGCCCGGGCCCGCCGTGCGGGAGTCGAACCCGACGGAGTCGATCTCCGCCCCGCCGTCCCCGGAGAGCTGTGCACCGGGTATATCTTTAACTATATCTTCGAGTTTCATCCTTATAATTGTCAGATCGAAAGTGTGAGGTGTACCGTTTGGCCCCGGCGGATCTGTGTACCCTCGGCTACGGACTGCGAAGTTACCCGTCCTTTACCCGAAAAAGTGACATCGAGCCCCTTGCTTTCGAGCAGGAACATCGCCTCACGCAGGCCCATCCCCTTGACGGAGGGCACGGTGTCGTCGTCGTTGCCGGTCGTGGTATAGGCCGGCACCGGTGCGGCTTCGTCCTCCCCGGCAGGCTGGGCCGGCACGGGGTCTACATAGAGCCACCGTTCGCCGCCACGGGTGAGCCTGAACGGCATCGTTATCTTATTTGCCACGATCCGCAGGGCTTCCGTCCGCCCGTTCTTGACCGATGAGGGGGCGGGAGCGAGCTTGCCGCCGGACTGGTCCACCGGGTCGTGCCACGAGGTGTTCGAAGCGTAAACCCGGTCGGCTATCGCCCGGAACACCGGGCCGGGGAGCGACGCCCCGTAATAGGTATTGCGGTTGCCGGGACCGTGGTAGGTCTTTATTGCGACGATAAGGCTGTATTTGGGGTTGTCGGCGGGGAAGTAACCCACCATAGTGGCCAGATAGTTGCGGCCTCCGCGCGAATCTGTATAACCGCCGTTGTTGAACGCGATCTGGGCCGTACCGGTTTTGGCGGCAACGTCGTAGTACGGATTTTTCAGCACCCGTCCGGTACCCTCATCCACAACGCTCCGCAGGCAGTCGCTCACGGCTGCAAGCGTCTGTTTGGAGCAGATGGCCGGGTTGATAACCTCCGTGCCGAATTTCCTGACCGGCTGGCCGTAGCTCCTTATCTCCCGCACCAGCCTCGGCCGGACCATCCGCCCTCCGTTCGCCACGGCGTTATAGAGCGACAGGGTATGAAGCGGAGTCAGCTCGAGGGCATAGCCGTAGGACATCATAACCAGCGACGTACCGTCCCAGCCCGAACCCTCCGCCTTGGGATGTTTTATAAGAGGCGGCTGCTCGCCCGGTATCTCGATGCCGAGCGTGCCGCCCAGTCCCATTTTACTTATCTGGTCCACGAACCGCCCGGGGTTGTCCCCGTAGAATTCGTCCACGGCCTTGGCGAACCCGATATTGGACGAGACGTCGAACACCCGGCGCAGGGAGATCACTCCCTCCGGATGGTCGTCCACCACAGTCCGCCTGCCCACCCTGGCCCGGCCGTTCTCGCAGTCTATCTCCTTGTCCAAAGACATACGGGCATCGTCCAGCAGGGTAATCAGCGTCGCCAGCTTGAATGTGGAACCGGGCTCCAGCCGTCGGCCTATGGCGTAGTTGAAATCCTCGGCGAACGTGCCGGGCGACTTGCGGGTGATGTTGGCCATGGCGTGTATTTCGCCGGTGGACACCTCCATCAGCACCACCGTGCCCCAGTCGGCGTTGAGTTTATCGAGCTGTTTTTTCAGTTCTGTCTCGGCCACGTCCTGCAGGTCCACGTCGATAGTGGACACGACGTCCAGCCCGTTCACCGGCTCGATATTGTGCGGGTCGGCCACGGGGATGCGGAAACTCCCGGACACCCTCTGCATCAAGGTCGAGCCGTCGGTACCCCGCAGGTGGTCGTCGAACGCCCCCTCGATGCCCAGCCTCAACCCCGACTCGTTCACCATACCTATCGTCCTCTCGGCAAGCGTACCGTGCGGCAAAAGCCGGCGGTTCACCTTGACCTTGATATATCCTCCCCTGTTGGGGCCGAGCCGGAACAGGGGAAAGCTGCGTATCTCGCGCTCCTCCAGGTAGTTGACCCGCCGGGGCGAGATAAGTTTGTAGCGGTTCGATGTCTTGTCCGCCCGCGCGTCGGTCAGCATTTTCCTGTATGCCGCCTGGGATTTGTCACCGAAGAAAGCGGATAGGTGGTAGGCCAGCGAATCCACGTTGTTATTGAACAGCGAATCGGCCATGCCGGCGGCGGCGAAGTCCATCCTGATCTCGTACGTCGGCACCGAAGTGGCCAGTATCCGTCCGTCCCGGGCCAGTATATCGCCCCTCTCGGCCTCCACGGCGACCCGCTCGAACGTTATCCGTTTTGCTTTCTCCCGCAGCTCGGCTCCCTGCGGCCCGTACTGTATCCATACTATGCGCCCCATAATGGCCACCGCGATAAGCAGGAAAAGGAAGTAGAGCCACCTCACCCGGCGGAGTATATCCCGTGCTATCTGCGACTTGCCCTGTGCGGCCATGCTTATCGGTGAATGGTTTTATTTGGTGCGAGCGATTCCCGCAGGGGCAGCCCCCGGCGCTCGATCTCGCGTATTATATTGCTCTGGCGCGTCGCCCTCATTTTTTCGGAAGCGATGGTCATGGACTTTGCCCGAAGCTCCTTGACCTCGGTAGTCAGCCGTTCGTGCTTGCGGTGCAGGTGCTGCATCCGGAACACATTGCCGATATATATGAACGCCAGGAATGCGATAAACAGCAGGTAGGGATAGACCCTGCGCACCTCCTGCCTTGAAAGAATATTCCCCGAGAGGAACGACATAACGAACGCCCCGACACGGTTACCCCTTTTGCCTTCCGGCTCGTCCGGGACGCCGGCCTGCCCGGGTGGCACCCCGCCGTTATTTTCAGCCTCCATTTCGGCAAGCAGCTCCGCCCGGATGGCTTCCCGCTCGGCAGCCAGCCTCTCGCGCTCGCGCTCCTGCCTGCGGGCCTTACGGCCCCGGGTCCGCTTCTCGTCGGCCAACATCGGGTCCTGCGAGAGGTCCTTGCCCGGATAACGGTCGTACTCCCCGTCCCCGAGGAATACTTCGTCCGGGTCCTGCGCTCCTATGTCAAATTTCTCTTTGGCCGCCATCTTCAAGCTATATTTTTTCCGCCGCCCTCAGCCGCGCACTCCGCGCACGGGGGTTGGACTCTATCTCCTCCCGGGACGGCACTACGGATTTCCTTGTGAGCAACTTCCACGGGGACACCGCCCTGCCGTAGAAATCCTTTTCTATCTCGCCCTCGAAATTGCCGCTGCGCATAAAGTTCTTCACCAGCCGGTCCTCGAGCGAATGGTACGAGATCACCACCAGCCGCCCACCGGGGACCAGCATCTTCAGGCTCTGCTCTAGGGCCATCTTCAGGGCCTCTATTTCGCCGTTCACCTCGATACGGAGCGCCTGGAACAGCTTGGACAGGTATTTTGTCCGGGCCTGTTTGGGTACCAGCGGCTCCACGGCGGCGGTCAGCTCGCCTATGGACTCGAACGGCTTCTGTTCCCGGCTCCGGGCGATGATGCCTGCAAGGCGGTACGACCTCTCGAGCTCGCCGTATTCGGCGAATATCCTGCCGAGCCGCTCCTCCGGGTAGCTGTTCAGCACCGTGGCGGCGGTAAGTTTGCCCTGCGGGTTCATCCGCATATCCAGCGGCGCATCGAACCGGAACGAGAACCCCCGGTGGGGAGTATCGAAATGGTGCGACGACACCCCCAGGTCCGCCAATACCCCGTCCAGCGACTCCACGCCCCGCTCCCTAAGCAATCCCCTCATAAACCGGAAGTTACCGGCTATGAACCCCAACCGCCCGTCATGCGGGGCGTTTGCGGCGGCGTCCGGGTCCTGGTCAAACGCGAACAGCCTGCCCCCCGGGCCCAGCCTTTGGAGGATCAACCCGGAATGGCCCCCTCCGCCGAACGTCAGGTCGGCATAGGTGCCGCCGGGCCGGACGTCGAGCAACTCGACGGATTCGCTCGCAAGGACAGGGATATGGTAACCGGGCATAGTGCTGAATCAGGGGTTGAAAATACGGCCGTAAAGTTACTACAATCCAGTTCGTTTTCAAAGCCCGTAAACGGCGAGTTATCCACAATCGGCCTAAAATTTCCGATCCGCTTCCGGGTCCCCGCTCCCGGTGCGGAATTCCAGTAATGGCAAAGACGGCATATCCCGTACGTCACAGAAAGCCCGCCCCCCGGTAGGGCCGGCACAGGGAAAGCAAAAGACGGAAACTATGCCCCCCTGCACGGTGATGGGCAGCTGCCACGGCCGGAGTCCTGACCCACTACATGGTGATCGGTGACACGGCCGGATCCCTGCCGGACGGAAGCCTAAAACTCCTGACCTAACCCCGGGCGAAAGCCGGTGCTGAAAGCCGGATTCGGAAAGGCGGTAGGAAAGATGGGCCGGGAAAGACGGGTCCCGAGGGTGGGCCGCAATGACAGGTGGCAAAAATGGGCCGTAAAGATGGGTCGGGAAAGGTGGTACGGAAAGATGGGCCGCAATGACGGGTCGAGAAAGACAGCCGGGAAGCCGAAACCGGTAATGACCGGGGCCGGGATAGGCGGGCAGCCGGGTTGGAAAATATAAAGCCACGGCCTCCGGCCGTGGCTTTATATTGCATTTCGGAAAGAAAACTTTTACGGACTTCCCGCCTACCGGTCAGTTACCGTTGAACACCAGCCTTACCGTACCGTTGTCCGGGTAGATGTTAAGCACGGGAGGTGTATCCTCGGTATTGATCGACACCTTGCCGGTGCCGATATCCAGATGGTATTCGCGGCCGTTCTCCTCGGAGTTGACCCGCTGAGGTACGATAACCGTAAAAGGCAGTTCATACGTTTTTTCCCGGGCTGTGATCAGCGAGAGGAACCAGTTATCCACGGGATCCCCAGTCTTGGGGTCGTATCCCTCTATCGTGGCCGAGCCCTCTTCCAAACGCATTTTGAAACTGCGGTAGCCGTACAGGTCGTCCCACTCCAGGGAGATGGTCCCGTCGCCCTGTACGATATTTTCCGGGTCCTTGCACTTTATCAGGTTGAGCCCTACCCCGGTGAGCGATTCCATAAAGTAAATACCCGCCTTGCGTTCCGATGAACTCCAGGCCCGGGTGTCCATTATCGGCAGGTCCACCGCCGTATGGCCGGCGGCACACACATGCAGGTTGCCGAAGCTGACCTGCCCGCCGTCCCATTCAAGGTCTGCCTTGTAATACGGCCCGTTGAAATAAATTCCTTTCGGGTCCAGGGTCACCCCAGTGGTGCCCTCCCCCGCCGCCGTCGCTTCCATACCGAGGAACTCCCCGAACCCGATGATCCCGGACCCCGGCGTCTCTTCAGCCGCCACGGCCCTGCTACCCCCACACGATACCCAGACCGCTATCGTGGCGGCCAACGGTAAAATTCTACTGCACATAATCATATTTGAATTAGAAAAAAGTTTCCTCCGCATTTCACTCTCTTACCTAAGCGGCAGTACCCGCCTCAACACATCCGCGAATATGGCCGCCATCTTCTTTTGTATATATACGTCCCCGTTGTAGGGGTGGAACCCGTAAACCTGCCCGCCGTTCTGCTGCCGGTCTCCGGCATGGAGCAGGCTGGCCTGCTCCCCGGTACGCGGATGGGGCACGTTGCCCGAGAAGCCGATCCACCTGTCGAACTCCACCAACGGCAATCCCCACTTAGCGGCCAGCTCCCTGACCGAGCCGTTGAACGACGGCCGGCCGTCGTGCCAATGGGTGCAAAGCACTATTATGGCCGGTTTGCCGTAGGGCAGCCCGTAATACCGGGACCCGGGTTCGAACCGCAGGTCGTAGCAATCGGACATGTACCTTTTTATCACATAATCGTAAGCCTCCGCATAAGCGTTCCGGTCCATCGGGAACCCATACCGCTCCCACTCGTCCGGGAACGGCTCGCCGCCCGCCCTGTGATAAACGTCCCTGTCATGGACATGCATTATGACCAGGGCCTCTACCGTTTCGAGGTCGTCCTTAGCATAAAGCGTGCCGTCGTGCATCTTCTGTGCCGTATCCACTATCGACTCGGCACTCACGGCCCGGTTCACGGGTTCCGCCCCGACAGCCTCACACCCGAACTCGAACCACCCGTTATTGGGCGTTGCGAACGAGGCTCCGGTGAGCAGTATCCGGTACCCGTCCTGTCCGTATGCGGAAACACAAAGGGTTAAAAACGCCAATATCGCGACTATCCTTTTCATTTACCGTATTGCTATTTCCCGGCCGCCCGACGGAGCCAGTTCCAGGTCGCCTCCCAAATTTCGGGATAGGTGTAATGGCCCAGCTCCTCGACTATCATTATCTCCTTGGGTGCCTCGATCACGTTATAGGCCGCGAACATCGAGGTCGGCGGGCAAACCATATCGTTATACCCGAGGGTGTAAAATCCGGGGACCCTGACCCTGCGGGCGAAGTTCACCACGTCGTAATACCCGACGGTCTCCAATCTCTGCGGGGTCGCCGGGTCGCCCTCATGCCGGAACATGTGCGGCCATCCACCCGCCCGGCCGTTCAGGTAGCCCGTAAGGTCGCACAGGGCCGGGTAAGCTGCGGCGATACCGGTCACCCGTTCGTCCAGCCCGGCCGTAACGATCGACAAGGCACCGCCCTGGCTACCTCCCTCCACAAGCAGGTTCTCTCCGTCCCACTGAGGCAGACTGCAAAGGTAATCCACCGCGCGGACGCATCCCAGGTAGACTCTTTTATAGTAATAATTGTCCTTGTCGTCGAGTTTTATCCACGGGTAGGAGTTCAGGGCGCCACGGTCCAGGTCGTTGTAAACCCCCTGCGGCAGGTCCACCGGGATACCGTGGATGCCGATCTGCAGGGTTATAAACCCGTTCTCGGCTCCGTGCACATCGCCGTTATAGGGCCGTATCCCCGCTCCGGGAACCCGCAGTATTGCCGGGTACTGCCCCGGGGCCTTGGGCATACACAGTATCCCGTACACCCGGGTGTTATGGCCGCTGGTGCGCAGGCTCACCTGATAGACGTCCACCGTCGAAGTGCAACGCTCGGGCATGAGGGTCAGCACCGGGTCCACCGGCACTCTTGACAGCTGAGCCTTTGCATCGGACCAGAAGCGGTCGAAATCCTCCGGGTCGTTCACCGTCGGGGTTATCCGCTCCGCATCGAACGCCGCCGTGGCCATCCCGCCGTACTCTTTCCCGTTATACTTTGCCCACACCCGGCACCTTAGGAACCCCGGTGTATCGAGGGTTCCGGCGTCGATGCCTCCGGTCCCGTTTTTAAGGCTCAGCGTTCCCTCTTCGTACGGTTCCATCATATCCCGGGAAAGCTCGTAGCGTATCTCGACGTCCTGCAGGGGAATATTATTTTTAACCACGGTTATATCGAACCGCACCTGTTCTCCCTGTGAATAGGTCCAGTCGGTATTCTGCGGGGCTACCTGCACCCGTACCAGTTGCTGGGCCGGCTGTGCGGCAGAGTGGTTCACGGCCCAGAACATGACGGCGCAAACCATTAATTTAAAGGCTTTTCTCATTTCCTGTGATTTAAATTCGGGTTAATACGAAGATCTCCCCCACAATTCCTGCCTCTACGAAATGTAAAATTGCAAACAATTTCCCACCCCGCAAAATACCGGCACCATTATTCCCGGCCTGCTACGCATTATTTTCCCGCCCCGCTACACGGTATCCTCCCACATTGGCATACCTATTGGATAGTCGCCATTATCCGCAAACAGCACCGCATCACATCAAAACTTACAGATATGGCAATACATTTTATCCGCGACAAGAAAGAGAGCATTTACGATCCCTACGCACAGGGGATGGCCGAGGAGGCGATACCCAAATACCGGATGCCGGAAACGGGAAGCGCACCCGAGGTGGTTACGGACCTCATTCTGGACGAACTCCTGCTGGACGGCAACGCAAAACAGAACCTGGCCACGTTCTGCCAGACGGACGTGGACCGTTATATCCACCGCATTATGGACAAGTGCGTGGACAAGAACATGATCGACAAGGACGAATACCCGCAGACGGCCGAGATCGAATTGCGGTGCGTGGCCATCCTTGCCGACCTGTGGAACTCGCCCGCGAGCGAGACCACCATCGGCTGCTCGACCACCGGCTCGAGCGAGGCCGCCATGCTGGGCGGGCTGGCCCTGAAATGGAAGTGGCGCAAAAGGCGCGAGGCCGAGGGGAAGCCTACGGACAAGCCGAACATCGTAACCGGGCCGGTACAGATATGCTGGCATAAGTTCGCCCGCTATTTCGACGTGGAGATACGCGAGATACCGATGGAACACGGCCGGCTTCTGATGACCCCGGAAGAGGTCCTCAAGAGGGTGGATGAGAACACCATCGGGGTGGTGCCTACGTTCGGGGTGACCTTTACGCTGGAATACGAAGACGTCAAGGCGGTAAGCGACGCCCTCGACAAACACCAGCAGGATACCGGCCTTGACATCCCCATCCATGTCGATGCGGCCAGCGGCGGGTTCATAGCCCCGTTCTGCCAGCCGGACATCCTGTGGGACTTCCGCCTGCCCCGAGTAAAATCCATCAACGCCTCGGGGCACAAATACGGGCTGTCGCCGCTGGGTGTGGGATGGGTCGTTTGGCGCACCGAGCAGGACCTGCCCGAGGACCTTATCTTCCGGGTGAACTACCTCGGGGGCGACATGCCCACTTTCGCCCTAAACTTCTCCCGCCCGGGCGGCCAGATTATCGCCCAGTACTACAACCTGCTTCGCCACGGCCGCGAGGGATACCGCCGTATCCAGCAGGCATGCCTGGACCACGGCGCATATATAGCCGCCGAGGTTTCGAAGCTGGGCATCTTCGACCTTTTATATGACGGCACGTCAGCCCTGCCGGGGGCGGCCTGGATGCTCAAACCGGACGCCGACCCGGGTTTTAACCTCTATGACCTTTCCGACAAGCTCCGCGCCCGGGGCTGGCAGGTAGCCTCGTATTCGCTACCGGCCAACGCCCAGGATATGGTGATCCAGCGGGTGCTGATCCGCCACGGCTTCAGCCGCGATATGGCCGATCTGTTCCTGGCGGACCTCAAACGGTGCATCGAATACTTCAAAGAGAATCCCGTCCGCCGCAACCTCGGCGAAAAGCAGGCGGGAGGTTATAAGCACTGATCCGCTCTCTATAAAATAACGAACCCGGCCATCGGATGGCCGGGTTCGTTATTATTGTCCTTGCGGCTACTCTTTTGTAAGGATATAATGGTCAGCCAGATCGCCCGTTATGCGGTTGCCGTCGAGGTCCAGCTGAAAGAGGCGCCCCTCGGCCACGAAGTAGCGATAACCGTGCGCATCGCCGCCGTCCAGCACGATACCCTGTCCGTATTGGTCCCACCGGTAAGTTCCCTCGGAGGTATATGTCCGGTCCGATTTGCCGAGGTACCGGGTGGCCATCTCGTAGGTGCCGTCCCTTTCGAGCGTCAGCACGGTTTCTATCCCGCTGCAGTCGGCGCAGGGCAGCACCCCTTTGTATGTTCCCCAATAATCGAGCGAAGTGCGGGCGGTATGCACCCCGTCCGCTTCGCCGAGCAGGTCTTCCTCCGCCACGTCCGTAACGTCCTTTGGAACGATATTTTCATAGGCAGACTCGGGCGTTGTGGCCCTGCGGTTCATACACCCGGCCAAAAGTGCCCAAGCCGCAATTATCAGAACTGTCTTTTTCATTTCAAACGTTTTTACCTAACCTATGCAAAAAGGATGACAAACCCCCGGGCCAGACCCCCGGAATTACCGGGACTACGGCCGGTTTTCACACCGGCACGGACCGGTTGGCGGCATATTGTCCAATGCCCATTCCACAAGGCCGTTGATATGGGGCATGAGCCCGCGGCCCTTGGCGCTCAACCGGTACTCCACCCGGGGCGGCACCTCCCCGAACACCTCCCTTATGACCAACCCGTCGGCCTCGAGGGTGCGCAGGGTGACGGTAAGCATACGGTGGGACACGTCACCGATCGCCGAATGCAGCCGGCTGAACCGCATCACCCCGTTCTCTTCGAGGGTGATCAGCACCAGCAGCGACCACTTGTCCCCGAACCGGCACAGCACGTTCCTTATCGGACAGCCGTCCATCTGCGCCGAACATTTTTCCGATTTTTTCCTCTCCATAACCCTTTGCCTTACAACTATAGTTACAGTCGTGTAACTATCTGACACCGAAGTGCGTTCTTGTATTTTAAAATCTCTTTTCCAACCTTTGCTATACAAAAGTAATAAACTTGTAAAAAGGAACTATTAAAGTCGAACCAAAAAAACAGAAGTTATGGCAAAGAAAACAGCAGTGCTCGCGGTAAACCCCGTTAACGGCTCCGGCCTGTTCCAGTACATAGAGGCATTTTATGAGAACGGTATCCCCTACACGGTCTTTGCAGTGGCCGACACCCCGTCCATTACGACCAACTCGGGCTACCCCGTAGAGGCCCACGACACGGTGGCGAACCTCAAAGGCCGCGCCGGTGAATTCGACGCCCTGGTATTCGCGTGCGGGGACGCCGTCCCGCAATTCGCCGCGAATGCCGATAAACCCTACAACCGGGACATGCTCGAGGTGATCACCGAATTCGGCCGCGCCGGGAAGATCCTCGCGGGACACTGCGCCGCCGCCCTTATGTTCGAGACCGCCGGGCAGACCGCCGGAAAAACCCTCGCCCTGCACCCGTTCATCAAAGGCGCCATTACCAGCGGCACCGCTACGGACGACCCCTACCGGGTCGACGGCAACATCCTGACGGCCCAAACCGAGCAGTCCCTGAACCTGCTTATCCCGCACCTGGTCGAGGCACTCAAATAAGCCCGTCCCCATAACAAAGGGTCTTCCGGCCGTACTGCCGGAAGACCCTTTGTTATGGACATACACCCGGGTCAGACGGTGCCTGGCCGGTGCTTATATTTGAATATCAAGGCGAACGCAACGGTTACCACAAGGGCGTATGCGGCGAAGATGTACCATGCGGTACTCCAGCCGTGGCTCTGGGCCAGCGGGGTCGACTGCGAATAGACGAACTTGTTGACGACCACCTGCGCCCCGAGAGTACCGATAGTCGCCCCCACGCCGTTGGTCATCATCATAAAGAGGCCCTGTGCGCTGGAGCGGATGCCGCTGTCGGTCTCCTGGTCAACATACAAGGACCCTGAGATATTGAAGAAATCGAACGCTATGCCGTAAACGATCATCGACAGGACGAACATCCAAACCCCCGGGCCGGGATTACCCGCCCCGAACAGCCCGAACCGCAGCACCCATGCGAACATGGCCATCAACATCACTTTCTTGATCCCGAAGCGGCGCAGGCAAAACGGGATAAGCAATATGCAAAGGGTCTCCGATATCTGCGAAAGGGAGATCAGGGCGTTGGCGTGATTGGCCCCGAAAGTGTCGGCAAACTGTGGTATCTCCTTAAAGCTGGTTATGAACGGATTGGCAAAGCCGTTGGTGATCTGGAGCGATACGCCCAGCAGCATCGAGAAGATAAAGAAAACGGCCATCTTCCGCTGTTTGAAAAGCGTGAACGCCCGCAGGCCGAGCGATTCGGCGATGCTCTTTTTCTCACCCACCGAACTCACCGGACACTCGGGCAGGGTGAAAGCATACAGTGCCAGCACAAGGCCGATAGCCCCCGAGACGAAAAACTGGGCGAACGTATGCTGGTAACCGGTAGCGTCCACGAACAGCATTGCGCAGATGAACCCCACCGTGCCGAAAACCCGTATCGGGGGGAAAGTCTTTACCGTATCCAGCCCGGCCCGGCTCAATACACAGTATGCTACGGAATTGGAGAGCGCAATGGTCGGCATATAGAACGCCACGCTCATCGCATAGAGCGGGAAGAGGGTACCGAACTGCACCGCGCTCCCGGCCGACATGGCGTAAAACCCCGCCGCGCCCATAAAAGCCGCCGCAAGGAAATGGCATATCCCGAGCAGTTTCTGGGCCGGGACCCAACGGTCGGCCACAATACCCATCAGGGCAGGCATGAACAGGGAGACTATGCCCTGCATGGCATAGAAGATACCGATATCGGTCGCCAGCCCAACCTTTACCAGGTAGGCGCCCATCGAGGTGAGATAGGCCCCCCAGACGGCGTACTGGAGGAAATTCATGGCGATAAGCCTCGACTTGATATTCATATACTTATGTTGCGGTTAGTGGTTGGCGGCGGCCCCGGAGGCCGCCCGGGGTAAAGATAAAAATAAATCCGGTAACGCGCTTCGGACGCGGCGGTAATAAGTTTACATTAAGCCAAAGTAAAAAAAAGGTTAAATAGTGGATAAGTAGTCAATAAAAGGTAAGGCTAAAGTAGTTTTTTAACTTCGGATTGTTATAAATTTGCACCGGAAACTTTTGTTAAAGCCGTCACGTACTTTCTGCTAATGAGCCACAAGGTTAATTTCCCGTTCCGCCGTATTAACCTGCAACAACCTGACCTGAACGCGCCTATTGATGTACCAGAACTGTCTTCCGTTAAAAATATCAGTTACTAATTACCCTAAACAAGAATTTATGAGAAAGTTTGCCTTATTAATCCTGGCGACGTTCGTTACGGCAGCCGCAATGGCGCAGGTAACGACATCGAGCATGAGCGGCAACGTTACCGACAACAACGGTAACCCGCTGATCGGCGCTACGGTGATCGCCGTCCACACTCCCTCGGGCACGCAGTACGGCAGTGCGGTCGATGCCAACGGGAACTACCGTATCCTGAATATGCGTCCCGGCGGGCCTTATACGATCGCCGTTCAGATGCTCGGGTACAACACCACGGAATATACCGGTATTAACCTCGACCTTGCCGACAACTACGTACTGGACGCCCGGCTCAGCGAGGCGGCCCTCGGGATGGAGGAGATCGTAGTAAGGGGCGTTGGCCGGGACAATATGAATACCGACCGGGCAGGCGCCATTACGACCATCAACTCCAACAAGATGGCCATGCAGCCTACCGTAAGCCGTAACCTTAACGACATTATCAAACTCTCTCCCCAGGCCCTGACCACTTCCAACGGCCTTGCGGTCGGCGGGGGTAATTACCGCCAGTCATATATTACAGTGGACGGTGCCGCGTTCAACAACGCGTTCGGTATCGGCCAGAACCTGCCTGCCGGCGGTTCGCCCATCTCGATGGACGCCCTGGAGCAGATCAGCGTGAGCGTTACGCCCTACGACGTGCGCCAGAGCGGTTTCACCGGCGGCGCCATCAATGCCGTAACCAAATCGGGGGACAACGAGTTCCGGGGTTCGGCATACTGGTATTACAACAACGAGAAATGGAAAGGGAACGACACCAAGGTCGGCGAGTTCAACAAGAGCGAGCAGCAATACAACCTCTACGGGGTCAGTGTGGGCGGTCCCATCGTGAAGAACAAGCTTTTCTTCTTCGCGAACGTCGAGATCGAGCGCGAGACCTCTCCCGGCCCGACCTACCAGGCACGGCCCAGCACTTCGACGGAACTTTCCTCGACCGGGATATATAAATACCCGACGGTATCGGAAATGGACGCCGTAAGGAATCACCTTATCAACAACTACGGGTACGACCCGGGGCCCTACCAGGGATATTCGAACAAGACCCCGGCACATAAGATACTGGCCCGCGTGGACTGGAATATCAACGATAACCATAAACTGAACGTCCGTTATTCTACCACCGCTTCCAAATACAAGGCGAACATGTCCGGTTCGGCCAGCCCGTTCTCGAGCCCGTCCATCATGTACCCGTTCAGCAGGAGGAGGGACAATTCGGACGATTACGCGATGTACACTTTCCAGAATTCGCAGTACTGGCAGGAACAGAACTTCCACTCTTTCGCGGCCGAGCTCAACTCGCAGTTCGGGCGTTTCTCCAACACGTTCCGCGTAACTTATTCGCACCAGGACGAACCCCGCAGCTGGGACGGTGCGTTATTCCCCACGGTGGACATTCTACGCCAGGACGAAAACGGCGATTACCATACCTTTATAAGTTTCGGTACCGACCCCTATACCTACGGCAACCTGCGTGAGGTAAAGACGGTGGTGGTTACGGACGAGCTTAACTGGTCGGTGAACAAGCACAACCTGACGGCCGGTATACAGTACGAATTCGACCGTACCAAGAACGGTTATATGCCGCAGGCCAACGGTTGGTACGTTTTCGCGTCATGGGACGACTTCGTGAACGGCAACGATGCAATATCGTTCACCATCATGCACCCGAACAATTCCGCGCTCAAACAGACCTATCCCTCGTTCGATTACGAACAGTTCTCGGTTTATTTCCAGGATAAGGTAGACGTGAGCAACAACTTCAAGTTCACCTACGGGCTGCGCGTGGAACTGCCCACGTTCCCTGCCCTGGAAGATAATTTCAACCCGCATTTCGACCAGATGTATTTCGGCAACAGGAAATTCTCCACCGACGACATGCCCAAGGCACGCATTCAGCTCTCGCCGCGTGTCGGCTTCAACTGGGATATAAAGGGCGACCGCAGTATGGTCCTCCGCGGGGGAAGCGGTATCTTCACCGGCCGCATACCGTTCGTATGGATCGTGGCCGCTGTGGGTAACAGCGAGGTGAGCCAGACAAGGTACACGGCGCAGTACGGGTCGGGCGATTACGTTCCGGCTTTCCATACCGATATCAACGATATGCTCAACGACGTCTATAACGGAGCGTTCCAGAGCGGCCTTGCCGGCGTGCCGACCACCCCGACCATCATGGACAAAAACCTGAAGATGCCCTCCACATGGAAGACATCGTTGGGTTACGACGTTCGCCTGCCGGGAGGTATTTTGGGTACCGTCGAGGGGATCTTCAACCAGGACGTGAACTCGGTAGTTATCAACAATGCCGGCCTTAAAGACCCGGGAAGCACACTGACCGTATCGGCAAACGATGTGCGCCCGTATTACGGAACCGGCACCGACCGCTACTATAACACTACCGGCAGTACGGCCATTACTCCCTATTATATAACCAATTCGGACAAGAACGGCTGGTACTACTCAATAACGGCGAGCCTGGAGAAGAATTTCCGCAACGGCCTCTCGCTGATGGCGGCCTATACGCACGCTAACAACAGGGCTCTGAGCGACGGCATCGGTGACGCTTCCAGCTCGGGTTGGAATACCAATACGAATACCGTGACCGGTACTAACGACCACCAGCTCAGCTACGGCAGCTACGTTTCCCCGCACAGGTTCATTGCCTCTATCGGCTACCAGAAAGCCTATGCCAAGCACTTTAAAACTTCCGTCGCCCTGTTCTATGAGGGATATAATTACGGCTATGCAGGCGGCTATTCCTACACGAGGTACTCCTATACCTACACCGCGCCGATCGTCGGCGACGGCGGTGCGAACAACCTTCTCTATATTCCCAAAGACTGGGACGAGTTGAACGCAATGACTTTCTCCGACTATACCTATAAAGTCGACGGCAAAGACGTTACTTACACAGCCGCACAGCAGAAAGAGGACTACTGGGCATTTATCAACCAGGACAAATACCTCAAGAAGCACAAGGGCGAATACACCAAGCGCAACGGTGCCGTGATGCCGTGGAGAAGCCGTTTCGACTTCAAGGTTATGCAGGATTTCTCGGTCCGGACCGCCGGCGGCAAACGCAACACCCTGCAGGTAGGCCTCGACATATATAACGTGGCCAACCTGTTGAACAAGAACTGGGGCAATATCAAGACGGTTACCAACAACACTCCGCTGCTCGCAGAAGTGGACAGCACAAACGGGGTAGTGACCTCTTTCCAGTTCCAGAGGAACGGTTCGGAAAAGCTGGACAAAACTTTCAGCCGGATGGCAACTTACAATTCGACCTACTCCATGCAGATCAGCCTCCGCTACATTTTCAATTAATGTAGCACGTAATATCTTTAACGCAGCCGCCGGGAGCAATCCCGGCGGTTTTTGTTATTTTTGCCCTATGGCTGCCGGAACCCCTGCCCCACGACTCTCCGTTATCGTTGCGACCTACAATCGCAGCGCCTCCCTGCTGCGTACGCTCGACAGCCTGGCGGGCATGACGCTGGACAGCGGCCTTTGGGAAGCAGTGATCGTGGACAACAACAGCACGGACGACACGGCGGAGGCATTCACCCGGTGGCAGCAGGCCTACCCCTCTGCGCGGAATATCCGCATGGTGTCCGAAGCCCGGCAGGGCCTCTCGCATGCCCGGAACCGGGGTATCGGCGAGAGCCGCGGGGAGGTCATAGCCATAATCGACGACGACGAAACCGTCGGGCCCGGGTTCGCGGAGGACTACCTTTCTTTTTTCGATTCATATCCGGATGCGGCCGCGGCCGGCGGGAAGATGATACCGGTTTATGAGGGCGAACGCCCCGTGTGGTTGAGCCGGTTCACCGAGGTGCCGGTGGTGAGCGCCATCGACCGTGGCGACAGGGTAAAGCCGTTCCCCAGGGGCAGGAACCCGTTCGGGGGCAATATGGCGTTCCGGCGGGGGACCCTCGAGACTGCCGGCGCGTTCGACCCCGCGCTCGGCCGCACCGGCACTTCGCTGTTGGCCGGGGAGGAAAAGGAGCTTTTCGAAAGGATACGCCGCGGGGGCGGCACGGTTTACTGGGTGCCGGGGCCGGCCATAAGCCATCATATCCCGGCCGAGCGGCTGACCCGCGACTACTTCCGGCGGGTGACATACATGGGCGGGGTATCGGAGAGGCGCCGGACGCTCGGCCGGTCACGGGCGGCGTTCGCAGGGCGGCTCGCTTCGGAAGCGATGAAGTGGGCGGCGTGCTTAATGCTGGCCGCCGGTTACCTGTTATCGGGACATCCGGCCAAAGGAAAGTATCTTATATTGATGAGGTATTACATAACCAAAGGCCTGCTGGCCGGGAATAAAGACCGCACGGCGTGAAGATACTTATCGTCTCATATTTCTTCGAGCCCGAGGTAACCCCCCGGGCATTCCGGGCCTCGGAGCTGGCAAAGGCATTCGTCCGGCGGGGCCATGAGGTCACCGTGGCCCTCCCGAACAAGGAGGCGTTCGGGGGGTACGGGCTTGCGCAGAGGGAGGAGTTCGAGGGCATACGGTTCATTTTCGGCCAGGGCGGAAGTATATCCGGGCGCCCCCCGAAAACCAGCGGGCGGATCCGGCGGATGATGCCCGGCTGGATGGTGCGGACGATACTCTATTTCTATAACCACGAATATTTCGCCAAATTCGACCGGGGGCTGTACCGCGCCCTTGCCGCCACCGAGGGGGATTACGACCTGCTAATCTCCATATCATACCCCGCCGCAGTGCACCGCGCAGTGATGAAAGCTTTCCGGGCGAACCCGCGCCTGAAAGCCAGGGTCAAAGTAGCGGAATTCAGCGACCCTCCACTGCGGGGCGAATATAACAGGCATTACTTCCCGGCCTATAACCTGTTCCTCAAACGGGCGGGCCGGTTCTTCGACCGCTTTTCGGTCCCGGTACCCAACGCCCTGCCGGTGTATACGCCGTTCAAGCGGGCGGACCGGATAAGCATCATCCCGCAGGGTTTCGATAACAGCGGCATAACTTTGCGGGAATACCGCAGTCACGCCCGGCCCACTTTCGCGTTCTCCGGGCGGTTTTACCGCAACACCCGGGACCCGGAACCGCTACTGCGCCACCTGGCCGAAAGCGGACGCGACTTCGAGCTGGTGCTCTTTTTGATCGACCGGGACCCATATTTTGACTCAATAGTGGAGAGGTACGCCGCCCTGTCACGGGGCACAATAACGGTACGCGACCCCCTACCCCGCAAGGAGCTGATCGGAGAACTGTCGGCAATGGATTTCTTGGTCAACCATAATTTCACCTACACGACCGCCACCCCGAGCAAGCTCATCGATTACAGTCTGGCGGGCAGGCCGGTCTATTCGTTCCGGTCCGACCGGTTCGACGCCCCGTCCCTGGAGCGGTTCCTGGACGGGGATTACGGCGGGGCCGAACGGCTACCCGACCCTGCGGCTTACGACATAGAACACGTGGCCACCCTTTTCGAGGAGTTGGCAGGCCACTGGGAATAATCTGCCCGGCGGGTTCAAAAATGCGCCCAGGCGGGGCCGTGGAAAGGTTTTTGTATCGGATTGCCAATGCCCGGCAGGCGCCGCCCGGGGTACGGGCACACACCGGGGCAGATAATATCGCAAGGTGACACAACGTTAGTGAAAAAAGAATAACTTTGTCGCGGAATTCAATTTCTCAAATGGCGAAACAAAATAAGGGCAAAAAGGAGGGTACGGATAAAAAAGGCATCCTCGACAGCCGGCGGGCTGTCAACTGGTTGTGGGTGCTGGTCTCGGCTCCTATCCTGCTGTTGCTGCTTATGATCCTGATAACCGCCAGCGGGGCGTTCGGCAAGCTGCCGACGTTCGAGGAGCTGGAAAACCCCAAGAGCAACCTTGCCACGGAGGTCTACTCCGAGGACGGGGTGCTGATCGGCACTTTCTTCGTTCAGAACCGCTCCTATGTCGACTATTCCGAGCTTAACGACAGCTTGGTGGCGGCCCTGGTGGCCACGGAGGATATGCGTTTCTATACCCATTCGGGCATCGACTTCGTGTCGCTGGCCCGCGTGGGCTTCAAAACCGTGGCCATGGGCAACCGCAGCCAGGGCGGCGGAAGTACCATTACACAGCAGCTGGCCAAGAACCTATTCCCGCGCGACACGGTGACCAACCGGGGTTCAATTTCCAAGGGGTCCGTACTGGTGGTATCGAAGCTTAAGGAGTGGATCACGGCCGTCAAGCTGGAACACAATTACACCAAGGAGGAGATCATCGCCATGTACTTCAATACGGTGGAGTACGGGAGCAACGCGTTCGGTATAAAATCGGCGGCGCAGACTTTCTTCAACAAGCTTCCCTCGGAGCTTACCATAAACGAGGCGGCGCTGCTGGTCGGGGTGGTCAACGCCCCCACCAAGTACAGTCCCGTCCGTAACCCGAACAACGCTACGGCGCGCCGCAACCTCGTACTGTCCAGGCTCCAAGAGGTTAACTTCATCACCAAAAAGCAGTTGGACTCACTCAAAGCTCTCCCTATAGTACTGGATTACAAACCCATCACCCATAATGACGGGCAGGGGACCTATTTCCGGGAGATGATCCGCTCGGTAATGACCGCCAAAAAACCCGAGCGCTCCAATTACTACAACGACTGGGACTACCAGCAGGACCTCAAGCAGTGGGAGACCAACCCGATTTACGGCTGGTGCGAAAAGAACCTCAAGGCCGACGGCACCAAGTATAATATCTACCGGGACGGCCTGAAGATATACACCACCCTTAACTCCGCTATGCAGCAGTATGCCGAGGAGGCGCTCGTCGAGCGGCTGGCCAACGATATCCAGCCCGCGATGGACGCCCAAATAAAAAGGCGCAACGGGGAGATATTTTACCGCCAGAGCAAAGCCGACATCGAGAAGATCGTGAGCAACGCCATGCGTTATTCGGACCGCTACCGCAATATGAAAAAGGAGGGCGCCACGGACGACGAGATACAGGCGGCGTTCAACCGGCCCACGGAAATGACCGTCTTCACTTACAAGGGCGACATAGACACCGTAATGAGTCCGCGCGACTCCATTATCCACCATAAGAGCCTGCTGCGGGCGTCGTTCGTGGCGATGGACCCGCACAACGGCCATATCAAGGCCTATGTGGGCGGCCCCAATTTCAGGGTATTCAAATACGATATGGCGCGGCAGGGCAAGCGGCAGGTAGGTTCGACCATCAAGCCGTTCATTTACACTTTCGCCATCGACCAGCTGGGCATGAGCCCCTACACTTCGGTACCGAACGTACGGGTTACGATCGAGACGGAGACGGGCGAGCCCTGGAGCCCCAAGGAGGCCAGCGTGCGTGAATACGACGGGGAGTACTATCCGCTCCGCCGGGGCCTCACCTCGAGCTGGAACAACTTCTCGGCCTGGATAATGAAGCAGGCCAAGCAGCCCGCCGCCGTGGCCGACTTTATCCACCGCCTGGGTATCAGCAGTTATATAGACCCGGTCTACGCCCTGTGTCTGGGCACCCCGGACGTATCGCTCTATGAGATGGTGGCGGCATACGGCACCTACGCAAACGGCGGGGTCTACACCGAACCGATATTCGTGACCCGGATCGAGGACCGCCACGGTAACCTTATCTCTTCGTTCACCCCGACAACATCTGACGCCATAAGCGAACAGACCGCCTACACGATGATCGACATGATGAAAGGGGTGGTCACGGGCGGTACGGCCAACCGGCTCCGTTGGGAGTGGGGCGTGGACAACGAAGTCGCGGGTAAGACCGGCACCTCGCAGGAGAACCGCGACGCATGGTTCATCAGCATCGTACCCAACCTCGTTGCCGGGGCATGGGTGGGCGGCGAGGACCAGAGCGTCCACCTGCATTCCAACGCCGAGGGCGGTAAACTGGCCCTGCCCATCGTGGGACGCTTCTACCAGAAAGTTTACGACGACCCGCGCCTGGGTGTGAAGAAGACCGATACGTTCAAGGTACCGGAATCCATGCCCAATTATTTCTCGCCCATAAAGGTCGTGGACGAACCCATCCTGGAGATCGACTTCGAGGGGGACGAGTTTTTCGACTGACCCCCTGCTGCCGTTACCACAGCGCCCGCCCGGGCCGCAATATTGCACTTGGTTTCCCTTATAGCACTTTAGCGGCCGCATCCGCCCTGCCGGCCAATTAGGCACATATCTTGTTTTTTGCTACCCTGCCCCGGTACCACAAGGGATGACGGATACGAAGAAAAGGATAGAGCGGACAGGGTATGTTTACGATTCAATACGAGCTTCTCGGCAACCTCCATTTCCCGGAACGGGAAGTCGCGGGGTTGGACAGCACCGACCTGCGTCAGCGGCTTTTCCTGGGATCATTCATCCTCGCCGACCCGCTCCACCGCATCATCCCCCCCTACCGGAATATTCCCCTGCTGGACTTCTCGCTCTGCCTGCTGGATATAGACCACAACCTGCGGGAGCAGCGCAAACGGATGGACAATTACGAGTTCCCGCTGTCGGACGAAATGATCTCGTTCGTGCTGACGGGCGGCAGTGTCGATATGGAACCCACGTTCGACGACGTGATGATAACCGCCTCACAGGACGAATTCTCAGAGCGGGTGCGCCTCTTCAACCGGACCCTGATAGAACACTTGATCGACCTGAACCCCTCCCTCTACCGCAACAAGCTTTTCCTTACCTATACCAACCTCGCCCGCCTGCTCTGATAGGTTTACGGCCGGGGTACGGGAACAGCGGTTCGCCGGACAACCGGCAAACGTGAACGGTTTGATGCTATCGGTACTTAGTAACTGCGGGCGAAGACAACCCGGTGGTTAGAGGGTTTGCCGCTGTAGATACACTTCCCGGGTTCGTACGGCGCATCCAGCGGTATACATCGGATAGTGGCTTTTGTTTCGGCCTTAATGGCCTCTTCGGTCTCGGGCGTGCCGTCCCAGTGGGCCAACGGGGTACGGGAACAGCGGTTCGCCGGACAACCGGCAAACGTGAACGGTTTGATG
>JAJQED010000037.1:221990-244180 GCA_021201825.1 Alistipes sp.
TTTGTTTCGGCCTTAATGGCCTCTTCGGTCTCGGGCGTGCCGTCCCAGTGGGCCAGCAGGAAGCCGCCTTTATCGTCGAGCAGCCGCTTGAATTCCCCGTAATCGTCCACCACCGTGGTCATCGAATCCCGGAACTGCAGGGCCTTATTGAAAATATTCTGCTGTATTTCGTCCATCAGGGCCTCTATACGGTCGGCAAGGCCCTCCTGCGGAACGACCTCTTTAGTGAGCGTGTCGCGGCGGGCGATCTCAATCGTACCGCCAGCCAGGTCACGGGGACCGAGGGCCAGCCGGACCGGAACGCCCTTAAGCTCGTATTCGGCGAACTTGAATCCGGAACGGACGTTGTCCCGGTCGTCCACCTTGAAGCTGATGCCCCGTTTTTTCAGCTCCGCCCCTATCTCGTGGAGCTTGCCGCAAACGGCTTTCAATTCCTCCTCACCCCTGTAAATGGGAACCATCGCCACCTGGGTCGGTGCAAGTTTCGGGGGCAATACCAGCCCGTTATTGTCGGAATGGGCCATGATCAAAGCGCCCATAAGCCTCGTGGAGACACCCCACGAAGTAGCCCATACATACTCCAGCTTACCCTCCCGGTTGGCGAACTGCACGTCGAACGCCTTGGCGAAATTCTGCCCCAGGAAGTGCGAAGTACCGCTTTGCAGCGCCTTGCCGTCCTGCATAAGCGCCTCGATAGTAAGGGTGTCCTCCGCACCGGCGAACCGTTCGTTTTCCGACTTATGGCCCACTATCACCGGCACGCCCATCCAGTTCTCGGCGAAATCGCGGTAGACGTTGACCATCCTCAGGGTCTCCTCCTCGGCTTCCTGGCGGGTTTCATGGGCGGTATGGCCTTCCTGCCATAGGAATTCGGCCGTGCGCAGGAACAGGCGCGTACGCATCTCCCACCGCACAACGTTGGCCCACTGGTTGCACAAGATAGGCAGGTCGCGGTAAGATTGTATCCAGTTCTTGTATGTATTCCAGATGATCGTCTCCGAAGTGGGCCGTACGATGAGTTCCTCCTCGAGCTTCGCGTCCGGGTCCACCGTGACCCCGCTCCCGTCCGGAGCGTTCATCAGGCGGTAATGCGTCACCACGGCGCACTCCTTTGCGAAGCCCTCCACATGCTTGGCTTCCTTGCTGAAGAACGACTTGGGGATGAACAACGGGAAATAGGCATTCACGTGACCTGTCTCCTTGAACATATCGTCCAGCGCCCGCTGCATCTTTTCCCAAATGGCGTACCCGTAGGGCTTGATCACCATACTGCCGCGCACGGCTGAATATTCGGCCAGCCCGGCTTTCACCACCAGATCGTTATACCACTGCGAGTAGTTCTCCTCGCGGCTGGTCAGCTCTTTGAGTTCCTTAGCCATATCGTCCTTACAAATTTAACAGCCGCAAAGGTACTATTTTTTCCTTTTCAATGCTATTTTTCGTACATTTGGGAAAAGCGGCCCGCCGCGGCGCCGGCATACCAAAAAATCGGAAAAACGGAACAGCCGCCGCCATGCAACGCCCGCCCCCGCCGGTGCATCTTCCTATAAAGGGGGCATTGCGGATGGGAAAACTGGCTAAGCGGGGAGATTCAGCCAGCGAGCGGGGCCGGCACCCGTAAAAGGGACCGGCCGGACAGCCGCCCCCTTGTTTTAAGGACTTTTTGCGGCACCCGTGGGGACCGTTCGAAATATTTAAAGCCGCACAATTATTACGGCACCATTTTCGTTTCAAATATAGAAATATTGTATCCAGAGCAAAAACAGGAGGTATGGAAAGGATGAGAAAACTGATATCAGGTACGATGGCACTGGGGCTGGCGCTGCTTACGGCAGGCTGTTCCACGACCGGGTACACGGCCGCGTCGCGTCCCGGCGACGACCTGTACGGTACCCATAACAGGGTAGCCATCGCAGAGAGGGAGAGACTGGAAGCCGAAGCGGCGCAGGCGGAAGCCGAGGCCCGTGCGGCGAAGATAAGGGCGCTTCTGGCTGCGGCCGAGGCGAACCAGATGGAGTTGGAATACGAGGATTACGTGGGCAATCCCTACACGGACATCCTTGCCGACGATTACGAGAGCGCCTACGAGCGCAGGCTCAGGGGGTTCCAATCGCCCACCTACAAGATGCCGTCGAGCTATTACAACCTACGTTACAGCAACGCCGGGTGGTATGCTTCGGCGTACGATCCCGCGTTCTACAACGTGATCGTGATGGGGGACGAGGTTTGGGTAGAGCCTAAATACATTACCGCGATGTTCGGAACGTGGGGCAGCCCGTCGTTCAACTTCTCGTTCGGTTGGGGTACCCCGTGGTGGGGCATCAACGCCGGATGGTACTGGGGTTGGCGCGACTACTACTGGGGCAGCCACTGGTACGGCCCGTGGGGTCCGGCATACAACTGGTGGTGGAACCGTCCCTACTACGGTTGGGGTTGGGGATTGCATTACCATCACCATTACAGGCCGCACCACTATACATACGGGTACCATTACGGCGGCCGCTACCGTGGCGACACTTCGTACCGCCGCAGTAACCCGACATGGGCCAACGGCTACCGTCAGACCACCGGTTCGTCACGCAGTACGAGCTACACGTCTACCAGTACCGGCCGCGGAACGAGCACCACAACGTCTACCACTTCCCGCGGTACGGGCTATACCACCAGCTCGTCCACTTCACGCGGATCGGCCGCCACTTCGACCGGCACCGGCACCAACAGCAGCACAACGCGGCGCGGCGCCCTGACCACCGGAAGCGGCACAAGCAGTTCGACCCGCAACCCGGCTACCGCGTCAGGGAGCAGCAGCACCACCTCCCGCGGTTCGTCGACCTCGACGGGCAGCAGCACTTCACGGAGCAGCAGCACCTACAACAGCGGCTCGTCCTCATCGACCAGCAGGTCCACGGGAAGCTACAGTTCCGGGTCGAGCTCCTCTACCCGCAGTTCGGGAACCTCAAGCAGCAGCAGCTCCGGCGGCTCGTCGCGGGGCGGCAGCAGCTCGGGCGGCAGCTCACGCAGATAAGATAAACACCCTTGAACAAGGGCCCCTGTCCGTCCGGGCCGGGGCCTTTTTTATACCTTTACCACTGCAAACCCGCTTAATCGGCTTAAATTATGAAAAACAAGGCATACCTACTGACCGCCGCGATACTGCTCACCACCGGTATGGCCGGATACGGACAGGCGTCGGGCTATCTTCTGAACAGGTACGACCTGATGCCCACCGACCTGTTCAAACTCTCGGAGACCAGCAACCAGTTCGGCACCGCCCGCAGTACCGCTATGGGCGGGGCGTTCACTTCGCTGGGGGCCGACCTCTCATCGATGCACATCAACCCTGCAGGGCTGGGGATGTACCAGGGTTCGGATATCAGCATCACCCCGATGGTCACGTTCAGCAAGGTAACCAGCAAGAACACGGGCCATATCCAAAACGGCAAAAACTCCAAGACCCGGTTCGCCCCGGCAAACCTGGGTACGGCGGTGAACATCTACGAGGGCGGCGGCAGCCTGACCAGCTTCACTTTCGGGTTCGCCTATAACCGCCTTGCCGATTTCAACTTCAGCAACCGCATGAACATCGGCTACGACAACCTTTCCATAGCCGACGTGTGGATGTACCAGCTCGACGGGATTCCATCCAGCCAGCTGGAACGCCATTACAACAACTTCGATATGGACAAATGGGGAGCTATGATGGCTTACCGGTCCGGCCTGTTGGAGGAAACCTCTACCGGTATATACGACAATACCGCCCTGCATCCGGATGCCGACGTGGAACATGCCCTGAGTGTGAAAACCACCGGGAGCGCCAATGAATACAACATATCGGGCGGGTTCAATTTCCAGAACAAACTCTACTTCGGGTTTTCGATCGGCATTCAGGAATATTCGTACCGCCAGAAAGTTTTCTACGACGAAATTTACACCAACAACAATGTCACGAACGAACCGGCTTCGCTGATGCAGTATGACCAGGAAGTTAAGATGAGCGGCAACGGTGTAAATTTCAAGGCCGGTATTATCTACCGCCCGATCGACGGCTTGCGCATAGGGTTCGCCGTGCATACCCCCACATATACCACTATAACGCACCGGTATCACGGGTCACTTTATATGGACTACGAGACCCTGGACAAATTCCACCAGATCCCGTATGACGACGCCGATTTCGACCTGTCGACCCCGGCAAGGATTATGGCCGGTATCTCCTATACGTTCGGCCAAGTGGGTGTCTTGTCGGTGGATTACGAGCGCAACTGGTACAATTCGATGCGCTACCGCACGGACGACTACGCCCGCAGTTGGTTCAACCGCCAGTTCAAGGACAGTTTCACCGGTTCGCATATCCTCCGGGTCGGTGCCGAGCTTCGGCCGACCGACCTGCTCTCCATCCGCGGCGGGTTCAACTATGCCACTTCGGCCCTGTCGTATAAATACGACGTTGACCGCGGCGGCACGGTTTACGACCAGCCGATGCCCAAGGGATACTACAATATCTCCGCCGGGCTGGGTTACCGTATCGGCAGGAATACAACGCTGGATCTGGCATACGTACATAACCACACCAAATATTCCAACTACTTCTTCTACCACTACACATTCAGCGACGGCTCGGAATTCTCCACCGGGAACATATTGCAAACCACCAAACGCAATACCCTACTGGCAACCTTAGGGTTCCGGTTCTAAGATAACTTCATACAAGCATTAAGAATTCAAAGCCGACGGCTTTGAACCCTTAATGCTTTTGTCCCTGACGGGGACCTATGCCATGCTCAACACCGCAATGGCGGCCACGGCAAGGCCGATGCCGGTATAATTGAGCGGGGAGAGTTTCTCATGGAAGATGGCCACCCCGGCAACGGTGGCAATAACGATGGCACCGGTATAATAGAGCGGATAGAAGACCGAACCGTCCAGATAGGTCAGCCCATTGAAGACCCCGGTCATACAGATCCAGTTCATAAACCCGAGGAGCGATCCCCACAACAGGTCGCGTACATGCAGGCGGCGGCGGTAGCGCAATCGGCTTACCAGCCAGCATATCGCACCGGTCACGGCCCCGGCGGTGAACATCACCCCGTTGAAGACCGGGTAGAGGCTTTCGGACGGGATCCTCTCCCGCTGGGCGAACTGCACCAGGGTGTCGTTCACGCCGTTGAACAGGAAGACCGCCACAGGCAGTAAAAACAGCATCAGTCCGGTAAACCGTGCCGGTGCCGCCCCGCCGGAGGGATCGGATTTCTTTTTGAGGATCAGGAACATCGAAAGCAATATCAACGCCAGCATAGTCAGCTTGAGCGGCGTAGGCCGTTCACCGAGGAAGAGGAATGCGAACGCTACCGGGATCACCACCGCCGCCCGGCCCGATATGGTCGTCACGGCGACACCCGACACCTGCGCCGACAAAGCGTAAACCGCGAACGACAACATGAAACAGGCCCCGGTCACCAACGCTACCGCCAACCACGGCGAAGCGGCGACCTGCGCCGGTGCCAGCCGCACCGGTGCGAACGCGAACGCAAGCAACGCCCCGACGATATAGTTCACCGTGATTCCGGCATACATATCCACCCGCCTGAGGTCAAACACTTTGAGTATTATCACCAGCGAAGAGGATCCGATGACCGCCGCAAGAAGATACCACATAGTCCTATTTTCAGGATAATACGCGGCGCACTAACGGGCGTCGTATGAGAACACCGCCTCCACCGGGTAATGGTCCGAAATGTAAGGCGCGCCGTAATCGCCGTCCAGCGTACGGAACACCATCGGCTCGAAACCCCGGTAGTAGATATGGTCGATGACCGTGCCGCCGTCCTTGCCGAACCCGTTGAACGTGGCCCGTCGGTCCGTACTGGGAGCGTTGTCCCTTGCCGACGGGAAACTGCCGTTTAGCCCATCCAGCACCGGGTCGGACGGATCGGCGTTAAAGTCGCCCGTCAGGATGAACGGGGCGCCGCCCGTGATGGCGATTATTTTTTCGGCCACGAGATTCGACCCCTGTGTCCTGGCGTCGGGGCCGATATGGTCCAGATGGGTATTGAAGAAATAGAGGTCCCTGTCGGTGGCCTTGTCGTGCAGTGACAGCCACGTAACCATACGGTTACATGCCCCGTCCCATCCGAGCGACACCTCGTCCGGAGTCTCGCTTAACCAGAAATGGCCCTCGTCCGTCTTGTCGAAACGCTCTTTTTTGTACATCACGGCCATCATCTCGCCGCCCCTGTATCCGTCGTCCCGGCCGACCCCGACGATCCCGTACTGCGGAGCATTCTCCTCCAGGAAGAGGAACTGGCTGTAAAGCACCTCCTGCATCCCGACCAGGTCCGGGTCTTCCGTAGCAAGCATCTGCAGGGTAGCCTCCCGGCGGTTGTCCCAACTGTTCTCCCCGTCCCGCGGGTTGTCATACCGTATATTATAAGATATGGCCTTGATCGTATCGTCCGTGTTTACGGCGCCGCCGCAAGCCATCATCGCCGCAAGCGGCAACAGGGTCAGTAATTTACCGGTAAGTCTCATAGTCCGTAAGATTGTTTTGAAATTTCCGTCTGAATTTAAGAATTATTTCCCGGATAACAATTAAAGTCCGGGGGCAAAGACAGCCGACTGTCTTTGCCCCCGGACTGGTTATGGCGCCGGGAAAGACGCGTGGTACTACTCCCCGGAGAGGATTTCGAGCATCTGGATGGCCGCAGTGGAGATCGCGGTACCGGGACCGAATATCGCGGCCGCGCCGTCCTTGTAAAGCTGGTCGTAGTCCTGATGCGGGATCACCCCGCCGACGATCACTATGATGTCCTCGCGGCCCAGCTTCCTCAGCTCGGCGATTATCTGCGGAACCAGCGTCAGGTGGCCCGCGGCGAGCGAAGAAACCCCCACAACATGCACGTCGTTCTCCACGGCCTGTTTGGCGGCCTCTTCCGGGGTCTGGAACAACGGTCCCATATCCACGTCGAAACCTATGTCGGCATAGCCCGTGGCCACGACTTTGGCGCCACGGTCATGGCCGTCCTGGCCCAGTTTGGCTATCATGATACGGGGCTGGCGACCCTCTTTCTTCGCGAACTCGGCCGCCATCCGGCGGGCCTTTTCGAAATTCTCGTCCTGGTTCACTTCCGATGAGTATACTCCTGATATTGAACGAATGACCGCTTTGTAACGGCCCACTACCACTTCGCACGCATCCGATATTTCGCCAAGGGATGCCCGCACTTTTGCCGCCTCGACGGCAAGCTCCAGCAGGTTGCCCTGCTTTGTCTTGACGCACTCTGTTATAGCGGCCAGGGCCCGCTGAACGGCGGCTTCGTCACGGTTTGCACGAAGCTCTTTCAGGCGCTTGATCTGCGCCTCGCGGACGGCGGTATTGTCCACGGCAAGTATATCGATAGGAGCCTCCTTTTCGAGGCGGTACTTGTTCAGCCCGACAATAACTTCCTGGTTGGAGTCGATCCGGGCCTGTTTGCGGGCCGCCGCCTCCTCGATGCGCATCTTGGGGATACCGGTCTCGATGGCCTTGGCCATCCCGCCCAGCTGCTCCACCTCCTCGATCAGTGCCCACGCCTTGTGAACGATCTCGTTGGTGAGCGACTCCACGTAGTAAGACCCGGCCCACGGGTCTACCCCGCGAGTGATCTCGGTCTCTTCCTGTATGTATATCTGAGTATTACGGGCGATGCGGGCGGAGAAGTCGGTCGGCAGGGCGATCGCCTCGTCCAGTGCGTTGGTATGGAGCGACTGGGTGTGGCCCAGTGCCGCGCCCATAGCCTCTATGGCCGTACGGGCCACGTTGTTGAACGGGTCCTGCTCGGTGAGCGACCACCCGGAGGTCTGCGAGTGGGTACGCAGGGCGAGGGATTTGGGGTTCTTCGGGTCGAACTGTTTCACGATCTTGGCCCAGAGCAGGCGCGCGGCCCTCATCTTGGCGATCTCCATGAAGTGGTTCATCCCGATAGCCCAGAAGAACGACAGCCGCGGGGCGAACGTGTCGATGCTCATGCCGGCGTTTACCCCTGTGCGCAGGTATTCCAGCCCGTCGGCAAGGGTGTAAGCCAATTCTATGTCGGCCGTCGCGCCCGCCTCCTGCATATGGTAGCCCGAGATGGAGATGGAGTTGAACTTGGGCATATTCTTCGAGGTGTATTCGAAAATGTCCGCAATGATCTGCATGGAGAACTCGGGCGGGTAGATATAGGTGTTGCGCACCATGAACTCCTTTAGGATATCGTTCTGGATGGTACCGCTGAGCTGGTCCAGGGTACAACCCTGCTCCAGCCCGGCCACGATATAGAACGCCAGCACGGGAAGTACCGCGCCGTTCATGGTCATCGAGACCGACATCTGGTCGAGCGGGATACCGTCGAAAAGCACTTTCATATCCTCCACCGAGCAGATCGACACCCCGGCCTTGCCCACATCGCCCTCTACGCGCGGATGGTCGGCGTCGTAGCCACGGTGCGTAGCAAGGTCGAACGCCACCGACAACCCCTTTTGCCCGGAGGCCAGGTTACGGCGGTAGAACGCGTTGGACTCCTCGGCGGTCGAGAACCCGGCGTACTGGCGGATGGTCCACGGACGCATAACGTACATCGTGGAGTACGGGCCGCGCAGGAACGGGGCGATACCCGCCGCGTAGTTCAGATGTTCCATTCCCTCGAGGTCCTCCGCCGTGTAGCTCTTCTTTACGGGTATCTGTTCGGCGGTCATCCAGACCTTGTCGCCGGAACACTCCCCGGGGGCCGCGCACTGCCTGTCCGCGCCGCCCGTATATTTTAATTCGTTGAATTTTGCTCTCATTGCTCTCTCTTTTAGATACCCAGGCCGGCAACATATTCCCGGAGCGTCTCCAGGACATTGCTGCGAACGCTGATGAAATTGGTGATACCCTGCTCTTTAAGCTCCTCGGCGCTGGCCGGAGCCCCTGCCACCACAAGCACGGCCTTGTCTCCGATAACGGCTTTGGCCCGGGGGGCAAGCGTCGCGTAGTCGTCGTCTGCGGCACAGATCACAACGATCTGCGCACCCGACTCGAGGGCCGCCCTGGCACCCTGCTCCACATCCGTAAAGAAGTTGTTGTCTATGATGCGGATACCGGCGCAACCGAAGAAGTTGCTGGAGAACTGCGACCGGGCGCGGGCCATCCCGAGCGTGCCGCATGTGAGCATGAACGCCGTGGGCTGTTTGCCGCTTCGGTCCACCCTGAGGCGAAGTTCCTCGAACGCCATGCCGCCCCGGTAAGGTTTGAGGGTGCGTACCCCACTATCCGGACCGCAGGTGCAGTCTTCGCAACCGCAGTCGCACTGCCCGTCGGCTTCACAGCCGCAAGCATCCCCGCCACCGCAGTCACACTCCTCGCATCCGCATCCGCACGCTTCCCGCGACACGGTTTTTTCGGTTATCTCCTCGCCCGCCATTTCGTTGAAGTTCGGGTACTGGTTTGTGCCGAGCAGTATCTGACGGCGAGTGGCGATATTCTTATCCTTGTTGTTGGCCGCCTCCTCGATCTTGTCCTGGATAAAACCGGCCTTGAACGCTTCGATATATCCGCCCTTGTCCTCCACTTCGCGGAACAGCGCCCAAGCCTGTTCGGCAATGCTTTGGGTAAGTTTCTCGATATAATACGAACCGCCCGAGGGGTCGACCACGCTGTCGAAATGGGACTCGTTCTTGAGCAGCAGCTGTACGTTGCGTGCTATGCGGGACGAGAACTCGGTCGGGTATTCGTATGCCGCGTCGAACGGCAGCACCTCCAGGGAGTGGACCCCGGCGATGGACGCGCTCATTGCCTCGGTAGTGCCGCGAAGCATGTTGACGTATGGGTCATACACCGTGAGATTCCATTTGGAAGTAACGGCATGGATGAACATCTTGCCGGCACAGTCGCACTCCGGTTTATAAGCTTCCATAATATTGGCCCACAACATGCGTGCGGCGCGGAACTTGGCGATCTCCATAAAGTAATTGGAGCTGACGGCCATCGAAAAGCGGATGCTGCCCGCTGCCTGGTCGGCCGTGAGCCCGGCATCCATCAGCTTTACCACATATTCGTGCCCGGCGGCCAGCGTGAACGCCAGCTCCTGCACGATGGTGGACCCGCTGTTATGGAACAGGTGCCCCGATACGCCCGCAAAGCGCATTTTAGGGTATTTACCGGCCTTGTTCACCAACCCGGCGATTTCGGAGAAGCAAACGCTCCCGTCCTCGCAGCACCCGAACGCCCCCTTGAGCGACAGCTTGGTGATCAGCGGGTCTATCACGAAATTGACCCGCACCTTTTCGGGGTCGGCCCCCGTCGCCTCGAGTTTTTCGAGCATCCGCTCGGCGGCGCTCCGGGCGCCCGCCCCGCAGAACGTCAGTTCAACCTTTTCGGGGTCGATACCCTGCAAAAGTTTTTCGAAGCCCTCGGCGCATACTTCCTTACACCCGAGGCTGAAGCCGATCGCCTCGGCTCCTCCCGCGATAGCGCCCAAAGCCTCGGCATTGGCCGAAACCGGGTCTTTCACCTTGACGGTCTGCTGGATACGCCAGCCGTTACACTTGCCCGTACTGCGCACGTACGGGAAACTGCCTATACCCGCCCCCAGGTGCCGGATGCCCTCGAGGTCCCCGGCCCTGTAATAGGGACGCACGTCGAAACCCTCGGCGGTCCGCCAAACCAGCTTCTTGCCGTAGTCGGCCCCCTTGAGGTCTGCCGTGATAACCTCTTCCCATTTTTCGGTAGGCACCGGCGGGAATTCGGTAAGCAGCTTTTGCTCCTTGTTATTTGCCATAACTTTTAATATGATAGTTTCGTTAATTCTCTGTGACAGACACCCGGTGTTTCGCACAAACCGGATACTGGAGACCAAAGGTAGCAACTTTTCGGGGAATAGCGCCAAGGGACTGTTAATTTTTCCACATCGCCCGGCGGCCGCACTGCAGTGGCTTTAAACATTTTAGTGGCAGGAGTCCGGCGGCGGAGCGGGGGAATTCCGGGGATTATATACTATATTTGTTACGGGAAGATAAAAATTCAAATCAGGTACTATATGAACCACACATTCAAACTTCTGGCCACGGCGGCCGCCGTGCTTACCGCTGCGGCTTACGGCGGCGCAAAGGATTTCCCGTTCCCTGTCGAGCAGGCGGACCGGACGCAGATCCGACAGGAATCTGCCTGGCGGGCGGCGGTGGTCCCCGCCGTGCGGCAGGTAACGCCCGGGGACGGATGCTTTACCCTGACGGCAAACCTGCGGATCGATACGGGGGGCGACGGGGAACTGGACCGTATAGGCTCGATGCTCGGGGAGTACCTCGAAACAACGGGCTTGACGGACAAAAACTGGAGGCCGACGGATATAGCGCTGGCCGTAGACCCCGGCCTCTTCCCGGAAGACTATAAACTGGACATTGGCACCGGCGAACGGATTACCGTAACCGGCGGTTCCCCGGCGGGGGTTTTCTACGGAGTGCAGACCCTGCGCCAGCTGGTTAACCGGTATAAACTGCTCCAGATCGCCGAACTTCCCCGGATGGTGATCGAGGACGGGCCGCAGTTCGGATACCGGGGCGGGATGCTGGACGTCTGTCGCCACTTCTTCACCGTGGACGAAGTAAAACGATACATCGACATCCTCGCCCTGCACAAGATGAACAAATTCCACTGGCACCTGACCGAGGACCAGGGATGGAGGATAGCCATCGACAAATACCCCGAACTGACCACGACCGGTGCCTACCGCAGCGGTACGATCATGGGCCATGCCGCCGGAGCCCACCATGAGTTCGACGACATCCCCTACGGCGGCTACTATACAAAGGACGACATCCGGGAGGTCGTAGCCTATGCGGCCGAAAGGTATATCGAGGTAATTCCCGAGATAGAGATGCCGGGCCATGCCTCGGCCGCTATCGCCTCCTACCCGTGGCTGGGATGCCGGGGAGAGCGGATACCGGTCGAGAGGGCATGGGGCGTATTCCCGGACGTATTCTGCGCCGGCAAGGAATCTACGTTCGATTTCCTGCAGGACGTGCTTGAGGAGGTGATCGAGCTTTTCCCGTCCACGACCATCCATATCGGGGGCGACGAATGCCCCAAGGTGCGGTGGGAAGAGTGTCCCCATTGCCAGCAGAGGATCGCCGACGAGGGGCTGGCGGACGAACACGAATTGCAGGGCTACCTGATGAAAAGGATCGAGGGGTGGCTGCGTGAGCGGGGACGCAATATCATCGGGTGGGACGAGATACTGGAGGGCGGCGTCTCCGAGACGGCCACGGTAATGTCATGGCGCGGGTCGGCCGGCGGTATCGAGGCGGCCCGGATGGGGAACTACGTGGTGATGGCCCCGAACTCCCATTGCTACCTGGACTATTTCCAGCACGAACCTGTGGTCTACGAGCCGCAGGGTATCGGGGGATACCTGCCCGTAGAGAAAGTCTACACCCTGGACCCGTACGAGGGGCTGGACGACGAGCAGAAAAAATATATCCTCGGGGTGCAGGCCAACCTTTGGACCGAATACATTAAGCACGAGGCCCACCTGCAATATATGCTCCTGCCCCGGCTGGCCGCAATAGCCGAGACCGGATGGACCGGCCCCGCAGACAAGGATTACGAGGGTTTCCGGGACCGGATGCGCGACCTGGCGGACATCTACGAAGCAGAGGGGTACAAATACGCCAAATACATCTTCGACTAACCGACCGCGGGATGAGAACGATATCGACTGCACTTGCCTTGGTGGGCGCCGTATTTACCCTGCAGGCCGGCGGCCCCGTAGTGTGTGCCCTCGAGATACTCGATATCCAGACCGGGGAGCGGACCGTAGTCCGTGAATTCGATTATAAGATCGAGGCACCCAACTGGATGCCGGAGGGGGACCGGCTACTGTTCAACTCCGGCGGGCTGATCTGGACCCTCCCCATAAACGACCCGGACGATGTGCTGCAGGTCGACACAGGCTTCGCCGACGCCTGCAACAACGACCACGTAATTTCGGCCGACGGCCGGTGGCTGGCTATAAGCCACCACAGCCACGAGGACTGCAGCTCCCGCATATATACCCTGCCGCTTTCGGGAGGGACGCCCCGGCTGGTGACGGCCATGGGGCACAGTTACCTGCACGGGTGGAGCCCGGACGGGAAATGGCTGGTCTATTGCGGCAACCGGGACGGCGATTTCGACGTGTATGCGATACCAGCCGACGGCGGGGTGGAGACACGGCTTACCGACGCCCCGGGCCTCGACGACGGACCGGAGTATTCGCCCTGCGGGGAGTATATCTGGTTCAACTCCGTACGTACGGGGACGATGCAGGTATGGCGGATGAATGCCGACGGATCCGGCCAGAGGCAGATGACGTTCGACGACAACTACAACGCCTGGTTCCCCCACGTCTCCCCTGACGGACAATGGGTTATCTACCTGGCGTACCATGCCGGGGATGTGGACCCCGGGGACCATCCTCCCGGCAGGAACGTGGAATTGAAACTGATGCCCGCCCGGGGCGGCGAGGGGCGCACGGTCGCCACCCTTTTCGGCGGGCAGGGAACAATAAACGTAAACTCCTGGTCGCCGGACAGCCGCCGTGTGGCTTTGGTCAGCTACCGGGAATAAACGGGCAAAAGAGTATGTATAAGAACCTGCGGGAATATATAGCGCGGCTGGCGCAGATGGGCGAGGTGGTCCGGATCGGCACCCCGGTAGACCCCGTGCTGGAGATAGCCGAGATCACCGACCGGGTGTCCAAAAGTCCGGGCGGGGGCAAGGCGTTGGTCTTCGAGAACACCGGCACGGGCTTCCCCGTTATCACCAATATGCTGGGGTCCGGCCGCCGGATAGCGGCGGCCCTCGGGGTGGAAGACCTCGACGATATAAGCCGGCGGCTCGACGGGCTGCTGGCCGGTGCCATGTCCCCGAAAGAGGGGCTGTGGGACAAGCTTTCGATGCTGCCCCTGCTGGCGTCGGCCTCCCGGTGGATGCCGGCCCGGATCCGGGGACGCGGGGCCTGCCAGCAGATCATATATAAGGGAGAGGCGGTCGACCTGGGGCAGCTGCCGATCCTGCAATGCTGGCCAGCGGACGCGGGACGGTTCGTCACCCTGCCGCTGGTCCATACCGTCGACCCCGAAACGGGAGCGCGCAACGTGGGCATGTACCGCATGCAGGTCACCGGAAAGGATACCACCGGTATGCACTGGCACCTGCACAAGACCGGCGAACGGCATTACCGCGCATATAAGGAGCGGGGAGAGTTGATGCCAGTCAGCGTATGCCTGGGCGGGGACCCGGTATATACCTACGCCGCCACGGCTCCGATGCCCGACAACATGGACGAATACCTGCTTGCAGGTTTCCTACGCGATAGTAAAGTCAAACTGGTGCGGTGCATAACTAACGGCCTGTATGTCCCGGCGGACTGCGATTTCGTGATCGAAGGTTTCGTGGACCCGGAGGAAGAGAAGTTCACGGAGGGGCCGTTCGGGGACCATACGGGTTTCTACTCTCTGGAGGGTCCCTACCCCAGGTTCCACGTTACGGCCATAACCCGGCGCCGGGATGCGGTCTATCCGGCAACCGTGGTGGGCATCCCGCCGCAGGAGGATGTCTATATCGCCAAAGCCACCGAAAAAATTTTCCTCGCACCCATCCGGGCGGCCCTCCAGCCCGAAGTATCGGACCTGTATATGCCGGAGGCGGGAGTGGCTCATAACCTTGCGCTGGTCTCGATCGATGCGTCCTACCCCGGGCAGGCGTTCAAGACGGCCTCGTCCCTGTGGGGGGCGGGCCAGATGATGTTCAACAAGGTCATGCTCGTGGCCGGTGCCGGCACCGACATCCGCGACCCGGAACAGGTCGCCGCCTGCCTGCGGGGCATTTCGATACCGGAGGATGTAGTGATAACCCGGGGTGTGCTGGATGTGCTCGACCATGCGACCGCTACCCCCGGCACGGGAGGCAAGATCGCACTGGACCTTACCCATTGCCGCGAAGCGGCGGAAAACACCATGCAGGATGATCTTCCGCTGCCGGAGGGGGCGACCGGCATCGAGGTGTCATTGGCCCTCGAATGGGCTACCCTGCTTATCGGTTACCGCAGCGCCTGCCCGACCGACCTGACGGTTCTCGCCGAGGCGGTCAGGGATACGGGGATCAAATTCATAATTGCCGTCGACGACTCCGTATTGACCCTTCCTTATGAAGAGGCCTCATGGTTGAAAGACATTCTGTGGTACTGCGCAGGTAACTACGATCCCGGACGCGACACGGAAATATACGGCAATATGCTGCTTATCGACGCCAGGGCCAAGATACCCCGGCGGCCAGGCTTCCCGGCCCGCACGCCCAACGTTGTGGCTTCCTCGCGTGAGACCATCGAACTGGTAGACCGTAAGTGGCAGGACTACGGCATCGGGGAGTTCATATCGTCGCCATCGCTGAAATACCGCGAACTGCTGCACGGGGAGGGTGCGGTCGCCGAGCCATAAGCCGAACCGGGTATTTTATTTCCGCGCCTTTTTGCTATATTTCGCCCGGCAAACCGGCGGGTGAATGTCAAAGATCAGAAGAATCATAACCGGCGTGGGCGGAAAATTCCGCCTGTCACGGGCGGAGGGCAGGGGAATCCTTATCCTGCTGCCGCTGTTGGCCGTAGCCGGGATACTTTTAAACGGCCTGGGTCGGCCCAAGCCGGACCCGGCGTTCCTCGAGCGGGCCGACAGTATAATATCCGGGGGCCGTGACGCCAACGTCCCGGGTTATATCCCCGCCCCGGACTCCCTGTTCCGTTTCGATCCCAATACTGTGACCCACGGGGAACTCTGTGCGCTGGGGTTCGACCAGCGCACGGCCAACTCTATAATCAGGTACCGCGAAGCGGGCAAGGTCTTCCGTGAACCCTCGGATCTTGCCACCTGCTACGGGGTAACCCCGGAATTATACATTGCACTGGAACCTTATATAGTGATCGGCGAACGGTTCGCCGATAGGCCCTCAGGCCGAAGCGGAGTGGCGACTAAAGTCCGTGCCGACATGCCGTTCGACCCGAACGCCCTCGATGCCACCGGGTTTGAGGCACTCGGGTTCACCCCGGCACAAGCCCGCACCATTGTCAACTATCGGAAAGCGCTCGGGCGGTTCGTATCCGCGGAGCAATTCGGGAAATGTTACGCCGTTTCGGACGAGGCGTTGGGAGCACTTGGCCCGTATATGAGGTTCCCGCCGGACGGTCAAACCGAATTGGCACCGGACGGAACGGTGGCGGCAAACTTTCCGGAAAACCCCTACCCCGAAAACGGCTCCTCCCGGATCAAATCGGAACAGGCGCCGGATTCCATTTTCCCGGCCCACCCCTCCCGGGAAGTGCCGTATGCCACTTACGGCACAGAAAATGCACCGTTCCGCCCGGTCGAACTTAATACGGCCGACTCCACGGCCCTGCGGTCGGTCCACGGCATCGGGGAAGTGCTGGTGGAGCGCATAATGGAATACCGCCGACGGCTTGGCGGATTCCACAGCGCCGAACAACTTGCCGAGGTGCGGGGTATGACCCCGGCCAATTACGAGCGTATATGTGAACAAATTACGGTGGACAGTTGCGTAATTTCGAAAATTGATATTAACTTTGCACCCCACAAAGAATTGGTGGAAGCGCTGTCGGACCATCCGTACGCCCACGGGCAAATGGTGCGGAAACTGCTCAGTGAGAGGCAACTGGAAGGAGGTTGGAGTACTACCCGGGAATTAGTCGACGATAAAATAATGACCGAGAGCGAGGCCCGCAAACTGGCCCCGTACCTGCTTTTCAGGCAACCTGAAAACGAACGATAAGCAATAAAAAACAATAAAAAAGGAAAACAAGATGATCATAATGCCGATCAAAGAGGGCGAAAACATCGAGAGGGCCCTCAAAAAATTCAAACGTAAATACGAACGCACCGGTGTGCTCAAGGAACTACGCCGCCGCCAGTATTTCACCAAACCGTCGGTGAAGAACCGCGAACAGAAACTCCACGCAATCTATGTGGAGGGCCTGCGCCGCGAAGAGGAATAGTGTTCGCATACCTATTATATATAAAGGAGGCCCTGTATACGGGCCTCCTTTGGTTTTGCCGCGGGGAGGGCAGGATTGCTTTGGTAGTTAAGATTGCTTCGTCGCGGTGCTCCTCGCAATGACAGTCGTTAATGCCTTGCGTTTCTTCCTTTCTTTCCTTTTCCACTTTTGCTTGTCCAAAAGTGGAGCAAAAGACACCGCCTCGCCGGGGTCAGGCGTCGCTCCCGGGAGCTTCCCTCACTACATGGTAGTTCGGGTGATCTCCCTCCTGCGACTTTAATCCTGCCCCGGCGAAAATGGCGGATAATTCCCGGCTCTGCCGGGAGATGAGATTCCATTTCCATTTAGATTGCTTCGTCACTTCGTTCCTCGCAATGACGTTTCTTTCCCTTCCTTGCGAATGCTTGATCGTCATTGCGAACGCAGTGAAGCAATCTCCTTTCCTCTTCGTCATTGCGAGGGCTGAAAGCCCGAAGCAATCTCATCCCCTCGCGCTTCCAGATAAGATTGCCGCGTCGCTACGCTCCTCGCAATGACGCTTTTTCATCGTCATGCCGAACCCGGCAAACCGGGAAAAGCGGCTTTTAAACCCTCCGATATACACCGTATTTTTCTCAACCCGCGCCAAAAAAATTATCTTTGATATCGGAACCGACCCGGCATGGAAGATTTTCTGGAACATATCAAATCGGAGAAGCGCTATTCGCCCAACACGCAAGCCAGCTACCGGCGCGACCTGGACGACTTCACCGCCTTTATTACCGGAACGGCCCACGGCACGGCTTTCGACCCGCAGCTGGTGACCCCGGCCGACATACGGGAATGGATCGCCGACCTCTCCAGGCGGGGCCTCTCGCCTTCGAGCATCAACCGCATGATAAGCGCACTGCGGTCCTACTTTAAATATATACGGTCCAAAGGTATCGTCGAAAAAGACCCGATGCTGAAAATAACCTCGCTCAAAACCCCGAAAAAACTCCCCTCATATATCCCCGAATCCTCCGCCGGGAAACTTTTCGGCCAAAGTTCACCGCTAACGGACGCTCCGGATGCCGCACCCGGTTACACCGATGCCCGCAACGAACTTATCGTACTCCTGTTTTACTCCACAGGCATACGCCTTGCGGAACTCAACGGCATACGCCTGCGGGACTTCTCGCCCGGATTCGCCGACCTGCGGGTGCTGGGCAAGGGCGGCAAGGAGCGCATCGTTCCCATAGTGGAATTCACCCGCAATAAACTGCGGGAATTTACCGTTAAATATAACGGCAACCCGGTTTGCTTTTCACCCGATAATTACCTATTTTTAACCGAGGACAAAAAGCAGATGTCACGGGCCGGGATTTACAAAGCGGTAAAGAGTGTAATGGAATCGGCAGGGATACAAGGCAAGAAAAGCCCCCACGTATTGAGGCATACGTTCGCCACCCACCTGCTTAACCAGGGCGCCGACCTGCGGCATATCCAGGAACTGCTGGGCCACGCCTCCCTCGCCGCCACACAAATATACACCCACAACAGCATCGCCAAACTCAAGGAAATATATGCCGCCTCTCACCCCAGAGGCTCCAAAAAACCATAAAAACAACACCTTGACAATAAAACACAATACACGGTTTTTTCATTCTTTCTTGAAAGAAAGAATCAAAGAACTTCCGGAGATACTTCGTATCTCATGATTCCCTTATGATTTATCCAAGGGGGCAAAAAGTCAAACCCTCGCCCCCTTGGATAAATCATAGAAAAAGCAGGAAACGAAGTTTCCAGAAAAGTTTTCTGGTTCTCTTTTTCAAAAGAGAACGAAAGAAAAACCATCTATCAATATTTTAAGGACAGGAGGATTGATTATGAATGTACAGATTCAGTCGGTGAAGTTCGATGCGGACAAGCGTCTTATTGATTTTATCAATGCGAAGATGAGCAAGTTGGAGCGTTTTGCCGAGGACGCCATAGGGGCCGAGGTTATTATGAAACTCGACAAGGACAACGAGCGGGGCAATAAGGTGGTGACTATCCGGCTCGAGGTTCCGGGTGAGGATTTGGTGGCGGATGCCCGCAGTAAGACGTTCGAGGAGTCGGTGGACGAGAGTATCGACGCCCTGAAGCGGCAGCTCGAGAAGCATAAGGAGAAGCAGCACAAATAGCTCCGGCCGTGCGGTCGATATAGATTATTAGGTATGGTGCCCCGTGATTGCGCGGGGCATTTTTTGCGGGGTGCGGTACGGGTCGGAAATAGTTGGTTTTGGGACTATAAAAATTTGTAAATTCCCGAAAGGGTTGTATTTTTGAGCCGCGATTTCGGGGTGTGGTTCTTTGATTTCAGCGAAATGGGGATACGGGGCGATTTTTAAACGTTCATATTTTGCGTATTAATATTTAATTCGTATTTTTGCACCCCTGTTTTGCGTCAAATGCCGATGTAGCTCAGTTGGCCAGAGCAGCTGATTTGTAATCAGCTGGCCGGGGGTTCGAATCCCTCCATCGGCTCAAAGGAGCGGAAGTGAGATCCGAGGGAGATAAATGGCTTCCTCAGGTAGCAGGGGATTTTAAGCCGGCACGGAGCCAGATTTGGACTAAGCGACGGATTAAAAGACCTGGCTTTGAAAAGAAGCCTTTTGATTCGCCGGGCAAAGGCTCCATGGCTTTAGAAAGCCGCCCCAAAACGGGATCAATGCGCAAAGCGAATTAATCCCACCCGAACAACGGGGTCAGCAGGAAAACACGCGGGGCAATGCCCGCCAACAGGGAATAATAAGTTCTTTAAAATATCGGGAGAATACCAGAGTGGCCAAATGGGGCAGACTGTAAATCTGCTGGATAATTCCTTCGGTGGTTCGAATCCATCTTCTCCCACAAAGAATTAAGATCACCTGCCAAAGGCAGGCGTACTTCCCAAAGAAGCCCGCCCTGCTTGCATGGGCAGGGCTTTTTGGGAAGTACGGTTATTTGCTTCGCAAATGATCTTAATCCTTGTAAGGGTCCCGCCGGGAGGCCATGGATCAGCGGGCGGCAGCAAGCTAATCCATTCCCGCGTAAGGCCAAAGGGCTTGCGAGAGCACCGACGACACAGCGAATGTCGCCGCAGGCGGTTCGCAAAAAGTCGAGGAGGTAACAAAAACGCTTCCCCCGGGAAGTTGAAACGTACTGCGGAAGTAGCTCAGTTGATAGAGCATCAGCCTTCCAAGCTGAGGGTCGCGGGTTTGAGCCCCGTCTTCCGCTCAAAGCGGCAAAGGTTATTTGAGGGAATGGGGTACCGGAAGCGTGGGTGTTAGTTATCTCCCTACGCTGTTCCACGCCAGCCCTACGGGCTGACTTGTGGGCTTCGGTCGATACTCCGGACAAGTCCGGGGTGAGCCCCGTCTTCCGCTCATAGCGGCAAAGACCAACGCCGTAAAAGGAACGAGGAGTGTGATGCCCCGTTCCGGGAATGCAAAATACGTACCGGCCGGTTGCCGGCGGGTACACTACAAAAAAGGACGTCTGAAGTCGAACTCAACGGAAACAGAGAGACAGGGGCGGCCTGCGTTTTATGTTTAAAGAGAGTATTTTTGAACTTCAAACGATACAAAACAGGAAATTAATTCTAAAATATCTTTCAGATTATGGCAAAAGAAAAATTTGACAGGTCCAAACCGCACGTAAACATCGGTACTATCGGACACGTTGACCACGGTAAGACTACCCTTACCGCTGCGATCACCACCGTTCTCGCAAAGAAAGGTCTCTCTGAACTCCGCTCTTTCGACTCTATCGACAACGCTCCGGAGGAAAAAGAACGCGGTATTACGATCAACACCGCCCACGTAGAGTACCAGACGGCTAACCGCCACTACGCTCACGTAGACTGTCCGGGCCACGCCGACTATGTGAAGAACATGGTAACGGGTGCCGCTCAGATGGACGGTGCTATCCTCGTGGTTGCCGCTACGGACGGTCCTATGCCGCAGACCAACGAACACGTATTGCTCGCCCGCCAGGTGAACGTACCGAAGATCGTTGTGTTCCTGAACAAGTGCGACATGGTCGACGATCCCGAGATGCTCGACCTCGTGGAAATGGAGGTTCGCGACCTGCTCAGCAAATATAACTTCGAGGGTGACGACGCTCCGGTTATCCGTGGTTCCGCTCTCGGCGGCCTGAACGGCGACGCACAGTGGGAAGAAAAGATCGTGGAACTGATGGACGCCGTGGACAGCTTCATTCCGATCCCGCAGCGTGACAATGAAAAACCGTTCCTGATGCCGGTAGAAGACGTGTTCTCTATCACCGGTCGCGGTACCGTTCTTACGGGCCGTATCGAAACCGGTATCGTTCACGTGGGTGACCCGGTTGAGATCATCGGTCTGGGTGCTACCCAGAACTCGGTATGTACCGGCGTTGAAATGTTCCGCAAGCTGCTCGACCAGGGTGAAGCCGGGGACAACGTGGGTCTGCTGATGCGCGGTATCGACAAGAAAGAGGTGAAACGCGGTATGGTGGTTGCCAAACCGGGTTCTATCAAACCGCACTCTAAATTCGAGGCCGAGGTTTATATCCTGAAGAAAGAAGAGGGTGGCCGTCACACTCCGTTCCACCACAAATACCGCCCGCAGTTCTACATCCGTACGCTTGACATCACCGGCGAGGTTGAACTGCCCGCAGGTGTGGATATGGTAATGCCGGGTGACAACGTGACCATCACCGTTACCCTGATCTACGAAGTGGCTCTGAACGTGGGTCTGCGTTTCGCTATCCGCGAGGGCGGCCGTACCGTAGGTGCCGGTCAGATCACCAAGATTATCGAATAATCCCGCTCGATGCGGTAAGGATGCACTGCGGTGTGTCCCGGTAATATAAAGAGGGAGAGGGAGTGCTTCGGCAACGGGGCATTTCCGATCCCGATCCACGAGTGTAGTTCAAGGGTAGAATAGCGGTCTCCAAAACCGTTGATGGGAGTTCGAATCTCTCCACTCGTGCAAACAAGCAAATCCAGTCGCCTTTGGGCGACCGGATTTTGAAATAAACCGCAAGCCAAGCTTGCTTGAGCGAAGCGGAGTATTTCAAAAGACGGGATTCCGCTTCAGCGGAATCGGGATTTGCGAAGTTTGAGCCACCTCCCCACCCGAGATCACGACCGAGCGAAGCGAGGGAGTAATCTCAAAAGGGAAACCCCCG
>JAJQED010000015.1 GCA_021201825.1 Alistipes sp.
TTCATATTGCGGGCGGCGCGGTCCACTTTGTAAAAGAGGAGACCGTGTACCTTTCCCTTGTTCTTTCTGGCATAGTCGATCATCTCGTGGAAGGTTTTCCGCTTCCCGCTTTTGTGGGCAGTCTCGGCGACGCGGTACATCTTGGCGATGTTGCCGCCGTTCTTTGCCGCCCATTCGCGGAGGGCGTCCTCCTGGATGTCGAGGCTGAAGCCGTGTTCCTGCTCGTCCGAGGACACGCGGGCGAGAGCGAGATAATTCTTCGTGGCTCGCGCCCGCGCCTTGTCTGCTGCGTTTTCGGCAAGTATCAGCTTCTTTTTTCTGGTGTAATTCGACGATAGGAGATCCAGATGCTCCCCAAGGCGAACGGGGCCGCACTGCGCGGCGAGGAAGCGCCCGACCCCGGCATCGTGCCAGGAGAGAAGGTCGACGGCGTCACCAAGCACGGCAAGGAAGGAGCAAAGTATCAAATTGGACTTATTTATGCTACTCAAGAAGTAAGCTCTATTCAACAGAATATTTTGCGCAATACATCCAATTGGTTTATCGGACATTTAAATAACACTGATGAGACTAGAGAAATTCGTAAATTTTATGATTTCTCGGATTTTGAAGGAAGTATTCTAAGGGCTCAAGATAAAGGATTTATTCGCGTAAAAACACTGTCAAATCCATACGTAATACCAGTTCAAATTGACCGGTTCTTTATAAGTGATACGTCAACGATGCCAGGAGAGTGAATAATGCCGTATGATGGTGAATTCGCTTCATATCGCCCGCTCCATCGCATCGCTGAATGCCAACGAGTGAAAGGGTTGCTTGCTCGTTGCAAGCACCTTGAGAATGTCACCGCCACGAATATCCCGATTTCAAAATCTGCACCGGACTGTGGTGATTCGTTACCTAAGTTTATTTTGGCAATCGACGGAAATTATTCTGAGGTAGATGTAAAAACTGGATACCCTGGTGCTAAGGTTGGTTATAGTACGATTGCAAGCATACTCATAGATTTAGAACGAATAAATCAATTAGATGAACAGCGTCCGATCGACCCTATGGAGTTTCGAAAAACCGAACAGGCGGCGTGCATAGACTCAGCTTTGCCTGGCAGCAATGTTGTTACTCGCAGACAAAAATCTGCTTGCGCGTCCTTTCGTGAAGAACTTTATGATCTTTTTACAGAAGCCATAATTGACGAAGATGATGGACAAACACTTCTTTCGACTTACGAATCGTTACTTACTTATAAACCTAAGTCGAATCTCCAAAATTGCCCATATAGAGAATCTGATAACTGTGAAGGGCGATTTATTGTAAGTAATGGATGTTCAACTTGCCCGACTTGTGGTCGTGTAGTTTATTCCACAGACGCGCTACGCATTCATGAGCGATTTAATGATGTTGGAGCTAATGGTGAAGTTTTCGGATTGGTTACACAGGTTATTGAACGAATCCTAGCCATACATCTCATCCGATGTTTCGAGAAGCGGCGTCTATTGAGCAGGTTAACTTCGTTAGCATTTTTCATCGATGGTCCTTTAGCTGTCTTTGGACCTCCCGCATGGTTGAGTGCGGCAATAAGCAAGGAATTGAAAAGGCTTAATAAGTGCGTTCAAGACGAAACGGGCAAAGATCTTGTAATCCTTGGAATCGAAAAAACCGGTGGCTTTATTGAACATTTTTCTATGATTGATCAAACCGAAACTCCAGGGAAATTATTATTCTCGCCTAGGCATTATATGCTTCCTACGGATGCATATATAAAAGAGCGCATTTTGCATACCGAGAGTGAAAAGAGATATGGTGAAGATACTTATTTCGGCCGGAAATTTTTTTATAAGACTAAGAGTGGAGCAAGAATAGTGGCATGTCTGCCCTTCCTTGATGATAAACAGGATACCTTGGATAACGACGATATCCAATTGTATGGTCAGTTCCCCGCTGTATGCCAACTGCTTGACCATGTGGTATCGTCACGCTATGAGAATTCGGTCTCTCCGCTAATTGCTGCACATGCTCAGGCTGCGATACCCCTTCAGTTAGGCACAAAAATTTGACTCAACTAGCCAGAGCACTACTTGGAACTGCAGAAAATGGCACAAGGTAAAACATACGATACGGCAGAGAAGCGATGGGAGGGGGTTGGCCCATATTATGCAATGTTTCCAATTCATTTTGCTGACGCCGTAATTCAGGAGTACACAGCACCAGGTGATTCTGTCCTCGACCCATTTGCTGGTCGTGGAACGGCCGTATTCAGTGCGGCATCGTCAGGAAGGACGGGAATTGGAATTGAAATAAGTCCTGTTGGGTGGGTATATGGAAAAGCAAAATTGAATTCAGTTCCTTATATTGATGTTGAAAGTCGAGTTCTTGCCATATCAAGATATTCTAATGATTTTTCGAATGAAGCTAGAAGGATGCCAAAGTTTTTTTTAAATGCTTTTCAGCAGGAGTACGTCGCTTTTTACTTGCTGCCCGTTCATTCCTTGATTGGCGCAAAGATGATTGTGACAGAGTGCTAATGGCATTATTGCTGTTTTATCTGCACGGGAAAAGTT
>JAJQED010000039.1:0-69479 GCA_021201825.1 Alistipes sp.
ATCCTGCCCCGGCGAAAATGGCGGATAATTCCCGGCTTTGCCGGGACAGGGGATTTCTCCCTACGTTTTTCCCGTCATTGCGAACGCAGTGAAGCAATCTTATCCTTTATTCCGGCCAATGGCCGGAAAGCGGCCTTGTCCGCATTCCTGGCTTTTGATGGAAGAAAAACAAAAGGCCCCGCACCGTATTTTAAAGTTCTGCTACGCAACGAACCGATAAACCCGACGGGCGGAAGCCGCTGGTAGCGGGGGCGACGCTGCCGGAGCCGAAGCTCAGGTAGCTCGAGCGCTCGGTATTGACAGTCGACTGTGACGCCGACCAGTAATAACCGAGGGTAGCAGCCATGGACATAGCACCGGTAGTGTTGAGCCGCGCACCCGCCGCCGGATAGTAACCAGCTCCCGGGCATAGCAAGTCCTAGCGGCCGCTGGATTGTTCGCCGTGGCGGACGGTCCGAAGCAAAACCTAAAAGCCGACCGGAACCGAACGGCACGGAAAATCTGTTATAACCGGAAACCCAACAGTTCCCGGTGGACCGCTGAATTTTAAGACCCATCTCCCTGCCAGCTTACCGGCAAGAACTCGGGGTCGTTTCCGTCTGTGTGGAGCCTTTTGGTTGCCCAATTTAGAAAAGAAAAGCGTCCCGAGATATCGTCATATCTCCGTAGTGGCGATAATGCTCTGCTCGGGATGGTGTTCGATCATGTGGTCGTTATACCAAGACGAGAGCCGGCGGATATCCGAAATTTTATAGATGTTACAGCCATGGGAATGGACCGCCGCTTCGACCATGGCCGCCGCCACGGTACGGGCATTTACCGGCCTTTTGTCACGCATTATCCCCAGTTTGTTCATGGACCGCACCGTGGACAGGGCCATCTCCTCACCCGGGCGTTTGTCGTCCCGCTTGCCATAGAGCTGGGTAGGCCGGAGTATGGAGATATTCTCGAACGGCAGTTTTACCACCTTTTCCTCCAGTTCGCCCTTAATACGGGTGTAGAAGAACAACGAGTTTGCGTCCGCCCCGGCCGAGGAGACCAGGACGTAAGCCGGAACCCCGTTCCCGGCGGCTCCGGCGGCGAAATTATATTGATAGGTAAAGTCCACCTCGTACTGGCGCAGCTTGCCTCCCGCCTGCTTTCGGGTCGTGCCGAGGCATGAGAACAGTACATCCCCCTCGAGCAGTTCCCTCCAGGTGGCCGGGTCGCCGAAGTCCACGAAGTGTTCGGTCAGCTTCAGGTCGTCGAAGCCCGTATTGTGCCGTGTGAACGCCGCTATCTCGCTGAAGCGGCTGTCTGCAATCAGCAGGTCGAGCAACTGGCGCCCGACCATGCCCGTACCGCCTATCACAAGCGCTTTCAATCCCTTTTTTTCGATTGCCATAACTTGATATAATATTACCTCGGCCCGGAATATGTCTAATCCAGGCCGGGAATTTAATTTAATCTTATTTAAAGTTATAAAAAAATACCCTGCCGCGGCAGGGTATTTTCCGAAAAGCCGTTTATCGCCGGTGTGGTTTGTTCAGTTCGGCAAGCACGGTATAGTCCAGCAGGTTGTGGTGGGTGTCGTAAATCTCCGACCTTACGATCCCCGCACCCGAGCTGTACCATTCCATACCACGGTAAGTGGCTTTTTCGCCTTTTTCGTGGCCGGTGACCTCGATGGAGAAAGATATCTTGGTGGCGTCGAACGTTCCGGCGGGTGTCGTCACCTGTTCGGTACCCTCGATCTGGCGCCCGTATTTACGTACCGTCGCTATCACGTCCTTGTTGTCGGCCGAACGGATGGTGAACGAGCCGCCGTCCATCTCGAAGTCGCTCTGGAGCAGCATCGGGTCGGCAAACAGGTTCGGGTAGTCCAAAAAGTCACCCGACAGTTCGGTCATCATACCGATATACTGCCCGACTGAGGGCGACAGGGCGTTGCTCTTCATGTCCATCATGAATGTACCGTCCATATACTGTGCGTCTATTTTACCCTGGTTAAGGGTATTGCCGTTGGCGTCGGCCATCACGTAGACGATATCGAGTTCCTGCCCGTCGAAGTATTCGTAATTCTTGGTGACGGTCATGGTCATAGTCCCCTGCAGGTTGTGGTTGGCGTCATAGCATTTGCTTACCAGCTGCGTTCCCTCGTCGTTGGGGAAGAATTGCAGCAGGTTGTCCTGCGCGTTGGCGGCGGCCAGTCCCGCAAAGGCGCATACGGTAAAAAGGAGTTTTTTCATAGCCTTATCTTTTAAGTTATTAAAATCGTTACGGCTATGATAAACAAAAACCCGACCAAAAGGGGGCTCATTTACAGCTGTTTTACAAGGTCGACACAGGACGGTATCTCTTCCCGGTAATGGGTGACGTATATGAGGGTTACCGTGCCCGAGGCGCAATACCGGGCAATTACTTCTCCCGCCCGGCGCCGAGCCGCGTAGTCCAGTCCGTGCATCGGTTCGTCGAGGATCAGTACCCCGGGCCGTTTGACGAACGTACGGGCCAGCATCACCAGCCGCTGCTGGCCGAACGAGAGGCGGGCGAACCGCCTGCCGGCAAGGTGGCCCGCCCCGAAAGCGGCGAGCCATGCGGCCGCTTCCGCACGCTGCTCGTCCGTTCCCGGCCCGGCAAGGCCCACAGTGTCATAGAATCCGGAAAGAACTACCTCGAGGGCCGAAATATCTTTCAGGTAATAGGAGTGGATGTCGGAATTGAGGTAACCGATGCGCTTTTTGATGTCCCAGATGCTCTCCCCCGTACCGCGGCGGCGGTCGAACAGGGTAATGCGGTTGGCGTAGGCCTGCGGGTTGTCGCCATAGAGCAGGCTGAGCAGGGTGGATTTGCCGCTGCCGTTGCGCCCCAACAGCGCCCATTTCTCGCCCTTGCGGACCGTCCAGTCTATCTTTTCGAGGATCACCTTTTCGCCGTAACGGACCGTTACCTCTTCGAGCCGGGCGAATATGCCGTAATCTGCGCTATCGTCACTACACGCAGCCACCGACACTACATCCGGAGCATAGAACAGCTTTCGATATCCGCTGCCGGTGAATCCGGCGACGGTTTGCGGCTCGCCGACAGCCATAGCCTTGACGGGAAGCACTTTGTCAATCCAGCCGTGGATATCCCGGGGGTCGGAAACCAACGTGACCAACTGCACCCGGCCACCGGCTGCAATTTCCCCGAGCATGACCGACAACTCTCCCCGCGAACCTTCGTCCAGCCCAACGAAAGGATTGTCGATGACCACTACCTCCGGACCCCCGGCCAGCGCCCGTATGACCAGCAGTTTGCGTAATTCGCCGCTGGATAGCGACACGATATGTTTATCCAACGCCCCGCAAAGGCCGAATCGGTCGAACAGGGGCCGGGCGGCCTCGTTTTCCGCCCCGGAAAACAGTGTCCCGGCCAACGGGGTTGCCGCCCTGCCGTCGGCGTTCCACCGCTGCTGGTAATATGCTTCACGGCAATCGACGATGGAATAAATATCCCGGAACCCGATAGTCCGTACAGCCTCGTATGCGGGCCTGCCGGGGGCGGTATCTATCCGGACGCTTCCCTCTTTAAGCGGGATTCGGCGGAGCAGTATATCCGCCAGCACGCTTTTGCCCGCCCCGTTTGGGCCTGCCACCGCCCAATTTTCACCCGGCATGATATCCCAGTCCACGGCCTCCCGGAAGCGGAACTGGGGCGACAGGGGCACGGCACCCCGTAAACTGATCTTCGGTTCCATAGCGGTAAAGTTAACCATCGGGGCGGCAAAATATACCGACCCTGTTTTCAAAAGGGCCGAAAATTGTTATTTCCCGAGAAAAACACCTAATTTTGAACCGCCGGAAAGAAGACCGGCCTAAAAAGCCATACCGCTATGTTATATCCGCTAAAGTTCAAACCGCGCCTTAAAGAACGTATCTGGGGCGGTAACGCGTTGGAGACCGAGATGGGCAAACAGCTGCCCGCCGGCAGGAAGATCGGCGAAAGCTGGGAAATCTCCGGCGTACAGAAAGATATTTCGGTCGTCGTGAACGGCGACCTGGCAGGCAACGACCTGCAGGAACTTATCGAGGTCTACATGGGCGACCTGGTAGGGGACCATGTCTACAACAAATACGGGGTGGAATTTCCCCTGCTTATCAAACTTATCGACGCGCGTGACGTCCTTTCCATTCAGGTCCACCCGGACGACGAACTGGCCCGCGAGCGCCATAACTCTTACGGCAAGACCGAGATGTGGTATGTGCTGGCCGCCGATCCCGGGGCCTCGCTATATGTCGGCTTCAACCGGACCGTTACCCGGGATGAATACCTCGACGCGGTGAGCAACGGTACGTTGCCCTCGCTGTTGCGGGAGGAAAAGGTCCGGCCCGGCGACTCGTTCTTTATACCGGCCGGAACTATCCACGCCATCGGCAAGGGGCTTCTCATCGCCGAGATCCAGCAGACTTCGGACGTCACCTACCGTGTGGACGACTGGGGCCGCGTGGACGATAACGGCAACCCGCGTGAACTGCATACCGAACTGGCCGTGGACGCCATCGACTTCCGGCCCCCGCACGATTTGAAGACCCATGCCGTGGCGGTGCCCAACGAGTCGGTGCCGGTGGAAGAGTGCCGCTATTTTACCACCAACCTGCTGCAGGTGAGCGACAGCGTAGAGCGGGATTATTCCGCCCTTGACTCGTTCGTGATCTATATCTGTATCGACGGGGAGCTGAACGTGTGTTACAGCGGGGGAAGCGAAACCCTTTCAAAAGGCGAGACGATGCTCATCCCGGCCCAGGAGGACAGCATAGAGCTGGACGGCGAGGGTACGGTGCTCGAAGTCTACGTAGATTAACCCACGGCAACCCGTCCCGGAATGGTCAAATTAACCGGCAAGGCCCTGGCACGGGCTATCAGGGAATATATCATTATAACGGTCGGGCTGTTTACCTACGCGTTCGCGTGGGTGGCGGTCATCCTGCCTGCCGATATCGTCGGCGGCGGGGTAAGCGGTGCGGCCGTGCTTATCTACCACGCCACCGGGGGCGAAGCCGGCGGTATCCCGCTGGCGGTATCCATTTTGGTCCTAAACGGCATACTGCTCGTTATCGCCTCGTTCATTATCGGTTTCAGGTTCAGCACAAAGACCATCTACGGAGTCGTCGTCCTATCGTTCGCGATGGGGTTCCTGCAACAACTGATACCGGCCGACCTGCTGGGCCTGGCGCAGGACAAACTCCTGTCGGGCATATTGGGGGGCGCCCTCTCCGGCATAGGCATCAGCGTCTGCTTCTCGCAGGGCGGCAGTACCGGCGGGACGGACATTATAGCCATGATAATCAACAAGTACCGTTCGGTAAGCTACGGGCGTGTGCTTATGACCTGCGATTTTATCGTTATAGGTCTGTCGTATTTTATCGGCAACGGTATCTCCACCGTGATATACAGCTATGTACTGGTGGCCGTAGCCGGTTATACGGTCGATACCATTGTGGCCGGCAATAAGCAGTCCTCCCAGCTATTTATAATCTCCAAGCATTACGACCGGATTGCCGAGAGGATAGTGGGTGACGCCCACCGTGGTGTGACCCTGCTGGACGGGCAGGGATGGTACAGCAAACAACCGATGAAGATAGTGCTGGTGGTGTGCCGCAAGAACGAAACGAGCACCATATTCCGAATCATAAAGGATTGCGACCCGGACGCTTTTATAACCGTGGGAAGCGTGATGGGTGTTTACGGCCTCGGGTTCGACCAGCTTAAAACGCCCCGCAAAGCGAAATAGCGATCCGCACCATATACGGCAACGCCCCGGGAGGTAATGATCCTCCCGGGGCGTTTGCTTGATGGCCGCCGGCCCTTTCAGGCCTGCAATTCGGCTTTCTTATCTTTTTTATGCTTCTTGGCTTTTTTCCCGGACGCGGAATTGAGCAGCCCGTTGGCCGTCTCGCATGGGGAGTGGCCCTCTGTATGTGCTTTAGGCGCGGTTACGGACGCTTCTCGTTCCGACTTCTTCTTACCGACCTCGATCGTAAAGTCGCTCAAAACGTTCATATAGTTAATGAACGCCTCGTAACTCGAGTCGTACGGATTGAAATAACTGTGTACGTCCCCGTCCGACAGCCATTTGGTGGCCATATAGTAGAAGTGGTCCGAGGTCTGCATGAAGTTCCAGACGTAGTTGAGCCCCGGTTCGTTGAGGCACCGCACGTCGTCGCGCAGGGCATATAGCTTATGGAAAGCCTCGTTCTGAAGCTCGTTGCCGAGCCATGCGGTCACGTCACGCTCCTCGTCGGCCCACGACATCGCATGCGGCGACGAGAGTACGGCGACGGGCTGGTGCGCCTCAGTAGCCTCGGAGACCGTTGCGAATTTCAGCTTCCCGGTAGCGAGCGCTGCGGCGGGCAGGTAGGCCATAAAATCGAATATCCCGGTATCGGCATTCTGGTGCTCCCCGAACGTTTCGTAGTCCATGAAAAGGTTGATAACCTCGCCCGGAACGTCGTCGTTGGTGATCCAGCTCAGGTATTTCTCAACCGTGAGCGGCCATTCGTTCCATCCCCGGTCCGAGAACCGGAACGCGATATCGTCGCTCAGCTTGTAATTGCGCAGCAACAACCGCAGCCGCTGGTCGATGGCGTTGCAATAGATGAAATTGGGACTCTTCCACCCCAGGATATGCTTGGCCCCTTCGGCCAGCATGGCGCGGAACCCCATTTTGGCTACCGTTTCGCCGATAGTGTCGGAATATATCAGCTCGGTGTTCCGGAAAGCCGTCGGCCGCCGCCCGAACTCCATTTCGATAAGCCGTGCATGGGCCTCCACCTGGTCCATGAACTCCTCCTCGTTGATCAGTGAGGAGAGGGAATGGTCGTATGTCTCGCACAGGAACTCCACACATCCGGTCCGGGCAAGCTTCTTGAAACTGTCCAGTACCTCGGGACAGAACTGGCGGAACTGCTCGATGGCAAGGCCCGTGATCGAAAAACTTACCCTGAACTGGTCCCCGTGCTGTTTTATCAGGTTGAGGAGCAGGGCGTTCATCGGCAGGTAACACCTCTGGGCCACTTTCTTCATGATAGTGCTGTTGGCCACGTCGTCGAGGTAGTAGTGGTCGCGTCCCATATTGAAAAACCGGTACCTCTTGAGCCGCAGCGGCTGGTGTACCTGAAAATAGAAACATAGGGTCTTCATAGAGCGATGTGGTATTATATTTATACTTATACGAACCGGTTATGTCTTCTTTTGCCGCCGGACTTGCGATCCGGTATATTCCCGGCCCCGATTGGCGAGCGGGCCCGCGAAGCTATTTGTTGACCGCCGATTCGTAAACTTCTTTCACTTTTGCAGCCGCGTTGTCCCACTTGAGGCCTGTCACTTCCTCGAGCCCCTTGCGGGCGAACATATTTCCCAGGGCCGGGTACTGCACCAGGGCGTAAATGGCATCCGCCATTGCGTCCACGTCCCAGTAATCGACCTTTACCGCATAGTCCAGTACTTCGGCCACGCCGGACTGTTTGGAGATGATCACCGGCACGTTCGATTTCATGGCCTCCAGCGGGCTGATCCCGAACGGCTCGCTCACCGACGGCATCACATACACGTCGCTCATCGAGAACATCTTCTGCACGTCGTCCCCTTTCAGGAAGCCGGTGAAATGGAACTTGTCGGCGATGCCCAGCTTGGCCACCCGGCGGATGACGTGGTTCATCATATCGCCGCTGCCGGCCATCACGAACCGCACGTTGTCCACTTTTTTGAGCACCTTGGCCGCCGCTTCCACGAAATAGTCCGGGCCTTTCTGGTAGGTTATCCTGCCGAGGAACGTCACGATCTTGTCGCGGACCCCGCGCTCGGCCTCCGCATTCTCGTTTGCCGAGAAAGCCACGGCGTTATGCACCGTTACCACCTTGTCGGCCGGAATGCCGTATTTCTCGATCACGATGTTGCGGGTCAGGTTGCTGACCGCTATCACCCGGTCGGCAGCGCTCATTCCGCCCCTTTCCAGGTCGTACACCTGCTGGTTTACGTTCTCCCCGCTTCGGTCGAATTCCGTAGCGTGCATGTGGACCACCAGCGGCTTGCCCGAAACGTTCTTGGCCGCAATGCCGGCGAAATAGGTCAGCCAGTCATGGGCATGTATGACGTCGAACTGTCCCTCGAGCTGTTTGGCCACCTCGGCGGCCACCACGGCATAACGGGCCACTTCCTCCATAAGGTTGGCGCCGTATTTACCGGAAAAATTGTAGCGCTCGCGCCACAGGTCACCCGGGATGTGCCGCCCCTCGCGGTTCACGGTTACTTCCCGGCGCTGAGCCTCGAAATCCTCGGGCGAGATATAGGGGACCAGGTTGGAATCGATATGGATGAATGAGAGGTTCTCGGGGAGGATATCCGTGCCGATGCGGCCGTATTGGGCTTCTACGTCGCTGGCATTGACCACCCGGACGAACCGCTGGTCCTCGTCTCCGTAAGCGTGCGGCATCACGAATGTTACCTTGACACCGTTATTGGCAAGGCCCCTGGTAAGGCCGTAACAGGCCGTTCCCAATCCCCCTGCGATATGGGGCGGAAATTCCCATCCGAACATTAATACTCTCATAGTGGCGAATATTGCTTATTATATATTTATCTTATCGGCGGACGCGGTCCGCCCCTGCCTGGTATCCCTTTTTTGCACCGTTTCCCGGCCGGGACGTAATCCGTACCCCGGGTTATTGCCGCAATAAACAATCCAAACCCCGGCCCTGCGGGCCGCGTTTATTCCTTTGCCCGGAACTCCTCGACCATCTCGTTTATCCTCAGCACCGCACCTACGCTCCATGCCTGCGACGGCACTCCGCGCTGTGCATGAGGCGGGTCCCCGTCGTAAATCTCGGGAAGCGATCCGATGCCATAGCTGGATATATCTTCCTCGAAGCCCTTGAGCAGGTCCTCCGCCTCGTGCAGGAACGCCTTGCCGTAGAGCTTGAAATTGGCCGCCGCATAGTGCTCCAGCAACCACGGCCACACCGTACCCTGGTGGTACTGCCTGTCCCGGGTAGGCTGGTCGCCCCCGTAACGGCCCTGGTACAGAGGGTTGCGCGGCGACAGCGTGCGCAATCCCTTGGGGGTGAGCAGGTGCTGGCGTATGGTCCGTATTACCGAGAGAGCCTGCTGCTCGTCCGGCATTATATATTCCAGCGCGCATGCGATAACCTGGTTGGGCCGGATGAACGTGTTGCGGTAATCCCCGTTGACGTAGTCGGCGAGGTAACCCTCCTCGGGGTACCAGAACGTGGCCAGGAACGACTCTTTGATCCGTTGCGGGATCTCTTCCCATTTGCCCGTGAACCCCTGGTCGCCGAACTCGCCGGCAAGCCGCAGGGTATAACATACGGCATTGTACCACAGGGCGTTTATCTCCACCTGGCAGCCGTCGCGGCCCGTGACCGGCCTGCCGTCCACCACGGCGTCCATCCATGTCATGGCGTGGGTCGGGTGCGACGCCCAAACAAGGCAGTTGTCCAGCACCTTTACGTTTTCGCCGATTCCGCGCATATACGCCTCCAGTATCTCTTTCATGTGAGTACCGTACCGGTTCCATATCTCCTGCGGCCCGATATGTTTTTCGAGCTGCTGCAGGGTCCAGAAGAACCAGAGCGGAGCGTCCACCGAATTGTATGCCGTTCCCATATTGGGGAACAGGCCGTCTTTCATCTGCCGGGTGAGTGTGTCCACCACGTCAAGGCAATCCTCCACCCGGCCCTGTGTAAGCGTAATGCCGGGCAGGGCGATGAATGTGTCGCGGCCCCACCGGCCGAACCACGGGTAACCGGCCACGACCTCGGCCCGGTCGCCCCGGCGTATCACGAACTGTCTTGCCGAGTGGCGCAGGCAGGAGAGGAAATCTATCTTGTTGGACCGCTTGGCTATCTCCGCCTCGAACATCTCAGGGATGGCGGCCGGATCAACCTCTTCGAACGCGCATGAGAACACTATGCTCTCCCCCTTTTTAAGTTCAGTTTCGAAGAACCCCGTAGTCAGCAGGTCCTCGCGGAACGGATAACCCCTTTCGGCCTCTTCCGGGTACTCGAAATCGTAGTACCAGTCGGGGGCCGGGACGAATTCCGCCTGCCCGCTCATCTGCATCACCAGCCACGGGAACTGCTCGTACAACCGGCACTTCACCCCGGACGGCACCGGATAGGTATGGCCGTTGGCGAAAATATTGGCCTTGCCCACCGAATGCGAATCCCGGAACGCCAGGAACGGACGCAACCGCAGCCAGGTCTGCGACCGGGCCTCCAGCAGCGTATAGCGGATAAGCAGCTGGGTACGGGAATGGATCCAAAGCATCTCCTTTCGGAGCAGCACCCCGCCGACACGGTAAGTGATGGTCGGGGTCGGGGTGTAATTGAAATCGGTGATATATTTGTGCCCCCGGGGCTCGTAAATGCCCGGGTAACGGTGGATGGCCAGGTTGAACGACTGGTCGTGCTGGATCACCGTTTCGTCGAGCGAGGATAGCAGCACGTAATTACGGTCCTGCTCCAACCCCTCCACCGGACAGACCATCAGCCCGTGGTATTTGCGGGTGTTACAACAAACGATGGTGGTACTCATATAGCCTCCCGAACGGTCGGTGCTGAGCATCTCGCGCCGAAGCGAGTACTCGAGGTTACCGAGGAGGTCCTTGTCAAATTTTAAAACCGACATAATCCGTCAATCTAATAGTGCAAACACTTACGCGTTTATAGTTTCATTTACTGTAAATGTAAAACAATTTTGTCAATTTTCAAACACGCCGCGATTTTCCGGCCCCGGGAGAGCGTCCGCAGGGCGAAATACCAATGCCACAGGGCAATGCGCGGTAACCGTTTAACGTTATTTTAATAAAGCGGCGGGTCTTCCCGTAATGGCCGGATGGAAACCGGCCCCAGTGCGGCTTGCCAAAATCATGCCTTACGGCCGGGCGCCGACCGCGTATATCGGAAATGAAAAATATAGCTATATTTGCTGTTTAGAAAAATCCCCGAAATGAGAGATTTTGTTATAGGATTGTCGGTTTTGGGATCATGCCTGCTGGCCGCAGGGTGCTCCCGGGACACAAGGGCGGTGAGCGGCAGGCTGGTCGGCAACGACAGCACCATGGTCTACCTCGAACAGGTCCTGCCCGGCAGGCAGGTGGTCGTGGACTCGGTCTCTACCGACGACAAAGGTTACTTCAGCTTCAAAGTGAAACTCCCCGCCGGGGAGCCGACCATCTATAACCTGCTCTGTAAGGACGAGAGGATCCCGCTGCTGGTTTCGCCCGGGGAGAAGATCAAGGTCCACGCCGTGGGGAGCATCACGCGCAGTTATTCGGTGGAGGGGTCCGACGGCTCCGTGGAGATGAAGCGCCTCGGGGAGATTTTTTTCGAGGGTACGGCGCGGCTCGACTCGATCTTCGAACGGTACAACAACGCCCACGAGAACCTGCGGGAGGATATCGTCCGTAATTACCGGGACGCTTACTATAAACTCAAACGCGACCATATAGCCTTTATCGTTTCGAACCCCGGTTCGCTCGTCTCGCTCTATGCCCTGTACCAGCGGCTGCCCAACGACGACCTTTTTTACGGGGCCAACGACGTGATCTATTACCGCCTCGTTGCGGACTCCACCGGCAAATATTTCCCGACATCGCCCTATGTGGCCGCCTTGCAGAAAGAGGTCGAGACGATGGAGGGAAAGCTCCGGCTCGCGAACCTGATCGAAGACAAGATGCAGGATGACAATGAGGTGGACTACCCCGACCTGGAGCTTCCCGATATGTACGGCAATATGCACCGCCTCTCTTCACTGGCGGGCAAGGTCATACTGCTCGATTTCTGGACCTCCACCACGGCGGACAGCCGCCTGCTTAACGCCGAGATGAGGGAACTGTACGACAGGTACCACAGCCAGGGTCTCGAAATTTACCAGGTCGGCGTAGACCGCAGCCGCTCGGAATGGGTGCTGGCCGTGCAGGACCAGAAACTCCCGTGGATCACGGTGAACGATTTCAAGGGATCGGCCTCCTCGCCGGTCATTCTCTATAACGTCCAGGAGGTTCCGACCAACTTCATTATCGGCCGCAGCGGCAGTATCGAGGGGAAGAACGTATGGGGCGGAGAACTGGAACAACTCATCCGGGAATTGCTGTAATGTACTACTTTGCATCGGACGTTCATCTGGGCCTCGATGCGGCTACGAGTTCCGCACAACGCGAGAGGCTGTTCGTGCAGTGGCTCGATACGGTTGCGGCAGACGCCCGGGCCATTTTCCTGGTCGGCGACATCTTCGATTTCTGGTTCGAATACAAGAGGGTGGTCCCCAAAGGCTTCACCCGGCTTCTGGGCAAATTGTCCGAGATCACCGACAGGGGGATTCCCATCCATTTTTTCGTGGGCAACCATGATATGTGGGCATACGATTACCTGCACCGGGAGTGCGGCCTTACGGTACACTACAAACCGGAGGTTTTCGAGATCGCGGGCAAGCGCGTTTTCGTCGCCCACGGGGACAATATGTATATCCGCAAACCTTTCGCCGAAAAGGTGATGCAGTCGGGCTTCCGCTCGCCCCTGCTGCGCAGGCTTTTTTCGGCTTTGATCCATCCGAACGCCATGTTGAGGTTCGGGCAGTGGTGGTCCCACAAAAGCCGTAAGTCACATGCCCGGGTGCATGTGTTCTGCGGCGAGAAAGAGTACCTCGTACAGTACGCCAGGGCCTACCGCGCCGCCGTGAAGAACATCCATGTGGACTATTTCGTATTCGGGCATATTCATTGCGGGCATACCTACGATATGGGCGACGGTTCCACGGCGGTATTTCTCGGGGAGTGGCTCTACAACCCGGCCTATGCCGTGTTGGACGACCACGGGAGGATGGAACTGCGGACCTACCCGGCTAACGAACGGCTTAACCAGGAGAATTTATGCGGCAATATTTAGACCTGCTCGACAGGATAAGGCAGGAGGGCGTCCGCAAGGACGACCGTACCGGCACCGGTACCCTGAGCGTGTTCGGCCACCAGATGCGGTTCGACCTCTCGGAGGGGTTCCCCGTGCTGACCACCAAAAAACTGCACCTGCGCTCCATTATCCATGAACTGCTGTGGTTCCTCTCCGGGGACACCAATATAAAATACCTGCACGACAACAACGTCACCATCTGGGACGAATGGGCAGATGCCGATGGTAACCTCGGTCCGGTATACGGCTACCAGTGGCGCAGCTGGCCCACTGCGGACGGGGGCCAGATTGACCAGATATCACAGGTCGTGGAATCCATCCGGTCTAATCCCGATTCGCGGCGCCATATCGTGACGGCATGGAACCCGGCGGATGTGGATAAGATGGCCCTGCCCCCGTGCCATGCTATGTTCCAGTTTTATGTGGCCGACGGGAAACTCTCCTGCCAGCTGTACCAGCGAAGTGCCGATGTATTCCTGGGGGTTCCTTTCAATATCGCTTCCTACGCCCTTTTGACGATGATGATCGCGCAGGTTACGGGCCTGGAGCCGGGCGATTTCGTCCACACCCTCGGAGACGCCCATCTTTACCTGAACCACCTCGAACAGGCAGACACCCAACTGCAGCGGACCCCGAGGGCATTACCTGTGATGGGATTGAACCCGGACGTCAGATCGGTGTTCGATTTCAAATACGAGGATTTCGACCTGCAGGGATACGATCCTTACCCGACCATAAAAGCCCCCATCGCCGTATGATCTCGATTATAGTGGCCGTAGCGCAAAACGGGGTGATCGGCGGGGAGAATAAGCTGTTATGGCACATTTTCGAGGACCTGCGGCGCTTCAAATCCATTACTTCCGGCCACCCGGTCGTCATGGGACGCAAGACATTTGAGTCACTGGGCCGCCCCCTTCCGAACCGCACAAATATCGTTATCACCCGCAACCCGGATTACCGGGCGGACGGCTGCACCGTAGTTTCTTCACTGGACCAAGCGGTCGCCCTCTTCCCGCAGGACACGGAAGTTTTCATCATCGGAGGCGGCGAAATTTACCGGCAGGCCCTCTCCATAGCCGACAGGTTATATATTACTCAGGTCTGCCACGACTATGCGGGCGACACGACTTTCCCCCCTGTCGACCCGGCTGTCTGGGAGCCGGTATCGGTCGAATACCATCCGCACGGAGAAAAATTCCCCTATCCGTTCGAATACCGGGATTATAAAAGGAGGGAGTAACGGTTTTCTTAAAGCATCATTATTATTCTGCTTTGATTTCCAGCGGAAGGCAATCCATCTATAAGATTATTGGGGAAAGCTGTAATTATCTTTTTGCCGTCAAGGTGAGAAAAAAATCGTCATTGCGAGGAGCGAAGCGACGTGGCAATCCCACTGGAAACGCAATGACCGAGATTGCTTCACTGCGTTCGCAATGACGAAGCGGACAGAGATTGCTTCACTGCGTTCGCAATGACGGGGAAACATTCACAATGACGGAGATATGTTCGCCATGAAGTGAAAGATAAAGCTGTATTATAGAAATAAAGTAAAGAATCATATCCCGGCAGAGCCGGGATCTATCCGCCATTTTCGCCGGGGTAGGATTAAGTCGCAAGAGGGAGATCACCCGAACTACCATGTAGTGAGGGAAGCTCCCGGAAGCGACGCCTGACCCCGGCGAGGCGGTGTCTTTTGCTCCACTTTTGGACAAGCAAAAGTGGAAAAGAAATAACAGAAAATGCGCAAGGCATAACAACTATAATTGGGAGGAATCCGCCTCACACGTCATTGCGAGGAGCGGAGCGACGCGGCAATCTTAATAAGAAACGCAATGACCGAGATTGCCACGTCGCTCCGCTCCTCGCAATAACGGGAGTTGTCTACATAACGCACGGGAGTAACAAAAAAAGTATCGGATAATTACTTCTCATATTACCCGATTTATGTTAATATTAATTAAAACCCTTTTTATAATAAATAATTTTACCACCCAGAGCCATAACCGCCAAAAAACTTATTATATTTACAATGCCTGCCGTAATATCCGCTAACGACTTAAAGTATGAAGAAATTCTTTCGGTTCCCCGTCCTGATTATGGCGGTGCTCTCTGTTATCTCTTGCGGAGGCAGCGGTACGTGGGCAATCCCTGACGAATTCACGATTTCCCGGGCCGAGCTGCTCGACAAGATCAAAGGGGGATGGGCCGGGCAGACCATCGGTTGCACCTACGGCGGGCCCACTGAGTTCCTGTACCAGGGAACCATGATCCAGGATTATGTCCCCATCCCGTGGCCGGACGGGTATATCAAATGGTATTTCGAGGTATTCCCCGGCCTTTACGACGACGTGTATATGGACCTTACGTTCGTCGAGGTGTTCGACCGGCTGGGTATCGATGCCCCGACCGATTCGCTTGCCATGGCATTCGCCACGGCGGATTATACCCTGTGGCATGCCAACCAGGCCGCCCGCTATAATATACTTAACGGCATTATGCCTCCCGAATCGGGACACTGGCTCAACAACCCCCATGCGGACGATATCGATTACCAGATCGAGGCCGATTTCGCGGGACTGATGTCGCCCGGGATGCCCAATACGGCCAGCGAGATATCGGACCGCGTGGGCCACATTATGAATTACGGGAACGGGTGGTACGGCGGGGTGTATGTCGGGGCGATGTATACGCTGGCTTTTATCTCGGACGATATCGGGTTCATCGTGAACGAAGCGCTCAAAACCATCCCGCAGCAAAGCGAGTATTACCAATGCATGGCCGACGTGATCCGGTGGCACAGGGAGTTCCCCGACGACTGGAAACGGACGTGGTTCGAATGCGAAAAGAAATGGAGCTCCGAGATCGGGTGTCCCGACGGGGTTTTCAAACCGCTTAATATCGACGCCATGATCAACAGCGCCTATATCCTGATCGGCTTGTTATACGGCGAGGGTGACTTTTTCCGGACCATGGATATAGCCACCCGGTGCGGACAGGATTCGGACTGCAACCCAGCTTCGGCGGCTAGTATCCTGGGTACAATGCTGGGTTATAGTAATATACCCGAATACTGGCTGGCCAACTTGCAAGAAGTGGAGGATATGGATTTCGCTTTCACCGACATTTCTCTCAACCGGGCGTACGGGATGAGTTTCGACCAGGCCCTGCAGGTGATCGAAAGGAACGGCGGAACGATAGGGGATGAATTCGTTACTATAAAATGCCAGCGGCCTGTGCCTGTGAGGTATGAGAAGTCGTTTGAGGGTCATTTCCCGATAGAGCAGCGGGAGTTCACAACCGCGATCGAGGATATGGGCGAGTTCGTTTTCGACGGGACCGGGGTCGTTTTCAAGGGCAACGTGTGGGCGGCCGATGCGGCCTATGTCGCCGAGGTATCCATGTTCATCGACGGGTCGCTGGTGGAAACGGCCAAACTTCCTGCGGATTACCGCACCCGCCGCCACGAGTTGTTCTGGAATTACCGGCTGCCCAAAGGCACCCACCGTGTTACGTTCCAGTGGCATAACCCGATACCGGAATCGTCGGTCACTTGCCGGGGAGCCCTGCTCTATTCAGACGAACCGGTGATCTTTAACCACCGATAAATAACCCCAAAAACCCTTATCATGGACCCTAAGAGCCGGCTGCGATCCCTGGACGCCCTGCGGGGATTCGATATGTTCTTTATTATGGGCGGTCAGATGATCGTGGCTTCGCTGGCCGTTTTATGGCCCGGAAGCTTTACCGGGGCGCTGGCCGGTCAGATGGAGCATGTGGAATGGGACGGGTTCCGGTTCTACGATATGATCTTTCCGCTTTTCCTGTTCATCGCCGGGGTGTCTTTCCCGTTCTCGCTGGCAAAGAACCGCGCGGGTGGAAAACATACCACCCGGATATACCTCTCTATATTTAGGAGGGCATTGATATTGGTGGCTCTCGGACTGATCTACAACCGGTTCCTGGACTTCGATTTCAGCACCATGCGCTATCCGAGCGTGCTGGGCCGTATCGGGATCGCATGGGCCCTTGCGGCGGTGATATACCTCAACACGGGTTACCGCGCCCGGGTGGCCATTGCGGCGACGATACTGTTGTTTTATTGGGGACTGCTGGCCTTGTTTCCGGCTCCGGATATGCCGGGTGCCGGGCCGTTCACACTCGAGGGCAACCTTGTGGGTTATGTAGACCGTAATGTCCTGCCCGGGGCCCTATACCTGGGTATTTTCGATCCCGAGGGGATACTTTCGACCATGCCTGCCATCGTGACCGGGATGCTCGGGATGTTCGCGGGCGATACGGTCCGCCGCATGGGCAAAACCGCCGGTACCGCCATGAAATTGCTGTTGGCCGGAGCCCTGCTGGCCGGCATCGGCTTGTTGTGGGGAATTTGGTTCCCGATTAATAAAAGCCTGTGGACCAGCTCGTTCGTATGTCTCGCCGGAGGATTGTCAATGGCGCTGTTCGCCCTGTTCTTCCTGGTTATCGACGTGATGGGGTGGAAACGGTGGACCTTCTTTTTCACCGTCATCGGACTGAATTCCATTACGATATATATGGCCCAGCGCATTATCAATTTCAGTTATACGGCCGGGTTCCTCGGCAACGGCATTGTGGGACTTCTGCCGGAGAATATGCGCCCATTGGGACATGGGCTGTTCTACACAGGCCTATGCTGGCTTTTCCTGCTTGTGCTTTACCGCCGGAAGATATTTCTGAAAATCTGAGGATTAATCGGTCAGAGTGAGCCGCGCATATTTAGCCAACAGGGTCTTGCGGCCCGCGACGGGATCGTCGAACAGCACGGTTATTTTCTGGTCTCCGGAGGTCTGCTCTACGGCCTGCACTGTCCCGGGACCGAACTTCTGGTGCGACACCCTCGCCCCGGCCACTATCTGGCCCGGGGTAGCCGGGACACCAGCGGGGGGGACCGCTGCGGAATCCTCCGTTTTCAACCGGCTTCCCATCTTACGCAGGTTCCTGCCCTGCGGCACCAGCGGTTTGACCTGCTCGGGGGTCGCCGCCGACCTGTATTTCGCGGCCTCCCGCCCATAGACCGGTTTGCCCTGTCCGTAACCCTCGCTCCGGCCGCCTGCCGCTTTTTCCTGCCACCGGGAGGCCGCCGCACGGGCGTTATGGGCATCGTAATTCCTCTTGACTACCGACACCGGGTCGTCGCCGTCCCTGTCGAGGTCGAAACCGATCTCGAGATACTCCGGAGCAATCTCCGACAAGAACCGGCTGGGCCGGCAAAAATCCATCGACCCCCATTTGAACCGTGTCTCCGAGAACGAAAGCCAAGCCCGCTCCCGGGCCCGGGTCAACGCCACATAGAACAACCGCCTCTCCTCCTCGATACCCTCGTTACCGTCCATGCTCATCTGGCTGGGGAACAGATTCTCCTCCAGGCCCACGATAAACACATACCGGTACTCAAGTCCCTTTGCCGAATGGATGGTCATCAGGGTTATTTTCTCCCGGTCGTCCGCATTCTCCTTATCCATATCGGTGATCAGGGTAATGCTCTGCAACCAGTCCGTTAGCGACACCGGGACCGATTCGCCCTCCACGGGCTCGCCGGTCTGCTCGTCGAACATCATCGTAAGCTCACGCTCGTCCTCAAACACCCGCATAGAGTTCAGCAACTCCTCTATATTCTCCAGGGCGCTCTGCGCCTCCGGGGTCTGCTCGATGCGGAAGCCCCCGATAATACCGCTTCGGGTGGCCACCTCGAGGCCCAGGTCGTAAAGGTTGTCTGTAGTTTGCTTCTGGGACAGCTCGCGGATCAGGGCCGTGAAATCCCGGACTTTCTTCTCCGCCCCGGCATTTAGCCCCGCCGCCCGCAGGTCGGCGGTCTCGGCCGCCTCGAAAAGGCTCAGGCCCTGCCCTGCCGCAAACGCGGCGATACGATTAACGGTTACATCCCCTATCCCCCTTGCCGGATAGTTCACCACCCGGCGGAACGCCTCGTCGTCCCTTGGATTGACGATCAACCGGAAATACGCCAGCAGGTCCTTTACCTCCTTGCGCTGGTAGAACGAAATACCGCCGTAGATCTTATAGGGCATCCCCCGGCGCCGGAACGCCTCCTCGAACACCCGTGACTGCATATTGGTCCGGTACAACAGGGCCACCTCACTCCACTGCGCCCCGCTGTCCCTCACCGCATCGCGTATCTCGTCGGCCACCAGCGAAGCCTCCTCCTGGTCGGTATATGCCTTGATGACCTTTATAAGTTCCCCCTTATCCCCGTTCGAGAACGACTTCTTTTCCAACCGGTTACGATTCTTCTCGATAACGCTGTTCGCGGCATCCACGATTACCTGTGTCGACCGGTAATTCTGTTCCAGTTTATATGTCCGCGCCTCGGGATAATCGTTGCGGAACCGCAGGATATTCTCGATCTTTGCCCCCCGGAACGAATAGATGCTCTGCGCATCGTCCCCCACCACGCAAATGCGCGAATGCCGCTCGGCCAACCGCCTTACGATAATATACTGCGCATAGTTCGTATCCTGGTACTCGTCCACCAGAATATACCCGAACCGCTCCTGGTATTTGGCCAACACATCCGGGAAGTCCCGGAAAAGGATATTGATATTGAGAAGCATATCGTCGAAATCCATAGCCCCGTTCTCCCTGCACTTACGGGCGTAAGCCTTATATATCTCGATGAATTCCGGGATCTTCCTCTGCCTGTCCTCGGCGATGTACGAAGCGCTGGCCTCATAAGCGGCCGGAGTGACCAGATTATTTTTAGCCAGGGATATACGCGCCTGTATCGCGGCGGGCTTATAATGCTCGTCGCTGAGGTTCATCTCCTTGACAATGCTCTTGATGAGGTTACGGCTATCGGCCGTATCGTAGATAGTGAACGACGAGGGATACCCCAACTTATCGGCCTCCATCCGCAGTATCTTCAGGAAGATCGAATGGAACGTACCCATCCACAACCGCGACGCCTGACCCTCCGACACCATCCCCGCGATACGCTGCCGCATCTCGTTAGCCGCCTTATTAGTGAACGTGAGCGCCAAGATCCGCCACGGCTCGACCCCCTCCCGCAACATATACGCTATCCTACTGGTCAAAACCCGCGTCTTCCCGGACCCCGCCCCGGCAATGATCAACGACGCCGAACGGTAATCCACCACCGCCGCACGCTGAGCCTCATTCAAACTACTTAACAATTCCGGCATAACCCCGCAAAGTTAACAATACAGCGGATTATTTAAGACATATATTTTGTTCTCTTTTGCAAAAGAGAACCAGAAAACTCTTCTGGAAACAGTGTTACCCCTGCGGGGTTTCCTCCTCCTTGTAAGGCAGAGACAAGCTTGCTTGTCTCTGCACTTACTGCGAGCGTCGGTTCGTTTCCTGCTACTGTCAGTTAATAAAGGAGGGGCACGGACAAGCCGTTGGCTTGGTGCCCCTCCTTTATTAACTGAAAAAATCATGAGATACGCAGTATCTCCAAAAGTTCTTTGGTTCTTTCTTACAAGAAAGAACGAAGAAAATATGTTTTAATAACCTGTTGTAATTATTAATTTTGGGGTGATATGACAGCGATCGATAAGATATTGGGTATTGGGTGTGGGGATGATTTTTGGCGGAGTGCCATCGAGGTGTTCCGGTTTCAGGCGCAGCGGTGCGGGCCTTATAGGGAATATATAGGTATGATCGGGGCCGGGGAGGGGGAAAAAAAGGATGTGGGGGATTTACCGTTCTTGCCGATCGAGTTGTTTAAGACGACGGATGTATATTGCGGGGAGGTGGAGCCGGAGAAAGTTTTCACCAGTAGTACGACCGGGAGCGGGGCGCCGTCACGGCATTTGGTGGCACGGTTGGCCGATTACGAAAAGACTTTCGTACAGGGTTTCCGTTACTTCTACGGGGAGCCGGAGCAGACGTCCATTTACGCATTGCTGCCCGGGTACCTGGAGCGGGAGGGGTCTTCTTTGGTTTATATGGCGGACCGGCTTATCGCCCGGGGAGGCGGTGGGTTTTACCTGTACGATACCGACAGGTTGCTGGAGGATATGCAGAAAGACCGTCGGCCGAAGATACTGTTGGGGGTGACCTATTCGCTGCTCGATCTGGCCGAAAAGGCCCCGCGGCTACGCGGTGTTACTGTAATGGAAACGGGCGGCATGAAAGGAAAGCGGGAGGAATTGACTAAGGACGAGATACATACGATCCTGTGCGACGGTTTTTCCGTACCCACCGTCCATTCCGAGTACGGGATGGCCGAACTCAGTTCGCAGGCATATTCCCGGGGCGGCGGCGTTTTCCGGTGTCCGCCGTGGATGAAAGTATTGGTCAGGGACCTTAACGATCCGTTCGATATCCGCGAGGCCGGAACCGGCGGGTTGAACGTTATCGACCTGGCAAACCGTTTCTCGTGCGCCTTTATCCAGACGCAGGATATAGGGACGGTCTACCCCGACGGGTCGTTCACGATTATGGGCCGTATCGACCGGAGCGAGACCCGGGGATGCAACCTGCTCGTCCAATAAACTGCTGGCTCACAACTTATTAACTCACATGACTATTAAAACCCGGTCGGCACCGGTTCCGGCGGGCCGATGCACTACGGGAAATAATTAATACCTTTGTGTAAACACCACAACAAGTATGAATAAAGAAGCGGAGGGAAATGCGCCGGTAAGGCCGCTGAATTTCCTGGAGGAGATAATCGAAGAATCCATATCCAAGGGCCAGACACGGGTACATACCCGGTTCCCCCCGGAGCCGAACGGCTACCTGCATATCGGCCATGCAAAGAGTATTTGCCTTAATTTCGGGTTGGCGAAAAAGTACGGGGGGCTATGCAACCTGCGTTTCGACGACACCAATCCCGTCAAGGAGGATGTGGAGTATGTGGACTCCATAATGGAAGATATCAAATGGCTCGGGTTCGAGTGGGCCGGGCTGTATTACGCCTCCGATTATTTCGACCAGCTCTACATATGGGCCGAAGAGCTGATAATCAAAGGGAAAGCATATGTCGACGACCAGACGCAGGAGCAGATAAGACAGACCCGGGGAACCGTGACGGTTCCGGGAATTGACAGCCCCTATCGCAACCGCAGTGCGGAGGAGAACCTGGACTTGTTCCGCCGGATGAGGGCGGGCGAATTCCGCGACGGCGAAAAGGTGCTGCGGGCCAAAATAGATATGGCGCATCCGAACATGCTGATGCGCGACCCGATCATCTACCGGATCATCCACGCCAGCCACCACCGTACGGGGGACAAATGGTGCATCTACCCGATGTATGACTATGCCCACGGGCAGAGCGACTCAATCGAGAAGATCACACACTCTATCTGTACGCTCGAATTCGACGTTCACCGCCCTCTTTACGACTGGTTCATCGAGGAGCTGGGCATATTCCCGAGCCACCAGTACGAGTTCGCAAGGCTCAACCTGACCTACACCATAATGAGCAAGCGCAAACTGTTGCAGCTCGTTGAGAACAAATATGTTACGGGGTGGGACGATCCCCGCATGCCGACCATAACCGCCCTGCGCCGCAGGGGTTATACCCCGGCGTCCGTAAGGGCCTTTGCCGACCGGGTGGGAGTGGCCAAACGGGACAATGTGATAGACTTGGGCCTCCTGGAATTCTGCGTACGGGAGGACCTCAACAAGAACGCCGAGCGCCGGATGGCCGTACTGGACCCCCTCAAGGTAGTTATCACCAACTATCTCGAGGGCCAGACCGAATACCTGGATTGCGTGAACAATCCGGAGGACGAGGCGGCAGGGCGCCGGCAGGTACCCTTTACCGGCACGTTGTATATCGAGCGGGACGACTTTATGGAAGAACCGCCAAAGAAATATTTCCGCCTGTCGCCCGGCAAGGAGGTGCGGCTGCGATACGGCTACCTGATAAAATGCGATGAGGTTATAAAGGACGCCGATGGCAATGTGGTAGAATTGCGGTGTACCTACGACCCCGAATCGGCCGGCGGAGGATCGTCGGACGGTCGGAAAGTAAAGGGCGTAATCCACTGGGTATCCGCCCCGACCGCCGTTGAGCTGGAGGTGCGGCTGTACGAGACGCTTTTCACCAAAGAGAATCCGGACGATTGCGAAGACGGAAAGACGTTCCTTGATTATATTAACCCTGATTCGCTCCGAATCATTAAGGCTTACGGCGAACCTGCGCTGGCAGAGAGTGCCGTCGGGGATAAATTCCAGTTCGAGCGGATCGGATATTTTTCCAAGGATTACGACTCTACCGACTCCCGGCACATATTCAACCGGACGGTAACGCTTAAAGACACCTGGGCCAAGCTCAACAAATAAGCACTCGACCCGCTACAAAAAAAAGATGTTCCACGTGGAACATCTTTTTTTATTACACAACCGCCCGGCCCGTTGTTCCACGTGGAACATTCACTTATAGCGACCGATCTTCTCGACAGCTTTATCAATAGACTCGATCCCCGCAAAAACTGCCGACCGGCTCAAAGACGAGTGAGTGTTCCCGTTAACGATAGTCGAGAACAGCTCCGGATTCGTTGTCCATTCGTTCCAGATATCGAGGGCGATCTTACGCTCTATCACCGGATCGTTGCCGCCCATAAGCAAATTGAGGTTGTCCGGAGTGATATTATCCCTCTTTTTCTCATAACCGAATCTCTGCATCTCGTTCTGGAACTTATAAACGAGCGAAATATATTCGTAGGAATCGTATATGTCCCCGACCAGTGAGAGGTCCTTGATATTGTTGATAGCCCCCGACATCTCGGCACTTTTCAGGGACACCGGCAACAAGTTGCGCTGGTGGAAGCCACGGAAGTTATCGACGTACATAACGATCGTGTCGATGGACGGCCGGGGTTGCTGCCCTGTAAGGTAGCTTACGATGCGCCGGTACATATCCGTATCCGTCTCGATTTCGACCAACCGCTCCTCGAGGATCTCACGGTATTCCTGCAATTCGGCACTTATCATCTGCAGCGCCTGCCGGGTTTTTCTGTTCTCTTTGGACCGCTCGGTTATATTCCCGATGAACAGCGTAATGAACACCCCGAGCACCACGACGAAAAATTGTATGAAGAAATTCCAGAAATTAGCCCACCTGTTTTTCATATTCTGTATGATTTACCTGCCGAAAAAAATCAGCAGTACGTTAATATCGGCCGGGGAGACCCCGGGGATCCGGGAAGCCTGCCCGATTGTGGCCGGTTTTATTTTCGACAGTTTCTGCCTTGCCTCTATGGTGAGGGATGTTAACTGTCCGTAATCGAAGTCGGGGCGGAGCTTAATATTTTCCAACCTGCGTAGCTTCTCGGCCACATGCTTTTCCCGCTCGATGTACCCTTTGTATTTTACCTGTATCTCTGCCTGCTGCCTCGTGTCCGGGTCCACGGAATTTTCGACGAAGAATTCTCTCAATGCCGGGGAATATTTTTCGAGCAGGTCCAGTGTAAGGTCATTACGCAGAAGCAGGTCATACAACTTTTTCTTTTGCGGAATCAGGCTGGAACCGGCCGTTTTTAAATAGCCGTTGATTTCGTCCGGTTCGATACTCTGCCGGCGGAGGAAATTTTTAAGCGATTCTGAAACCGTTTTCTTTTTTTCGAACTTTTCCGCCCGTTCGGGCGAAATAAGGCCCAACCGGATACCGTACGGGGTAAGCCGCAGGTCGGCGTTATCCTGCCGGAGCAGGATGCGGTACTCGGCCCGGCTGGTGAACATACGGTACGGCTCGTCGACCCCCTTGGTCACCAGGTCGTCGATAAGCACCCCGATATAAGCCTCGTCACGGCCCAACACGAACGGCTCGCAGCCCCGGAGTTTCATGGCTGCGTTTATACCGGCCATAAGTCCCTGGGCACCAGCTTCTTCATAACCGGTAGTGCCGTTTATCTGACCCGCAAAATACATGTTTTCAATGAGTTTGGTTTCGAGCGTGTGTTTCAGTTGCACCGGCGGGAAATAATCGTACTCGATGGCGTATCCCGGCCGGTACAGATGGACGTCGGCAAATCCTTTGATCTTCCGCAGCGCCCGGTACTGCACGTCGAGCGGCAGCGAAGAAGAGAACCCGTTCAGGTAATATTCATGTGTTTCCCGGCCCTCCGGCTCGAGGAAGAGCTGATGGCTCTCCTTATCGGCGAAAGTCCTCAGCTTATCTTCTATGCTTGGGCAATACCGGGGACCTATCCCCTGTATCGTCCCGTCGAAAAGCGACGAATCGCCGAAGCCCTCCCGAAGTATATCATGTATCTCGGCATCGGTGTAAACAAGGTAGCAGGGCAACTGGCTACGCACCGGTTCCGTCTCATCGGAAAAAGAGAATTTCGACGGTTCCGCGTCCCCGGGCTGTGGCTCCAACTGCTTGAAATCTATGGTCCTGCCGTCCAATCGTGCCGGGGTTCCGGTCTTCATCCGCCCGGCCTCGAACCCGAGGCCGACGAGTTGCTCCGTAAGGCCCGTTACAGCTCCGTCCCCTGCCCGGCCGCCGGCCGCACTGGCCCGCCCCACATGCATAAGCCCGTTTAGGAATGTCCCGTTCGTAAGGATCACCGCCCCGGCTGTGAACCGGGCGCCCATCACGGTCTCTACCCCCCTCACTTCCCCGTTGCTCCCGATATCCACCCGGCACACCGTATCCTGCCAAAGAAACAGGTTCCCGGTATTCTCCAATATACCCCGCCATTCACGAGAGAACGCCGCCTTATCGCACTGAGCCCGCGGACTCCACATCGCAGGGCCCTTTGACCGGTTCAGCATCCTGAACTGGATAGCCGTCCGGTCCGTAACCATCCCCATCATTCCCCCGAGTGCATCTATCTCCCTAACGATCTGCCCCTTAGCCACGCCGCCCACAGCCGGATTGCACGACATATTCGCGAACTTCGTCATATCCGAACTCACCAGCAACGTCCTGCACCCCATCCGTGCCGCCGCAACCGCAGCCTCACACCCGGCATGACCCCCGCCAACAACTATAATATCAAATCTTTCCATCTCTCAATCCCGCAAATTTACTATAAAACAATGGATTATTTAAAAAGATATGTTTTGTTCTCTTTTGCAAAAGAGAACCAGAAAACTCTTCTGGAAACTTCGTTTCCTGCTACTGTCAGTTAATAAAGTAGGGGCACCAAGCCAACGGCTTGTCCGTGCCCCTACTTTATTAACTGAGAAAATCATGAGATACGCAGTATCTCCAAAAGTTCTTTGGTTCTTTATCTTCGATTTCTTCCTCCTTGCATGGGATAGCCTGCAAGCAGTCTCTCCCCATGCTACGTTCGTCAGCTCTTACAAGAAAGAACGGAATTATCCTTTAAAATAAATGAATGTTTATTAGTATATTTGGGATTGAACGATTTAAAGGTTATGGGTTATGTTTTCGAGTGATACTTATGTATGGCGGCGTGCGGAGTTGCGTCGGCGGGTGACCAGGGGCGGGATCATTGTACTTCCGGGTAATGTGGAGTCTCCGGTAAATTATCCCAATAATGTGTACCATTTCAGGCAGGACAGTACGTTCCTGTACTTGTTCGGGTTGAGTTTACCGGGCATGGCTGCCGTACTGGATATCGAGAGCGGGGAGGACATTCTTTTCGCGGACGATCTTTCGATGGACGACATTATCTGGACCGGGCCTCAGCCGTCGGTAGCGGAGTTGGGCGCAAGGTGCGGGGTGCGGGATACGAGGCCTTTGGGCAAGATAAAGGATGTGGTTACGGATGCGGTGCGGCGGGGCCGCAAGGTCCATTTCCTGCCGCCGTACAGGGCCGTGAACAAACTGTTCCTGAGCGACATAACCGGGATCGAGGTTCCGGCGTTGTCTAACCATATTTCAGTGGAGTTGGCATTGGCGGTGGTCTCTTTGAGGGATAAGAAGAGCGACGAGGAGATAGCGGAGATCGAGAACGCGTGCGAAATAGGTTATCAAATGCACACCACGGCGATGCGGATGTGCCGGCCCGGCGTGGTCGAGAGGGAGATCGCCGGTGCTATCGAGGGGATAGCGCTTCAGATGGGCGCCGGGGTGTCGTTCACGTCCATCGTGTCGCAGAACGGGGAGACGCTCCATAACCACTATTACGGCAATACCTTGGAAGAGGGGAGGTTGCTCTTGGTGGATGCAGGGGCCGAAACGGTGATGAACTACTGCAGCGACTTCACGCGGACCATGCCCGTAAGCGGCAGGTTCACAGAGCGGCAAAAAGATATATACAATATAGTGTTGGCGGCCAATGCCCGGGCGTTCGAGTTATCGGAGCCGGGCAAGCTTTACCGGGACATCCATCTGGAAGCGTGCCTGGTGCTGGCCAAAGGGCTGACCGATTTGGGCATTATGAAAGGCGATCCGGCCGAGGCGGTGGACAAGGGCGCCCATGCGCTGTTCATGCCCCACGGGTTGGGCCATATGATGGGCCTGGACGTGCACGATATGGAGGATATAGGTGAGAAGTACGTCGGGTATGACCTGGAGACCCAGCGCAGTACGGAGTTGGGCGTCAGTGCCCTGCGGATGGGCCGCAGGTTACAGCCGGGTATGGTTATGACCGTGGAGCCCGGGATCTATTTTATCCCGGCTTATATTGCCAAATGGAAAGCGGAGGGTCTGAACGCCGGGTTTATCGATTTCGACCGGGCGGAGCAGTATTGCGGCTTCGGCGGTATACGCATAGAGGACGACCTGCTCATTACCGAGAACGGCAACCGGATGCTCGGCAAACGGAGGGTTCCGGCCACGGTCGAGGAGGTGGAGGATTTCATGGCAAGTTGCAGGCAGTAAATGGAGTATATTCTGGGTATAGAGACGGGGACGGACGTTTGTTCGGTGTCCCTGTCGTGTGACGGGCGGACGGTAGCGGTAAAAGAGAGCGGCGCCGGTAACGACCACGCCAAAAGGCTGGCCCCGCTTATCGAAGAAATATTGTCCGATAACGGACTCGTTTCAAAAGAGCTGTCGGCGGTCGCCGTCAGCAGTGGCCCGGGTTCTTATACCGGCCTGCGTATCGGGGTCTCGACAGCCAAGGGTTTATGCTATGCCCTGGATATACCGCTGATCTCGGTGGGTTCGTTGACCTCCCTGGTAAATGTCGCGTTAGCTACCGCCGGAGAACTTCCGGCGGGGACGATGCTATGCCCCATGATAGATGCCCGGCGCATGGAGGTCTATGCACAGGTTTTCCACACCGGGGCCCGCCCCCTCTCGGAGGTTGGGGCACATATTATCGACAAGGACAGCTTCGGGGAATATATCGACCGCTCGGCCCGGTACCTGATCTTCGGTAACGGGGCGGATAAATGCCGGGAAGTATTGGACGGCCCTAAGGTCCGGTACCTCGACATTCGCCCGTCGGCTTCCGGGCTGGTCGTTCCGGCCTGGGAAAAATACCGGCGCCGGGAGTTCGAGGATACGGCCTATTTCGAGCCGTTCTACCTCAAGGATTTTATCGTTACGGCCTCCTCTAAAAAAATGCTGTAACGGCATGACGGACCGCCGGCCTGCGGTCCGTTTTTATTGATAATACGTCTGTTTGTGGTATAAAATCCCGTGTCCCGTCCTGTAAAAAAGGCGGGATACCTATTGTATTGGGATAGCCCGAAAGGCCACCGAGACATTAACTCGCATAGTAATCCACCATTGGGGCAGGTCCGAATACGGATAACCGGTCATACCGGTAATGTCCATAAATCCGGGTGATGATGCTCTCTACGCGGGATAAGGGGTATTTTATTCTATATCCCTAAAAAACTCGGAAAGCGATATGCGGTGAATATCGAGAAGTCGGATAAGGGTCTTCATCGTTATGTTGAAACCGTTTTCAATCCTCCAGTAAGAAACCCTGCTCAGGTTGTTGTCATAAGCGAATATTTCGGCGCTCTTGTACCCTTTACTTTTCCTCAGTTCCTTTAATTTGTCCGCAATCTTTTTCAATCTGGCCTCCGCACTCAAATCTCTTTCCTCTTCCATAATTTTTTCCTAAAAGTAGGCGGGTGATTTCAATTAAGTAACAACAATAATTAAACATATTTGGTGTCCACATATTGTTTTAAACATATTAAATGTTGTTTTTTATATGAAATTACCTATCTTTGCCCCGGAGCTACCAGGAGCCGTACACGGGCGGTTTGTTTAACCCGGAACCAGTAAACCATAAATAATCAATGTCTAACCCCATTAATTGAATCATGAAAAAGTTAAGCTACTTTTTAATGTTACTCGCCGGGTGTTCGATCATGTTCACATCGTGTATCGACAACGACGAGTCCGACAGCGTAAAGCAAATGCGCGAGGCCAAGGCGAGCGAGTCCGAGGCCGCGGCGGCATATCTTAACGCACAGGCCCAGGCCGCCCTTATCCTCGCACAGGCAGACGCGGATTACACTGCGGCCCTGGCGCAGGTAGAGGCTGCCAAAGCTTCCCTGATCATGGCCGAAGCGGCCTATCAGGAAGCACTTACCACTTTGAGGATGCTCGAGGCACAACTGCTCGAGGGGAGCCTTTCTGCCGAGATCGAAGCGGCCATACTCAAAGCCCAGGCCGATGCCGCCAAGTATGCGGAAGAACTGGCCCAGGCAGAGTACAACCTTAAGCAGTGGGAGAATAAACTCGAAGTGCTTGCCCTCGAGCATGAAGCGGCACTGCTCAAAGCCCAGCTGGAATACGAACAGGCTATGGTGGCCCTGCAGGCCTACCTTGCCGAGATCAAATCCGGCGCCAACGAATACGTTGCAGAGCTAATCGCAGAGTACGAGAAAATGATGGGAGACCTTGCCCAGGCCGAATTCGAAACGGTTGAAAAAGAGATCGACATTATGCGTGCGGAGGCTGCCCTGGTCTACTATACACAGACCCTTGCCATCGAGAAAGAGTCTTTCATAAAGGATCTGGAGTCTGCCGTAAATTCGGCTGAAAACCAGCTTTCGAACGCCCGCGAAGTTCTTGCGGCATGGGAGGCACTCCTTCCCGACGTAGAGCAGGCCAAAGCCATGATAGCCGAGGTGGAAGAGCAGATCGAAAGCCTCAAATCGCTCCGTATCGACGCCTATAACGCTATGGCGGCAGCCGAATCCGACAGGGATGCCAAACAGGATATCCGGGATGGATACGCCCGTGCAAAGGCGGACGGCTTCGTATACAATTACAGTGTGAACGGTATTTGGTTCGTTATCAGTAACAGCCAAAGCTACGTTTCACTTGCCAACGGCGAAACCTACGAGATTAAGAACACGATAGAAGGCGTACGCTCTATCATCCCTCTTATCGAAGCCGATATCGAAACCCTCGAACAGAAGTATGAAGAAGCCGTAAGTAGTTACGACTCGGCAATCGCGGGGATCGAAGACGCCGTCGAGGCCGACCAGCAGGCTTACGAGACTTACATCGCCGCCAGCAAAGCGTGGACTGCGGCATGGGAAAGTTACACCAACGGTGATATAACCAAATCTGCATTCCTGGAGATCGACGAGGCCTATTGTATTGCCTATGTGGAATATTTCGGCCAGGCTACGATCCCCGGTTACGGGGTCATTAGCGGCGTTGCCGACGGCCGCCAAAGCCGTCCCGACGGCACGACCGATCATAACGGTACTACAATGTTGCAGCTGGGAACCCTCAACGGTGTTTACGGCAACACTACCGCTTATCCGGGCGACCCGTCAGATCCCGACCTGATCCAGGCCCTGACCGACGCCACAACGGCATGGAACAGTGCCTACGCCGCTTACAACAATTGGGAAATGACTGCCGACGACTTTATTGCCGTAGATGAAGCTTATTGTATAGCCTACGCGGAGCTTTACGGTGGCGTGGCCGACGGTACCCAGACCCGTCCGAATATGCAGACCAGCCTTTCGGTGATCGATTATGCCATGTATCCGGACGGGGAAACCTACGAGGGTACGCGTTATCTTTACGGCGATCTGATCGACGGTATCGACGGCCTTGCCGACGACGTGGATTACTATGAAACGGCCGTCGCTAAATACCGGGAAAACCTGGCTTCGATACTCGTGCTGGAAGACGCATACGAGAATTACGACGATGCCCAGGCCGATTACAGCGAGGCCCTCGACACCTACTATGCTGCCCTGGATAACTACAATGACCTGGACGACGAGATAGCCGCCAAGGAACAGCTGGCAAGCGATCTGGCTTACGTGCAGACCACCCTCGAAGTTACCGGGCCTCCCTATCGACTGGCCATATCCTATATCGAACAGCAGATAGAGACATATACCGGCCTTGTGGAAGACGCCGAAGAGGCATTGGCCGAGGCCGAACTGGACTACGCCCACTATGAAGAGCTGTGGATAAGCGACAAACTCGACGAAACGGATATGCTCGAGTACAAGGCCGCGGAGATAACCAAAGCCAAAGCGGAACTCGCCCTGCTGCAGCAGAAAGTGGAAAGGCTGGCCAAACAGGCCGATTCGCTCAAAGCAGCGATAGACGAATTGTTGGATTAAAACCGACCGGAGAAGACCCTGTCCGCCAAACCGACGGGCAGGGTCGTAACCGGTAAAAAAGGTCTGAAATGAATAAACTATTTAATATTTTCCTGCTTGCGGCGATCCCCCTGACGCTGCTGCGGCCCACTGCCGTCGCGGCGCAGGAAAAACAGTACGATCTGCCCCGAAAGGGTAACGTGCAGGTTTCCGTGATCGTCGGTGCCGGAACATACGTAACCAAAACAGCACCGGTTCCCGACCTTACCGACTATTCCATATCCGCCCCTATTATCAACTGGTTCGACAAGTCTCCAATTCTCGAATTGGAAGGCCGGTGGTTCTTCACCGACCGCTGGGCCGCCAAACTGACCGCCGGTTTCGCAATGAACGTAAGCCCCAGGCAGGATGCCGTTGCGGGGTTGTTCGAAGAGGGTACTACGAACCTCACCGTTACCGACATCCCGAACTACCTGGGGGTCGGCGGCAGCGAGAATTACCAGTTGTCGTTTTCACTGGGAGCGGACCATTACTGGGACCTCGGTAAAGGGCTTATGTTCCGGCTCGGGGCCGAAGGAGGTTTTGCTTATGCTAAGGCCAAATACAAAGCAAACGACGAGGACAATTACTACGACCCGTCCAAGGGGATGGCCTATATGGTCAATGTAAGTCCGGTTGCCGGACTGGATTATTACGTCACACGGACCCTGTTCCTGTCGATCGGAGTCCGGGTGTTGACGTACCAGTACTCACTTTACAGCGAAATACCACAGCCCGGTCTCAAGACCCTGGCCGCCGACAGCCATACTTTCAATTTCCTCGGACGACCCGAACTTAAAATAGGTTTCACTTTCTAACCGCCTTAACGGCCAAGACAAACGGCTTCCCCGCAGAGGGGAAGCCGTTTATGTTTATACCGGCTTGCAGGTATTCCAGCACTCTACCGGACGATCGTAAGCTCGTCGATCAGGTGTGTAGCCCCGGCGAACTTGCCGATAATGAACAGTACATAACGGATATCGACGTTGATACACCTCTGCAGGTCCGGTTCGAACGCTATGTCGCCGCTCATGGCCTCCCAGTTACCGTCGAACGCCAGCCCCAACAGGTTACCGTCGCCGTCCAGCACGGGACTGCCCGAGTTGCCGCCCGTTATATCGTTATTGCTCAAAAAACATACGGGCATGTAACCGTCCTTGCCGTACGGGCCGAAGTCCCGTGCATAATAAAGTTCCTTTAGCTTTTCGGGTACTACGAACTCCGGATTTTCCGGGTCCTCCTTTTCCATAACGCCGGTCAGGGTCGTGTAATAGTCGTATATCACCCCGTCCGCCGGGCGGTAAGGATAAACATTGCCGTAGGTGAGCCTGATCGTGAAATTGGCATCGGGATAGTTCATCCTGTCGGGATACATATCCAGCAGCCCCGCAACATAGAGTCGGTGGCCCTCCCGGTAGCGTTCGTTAACCGGCGTGTTGCGGTTAAGGGCCGAGGTATAGGCTTCAACTACCGATTTGCGTAAAGCCACCGCAGGATCCTCCTTGAGCCGACTGAAATCCCCGTTCCCGACGGCTTCTGCCAAAGTTCCCTCGAACCCGGTTTGCGAAGTGAATACCGAAGTATCGTAAAGCCAGTCTATATACCGGTCAGTATCTCCGGCGAAATCGCTGTCGATGACGCTGAAGAACGACGGCAATTCGTTGGCCGGAACGTTATCCCTCAACAGCGGTATCATCACTTTGGCGACCCTGCGGTCCAACTCCGGCTCGTAATCCTTGTAAAAACCGGCGGCCGCCGCCTGAACGCTTTCGATCAAGGAATCATCCACCGTTTCCTCCGGGGAATCGACCCGGTTCGACAAAATATCGTAAACCCCGGCGGCCCGCACTATCTCGACTCCGGACAACATTGTTTCGCTGATATACTGTGAAGCATGCGACGCGGCGGCCCTCTCTTCGACCGCCCCCTGGATCAACTCCAGCGCCGGCCCGTACACGCTTCTCTCGGGCGACTGCGCCACCCACCGGCGGAACGCCTCTTCCTGTGCCTCTTTTTGGGCTTTTACACCCAGTTTTTCGACCCCGCGCGACATTCCGATGGAGTTCTTCCAGTAGTTCGAAGAACCGGCGTATTTAGCCGCATATTTGATCCGTACGGCATCGTCCTTTATCATGGCGTCCCACAATATCTGTTGCCTTTGCCCGCGGATATTGATCCTGTTGGGGTTCGACAGGGTGAGCATCTGGTCTATCTCGTAACTGGTCATATACCGCTGTGTAGACCCGGGAAAGCCCATGATCATCGCGAAATCCCCCTCCTCGACCCCTTTAAGAGAGATTTTGAGATGTACCGGAGACTGGTAAGGTACGTTGTCCTTTGAGTACTCGGCCGGCTTCCCCTCCGCAGTGCTGTAAACCCGGAACACGGAGAAGTCCCCCGTATGGCGCGGCCACATCCAGTTGTCCGTATCACCGCCGAACTTGCCTATGGAATTGGGAGGCGTACCCACCAACCGTATATCCCGGTAAACCTCCATTGCGAACAGCACATACTGGTTGCCCCCGTAGAACGGGGCCACCCTGAAATTCATCCCCTCGAACTGCTCTTTCTCCCGGTATTTTTCCGTGAGCGCCTTGATATTTTCCTCTACGGCTTCCTCCCTCCGGGCCTGCGACATCCCCTGGTCGATACCGCCCAAAATTTCGTCCGTCACATCCTCAATATGGCGAATAAAGGTCACGCTCAACCCCGGGGCCGGAAGCTCCTGGTCCCGGTCCATAGCCCAATACCCGTACTTGAGAATATCACGCTCCAACGTGCTCAAAGACTGTATCGCCCCGTACCCGCAATGATGATTGGTGAACAACAAACCATCGGGGGAGACGATCTCGCCCGTACACCCGCCGCCGAAAATCACTATCGCATCCTTCAGCGAATGCCCGTTAGCACTGTAGATCTCCTCGGCCGTGATCCGTAACCCCTTGTCCTGCATATCCCGGATATTCATCCTCTGCAACGCCGGCAACAACCACATGCCCTCGTCAGCAAACGCCCGACCGCAAAACATACAAAGCCCTACGACCAAAAATATTAACCTCCTCATACCAATTATTTAATTCTTATTAACCTACAAATGTAATGATTAATTTATTTGATTTTTCGTTCTCTTTTGCAAAAGAGAACCAGAAAACTCTTCTGGAAACTTCGTTTCCTGCTACTGTCAGTTAGTAAATAGGGAGAGGCAAAAAGCCGTTGGCTTGCCTCTCCCTATTTACTAATTGAGAAAATCATGAGATACGCAGTATCTCCAAAAGTTAGTTCCTGATTTTGCATCGTCACTTGGCACTGAAAACAAGTTTTCATGCCCTCGTTCCTCGCAAAATTCTTTGGTTCTTTCTTACAAGAAAGAACAGAAAAAATAATAAACGAATCCTTACAATTTTAGCATATTAAGGATTGATCCTTGGGCTTTTTGGCGGGTTTGTTCGTCGATTACTACTTGTGGGGTTTCGGTGAGCAGGCAGGTGTAGATTTTTTCCAGGGTCACCATTTTCATGTATACGCAGTCGTTGCAGCCGCAGGTGGAGTCTATGGGGGGTGCGGGGATAAATGTTTTGCGGGGGTTGTTTTTTTTCATTTGGTGGAGTATTCCCGATTCTGTCACTACTATGTAGGTGTGCGAGGGGTCTTCTTCCGTGTATTTCAGCAGGGCTGCCGTGCTGCCGACGAAGTCGGCTATCAGCAGGATGGGTGCTTTGCATTCGGGGTGTGCGAGGACTTTGGCTTCGGGATATTCTTTTTTCAGGTCGAGTATCCTCTCCAAAGAGAATTCTTCGTGGACGTGGCAGGCACCGTCCCATATCACCATGTTTTGGCGGCCGGTGAGGCTTTTGAGGTAATTCCCGAGGTTGCGGTCCGGGGCAAATATGACGGGTTGGTCGGGCGGGATGGATTCAATTACACGGACGGCATTGGAGGAGGTGCAGCAGATATCCGTGAGGGCTTTAACGTCGACCGTAGTGTTCACGTAGGAGACGACCGTGTGGCCGGGGTAACGGGCTTTGAATTTCGCGAACTCTTCCGCGGGGCAGGATTCTGCCAGGGAGCAGCCGGCTTCGGGGTCGGGGATGAGCACTTTTTTTCCGGGCGAGAGGACTTTGGCCGTTTCGGCCATGAAGTGTACTCCGGCGAAGACTATTATCTCGGCGGCGGTGGCGGCGGCCATTTCCGACAGGGCCAGCGAGTCTCCTATAAAGTCGGCGGCTTCCTGCACATCGGGCACCGTATAGTAATGGGCCAGTATGACGGCGTTCTTCTCTTTTTTCAGCTTAGCTATTTCGGCGGCGTAATCCATGGCTTACGGATTTTATATTTTTATTTAAGAATAAATTAAAATAAGATAAAAGTAAAACAATAAAGGGTGTTGATATTGTCGGTAACTTTACAGATCGTCTTCCCGTGAATAGTTATCAAATTCCACCAACAAATATACCGTATTTACCGTGGGGCCGCAAGGGCATATCTGGGGCTTTGCCAACAGTTGTGGATAACCTTTTCGACATATCGACCCCGGTTGCTGAGTTAACAACGGCCGGTAAAAAAACGGGCATGGGCCGTTCGGAAGTTTTAGGATTTTTTCCTTGCATATCCCGGAACTTCCCGGTATAACCGCCCGGATGGATTTTCAAAATCCAAAGATTGTTTACTTGTTAAATTTTACCGACAGGTTTTAACATTTCCGCCAACGGTTTTTTCCAGTTTATCCACAATCTTCCGGGCGGCTTCACGGTAATGTCCGGCGACGGGGCTGTCCGATAAAGCAGCCGGCACACCGTCGTCCGAAGACTGCATAACCGATTGGATCACCGGTATTTCCGCCAGCAGGTCGACTCCCTCTTCCCGGGCCATTTCCGCCGCGCCGCCACGGCCGAAGATATAGTAGCGGTTGTCAGGCAGCTCTTCGGGGGTGAACCAGGCCATGTTCTCGACAACCCCGAGCACCGGCACGGCGATCTTTTCGGACCGGAACATCGAGATGCCCCGTTTCACGTCGGCGAGTGCAACCCTCTGCGGGGTGGAGACGATCACGGCCCCGTCCACGGCCAGTTCCGAAAGTATGGTAAGGTGCACGTCGCCGGTCCCGGGAGGGAGGTCTATCAACAGGTAGTCCAGTTCTCCCCAGCGGCATTGGTGGATAAGTTGTTTCAGGGCTCCTGTGGCCATCGGGCCGCGCCAGATCAGCGCGTCGTCGTCGTTGATAAAAAAGCCCACGGACATGATCCTCACCCCGTGTTTTTCTGCCGGGATTATCATCTCCCGGTTCTGCTGCATGTCCACTCCGGGTACGTAGTCTTCCAGGGCGAACATGGTCGGCTGGGAGGGGCCGTATATGTCGGCGTCCAGCAGGCCTACCTTGTATCCCATCCCGGCAAGCGCAACGGCGAGGTTGGCCGCGACGGTGGACTTTCCCACCCCGCCTTTGCCCGAGGCAATGGCGATAACCCTGCCGGCGTGGGCCGCCCCGTCGGGGGCTTGTGGTTTGGGCGGGATTTCCCGTTCTTTCACCTCGACCGTGATCTTACCCTCCATATGCGGGAACGCTTCCCCGAGCGCTGCGGTGAGCATTTTGCGGATGGAGTTCGCGAACGGGTCCCGGGCTTTTTTCAGGGCCAGGGTAACGGCTATCCGTTCGTCCGATAGGGCTACGCTCTCCACCATGCCCGATTCCGAGAGCGAAAGGCCGGTTTCGGGGTGGATGATCTGCCCCAGTATGGTGTCCACTTCTTTTTTCATTGCCTGGTTATTTTTTACAAAGATAACGATTCGGCGCCCGATTCACCCCATCCCGGCCCGGTTGGCATTAAGCAGGCCGGGCGGGATACCGACTCGCTTTATTTTATTATCTTTACGATTCATATTCATCCTTTTTAAAAGTACAGGTTATGACATTCATGAAAACTTTCTGGGCTGCTCTGCTGGCCTCGGTGGTCGGCGGGATCGTGCTGACCCTTTTCATATACCTTATACTGGCCGGTATGGCTGCTGCCCTGAGTACCGGCCCCCTAAAGGTGGAGGCCAATTCGGTGCTGAAGATAGACTTCTCCACCGGCATAAAGGATGCTCCCGGGTCGTCGCCGTTCAACGTAGGTTTCGGCGGTGTCTCGGTATCCAAGGCAAATACCATGCTCCAGGTCGTCTCGGCGCTCGAAAAGGCCGCTTCGGACAATAATATAAAGGGGGTGCTTATCGACCTTACTGGCGGCGGCTCCGCCAACCTTGCCAATATAGAGGAGCTGCGCAGTGCACTTCAGGAGTTCAAGGAATCCGGCAAATTCGTGGTAAGCTACGGCGATTATTACAGCCAGATCGGGTACTACCTCTCGTCGGTGTCGGATGCCGTTCTGCTCAACCCGGTGGGTTTCCTGGATTGGAAAGGGATGTCCATGGGCGTTATGTTCTACAAGGGCCTGCTGGATAAACTCGGGGTAAAGACGGAGGTAGTGCGGCACGGTACGTTCAAATCGGCCGTGGAGCCGTTTATCCTCGACTCGATGAGCCCCGAAAACAGGCTGCAGTACAATACCCTTGTGGAGAGTATCTGGGAGGCCATACTGGACGATGTATCCGCATCGCGCGGGATCGACGGTTACCTGCTCGACCAGTATGCATCGGGCCTTGCGGTGCGGTCGGCAGGCGACGCCCTGCAATGCGGCTTCGTGGACGCACTCGTTTACCGGGACCAGGCAGAATGGTTCGTGAAGAAGCTGGCCGGGGGTGAGGATATTCCGGTAGCCCTTGCCAAATTGCAGGCGCTCGGTAACGGCACGGACGACGACGACAAGGAACAGAACTATATTACCCTGGGCAACTATATCTCCGCCGGGGTTACGTTCGGTCCCCGCACGTCCAAGAACAAGGTGGCCCTGATATATGCGGAGGGTTCTATCGTGGACGGCGGCGGGAGCGAGGATGTAGTGGGTACCGATGTGGCGGCACGTCTGGCCCGTGCCCGCAAGGACGACGAGACCAAGGCGGTCGTGCTCCGGGTCAATTCCCCGGGCGGGAGCGCCCTTGCCTCGGAACTTATCTGGAGGGAGATGGAGCTTACCCGTGCTGTAAAACCGGTTATCGTTTCCATGGGCGGCCTGGCCGCTTCGGGCGGTTACTATATCTCCTGCCCTGCTGACCTGATATTTACCGACCGCACTACCCTTACCGGTTCCATCGGCGTGTTCGGCCTGCTGTTCGACGTGTCGGGAGCGATGAAAGACAAACTGGGCATTACCGTGGACGTGGTACGCACCAACCCGTCAGCCGACTGGGGCGGTATGTACCGTGGCCTCACACAGACCGAGCGCGAGGCTATTCAGTACAGCATCGAGGAGGTTTACGATACGTTCGTGAGCCACGTAGCCGACGGACGCAACATGGATTGGGACGAAGTCGACGCCATAGGTGAGGGCCGGGTATGGACCGGTGCCAATGCCGTCGAGTTAGGCCTTGCCGACGGCTTCGGCGGCCTGAAAGACGCTATTGCCCTGGCGGCAGACCGCGCCGGTATCGCCGAGGACTTCCGTGTTTGGCAGGTGGTTGACCAACCCGATCCGGTGTTAGCCCTGCTGGAATCCCTGGGCGGCATCCGCAGTGCGTCGGTGGAGGAAGAACTGGGAGAACTTTATCAGGAATACAAATCCATTCGCGAGATGGTAAGCGGCCAGGGAGTGCAGGCACGGATGCCATATACGTTCGTGATCGAATAAACATAAGGCCTGAAACACAGTACAGGACGGGGCATAATTTATGCCCTGTCTTTTTGGATATAGAATCGAAAATAGGATTGGGATAATGGCAGTGGATAATTTTCCGGCGAGGTTATACAAGATAACGGAGGCGTTTTACAGGGATGTACCGTCTACGGCAGACACACATGCTTTCCTGGACAAGCTGGTGGAATTCCTTTTCCCGCTAAGGGGGAACAAGGACCGGTCGCTAAAGGAGACGGAACTGTTATGGGAGATTCTGCAAAAGGATTTCCATAAGATAATAGTGCCCGTATGCGAACACCGGGACTGCTGCTGTGTGAACCTTACAGAAAGGTTTTTCGGCGAACTTCCGCTCATCTTCACAGGGCTGCTGCAGGATGCCGAGATGTACACCGAGTGCGACCCGGCGGCATTCTGCAAGGAGGAGGTGATACTGTGCTATCCGGGCTTCTATGCCGTGATGATCTACCGGTTCGCCAATGTCCTGCATAAGCTCGATATCCCCATCCTGCCCCGCGTCATTTCCGAGTACGCCCATTCCCGCACCGGCATCGACATCCACCCGGGAGCGGAGATAGGCAAACGGTTCTATATCGACCACGGCACGGGGATCGTTATCGGCGAGACGACCGTGATCGGCAACAACGTCAAACTTTACCAGGGGGTTACCCTCGGGGCGACGTTCGTCTCCAAAAAGCTGGAGGGTATCCGCCGGCACCCGACGATCGAGGACAACGTGATCATCTATTCCGGGGCCACGGTCCTCGGGGGGGATACCGTCATCGGCCATGACACGGTGATCGGCGGTAACGTGTGGCTGATCGAGAGTGTGCCGCCCTACTCCAAGGTCTACCACAAACCCGAAATGATCATCAAGGGCCAGATGCCCGTCGGACAGCAGTAAGGCCCCGCTTCGGGCCGCACCCGGTTTATTCCGCTGTTTTCATCGTCAGGCTTACCCGGCCGCGCTCCGTGTCCGCCTCGAGTACTTTTACCGTTACCCTCTGCCGTAGCGAAACCACCTGCGCCGGGTCCGATACATACTTGTCCGCCATCTGGGAAACGTGCACCAGCCCGTCCTGTTTGATGCCGATATCGACGAACGCCCCGAAATTGGTGATATTGGTGACGATCCCCGGCAGGACCATTCCGGGCCGCAGGTCCGATATATCCGAAACCCCGTCCGGGAAGCTGAACGCTTCTAGGCGGCCGCGCGGGTCGCGTCCCGGTTTATCTAGCTCTTCCATAATATCGCGCAGGGTCGGCAGGCCGGTTCGGGCGGTGACATAGCGGTTTATGTCGATCGCAGAGCGCAAAGACTTATCTTCCAGCAGGCGGGGGACGCTTACACCGGCGTCTGCGGCCATCTTATCAACGATATGGTACGATTCCGGATGTACGGCCGTATTGTCCAGCGGGTTTGCCGCTGCGGCGATGCGGAGGAACCCGGCGCCCTGCTCGAATGACCGGGCCCCGAGCCGGGGAACTTTCCTGAGCTCTTCACGCGAGCGGAACGGGCCGTTGGCCGTGCGGTATTCCACGATATTGCGGGCGAGGGTTGCCCCGATCCCGGAGACGTAGGAGAGCAGTCTCTCCGATGCCGTGTTCAGCTCCACCCCTACGAGATTCACACAGCTTTCCACTACCGTATCCAGCGACCTTTTGAGGTCCCCCTGATCCACGTCGTGCTGGTACTGTCCGACCCCGATGGATTTGGGGTCGATCTTCACCAGTTCCGCCAGCGGGTCGGCCAGCCTGCGGCCGATCGATATGGCCCCGCGCACGGTTACGTCCAGGTCCGGGAACTCGCGGCGGGCTTCATCCGATGCGGAATAGACGCTCGCGCCGTCTTCGCTCACCGTGTGCACTTCCACGCCGGCGGGAAGACCCAACCCGGCCACGAACCGTTCGGTCTCCCGGCTGGCGGTGCCGTCCCCGATGGCTATGGCTTCGATCCCGTACTTGTTCACGGCACTGTGGACCTGTGCCGCCGCTTGGTCCGGTCGCGACTGCGGAGGGTGGGGGTAGATATTGAAATGGTCCAGCAGGTTGCCCTGCCGGTCCAGGCAGGCGACCTTGCAGCCGCTGCGGAAGCCCGGGTCGATACCCATTACGCTTCTGCTGCCCAGGGGCGGGGCCAGCAGTAGCTGACGCAGGTTGGCCGCGAACACCTTTATCGCCTCGTCGCCCGCCCGTTTACGCGCCTCCGAGAGGGCCTCGTTCTCCAGCGACGGCCGCAGGAGCCGGCGGTACCCGTCGAGTACCGCATTCTGGACCATTCCCTTTGCCGGGGAGTCACGCCGGATAAAAATACGGTTAAGTATCCCGAGGGCCTTATCCTCGTCCGGCAGGGCGCTTACACGCAGAATGCCCTCTTTTTCCCCGCGTAATACGGCCAGCAGGCGGTGGGAGGGCATACGGCGCAGGGGTTCGCTCCGGTCGAAATAGTCGCCGTATTTCTGCCCTTGCGCCTCCTTGCCTTTAACGACTTTCGAGACCAGCATGGCTTCCCGTGCGAACAACGCGCGTACCCCGTTGCGGGCCTTTTCGCTTTCGCTCACCCATTCGGCGATAATGTCCGAGGCCCCGGCAAGGGCATCCCCGACGGAGGCCACATCGCCACGGACGAACCTCGGTGCAAGTTGTTCGGGGACCGTCCCGTCCTGACGCATTACGAGGGCGGCCAGCGGTTCCAGCCCCCTTTCGCGGGCTATTGTGGCCCGGGTCCGTTTGCGGGGCTTGTAGGGCAGGTAGATATCTTCCAGTACGGCAGGGTCCCAGCACTCCTCGATGCGGATGCGAAGTTCCGGCGTTAGTTTTCCCTGCTCCCCCACGGAGGCCAGAACGGTCTCCTTACGTTTGATCAGTTCGGTTATCCGGCGGTGGGCCTCCCCGATACGGGCAACGGCCTGCTCGTCCAGCCCTCCGGTAGCCTCCTTGCGGTAGCGGCTTATGAACGGAATGGTGGCACCCCCCTCGAACAGGCGCAGGACTCCCTGCACACCCGGCAGGGGTAAAGATTCGGCTGCGCAGATCAGCCGGGCTATATCGTATTCCATACTATCAGCGTATTTTACGTATCAGCATCCCGTAATTGGTGACCGGCACACCGGCCGCCGCCGCCCGGCGTATCCTCTGCATAAGCTGCCGGCGGGTCACCATACATCCCCCGCATTGCACCATCAGGGCATAGCCGGAGAGGTCGGCCGGAAGGGGCGCCGTCCCGGCCGCAAAGTCGAAAAGCAGGTCTCTGCCCGTGTATTCCCGAAGCCAGTGCGGTATCTTCACCCGGCCGATGTCGTCACAGCTGACCTGGTGCGAACAATTCTCGGCGATTAAGATCCGGTCCCCGTCCCGCAGCCCGTCCACGGCCTGCAGACCCGCCGTATAGAGCCCGTAATCCCCTTTGGCGGCGGCAAGCAGGATGCTGAACGTGGTCACCTCGATTTGCGCCGGTGTAATATCCCGCACTTCCCGGTAGACCTGCGAATCGGTAATGACCAGAGTCGGTTCGGGGATGTATTGCAATGTCGCCGGCAGTTGGGCAGGTTGTATCACTATCGCCGTGGCGTTGCGGTCCAGCGTCTCGCGGACGGCCTGCATCTGGGGCAGGATCATCCGCCCGGCAGGGGCCTCCGAATCGATAGGGCAGACCATAATAACCCGGTCGCCCGCCCGGACGAGGTTCCCGAGCATGGCCGGGGCCTGCCAGGCCTCGGGCGGGAGCGTTTTCTTCACCGTTTCAAGCAATGCGTCCCGTTCGGTGTCCGTGCCGTTCAGAATATCCAGTTCGAACGTCCCGGCCGGCAGGTCCCCGGCCGGGCAGCCGGCATTCCCGATACGGTTGCAGACGGGTATGTAAGGCAATCCCGCCTGCTCGAACTGCCACGTGAGCTCCCGCTCCGGCTCTCCCCACTGCCGGAAAACCAGCAGGGCAAGGTCCGACTGATCCATCGCCGAGCTTGTGGCCCCGAGCCGCCGGTCGGCCAGCGGGGACCGGTCGTCGATCCCCCCGGTGTCGATGAATATCACCGGGGCGAACCCGATTATCTCGTACGATTTGCGAACCGGGTCGGTGGTCGTGCCCTCCTGCGCCGAAGTGATGGAGGCCATAGTGCCCGTTATGAAGTTCAGCAGGGTGCTCTTGCCAGCGTTACACCGCCCGAATATCCCTATATGCGGTTTGTTTTCCCTGCCTGCCTGTGGTCTGCCCATTGCGGAATCTAATAATAAAGGCCTTTGCGGTTGAAGATAGCGTACCCGAAATTGAACGTCATGAACCAGTTGTTACGCTTATTCACATCGTATTTGGACACCGAGAGGCTGATCGGCCCTATGAAACTCTGGTAAACCAGCGAGCCGTCAAAAATGGTCCTCATCCTCTGGCGGATGCTCTCTTTTACCCCGTCGTAATTCTCGGGGATGAACAGGTAGGCGCTCATCTTGAAATAGAACGAGGGGGTGAACTCGATGGTCGGCATAAGGCCCGCCGCTATATAGGTGTCGCTGTGGAACTCTTTGAGGTAGACGATCCGGCTGTGGTGCGTGGGGGTGAACGCCGGGGCCGATATGTTGGTGGCGTAGGCGTTCATGAACGAGGGATGGTTGGAAGCCACCCCCTCCACGAGGTACCCCCAAGAAAACCATTTTACGAACGGCGTGCGGAAATACTGTTCGCGCATGAATTTGGCTCCTACCCAGGTGCGGTGGTTGCCCGATACCGCCGGGTCGCTCGAAGTGGTCCCGGGCCGGAAATTCTCGATACCCCGGATGCCGATCACCGAAATGGTCTGGCGTATCCCCCGTGTCGGGTACATCTGGAAATTCGTCTTGCGCCAGTCGACCTCCAGTTGTCCGCCGAAGTAACGGAACCGGGTACGGTCCATGGCGTCATCCGCATCGTAGCCCTTCTGCTGGAAGTACCGGTATTCGTTCCGGCCCCCGTGCAGACTAAGAGAAAGTACCGAGTGGCGGCTGACGGGGGTGCCGAACGCGATACGCCCGTAATGGTCGTCGTATTTGGAATATGTGATGTCATTGCCTTTGGTCAGGAAGCCGTAATTGGACTTGAAGAAATTGTAATAGTTGAGCGAGCCGCCGTAGTCGAAATATAACGGGGTGCCTTTGGCGAAGAAATCCACCCGCCCCACCAGCGAGGCCGAACTGTAGAACGAACTGAAATAACCGTCCAGGTTCCAGCCCGAGGCCACCTTGCCGATTATCTTGTATTCGAACCCGAGATAGGCCTGGTTAAGGGCCGTCGAGGAGATGTTTCCCCCGGCCATGATCCGCAGGCTGGGTTTGGTGGCAAGCTCCAGCTCGACGTCATATTTTCCGGACAGCTGGTTGTACTCGATGCGGGGATACTGGCCCACCATCTCGCCCTCGGCGATCAGCTTGTAATATCCCTTGCGCAGGTCCGTGAAATCATAGTCTGACTTTTGCTTACGGGTCGTGTAACCTATTGTATTGAGCACATATTCTATCTGGCCCGGCTTCAGCCCGGTAACTTCCACGGACCCGATAGACATCGGCGGCTCCCCCGCAAGGAACGAGGCCCGCCTATCGGCCATCTCCTGCGGAGTGACCCGGCGGCGGACCGATGCCTTTATGATCGGCATCATCTTAAGGGCGTCCTCATAGCCGGCGTCGATCAGCGCTGCGGCCCTCCCGAAGTTCATCGTGCCGACGTTGCTCAGGTCCCGGCCGATAACGATGTCGCTCTCCCGGGGCAGGCTGTAATCGGTATGGAGGGTGGTGACGGTAAACACCTGGTCTATGGTGTTCATCTGGTCCGGGTCTACGGCCGTCTCGGTGCAGATGCTGCCGATAAGGATGTCGGGCCGGAAGTCGTCATAGAGGGGTTTCCATGGGAAGTTGTCGAACATACCCCCGTCGTAATAGAGGGCCGCGGTATCCTTGACGGGGCTGAATACCAGCGGAACCGCGATGGAAGCCCTCACGGCATACCCCAGGTCCCCGCCTTTGAAGACCACCTCGCGGCGGCCCACCGCATCCGTGGCCACGCACCGGAACGGCACCATAAGCGAATCGAAGTTGTCGTGGCTGGCGGCCGTAGCCCCCGAAAAGTATTCGGCCATAAGCATATCCAGCGGTTCGGCCGGGATGATATTGGCCGGGATGCGCATCTTACGCCCCTTGTTTTTCATGTCCAGCCGTATGGTCACCATAGCGGCGTTGCGGTGCATTTGCTTGAAATAGTATTGGTTGTCCCGCTCGATCTGCCCGGTAAGCAGCTCCTGTATACGGGGCGAACGGAACTCCTGTTCGATCCGCTCCGGGGTGTATCCGGCGGCATACAGCCCCCCGATCACCGCCCCGATAGAGGTCCCCGACACGTAGTCTACCGGGATGCCGTTCTCCTCGAGGGCTTTCAGTACCCCGATATGGTAGAGACCCTTGGCCCCGCCGCCAGACATGACCACGCCCACACCCTGCCCTCCGGCCGGGAGGCAGGCCAGCGACAAGGCGCATAATATGGCTAAGGCCGGGCGTACCATACGTAAATTATTGTTAACTTTGACGGTTCACGGGAGGGTATCGTAAGGCCGCTAACAGGCCTTTCCCGGGTCCGTAAAAGTAGAGATTAAGGATTAATTATCAAAAGATGGTAACCAAAATAGAAGAGCTGTTGGAAAAGGTGCGCAGCTTCACCCCGCAGGCCGAGGCCGAAATAGAGGAGTTCCGCATCCGGCTCCTGGGCAAGAAAGGGGAAATAACCGCGCTGATGGATGAGTTCCGTTCCGTCGCCCCCGAGATGAAACGGGAGCTGGGGCAGAGGCTCAACACCCTGAAAACGGCTGCCATGGAGCGGATCAACGAGCTGAAAGCCGCCCGCTCCGCCGCGCGGGCCTCCGGGGGCGGTATCGACGATATGACCCGTCCCGGAACGAACGACCAGCTCGGGTCGAGGCACCCGATTTCGCTGGTGCGTAACGAGATACTCGCTATCTTCGCCCGCCTTGGCTATACCGTGGCCGACGGGCCGGAGATCGAGGACGACTGGCACGTATTCTCCGCCCTGAACTTCCCGCCGGACCATCCGGCCCGCGACATGCAGGACACGTTCTTTATCGAGAAGAACCCCGACATACTGCTGCGTACCCATACCAGTTCCATACAGGTACGGGTCATGGAGACCCAAAAGCCCCCTATACGGGTGGTTTGCCCCGGCAGGGTGTTCCGCAACGAGGCCATCTCTTCCCGCTCCCACTGCATCTTCCACCAGGTGGAGGGGCTGTATATAGACGAGAACGTATCGTTCGCAGACCTGAAGCAATCCATCCAGTTCTTCGCAAAGGAGATGTTCGGCGAGGGGGCCAAAATACGGCTGCGCCCTTCGTTCTTCCCGTTCACCGAGCCGTCGGCCGAGGTGGACGTATCGTGCAACCTCTGCAACGGCGAGGGATGCAGCGTCTGCAAGGGAACGGGCTGGCTAGAGATCATGGGGTGCGGAATGGTTGACCCCAACGTGCTGGAGGCCTCCGGCATCGACAGCGACCGGTATACCGGGTTCGCCTTTGGCATGGGCATTGAGCGTATCGCCATGCTCCGGTTCGGGGTCAGGGATATCCGCCTGTTCTTCGAGAACGACGTCCGCTTCCTGCGCCAGTTCGCTTCCGCCCTTTAACCGCAGGGGCCGATACTATAAGGCATCTTATTTCGTTCGTTAACAGGTGGTGAACCACGGGAAAAATAAAAGATCGTTACTGCGTGCGGCAGGTTCCCTGCCCGTACTGCTCTTCTTTTGCGGCTTCTCCGTTACCGGCGGGGTGGGCAGCGGTGCGGCGCTCCGATCGCCGGGAGACAGTGTTCCGGAGGGGTACGCCGGCTATGACCTGGTCAGGTACTACTACACCGAAGGCATAAAAAGCTATAAGATAGATAGCGACGCGGACAAGGCGGTCGGGTTTTTCGACCTGGCCATCGCGGCGGACTCTTCGCACGCCCCGTCATACTACCAGGCCGCAACGGCCCTTGTGACGGTCAATTCCGCCTCCGCCCTCGAATACGGGCGCCGGGCGGTGGAGCTGGATTCCACAAACGCGTGGTATTCCAACCTTTACGGGCGGCTGCTTATCTTCAACGGCAAATACGGGCAAGCCCGGCGAATATACGAGAAGCTCATCGTTATGGAGCCGCGCAACCCGGAACATTATGCGATGCTGGCCATGCTCTACGAACAGATGGGGCAGCCTTACGCCGCCATCGCGGTACTGGACAGGGCGGAGAACTCGGTGGGGAAGATCGAGCAGTTCTCGCGCCATAAGCGGGACATGCTGGTCGCCGCCGGCCTTACGGACCAGGCGATCGAGGAAGCCCACGGCATCGTAGAGGCCTACCCGTACGACTACGAGGGATATCTGGCGCTGGCCGAGCTCTATGCCGAGTTGCGAAAAGACTCGCTGGCCCTCGAGAATTACCGTATGGCCTCGGCGCTGAACCCCGAGGGGCTGGACGTGATCGGGTCCATGAACGAGTTCTACCGCATCACGGGCGACACGGAGAAGTACCTCACCACGGCCAAAAAACTGATGCAAAGCCCGGGCATTACCAAAGAAATCAAGCAGAAGATATTCAAGGATATAACGGCCGACCGCAGTTTCTACCGCGAGAATTATTTCTATATCAGGGACATAGCTTCGACCCTGTTTTTGATGTACCCGGACGATTACGACATTGTGTCGCTCTATGCGGGAAATATACTTGCCTGGGGCGATTTCGAGGAGGCGCTCGAAGTGCACAAGGGTTATATAGCTACCCCGCGGGAGGAGGTCGAACCCTATATGGACGTGATCAACATGGAGGCCTACAAACAGAGGCACGACTCGGTGAAGAAATATATCGAGGTAGCTCTCGAGCGCTTCCCGTCCGACCCGGCCCTTTACATCAGGATGGGCGGTACGCTCTCCTACATGGAACGGCACAAAGAGGCCCTGAAAGCTTTCGACCAGGCGCTCAAATACGCCGAGGGGGACTCCGCACGTTCGGTGATCTACGGGGTCATCGGCGACGAGTTCCACACCCGTGGCCAGGACAAGAAAAGCTATAAGTATTACGAAAAGGCCCTCCGGCTCTGGCACGGTAACACACTGGTCCTGAATAATTACGCCTATTTCCTTAGCGAGCAGGACCAGCAGTTGGAAAAGGCCCTCGATATGGCCCGCCGGGTCATGGAACAGGAGCCGTCGAACCCCTCCTATATCGACACCTACGGATGGATACTCTTTAAAATGGGGCGTCTCGAGGAGGCCAAAGCGGCGGTCCGCCAGGCGCTTACGCTGGATAACCGCAACAGCAGTGAATTGCTGATCCATTACGGGGATATCCTCTACGGGCTTGGCGAGGAATATATGGCCACGGTCTACTGGAAACGGGCGCTGGAAGCCGGCCACGACGAAGAGGAAATTAACCACAGGCTCGAAAAGGCCGGCAGGTAACCCGTTGCCTGCGGGGATTTATCCCGATAAAACCTATATTTGCACAGATATACCCCGACATCCTGCGACCCCGATGGGACAACTTCTTAAATACCCGCTAATATTACTGCTGCTTCTTTGCGGCATCTGGCAGGGCGCCGCCCAGCCGACCGTCAAATCCCTCGAGCAGCAGATCAAACAGCTCGAAGAAGAGATAAAACGCAGCACGCAGCTGCTGGAAAAGACCCAGAAAGACCAGAAAGTCAGCCAGAGCGAACTCAAGCTGGTGCTTAACCGTATCGACAGCCGCCGCAAGGTGGTCAGCTCCCTCGAACAGCAGATGAACCTGCTGCAGGCCGAAATAGCCGATCGTGAAAAGGCCATTGCCGGCATGGACGACGATCTGGGACGGTTGAGGCAGGAGTATGCCGAGATGGTGCGGGAGGCTTACCAGAACCATAAGCTGAATAACTTCGCTCTTTTCCTGTTCGCTTCAAAGGATTTTAACCAGGCGACCCGGCGCATCGAGTTCATGCGCAGGTACAACTCTGCCCGTGAGTCGCGGGCGCGGCAATTACGCACCCTTTCCGACAGTATTTCGCTCGAAATAGCGGTACTCAACGAGCAGAAAGAGGAGCTGGACGGTACCCGGCAGTCCCATGCCCGCGAAATAGGCGACCTGCAGAAAGACGAAAACCGCTACCGCACAAGTATCACCAAACTTAGGCAGGACGAATCCAAGCTCTCCAAAGATCTCAAGGCCAAGCAGGACCAGATGGAGAAAGCCCAGCAGGAGATACAGCGTATAATAGCCGAGGAGGCCGCCAAAAATAAAACCGAGGTGCGTACCGCCGCCGAGGAGGAATATATCGTCAGCCTGACGGGCAAATTCGACGAGAACAAAGGCAAACTGCCCTATCCCGTGCGGGGCGGCGTGATCATCGACAAATACGGCAAACACCAGCATCCGACCCAGCGGAACGTAACGGTCAACAACAAAGGTGTCAATATAGCCGGGGAGCGGAATGCGGACGTAGTGTGCGTGTTCGAGGGGACGGTGAGCAAGGTATTCCCCGTGCCGGGGCTGAACAACGGAGTACTGGTGCGCCACGGGAACTATTATACCCTCTACGCCAACATGCCGTCCGTAGCGGTCAAGGCCGGCGACAGGTTGACCCTGAACCAGCGGATCGGGCGGCTTCCGGACAGCTCCAATTCCGACGATGTCTACCTGCACTTCGAATTATGGCAGGGATCGACTAACCTCAATCCCGAGCAATGGCTCCGAAAATAGGCTTCCATAACGACGGTTCGCCGTACCGCCTGCGCGGTAAACGGGCCGTCGGGCGGTGGATCGCAGCATGTATCGAAAAAGAGGGTTACTGCTCCGGGGAGATATCTTACATTTTTTGCGGCCCGGAGCGGCATCTGGAGATAAACCGCCAATACCTGGGCCATGACTACCCCACGGACGTGATCACTTTCGATTATACCGACCCGGAAACCAAAACGGTATCGGGCGATATCTTTATCGACCCTGCCACCGTTCGCGGCAATGCCCGACGGTTCGGCCAGACCGCCCGCCGGGAGATGTTGCGGGTTATGGTGCACGGGGTTCTGCACCTGTGCGGGTATAATGACAAGACCGCCGGGCAACAGGCCGTAATGAGGGCAAAGGAGGAGGAGTACCTCGCCCTTGCGGATTTCGATTAAAAAAGGGGATCTAAACCCGTATCAACCCGAGCTGGTTGAGGAACAGGATGGTTATCACAACCGGTATTACGAATTTTACCATAGCCCTTACCGGCCCGTAAAGCCCGGCGCCGTAAGTACCGCCGTTGGTCATCTCTTGGCGGAACAGCGTGCGGTTCATCACCCAGCCGGCAAAAATCACGATCAGCAGTCCACCGATGGGGATCATATAGGTCGAGGTCACATGGTCCAGCAGGTCGAAAACGTTCATCCCCGCCACTTCGAGCGGCGAGCCGGGCATCTGGGAGACCAGGCACAGGGTCGCCATGGCCAGTACTCCCAGGCTGGCAATAACGGTGGCCGTCCGGCGCCTCAGCCGGAACTCCTCCGAAACATAAGCCACGACCACCTCCAACAGCGACATGGATGAGGTTATAGCCGCCGCCAGTAAAAGCACGAAGAACAGCAGCGAGAGTACCTGCCCGCCGGTCATCTGGGCAAAGATATTCGGGAGGGTCAAAAACACCAGCTCCGGCCCGGCCGTGGGGCTGATGCCGAAAGAAAAAACCGCCGGGAAAATGGCGATCCCCGAAAGCAGGGCGACGGCCATATCGGCTATCACGACCGTTCCCGACAGGCGGAACATATTTTCCTGTTTCTTTATGTATGATCCGTAAGTCACCATTATCCCCATGCCCAGGCTCAGGGAAAAGAAAGACTGCCCGATGGCCTGCAGGAGTGTGCCCCCGCCGGCCCGCGAGAGGTCCGGTTTCAGCAGGAACGACATCCCCTCCCCGAATCCGGGCAGGGTTACGGCGTTGGCGCACATGATAAGCAGTATCACCAGCATGAGCGGCATGGCGGTCTTATTGAAGCGTTCGATCCCTTTCTCGATGCCGTACGCCACGATCACGGCCGTGGCCGCAACGAACGTAAGGGTCAACAGGAACGGCCGCCATCCGTCGGCAACGAAGCCGTCGAAATTCTCCTTTATCTGTTCCGGGTCCATCGCCATGAACTCCCCGGTGAACGACTGACGGATGAATTCCAGCGCCCAGCCCGCGATCACGCTGTAAAAAGAAAGGATGGTAAAGGCGGTGGCTATGCCAAGGTAGCCGGTGAGTTGCCAGCCCCGGATGCGGGACAGTTTGCGGAACGCCCGCATGGAGTTGCGGCGGCTGGCCCTCCCGACCGTGAATTCGGAGAGCATTATAGGGACGGATATAAGGAAGCTCACCAGCACGTAGACCAGCAGGAACGCCCCGCCGCCGTTCTCCCCGGCGACGTAGGGGAAACGCCAGATATTACCCAGCCCGATGACCGAACCGCCCACCACGGCGATGGTCCCGAACCTGCTCCCGAACGTACTCCTTTTAGCCATTCCCCGTAACAACCGTTTATTAAAACCGCACTGCCGCCGCAAAAATAATCCATTTCGATTAACTTTGCACCCTCTTCCGACCCTGCCTATGTTCCGGCCACAGAAATATTCCATCCCCGACCGTGCGGGCCAGCCGTTTATCGACCCCGTCGAAATACGGAGGTTGCTGGATGCAAATCCCGCACCGCAACATTCACAGGTGGCCGCGGCAGTGGAATCGGCCCTCGGGCTCAACCGGCTCTCGCTGCAGCAGACCGCCGTTCTTTTGAATGCCGGGCCGGAGGATCGCCGGCTGGTTCTCGAGGCGGCCGGGACCCTGAAGCGGAGGGTCTACGGGGACCGTATCGTCGTTTTCGCCCCCTTGTATATCGGGAACAAATGCGTCAACGACTGTTCCTACTGCGGATTCAGGTCCTCGAACCCACGGGCCGTGCGGAGGACCCTCTCCCCGGACGAGATAGCCGGGGAAGTGCGGCAGCTCTCTTCCACGGGCCAAAAGCGGCTGATCCTCGTATTCGGCGAACACCCTCTTTATGACCCCGGATTTATCGCCTCGGCCGTACGGCTGGTATACTCCACGCGACAGGATCACGACCGCATAAACAGGGTAAACATCAACGCGGCGCCGTTCGACGTGGACGGCTTCCGGACGATAAAGCGGGCGGGTATCGGCACTTACCAGATCTTCCAGGAGACCTACGACCCGCAGGTATACTCCCGTATCCACGGCCGTGGACCCAAGTCCGACTACACTTACCGGCTGACGGCGATGGACAGGGCTATGGAGGCCGGAATTGACGACGTGGGGCTGGGCGTGTTGCTGGGCCATGCCGACTGGCGGTTCGAGGTAATGGCGCTCGTACGGCATACCAACCATTTGGAGGCCTGCTACGGCGTGGGACCGCATACCATTTCGTTCCCGAGGGTGCGCAAGGCATCGAACCTCGACCTGTCCGGCATCGACCATGTTACGGACGACGATTTCCGCTACCTGGTTGCCGTTCTCAGGCTTGCGGTGCCTTATGCAGGCCTGATACTTACCGCCCGCGAACCCGGCCAGTTAAGGAACGGGATGATAAAATACGGCGTATCGCAGATAGACGCCGGAACACGGCTTGAGATAGGGGGGTACAGCGGCCCTGCCGCGACCCAGCAGATCGACCGCGAACAATTCGAACTGTCCGACACCCGGACCCTCGAACAGACCGTAGCCGAACTGGTAAAAGCGGGCCAGATACCGTCGTTCTGCACGGCATGCTACCGCAAGGGGCGAACCGGCGAATACTTTATGCAGTTCGCTTCCGGAGGCCATATTAAACACTACTGTACCCCGAACGCCCTGCTCTCGTTCGCGGAATACCTTTGCGACTACACTTCGGGCCCGCTGTACGAGAAAGGGTGGGAGCTGATACGGTCCGAACTGGACCGGATGCCGGCCGGAGCCCTGCGGGACAATACCGCCAAAAAGCTCCGTGAGATACCGGGCGGCGCCCGGGACCTGTTCATGTAAGCCGGTGAATGGAGGGGCGCCGTTATATTTTTGGTTCAAATAGCCCTTTTTCAATTTTACATTTCGTAAATTTGGTACCCTGAAACCATTGGCGGCCACGGGCCCCATAACAAAAAGAGAGAACCATGAGAAAATTTATCGCAGCCCTGTCCCTTGTCCTGATAACTGCGCTCTGGAGCGCTTCTTACGGCCAATGCGGCAGCGGTTGCTGCGCCACGCCCAAAGTAGACAAGATAATCTATATGATCGGGGACGGAATGGGCGTAGCCCATGTTACGGCCTATATGCTGGAGAACGGTTACCGGCCGATAAACCTCGACCGCGCGCAGACCGTAGGGCTTGTAAAGACCCATTCGGCCAATAACCGCGTGACGGACTCCGCCGCCGCCGGTACGGCACTGGCAACGGGCCATAAAACCAATAACAGCGTGCTGGGGCAGGACCCGGACGGCAACCCGCTCGAAAGTATCATGGCTAAAGCGGGCAAGCGCGGTATGGGCACCGGTATCGTTGTCACCTCTTACTTGACCGACGCGACCCCCGGGGCTTTTTACGCCCATGTAGGCTATCGCGGCGAGCATGAGAAGATAGCCGCCCAGCTGGCCGAATCGGGCATAGATGTATTTATGGGCGGTGGTGCACATAGCTTTAACGAGCGTAAGGACGGGGTGGACCTTACCGAAAAACTGGCGGCGGACGGTTACCATGTCGTCTTCGATTTCAACGACCTTAGCGGGGTAACCGACGGCCGGGCGGCCGGGTTCCTCACCCGGGAGCCGATGCCATACATTACCGACGGCCGCGACGAGAATTACCTGGCCGACGCTACGGCCAAGACCCTCGAGATATTGACCAACAACGACAAGGATGGCAAAGGCTTCTTCATTATGGTCGAGGGGTCACAGATAGACTGGGCGGGCCACGGCAACAGCTACGAGAACATAATAACCGAGACCAAGGACTTCGACGACGCCGTGGGTGTGGCGTTCGACTATGCCGACAGCCATCCCGGAACGCTCGTGGTGGTGCTTGCCGACCATGAGACCGGAGGCCTTTCGCTTGTCCCGGGCGACCCGGACTTCACCAAGGCCGAGAGCGGCATATCCGGCGCGTTCTCCACCGGCGGCCACACCGCCATTATGATCCCGATGTTCGCCTACGGCGCCGGGGCCGAAAAATTCACCGGCGTTTTCGACAATACGGATATCCCTAAAATAATGGAATCGCTCCTGTTCGGGGAGTGATCCGCAGATAGCCGACTGCCGGACGGGACTCGGATCCCGACCCGGCGGGAACTAAAACCACAAGGGCAAAGCCGACGGCTTTGCCCTTGTGTGTATCTGATCGGCGGACAGACCACCGCTAATTTATGCTTATTTCCCGTCTGGCCGTGACCGCCGGGTTACAGGGTGCAGACAGTCCGTTTTTACCACAGTTTCTCGGCCGGGACTCGCTCCCCGTCGTCTGCCGAGTACTCTTCCAGGGAGGCCTTTTTGGACTGGATCACCATATAGATCATCTGCTCCGGCGAGGTATTGACCATCCCGCGCACGCCCGCCGTAGCCACCCTGACCACGCTCCCCTGCCGTATGGGAAAACAGTCCCCGTCCACCTGGAATTTACCCTCGCCGCTCAGGATAACATAAGTCTCCTCGTTCTTGCGGTGGCTGTGGAAATAGGGTAGTTCGGTTTGCGGCGGCAGGCTCTGGAACGAAATTTCGGTGCCGGTGGCGTCCGTATGGTCCTTGACGAAAAGTCGGTGCAGTTCGGCCCCGGTCTTGGGATGGATCAGGGTATATTCGTAAACCCTGTCCAGGTCGCCGATATCGATGGCGGTATGGTTGGCACCCTTTGAAACGATATCCGGTTTTTTCATCGTATTATCAGTCGTTCAGGTTTGCAGGATCGTTGAAAAACTCCTCGACGCATTTGCGGAAATACGCTACCGTCTCGGGCATGGATTTGAAAGACTTACCTCCCGAAGCGTTCCGGTGGCCGCCACCCTCGAAATACATTTTGGCGAATTTGCTCACGTCCACATCCCCGCGCGAGCGGAACGAAATACGGATAAAGTTCCGGGTCTCGATAAATATCACGGACATGGAGAGCCATTTGATCGTCAGCGGGTAGTTCACGAAACCCTCGCTGTCGCCCTGCTGGAAATTGAACTTGCGCAGCTCCGACTCTTTCAGGGTGATATAAGCCACGCCTATCCCGTTGGTTTTCAGGGTCTCCATCTTGCAAAGGGCATAGCCGAGCAGTTTTACGCGGTCCGCCGTAAAGCTGTTGTAGACCATCGAATGGATATGAGGGATATCCACCCCGAGGCGTACCAGCGAAGCCACCGTTTCGAACAGCTCCGCGCTCAGGTTACTGAAAGAGAAGTTGCCCGTATCGGTCATAATACCCACGAACAGCGCTTCGCCCATCTCTTTAGTGATTGCCGAAACCCCGCTCAACCGCTCTATCAGGTTGTATACCAGAAGGCTCGTCGACGAGCATTCCGGATAGGAGAAAGCGATATCGTATTCCGCCGGAGGATTCAGGTGATGGTCGATCAGTACGAATTTGGCTTTTTTGTTCGCAAGGATAGGCTCGCTTAACCCCTCCAATCGCGCTATGCAGTTGAAATCCAGGCAGAAGATAATTTCACACTCGGAAATGAACTTTGCCGTCTCGCCGTTTTTGTCGTCCTTGAAAACCCGGATCCCGGAGATGCCGGGCATCCATTCCAGGAAATAGGGATAGCGGTTGGGCACGATGCACTCCACCGTATGGCCGAAAGTCCGCAGGAAATCGGCCCAAGCCAGCGAAGAGCCCAGCGCATCGCCGTCGGGATTGGTATGCGAGAGCACCGCTATCTTTTTCGGGCCGCTCTCCAGGAGGGATTTTAAACGCGATAAATTTTCCGAATCTATATCCATATCCGTAAAAAATATTCCATAAAGGTACGGATAATTAGGGGACAAAGTTGGTACCGTATCGAAAAAAGCGGAACGTAGGCAGGTTGGTCCGGAAGCAAGTAATTGGTTAATAATAGTTTACTTCGGCCCCCGTGATAGCCGAGAGCAGGTTGTTGGCGGCAGAGCTGGCCCCGATACGGAAATACTGCGGGGTTTGCCATTCGGGGCCGAGCAGGCGCCCGACAATGGTGTAGTAGAGCGCGGCGTCCTGCGGGGTCTTCACCCCGCCGGCGGCCTTAAAACCGACCATCCGCCCGGTGCTCTCGAAATAGTCCCGGATCGCGATACAGATGGCGGCAGCCGCCTCAGGGGTAGCCGCAACCGGGATTTTGCCGGTAGACGTTTTAACGAAATCGGCGCCGGCGAACATCGCCAGCAGCGACGCCTTATATATAAGTTCCGGGGTCTGTAATGCGCCCGATTCGATAATCACCTTGAAAACCGTCTCCTCTCCGGCTTCCCGCCGGAGTATCTCCACGTCGCTGGCCAGTTCATCGTATTGCCCGGCAAGCATCTGGCCGACGTTGATCACTATATCCACCTCGTCCGCGCCGCTTTCCACCGCCATCGCCGTCTCGAGCATTTTCACCTCGAGAAACGTCTGTGACGCGGGGAAACCTCCGCTGACGCTGGTTATTTTAATGCCCGAATCACCCACCGTGAGGCCCACCGTCTCCACGAAATTCGGGAACACGCAGATCGACGCGACATTGGGAATACCGGGGAACCGGTCGTTGAAAGCGACCGTTTTACCGGCGAACTGACGGATATGGGCTTCGCTGTCCGTAACGTTGAGCGAGGTCAGGTCGATACACCCGTAACAGGCCTTGTAAACATCCGTGGTGTAATTTTCCGGGGCAGAGGCCCGGGCATCGGCAACGGCGTCGGCGATCCGGTCCGTGTCGGGGACAGCCGCGTATCGGGATAAAAGGCCGGTATAGTCCATCGTGGGGTCGTGTTACGGTTACGGTTTAAAACTGTTGCAAGGTAACAATTTTCCGTAAAACGGGGGCGGGGAGAGACGTGGAGACGTATGTTTTTGGAATTGCCTATTTTTCGTATATTTGTGGCCCCGGCGGTTCGCGGCGAAAGGCGCGCCAGTCCCGGGAGATGAAGAGGCCCGGATGGCGGAATCGGTAGACGCGCTGGTCTCAAACACCAGTGGAGCAATCCGTGCCGGTTCGACCCCGGCTCCGGGTACTTTTAGAAAACGCCAAAACTCTAATTAAGAGAGTTTTGGCGTTTTTCCTTTCTGAAAATTGGGCACTTTCCGGCACTTTTATTTAAAGGAAAGCTTCATAGGATGCATTTTTACTTTTCACTTTCATCGGCCCCGCAAGTTTCTCTCTTCCTGTTAACCTAAGTTTATATTTTATGTGATAGGAAATGAAATTATTTTCGGTCAAAAAACCGGGAACCCTTTTGGTAGGATCCCCGGTCGGAAAAAATTAAGAAAAAAACGATGGTTTATTTTTCAGTTGGTTCCCCCTCCCAATGCATGATAAAGGCTTACAATGCTTTGTATCCTGTCGAACGTGTTGCCGACCTGGGCTAACCGGGCACCGAGGAGAGCCTGCTGTGCGGTAAGTATTTCGAGGTAGGTTGTGGAACCGTGTATCATCAATAGTTCGGTACTCCGCACTGCTGTTTCGAGCGATTCCACTTGACGTGCGATATAGGGCTGTTTATTCCGTGCCGTCTGGTAACGGGTGAGGGCATCATTGACCTCCGCCCCTGCATCGAGTAATGTTTGTTGGAACCGGATCGCCGATTGTTCCTGTGCCGCTTTGGCTATTTCGAGTTGGGAGCGGTTGAGCCTCCGGTTGAAGAGAGGTTGTGTCAAAGATGCCGCTGCCGACAACAGTAGTTTACCCGGATTCACGATCATGGAGCCGGCACTGTTCGTCCAGCCGGCACTTCCGGCCAATACCAGCGAGGGGTAAAGTGCCGCGCGGGCTTCGGCCGTGGAGAAATATGACTGGATCAAGTCGAGTTCCGCACTTCGGACATCCGGCCGGTTTGAAAGCAGCTGTACCGGAATACCGTAAGATATACTGTCCGGGAATATTTGCTCTTCAATGTTTCCCCTTTCCACGGGGCCGGGACTTAGAAACAACAATACCGACATACTGTTTTCGACTTGTATAATACTTTCCTCAAGGTCGAACAGCGATGCCTCTATGGAGTAGTAATTAGCTTCGCTTTGCGCGATGGCCGCTTCGGTAAACATCCCGGCCTCTTTCATCAGCTTCATCGTCTCCACGCTCTGTTTCCAGGAACGTGCGGTTTCGGATGAGATGCGGTACTGCTCGTCGAGCATCAGTAGGGTGTAATAATGGTTGGCTATGGTTGCAACGAGTATGGATTGCACCGCCTTTTTGTATTCGAGGCTTTGGTCGTAAGCCGCCACGGAGCGGCGCCTGGCATTCGTCTGCCGGCCGAGGATATCAATCTCCCAGCTTGCAACAACGGGAATACTGTAGACCTGCGTTGCTTTACGGGTGTCGAAACTGCTTACGGCTACCTCCGGCGAGAAAGAAAACGACGGAATATAGACCAACCTCGCCGATTTCAGCGCGGACTCCGCCTGGCTTATTGCCAACCGGGCAATATTCATATCGCAATTATTTTCGATACCGGTCTCGATATGACGTTGCAGCAGGGTATCGGTAAACAGTTCCCTCCATTGGATCGATGCGATGGTTACGGTGTCCCCGGATTCGAAGCGGCTACCGAACAGATCGTCGGTGCGCAGACTCTCCGGCCGGCTGTAGGGTTTCCAAATTCCGCACGAGGCCATCGACACCGCGGCTAATATTATTATGATATTTTTCATTTCCCGTTATTTCTTAATACTGCCTGTTTCCTCCAGTTCGGCCTGGATAGCCCAGTCGGAGCTTTTTTCAAATTGTACGGGTTTGAACCTTTCCTCAATATATTGGAAGATGATAAACAGCGACGGTACGAAGAAAAGCAGCGCCAGCGTTCCCACGATCATTCCCCCCACGGCACCTGTTCCGAGGGAACTGTTGCCGTTGGCACCGACTCCGCTGGAGAAAACGAGGGGGATCATACCGAATACCATGGTAAGTGCGGTCATCAGTATAGGCCGCAGACGCGCCTTTGCCGCCGCGACTGCCGACTGGGCCAATCCCATACCGCTTTTGCGCCGCTCGGTTGCATACTCGGTAAGCAGGATAGCCGTTTTCGAGAGCAGTCCTATGAGCATTATCAGTCCGGTTTGGAGATAGATATTGTTCTCGAGCCCCATGGCTTTCGCAAAAAGGAAACTGCCCATCAGCCCGCAGGGCACTGAAAGGATCACGGCGAACGGAATCAGGAAGCTTTCGTACATCGCACTCAGGATAAGGTAGATCATCAGGGTGCAAATGACGAATATGATCACCGTGGAATTGTTGTCCTGGCTCTCTTCGCGTGAAATACCGCCGAATTCATAACTGTAACCGAACGGAAGGGTACTTTCAGCGACCTCGGCGATGGCGCGTATGGCGTCGCCCGAGCTGTATCCGTCGGCCGCCATGCCGTTAACCGTGATGGAGGTGTACATGTTAAACCGGCTGAGCGATTCGGCGCCGTAGGTCTTTGTAAGCTTTACAAACTGGCTGACAGGCGCCATTTCCCCTCCCACGCGTACATAAATACGGTCCATGGTCTCGGGGTCGAGGCGGTAAGCAGGGTCGGCCTGTATCATAACGTAGTAGACCTTGGAGAAGCGGTTGATGTCCGAAACATACTGTCCGCCGTAATAACCCGAGACCGTGTTTAAAACCTCAGATGGTGAGATCCCGGCGATCTTACACTTTGCCGCGTCAACTTCCACTTTCCATTGCGGGTAACGTGGAGTGAAAGCCGAAAAAGCCGCCGCTATTTCCGGGCGCCGGTTAAGCCCGGCGAGGAACTCCAGGGTATGTTCGTACAGGTCGGAAATATCCCCTCCGCGGCGATCCTGCACGCTCAGTTCGAAACCGTTGCTCGTCCCGTAACCCGGTATCATGGCCGGGGCGATGGCGAATACCGTGGCGTCCTTAACATTCACCGCACGCCTGTATACTTCGCCGATCACATCATCGATGTAATCGCCCTTACCTTTGCGCTGGTCCCACGGCTTGAGCCTTAGGGTGAACGTCCCGTAAGAGCTACCCTGTCCGGAGGTCATCCCGTATCCCGACGTCTTGGTATAATGTGCCACCTGTGGAATGGACGCGAACTGCTTTTCGAGTTGTTCGACGATAAGCGAAGTCTGGTAAAGCGAACTTCCCGCTGGAGCGCTGACATCCACAAATATTACCCCCTGGTCCTCGTTGGGAACCAGACCGGTTTTGGTGTTGGTCATCAGGACGACCAGCAGGATAAAACAGGCGATAAGGGTAGCCCACGTGAGCCACGGCCTTTTTATAAACACAAGAACCGCATGCTGGTACCGCTGTACAAGGGCCGTGAAAGAAGTGTTAAAAGCTCTCCTGAAGCGGGTCGAGAAATTATTTTTCTGGGTTCCGTCCCCGGTAATATACGGCTTCATAAGAATCGCGCACAGTGCGGGGGATAGCGTTAGGGCATTGATGGCCGAAAGCCCCACGGCTACCGCCATCGTGATACCGAACTGGGTGTAGAATTTACCCGAAGTGCCACCCATCACAGACACGGGGATGAATACCGCCATAAAAACGATCGTCGAGGAGACAATAGCCGGAGTGATCCCTTTCATGGCGTCGTTGGTAGCCATGTAAGAGGATATGTAACCGACCTCGAACCGGGCCTGAACGGCCTCGACCACTATAATAGCGTTGTCCACTACCGTACCGATGGCCAGTACCAGCGCGAAGAGCGTAAGCAGGTTGATACTGAAACCGGCGACGGCCATAAATGCAAAGGTGCCGACCAGTGAGACGACAATAGATAGTGTCGGAATAACGGTGGCCCGTAAATCCTGCAAAAACACGTATACAACAACTATCACCAGTACCACTGCTAACATCAGCGACTTGATAACCTCCCAAAACGAGGCGAAAAGGAAGTCGTTGGCATCCATCATAGTAACCATCGCAACCCCCGGCGGGAAGTCCCTCGCTGCCTCTTCGAGCAGGGCGTCGATCTCCCCTATCACGGCAGTTGCATTGGTACCGGCTGTTTGGAATATCATGCACGCTACTCCCGGGTGTCCGTCGGTACCGCTGTCGTAGGCATAAGTATTCATCCCGAATTCGATCTCGGCTATATCTTTAAGCCTGAGTATTTCCCCCTCCGGTGTGGCCCGGACAATTATATCTTCAAATTCGGTTTCTTTTTCGAGCCTGCCGCGGTATACCATACTGTATTGGTAGGTCTGTGCGGCATTTTCGCCGAATGAACCCGTGGCCGACTCTATATTCTGCTCGGCGAGTGCCGCCGTTATGTCGGACGGAACCAGCCCGTAAGCCGCCATTATATCGGGCTTCATCCAGATCCGCATGCTGTAATCCGATCCGAGTGTCCGCATTTCACCCACGCCGGCGATACGCATTATCTGCGGTTCGATATTGATCTTGATATAGTTGCTCAGGAACGATTTGTCGTATGTACCGTCCGGGCTGTACAGCGAAAATATTTTAAGGATGCTATTCTGCCGTTTGAAAGTCGATACCCCGATCTGGGTAACTTCTGCAGGGAGGGATCCGGTTGCCGTGGCTACACGGTTCTGGACGTTCACTGCCGCCATATCGGGATCGGAGCCCTGTTTGAAGTAGACCATAATGGTCACGTTTCCCGTATTAGTGGCCGTGGAGGTCATATAGGTCATATTCTCCACCCCGTTGATCTTCTCTTCCAGCGGTGCGATAACGGCGTTCTGAAGTGTGGATGCGCTGGCCCCGGGATATTGTGCGGTCACGATTATGGTCGGCGGGGCAATATCGGGATACTGCTCGATGGGCAGAACAAAGATGGATATAGCCCCCAGGAAAACGATAACGATGGAAATCACAGCCGAAAAGATCGGCCTGTCTATAAAGAATTTAAGATTCATGATTTATTCCTCTACTGTTTCGCCCGCTCCTGTTCCGTATCCGTTATTCAAGTCCGGGCCGGGCTTTTCATCCCAATCGGCGGGACTTACATCCATGCCGTCGCGCAGCATGCCGACCCCCTCGGTAATTATCATATCCCCGGCTTTCAGACCCGATTCGACTATGTAATCGCGGCCGTTGTTCACCTTGGCCACGGTTATCAATGTCTGGCGTGCCGTACCGGTATCCACCCGGTATACGTATATTTTATCCTGAATCTCGAAAGTCGCGCTTTGCGGGATTATAAGGGCGTTTTCAAACGAGGAGGGAATTATCACGCTTCCCGAACCCCCGCTGCGTAAAAGTCCCCCCGGGTTGGGAAAACCGGCCCTTACCGAGACGGCACCCGTCGAGGGGTCGATCACTCCACTGATAGTTTCTATACGGCCGCTCAGCGGGTAAACCGAGCCGTCGGAGAGGCCCAATGTGACGTCCGGCATCTGTTCCAATGCGGCAGAAGTGCTGCCGTATCGGCGGATCATGCCGAGCAGCCGGCTTTCTGGCATGGAGAAGTAGACGTGCATAGCGGAGTTATCCGATACGGTCGTAAGCGGCCTCGGCATGGATGGATTGACAAGGGTTCCCTCACGGTACGGCAGGGTGCCCACGATCCCGTCGGCCGGGCTTTTGACCAGGGTATACGAAAGATTGTTCCGGGCGTCCACTTCCTGTGCCTCGGCCTGCGCCATTTGTGCCTTAGCCGTCAACAGGTTATTTTGGGCGGTTGACAAATCGAACTGCGATACTACATTGTTGGCGAACAGTTCACGCTTGCTGTCATAATTCAATTGTGCTGTCGCCACTTGCGCCCGGGCCGCTTCTACGTTAGCCCGGGCGGTTTGGAGGGCGGCCTGGTGCTGGACCTGTTCGAGGATAAAAAGCGTTTGTCCTTTCCTCACCTCTTCTCCCTCGCGGACGCATACACGTTCGATAAAACCCGTGATTTTCGGGAAAATCTCTATATCCTGTTGCCCGGCAATATTGGCCGGATAAGCCGTTTCGAGTTCAATGTTGTTCAAACTTACTTCCGTTAGTGAATAACTCCCGGCTTGAGGGGCCGGGGGTTGTTCCGTGCAGCCTGTTCCTAAAACCAGCCACATTATAAAATTTATACCCGTTATCTTCAAATACCTCATAAATTATCTAATTAATCGATTATGATTTATTTATTATTCCGTGTTGTATAATCTGCAATCCATACATTCATAAAATGTGATAAAACACGAGTGCAAAATTATCCCGACTTCACTGGGTGTTCATTTTCAGAAATACGCTTTATTTGTTCTTTTTCGGAAATATTGAGTGTATCTACCTTACATAAGGCTACATTTGGGGTAATAATCGGAAATAAAGTTTCGTATGGTACTACTAAAACAAGCGCCGGAAATACTGTCAGATCCTTATACCATGGGCGAGACAGGGTTGGAATTCTTCCATAACAGGCCATTAAAATTACCCGGCGCCCTTTTAATGATATGCGAAAAGGGCAACGCAGAACTTGGTATCGATATTTTAAAGCAGCATATATATCCGGGGTATGGAATAATCCTATTACCGGGACAGATTTTGACTTTACACCACGCTTCTCCGGAATTCGAATTCCGCTATTTTTATATGTCCGATCCGGTTTTCAAGGAGGCTACTTATAAGGTTGATGGTGATTTCTTTCAGTTCATAAAAAGAAATCCGGTTATGCGTCTGGGAAAAAATAACAAGGGTTTCGTAGAAAACTGGGTATACATTACCCGCCGCATTATGGAACAGAAAAACCACATCTTCCGGGATTCGATTATCCGAAACCTTTTGCAATGTCTTTTCTTGGAGAGTAACGATAAAATGAAAAGGTACTTCAATGACGGCAAAATAAAGTCGAACCGGCGGGAAGTCCTCTTCCGTGAATTTATGTTGATGGTAAAAGACCATTGCCGTGAATACCGTGAGGTGGATTATTACGCCAGCCGACTTTTTATCACACCACGTTACCTTTCTTTTATATGTTCGCGTAGCGCCAATAACCTTTCGCCCAAAAAGATCATCGATATGCAAGCGGTTCTGGAGATAAAGATCTTGCTCGAAACCACCAACGATCCGATGCAAAAGATTGCCGAACAAATGAATTTTCCCGATCAGTCCTATTTCGGACGGTTTTTCAAACGCTACACCGGCCAGTCGCCGCTCTCATACCGGTTTAGCCGTAAAGAATAATAGGTATCGGGAATTATTATATAAGGTTAACAAAATACCGCGTGAATTCCTCTATACCCCCGCATGTCGTAAATTTATATAAGGATAGCTTATTCCACTATATATAATTCTCTGATATCCTCAAAAGCTATCACCATATCATCGTACTTTTCCCGGTTGTGACTTTCGAGAACTATCTCCCCGTCGTGCGGGGCCTTGCGGAGTTTCCGGTAAATCCGACAGTAGTCCGTGACGACAAAATACAGTTCTCCGTAAACTACCGGCTTATCTAAAGCGCACCGCCGCAGGAATATCACCGCCTCCCGCTTATATAGCGGCGTTAGTTCATCGGTATTACAGCGCACCGCAAAATCCGCATTGGCTATCAGCTGCTTGGAATAATAAAGGAATTTGTCCGGATCGGCAGGGGGACGTATCGTCGGAAAATCCGGAAAAAAGGGTATTTCGGCAATCTGTTTCAGAATAGGGTTGGATTCCTCATTAGGAAACATCTTTCCCTCTCCCGTCAGTATCCACGCCTTATTCAATTCCGGGAAATGTTCGGATATTCTCTCGGCCAACTCGCGGCTGATACGGTTGTTGCCCCTCTTGATTTGGTAGAGATTTTCGCTCCGTTGCAGTCCTATATGGCGGGCAAATGACAATATGGAAGTAAAATTGTAATGCCGAATGATTTGGGATATTCTTTCCCATTCCGGGCTGTAGAAATTTTTCATAAGGACTTTATGGAAATTGTTTCCTTTCCCTCGCCCACAAAAGAACGCAGGGACAACTTTCCTCACTGCGGTCTTGGAACCTGACTTTGGAAGTTGCCCTGCGCCCAGAGTTGCCCTAACTTTTTGCAAAGTTAGGGCAAAACTCAGGACTGACAACCCCTATACCAAAGTCAACCACCGGCAATGCCGGGTCCAAGATTGCAGTGAGGCATAAAGGATGTTTCCCCTAATATGTATGCCGATAACTTGTAATCAGCAGTCGACAAGTGCTCCTTGTCACAAAGTTATAGCTTTTTAATTAATTCGCAACAATAGTAAAGGATGAAATCGGATTTCGATAAAGAAATAATTGAACGCATCCGGGCCCTCAGGAAAGAATTTGGGGTGTTACAGCGAGGAATTGCCCGTGTTATCGGAACCGCTCATAATTTCCCGCAACAAGTCGAAGACTTTGATTCCCCCTGTAAATATTCAGCTGAACAGATTTATTTTATAGCACAATATTTTATGGTGCCTGTCTCCACCATATATCCCGACCTGGATACTTTCCCGCCGAAATTGGAAATGGCAGATCGGTAATATCCCGCAGTAATCCGTCGGTGGGCATTTTCATAAAAGTTAGCGTAGGGATAAGCGGTTTTGGCTGTTCTTTATTACTATGCAAAGACGTGATACACAATTAATGAAAGAAATAGCAGACCGGCTAACGAAATTCCGGGAGGCCAAAGGTTACTCCCAGGAAAAGGTAACGATCAATACCAAAATCAACATCGGTAAAATAGAACTCGGAGAAACAAACGTAGCCCTTACAACCATGTCGATTCTTTGCAAGTATTATGATGTCAGCATGGAAGATTTATTCAGGGGGTTGTAATAGTGTCTATATAACTATACCCTCTTTAATAGTTAGTTCGTGGTTCTTAAGGATTACTGATAATTCCTGAAACTCCCGCTATTTATCACCGTCGGAACCGGGAGCATGGCCCCCAAATCTTCGGTCACATATCCTGCAAGGTATTTCGTGGGGGACGGATCGAAATTAAATAAACTTATAAATACAGGGTCCTAACCCCGGGTGCCGGTTCGCCCGTGCCCGGGGGCTATCCTTTTGCGGTGCCTACCCAGGTCGCTTTCTTCCAGAGCCATTCCAGCGGACCCTGGCGATGACTCTTCAACCACCAGCGGCAAAAAAAGTATTGCAGGAAAAATACCCCGACACCCATCAGGAAGCATACCGTAATGCCGGTATAGCGGTAAAGGCCCAGCCCCCAGTTGTAGAACAGGAACGCCCCGATAAGGGATTGAGAAAGGTAGTTGGTAAGGCTCATCCGTCCGTAGGGCGCCAGTTTACGCAAGAGGCCCCTCAGCCGTGTCTGGTAATATAAAAGGATCACCCCGGCGAACATAATCCCGGTTAGGGCCAGGTTCGAGAGAGATTTTAGTATCAGGGCCGCCGGTACGGCCAGTGCTTCCCGGTTGACCCAGTCGGGGAAAACACCGGTGACACCCAACACGGAGAATAACGGGAATTGTTCCAGTAAGCCGTATATCGGGAAAAAAGCCAGTGTACAGACGATAAAGACTTTTGTCCACAGCCGGATATTTTTTTCGGTACATGTAAAGACGTTGGCCCTGCCCATCAGCATGCCGAGCATAAACAGCCCGGCGGTTTGCGTAACCCTGCCGTGCAGCAGCATCCATCCCATATTTGCAACATTGCCCGTCCAGATCGCCGTTTTGCTCATTTGCAGGAACGAACCCTCTTTTTGTGCCGTGTTGACCGTTTCCCAAAACGGAGCGTCGAGTTCCGCGTTCGGGGCAAAACCGGGATTAAACACGGCGTAGATTATTTCCCCCCACTCGATGGGTTGAAGTAACAGGATGACCGCTATTATAGCCACCGTACGGGAAGATAGCCTGCAAACCGCGATCAGTACATAACCCAGCAATGCGTACAGCACAAGGATCTCACCCGGGAACAATGTGGAATTTATACAGGCGATGACCATTAAAAGTACGAGCCGCCAGGCGAACCGGCCGCGAAAATCCCTGCCCTTGAGTCGCTGTGAGTTGTCCTGTATATAGAAACTGAATCCGAACAACAGGGCGAAGATGCAGTAGGCTTTGCCGGAAAAGGCGAAGAAGACACTTTGCCAGATTAGGGTGTCGGTAAGAACAAGGAAACCGCAGGTCTCCTCGGGGAAGCTCTCGAGGCTGAACCGCTCGATAAAATGGATAAGGGTAATTCCCAGAACGGCGAATCCGCGCAGTACGTCCGCAATCTCGATGCGGTTATTGTTGGCCAGGGCTGAAGTTGTTTGCATCCTCGTATGTTAGTTCGTTTCTCGGGGTTTACCTCAAGGTGCAAAACTATCACAAATGTGCTTTCTCTTCTATAAAACCTTATTCAATAAATTATAAAATATGACCAATAATTGTCGTTTAACCGTCCGGAAAGCTGCTTTCCCGATATCGGGGTCGGTAATTGGCCCGGGTATAAATTTATTTGTTATCTTCGCGTTAACAAGGCAGGGGCTTGCGGGCCGTGCCGGCTGACCCTTTACGGAAAAAGAGGCGTTATGAAGAAACAGGTTTTGATCCTTGCGGCGCTGATGTGTACCGTTACGGCGGTAGCGCAGAAACTGGTCATCGGGGAAAAAGCTCCCGATATCAGGGCTGCCGAATGGCTGTGGGGCAGGCCGGCGGACGGCAAGGCCCGATTCATCGAGTTCTTCCACGGAGGCAGCAGCCAGTGCACGGACCGGCTCACGGATATTGCGTCCCTGGCCGTCAAACTCGGGGACCGGATGGACGTTATACTGGTCTCGAGGGAAACCGCCGAAAATATCCTCAAGGCCACGGGGGACAAGAGCGGCACCTATTTTGCCGCTGTGGACGACGGGGGCAAAACGTTCGAGGCTTACTCGGTAAGGTTCGTGCCGTTCGGGGTTCTGGTGGACCGCAAGGGCAGAATACTCTGGTTCGGCAATCCCGCCTCGCTGGCCGAGCAGGAGATCGTCCGGCTGTTAAATTGATAAGATGTCGTTTTCGAGGATAGACCATTTCGAATTCCAGCATAAGGACGAGCACCACGACAGCGCCCTGGATGTGACCAGGGGTGTCGAAGACGCTCCTACTGTGAGTCCGTACTTCAGGAAGAAACGCAAAAGAGAGCTGTCGGTTGAGGAGTTTACCGGGGGCATTCTTAAAGGCGATATCACCGTACTTTCCCAGGCCATAACACTTATCGAGAGCCGTAACCCGGAGCATTACGGTAAGGCCCAGCAGATCATCGAGCGGTGCCTGCCCTCGGCGGGCAATTCCATCCGTATCGGTATAACGGGGGTTCCCGGGGCCGGGAAGTCCACTTTCATCGAGGCGATAGGCGGCATGGTAGAGAAGATGGGCCACAGGCTGGCCGTGCTTGCCATCGACCCGAGCAGCGAACGCAGCGGGGGGTCGATACTGGGTGACAAGACCCGGATGGAGAGCATCTCCGCCAACCCCAATATTTTTATCCGCCCCTCCCCGTCGGCGGGGTCCCTTGGCGGGGTCGCGCGGAAGACCCGGGAGACGATCGTGCTTTGTGAGGCGGCCGGGTTCGACGTTATCTTTATAGAGACGGTGGGGGTGGGTCAGTCCGAGACGGCGGTCCATTCCATGGTGGATATGTTCATGATGCTGCAGATTTCCGGTGCGGGGGACGAACTGCAGGGGATCAAGCGCGGGATCATGGAGATGGCCGACCTGGTGGCCATAACCAAGGCCGACGGCGCCAACGTGCATAAAGCACAGCTTGCCCGGGCCCAGATACAGAACGCTCTGATGCTGTTCCCGCTGCCGGAGTCCGGACGGCGGCCTAACGTGATAACGTGTTCGGCCCTTGAGGGGACCGGGTTGCAGGAGATATGGTCCGATGTGGAGGATTATATGGCGTTCACCAAAGCGAACGGGTATTTCCCGTCCAACCGGTTGAGGCAGAACAAGTACTGGATGTACGAGACTATAGATAAGACCCTGCGGGAGAATTTTTTCTCCAACCCCGCAGTAGAAAAGGACCTCCCCCTTTATGAGGCGGAAGTCCTTGCAAACCGTAAAAGCCCGTTCACGGCCGCCCGCGAACTGCTGGCGGATTATTTCGGCGCCAAATAGCAGGGGAAACCCTTTTCCCGGGCTCAGTCTCCCAAAGTCATAAGGTAACGCTCACATTCCAGGGCGGCTTTGCAGCCGCTGCCGGCGACAGGTCAACTGCCGGCGGATTATTTCGGGGACAAATAGCAGCGGAAACCTTTTCCCGCGCTCAGTCTCCCAAAGTCATGAGGTAACGCTCACATTCCAGGGCGGCTTTGCAGCCGCTGCCGGCGACAGGTCAAC
>JAJQED010000039.1:69579-76566 GCA_021201825.1 Alistipes sp.
TGCAACCGGAGACACGTCAATTGCTGGCGGATTATTTCGGCGACAAATAGGGGGAAACCTTTTCCCCGGGTTCAATCTCCCAAAGTCATAAGGTAACGCTCGGATTCCAGGGCGGCTTTGCAGCCGCTGCCGGCCGCCGTTATGGCCTGCCGGTAATGGGGGTCCTGAACGTCCCCGGCGGCGAATACCCCCTCGATATTGGTTTTGGGCGTCCCCGGCTCCGTTACGATATAGCCTGCTTCGTCGAGGGTCAGCTGGCCTTTGAACAGCTCGGTGTTGGGGTGGTGGCCGATGGCAAGGAAGAAGCCGTCCACGTCTATCACTTTCTCCGTTCCGTCCGCACCGGTGAGCAATACCCCGTTCACTCCCGCTTCGTCTCCCAGCACTTGTTTGGTATTGTGTTCGAAGAGCACTTCGATGTTCGGGGTCTCCATCACGCGGGCCTGCATGGCTTTGGAGGCCCGGAGGAAATTCTTGCGTACGATCATGTAGACCTTGTTACAGATCGTGGAGAGGTACGAGGCCTCTTCGCAGGCCGTGTCCCCGCCGCCCACAACCGCGACGTTCTTCCCTTTGTACAGGAAACCGTCACAGGTGGCGCAGGCCGATACGCCCATCCCCTTATAATACTGTTCGGACTCCAGTCCCAGGTATCGCGCGGTGGCCCCGGTGGCGATTATCACGGTTTCGGCGGCCACGACGTGCCGTCCGTCCACGGTAATACGGAACGGGCGGTGCGAAAGGTCGGCTTCGGTCACGATGCCGAACCGCACGTCGGCCCCGTATTTGACCGCCTGCTCTTTCATGTCCTCCATCAGCTGTACGCCGGTAATGCCGTTGGGATGGCCCGGGAAATTCTCGATATGGGTGGTGGTGGTAAGCTGGCCGCCCGGTTCCAGTCCCTCGTACAGGACGGGTGAGAGGTTAGCCCTGGCGGCATATATGGCCGCCGTATACCCTGCCGGGCCGCTGCCTATGATAAGGCATTTTACCGATTCGTTTTCCATATTTTTCTGGTATTGTATTTACGGTCTACGGAATGTAAAGATACCATTCCCATCGCAAAGATTATACTTACCGGCGGTTTTGCAAAGCGATTCCCGTAAGTTTTGCTTATAGGGATATAAGTGCGCCCGCCCGCAATACCTGCCCCGGGTGAGGGGGTTTATGAAAAAAACGGTAATTTTACCGGCGTCTTGATAATCGTGTAACCACAGCCTTATGAAAAACGTATACCGTCCGCTGGCCTTTCTCACCCTTGTATTCCTTGCCGGTTGCGGCACTTCCCGCCAGGCTTCCCGGAGCATCCCCGATGCGGTTCCCGAGTCGGGATACCCGCAGGTTACCCTCTATCCCAAAGGTTATGAGGGGGGCGTTGAGCGGGAACACGGCAGCGTAACGGAGATGGACCATTTTGCAGGAATGGATTTCAGCGGATTGGAGACGGAACATGTCCGGGTCCGCGGAGTGAACCCGCTGCCGGCCACGGGCAGGCTGGAGGTCAACCTTTCGCAGTTGCAGGGCCAGTTCGTCTATCCCTACAAGGGACGGTTCCTGTCGGACTACGGGATGCGGGACGGCAGGCCCCATACGGGTATAGATATCAAAACCATCCCGGACGACACCATACGGGCCGTACTGCCGGGGGTTGTCCGCGTCTCGCGCAATTACAGCAGTTACGGGAATATCGTAGTGATACGCCATGCCCAGGGTTTCGAAACGGTTTACGCCCATTGTTCGAGGAACCTTGTTTCGGTTAACGACCGGGTTAAAGCCGGCACCCCCATCGGCCTTGCAGGGCGAACCGGCCGTGCCACTACCGAGCACCTGCATTTCGAGGTGCGCGTAGCCGGGGACCCGGTGGACCCAAAATTAATGCTGGACATCCAAAACGAAAGACTGCGGGACGGTATGTTCTATGCCGAAGAACATGAGGGTAAGATAATAGCCTATAACGACCCTGCCGAGCTGCGTCAAATAAAGCAGGAGCTTGCCCGGACGCAGGATGCCAAACAGCCCGCCCCGCCCAAGACGGTCGCCGTGCCTGACGTCAAACGGGCGGAGAATACTGCCGACGGCACAGCCCAATACCATACGGTCGTGAAAGGAGATACCCTCTATGCAATTTCCCGGAAATATTCCACCACTGTCGCCCGGCTCTGCAGCCTGAACAACATCAAGGAGACCGACATCCTCTCGCTGGGGCAGAGGATACGGGTGAAGTAATTGCCGCGGCCAGCCCTTAATTGAAGTATTTCCGTTGGAAAAGGATAAGGTAGAACACCCCGACGGTGATATAACTGTCGGCGATGTTGAATATGGGACTGAAAAACGTAAAGTGGTTCCCGCCCACCCAGGGAAACCATGACGGGTAGGTACCGCTGAACAGCGGGAAATAGAGCATATCGACAACCTTTCCGTGCAGGAACCCGGCATAGCCGCCACCCGAGGGAAACAATACGGCGGCGGATGTGTAAGTGGATTCGGAGAAGATAAGCCCGTAGAAAGCACTGTCGACTATATTGCCCAAGGCGCCCACCAGTATCAGGACGAACCCGATGACCACCCCGGTCGGGGCTTTTTTCACTATTAGCCTGCGTACGTACCAACTCAGCACTATAACGGCCGCGATACGGAAAAGGCTGAGGATCAGCTTGCCGTACTGGCCCCCGATCTCGGTGCCGAACGCCGCGCCCTTGTTCTCGATAAAGCGGATAAAGAACCAGTCGGGGAAGACGGTGATACTTTGGTCCAGGGTCATATTGGTCTTTACCAGGAATTTAACCACCTGGTCGAGCAATAGTAACCCGATGACAAGGAGCGTAATTTTTGTGGTAGTCTTCCTCATTGGTGCGGTTTTTATGGGCAAAGATAATCAAACCCGTTTTAAAATTGAGACCGGTACTGGCCGGGTAAGGTCATGTCGCTCATCCTGCCGGCCTTTCCCCTGTACTTTATTATGCACTGCCTGACGTTATCCCCGCCGAACGGGTGATGTTCTGCACTGCCGCGGCATTACAAGCAACCGTCTTTTGGCTTTCGGGAAAGATCATAGAAGATACGGGAACGGGTAATAACCGCATATTCCCCGTATGTACCGATCGGATAAACCGAACCGCCTCCGCGAATTTCCTGCCCCCGGTTGCGGCTCAGAGGCCCCGGATATGTTTTTCCCAGTTCCAGGCGGTCCGCAGGGTCTCTTCGAGGGTTTTTTCGGCCTGCCAGCCCAGTTCGGTGTTGGCCAGGGTGGTATCGGCCCACACCGACTCCACGTCACCCGCGCGGCGCCCTACGATCTTATAAGGCACCTTGACGCCGTTCACCCGTTCGAAAGTGTTCACCAGCTCGAGCACCGATACGGGTTTGCCCGTACCGATATTGAACACCTCGTAGCGCTCTTTCATCCCGCCGTCGATCATGCGGCCTACGGCCACCACATGGGCCTTTGCCAAGTCCACCACATCGATGTAATCCCGCAGGGCCGTGCCGTCTTCCGTATTGTAGTCGTCACCGAAAACGCTCAGCTCTTCGCGTATCCCGGCGGCCGTTTGGGTGATGAACGGCACGAGGTTATTGGGCACCCCCTTGGGAAGCTCCCCGATAAGGGCCGACGGATGGGCGCCTATGGGGTTGAAATAGCGCAGCGATATACCGTTCAGTCCCGGATAGGCAGCCACGCTATCCCGCAGGATATCTTCGCAAACCTGTTTGGTATTGCCGTACGGCGAGGTAGCGGGTTTGCGGGGGGTCGCTTCGGTAGCGGGCAGGACGTCCGGCTGGCCGTAAACGGTGGCCGAGGATGAAAATACCATGTTCGGTACCCCGTGCCGCTTCATCAGCTCCAGCACGTTCACGAACGATCCCACGTTGTTACGGTAATACTTGAGCGGTTCTTCCACCGACTCCCCGACCGCCTTGCTTGCGGCGAAATGGATAACACCCGAAAACTCGTTCTGTTCGAACACACGGGCCAGGGCTTCCATATCGTTGCAATCCGCCCTGATGAACGCCACATCGCGGCCGGTTATCTGCCGTACCCCGTCGACCGCCGACTCGTCGGAATTGGACAGGTCGTCCACGATCACCACGCCGTACCCGGCGCCTATCAGTTCGACTGCCGTATGGGTCCCTATATATCCGGCGGCACCCGTTACCAGTATCTTCGGTCTTTCCATCTCTCTTACGTTTTAATATTTATACCTGGCCCATTTGATCAGTTCCGCCAGGGTAGGTTTTTTACCGTGCATGAATATCCCCACGCGGTATATCTTGGCCGCGAGCCATACCATAAGGGCGAACGTTGCGAAAAGTATCACCGCCGACAGGGCTATCTCCCAGCCCGGCACGCCGTACGGTATGCGGGCTATCATTATTATGGGCGAAGTGAACGGGATCATGCTGAACCAGAAAGCCACGGGGCTGTTCGGTTCCCGCATGACGTTTATCATGATCACTATGGCCAGGATCAACGGGACGGTTATCGGAAGTTGCAGCTGCTGGGAGTCGGCCACATTGTCGACCGCACTGCCCACGGCGGCGAACATTGCCGCATAGAGCAGGTAGCTGCCGATAAAGAATATAAGGAATCCGCCCAGCAGTTTAAACAGGAACATCCCGTCCGAAAGGGTCTCTACCATTGCCGCGATATCGGGGTCCATCGCCTGCACGGTGGCCATGTCCACCGGGGCCGAGTCGGCCATTCCGGCAGCCGCGCCCTCCACAAGCCCCGGGAACAGCGAAACCAAAGCCATCTGGGCCACAACCAGGAAGACCGCCCAGATAAGGAACTGGGTCACCGCAACCGATGCTATCCCCAGTATCTTGCCCATCATCAACTGGTAGGGCTTCACCGAGGAAACGATCACCTCTATCACCTTGGAGCTTTTCTCCTCGATCACCCCCTGCATGACCATCGCCCCGTACATAAAGACGAACATATAGATCAAAAAGCCGAATATGTAAGCCAATCCCATCGCCAGGCCGCTCGAGCTTTGTTTATCATTTCCCGATTCGTCGATCCTGTATGCGCTCAGGCTAACGTTTGTTTTTACGGCCTCCAGTATCTGCGGCAGGTCTTCTATGTCGAACTGCTTGAGTTTTTCATTTTCCACGATGTCCGAAATGCGTGTGGCAAGGACGGTTTCGACCTCGATCGTCGAGGGCTGGTAGGTGTAAAGCATCACGGCCGAGGTGTTGGTCATTATATCCTCGCCGATCACCAGTATGCCGTAGAGGTTCTCATGCTGCCCGTCGGACTTTTCACGGCGGATATCCTCCTGCGATTTGGCCGTCGGAATGAACATCACCGTGCGGTCGCTTTCCAGTTGCCGGGCCACGACTCCGCTGTGATCTATCACCGCGATCTCGCGAGTCTCGGAAAGGCTGACCCGTGCCAGCAGGAAAATTGCCACCATCATCCCCACGAAAAGCAGCGGGGTAAGCAGGGTGGTAAGGATGAAACTTTTTTTGCGGACCCGTTCGTTGAACTCCCGTTGTATGATTATGCCTATCTTGCCCATGGTCTCTGTTTTGGTAGTTAGTTTCGGGCCGTTTCCTGCGAGACGGCCTTGATAAAGATATCGTTCATCGAGGGTACTATATTGCGGAACGACCGCAGCTCGGTCTGCGAATTTATCACCGACACCACTTCCCGTACCCTACCGTGGTCGGGTATGGAGAGTTTCAGGGTGCCGTTGCCCGACCCGTCGTCCTGCGCTTCGAGCACCGTGCAAAGCTCTTTGAGGCCCTCCTCCAGTCCGGATGCCGAACCTTTGAATTCGGCGTCGTACATATCTCCCCCGTGACTGCGGCGTATCCGGTCCACCGGCCCGGTCAGGATATTACGCGAACGGTTTATCAGGGTTATATGGTCGCAGATCTCCTCGACCGACGACATGTTGTGCGTAGAGAATATCACCGTGGCGCCCTCGTTGCGCAGGCGCAGTATCTCCTCGCGGATCAGGCTGGCGTTAACCGGGTCGAAACCGCTGAACGGTTCGTCCAGTATGAGAAGCTCCGGGCCGTGAAGCACCGTTACGATGAACTGTACTTTCTGGGCCATCCCCTTGCTCAGTTCTTCGACTTTCTTGTTCCACCAGTCCTGGATGCCGAAGCGGATGAACCACTCTTTGAGCCGGGCCGTGGCCTCTTTTTTCGGCATACCTTTCAGCATGGCCAGATAGAGGGCCTGTTCGCCCACTTTCATCTTCTTGTACAGCCCACGCTCCTCGGGCAGGTACCCGATGCGCCGTACGTCGGCCGGCTGCATTTCGTGGCCGTCGAATATGATGCGGCCGCTGTCCGGGGCGGTAATCCGGTTGATTATCCTTATCAGGGTGGTCTTTCCCGCGCCGTTCGGGCCCAGCAGGCCGTAGATGCTTCCGCGCGGGATGGAAAGGGAAACATCCGTAAGGGCCGTGTGGCCCGCGTAACTTTTGGTAACGTGGTCGACGTTGATCAGCTCCATCTTGCGGTGGTGTTATTTTGGGGATACAAACGCCAAAATTAACAATAATTAACGGAAACGGAAGCCTGGCCCGGGAGCCCTGCGGCACAACCGGGTATTATATTTGTATAGGCCGGGGTTTAAAGCAGCCCGTAGAGCCAATGCGCAAGAAAAACCTGAGGATCGCCTTATGGGTAATACTAGTTATAACCGCCATCGTCATGGTGGTAGCCGTGCTTATTTACATACCTGCCGTCCAGCGGTTCATTAAGGATAAGGCCGTTGCGGCGGTGTCCGGGTCCACGGGGCTGGATATCACGGTGGACGGGTTCCGGATGAGGTTCCCGGCCGTACTGCGGCTGGACGAGGTGACGGTTTCAGAACCGGGAGGTGACACGTTGCTTTACAGCCGGACGGCGGGAGTGCGGGTAGCCCTGCTGCCGCTGATCCGAAGTAAGGTAAGGGCAAGGGGGTTAGAACTGGGGGGCATATATATCAATTACTCCGATTCGTCGGGGAGCTTTACCCTGCGCGGCCGCGTA
>JAJQED010000024.1 GCA_021201825.1 Alistipes sp.
CCACACTCCCCCCCCCCAACCCGCGCCCACACCCCCATCCGCGTCGGCCCCCCCACATACCGGATTTATGGGCGTCAATAATTAAAATGGGACTTTACCCCCCCCCCCCCGCTGATTTTCAATCGCTTAGCCACTTTTCGGGGGTCAGAAAAATCTATATCGCCGTTTATATCGGTTGAAATTGCCGCTTTTTCCTCTATACTTTTGGAGCGAAGCGCCGCTGCGCCGTATGCGCCCCCTGGGGCCGTTTCGCGCGGGGTGCCGACCTAACCAAAAACTACTTTAACTATGAGGAATTTCTACAAAAGAGTTCCCGGGGTCTCTCTCGGGAGCAGATTCCGGATCTTTTCTTTATCACTGCTATCCGTATTCCTGTTAGGGACAACCGCCTACGCGCAGGTGCAGACCGTTACCGGTACCGTCAGGGACAACAACGGCAACGGGATCCTCGGCGTGAGTGTCGTCGTACAGGGAACTACCCGGGGGGTCGTGACGGGTCCGGACGGGGCATTCCTGCTGACCGACGTCAATACCCGGGATGCGGTTCTCGTATTCTCGTTCCTGGGCTATACCACCCAGGAGGTTCCCCTCGGGGGCCGCACCACACTCGACATTACATTGGATGAGGACATTAACCAGCTCGACGAGGTGGTCGTGATCGGTTACGGTTCTCTGAGCCGCCGTGAACTCTCCAGCTCCATCGTTCAGGTATCGCGCGACGACTTCCAGAAAGGCGCCGTAAGCAGCCCCATGGAACTGCTTGCAGGTAAAGTGGCCGGTCTGAACGTGAACTCCACCGAATCGGCCAACCCTAACGGCGACCCGTCGCTGCAGATCCGCGGGGCCACATCGCTCACGGCTTCCAACAGCCCGCTGATCATTATCGACGGCGTTGTGGGCGGAAGCCTGCGTTCGCTCTCTTCGCAGGACATCGAATCCATGACCGTACTCAAGGATGCCGCTTCGGCCGCTATCTACGGTACGCGCGGTGCGAACGGTGTGATCCTGGTGACCACCAAGAAAGGTTCCGGCGGCGAGGGCTTCAGCGTGACCTACGACAGCTGGTTCGCCATGAACTTCAAGAAAGACGGTCCGGACGTACTCTCGGCAGATGAGTTCCGCCGCTCGAGGAGGGGAACCGACTACGGGGCGTCCACCGACTGGTACGACTTGTTGCTGCGTGACTTCTCTTTCGACAACAACCAGTACATTTCCATTAACGGCAACAACCAGAACGGCAGCTATGGCATGTCCGTGAACTATAAGAACGCCACGGGTATCGACATCGCCACCAAGCGCGAAGAGTTCGGCGCCCGCTTCTTCGTGGAGCAGCGCATGCTGGACAACCGCCTGCAGATCAACGGTTCGCTCAATGCCCGCCGGGTGAACGAGGAGTGGGGCGACGGCGATATGTTCGACACCGCGCTGTCGATGAACCCGACCATGCCCGTCTATAACGAAGACGGTACATATTACCAACCCAATTCGCCTACCGACGCCAATAACCCGGTCGCCCGGCTGAAAGAGATCGACAACAACGGACAGAGGCTCTATGTGCTTGGCTCGGCGGAACTCAAATGGAATATCTTCAGCAACGCACAGCATGCCGTGAACAGCTCGGTGAGCTACTCGCTGGACTACAACGACCTCAAACAGGCCTATTACACCCCGTCGACTTCAAGCGAATCGTACTGGAACGGGTACAGCGGCCGTGCGGAAGCCATCTACCAGAAATGGTGGAAAAACCGCGTGGAATGGCTGTTCAACTACTCGATGACTATCGGCGACCATAACCTGAAAGCCGTAGCCGGTTACTCGTGGGAAGACGACAACTGGGAGCGTATCCGCGTACAGAACAACAACTTCGCATTCGACAGTACCAAATGGCACGACATAGGGAGCGGCTCCTACCTTTCGGACGGCCTGGCCCAAATGTCTACCGGCAAATCGCTATCAAAACTGATCGGGGTTTTCGGCCGTGTGAACTACAACTGGAAAAACATCCTTATCGGTTCGGCCGCGTTCCGTTACGAAGGCTCCACCAAGTTCGGAAAGAACAATAAATGGGGTTCGTTCCCGTCGGTTTCGCTGGCATGGGAATTGGTCAACATGGATTTCATGAGCGATTACAGGGACGTTGTGCAGAGCCTCAAGCCGAGAGTATCCTACGGGATCACCGGCCGCTCGGATTTCGACGCCTACCGCTCGCTGGCCACATACGGCACCTCGGGAAGCTACTTTATCGACAACGAATGGGTAGTGGGCTACCGCCCGACCATCAACGCCAACCCGGACCTTGCATGGGAAAAGAGCGTCAGCACCAACATCGGTATCGACTTCGTGCTGTGGGACAGGCTGCGCGGTTCTATCGACTGGTTCGACCGCCAGTCAAAGGACCTGCTGTATAACTATACGGCTCCCCAACCGCCGTTCGTATATTCTACGATCCTGGTTAACGTGGGTACAACCAAGAACACCGGTATCGAGCTCGCCCTCAACTATGACGTTATCCGCAACAGGGAATTCACCTGGAACACCAGCGTGAACTACTCCTACGGAACCACCAAACTGAAAAAACTCTCCAACGACGTATATCAGCTCTCCTACCTCGACCTTTACCTGAAACCGGGCGTAGGTACCAGCGAATACTTCTTCCGGGTACAGGAAGGGGCGCGCATCGGACAATTCTACGGTTACAAGTTCGCAGGAGTTGACGAGTACGGCAATATGCTCATATACGACGCCGACAATAACGTGATACCGGTGGGCGACGCCGACGCGGCCGACAAACGCTACATCGGCAACGGAACCCCGAAACATTACCTTTCTTGGGGCAACACCTTTACCTACAAAGGTTTCGACCTGGACATCTTCTTCCGTGGCGCGTTCGGCTTCGACATCTTTAACATGCGTGAATACGGCATGGGGCTCAAGGGTGCCGGGACCGACAACGTGCTTCGGAGCGCTTACCTGAAGAACAAGCATATCACCACCGGCGGTGGCGTTATCTCCTCGTTCTTCCTGGAAAAAGGGGACTACTTAAAGATCGACAACGTGACCCTGGGTTACAACTTCCGGATGAACAACAAGTCGGTGGACAACCTGCGCCTGTACATATCCGCCAAGAACATCTATACCATCACCGGATACAACGGCAACGACCCCTCTATCGTGAGCGTGAACGGTATCGAACCGGGTGTGGACTCCAACAGCGCGTATCCTACCGCACTGCAGCTCAGCGTGGGCGTAACCTTGCGCTTCAAGTAGTTTAAAGGTAATAATTTAACAAGTTCCAAGAAATGAAAAAGTTCATATATCATATTGTCCTGGTCACCACGGCACTCTTTGCGACGACCGCCTGTTTCGACCTCGACGAGGAAGTATACGACAAGATCGACGCCAACCTCTATTACCAGAACGAGGGCAACGTGAAAGGTGCGGTCGCCTCGATCTACAGCAGCGCAGCCCTCAGTTACATCGAATACTTCTGGTACCTGCAGGAGTTCCCCGCAGACCAGGTTACGTGGCGCGTATGGAACGGCGGCCTCTGGGGCTACGACGAAGGGGAGAAATTTGTTCTCACCAGCCATACCTGGACCCCGGAATCGGTGATCATCCGCAGCTCGTGGGAAACGGCATGGACCACCATCGGGCTGTGTAACACCCTGATAGAAGACCTTTCGGCCATCGACGCCGAGTCTATAAACATGCGCCAGGAGAAACTCGACATGTATATCGCCGAAGTACGCACCCTGCGTGCATGGGCCTATTACAACCTGTTCGAGATATGGGGCGGGGTATTGCCCCTGAACACCGAGGTAAGCAGTGATGTTCCCCCCAGCGTATCGGACGACTTCGACGAGGGATGCCGCATAATCTACGACTTCATCATGGACGAGTTGGACCTGGCCTTCGACGACCTGCCGACCAACGAAGTGAACAGGATGAACAAGGCCGTGAACCGGGTTATCAAGGCGCGCCTGCTCCTGAATTCGGAGGTGTTCATCAACGAAGCACGGTATACCGAGTGCGAAGCACTTTGCCGCGAGATCTTAGCAGGCAATTACGGCTCTTACTCGCTGGCCGATGACTACCGCGACATCTACTCGATCAACAACACGAACTGCCCGGAAGTTATCATGGCGTTCGCGTTCGAAGTAGGCCAGCTGGACGGCGGCTGGATGCGCAACATGCCGTTCCTGCCCTACAACATCTGGGACTACTTCAACGGAACCTATTCCGTGGACGCATGGAATTGCTGCTGTCTGGTTCCGTCCTACGACAACTCGGGTAACATACTACCGACCGGCGGAACGGACGACCCCGTTTGCTTCCTCGACGCTCCCTACAACGACAAACTGGGTGCCGTACACGCCCGCTTCGACAGCAGGGACATCCGCAAGACCAATTACGTTTACGACTATAACACGGGCGAGTACAGGGGTATTTTCCTCGAGGGCCTTATGACCGAGAACTTCGGTTCGGGCACCGAGACCCTCAAGGCCGACGCCGACAGGGACGGCCAGAACCTGGTTTATGTGGACCAAGTTGGTACGTTCAACAACACGGGCGGCAAACAGCTCGAGACCGTCATGTCCGCCCGCTGGGGCGAGACCAACTCCGGTATCCGCCTTATGAAATACCCGGTCTACCCGGAGAGCGCCGGCATCGACTTCAGGGACATCGACGAGGTGGAATTCCGCCTTGCGGAAGTGGTTTATATGATCGCCGAATGCCGTATGCGTGCAGGGGACGACCAGGGGGCAAGGCAGATGGTCAACACGGTTCGCCAGCGCTACTACTCGGCATCGGACTGGGGGACGGTACAGAACGAACCGGGGCCGGGTTACACGGCGTTCGACATGGACTGGATGCTCAGCCAGTGGGGCTTGGAGTTCCTGTGCGAGGGCCGCCGCCGCCGTACGGACCTGCGCCGCTTCGACAAGTTCACCCAGGGACAGTGGTGGTTCTTCGGCCGCGCTTCGGACGACGGGCGTGAATATCCCGCACAGCGCGACCGCAAATACGAATGGTATCCGCTTCCGGCTTCGGCCCTTTCGGTGAACCCCGGTTTGAAACAGAACCCGAATTATTAAACCCATCAGTTAACTTTTAAAGGGTAAAAACAGATGAAAAGAATCATAAATTTGTTACTCCTGTTACCGGTGATGGTAACCATGTTCGGATGTAACGACGACGAGATCGTATTCGACCACGAGCTTCCGCAGTTCGAGATACGGGACAACGCCATACTTCTGGAAGTGATCCTGCCTTCGGGTTCGCAGGCCACGGATACTTACTATATCCTCGGGGAATTCAACGGCGGCGACGATGCCATCGGCGATGCGACCTGGCAGCTCCAGAAAGCCGAGAACAACGACATGAAATGGGGTATATACCTTGTTCCCAGCACGTTCATCAACGGCAAAACCCTATCCGACGGCTATTATTTCTACTCGGTGGCCCAGGGCGAGGAACGCTCGGTCAACAACACGGCCGTACTCCACAAGACCGACGCCGGAGTGGGCACCCGTACCAACGTATGGGTAGACCGCTGGGAAGCATACTTCAACAGCGGCAACGAAACGCAAAAGGACTACTATACCGTATATGTAGACGACCAGACAACATGGAATATCACCCACCTCTATGCATGGCATGATGATGTCGGCGGCGACATCGACGGTGCATGGCCGGGATGGGCTGTATCGGGAACTACCGTGAACGGTAGCTATACCTTTAAGTACTTCGACATTCCCGAAGCCTTTAACGGCGATGTGATGAACCTGATATTCAACAACGACGCCGGCAGCCAGATAAACGGCCCGCAGAACTATACCAACGGCCGCGACCTGTACCTGACCGTGACCGACGCCGGATTTACCGAAATAGACCCGGGAGACCTCGAAGGTCCGTACTACGGCTATACCATCTATGCCGACGACCAGACCGGTTGGAGTACTCTCAATATGTACGCGTGGATCGACGGACAGGGCGATGCCGATCCGGATGCGGGTTGGCCCGGATGGGAAGCCCACGGCACGACGGAAATAAACGGTGTTACCTATACCTCTTTCCGCCCGGGAGAAGACCTGAACGGTGCCGCCATATACATTATATTCAATGACGGGTCCAACGAACTGCCGAGCTACGGCATTACCCTGGACAAGGACTATTACTTCGTGGTTACTTCCTCGTCTTTGACCGAAGTCGACCCGTGGGACGACGGACCGGTCGTTAAGGAATCCCGGACGATCTACTTCCAGGATAACGGATGGTCGACCTACAACGCCCACTATTACGACGGCGCGGGGTTAACCACCTCATGGCCGGGAGTGGCTTCGGACGGTACGGTGACGTACGGAGGTATCACCTACCACTATTTCAACCTGACGGAAGACATAGACGGCATGACGCTCAAGTTTATTTTCAACGACGGTTCTTCGCAGCTCAACGACATCGAACTGACCCTGGACCGGGATTATTTCCTGGAAGCCATAAATCAGGACGTTTACGAAAAGGTATTCACGGTCTATGCCAGCGATATGACCGGCGGATGGGACCTGAAGATGCACTACTGGCATGATTACGGATGGACCACTGTCTGGCCCGGCATTTCGCCGGACGGCCAGCAGGTCGTAAACGGGGTCGTATACGATTTCTTCCTGCTGGACTCGGCCGTTAACGGATATGAGGTAGGGTTGATCTTCAACGACAACGGTTCTCCGCAGTTGGACCAGAACAATATCGTAGCCAACCGGGATTACTATTTCGAAGTAACGACCGGTGGGGCCGTAGAAGTAACTCCGTGAGAAAGGATATTTAGATGAAAGCGATGACAAAATGGCAATTATGGTTGGCGTGCCTGCTGCTGGCCCTGCCCGTTTACGGATGCGGCAGCAGTAACAACGGCACGGACATCGATGATCCCGAGAATCCGACGGTCATAGTCCCCGAGGAGATAGACCGGGTGGTTATTTACGAGGCCTATCCCGGAATGTTCGGGACCTCGAATACCCTTACGGCTATCTCCGGGCAGCTGGATAATATCAAATCGCTGGGAGTGAACATACTTTGGCTGATGCCGATCTACGAACAGGGGGTTTACAAGGGTATCGGCTCTCCCTACTGTGTGAAAGATTACAAAGCCGTGAACCCGAATTACGGCACGCTGGACGATCTGAAATCTCTCGTTTCGGCGGCCCACGGCAAAGGTATGCGGGTCATTCTCGACTGGGTAGCCAACCATACGTCATGGGACAACGCCTGGATCACGGATCACCCTGACTGGTACACCCAAAACAGCGACGGGGAGATTATCTCCCCGCCGGGGTTCGACTGGCCAGATGTGGCCGACCTTAACTACGACAATGCTGATATGCGCGCGGCGATGCTCGACGCCATGAAGTATTGGGTTACGGAGGCCGACGTGGACGGGTACCGGTGTGATTATGCAGAGGGTTGTTCCCCACGATTTCTGGGCCGACGCCATCGCTGCGCTCGGATCGCTTAAAGGCGACGACCTGTTCATGCTTGCCGAAAGCGGCGCCGCCAGCTTCCTCGATTCGGGCTTCGACATGGTCTACGCATGGGACTTCGCGTATAAGCTGCAGGACGTGTACGGCGGTTCGCAGAAAGTGAGCACGCTCTACACCGCCAACCAGTCCGAGGACAAGGGCCGGCGGCACATGCGCCACAGTACCAACCACGATATGAGCAACGAAAAATCCCTGACCGAGGCCTATAAGACCGAGCAGGGTGCCGTATCGGCTTTCGTCATCGCCGCCACAATGGGTGGATGCCCGATGATCTACGGCTCGCAGGAAGTGGGTTATCCGGACCGTGTTTCGTTCTTCACGAACTATTCGATGGACTGGAGCGCCAACCCAGAGATCCGTAGTGAGTACGAGAAGATAATGTCGGTGCGCAGCTCGACCGACGCCCTGCAGGCCAGTGCCGACATCGCCACCTACAGCGTGGACGACGATATTGCCTGCTACAAGCGTTCCGACGGCAAGGAAGAGATACTGGTCATGGTGAACACATCGGCTACGGACAGGAAGATCAGCCTCCCGGCCGAGTTCGCCCTGACCCAGGTCACTGACCTTATGACCGGCTCATCGTTCACCACCGCAACCACGTACGACATTGCGGCGTACGGGTACTATATCTGGAGGATCGGGAACCAATAGGCTCCCGGTTCTTACCACCACCTGAAGAACAATAAAATGCGCGAGGGCCGCCGAGGTGGCGGCCCTTTTTTAAAGACCGATCCCCGGGAGCGGCACCGCTGCCGGGGGAAACGGTTTTGCGGAAGTGTATGAAAATTAAATCTTGAGATTATGAGTAAAAAGCCGGATCTGTCGTTCTGGCAGATATGGAATCTGAGTTTCGGCTTTTTGGGCGTACAGATAGGCTATGCGTTGCAGAACGCCAACACCAGCCGTATATTGCAGTCGCTCGGCGCCGACCTGCACCAGCTGAGCTACTTCTGGCTGGCGGCACCGGTGGCGGGGCTGATCGTTCAACCGATAATCGGGCTGTTCAGCGACCGCACATGGACCCGTATGGGCCGCCGGGTACCGTTCATCCTCGGAGGGGCGATACTCTCCACGTTCTGCCTGTTCATGATGCCGATGGCCGAGGTTTTCGTGGCCATTATGGCTCCGCTGGTTTTCGCGGCCATTATATTCCTTTTCATGGACGTTTCGTTCAACGTAACGATGCAGCCGTTCCGGGCGCTGGTGTCCGATATGCTCAACGAGAAACAGCAGACCAAGGGTTATTCGGTGCAGTCGTTCCTTATAAACTGCGGCGCGGTGGTGGGTTCGATCCTGCCGTTCGTGCTGGTGAACGTCTTCGGGGTCAACAACGTCTCGACCGAGGAGTCGAAGATCCCCGCATCCGTTTCGTGGTCTTACTATATCGGCGGCGGCATCCTGCTGCTGACCGTGCTGTGGACGGCATTCCGGACGCGGGAATACCCGCCCAAGCAGTTCCTGGAATATAACGGGGGCAAAGCGGAGGACGCCAAAGAGAAACCCAAGCTGGGCAAGCTGCTTAAAAACATACCCCCCGTGATGCTCCAGCTGGGCCTGGTGCAGTTCTTTTCGTGGGCGGCGCTGTTCCTGATGTGGACCTACTCCACTCCGGCGCTTGCGGCCAACCTTTACGGGACCACCGACACCCTGTCGCCCGAGTACGGCAACGCCGGGGATTGGGTAGGGGTATTGTTCGCCGTCTACGCCGTGTTCGCCGGGCTGTTCTCCATCATGATACCGCGCATCGCGCGCAGGATGGGCAACAAGAAAGTTTATGCCCTCGGGCTGATATTGGGTGCCTTAGGGTTTATCGGCATGGCCCTGATAAAGGATAAATGGCTGTTGATCCTGCCGATGGTGGGCATCGGGGTGGCATGGGGAGCGATACTTGCCATGCCCTACTCTATCCTTGCCAAGAGCATGGATGCCGAGGGGACCGGACTTTACATGGGCCTGTTCAACTTCACCATCACCATACCCCAGATAATCATGGGCCTAACGGGCGGGGTTATCGTAAGGTACCTTTGCAACGGCAACGCCGTGATGATGATCGTGGGGGCAGGGATACTGATGCTGCTCGGGGCCGTGTCCGTGGCCATAGTCAAAGACAGACCCGCCGGCAACTAACAACGAAGCGGCCCGGGGGGCGACCCTTTCCGGCCGTAACCAAAAAAATATTATACAGGATAGGAAATGATCTCTGCTTGTTTATTCGACCTGGACGGGGTGCTTGTCGACACCGCCGTGTACCACTACAAGGCATGGCGCAGGCTGGCCGCAGAACTGGGTTTCGAGTTCACCGAAGAACACAACGAAGCCCTCAAAGGGGTAAGCCGCATGGCCTCGCTCGATATCCTGCTCGACACGGGCGGGGTAAGGGAGCGTTACTCCGCCGGGGAAAAAGAGGAGATGGCCGCCCGTAAGAACGGCTGGTATGTGGAATACATCTCACGGATGACCGCCTCGGAGATACTGCCGGGCGTAACCTCTTTCCTTGACGAACTAAAGACAAAAGGGATAAAGATCGCACTGGGTTCCGCAAGCAAGAATGCCGGGCTGATACTGGAAAACACCGGCCTGGGGGGATATTTCGACGCGGTGGTGGACGGCTCGATGGTCTCGGAGGCCAAGCCCGACCCGCAGGTCTTCCTGCTGGGCGCCGAGCTTACCGGCACGCCCCCGGCGCAGTGCGTAGTTTTCGAGGATGCCGAAGCCGGTATCGAGGCCGCCCGCAGGGCCGGGATGCGGAGTGTAGGCGTGGGTGGCAGTCCCACCTTGCGCAAGGCGGACACCCTGATCCCCGGGTTCGTGGGATTCACATTTGAAGATTTAACCAAACGAATAGACTGACACGACTATGAACGAATATATAAAGAACGACCCGTGGCGCATTATAGAGGAGAGATTCCTGCCCGAGCGGGTGAGGGCCGCCGAGAGCCTTTTCAGCATCGGCAACGGGGCCATGGGCCAGAGGGGCAACTTCGAGGAGACCTACACAGGGGAGACCCTGCAGGGGAGCTACATCGGGGGCGTTTACTACCCGGACAAGACCCGCGTAGGCTGGTGGAAGAACGGCTACCCGGAATATTTCGCCAAGGTGCTCAACTCGGCATTCTGGATCGGGATACGGGTAAGGGTGAACGGCGTGGAGATAGACCTGGCCAAACTGAAAGTGAAAGATTACTACCACGAGCTGGACATGAAACAGGGGACCCTGTCGCGCAGTTTCACCGTGGAAGTGCCGCAGGCGGGGGACGTGCGGATCGAATCCACACGGTTCGTGAGCATGAAGCGTACCGAGCTGGGGGCCATCCGTTACAGCATCACCGCATTGGACAGCGACACGCAGGCCGAGATATGCCCCTATATCGATGCGGACGTTCGCAACGAGGACGCCAACTACAACGAGAAGTTCTGGGAGTTCGTCTCGAACACCCCCTTGTCGGTGACAATGAAGACCCTCAAAACGGGCTTCGGGGTGTGCTGGGCGATGGAGAACGTACTGGACGGGGCCACATTCGACAACCGCACCGAGGGCGAACTGGTTATGCAGTGCACGACGGTGCCGCTGAAAAAAGGCGAGGCCTGCACACTGTATAAATACGTGGGCATCTGCTCGTCGCTTAACCATGCACAGGACCGGCTTGCGGAAGCGGCCGCTGACGTGGCCCGCGAGGCGCGCGGGGCCGGGTTCGATACGCTGCTTGCCGAACAGGTGCAGGCGTGGGCCGAGAAGTGGGCCGGATGCGACATCGTGATCGAGGGAGACGACCAGGCCCAGCAGGGTATCCGCTACTGCATTTTCATGCTCCTGCAAACCTACACGGGCAAGGACAGCCGCCTGAACATCGGGCCAAAAGGGTTCACCGGCGAGAAATACGGCGGCAGCACCTACTGGGACACCGAGGCTTACTGCATCCCGTTCTATCTGGCCACCCAGGGCGAAGAGGTAGCCCGCCAGCTGTTGATATACCGGTACAACCAGCTCGACAAGGCCATCGAGAACGCCGCCAAGCTGGGTTTCAGGGACGGCGCGGCGCTCTACCCGATGGTAACCATGAACGGCGAGGAGTGCCACAACGAGTGGGAGATCACTTTCGAGGAGATACACCGCAACGGCTCAATCGCGTTCGCCATCTACAACTATATCCGCTACACCGGCGAACAGAAGTACCTTGCCGACTATGGTCTCGAAGTGCTGATCGGCATTGCGCGGTTCTGGGCCCAGAGGGCCAACTTCTCGCCCGAGAAGAACAAATATGTGATACTCGGGGTAACGGGCCCCAACGAATATGAGAACAACGTTAACAACAACTGGTTTACCAACTACATCGCCCGCTGGTGTATGGAGTATGCGCTGGAGGCCGCCTGGTGGGTACGGGAAAACTCTCCGGCCGATTGGGAACGCATAAAGGCCAAGCGGTTCTTCAACCTCGAGACCGAGGGGCGGCAGTGGGCCGCCATAATCGAGAACATCCACCTGCCCGAAGACAAACAGGCGGGGATATTCCTCCAGCAGGACGGCTACATGGACAAGGAGCAGATATTGGTGGAAGACCTCGACCCGGCCGAACGCCCGCTGAACCAGAAATGGAGCTGGGACCGCATCCTGCGCAGCTGCTTTATCAAGCAGGCGGACGTGCTTCAGGGTATCTATTACTTCCAGAACAGGTTCAGCCCCGAGCAGATCGAGCGCAACTTCCGCTTCTACGAGGCCCGCACGGTCCACGAATCCTCCCTCTCCCCGTGCGTACATTCTATACTGGCGGCAAAGATCGGGGATATGGACAAGGCCTACGAACTCTACCTGAGGGCCGCGCGCCTCGACCTGGACGACTATAACCGCGAGAACGAAGAGGGATGCCACATAACCAGCATGGCCGGTTCGTGGCTCTCGGTGGTCGAGGGATTCGGCGGGATGCGGGCCGACGGCGGCCACCTGTCGTTCACCACGAGCCTGCCCCCCAACTGGAAAGCTTTCGCTTACAAGATCATCTACCGCGGCAGGATCGTTAACGTACGGGTGAGCACCTCCGGCACCGAGGTCACCCTGGACAGCGGCGAGCCGCTCGAAATAACCGTGAACGGCGAACCGCGCCTGATAAAATAACCGGTATGTGCATGAAAAGAACGTATATATACCTATGGCTGGCGGTCCTCTGCATCCTGCTCGCGGGATGCAAGGACGACCCGGCTACCGGGGAATACGAGACCGAAAAGGTACCGTTCCCCGAGGCTGACTGGGACGGAGAGAAACGGGCCGATATCTTCTACGAGATATTCGTACGCTCATTCGCCGACACCGACGGCGACGGCATCGGGGACCTGAACGGGGTGACCGAGAAACTGGATTACCTCAATGAACTGGGTGTAAGCGGTATTTGGCTTATGCCTATCAACCCCTCCCCGTCTTACCACGGGTACGATGTCGAAGATTATACCTCCATTAACCCCGATTACGGGACCATGGAAGATTTCGACCGGATGCTGGCCAAGGCCAAGTCGCTGGGGATAAAGGTTATACTCGATTTCGTCATAAACCACACCTCCAAGACCCACCCGTGGTTCGAGGACGCCGTCCTATCGGTCGACAGCGAGTACCGGGACTATTACCTTTTCTCACAGGACCCCAAAGCGGATATCGAGGCCGGGAAGATACCTATGACCGACTATTACAACTCCGGGGAGTGGCACAGCGTCACGACCGGAACCACGGGCTACAAATACATGGGAATGTTCTCGGACTGGATGCCCGAGCTGAATTACCACGACATCGACGACGTGGCCAACTCGCCGGCCTACGCCGCCATTTGCGAGGCGGGGAAATTCTGGCTGGAGAAAGGGGTGGACGGGTTCAGGCTGGACGCCGTAAAACACATATACCAGAACGAGAACTCCAACGAGAACCCGAGGTTCCTCAAGATGTTCTACGACCAGATGAGCAAGACCACGCCGGGCGTCTATATGATAGGCGAGGTGCTGTCCGAAGCCGAATACGTGGCCCCGTATTACGCCGGGCTTCCCGCGCTTTTCGACTTCAGCAGCTGGTGGAGGCTCGAGTGGGCCCTAAACAACGACTCGGGCAAATGGTACCCCAAGGACCTGCTGGATTACGAGGCGATGTATGCCCGCTACCGCAGCGACTATATCAATGCCACCAAACTCTCCAACCACGACGAGGAGCGCACGGGGAGCGTGCTGGGCGGGAATGTAAACAAGATGAAGATGGCCGCCAAGGTCCTGCTCACGGTCTCCGGAAGCCCGTATATCTATTACGGCGAAGAGATCGGCATGCTCGGGCTGAAACCGGACGAATACGTCCGCGAACCGTTCCTGTGGAACGCCACCTCGTCCGACATCTACCGCACCAAATGGCTGACGCCGATGTACTCCACCGATGCCAACGTAAGCAACCTTACCGTACAGCAGAGCGACCCCAATTCGCTCTACAACGTCTACAAGGAGTTCATCGAACTGCGCAACGGGGACCCGGTGATGGCCTACGGGGCGATGCAGCTGCCGGACGGGTACGACGAGGCGGCACAGGACGACAAGCAGGTCATGGCATTCTACCGCGTCTATAACGGCACCAAATACCTGGTCCTGCATAACCTATCGTCCAGCCAGGCGTCCTACACGATAAACTCCGAAGTAAAGCGCGGGGTGCTGGAACACGGGGACGCGACCGTCACCCGCTACGGTCCCACCCGCTACATAGCCAACCTGCCGGCTTACGGCACGGTAATTTGCGAATTGTAAAACCAACCTTAAAACCCAACCGATATGAAAAACATTTACGTGATACTCGTGGCGCTGGTCGCCATGTTCGCGGCGGCCGGATGCAACGAGCGCCCGGCGGAAACAGTGCGGGATATCCATCCCGAATGGAGCTACCATGCCGTGATGTACGAGCTGAACACCCGCCAGTTCACCGACGAGGGAACGTTCCGGGCCGCCGAGGGACACCTGCCCCGGCTCAGGGAGTTAGGCGTGGACATTATATGGTTCATGCCCATCCACCCCATCGGAGTGGAGGAACGCAAGGGAGAACTGGGAAGTTACTATTCCATAAGCGATTACAAAGCGGTCAACCCGGAGTTCGGGACGATGGAGGACTTTAAACATTTCGTGGCGGAGGCCCACAGGCACGGGTTCAAGGTGCTGATGGACTGGGTGCCGAACCACACTTCGCGCGACGCGGTGTGGACCTCGAACCTCGACTGGTACGACCTGGACGAGAACGGCAGTCCCGTGGCCCCGTACGACTGGACCGACGTCTCGCAGCTTGACTTCGGCAACGAGGAGATGCGTGACGCCATGATAGACGCGATGCTCTATTGGGTGAGGGAAGCCGACATCGACGGCTACCGTTGCGATTACGCCGTAGGGCCGCCCCTCGAGTTCTGGGACAAAGCGATCAGCATACTCAAGGACGAGAAAGCGGACCTGTTCATGCTGGCCGAGGCCGAATCGCCCGAACTGCATACCGAGGGCGGGTTCGACGCGAGCTATGCCTGGGAGGCCCACCATATAATGAACCGCCTGGCACAGGAGGAGTACCCGATCGACTCTCTCCGCAGTTACATAGCCCGTGAAAAACGCAGGTACCCGGCCGACGCCATCCGCCTGCAGTTTACCTCCAACCATGACGAGAACTCTTGGAACGGCACCGAATTCGAACGCATGGGCGACGCCTACGCCACATTCGCCGCATTCACATACGTACTTCCCGGCATGCCGCTGGTTTACAACGGGCAGGAAGTGGGCCTGGACCGCCGGCTGGAATTCTTCGTCAAGGACAGCATAGAGTGGCAGGACCGCGGCGGTTTCACGGACCTGTATAAGAGCCTCAACGCGCTCAAGCACCGCAACGCGGCCCTTGCCGCCGGTGAAAAAGGCGGCGAACTGGTGGAGATCGAGACCTCCAACCCGACGCAGGTTTACGCTTTCTCGCGCGAGGCAGGCGGGGACAAGGTGGTCTGCATCTTCAACTTCTCGTCACGGCAGGCCGACGTTACCGTGGGCACCGACGAGATGTCGCTGGCCCCGTGGGAATTCGTGATACTGGAGGACTAACCACTACAAATTACCGGTTATGAGAACTTTAAGATTCGCTTTGATACTGGCGGCGGCGCTGCTGCTCAGCCTGCCGGGATTCGCACAAAATATACAGCGGGCCGAGCCGCTGAGCTGGTGGGTGGGGATGAATACCCCGTTGCAGGTGATGTTCTACGGGGAGGGTATCGGCACGGCCGACGTCGAGGTAATCGAAGACGGGGTGCGCGTAACGCAGGTACACCGCGCCGAGAGTCCCAACTACCTCTTCGTGGACGTAGAGGTGGACAGCCGGGCCACAGCGGGCGACTATACGTTCCGGTTCACACAGGGCAACGGCAGTTTCACCCACCCGTATCACATCGGCCAGCGCCGCGAGGGCTCCCGCGACAGGCAGAGCTTCACGACCGCCGACATGGTATACCTGATCATGCCCGACCGGTTCGCCAACGGCGACCCCTCGAACGACAATACCGACGACACCACCGAAAAAGCGGACCGCTCCAACTTCCACGGCAGGCACGGCGGCGATATACAGGGCATCATAGACCACCTGGACTACATCGCCTCCATCGGGGCCACCGCCATCTGGAGCACCCCGCTTACGCTCGACAATGATCGTCGGGGTTCCTACCACCAGTACGCCACTTCGGACTATTACAAGATAGACCCCCGGTTCGGCACGAACGACCTCTACAAGGAGATGGTACGGGAAGCCCACCGGCACGGATTGAAGATAATCATGGACGTTGTGACCAACCACTGCGGCATCACGCACTGGTGGATGGAAGACCTGCCGTTCGCCGACTGGATCAACCAGTTCCCGCAGTATACCGGCACTACCCACGCCATGGCGCTCCCGATGGCCCCCAACTCATCGAAGTACGACCAGGAGATATTCTACCGTGGCTGGTTCACCGGCGGGATGCCCGACATGAACCTGGCCAACCCGTACGTACTCCAGTACTTCAAGCAGTGGGCCGTATGGTGGATCGAGAACATGGACATAGACGGGCTTAGGGTCGACACCTACCCTTACAACGACAAATATGCGATGGCCGAATGGGTGCGCAGCGTGCTGGACGAATACCCGAACCTGAGCATCGTGGGCGAAAGCTGGCACGGACAGCCCTCGCAGGTGGCCTACTGGGTCGGCGGGCAGCACAATTACGACGGCTTCGACTCGCACCTGCCCATGGGTATGGACTTCCCGCTGATGAACGCCGTTATCGGCGCCCTCGGGGAGAACAACCGCCGCGGCGGGGTTAACGCCATATACGAGGTGCTGACACAGGACTTCCTGTTCCGCGACCCCAACCGGCTGATGATATTCCTGGACAACCACGACACGGACCACCTGGCCGACTTCGGCGGGGGAGACCCCCGCAAGTCCAAGATCGGCATCGCACTGCTGGCCACCATGCGCGGCATGCCGCAGGTATGGGTCGGCACGGAGCTGATGTTCCAGTCGCTGGACCGCTCGCAGGGCCACGGCAGTGCCCGCATCGATTTCCCGGGCGGCTGGCCGGGCGACGAGCGCGACCTTTTCACCCCCGCCGACCGCACCCCCGAGGAGCAGGAGGTTTTCGAGTACTTCTCGAAACTCTTCAACTGGCGCAAGGGTAAAGAGGTCATTCACAACGGCGGTTTCGTGCAGTTCTATTCCCGCGACAACAATTACGTTTATTTCCGCTATAACGACGACGAAGTGGTAATGACCGTGCTAAACTTCTCTGGCGAACCGCGTACCATCGACTGGGACCGCTACGCAGAGATGATAGGGGGCATAGCCTCCGGATACGATATTGTATCGGAGACCACCGTACCGACAACCGGCCCGTATGAGATCGCGCCGTACGGCACGGCGGTAATAGAGTTCGCCAAATAGTTCCCACTCCCCGCAGGGGGCCACGGGGACAAATTCCATCTACGGTAAAAGCAATAAGAGGGGCGGGCACAGGCTCGGCCTGAGCCCCTCTTATGTTTTCCCGCACCCCGGACAAGGTGGCAAACCCGTAGAGATACCACTTGCCCTGACGGCAGGAAGAACATAAATAGAAATCTTTTCTAAACCTAAATACTACCCGTTATGAAGTTGATCTCGAAGATCGTTTTGGCGTTCGCAGTTTTGATGCTGGGCGCCTGCAAGGATGATGTAGACACTATTCCGACCGACACCAAGTACGAATATTTCATTAAGAGCTTCGCCCTCTCGCCCGCCGAGGAGTACCTGCTGGACGGAGAGCAGGAGCTGAAGATACTGTCGCTGAACAACAGCCTGATAGACTACAACGAAATGCCCACGGTATTCAACCGCCTGGCCGAGGCCGGCGGGAAGAACGCCGTGTGGGAGAAGCAGACGCGGCTGGGCCAGTCGCTCCAGACACACTACGACGAGGGGGACCAGATGGTCAGCCCCGGGATGCCAACGGCCAAATACCGCATCCGTTCCGAGCCGTGGACCCATATCATCCTGCAGGAACAGAGCACCAAACCGCTGACCAATCCTGAGGGGTTCCTCAGCTCCGTTGAGCAGTGGGTGGAGTATATCCGCGAATACTGCCCCAATCCAGAGGCCCGCGTTATACTGATGCTCAACTGGCCGCTTCGGACCTCGAGCAGCTATTCACAGGATATGGAGACCCTGTACGCTACTTATCAGGAAGTCGCCGAGAAGACCGGCACGCTGATATTCCCCGTAGCACATGCCTACAACCTCATTTTCGAGGAAGAGGGTAAGGACGCCCGCAACGAACTTTATACCGACGACCGCCACCCGTCCGTCAAGGCTACATACCTCGGAGCCTGTGTGTTCTACAACTGTTTCTTTAACGAGAGCCCCGTGGGGCTGTCGTATTACCCGGGCGAAATAAGTGCCGCCGACGCACAGCAGATGCAGACCCGTGCGGCTGAAGCCGCCGCGACCCACCACATTGCGTCCGACTACTCGGGCCAGCTCCGGTTCCGTTTCGACCAGATATCACCCAACGGCGAAAGGCTCGGCGTGGACGAATTCCCGATCCAGTGGTCCGTCAGCGGCGGGGGAACGATCGACTCCGACGGGGTATTCTACAGCGACGGAACGGAAGGAGTATTCACCGTTACCGCGACCACTACCGAGAGCCATAGCGCCGAGGCGAAAATAACGGTCCGCAAAACCGGATCGGACGGCGACGACGAATATGCCGGAATCCAGCCCGGAGCCACATACACCCAGGACTTCAACTCCCTGGGCACGGGCGACGTGGCTACGCTGCCCACGGGCTGGAAGATCGAAAAGATGATCGGGGCCACCTCCCAGCGGACCCTGGGGATATACAGCGCGGCCGGCAAGGCCACCGAAATGGCCGCCGCCGAGAATATCGCTTCCAACGCCACCAACGGCCTCTATAATTTCGGGGCGAGCAGCAGTTCGCAGGACCGGGCCGTAGGCGGTATCACCACGGGGGACACGGAGAAGACCCAGGGAGTGAACGTTTACCTGCACCTTGTGAACACCGGCAGCTCCCGGATTAACTCGCTTGACGTGAGTTTCAACATCGAGAAATACCGCAAGGGCAACAACTCATCCGGGTTCACGGCCCAAATGTACTGTTCGCCGGACGGGATAAGCTGGACCCCGGCCGGGGAGGATTTCATGGTGGCGTTCGCACCCGACAGCGAAACGGCCGGCTATTCCGCAGTCCCGGGTGACACCCGGGCGGTTTCGGGAACCCTCTACGAGAGCCTTGCCGCCGGGGAGTCGCTTTACCTGGCCTGGAATTTCTCGGTGATCTCCGGTACCACCTCCAGCGGTGCGCAGGCCCTTGCTCTGGACGACGTCCGCATAGTGGCCTCGTCGCAGGAAGATACGGACTATATACCGGTAAGTATAGCGACCTATGTCCAGGATTTCGACGCCATAGGCACCTCGCCCACGGCCACCCTCCCGCAGGGCTGGAGGATAGAAAAGCGGCTGGATGCGCCTCGCGTATTGGGTACGTTCGCTACGGCCGGTAACAACACTGAACAGGTGGGCGGGATAAATATGTCCAACTCGGCCCGCAACGGCATCTATAACTTCGGGGCCGGCAACGAATCCACCGCAACGGACCGCGCCATAGGCGGCATCTCCACCGGCGTGGACGACGGCACGCGCGGGGTCAACATCTACTCCAGGTACCGCAATACGGGTAATGCCGTAAAAACGGTCAGCATCGCCTACGACGTGGAAAAATACCGAAACGGTAACAACGAACAGGGATTCCGCATCCAGCTGTACTACTCCCGTGACGGCCGAAACTGGACCCTCGCCGGTGACGATTTCCGGACCTACTTCTCCCCGGACGGGGATATGAACGGGCTGGCTGAAGTGCCGTCCGAGACCCGGCCGGTCAGCGGTGTGCTGAATATAGAGGTGGGACAGAACGAGGACCTTTACCTGGCATGGAACTACTCTGTCAACACCGGGACGGCATGCCAGGGAGCGATGGGCCTGGGGATAGACAACGTGACGGTAACGTTCAACCGGTAAGGCCGGCCCGTGGTTTGCACGGGCCGGTCTGGCACCCGCTCCCCGGCAAGCAGTGCGGAAACGGCAAGGCCGGGTGTACCCGCCCCCATTAAGCAGTGCGGAACGGCAAGGCCGGGAAAGCTCCCCGTTTCCTGGCAAATCCGGGAAACGGCAAGAGCGGGGTTTATATGATTCCC